>CAVUGU010000033.1:0-46562 GCA_963741055.1 uncultured Acidimicrobiales bacterium | reverse complement strand
CCTCGTCCCCGAACCGATCCTGACCAAAGCGCCTTCGGCCAGTTCGGCCCGACCAGCGCGACGAACCGCTCCCGCCCTACCCGGTCCTCGACCCGGTGATCGTGGGCTACGTCGAGGGAGATCGGTCCGCCGACGACTTGATCGCGGAGGGCTGATCACGTGGTGGTCGACGTGTGGTCGAGCTCGTCGACCGGGCCGAGTACAAGCGCCGCCAGATGCCGCCAGGGGTGCGCATCTCGACGAAGGCCTTCGGGCGAGACCGGCGGATGCCCATCACCAACCGATACCGCACCGGTCGGTATGTGTGGGCGTGGCGAAGGGCGCGACCGGCGAGGAGGCCCCCGAGGTTGGATGACCCGGCCCTCCACGCGACGGACCGGGCGGGAGGGTCGCCTCGGTCCTCACCCTCGGGGTGACCGCGGCGCTCGTCGGCGAGTACCGGTTCATCGAGAGCACCCTCTATTCGACGCTCGGGTCGTGGGTCGTCGACATGCCGATCCCCGCGGTGCAGCTCCAAGTCGACGCGGAGCATGCGGCACGCGTGGCACGCCGAGCTCTGGGCCGAACGCCTGCCGGTGTTGGCCGGTGTCGACGCCGAGCGGTTGAGCGTGCCGTCGCGCCCGACCCAGGCGTTGTTCGTGGCGCTCGAAGGCGACGAGCTTCCCGGAGGAGAGGGCCCTCCCGGTGCGCTGCCGAGGCTGGCCGCGATGTACCGGGTGATCCTTCCCCGTCTGGTGACGACCTACGTGCGCCATCTGCGGGTCGCGAGCCCGATCACCGACGGCCCGGTCCTGCGCGCACTCCGCCTCGTCTTGCAGGACGAGACCGAGGACTGGCACGCCGGCGAGCGGCTGGTGCAGCGCCTGGTGACCCGGCCCCACGACGTCGAGGCCGTCTACCAGTTCCAGCAGCACCTCGAGTCGCTGGTGGTCGCGGCGGGCGCCCGGCAGGGACTGGTCGCGTTCCCGGACACGGTGCCGCTCGATTGAGCGAGGCTCCGCCACGCGAACCCGCGCACGGCCGGATTGCGACATACCCGCTGGCAGGAAGGGAGCTTTGCGACCGGAGGTCTTGACGCGTCCGGTAGACTTCGGTAGCAGCAATCGCTGCGCCCGTGAGAGCCAGACCGCAACGAGGGGCCGGACCTCCGAGGGGTCCCAGGATCGGGCAGGACGGCCCCCCACACGGTTGGGGCAGACGAAGGACCCGGTGACGTTGGCAAAGGAGCGGCTCGAGCGAGACGACGAAGACCTGGTCCGGCTGTACCTGACCGACATCGGCCAGTACCCGCTGCTCACGAAGGACGACGAGGTCCGACTCGCCCAGGCCATCGAGGCCGGTCGCGAAGCCGACGGGAACCTGGCCTCCGCCCCGAAGGGACTGACCCCCGCCAAGCGTCGGGAGCTGCGACGCACCGCACTGCAGGGAGAGGCGGCACAGCAGACCTTCGTCCAGTCGAACCTCCGGCTGGTCGTCTCCATCGCCAAGAAGTACCAGGCCTCCGGCCTGCCGCTCCTCGACCTCATCCAAGAGGGCAACCTCGGCCTCATGCACGCGGTCGAGAAGTTCGACTGGCGCAAGGGCTTCAAGTTCTCGACGTACGCCACCTGGTGGATCCGCCAGGCGATCACCCGTGGCATCGCCAACACCGGCCGGACCATCCGTCTCCCGGTGCATGCCGGCGACACGCTCGCCCGGGTGCAGAAGGCACAGGCCCGTCTCGAGCTCAAGTACGGCCGTCCGGCGACGCTCGCCGAACTCGGTGCCGAGGTCGAGATGCCCGAGGACAAGCTGGTCGAGGCGCTGCGCTTCCGGGCGGAGCCGCTCTCCTTGTCGGAGCCGCTCCGCGAGGACGGCGACGCCGAGCTCGGCGACGTGGTCGAGGACCGTTCGGCCGAGTCACCCTTCGAGGTCGCCGCGGTCTCCCTCCTGCCCGAGGAGATCGGGCGCCTGCTCTCCCCGCTCGACGAGCGTGAACGCGAGATCCTCCGCCTCCGTTTCGGTCTCGACCGTGGCGAGCCGCGGACCCTCGAAGAGGTGGGCGAGCACTTCAACCTGACCCGTGAGCGGATCCGCCAGATCGAAGCCCGGGCCATGTCGAAGCTCCGTCACCCCTCTTCGGATACCGGAGCCCGCGACCTCCTCACCGTCTGATCCGGCCCTCCGCGGAGCATCTCCGCCCCGACCGGCAGCGGATCGCCACCACGTCGGTCGCGCCGGGAGCGCACTCCATGTGGAGCCAGTACGATCGGAGCCCATGAAGAAGCTGCTGATCCTCGCCATCCTCATCGCCCTCGGTTTCGTCGCGGCCAAGCGCCTTCGCTCCACCTGAGCGACCCCTCCGCGACCGTCGACGATTCGGACCCAGCCGGATCGTCGCGCGGGAGGCGCGCCTCGAAACTACGCGTGCGCCCGCCGGGTCATCCGCCAGAGCACCAGCGCGCCGATCGATGCCGCCGCACCGATGCCGGCGGCCGCGGTCATCTGCAGGCTCGGAACGGGGACGCGATCGCGTAGGCGTACCGGTTTGCTGAACTGCATGACCTCCCACTCGCGTTCGCGAGCGATCTTTGCGAGGACCCGGTCGGGGTTGACGACGACCGGCCGGCCGACCGCTTCGAGCATCGGGAGATCGGTGTAGGAGTCCGAGTAGGCGGACGACTCCTCCAAGTCGATGCCTTCTTCTTCCGCGATCCGCCGCATCGCCTCCGCCTTGAAGGGCCCGTACGCGTAGAACTCGGTCTCGCCGGAGTAACGCCCCTCTTCGTCGACCACCGCCCGCGTTCGCGATGCACCCGTCGACAGCCAGGTGCTCGGCGAGCGGCTCGACGATCTCCTCGGGCGACGCGGAGACCAGGTACACCTTGTGACCTGCCGCCCGGTGGGCCTCGATCAGATCGAGCGCCTCGGCGTAGATGATCGGCTCGACGGTGTCCTCCAGCGCTTCGCGGACGATCCCGCGGATCTGGTCGCGGTCCCAACCCTTGGTGAGGGTCAGCATCGACTCGCGCACTCGGGCGAGCTTCTGCTCGCTCGCTCCGAGGTGGAGATAGATGATCTGCGAGACCAACGAGCGGAGGACGAGTCGGCGGTTGACCAGCCCGCCCCGGTAGAAGGGCCTGCCGAAGGCGGCGATCGACGCCTTGGCGATCACCGTCTTGTCGAGGTCGAAGAAGGCCGCCTGCATCGCGTCAACGTCCGACGAGCAGGTGCTGCACCATGCCCTCCGCGTCCGAGGTCACCAGGGCGAGCACCTCGTCGCCGACGCTCAGTCGGGTGTCGCCACGGGGGACGATCAACCGGTCGCCGCGCACCACCGCGACCAGCGTGGCGTTTCGCGGGACGCCGAGATCGGCGATGGTCACCCCGGCCGCGGGCGAATCCTCCGCGAGGGTGACCTCGACGAGATGGGCGTTGCCGCCCTCGAAGCGGAGCAGACGGACCAGGCTCCCGACCGAGACCGCCTCCTCGACCAGCGCGGTGAGGAGCTGAGGTGTCGACACCGACACGTCCACACCCCAGCTCTCGTTGAACAGCCACTGGTTCTTCACGTTGTTGACCCGGGCGATCACCCGGGGAACCGCGAACTCCTGCTTGGCGAGGAGGGACACCACCAGGTTGTCCTCGTCGTCACCGGTGGCCGCGACCACCACGTCGACCGTCGCCAGGCCGGCCTTGTCCAAGGAGGCGACCTCGCAGGCGTCGGCGACCACCCAGGTCACATCGAGGTCCTGCTCGAGGCGCGCGACCAGGTCGGGATCCCGCTCGATGACCAGCACGTCGTGGCCACCGTCGTGGAGGTCCGAGGCGATCGCGGTCCCGACGCTGCCCGCGCCCGCGATGGCGACCTTCATGGTCGGCCGCCCGCAACCGCGTCGTCGGACCTCGAACCGTCGAGCGCGGGCGTCGCCTCCGCCTCGCCGAGACGGGCGCGCAGGCGGTTGAGCGCTCCCTCCGAGACCATCAGGTGGAGCACGTCACCGTCCTGGCCGACCAGGTCCGTGACGTCGAGGCGCGCGACGCCGGCTCTCACCACGGCGACCAGGGTGACCTCGCCGGGCACCGAGACCTCACCGAGGCGCTTGCCGGCCCACTTTTCGGGCAGCTCCTTGGTGACCAGCGAGATGGCTCCGGTCGGGTCCGACCACTCGGCGTCGGCCTCGCCGGGGACCAGGCGCCGGCGCACCTGGTCGATGGTCCAGGCGACCGTGGCCACCGTCGGGATGCCCAGGCGGAGGTAGATCTGGGCGCGGCGCGGGTCGTAGATCCGCGCGACCACGTTCGGTATCTCGAAGGTCTCGCGTGCGATCCGTGCGGTGAGGATGTTCGAGTTGTCGCCGCTGGTCACCGCGGCGAGGGCGCCGGCCTCGGTCGCGCGCGCACTGTCGAGTGCGTCGCGGTCGAAGCCCGAGCCGACCACGGTCGAGCCGGGCCAGTCCTCGGGAAGGCGCCGGAAGGCCTTCGCGTTGCGGTCGATGATGGTGACCGAGTGGCCCTGGCCGGCCAGGCCCACTCCGAGGCCGGACCCGACCCGTCCGCAGCCCACGACGATGATGTGCACGCGATCCATGCAACACGCATCCAGGTCCCTTCACAACTCACCGCCCCAGGTCACCGCCGCCGGACGTGAGGTGCTCCTTAGCCTCCGTGGTTTACTTGCCGGGTGGAGCCGCCGGTGACCGGTGTGTCGGAACCCGAGGATGCCGGAGTGGCCGACCAGGGCCGGGCGGAGGAAGAGACCTCACGTGGGTCCGTTTCGGCGCCGGTCGGCCGGCGTCTCGCGCCCGAGGTCGCGGTGGGCAAGGTCGACCTCCCCGAGACGCTCGGCTACCGGTTGAAGAACCGGCTGCTCGGACCGCCGCTGGCCTCAGACCGACAGTCCGCCGAACGGCTCGGAAAGCCGACGGCGCTCGCGGTGCTCTCGTCGGACGTGATCTCGTCCTCGGCCTACGCCACCGAGCAGATGCTGATTCCGCTGGTGCTTGCGGTCGGGGTCGCCGCGTACTCACTGGTCGTCCCAGTGACCATCGCGGTCATCTTCGTCCTCCTCTTCGTCACCCTCTCCTATCTCGAGGTAGTGAGGGTGTACACGAAGGCCGGTGGCGCTTACGTGGTCGCCCGCGAAAACTTCGGCCCCAAGGTCGCGCAGATTGCGGCCATGGCGCTGCTCATCGACTACACGCTGACCGTTGCGGTATCGGTCGCCGCGGGTGTGGCAGCGATCACGTCGGTCGTTCCCGCGCTCAGGCCGTGGCCGGAGACGACCGGGATGTCAGTGGTCTTAGTCGTCCTCATCGCCTATGGGAACCTGCGGGGCATCCGGGAGGCGGGCCGCACCTTCGCCGTCCCCACGTACTTCTTCATTGCCAACATGGCCATCCTGATGCTGGTCGGCATCTATCGGGCGCTGACCGGGACCCTCCATTCGCACCCGATCACCGGCATCCACGGCACCATCCCGGTCGGTACTTCGGGGTCCGGTCTGCTGTACGGGGCGAGTCTCTTCGTCATCCTCCGAGCGTTCGCCTCGGGCGGCTCCGCGTTGACCGGCACCGAGGCGATCTCCAACGGGGTCAGCGTCTTCCGTCGCCCGGAGGCGCGCAACGCCCGCATCACCATGGTGTCGATGGCCCTGATCCTCGGCTCCCTCGTCCTCGGGATCTCCTCGCTCGCCGCGGTCACCCATCCGATCCCCTTCGAGCAGGGATCGCCGACCGTGATCTCCCAGGTTGCCAAGTACGTCTACGGGACGAGCGGGATCGGCACCTTCTTCTACGTGCTCCTCCAGGTGGGGACCACGTTCATCCTGATCCTCGCCGCGAACACCTCCTTCACCGGATTCCCGTTCCTCGCCAGCTTCGCCGCCGAGGACTCCTATCTGCCCCGCCAGCTGACCCGCCGCGGCCACCGGCTGGTGTTCTCCTCGGGGATCATCGTCCTCACGGTGGTCTCGGTGCTCCTCCTCGTGATCACCCGCGCTCGGGTCGACAGCTTGATCCCCCTCTACGCCATCGGCGTGTTCACCGGCTTCACGATGGCCGGCGCCGGGATGGCCAAGTATCACCTCACCCACAAGGAAGATCACTGGCGCCGGCGGTTGGTCATCAACGGGACTGCATCGGTGCTCTCGGCGATCGTGCTGGTGATCATCGTGGTGGCGAAATTCACCGAAGGTGCGTGGGTGATCCTGGTCATCCTCCCCCTCGGTGTGCTCGGGCTCCTCTCCCTGCACCACCAGTACATGGACGAGGAAGGCCAACTCGAAGAGGGGGCCGCGGAAGCGGCGGAAGCACCGGTGCTCGGTCGACATGTCGTGATCGTGCTGATCGACCGACTGGACATGGCAGCGGCCCGGGCACTCCAGTACGCACGTTCGCTTCATCCCGACGAGCTGAGAGCCGTGCATTTCAACCTCGACCCCCAGGTATCGGCCGAACTCGAATCCGAATGGAGCCGGCTCGGTCTCACCAACGTGCCCCTCGACATCGTGGAGTGCGAGGACCGCAGGCTGACCCGGGCCGTGCTCGAGCTGGCTGCCGAGACGGTCGCCGACGGGCAGACCGAGCTCTCCGTCCTGCTGCCTCGGCGTGGCTTCGCCACGGTCTGGCAGCGGGTGCTCCACGACGCGACCGCCGACCAGATCGCAGCTGCGGTCGGGCAGCTGTCCCACGTCAACGCCACGGTCGTCCCGTACCAGCTAACCGGCCGGCGCCGCTTCCGCGGCTATCTGCGCCGCGGGGCCGATGTCGTGGGGCTGGCGGGCGGGCGGGCGCCGAAGACCGCCGGCCGATCGGGCGGACGTGCGCCCTTCGACGATGCCGCCTTCGCCCACCCGAGCCAAGGGGTCACCCCGATCGGCGAGGTGCAGTGGCGCCGCCGGGTCAGGGTGGCGGGCCGGGTCAAGTCGGTGCGGGTCCAGCCCCGGGCGGGCTCGGCGAACCTCGAGTGCGTGCTCGCGGACGACACGGGTCGCCTGCTCCTCGTCTTCCAGGGCCGGCGGCGCATCGCGGGCATCCAGCCCGGGGCGAAGCTGGTCGCAGAGGGGATGGTCGGGGACTGGGCCCACCGCCAGGCCATCCTCAACCCCGAGTACGAGCTCGTCGCGGGCCCCGAAGCGGAGATGGAGCCGACGTGAGCCGCATCGGTGCACCGCGCCGTCCGCGCGCCGACTGGCTGCCCTCCTTGCCCGCCCAGCCGGTTTGTCGGTATCTTCTGGCCCCGCTGCCGGTACGGCGCGCCGCGGCGCACCCCGGCGTCCGGCCTTCTCGCCGTGGCTTCGCAGGGGAATCCGCCTCCGGGCGCTCTGCGGCCGGTCGCGGTGTAGGGAGCCGACACCCGACTAACCGTGACCACGCACCATCTCGAAGGGAGCTCCGCCCATGATCCACCTGCTCGCTGAAGGGGGGTACCAAGCCTTCTTCCTCAGCGGTAAGGAGAAGGCGTGGCTGGTGCTGGCCCTCATCGCTGCGGTGGCCTCCCTCGTCACGGGTGTCCTGCTGATGCGGAACGTGCTCGCGGCCGACCAGGGCACGGCCTCGATGAAGGACATCGCGAAGGCCATCCAAGAGGGCGCCGAGGCCTTCCTCTCCCGCCAGTTCAAGACGATCCTGATCATCGTCGTACCCCTGGCGGTCCTCATCTTCTTCACCGCGACCAAGGTCACCCACACCGTCAACCACGTGGTGTTCACCGGGGGGACCACGGTGGTCCTCCACCAGACGGTGACCGATCTGACCTTCGCCCAGGCCGGGCTCTACCGGGTGCTCTGCTTCCTCGCCGGCGCCTTCTGCTCCGGGCTCACCGGCTTCGTCGGGATGAGCCTCGCGGTGCGCGGGAACGTACGGACGGCCGCCGCGGCACGAGACGGGAAGATGGCCCCCGCCCTCCGGGTCGCCTTCCGGACCGGCGCGATCACCGGCCTCTTCTGTGTCGGCCTCGGGCTGCTCGGTGCGACGGTGATCGTGCTCATCTTCCAGAACACCGCCACCTCGGTGCTGGTCGGCTTCGGTTTCGGCGCCTCCCTCCTCGCCCTGTTCATGCGAGTCGGCGGCGGCATCTTCACCAAGGCGGCGGACGTGGGCGCCGACCTGGTCGGCAAGATCGAGGCGGGCATCCCCGAGGACGATCCCCGCAACGCCGCGACCATCGCTGACAACGTGGGGGACAACGTCGGCGACTGCGCGGGCATGGCAGCCGACCTCTTCGAGTCCTACGTGATCACGATCATCGCCTCGATCATCCTGGGAGTCGCCGCGTTCAACTCGATCGGCCACGGGGCGCTCGCCGCACGCACCGTCGTGTTCCCGATCGTGATCGCGGCGATCGGGATCATCGCGACCATCATCGGCGTGTTCGTCGTGCGCGCCCGTAACACCGACAAGTCGGCCATGGCCCCGATCAACCGCGGGGTGTGGACGGCGGCCATCTTGACCATGGCGGGCACCGCCGCGGTGGCCGGTGCCTATCTCCACTACTGGAAGGCGTTCTACGCGGTCCTGACCGGTGTCATCCTGATGCTCGTCGTCAGCCAGATCACCGAGTACTTCACCTCGACCGAGCGCACCCCGGTGCGCGAGATCGCCGAGTCGGCTCGGACCGGTCCGGCGACGACGACCCTGGCGGGCATCGCGATCGGACTCGAGTCGTCGGTGTGGGCGATCATCGCGATCGTCGTGGCCATCTCGGT
This sequence comes from uncultured Acidimicrobiales bacterium, assembly GCA_963741055.1. Classification (GTDB taxonomy): domain Bacteria; phylum Actinomycetota; class Acidimicrobiia; order Acidimicrobiales; family RAAP-2; genus Bog-756. The sequence continues at coordinate 37,876 of CAVUGU010000033.1, read as the reverse complement.
CTCCATCGGGTTGGCTAACGGCAACATCGAGCTCTCGCTCTATCTGGTGTCGCTGACCGGTATCGGCATGCTGGCGACCGCCGGCATGATCGTCTCCGAGGACAGCTTCGGCCCGGTCTCGGACAACGCGGCCGGCGTGGCCGAGATGTCCGGCGAGTTCACCGGCGAGGCCGAGCGGGTGATGGTCAGCCTCGACGCGGTGGGCAACACCACCAAGGCAGTCACCAAAGGGGTGGCGATCGGCTCGGCGGTGATCGCCTCGGTCTCGCTCTTCGCCTCGTTCATCGAGACCATCGGCTCCCAGCTCGGACTCCACCCGACCGTGCTCAACGGGGGCGTGAACTGGCTGTTCAACGCGCCCCAGACCCAGATCAACGTCTCGCACCCGACGATCTTCATCGGGGTGCTGATCGGCGGCTCGATCGCCTTCCTCTTCTCCTCGCTCGCGATCCGGGCGGTCGGGCGCTCGGCTGGCACCGTGGTCCAAGAGGTGCGCCGGCAGTTCCGCGAGCACCCCGGGATCATGGACTACACCGAGAAGCCCCAGTACGGGAAAGTCATCTCGATCTGCACCGCGGCCGCGCAGCGCGAGCTCGCCACCCCGGCGCTGCTCGCGATTCTCACCCCGGTGATCGTCGGCTTCGGGATCAACTACTTCGCACTCGGGGCCTTTCTGGTGGGTGCGATCCTGACCGGTCAGCTGATGGCCAACTTCCTCTCCAACTCGGGCGGCGCGTGGGACAACGCCAAGAAGTACATCGAGGACGGCCACGAAGGCGGCAAGGGCTCCGAAGCCCACAAGGCCGCGGTGATCGGCGACACCATCGGCGACCCGTTCAAGGACACCGCCGGTCCCGCGCTCAACCCGTTGATCAAGGTCATGAACCTGGTGTCCCTCCTCATCCTTCCGGCGGTGATCACCATCCACGTCCACACCGCCGCGCGCCTCTCGATCGCAGGTGGGGCGCTGGTGGTGCTCCTCGTCTCCATCGCGTTCTCCAAGCGAAGGTCCGAGGCCATGGACTCCGAACTGCCGTCGACCGAGGTGGAGGCGCTGGACACGGCCGCGGTCGCGGCCGCGGACGCAGCGCACGCCGGACACGACTGAATCCGTACACTGAAATCGCAGGTCACAAGCGCAATGTTGCGCAGTTGACCTCCGTGCCGGGTTGACAACGGCGCAATCGACCGTTCACCCTGGGCCACAGCCATGCCGACCACCGACGTGACCGAGAACGTGAACGAAACCGACGCCGACAACGGCGGAACGGGTCGCGCGCGCGGTCGCGCTCGTCCGCTGGTCATCGTCGAGTCACCCGCCAAGGCGAAGACCATCGCCGGTCTGCTCGGCTCCCGACTACGTGGTCGAGTCCTCGATCGGGCACATCCGCGACCTCCCCCGCCGTGCGGACGAAGTGCCGGCCGCCTACAAACGCGAGCCGTGGTCTCGGCTCGGTGTCGACGTGGACAATGGGTTCAAACCGCTCTACGTGGTGTCCTCGGACAAGAAGTCACAGGTCGCCAAGTTGAAGCAGCTGGTGAAGCAGGCGAGTGAGGTCTACCTTGCCTCCGACGAGGACCGCGAGGGGGAGTCGATCGCCTGGCACCTGCTCGAGGTGCTCGCGCCCCGAGTGCCGGTCAAGCGGATGGTCTTCCACGAGATCACCAAACCGGCTATCGAGCGCGCGGTGCAGGAGTGGCGCGACCTCGACCGGCGGCTGGTCGACGCGCAGGAGGCTCGTCGGATCCTCGACCGGCTCTACGGCTACGAGGTGTCGCCGGTGCTGTGGAAGAAGATCATGCCGCGCCTGTCGGCCGGACGGGTCCAGAGCGTGGCGACCCGGATGGTGGTCGAGCGGGAGCGCTCGCGGATCGCCTTCCGCTCGGCGAGTTGGTGGGGGATCGACGCCTCGTTCCGCTCCGAGGGCGAGGTGCCCGAGGGTGTCCCCCGAGCCTTCTCTGCTTCGTTGGTCGCGCTCGACGGACGAACGCTCGCGACCGGCCGGGACTTCGACAGCACCGGCCAGCTGTCTGCATCCGAGCCGGTGGTGGTCCTCGACGAGGCCGGCGCCCGTTCGCTGGCGACCGGATTGGAAGGCGTGCCCTTCCGGGTCGCGTCGGTGACCGAGCGTCCCTTCCGGCGCTCACCGGCCGCGCCGTTCATGACCTCGACCCTGCAGCAGGAAGCGGGCCGCAAGCTCCGCTTCGGCTCGCGACGCGCGATGCAGGTGGCCCAACGCCTCTACGAGGAGGGATGGATCACCTACATGCGGACCGACTCGACGACCCTCTCCGACGAGGCGCTCGGCGCCGCGCGTTCCCAGGCGACGTCGCTCTACGGCTCCGAGTACGTCCCCGCCCAGCCCCGCCGTTACGAGCGGAAGGTCAAGAACGCGCAAGAGGCCCACGAAGCGATCCGCCCGGCGGGCGAGACCTTCCGGACTCCCGACGAAGCGGCACGCGAGCTGTCGGGCGACGACTTCCGCCTCTACGACCTGATCTGGAAGCGCACGGTCGCCTCGCAGATGAACGACGCGACCGGCACGAGCGCGCAGGTCCGAATGGTCGGCACCGGCCAGACCGCGGACGGCCCCCGCGAGGCGACGTTCGCCGCGTCGGGGAAGGTCATCCAGTTCCCCGGGTACCTCCGGGCCTACGTCGAGGGAGAGGACGATCCCGAGGCCGAGCTCGCCGACCGCGAGGTCCATCTCCCTCCGCTCGCCGAGGGCGACGCGGTCTCGGTCGACGACCTCGAGCCGGGCTCCCACACCACCCAGCCGCCGGCTCGTTACACCGAGGCATCGCTGGTGAAGGCGATGGAGGACCTCGGGGTCGGGCGCCCCTCCACCTACGCGAGCGTCATCGCGACCATCCTCGACCGGGGGTACGTCTGGAAGAAGGGAACCGCGCTCGTCCCGTCGTTCACCGCGTTCGCGGTGACCGGGCTGCTCGAGCGCTACTTCACCGACCTGGTCGACTACGGCTTCACCGCCGCGATGGAGGACGACCTCGACGCGATCGCCGCCGGCGACGAGGAGATGCTCCCGTGGCTGACCCGTTTCTACTTCGGGACCGGCGACGGCCACGACGGCGACGGCCGGTCGGGAGGCGACGGGGCATCCGGGGGGAACGGGAACGGGGCTTCGGGCAACCGGCGCGACAGCGGAGTGGACCGGGCCCTCGGTCTCAAGCAAGAGGTCGACACCTACCTCGGCGAGATCGACGCACGCGAGATCAACTCGATCCCCATCGGGACCGGTTCGGACGGTCGCGAGATCGTCGCCCGGGTCGGTCGTTACGGGCCGTACCTCCAGCGCGGCGACGACCGGGTCTCCATCCCCGACGACCTCGCGCCCGACGAGCTGACCGTCGAACGGGCCGGGGCGCTCCTCGACGCCCCGTCGTCGGACCGAGTGCTCGGCACCGACCCCGACACCGGTCTGGCGGTGCAGGTGAAGGCCGGACGTTTCGGCCCCTATGTGCAACTCGGCGAGCTGACCGACGACGGCAACAAGCCGCGGACCTCTTCGCTGTTCGCCTCGATGTCGCCCGAGGCCTTGACCTTCGAGGAAGCCCTCCAGCTGCTCGCCATCCCGAGGGTGGTCGGGACCGACCCCGACAACGCCGAGGAGATCGTCGCCCACAACGGCCGCTTCGGTCCCTACCTGAAGCGCGGGCGCGACACCCGGAGCCTCCTCTCCGAGGACCAGATCCTGAACGTCACCTTGGACGAGGCGTTGGCGCTCTTCGCACAACCGAAGACCCGCACGAGGAACGCACGGGGACCGCTGCGCGAACTCGGCAACGACCCCGACACTGGACGGCCGATGGTGGTCAAGGACGGTCGGTTCGGTCCGTACGTGACCGACGGAACGACCAACGCCTCGCTGCGGCGCGGCGACGACGTCGACGAGCTGACCGACGAGCGCGCGGCCGAGCTGCTCGCCGAACGTCGAGCCGCGGGACCGTCGACCCGGAAGCGAGCGGCGAAGAAGACCACCACCAAGAAGCCAGCCGCGAAGAAAAGCGCCACCAAGAAATCCCCGCCGAAGAAGACCACGGCGAAGAAGGTCACGGCGAAGAAGATGCCGCGAGGACGCCGAAGAAGGCCGCGCCGAGGAAGGCCGCGGCCAAGAGGGCGGCGTCGACCAGCGAGGAAGGCTCCGGCGGCGCCGAGTGACCACCGAGTGACCGTCGGGCCCCGGGGCCGTCTGGTCGCGTTCGAGGGCGTGGACGGCTGTGGCAAATCCACCCAGGCAGCCCTCCTGGCCGAACGGCTCGACGGGGTGCTCACCTTCGAACCCGGTGCGACCTCGCTCGGGGCGACGCTGCGCCGGGTGCTGCTGGAGGTGGGTCGCGGACCGATCGACGCCCGTGCCGAAGCGCTCCTCATGGCCGCGGACCGCGCCGAGCACGTGGCCGAGGTGATCGAGCCCGCGCTGGTGGCCGGCTCGTGGGTGGTGACCGACCGCTATTCGGGGTCGACCTTCGCGTACCAGGGCTACGGACGGGGCCTCCCCCTCGAGGATCTGGAGCAGATGGTCCGTGTCGCGACCCGAGGCCTGACTCCCGACTTGAACGTGTTGCTCGAGGTTCCGCTCGACGTGGCCCGGAAGCGGCGGAGCGGCTCGCACCCCGACCGTTTCGAGGAAGAGGAGGAGTTCCTCGGACGGGTGGCCGCGGGGTTCTCGAGCCTCGCCGAAGCCGATCCGGAGAAGTGGGTGGTGATCGACGGGAACGGTTCGGTCGAGGAGGTGGCCGCCGCGGTATGGGCGGGGTCGAACCGATGGTGGGAGCAGCGTCGAGATGAGTGATCCCTCGCCTGCGGTGGTGTCGGAGCCGTCGCTCGAGGCACTCGGACCGGACGACCTGCCCGCGCTCCGTCTCTTCGAGGAGGTGGTCGGACAGCCCCGAGCCGTTGCCCAGTTGCGGGCGTCGGCGCGCCGTCCGGTCCACGCCTATCTGTTGCACGGACCCCGCGGGACCGGCAAGCGCGCCGTGGCGCGAGCGTTCGGGGCGGCACTGCTCTGCCCGAAAGGCGGCTGCGGCGAATGCAACGTCTGTCGCCGCGCGCTCGGCGGGCACCCACCCGGACCTGGTCACCGTCGAGCGGACCGGCGCGATGCTCGACGTCGACGAAGCGCGTCGAATCACCGCCCGCGCCCAGCGTCACCCGATCGAGTCGTCGCGCCAGGTGCTGATGGTGAGCGACGTCCACCTGGCCGCGGCGGGACGTGCCGCGCCGGCGCTCTTGAAGACGATCGAGGAGCCGCCCGCTTCGACGGTCTTCGTCCTCCTTGCCGACGACATGCCTGGCACGCTCGCCACCATCGCCAGCCGCAGCGCCTTGGTCCGTTTCGACTCGGTGCCCGCCTCGGCGATCGCCGCCTGGCTGGTCGAGGGTGGCGTCGATCCGGTCCTCGCCGACTCGGTCGCGGCGGCTTCGGGGGGACAGCTCGACCGGGCCAAGTTGCTCGTCGACGACGCAGGTTTCGCGGCGCGCCAGGAGCAGTGGCGCACGGTGCCCGCCCGGCTCGACGGGACCGGGGCGACGGCCGCCGCCGTCGCGAGCGAGCTGTTGGAGGGGATCGAGGACGCCCTCGCGCCGCTCCGCACCCGTCACGAACAGGAGATGGTCGACCTCGCGGAGCAAGCGGAAGCGGTCGGGGCTCGCGGCATTCCGGGTCGCCGCCAGATCGAAGAGCGTCAGCGCCGCGAAGCGAGGCGGCTTCGCACCGACGAGCTCCGGCACGGGCTCGCGGTGCTCTCGGGCGTCTACCGCGACCGTCTGGCGGGTCTCATCTCCAACGGCGACGACGTGCCGACCCCGGGAGTTGCCGCCGCCCGGCGTCGAGCGGCGCACCGGGTCGAGTCGATCCGCGAGGCGTCCGAGGCCCTGACGTGGAACGCAAACGAGGGCCTGCTCATGGATGCGTTGATGGTCGAGCTGTCGGGCATGACCGACTGAGGGTACCGACGCGGTCGGATAGCTTGGTGCCTCACGCCTGGGTAGCTCAGTCGGTAGAGCAACGCACTCGTAATGCGTAGGTCAGTGGTTCAAATCCCTCCCCAGGCTCAAGTTTTGTGGCTCTTCGGATTCTGGCGGGGAGCTGACTCTCACCGGACCACGATCCGCCAGTTCGGCCGGCCGGCGTAGAGCAAGGCTCTGATCCGATAGTTCTCGAAGTTGCGGAACCCGAAGCCGATCCGTTTGATGCGCTTGATCAGGTTGTTGAGCGCCTCCGTCGGCCCGTTGGAGACCCGGGCCAGGTGGAAGGCGCCGATCTTGTCGAACCAGCTCTTGATCGTCCTGAGATTGGGCGGTTGTGGGGTCAGGACGCGCTCAGTAGAGGGCAATGGCGACGGCCTCGGGCCAGGCAGGGGCGCCTCCGGCAGGCGGGCTACCCTCGATCGGACCGATTGTGGCCCGGGCGTGGTCGACCCAGTCCTGCTCGAAGTTGAACCGAAATCGATAGGTGGTCTCGTCCCGAAGGCGTGTCGGCGGCAGCCAGGAGAACGGCGGCCTCGTGGGGAGACTGCCTCTCACTGGTCATCCAGCCGATTGCCTCCAGTGAGTCACACACCAACAGCAGGTAGTTCTTGTCTGCGGCGGCCGCCAGGGTCGAGTTCCAGAGTTGCCGAGCGCGGCTCGTAGTCTTGGTCGGCCATGGCAAAGGCGCCTTGAATGGCCGAGATGCTGGCCGCAATGAGCGAGCCACCCGACGATGAGAAGCGCTCCCGGGCCATCTCCACGGGGTCGAGGCGCTCCCCACGATCGAGGGCGGTCCGGCACAGCGTTCGGATGGACCCCGGTTGGAGGCCCACCCGTGCGGCCCAGTCGAGCGTGGGCGGTGGGGGACGCTCACCACCGAGCAAAGCCAGACGCAGACGCTGGATCCCGATCCCCCAGAACCCACCGTCGGGAAACATGCGGGTCAGCTCGTCGATCATCGAGGTCGCCTGCACCTCGAGCTGCCCGGTCGCAGCGCTGGAAGGCAACCTGCACGACCCGGTCGACCCACAACATCCGAAGCGACGGCACCACGTGGGGATCCGAGGCCAAGGGCAACGCCCGGTCGAGGGCAGCTTGGAGACTGCCCCGCTCGATCCACAACTCGAGCCGAGCGACATCACACGCGGCCCGGACAGAGATGTTGTCGGTTTGCGATTCGAGATCGTCCATCCTGGCTAGCCAAGTGTCTGGCTGGTCATCGGCCCCGCTGGTGGCGGCGTTGGCCGCGGCCACGGCGGCCAACGTGGGCGACCCCGCTCGGATCCCGAGCTCGTAAGCCGCGATCATCTGCACCGAATCGTTGGGAGGAATGCTCCCTTCCACGAACCGGCACCAGCCTTCGGTGAGGTCGTCACCATCGGCCTGCGCATCTCTGCCGCGGTCGGTACCGAGCCCAGGACGAACGCGGCATCTCCGGCCACCAGGCGGGCAAGAGCCAGCATGCCCACCCCCCGGGCCCACAGCCCAGGATCGTCTCCGACCACGATGGCCAGCGCCTGTTCCCCCAGGGACACAGCGTCACTGAACCGACTAAGCAGGTACCAGGCGACACCGAAAGCTGCCACCAGCTCGGCTGCCCGGGGGGATGTCTGGCTGATCGACCAAACGAGCGCGGCTCTGATATTGGGGTACTCCAGACCGATGCCATCGACGGTTTCGTCGGTGGGGTCGATGGTCTGGAGGGCCACCAGCCAAGACAGGTAGTAATCAGCGTGCGCATCCCTGATGTCGTGCAGCGTTGCAGACGCAGAGGCATTGTTCGAGCAGGTAAGACCTAACGCTATCCAGCAACCGGAAGCGGGTGCGCTCATCCACCAGACCGAGAATGCCACCCGCCGACACCAGCGACTTGGCCACCAGACGAGTGAGGACCGCGTCGACCCTCGAAGGATCCAGGCCGGGTGCCACGAGGCCGCACGACGGCCGTGCCGGCCTCGGGAGTGAAGCTATCCGGCAAAGCCGGCGAGACAATCGAGGACAGCCCGCTCCTGATCGCTGAGGAGCTGGTAACTCCACTCGATCGAGGCAGCCACGGTTGTCTGGCGATCGGGAACGCCGCGGGCCGTGGCGGCGACGAGCGAGAACCGGCTCTCGAGCTCTTCCGCCAGCTCCATTAGACCCATCACCCGCACCCGGACCGCCGTCAACTCGATGGCCAGCGGGATCCCGTCCAGCCGCCGGCAGATACCCGCCACCGCGGCGGCGTTGGCGTCGGTGAGCCGGAATGTCGGATCAGCACGACCGGCACGCTCCACGAAGAGTTCGACACTCTCGACGGTGGCCAGCGAGTCCGGACTCGAGGCGTCGCCTTCTAACGGCACCGAGAGGCTGGGGACCGGCCAGATGATCTCCCCGGGAATAGCCGAGCGGCTCCCTGCTGGTGGCCAGGATTGAGATTGAAGAAGTGCGGAGCAGGTCGTTGATCAGCTCGGCGGCCGCGTCGATGACCTGTTCGCAGTTGTCGATGACCAGGAGCAGCGGCTGGTCGGGCAGGTTGGCGATGATCTGATCCGACAGCGCTCGGCCGGGCTGCTCGGATCCCCCAATGGCGTTCAGCACCGCCTCGGGCACCGCGGCCGGGTCGGTGACCGAGCCCAGCTCCGTCCACCAGGTCCCCCCCTCGAACTTGTCGGTGGTGGACGCGGCCACCTGCAGCGCCAATCTGGTCTTGCCGACACCGCCCGAGCCCACCAGGGTAATCAGGCGCTCGGCTCTGAGTTCTTGGGCGATCCGCTCGACCTCGCCGTGCCGGCCCACGAGCGGGGTCAGGGGCGCGGCAAGGGACGGAGGCGGGAAGGTGGAGTTGGCGGCTCGAGGTTTGGCGGACGCTGCTCGATTCCGGCGGCGGCGTTGGCCAGCGCCGCTCGGTCGACGGGAACTCAGACCGAGGGCGTCGGCGATCTCGGTGACCGTGGACAGGCGAGGCGCCCGCCGCCGCCCCTGCTCCAAGGCGGCGATGGTGTCGGCGCTCACCCGGGCCCGCTCGGCCAGGGCCTCTTGGGTGAGGCCAGCAGCCACCCTGAAGCGACGCAGCAGGTCGCCGACCGAGTCAGCCACTGCGACGACGTCCCGCTCGCACCCCCGGATCTTAGCTTTTCCCAGTTCACAAGGGCTACGGGGTTGGCGGGCGTGACGGGCGTCGAGACGATGTCGGGGTCATGTCGGGGTCATGTCGGTGGTCTCTTCGGGCTTGCCCCGCTGATCATGGCCAGCAAGCCAATCGAACAGCCGTGCCGAACTCCAAGGAGCATCCGATGTCACTCACTCCGTTGAATCCCCACATCGCCACCCGGGTCGGTACTGGCGCTCGTCGCCGTCACCGGGCCGCGAGGCTGGCGGCTGCCTTGGTGACCCTGATGACCGTTGTAGCCGTGTCCTTGGCCACGGCCAGCAGGCCGGCCGACGCCGCTCCTTCGACCTGGTCGGTGAACACCAGTGCCGCCATCGGCGGTACCCCCAGCAACCAGCTCAACTCGGTGTCGTGTGTCAGCGCCACCTTCTGCATGGCAGTGGGCAGCTACGAGAGTGGGGGGACGGTTACCCCGGGCGTGGTCGAGCAGTGGAACGGACACCGGTGGTCGGCCATTTACAGCATCAGCCCCGGCACCGACAACCAGTTCAATGGGGTGTCGTGTGTCAGCACCACCTTCTGTGTAGCCGTAGGCTCTTACGACGTCGACACGGACCTGTTGACCCTGGTCGCAACCTGGAACGGGAGCACCTGGTCGGAAACGACCAGCCCCAATGCCAACAGGTTTAACCTCCTCAGCGCAGTGTCCTGTTCCAGCCCGACCACCTGCATGGCGGTGGGTACCACCGGCTCCAACGGAGCATCGGACCTGGTTGAGACCTGGAACGGGAGCGCCTGGTCGATCGTCCCCGCGTTACCGGCAACCAACAATTTCGACTACAGCAGCCTCTACGGAGTGTCGTGTTCGGGTTCGGCCTGCATGGTGGTGGGCTTCTACACAGAAGGCGGTTCGACCTTTCCCCAGGTCGAGTCTTGGGACGGGAACGGCTGGCAGTTCGACGAGGTGGCCGACACCGCCGGAGCGGACTACCTGGACAGCGTTTCGTGCACCAGCTCGACCGTGTGCCAGGCGGTCGGCTACATCGTAGTCAACGGTTCCCTCTATCCCCTGATCGAGTCCTACGGCGGCGGAACCTATCAGGGCCGCCCGAACTGGACCAGCAACAGTGGACCTGGCAATGGCTCCGCCGGCACCGTCCTCAACGGGGTGTCCTGCACCGATAGTGCCGATTGCGTGGCGGTGGGCGATGACCAGACCGGGTCGGCAGCACAGACCGTGATTGAGTCCTATGACGCGGGCAATTGGTCGGACTCCGGTGGCCCCAGTGGTGGCACCACCGCCGGCTACCTCGACAGCGTGTCCTGCACCAATCTGGATAGCTGCCAGGCCGTGGGTTACGACGACACCAGTTCGGGCCTACCCCAGATCCTGGTCGAGCAGGGTGCCTTCTCTCCTGAGATCGCCTCGTCGCCGGCCAGCGCTTCGATCATGTTGGGAATGAGTGACGTCGACACGGCGGTCGTCACCGGGGACACCTCCGGCTCGCCCACCGGGACGGTGAGCTTCTACGAGTGCGGACCCACGGCAACGGCCGCGCCGTGCACCTCGATCGGCGCTCCCCTGGGTGGACCGGTTGCTCTGGCGGCGGGACCGGGCGACACGGCCACCGCCTCCTCGCCCTCGTTCACGCCCACCTCCACCGGTTACTGGTGCTTCGCCGAGACCTACTCCGGCGACGCTACTTTCAGCCCGGGGCGGGACACCACCACCGACGGATGCGTCGATGTGTCCACCGCACCTTCCTCGACGACGACCATCCCCACCAACCCGTCGATTTTCGTCGGGCAGACGGAATCCGGCCTCGGGACCGTTCAGGGCAACGTCCTCGGTGGCAGCCCCTCCGGCAAGGTCACATTCTACGCCTGCGGCCCGACGGCTGCGTCCACCCCCTGCACCTCGACCTCGAATCCCCTGGGCGGATCGGTTGCCCTGACGTCGGGGCCGAACGACTCGGCTATCGCCTCCCTGCCCACCTTCACACCCACCAGTGCCGGGTACTGGTGCCTCGCCGGGTACTACTCAGGGGACGGCAACTACAGCCCGAGCTCGGACGATTCGCGGCAGCAAACGGTGGGGAGCGGCATCGACGAGTGCTTTGACGTCACCGTGGCTCCGTCGTCCACCATCACCACACCCGCCGCCACAACCATCACTCTCGGGCAGACCGATGCCGCTCTCGGGACCGTGACCGGCAACTCCGTGGGGGGCAGTCCCAGCGGCACTGTCGCCTTCTACGAGTGCGGACCGTCGGCGACGCCCAGCCAGTGCTTCTCGACCGCCGATCAAGTCGGCGGACCAGCCAGCCTCACTCCCGGGGCGGGCGACACCGCAACGGCCACGTCGCCATCCTTCACCCCGACCGCCACCGGCACCTGGTGCCTCGCCGGGTACTACTCGGGGGATGGCAACTACGGCCCGAGCTCGGACGATTCCCATCTCCCGACCATCGGGGGTGGGCTCGATGAGTGCTTCGACGTCACACCGGCGGCTTCGTTCTCAACGACCGCACCGACCAATCCGACGCTCACCCTCGGCTCGGCCGACATGGAACTGACCACGATCGGGGGCAATGCCGCCGGAGGCAGCCCGACCGGAACGGTCACCTTCTATGCGTGCGGTCCGACTGCCACGGCCATGCCGTGCACCTCGACCTCCGACCCGGTAGGAGGTCCGGTGGTTCTCACCCCCGGAACGGGTCACACCGCATCGGTGACCTCCCCGAGCTTCACTCCGAGTTCAGTCGGCTACTGGTGCGTTTCCGGCCACTACTCCGGAGACGCCAACTACTCGGCGAGCTTGGATGCCACTACCGACGGGTGCATCGATGTGACCGGTCCGGTGACGATCGCCACGTCGTCGCTGCCCAACGCCACCGAGAAGGTCCCCTACTCGTTCACCCTCACCGCACGAGGTGGTCACTCACCGTATAGGTGGAGCACTGTCGGCAAACTGCCCAAGGGACTCAAACTCAACGCTTCCACCGGCCTGCTCTCGGGTACGCCCAAGGTGAGCGGTTCATTCACCATCACCTTCAAGGTCACCGACTCTACCCGGCCTCATCACGAACAGGCGACTGGGATCTTGCTATTGGACATCACCACGTGACGGCAAACACTGCAACTCGTTGTCCTCGGCAGCCACTGAGAAACGCCGCTTGTCAAGCAGTGCGATGCGTGTGGCCATCGCCTTTGACACAGATCCAGTCGGACCAGCAATCGAATGCGTGAACGTGACTGACCAGGACGAACAAACAAAGGAGCCTTGCAATGAACAACCCATTTCTTCAACGAGTGACTCAATCGGCGGCCGCGACTCTCACCGGCATGACGGTCGTGACGTTGATCTCCCTTTTGTCAGTTGGCGGCAACGCCGGCGCCGCGGCAGCAAAGGGGCTGACCTCGGGGAACCCTGCCGTCGTGAACAAGGCGGCCAAGGGTCCACCTGCTGGCTATGCCGTCGTGAGCAGCGGACCTCTGCCCGCGGGTTATGGCAGTCAGGATCTTGGATTGGTGAGCTGCCCGGTCAATACCGTGGTCTACGGGGGAGGCGTGCTCCTGGCATCGGACAGTCTGGATGCCAACGTCAACAGCTCGTGGCCTTCCAGCAACGGTTGGTCCGCCTATGTCAACAATGCCAGCACCACCTCGACCAGCTTCACTGTCTATGCCGTCTGCGGAGCGGCCCCTCCCGACTACGCCGTGATCGAAGGCAACGCCTTGGACAACCCGCCCCACTCCCAGACCATCGCAACGGCGACCTGTCCGAAGGGCACTGATGTGCTCGGTGGGGGAGGCCTGTCGAACACCGAATCTCTCGAGGCCAACCTGAGCTCGTCCTTGCCGGCGGCCACCATGCGCCCCTTGCGCAAGGGTTGGTTCGTCATCATGAACAACGCGGGAAGTGACGACGCGAAGGTCACCCCGTGGGCAATCTGCGGAAAGCCGAAGGGATACAGCATCCAGGTGGGCACTCAGGTCGCGGCTCCCGCGGGCAGCGAGTCTCTGGCCACCGCGACCTGTCCCGGCGCGACGGTCCCCTTCGGTGGAGGCGTCCTCAGCAACTCCTTGTCTGTGAACACCGACATCAACTCGACCTTCCCGGACCCCGATGCCGTTGCCGGATGGGGCGTCGACGAGAACAACGGTGACATGAATCCCCAGTCCATCCAGGCATACGCGGTCTGCGCCAAGTGAAGTCCTGCGCGGTGGGTGCGTTTATCGCCGACAGGGAGCGGCAGAACTCAGCGACCTCGCCCGGCTGTTGGAATCCTGCAGCCGAACCGCTCGCCGAACTGGATCCGGCTTTGAACACGTTGTCCCTACCTCCCTGGTGGCCACCATCAGGGAGGTAGGCAGCTCAGATACAGCGCACATTTTCGGCATGACTCGATCCTGGCCTACAAACTGGCCTACGACTCGGGATTCGACCGATTCCGGTTGCTTCCGCTCCAGCGCCGGTGACCTGGGATAATGTCCAATTGCTTCCGGTTGCAAATCATCATTTCCGCCCCTTTTCGCACTCGTAATGCGTAGGTCGTCGGTTCAAATCCGTCCCCAGGCTCCGTGTGATGTCCTGAGACATCGGAGACAGATGTCTAAGGGGACGGCAACGGCTCTTGTTCCGAAAGCATCAGTGAGGCTGCCGGGCATGCGCGACGATGAGCTCGCGACCTGTCCAGCATCGGTGTCTGCTCGCACAACGCAAACGATTGGAGAGCGGCATGGCTGAACCAGTCCCGGTGACCGAGTTGAGCACCTTCAGCAGCCCGAACGCGACGCCAACGGAGTGGTCGCAAGCCCGGGACGAGCTGGCCGGCGCTGAGGTGTATTGGCTCTCGACGGTTCGACCTGAAGGCCGTCCGCATGTCACTCCCCTGTTGGGCATCTGGCTCGAAGGGGCTCTGTACTTCTGTACCGGACCGAAGGAGCGAAAAGCGAAAAACCTCTCGGGAAACGGTCATTGCGTCCTTACGACGGGGCAGAGCAGCCTCGAGGGCCTCGATCTCGTGATCGAAGGAACGGCCGAAAGTGTGAGCGACCATGCGGAGCTTGGACGAGTCGCCGACACCTACGAATCGAAGTACGGAGCGCATTTCGTCGCACCCGACGGAACCTGGTCCGACCTGGGTGACGCCATTCGGCGAGCAGAGGTTCTCGTCTACCGCGTGGCACCCGAGACCGGCTTTGGATTTGGCAAGGGAGAAAGTTTCAGCCAAACACGCTGGAGCTTTTAGGTAGCCCGAGCCTGTGTCACGGACGGCCACGTCGGGCCGGTCCGGGGTCCCGCCCGGTGAACTCCATGCCGGGGGATCCGACCGAGCCCCGGCAGTCGCGATTGGTACCTGAGCCGACCCCCCGTGGCGAAGGAGCATTGCGCTCGTTCCCAGTTGGCGTTGTCGCCGGCTTCAGCAGGAACCAAGGAGCTGGGCACATCGAGCCGGGTCCCACACCCTTCTCATGCAGCATCATGTAGGAATGGCTGTCCCCGAGACCCGCTACGCGCGGAGTGGCGATGCCTCGATCGCCTATCAGGTGGTGGGCGACGGCCCGGTCGACCTGGTCCTTGTATGGGGAACGATGTCCCACGTCGAGCTGTTCTGGGAAGACCCTTTTACTTCGTACTTCTTGGAGCGCCTCGCGTCGTTCAGTCGTCTTATTCTCTTTGACAAGCGGGGCTGCGGACTGTCCGACCGCCTGCCGGATCAACCAACGCTCGAAGAGCGAATGGATGACGTCCGCGCGGTGATGGACGCAGTGGGGTCGGAGCGAGCAGTCATCTTCGGAGAGTCCGAAGGTGGTCCGATGTCCATCCTCTTCGCCGCCACCTACCCCGAGCGCACCGTGGCACTTGTACTGTTCGGTGCACTCGTACGCTGGATGGACGACGAGTTCGAGGGCGCGTTCCGGCGGGATGACTTCGAGGCGCTCGTCGACGGCTTCGTCGAGAATTGGGGAAAAGGAGACGTTGTTGCGTGGTTCGCTCCTAGTTTTGCCAGGCTCGACGCGGACGTCTTGGCCGAGGCGGGTGGGCGCTTCGAACGGAATAGACGCCCGCGAGATCGCCGGGAGCGTGACCGTACCCACCCTGATCATGCACCGATCCGGTGACCAGGTCATCGACGTCCGTCAAGGGAGGTGGCTGCGAGACCACGTCCCCGGTGCCCGGTACATAGAACTGGAGGGTGACGACCACCTGATGTCAGCCGGTGACCCCGAGCCCGTCATCGCGCACACCGAGGAGTTCGTCACGGGTACTCGAAGGGCCGCGCCGCCTGAACGAGCGGTGACGACGGTGCTGTTCACGGATATCGTCAACTCCACGGTCCGAGCAGCCGAACTCGGGGACGGGCGATGGAGAGCGGTGCTCGACCGTCATGAAGCGATCGTCCGCCGCGAGTTGGCGCGACATCGGGGGCGGGAGATCAAGACGACAGGCGATGGATTTCTTGCCGCGTTCGACGGACCTGCTCGCGCCGTTCGGTGCGCCAGCGAGATCAACCGCGCCGTTTCGGCCGCCGGAGTTCAGGTCCGCGCTGGGTTGCACACAGGCGAGGTCGAGCTTCGAGGCGAGGACATCGGAGGTATCGCTGTCCACATCGGGCAACGGATCTCCTCACTCGCCGGACCGGGAGACGTGCTCGTGTCCCGTACTGTCACTGACCTCGTGGCGGGATCTGGTCTCAACTTCCACGACTGGGGAGAGCACGAGCTGAAGGGTGTACCCGGATCCTGGCAGCTGTACCTGGTGCAGGACTAGATCCCCGGGCTTTGTACCGATCGGGTCGGGTGCCTCAACTTCGAGCTCATATCTACCGATGCTTGGAACATGAGCGCTTGTCCGGTGGTGGGGTGCCCAGGGAACGTTCGTGGCGATTCCTTCAAGAGCCAGGCGAAGTCCGCGGCCCAGCTCCAGCTGTTCATCAACATGCTCAATCGGCTTGCCGACATCTGGGATTTCAAGAAGGTTCAAGTGGAGTTCGGAGACACGGGGTGGAGCGCGGAGGAAGCCCGCCGGATGGCAACGGACGGCGCTCAGATCATGCACAACATGCATGCCCGGGCTCACCGAGTCGTGGCGGAGACCGACGCTCGGTTTCCGGGGAGCCCGTCAGTCGAGGTGTGGCGAGGCTGGGAGAACGCCGCAACGCCTTGGTGCATCGCTCTTTCCGTCGTGGATCGCGACTGGTGTGTCACCTACTGGGCTGGGCTCGAGTGGCTCGGAGTCCTCGTCCCAATCAAGTTGCGTCGGGGACTGTCCCGCGGTGCAACCGTCACCGAGGGACAGACCCGCGAGCCGGAGGCCATCGCGGCGAAAGTCTGAACTGCTGAACCTCGGTCCGAAGCATCCGCCGCAGTAGCCACTTCGAGCGCACCCAAATCAATCGAAGGTTGTCTCCGCGCCCCAGATCGCTGCCGGATCGGGTCGGGCACCAGGATCACTGCGACAGGCGCAAGAGCCGTCATGACAGGGTTGCGAAGCCAGGGACGCCGCCGGGTTCACGGCGCCAACGACCTTCTGGGGTCGTAGTCTGTTCAGCGTGGACGGAACCATGGACCAGTTGGCCGAGGAGGTCCGAAAGGCATTGGCGGCAGAGGACGTGTCGGCATTCGCCGAGCTGCTCGACCCGGACGTGACATGGGGAGCTCCCGGTGCTCGAAATCCGACCTGCAAGAACCGCAACCAGGTGCTGAGTTGGTACGAGCGAGCCAGAGAAGGCGGCATCCGAGGCAGCGTCTTCGATGTCGAGGTGCTCGATGACCGACTGCTGGTGAGCCTGAGCGTGCAAGGCACTGAGGGTGCACACGAACGTGGCGGTTCGGCCCTTCGGTTTCAGGTACTCACGGTTCGTGACGGTCGAATTGTCGACATCGTGGGATTCGACGACAAGGTGGACGCGCTTTCGCACGTGTCAGGTGCGTAGTAGTCCCTTCGCGATGGGTATTCCATCTCGCCGGGCAGTGGGCCACCTCGGCCAGTGCTTCCGGTTCGCCCGATACGTGTTTGGAGAGTGCGCCCAGGGAGGACGCTCGGGCCGACCCTGCGTCTATTGGGAGCGCCCCTGACCCACTGGGCACTCCGCACACCGCGTGGTCAGAGGAAGAGCTGCTGGAGATCCGTGATCGTCTAGTCGATCGTGTCATCGTTCACTCCGCCGGCTCGGCTCCCGGCGACGTTCTCAACCCGGCCGTCGTCGCCGCGATGGCCGAGTTGGGAATCGACATCTCCGCCAAGGAGCCAAAGAAGCTCACCGACGAGATGAGCAAGAGAGCGGATGTGATCTCGGAACCGCCTCCGACACCGAAAAGCTAGGACGCTTCCCCCCGCACCTCATCGAGGGGTTCCACCACGTCCTGATGACGCCACTCACGTCTTGAAGGGCGTGCCAGAGAGGTGGCGGTTGTTCACCGTCAAAGGCTGAAGCCCGACCTAGGCTTCGGCGATGCGCCTTGGTTCGGTGCGGCTCCCTCGCCTGCTGATGATCGTGGGCTTGGTGGGAGTGGTCGCCGGTGCCATCGCTGTGACGGTTGGATCGGTCAATGCCGGCGTCGGCTCTTGGACGATCACCGCGCTGGCACCAGTCGTCGGCTACTGCCTGGTCGGTTTGGCGTGGTGGCAGGTGTGGACGCCTGGTACCCGGGCGGATGATGTCACCACGACGAGGCGCATGCGGCGTCTTTCGCGGACACTGGCCGCAGCGTCGACCGTGACTGCCGTCGGGTGGTTCGCCTACCTCTACGGCAACCTCCGATTCCTCTCGTCAGTGCCGGGCACCAGCTATTTCTCTCATTTCGGGCTCCAACTCGCCGGCGCCGCGGCGCAGGCGGCCGGATTCCTCATCGCGGCGGCGGGATTTTGGATCGCCGGATCCCGCTGATAACGTCACCCGCGGAGTGACGATGACCCACTGTCGTCGGAGGGGGTCGGTGCATTGAGACGCTCACATAGGGGAGTGGCGGCCCTTTTGGCAGCCGTCACCGCAATCGTGCTCTTCTCCTTCGTCGGGGTGGCCCTCGTGGTCGACGTCCATCCGGCCGCTGCGGCGACCCAGGGCAGTCAGATCGTGAGCGAGGCGGCTTCTCAGGCGGGGCTTCCCTACTGCTACGGCGGGGGAGGCATCCATGGTCCGAGTGCTCCCACCCAGCCCACCGAGGGCTGTGCCCCGGGACAGGTGGGTTACGACTGCATGAGCCTTGCCCAGTTCGCGGTGTACCAGGTGACGGGCATCGTGATACCGAACGACGGGGCCCAGCCCAAGGGAGTCGGAACGGTCATCCCGTCGCAGGGTCATGCTCCCTTCGATCAGGGACTGTTGCCCGGCGATGTGACCTATTGGGGCGGCGGTCTCGACAACTATCAGCATTCGGGGATCTACGCGGGCGGCGGGATGGTATGGGATTCGTACGGCGACTCCTCAGGCGTCCCCGTTCAAGAACACTCGATGACGTATCTCGAGCTGACTTACAACTACGACGGCGCCGTGAGGTTCTGGAGCGCGCTGACGGTCACCACCAACTCACTTCCCAATGGCACGGTCTCCCTGGTCGGCCAAGTGCACAAGTACTCCGCAACTCTCGCAGCGTCCGGAGGGATCGGGACCCTTCAGTGGTCGCGGATCGCAGGCTCACTTCCACCCGGCCTCAAGCTGACTCGCAAGGGCGTCATCACCGGCAAGGCCAGAAGCACCGGGACCTACTCGTTCACCGTCCAGGTGAAGGCCAAGAAGGTCAAGGGAGCGATCGCGACGGCGACGCAGCCACTGTCGATCACCATCACCTGACCGCACCGGAATCAGGGCACCGCCCTCGATCTCGCTGATCAGCCAGAAGGCTCGCCGGAATCGTCTGCTCTCGATGCAGAGGACCGCCCGTCAGGACGACGGTGACGTGGCGCACGATCGAAACCTCCTCCGCCCCGAGGGCCTCCTCTTCCTCGACCACGGTCACCAGCTCGGTGTACTGGGTACGGGTGATGAAGTCGTGTGTGTAACCGAAGAGTGCCGCGATCGATCCGAACGTCGGTCCGGTCGCCATGAGGAGCGTCGTGTAAGCACGTTCCCGCTTCTACTCCGAACACCGTCGCTGCGGGCCAGACCCCGACGATCTTGGCCCCGAGCTTGACCAGCAGGAGGGCGAGAACGATCTCGGCACCTGAGACGAGCGCCGAAGCGGAGATGAACGTGCCCGCGTGCAGGAAGAAAAGGGATTGATGGAGCGCAGCCGATCCATGAGAACTCGGTCATGCAGGAAAACCCCCGCGGCGACGAGTCCGATCAGCGTCCGAAGCCATCAACGACGGTCAGGATCGGTGCGAGAGTTACCCACTGGCCAATGATCGATCGCCATGCGCGGAGAGTCCCCGACTGACGAAGGTGACGAGGATTTCGCGAGCCGCGGAACGCGCCGACGAGTTGCCACTGTGCAACGGTGGCCCACCGCGCGCCGCCTAGGCTCGGGTGCATGAACGAGCGCGGCGGAAGCGAGGATCGCACCCGAAGCCAGACCGGTGGAGATCGGGCGAGCGGAGGTGAGAGCCTCCGCCGCCTGCCGTCCTCTCGGGCGCTGGTCGATCAGGCACGGACCACCGGTCACGACGTGGTGACGCGGCTGGGGCTCGCCGCGCTGGACGACGGGGAGGACCGCGCCGGCCCGGGCGCGGTCGGTACCGCGCCGGCGACCAGAGGGATGGAGGAGCCCCGCGAGATCGCCGAGACCATCGCCCTCGTCGACCGCGCGTTCGCCTTCGTCGATCTGTGCGGCTTCACCCATTTCCTCGCGAGTCACGGCGAGCACGCCTCGATCGACGCCATCAGCCGCTTCCGCTCGCTGGCTCGCGCCGTCGCGGTCCGTCGGGGCGTGCTGGTCGCCAAGTGGCTCGGCGACGGTGCGATGATCGTCGGCCTCGACGTCGGACCCACGGTGGCGACCGCCGCCGAGCTGATCGGGCGCTACGACGGCTCGACTCTCGAGCTGCGTGGCGGCTTCGCCCACGGTCAGGCTCTGATCGTCGACGGCGACGACTACATCGGCCGCCCGGCGAACCTCGCGGCCCGCCTCTGCCAGGTGGCGCGTCCCGAGGAGCTGCTCGCGGTCGGCTACGACGCGTCGATGCTCCCCCCTTGGATCCAGGTCGACGGTGTCCGCAGCGTCACGCTGCCCGGGCTCGGGCGCTTCCGGCGTGCCCAGCGGCTCGGGTTGGTCGAGGGTCTCGCACTGCCCGACCTTGCCGCGGGCGACGGCAACTGACCGCTAGGGCCGGCCGGGGTCTCCCTCCAAGGGGAACTCGGTGAGCACGCGGTAGCGGCTGCCGGCACTCTCGAAGAGGGTGAGACGGTCGGCGACGAACCCCAGCGAGTCGTCCCACTCCGGTCGTGACTCGAGGAAGCGTCGCGGTGGACGGGATCGTCCTCTGATCCGTGCGACGGTGATGTGAGGGACGTACTCGGCTTCCGGGTCCCCGGACTCGGCCGATGCCGTGCCGTACCCACTGGTGGCGGCGAAGAGCCCGCCCCTCAGCGTCGCGAGCAGGGCGACGTCGCCCTCGACGCCCACCCAGAGCACGTGGCCCCTACCGAACCGGCCCGGCGATCCCGGCTCGAGACAGAGCGGAGGGCCAGAGGTGTGTGCGGCGATCTCTGTGGTCAGGCCTCCGAGCGCGTGCTCGGCCACGCCGCCGTAGTAGACGAGGGTGACGTGGAAGCGGTCGGGCTTGACCGGCCTCGCCGGGGCGTCGAGCAGCGGGCGGACCCAACCGGCGATGCGCCTCCGCCGACCATTCGCGGCACGTCGATCGCGAGGAAGCAGATGCGGGAGGGCTCGGTGCCCTCGGGGACGTCGGCGGGCGGCATGGTGCTCGGTCCACTCTTGCAGCATCGGGGATCCCGGCATCGGGGACGAAGAAGGGGGTTTCGGCGCCCGGCTATTGCCCTCGAGCGGCGCCGTCCCCGGAGAATGCCTGGCCGTGACGGATCCGTCGCGGCGACTGTGTAGGGTGCATCCATGGCCGACCAGGCGGTGTTCTCCGACCTCGCGATGGAGTACATGCCCGCCCTCTACACGGCTGCGCTCCGCATGACCCGCAACCCGGCCGATGCCGAGGACCTGGTGCAAGAGACCTACCTGAAGGCGTACCGCGGTTTCGGGAGCTTCGAGCTCGGAACCAACTTGAAGGCGTGGCTCTACCGCATCCTGACCAACACCTACATCAACTCCTACCGGGCGAAGCGGCGTCGTCCCGAAGTCACCGACGTAGAGGACATCGAGGACCTTTATCTCTACCGGCATCTCGTCGGTGACGGCTCGGCCGGCCTTGGCCGGAGCGCCGAGGACGAGGCGCTCGACCGGTTCACCGACAGCGACATCAAAGAGGCGATCGAGTCCTTGCCCGACACCTTCCGCATGGCCGTGCTCCTCGCCGACGTAGAAGGTTTCTCGTACAAAGAAATCGCCGAGATCACCGACGTGCCGATCGGGACGGTCATGAGCCGGATCCACCGAGGAAGAAAAGCGCTGCAGAAGGCGTTGGTGGATAGAGGCAGGACACGGGGCCTCGTCGGGGCCTCGGACGAAACCAGGTAGGGGAGTTCGGGAAGTGGGAGACCTCGGCAAGGGCGACGGGCCGCACGATCCGACCGTCGCGGTGGGGAAGTCCATGGCCGGCTTCGTCGGTTGTGACGAGACCATCGAGCGTCTCTACTTCTATCTCGACGGCGAGCTCACCGAGGAGCGCCGCGAGGAGATCCGTCTCCACCTCGACCTCTGCGGACCCTGCGTCGACGTCTATGGCTTCGAGACCGAACTGCGCAGGGTCATCTCCAACCGGTGCAAGGACCACGTGCCCCCCTCGCTGATCGATCGGGTCGCGGACGCATTGCGCGAGGAGCACGACCGCTCCCCCGGCTAACCCACGGTCTTTTCCTTTCTTTCTTCCCACCCTTTCTCTGCTCGGGTTTCTCTACACTCCCCCTCCTCGCTCGCCTGCTCCTCCTCGGAACGGAGAGCCCGGCCGCATGTCACGCCATCAGGTCCCTACACTGGTCTGCGTGAGCGAATCTGTTGCAGCTCCTCCCGGCGACGGCGCGGTGGCATGGGCCACCGCCGAGCGGACTGCGATCTGGGTGGGAGCCCGCGCGAAGTTGCCGGCCCCCTACCGGTCGGACCTCCTCGAAGCCGATTTCGAGGAGCTGACCGCGAAGGCCGAGGAGCTGGTGGCCGAGTCGACCGGCCTGCGTTCGGCCTCGGGACCGGCCCGGGCGCGGGTGACCGACCGCGCGGGCTGGGTCCGGGCAAATGTCGCATCGTTCCAGCGTTTGATCGGACCCCACCTCGACAAGCTCGACCCCGGCCGCTTCACGGGCACCAACCCGTTGACCGAGCGTTTGGCGGGACCACTCGCGAGCGCCGGCAGAGCGGTCACCGGTGCGCAGATGGGGCTGGTCCTCGGTTGGCTCTCGACCCGGGTGCTCGGCCAGTACGACCTCCTACTCACCGAAGAGGCGATCGAGGATCAAGACGTCGTCTACTTCGTCGGCCCGAACGTCGTCGCGCTCGAGCAGCAGCACGGCTTCGACCCGCGTGAGTTCCGCTTGTGGCTGGCTCTCCACGAGGTCACCCACCGCTGCCAGTTCACCGCGATCCCCTGGATGCGCGATTACTTCGTCTCGCTCGTCGAGAACGGGATCGGCTCGCTCGAGCCCGATCCTGCTCGGCTCGGCGAAGCACTCCGGCGGATGACCGACGAGATCCTCGCCGGCAGGAATCCCTTGCGCGAGAACGGTGCGCTCGGTCTCATCGCGACTCCCGAGCAACTCGAGGGTCTTCAGAGGATCCAGGCGCTGATGAGCCTCCTCGAAGGACACGGCGACGTGACGATGGATCGCGCCGGGGCCGACGCGATCCCGAGCGCCGGCCGCTTCAGTGAGGTATTGCGTCGCCGGCGTAAGCAAGCACGCGGTCCCGCCCGCCTGCTTCAGCAGCTCATCGGCATCGAGGCGAAGCTCCGTCAGTACGAAGAGGGTGAACGCTTCGTGGAAGCCGTCGAGGACTCGGGTGGTTCCGAGCTGCTCGAGCGCGCGTGGCGCGGACCGGAGTGGCTGCCCTCCTTGGTCGAGATCCGCAACCCTTCGGTTTGGATCTCCCGTGTCGGCACCGCCCCCGCCGTCTCCGGCTGACCTGCGGGCCGATCGCGGCGTCGCCGCGCTCCTGGTCCGCTGCACCTTTCCTCCTCCCGGCACGTCGCTCGTGTGCGGTGTTTCCGGAGGGCCCGATTCGCTCGCGCTGTTGGTCCTCGCGGTCGCATCCGGTTGCCGGGTGACCGCGGTCCACGTCGACCACGGCCTGCGCGCGGGCTCGGCGGAGGAGGCCGACGTGGTGGCTCGCGCGGCGCGGCGCTTCGGCGCGGCCTTCTTCTCCCGCCGGGTCGACCTCACCGACGGGCCCAACCTCGAGGCCCGCGCCCGGCACGCGCGGCTCGCCGCACTCGGTCCCGGCGCGGCGACCGGTCACACCGCCGACGACCAGGCCGAGACGGTGCTCGCCAACCTCCTGCGGGGTGCGGGGGTCGACGGACTGGCGGCGATGCGACCCGGGACGACTCACCCCTTGCTCGCACTCCGGCGGGCAGAGACGGCCGGGCTCTGCGACCGCCTCGGCCTGGTGCCGGTACGCGACCCCTCGAACGACGACCCGCGCTTCGTCCGCACCCGCGTCCGCAGCGAGCTCCTCCCACTCTGTTCGGCCATCGCCGGTCGCGACGTCGTGCCGGTGCTCGCCCGGCAGGCCGAGATCCTCGGCGGCGACGCCGACGCGCTGGCCGTCCTCGCCTCGTTGATCGACCCTGCCGACCGCCGAGCCGTCGCGAGCGCCCCCGAGCCGCTCGCCCGCCGAGCGCTCCGTGCCTGGCTGACCGGCGACGGGGCCTACCCGCCGTCGGCCGGCACCGTGGAGCGAGTCCTCGAGGTGGCCCGGGCGGAGCGCCTGGCCACCGAAGTCACCGGGGGGAGGCGGGTCAGCCGGAAGGACGGACGCTTGGTGCTCGGGAAGGCAGGACCGGACGGAGAAGGTGAGGTGGAGCGACCTCCGGTACCATCGCAGCGTGATCGTCCGGGGTGACGAGGTCGTCGGTGGCACCGATCGGCTCATCGGCGGAAACGGCGTCGGACGGGTCATCGTCTCGAACGCCGAGCTGACGGCCAGGATCGCCCAGCTCGGCGCCCAGATCACCGCCGACTACGTAGACGATCCGCCCCTGCTGGTCGGGGTCTTGAAGGGCGCCTTCATGTTCATGAGCGATCTCTCCCGAGCGATCGCCCTTCCCGTCGAGGTCGACTTCATGGCGATCTCCTCCTACGGGAGCGCCACGCGTACCTCGGGCGTCGTCCGGATCGTGAAGGACCTCGACGTCGACCTGGCCGGTCGCCACGTCCTCGTGGTCGAGGACATCGTCGACAGCGGGCTCACTCTCAGCTATCTCCAGCGGTACTTGCTCGCCCGCCAGCCGGCGAGCCTCGAGGTCTGCGCGCTCCTGGTCAAGGAGGGCCAGCAGAGGACCGCCCTCGACCTCCGCTACGTCGGGTTTCATATTCCCCCCGAATTCGTGGTGGGATATGGGCTCGACGTCGATGAGCGCCTCCGGAACCTCCACGCGATCCACGCCTACGCCGGGCCCTCGTCGTAGGACGTCGGCCAGTCGGTGACCGTCGACACCGCGCGCATCGAGCGCGCCGTCCGCGAGCTGCTGACCGCCATCGGGGAGGACCCGGGCCGCGACGGCCTGGTCAAGACCCCGATCCGCGTCGCCCGCATGTACGAGGAGCTCTTCGCCGGCTTCGGGGAGAGCCCCGAAGACCACCTCGAGGTGACCTTCGCTGCCGACCACGACGAGATGGTCATGGTCCGGGACATCCCCTTCGCCTCGCTCTGCGAGCACCACCTGGTCCCCTTCATCGGCAAGGCCCACGTCGCCTACATCCCGGGTGAGGACGGCAGGATCACCGGCCTCTCCAAGCTGGCCCGCCTCGTCGAGGGGTACGCCCGGCGCCTGCAGGTGCAGGAGCGGATGACCTCCGAGATCGCCGATGCCATCGAGAAGGCGCTCGGGCCGAGGGGGGTGCTCGTGGTGATCGAGGCGGAGCACCTCTGCATGTCGATGCGGGGGGTCAAGAAGTCGGGCACCTCGACGGTGACCTCGGCCGTACGGGGCCTCTTCCGAAGCGACCAGGCCACGAGAGCCGAGGCGATGGCGTTCGTGCGAGGTGGATGAGCCCGGCAGCCGCACCGGACAGAGGCTCCGCGCCCGCGGAAGGCCTGGTTTACGCTGTGCCCGCATGCGCAATCCCCTCGGACTGGAGCGACCCCTGGTCATGGGGGTTCTCAACGTCACGCCCGACTCCTTCTCCGACGGTGGGGAATGGTTCGAAACGGAACGGGCGATCATGAGAGGCCATGAGATGATCGCGGAGGGGGCGGACGTGGTGGATGTGGGCGGAGAGTCGACTCGCCCCGGGGCCGCGCCGGTCGCACTCGAAGAGGAACTGCGGCGCGTCGTCCCGGTCGTCGAGGCCCTCGCCGAGGAGGTGCGGGTCTCGGTCGACACCACCAAGGAAGAGGTGGCGGACGCCGCGGTGCGAGCCGGTGCGACCCTCGTCAACGACGTGTCGGCCACCCTCTGGCCGGTGGCCGCGTCCCACGGGGTCGGGTGGGTCGCGATGCACCGCAAGGGGACTCCGGAGACCATGCAGGAGGACCCCCGGTACGACGACGTGGTCGTCGAGGTGGCCACCGCCCTGGCCGAGCGTGCCGCAACGGCGGCCGCGGCCGGCGTCGAGGAGGTCTGGATCGATCCCGGAATCGGTTTCGGCAAGACCCTCGATCACAACCTGTCTCTGCTCGCATCGCTCGACGTCCTGGTCTCGCTCGGCTACCCGGTCGTGGTCGGCACCAGCCGAAAGAGCTTTCTCGGGGCGCTCGACCGCAGGCCGGACGGTGCGCCCGCCCCGGTCGGCGAGCGGCTGGCCGGCTCAGTCGCGACCGCGACCTGGGCCATGTTGCAGGGGGCGCAGATGGTCCGTGTCCACGACGTGGCGCCCACCGTGCAAGCGGCGGCCCTTGTCTCGATGGGTTCGGCGTGAAGGGCAAGTGGGCGGCCGGCATCCCGCCCCGCAACTTCACCTGGGTGATCAAGGACCGGCTCGCCATGAGCGAGCGTCCCGGCGGTTTCGCCCCGAACCACCGGAGGGTGCGGCGCCAGGAAGAGATCATCTGGCTCCAAGGACAAGGCTTCACGACGGTCGTCTCGCTGCTCCCCTCTTCGCACAACCTGCAGGCGTACGAGGAGCGTTCGATGCCGAGCGTCCACTTTCCGCTGCCGTCGGCCGGCGACGTCCGCTCGGTGCTCACCGACCTCTACCGCGAGCTCCACCACCGACTGGGCGCCGGCGAGCGCGTCCTCGTCCATCAAGAGGAGCTCGGCGACCGGGTCACCGGGACCATGGCCGGCTACCTGCTCTGGTCGGGACGCCTTCCCGGAGGACCGCAGGCGATCACCGTGCTCGAACACCTCACCGAGCACGCAGATGGGGCCGGCAGGCCGGGAGCTGGTGGCCTTCGCCGGCGAGCTCACGCCGGTCAGCGAGAAGGCGGCCGCCGATCCGCCGCGGCACAGGTGAGCGACAGAGCCTCTCGCCGTGCCGCCTGATCGAGCCGGCGACCGGATCCAACTACGCGGGCTCCGCGCGAGCGGTGTCCACGGAGTGCTCCCGGAGGAACGGACCCGTGCTCAGCCGTTCGAGCTCGACCTCGATCTCGCCGTCGACCTCGCGCCGTCCGCGGCCAGCGATCGTTTGGCGGACACCGTCGACTACGGGGCGATCGCCGAGATCGCGGCCGGCGTGGTGAGCGAGTCGGCCCCCCGCGATCTCCTCGAGAGCCTGGCCGGCTCCGTGGCCGACGCCGTGCTCGGGGCCGACCCGCGTATCGACGCGGTGACCGTCACCCTGAGAAAGCTCCGCCCGCCGCTCGCGGTCGACGTGAGCACGGTCGGCGTGGCGATCACCCGCGAGCGGTGACCTCGTCGGCCACCGACCAACCGTCGGTCCGGGCCTTCCTCGGACTCGGCTCGAACCTCGGAGACCGCCGCGCCCACCTGCGCCGCGCGGTCGATCAGCTCCGCGCCGGGTCGAGCTCGCCGGTCACCGCGGTCTCGCGGGTCTACGAGACCGAACCGGTGGGCGGCCCCGCCGGCCAGGATCCCTATCTGAACCTGGTGGTCCAGCTCGCGGTGGCGCCGGACGCCGACCCCTACCGCCTCCTCGACGAGTGCCATCGCCTGGAGGCAGCCGAAGGGCGGGTGCGCTCGGTCCACTGGGGACCGCGCACCCTCGACGCGGACGTGCTCTGGATCGACGGCGTGGCCCTCGACGACCCGGACCTCACCGTTCCCCACCCGCGCTGGCGCGAGCGCCGATTCGTGCTCGCCCCGCTCGGCGAGCTCGCCCCGGACCTGGCCGACGAGGCGGCCGTCGCCGCCGCTTTTGGCGAGGTCAGGGAGGTGGGTACACTCTGAGCCGAACCAGGATTCTCTGACGCGAACGGCACCCACTCGGGGCTGGAACGTCGAAAGGGGACTCGTGACCACATTTCGTGTGATCGGCCCGGGCCGGGCCGGACGGTCGTTGCTCGCGGCGCTCGCCGCGACGGGGGAGTACGAGCCGGCGGGCACGCTCGGGCGAGGTGAGCGGTTGGACGACGCCGCGAGGGGGGTGGACCTGCTGATCGTCGCCACGCCCGACGACGCAGCAGCGGAGGTCGCCTCGGCCGTCGAGGTGGTGCCCGACACCGCGGTCGTCCATCTCTCGGGCTCGCTCGGCCTCGACGTCCTCGCCCCTCATCCTCGCCGAGGCTCGTTGCACCCCCTCGTCCCGCTCCCGAACGAGACCGTCGGTGCAGCGCGTTTGCGCTCGGGGGTGACCTTCGCGGTCGCCGGCGACCCGATCACCCGGACACTTGCCGCTTCGCTCGGGGGACGCGCGGTCGAAGTCGACGACGCGCGTCGGGGCGCCTATCACGCGGCTGCGGTGGTGGCCGCCAATCATCTGGTCGCTCTGCTCGGACAGGTGGAGCGTCTGGCCGAACAGGCCGGGCTTCCGCTCGAGGCCTTCGCCGGGCTGGTACGGGCCGCCGCGGACGACGCGTTGGCCCTCGGTCCCAGCCGAGCACTCACCGGGCCCGCCGCGCGCGGCGACTGGAACACGCTCGAGCGCCATCGCACGGTGATCGCCGAGATGCCGGACCGGCGTGCCGAGCTCGCTGCCTACGACGCGATGGTCGGTCTCGCCCGCCGTCTCGCCCTCGGTACGCGGGTCACCGACGGTGCGGGCGCGGCGCTCGGGGCGGGCGCGGGGACGGAACAGGTCGCGTGAGCGCCGGAGCGACGGTGACGCTGCCCTGGCCGCCCTCCTCGCGCTCGACGGCGATCCCGGTGCTCGACACCGTCGCGGCGTACTCCGAGCTGCTCGACGAGAAACGGGCTTGTGGCAAGACGATCGGGGTCGTGCCCACCATGGGCGCGCTCCACGCCGGACACCGCGCGCTGATCGAGCGAGCCGCTGCCGAGTGCGACGTCGTGGCGGTGACCGTCTTCGTCAATCCGACCCAGTTCGGCGATCCGAACGACCTTCTCGCCTACCCGAGAGACCTCGACGCCGACGTGGCCATCGCGGCAACGACCGGCGCGGACGTGGTGTTCGCGCCGGCGGTCGAGGAGATGTACCCGGAGTGGCCAAAGGGGAGTGCCACCCAGGTGTCGGTGCCCGCGCTCGCCCGACGGTGGGAAGGGGCCTCGCGTCCGGGGCACTTCGAGGGGGTCTGCACGGTCGTGGTCAAGCTCCTCGCCGCCACCGGTCGGTGCCGCGCCTACTTCGGCGAGAAGGATTTCCAGCAGCTGGCCATCGTCCGGCGCATGGTGAGTGATCTCTTGCTGCCCGCGCAGATCGTCGGGTGCGAGACGGTCCGCTGCGAGGACGGCCTCGCGCTCTCCAGCCGAAACGAGCGTCTCTCCGAGGACGAGCGGGCAGCTTCGCTCGTCCTCTCGCGTGCACTGCGCGCCGGTGCCGCGGCATGGGGGCGGGGCGAGGCGGCGGCAGCGGTCGAGGCCGAGATGCGCCGGGTGGTCGCGGGCGAGCCCATCGTGTCGCTCGACTACGCGGCCCTCGTCGATGCCGCGGACCTCGAGCCGGTCGACGGCAGAACCGACCGCCCGCTCCGGTTGCTCATCGCAGCGACCGTCGGGCCGGTCCGGCTGATCGACAACCTCGACCCGCGGCCTGCCGGCTGAGCGTGGCACCGTCCCCGCCTCGGGCGGCCCCGCCCGCCTCCGAGCTCGACGTCCTGGTGCTCGGGAGCGGTGTGGCCGGCCTCTCGGCGGCGGTCCGCCTGGCGACGCCCCTTTCGTCTGCGTCCGGCGGCGGCCCCGTCGGCACTCCGGGTCGGCGTCCTGACCAAGGCAGAGCTCTCCCAGGCGGCCACCCGGTGGGCCCAGGGAGGGGTGGCGGCGGTGCTCGGCGGCGACGAGGACTCGACCGATCTGCACCTCGCCGACACCTTGGCCGCCGGTGCGGGACTCTGCGACCCCGACGCCGTCCGGGTGTTGGTGGACGAGGGCCCCTCGCGGGTC
The DNA here is from genome assembly GCA_963741055.1 of uncultured Acidimicrobiales bacterium. GTDB lineage: Bacteria > Actinomycetota > Acidimicrobiia > Acidimicrobiales > RAAP-2 > Bog-756. The sequence goes on along the minus strand of CAVUGU010000033.1, from coordinate 8,104 downwards.
CACGAGCTCATCGGGATGGGTGCGGTCTTCGACCGGCTCCCCGGCGGTGCGCTCGCGCTCGCCCGCGAAGGCGGGCACTCGACGGCGAGGGTCGTGCACGCGGGTGGCGCCGCGACCGGCGCCGAGGTCGAGCGCGCCCTTGTCGACGCGACCCGGCTGAGCGCAGCCGCGGTTCTCGAGGAGTGGTTCGCCCTCGACCTCCTCGTCGAGCATGGGCGCTGCCGCGGGGTGGTCGCGCTCGACGCCGTCGGAAACCTGACCGAGGTGCGCGCCCGCGAGACCGTGCTCGCGACGGGCGGAGCCGGACAGATCTTCGCGGTCACCACCAATCCCCGAGAGGCGACGGCCGACGGGCTGGCGATGGCACTCCGTGCGGGTGTGCCGGTTGCCGACATCGAGTTCATGCAGTTCCATCCGACCGCCCTCCACCATCCGGCGATGCCCCGGCCCCTTCTGTCGGAGGCGTTGCGCGGTCACGGCGCGCTGCTCCGCGACGCGAACGGCGAACGCTTCGTCGACGAGCTGGCCTCGCGCGACGTGGTGAGCCGCGCGATGGCCGACCGCATGGCCGAGCAAGGAGTCGAGAGCCTCTGGCTCGACGCGACCGGCCTCAGGTCGTTCGACACGCGGTTCCCGACCATCGCGGCCAATCTCGCGGCGATCGGTCTCGACCCCTCGCGTGACTGGCTCCCGATCGCGCCGGCGGCGCACTACCTCTCGGGCGGGGTGGTGACCGACCTCTCCGGCGCGACCGCGCTCCCCGGGCTCTGGGCCGCCGGCGAGGTCGCCTGCACCGGTGTCCACGGTGCCAACCGCCTGGCGTCGAACTCGCTGCTCGAGGGAATGGTGTTCGGCGCACGCCTGGCCGAGGCGATCGTCGGTGGCGCGAGCGGGCCCACTCCGACCGGGGTGATGCGCTCGATCCTCCAAGGAAGCGCGACCGTCGTGGACCGGGCCGAGTCCGCACCGTGGGCCGACGCGGGCACGAAGGAAGCCGACCCGGGTGGGGGCCCGCCCGACGAAGTGAAGACGCGCGAAACCCTGCAGCGGGCAGATGACCGAGGGGGCGGGCGTCGTCCGCAGCCGACGTTCGCTCACTGTGGCAGGTCAGGCGATCGACGCGATCGGCGCCGAGACGGCGGCGAGCCCGGTCACCTCACGAGCCCTCGGGGAGCTCTCCAACCTGGCGACCGCGGCGGCCGGGATGCTGCGATCTGCGACGGTGCGCCGCGAGACCCGAGGCGCGCACGTGCGGAGCGACTACCCCGAGACGTCCGAGCGCTGGCGTCGCCGCATCGTCCACTCGAAGGACGGCATCGCGGTCTGCGACGCCGCGGCTGGTGAGGACGGGGGTTCGTGAACCTCTCACGAGCGGGCGCGGAGATCAGCAAGGAATTCGATCCCCCTCACGCCGCGGTCACCGACGCGGTGGCGCGGGCCATCGCCGAGGACCTGCTGCCGATCGGGGACCTGACCGCTTCTCTGATCCCCGAGGGAACCGAGACGACCGTGGCGGTGGTGAGCCGCGCGACCGGCACGCTCGCCGGCACGGCCTGCGCGCACGAGTCCTTCCGCCAGATCGACCCCGACCTGCTCGTCTACTGGCGAGTCGGCGACGGAGCCGCGCTGGCGCCGGGCGACGAGGTCGCGTCGGTCACCGGCAGTCTGCGCTCGATCCTCACCGCGGAGCGCACCGCGCTCAACTTCCTCTGCCACCTGTCGGGCATCGCGACGTTGACCCGTCATTTCGTCGACGCGGTGTCGTCGGTCAACCCGGCGACCCGGGTGCTCGACACCAGGAAGACCACCCCGGGGCTGCGTGCGCTGGAGAAGGCCGCGGTGCGGGCAGGCGGTGGCCACAACCACCGCGGGAGTCTCTCGGAGGCGGTGCTGGTGAAGGACAATCACCTGGGGACCCTCTCGATCACGGAGGCGGTCGTCGAGGCCCGGCGACGGTGGCCCGGACGCATGGTCGAGGTGGAGTGCGAGCGTCAGGAGCAGGTCGACGAGGCGGTCGCGGCGGGCGCCTCGGTGGTCATGCTCGACAACATGGACCTCGACCAGGTGGCCGCGTGCGTCTCGCGGGTCCGCGCCGCCCACGGTCCCACATTGGTCGAGGTCTCCGGCGGCGTCGACCACGTGCGTGCACTGGCGGTTGCTGCGGCCGGGGCCGACCTCGTGTCGGTCGGGGCGCTGACCCACTCGGCACCTTCCCTCGATCTCGCACTGGACCTCGAGCGACCGGCCCGCAGGCTCCCGACGGGCAAACGGAAGGGCTGACCATGCTGCTCGCCATCGACGTCGGCAACACCGAGACCGTCGTCGGTCTCTTCGCCGACGACCTCACCAAGCCGCCCGACCGCACCGGTCACCTCGACGGCAGCGAACCGACCGGCCTCGCTCATCACTGGCGGCTCTCGACGGTGGCGGAACGCACCGCGGACGACCACGCGCTCCTTCTCACCCAACTGCTCGACCTCGACGGGTTGGACATCGAGCACGCGGTCAGCGGCATCGCGGTCACCTCTTCGGTTCCGCTGGTGACGGCCAATCTCCGCTTGATGGTGTCGCGGTGGTTCGACGTCCCCTCGGTGGTGCTCGAACCCGGAGTGAAGAGCGGCATGCCGATCCTCTACGACAATCCGAAGGAGGTCGGTGCGGACCGGATCGCCAACGCGGTCGGCGCCTACGACCTGTTCGGAGGCCCGTGCATCGTGGTCGACCTCGGCACTGCGACGACCTTCGACGCGATCTCCGCGGGCGGCGAGTACCTGGGTGGCGCGATCACACCCGGGGTCGCCGTGAGTCTCGACGCGCTCTTCGCGCAGGCGGCTGCCCTGCGCCGGGTCGAACTGGTCGAGCCGCGCAGCGTCATCGGCAAGTCGACCGTCGAGTCGATCCAATCCGGCGCGCTCTACGGTTTCGCCGGACAGGTCGATGGACTCTGCCGTCGTTTCGCGGCGGTCCTCGGGGAGTCCACGGTGGTCGCAACGGGTGGCCTCGCCGAATTGATCTCGCCCTATGCGGAGGAGATCGAGTACGTCGAGCCGTGGCTGACCTTGCACGGGCTACGGATCATCTTCGAGCGCAACGCGGCGACCATCGGAGCCCTGCCGCGCGAGTGATCGCGCTCGTCGTGGTCAGTGCCGACCCCGCACACCGTTTCCGAAAACAGCCACGAGCGACTCGATCATCACTGCCTTCGCCTCGTCCATCGCGAAGCCCTGGTCGTCGAGGAGCAATTGGTACGACTCGAACGAAGTGAGCACATCGGCTGCGGCCACGACCGACGCAGCCTTGCGCCCGCTCATCCGCTCGAGCTCGGGCCCGAACAGGTCGAGCAACTGACTGCGGAGGAACGCGCGGGTCTGCGCGAGCTCTTCCGCGAGCACCGGCTGGAAGGGTGAGCGGATCCGCCATACCTTTGCCGATTGTCCGACCACCTCGAAGAGTCGGAAGCGCTGTTCGACGAGACCGCTCGCCCGGTCGCGCAAGGGCGCGTCCGTGTTGACGCCGATCGGCACGAGCGGGAGCGCGCGCTCTTGTTGTCGGGCGACCGCGGCGCGCGCCAGGTCGTCGACGTCGTCGAAGTAGCGGAAGAGCGACCGCGGTGAGAGACCGGCCCGTTCGGCGATCTGGTCGGTTGCCGGTCGAAGGTTGCCGTCCTCGTAGAGGTCGAGCAAGGCGTCGACGACCGCGAGCCGGTTCTGCACCCGCCGCCGTCGACGGCCGTCGGGAACCACGCGGACCAGATCGTCCGGGTACCCGTTGCCATCGAGGGATTCCTGGGCGCTCGGTTCCGCACCCGCCATCCGGACCATCACGCCTGACGCTACCTTTTTCCGCCTGTCGCTTCCCTGCCCGTGCCTTGTGCGCTGCTCCGTCGACCGGTGCGAGAGTGGCTCGCACAAATGGTACCTGCTGGCACGTGAACTGACAATTGCACCCGCGGACCAGTGGGCCTCATGGTCTCCTAACATCGGCCTCACTCTTCCCGCATCTTCTCGGGGCATAACGGGGGGACGCCGGTTGGCCGGCGATACCGAGCGAGACGAGGAGCAGCCCATGAGCAGGCGCATCCCGAACGCGAAGAAGCTGGTCAGCGGGCTGGTGGCCGCAGGAGCCCTCTCCCTGGCCCTTGCCGGGGGCCTCGAGGCGGCTCCGGCCGGAGCCGCCGCTCCGGCCCTGCTCACCTCGGCACCGAGGGTGGGGCCCCACTTCAACTGCGACCGGGCCGCAAAGGTGCAGGCCCGGATCGAGCGCACCGAGACCCAGATCGCAAAGGGGTTTCCGGCCCTTTCCAACCGCCAGGCCAAGGCCAAGGCCCGAGGAAAGACAAACCGGGCGAATCGGCTCCAGAAGCGCCTCTCCCGCCTCGAGAGCCCTCAGCTGAAGGAGAGGCTCACCAAGGCCTCCCAGGCGATCGAGGCCAAGTGCCACGTGTCGCTGCCGTCGGGCTCGAGCACCTCCACCTGAAGCGGTTCGTCCCTGAGCCGTGCGCTTGCCGCCCCGGCCGGGCTGCTCACTCGGCGGGGATGCCGTCGACCATCGAGTGGGCGAGAGTGGCGAAACCGCTGCGCAAGGGGCCCTTCGACACCGCCGCGACCGCGTCGGCGGCCAGCAGCGCGTACTCCCTCGCCACCTGCACGGACTGCTCGATGGCGCCGGACTCCGCGACGATCGACCGGGCCTTGTCGCGTTCGGGCCGGTCCAGCCGTGCGCCGAGCAACGGGCTGAGCTCGCGGCCTGCGGCCGGGTCGGCGAGCGCGAGCAGCACCGGAAGGGTGTAGACGCCTTCGGCCAGGTCCTGTCCCGGCCTGCTTTCCGAGTTCGGCCTCGGTCCCGACGACGTCGAGGACGTCGTCACGCACCTGGAAGATCATCCCGAAGTAGCGCCCGAACTCGGTGTATGCCTCGACCTGTTCGCGCGGCAGCCCCCCGGTCAGGGCGCCGATCCGGCAGGAGGTCGCCATGAGCGAGGCGGTCTTGCACGCGATGGTCTCGGTGTACTCCTCGCGGGTGCGGTTCTTCTGGAACGCCGATCTGACCTCGGCGATCTGCCCCTGGCAGAGACGCCCGAGCGTCGCGGCGAGCAGGCCGGCGATCTCGGTGCCGAGGCCGGCTGCGATCTCTGCGGATCGTGCGAGCAGGAAGTCCCCTGCGACGATCGCGATCAGGTTCCCGAAGCGCGCGTTGACGCTCTCCACGTTGCGCCGCATGGTGGCTTCGTCCATCACGTCGTCGTGGTAGAGCGAGGCCAGGTGGACCAGCTCGACCGCGACGCCCCCGAGGAGATCCTCCCGTGTGGCAGGGCGCGCGCCGCTGGTGGCGGTGGCCAGGGCCAGGCTCGGGCGGAGCCGCTTTCCGCCGGCCGCGAGCAGGTGAGTGGTGACCTCGTCGAGGAAGGTGTCGCCGGTGATCACCGACTCGACGAGCAGGGGCTCGAGCCCCTGCAGCTGATCTTCGAGTGTGGGAAGCCCCAGAAGCTCGACGACGTTCACTTCCTACAGACGATAGGCCAGGATGCCGATGCCTGGGAAAAGCCTCCAAGAGGTGGGGGTGTGCGGGTGCGGGTGACACGGTCGCCTGTAGACTTTGGCTCAAGAGATAGACCGCGGATGGAGGCGGTGGAGTGTTCGAACGCTTTACAGACCGAGCTCGTCGAGTCCTGGTGCTTGCCCAGGAAGAGGCGCGTCTGCTGAATCACAGCTTCATCGGTACCGAGCACATTCTCCTCGGCCTGATCCACGAGGGCGAGGGTGTCGCGGCAAAGGCACTCGAATCGCTCGGCGTCTCACTCGAGGCCGTCCGCGAGAAGGTCGAGGAGACGATCGGACTCGCCGGGACCGCGCCCACTGGTTCGCCGCCGTTCACCCCTCGGGCGAAGAAGGTCCTCGAGCTCTCACTTCGCGAAGCACTCCAACTCGGACACAGCTACATCGGGACCGAGCACATGCTGCTCGGTCTGGTCCGCGAGGGCGAGGGCGTCGCCGCGCAAGTGCTCCAGAGCCTCGGCGCCGACCTTCCGCGGGTTCGCCAACAGGTCATCCAGCTCCTCTCCGGTTACCAGGGCAAGGAGTCGGTGGGTGCAGGTGCACCCGGTTCGCAGTCCTCGGACGCGCCCACCGGTTCGCCGGTGCTCGACCAGTTCGGGAGGAACCTGACCGCGCTCGCGCGCGATCACAAGCTCGATCCGGTCATCGGACGCGAGAAAGAGATCGAGCGGGTGATGCAGGTGCTCTCCCGCCGGACGAAGAACAACCCGGTGCTGATCGGTGAGCCCGGCGTCGGCAAGACGGCCATCGTCGAGGGACTCGCGCAGCGCATCGTGGCCGACGACGTCCCCGAGACGCTCACCGGTAAGCAGCTGTACACCTCGACCTCGGTGCGCTGGTGGCGGGCAGCCGCTACCGCGGCGATTTCGAGGAGCGCCTCAAGAAGGTCCTGAAGGAAATTCGCACCCGCGGCGACATCGTGCTGTTCATCGACGAGCTCCACACCCTGGTCGGTGCGGGTGCGGCCGAGGGCGCGATCGACGCCGCCTCGATCTTGAAGCCCATGCTGGCCCGCGGTGAGCTGCAGACCATCGGGGCCACGACGATCGACGAGTACCGAAAGCACCTCGAGAAGGACGCTGCGCTCGAGCGCCGGTTCCAGCCGATCAAGGTCGAGCAGCCGAACGTCGCACTGACCATCGAGATCCTGAAGGGTCTGCGCGACCGGTACGAGTCGCACCACGCGGTCACGATCACCGATCAGGCGCTCGTCGCGGCGGCGAACCTGGCCGACCGCTACCTGGCCGACCGCTACCTGCCGGACAAGGCGATCGACCTCATCGACGAGGCGGGGAGCCGGCTGCGCATCCGGCGGATGACCACGCCGCCCGCGTACAAGAAGCTCGAAGAGGAGATCCTCCGGCTGCGGGCGAACAAGGAGTCCACGATCGAGAAGCAGGCCTTCGATCAGGCGAAGAAGCTCGCCGAACAGGAGAAGGATCGCCTCGACAGCAAGGAGGCCATGGAAGCCGAGTGGCACGCCGAGGGCGTCGACCTGTTCGACGTCGTCGACGAGGAGGTCATCGCGGAGGTGCTCGCCAACTGGACGGGCATCCCGGTCTATCGCCTCACCGAAGAGGAGACCGCGAAGCTCCTGCGGATGGAAGACGAGCTCCACAAGCGGGTGATCGGTCAGGAGCCGGCCATCGCCGCCCTTTTCGCGCTCGATCCGCCGTACACGGGCCGGTCTGAAGGACCCCAAGCGCCCGAGCGGTTCGTTCATCTTCCTCGGGCCGACCGGCGTCGGAAGACCGAGCTGGCCAAGACGCTCGCCGAGTTCCTCTTCGACGACGAGGACGCGCTCATTCAGCTCGACATGTCCGAATACATGGAGAAGCACACCGTGAGCCGCCTGGTGGGCTCCCCACCGGGTTACGTCGGCTACGAGGAGGGCGGCCAACTGACCGAAGCGGTGCGCCGCAAGCCGTTCTCGGTGGTGCTCTTCGACGAGGTCGAAAAAGGCCCACACCGACGTCTTCAACACGCTGCTCCAGATCCTGGAGGACGGCCGGTTGACCGACGCCCAGGGACGCTCGGTCGACTTCAAGAACACCGTTCTTGATCATGACCTCCAACCTCGGGACCGCCGACTTGCGCAAGTCGAGCGTCGGCTTCGCCAAGTCCTCCGAGGCGGTCACCTACGAGCGGATGAAGACCAAGGTCAACGAGGCGCTGAAGGCGCACTTCCGGCCCGAGTTCCTCGACCGCATCGACGAGGTGGTCGTCTCCCACGAGTTGTCGATGCCCGAGGTGGTCGAGATCGTCGACTTGATGATCCAGCGGGTCTCCGACCCAGCTCGAGCTGCAAGGTCTCTCCCTCGTGCTCACGCCTGAGGCGAAGCAGCTCCTGCGCATCGAGAAGGGCTACGACCCACAGCTCGGTGCACGGCCGCTCCGGCGGGCCATCCAGCAGATGGTCGAGGACCCCCTCTCCGAGCGGATCCTCTGGAAGGAGTTCCGGGTCGGAGAGACTGTCCTCGTGGACGTCGAAACGATCACGCCCGAGATGGCCGAGGCCCACGACGTGAAGGGCGCCCCGCCCCTCGTCG
>CAVUGU010000032.1:0-44798 GCA_963741055.1 uncultured Acidimicrobiales bacterium | reverse complement strand
TTATCCCGCTTACCACTGGGGCATTGACGTACGTATAGAGGTCCGATGACGAAGTTGCCGACGTGCCGCTGGCAGTCGTGACGGTTACGTGAACCGAGCCCGGAGTTCCTGCCGGAGCAGTCGCAGAGATTTGAGTACTCGAATTCACGATGAATCCGGCCCCATTTGACCCAAAATGAACCGCGGTCGCACCGGTGAATCCAGTTCCGGTAATCGTTACAGATGTTCCCGCGGTCAGTGGTCCGGAGTTGGGGCTGACTCCTGTCACGACGGGAGGCGCAGCTGCGCCCGCCGGTGGCGCAAAACCGACCGGCAGTGCGACCGCGGCGAGGGTCGCGACCACGATGGCAAGCGCAACGACGCACCGCCGAAATCGGCCGCGTGTTCCGGCCAAGAGTTCGATCAGCGAGCGGCGATCAGAACCTCCGCAACGAAGCTCCAGTAGAGCCTTCTGACGCCGCATGGTGCCGGCCTTTCCGGCCTGTCCAGAACCGTCATCGCCTGGATGCCGGAGCCAGACGTGTGCGTGGACACGACCGAGTCGTCGTCCGCGGCAGGCAGCACGCGTCCTCGATTTGGATAGGCCTCTTTAGGGTGAGGGACAATGCATCGGTTGGACTGCGATATCCAACCTTTCGCACTTTGGTCCATTCGAAACCCGATTGCAACAGGTCCGCATCAGATTGCGTCTACAGATCACCCGTCGTGTTCTGTCACGACGTTGTGGATCAAGGACTTCCGGCGCGTTCACGCGATCCTGCTGCGGCGGCTCGACCGCCGAGATCGGCGCGATACCGGCTCCTTGTCGTGCCGCCCTACCCATTCGAGACGGCCACCAATTCCACCGTCCGAGTAGCTCGACAGTCGAAGGAACCAGAACCGTTCGCACGATGAAGGTGTCGATCAAGATCCCGACTGCCAAACCGACTCCGATTTCGCGGATCGACCCGTTGCCGGCTCCTGAACCACCGACCACTGCCAGCACCACGAAGCTCCCCGCCAGTACCAGGCCGGCGGAGGTCACCGTAGGACCGGTCACGCCGACGGCTTTGATGACGGCCTGACGAAGCGGCATGCGTCCCGCCTCCTCGCGGATACGTGTCATCACCAGGATGTTGTAGTCCTCTCCGAGCGCGAGCAGGAAGATGAACATTAGGAACGGTAAGAGGAAGATCACGCCGCCCTCCCCACCGATCAGCTGGAACACCAAGACCGAAATGCCGAGGGACGCGAGGTACGAGAGGACCACGCTCAGGATGAGGTAGATCGGAGCGATCAGGCTGCGCAATACCAGTGCGAGAACCAGACCGATGGCGATGATGGCGATGGGAACGATCTTGCCGATGTCCGAGTCGGAGATGTGACTGACGTCGTAGAGCGCCGGTGCTTCGCCCGCCAATCCGCTGGCATCGGCCCCCGCCTTGGCAGCCGCAGCCGACACCGCCGATCGGATCTGAGGCACCGCGTTGATCGCAGCGTTTGCACCAGGATTGCCTGCCGTGAGGCCGGTCTCCCACTGGACGGTGTGGCCGTCCGCACTGATGTAACGAGCTGTGGTCAGGAACGTGTCCCAGTCGGCCGGCGACACACCCGATCCCGCTGGCGGAGCGAGCCCCATCGTGACCAGCTCCTGCGCAGGGCCGTAGTGGTGTAGCTGTTGGTAGAGACTTGACAGCTCAGCGGGGGTGATCGGTGCTCCGTTGGGATCGAGCGGGCCGGTGATTGCCGAGAACACCCCGCTGTCGCGCAACGAGTTGGCCGCGACCTGCAATTGGTCGGGATTCTGCCAGACCGACGTGGGGAAGTGCATGACGACGTTGGTCGGGTTTGCATTCGACTGCGGGAAGTACTTTGCCAATGCAGCGTTGCCCTTTGCCGCTTCGCTCCCGGCCGGTGCCGCGAGATCGCCACCGAAACCGGACGGTTTGAAGTTCAGCGCGAACAGCGCGAAGACGCCGAGCACTACGACGCCGACGGTGATGGTTCTCACCGGGTGTTGAACCAGACGAGAGGCGATCCGCCCCCAAGTCCCCTCCGCGGCCTCCCGCGGCATGGTCTTCGAAGGCCAGAACACGGCCCTACCGAGAATGGCGAGCAGTGCCGGCAGAAGGGTGAGACCCGCCAGCAGCATCACTGCGACGCCGAGGGCGAGCGGCAGCCCGAGGTCGTGGTAGAGGTTGAAGCTCGCGGCCAGCAGCGTCAACAAGGCGACGATGACGGTCGCTGCCGACGCGCTGATCGACTCGCCGACCCGGCGCACCGCGTAGACGACCGCGTCCTTCGGATCGGCCCCGGCCAGCAGCTGTTCGCGCACCCGGAAGACCAAGAACAACCCGTAGTCGGTGCCCGCGCCGAGGATGAGCACGATCAGGAGGATCTGGGTGAAGAACGAGACCTTGATGACTCCGGCCGATCCCAGCGCTCCGATGAACGCGCCCGAGATCGCCAGCACCAATGCGGCCGGCAACAGGGTGACGAGAGGCGCCAGCACGGAGCGGAAGATGATCAGGAGCAGGATGATGATGAAGACGATCGAGGCGAACTGGATCTCGGAACCCTGCTTCGCCGACTGCTTCTGGTTTGCGACCCCGGTCGCCACCTGACCCGCGAGGTGTACCTGGAGATCGCTCGGGAGCGAGACCCGGGCGAGCGCCGAGTCCATGTTGTCGACCAGAGTGGTCGTCTTGCCCTGGTCGAACGGCGACGTCGAAGAGGTGAAGAGCAGCTGTGCAGCTCTTCCGTCGGGGGACGTTCCGAGGAAGTGGGCCGACAGAGCGGTCGGCACCTGCTTGAGGTGGGTGAGGATCTCCGAGAGGGCAGCTCGATCCTCCGCGGTGAGAGCCGGAGCGGAGGTCACCGCCACCACCGGCACATTGCTGTGGTTGACCGATCCGATCAACGGCTGGGCGAGGTCCGCAGCTTGATTGCTCGGAGCACTCGGCGGGAGGAAGGTGCTGTTGTTGTTGTTCACCTGGCTCGAGAGCGTCGGCAGCGCGCGCACCGTGACGATGGTGCCGACGATCCAGATCGCAACTACTAGCCAGCGCAATCGGACGACGCCGCGTCCCAGCGCTTCGAAGAACCGACTCATCGGGGGATCACCTCGCGAATCGTTGCACGGTGCCCCCGCTGGTGAGTATCCGGATCAACCCTGAGAGGGATGGGGGTTAACCCTGACACCGGTACTACCTAGGTGGGGGTGATCCGGGCAGGAACGGACGATCAGCGGAGCCATCCTACCGAGATGCCCGGCGACGCTGAAATCCGCAGCACAACCCACCGTTGCTCGAGGAAGATCGGTTGCCTTCCGACGCGCGTCACTCTGCGGCGTCGGGAATCGAGCTCAGGGCACCTTCAGCGCCGGGACGACCTCGTCCATGAATCGGCAGAGAGTCTCGTCGCCCGGAAAGTCGCGCAGCCAAAGGATGAGCCCGCGGCACCCCGCATCGATGAACCCCTGAGCCTTCTCGATGACCTGCTCGACCGTCCCGACGAGATTGTCGGCAAGGTAGCTGTCGGTGGGCGTGCCTCCCCACAGATCGCCGCCTTCGTCGGTCTCGCACCAGGCGAGCGTCTCGGCCTCGGTGTCGAAGAGCCGACAATCCGGCCCGTGGGTCCGGGTGATCGCATCGATCGGCCGGCCGATCTCCTCGCAATAGCCCTCGAGCAGCTTCGACTTGCGCTCGAAGTCGGAAAGGCCCACCTGCCAGTTGGTCAGGTCGGCGCGCCGGGCGGCGATCCTGAGGTTGACCTGCTCTCCCCCGCCGCCGATCAGCATGGGCGGGGACGCCTGGACGGGCTTCGGGTCGCAGAACGCACCGTCGAAGTGCAGGTGCTCGCCATCGAAGGTGACCGTCTCCTCCGACCAGAATCGGCGGATGACCTCCATCGTCTCGTCGAGCACCGCCAACCGTACGCGGTCGGGCAGATACTCGTAGCCGTACGCGTGGTACTCCTCGTGGTACCAGCCCGCCCCGAGTCCGAGGATGAGCCTGCCGTTCGAGAACACGTCGATGCAAGCAGCCTCCTTCGCCAACAGGCCTGGGTTGCGATAGGACGCGCACGTCACGAGCTGACCGAGCCGCGCGGTCGAGGTCTGCTGTGAGAGCGCAGCGAGCATCGTGTACGCCTCGAAGCAATGAGTCGGCTCTCTGCGGGGCACGGTCTCGACATGGTCGTAGACCCAGAGGTGGTCATAACCGAGGGACTCGGCGAGTCGGGCCAACTCGACCGAGCGCTCCCACGCCGCGCGGGCGCCCCAGCCGGTGTACTCGAGCTTCCAGCCCTGGGGAACGAAGACGCCGACTTCGAGCGACCCGCTCACTCGGGGAACTCCCACCATTGGACCTCGCACATCATCGGTAGCAGGTACTTCACGTACAGCGAATGGATCTTGACGACCTTCTGGTCGTCGACGTGCAGATCGATGAGGTCGACCCGGTTGTCGTTCTCGCGAAACTTGGCCGCGCGGTCTTGCACGCCCTGCAACTCGTCGAGCGACCCGACCGCGAAGCCGAAGTGGTCCATCCGAGGACAACGCATCGGATCGTCTTCGGCGATGAGGAAGATGAACTGGTCCCAATGCACGCAGGAGAGGATCAGTCTCCGACGGTCCTCGGTCATGACGGTGATCTCGTCGAATCCGAACACATCGCTCCAGAAGCGGCAGATGTCCGTCCGGTTCTTCTCGTCGAGCAGGTCGGCCGGCATGCTCATCGCGACGTGATTGAAGTGGGGGTTGCCGGTCGGATAATAGGGATGGGCCATCAGCTGTCTCCATTCGCAGCGGCCACTGCCGTCGCACCCTCCGACAACCAAGGCACCACCATGACCTTGCCGGCCAAGCGCCCCTCGGCGAGGCCGACCAAGGCGTCGGAGATCCGATCGAGCGTGACGTCCTCTGCCTCGATGAGCACGTCGGTCGGGAACCCGTCGGACGCCAACAGCTCGAGCGCGTGGTCGAAACCGCCGAGGTCGTAGACGAAGGAGCCCACCACATGGAGCTCGTTCAGGAGGAAGCGGTTGGGATCGAACCTCGGACCTTCCATCCCGGCTCCGACCAGCGCCATCGTCCCACCACGGCGAAGCTGGTGGAACCCCGTCTCCATCGCGGCCTTCTTTCCCGAGCACTCGAGCACGACGTGGACCGCGTGTTCCGAGATCCGTTCGGGCTCCCACGGCGGGAACGTCTCGATCTCGGTGGGGTCGAGAACCTTCTCGGCTCCGAGCTTCGTCGCGAGCTCCCTCCGTCGTTCCCCCGGCTCGACGACGGTGACCGGTCCGATTCCGCGCGCAACCAGTGCCGCGACCGACAGCGCTCCGATCGGGCCGGCGCCCATGACCATGACGCTGTCGCCAGGCGCGGCTCCGGCCCGGGTGATCCCATGGAGCGCGACCGCCAGCGGTTCGGCGAGGGCAGCCTCACGCGCGGTTACTCCCGGAGGCAGACGAACGAGGGCCGCCGCGCGGACCAGGACGTAGCGGGCGAATGCGCCGTCGTGGCCGTCGACGATCGAACCCTGCCGGTTCTCGCACTGCGACGGCTTGCCTTCGAGGCAGCGCCGACAACGTCCGCACTTCGGGGTGGTGCCTCCGACGACGGTCTCGCCGAGCTCCCAACCGGTCACCCCCTCACCGAGCGCGGCGATGGAACCGGTGAACTCGTGTCCCGCAACGAGGCCGGGCTTGTCGCCCCACCCCTCGAGCAGCATGTGGATGTCCGAACCGCAGATCCCGCAGTGATCGACCTCGACGAGGACCTCTCCGGGCCCGGGTTCGGGCACCGGCTTCTCCTCGACGACGACCTCGCCCGGCCTGCGATAGACCGCCGCCGGCATCGTCTCGGGCAGCGCGCCCATGTCCCACCTCCCCCACGGTGCCCGAGTCGGTCGTTCGGGCCCGTCCAAGAGTCTGACATGCACGTCGTCCCCCGTCAGACGAGAGGGTCACACCACGGCGACGCAGGAGGGCACGGCAGTAACGTGAGCCGATGCCTTTCACCCCCGCCACCGACCGATACGAGCGCATGCAGTACCGGCGATGTGGGAGGAGCGGTATCCGTCTCCCACTGGTGTCCCTCGGGCTCTGGCACAACTTCGGTGGTGCCGCCGACGAGGCCGAGATCGATCGGATGCTCACCCGGGCGTTCGATCTGGGCGTCACCCACTTCGACCTGGCCAACAACTACGGACCGCCGTTCGGAGCCGCCGAGGCCAATTTCGGAAAGGCGCTCAAACGCAATTTCGGTCCGTACCGAGACGAACTGCTCATCTCGACCAAGGCCGGCTACGACATGTGGCCGGGGCCCTATGGAGAGGGGGGTTCCCGCAAATACCTGCTGGCGAGCCTCGACGCGAGCCTGAAGCGGATGGGTCTCGACTACGTCGACATCTTCTACTCGCACTGCCCCGACCCGAAGACGCCGCTCGAGGAGACGATGGGCGCGCTCGACACCGCGGTGCGGCAGGGGAAGGCCCTCTACGCGGGCATCTCCTCTTACAGTGCCGAGCTGACCGCGCACGCCGCGACCGTCCTTCGAGATCTCGGGACGCCACTTCTGATCCACCAGCCGCCCTACTCGATGCTCAACCGTTGGATCGAGTACGGCATCCTCGACACGCTCGGGACGCTCGGTGTGGGTTGCATCGTCTTCTCCCCGCTGGCCCAAGGCATCCTGAGCGACCGCTACCTGAGCGGGATCCCGGAGGGCTCACGGGCGAGCCAGGCCGACTCGCTCGATCCGAACCAGCTCACCGACGAGACGCTCGCCAAGGTGAAGGCGCTCAACGAGCTCGCACGCGACCGTGGTCAGTCGCTCGCCCAGATGGCGCTCGCCTGGACCGTCCGCGACCCGAGGGTGACCTCCACCCTGGTCGGCGCGAGCAGCCTCGAGCAGTTGCTCGCGAACCTCGCGATGCTCGACTCCCTCGACTTCTCCGACGAAGAGCTCGCACAGATCGACAAGATCCTCCGCGGCTGACGTCGGCCGATCCTGCGCGCGGGATCTCGGCGCTCGGCGATCCCCGACCGCGCCCGGGCACGCCTTTGTTGCCGGGGACTAGGTACACGGGTGCAGCACGTGACGTAGACGGCCCGCGAGGAGGCATGCCTGGGGTGCTTCCCCCTGCCCGATCGAGGTTGACATGTGACCATCTGGTCACCTATTCTCAAGGCATGGCGGACGAGGACCTCGTCTTCCGGGCGCTCGCCGACCCGACCCGACGCAGGCTGCTCGACACCCTGTTCCGTGAGGACGGTCGCTCGCTGACCGAGCTCGAAGCGGGTCTCGAGATGACCCGATTCGGGGTCATGAAGCACCTGCGTCTGCTCGAGGAAGCGGGGCTCGTCGTCACCCGGCGTGCGGGCCGCCAGAAGCTCCACTTCCTCAACCCGGTTCCCATCCGCCTGATCCACGACCGCTGGATCGACAAATACACCGAGCCCTGGGCAGCCTCGCTCAGCGATCTCAAACGACAACTGGAGGACACCATGGAGAAGGTCTACGAGATCTACATCCGCACCACCCCCGAACGACTCTGGGAGGCCATCACCGACCCGGAGATCCGACGCAAGTACAACTTCGGCGCCGCCGTCACCTCGAAGTGGACGCCGGGTTCACCCATCGAGATGGGACCGAGCGCCGGAGGCCTGATCGGAGAGGGCACCGTCCTCGAGGTCGACCCCCCACGCCGCCTGGTCCACACGATGGTCGCGCTCTGGAGCGACGAGGTGCGGAGCGAGGGTGAGTCTCGAGTGACCTGGGAGATCGAGCCGATCGAGGACTCCTGCCGCCTGACCGTCGTCCACGACCAGCTGCGCGAAGGGGCCAATGCCCAGCTCTACGGCGGGTGGCCGATGATCCTCTCGGGGCTGAAGACCTGGCTCGAAACCGGAGAGGTGCTCACCACGCCCGGCTCGTTGATGTACAGCTGAGCACGCCAGGAGGTCGGTCGTTCAGGGAGCCAGGAGGCCGGCCGGCCGGGGAGCGAATCGGCGACCTGGTCGGTCCGGCTCCGGGGCCCCCGGAACCGAGCCGGACAGAAAAAAGGCAGGTCCGGAGCTAGGCGGCGGAACCACGCTCGACGGACCTGCTCCTTCATTTTAGGGAGTCCGCGCCCGAAACCGAGCGCGGAGCCGTCCCGAGCGATCTCAGGCGATGGGCAGCGGGATGGTGGTCCGGACGGTGGTCTTGGTCTTGACGTGCCTGGTTCCGACCACGGTGATCACGGTCTCGGTGACGGTGACCGAGACGGTCGCAGTGCCGGCCACCAGCTTGGAACTGGCCGTCCCCGAGATCACGCCGGCCTTGGAGAGCTTGAGTCCGCGAGGCAGCGGTGCTCCCTTGGTCCACTTCAAGGTGGCCCGGGGCGAAACTCCTCCGGCGCTCAGCTGGACCGGCCCATAAGGCACGCCCGGCACCACTTGCGGGAGCGACGCGGTCGCGATGCCGAAGGGAAGGATCGTCCAGGCAAAGGTCGTCGACGCAGAGTGCCCGTGCGTGTCGGTGGCGACGAGCGTCACCGAACACGAGCACGGCGTGGTCGGTGTCCCGCTGAGCGCGCCCGTGGTCGGGCTGAGCACGATGCCGGCAGGCAAGCCGGAGCCGGACCAGGTCACCGTACCGACCGCGTTCACGACACTCGGGGCCGCGGCGGAGACGGCGGCGAAGATGTAGTTGTGACGGTTGCCCGGCTTGACCACGCTCAACGTGACACATGCGGCCGCAGAGGTCGCCCCCGTCGTGAGCGTGTAGGTACCGGACGGGCACGGGGTCGGGGCGGTCGCGCCGGTGCTCGACACGTAGGTGCCGGCAGGTGCGGAGGTGCACGGCACCGACCCGGTCGCGCTGTAGGAGCCGGGTGAACAGAGCGACGTCACCGTGATGGTTTGCACCAGCTGCGGTGCCGGCAGGTAGTTGGCGTTGCCGGCTTGGTTGGCGTCGATCACGCAGGTGCCGATCGCGCCGTACGTGACCGTGGTGCCGTCGGTCCCCGACACCGAACAGACCCCGGCCGCGGTCGAGGGGTCGACGGTGAAGACGACCGGGTTGCCCGAGGCGCCCCCGGTCGCGGCGAGGGTTCCGGTGGTCCCGACCGTTCCTGACGCGGGGGGCGTGAAGGCGATCGATTGGGTCGCCGGGGCGACCGTGACGCTCTGCTGCACCTGCGGTGCCGGCAGGTAGTTGGCGTTGCCGGCCTGGTTGGCGTCGATCACGCAGGTGCCCGCCCCGGTGAAGTTCAACGTGGTGCCGTTGGTCCCCGACACCGAACAGACCCCGGCCGCGGTCGAGGGGTCGACGGTGAAGACGACCGGGTTGCCCGAGGCGCCCCCGGTCGCGGCGAGGGTTCCGGTGGTGCCGACCGTGCCCGACGACGGGGGCGGGAAGGCGATCGATTGGGTCGCCGGCGCGACCGTGACGCTCTGCTGCACCTGTGGTGCCGGCAGGTAGTTGGCGTTGCCGGCCTGGTTCGCGTCGATCACGCAGGTGCCCGCCCCGGTGAAGTTCACCGTGGTGCCGTTGGTGCCCGACACCGAACAGACCCCGGCCGCGGTCGAGGGGTCGACGGTGAAGACGACCGGGTTGCCCGAGGCGCCCCCGGTCGCGGCGAGGGTTCCGGTGGTCCCGACCGTGCCCGGCGGACGGGGGCGGGAAGGTGATCGATTGGGTCGCCGGCGCGACCGTGACGTTCTGCTGCACCTGTGGTGCCGGCAGGTAGTTGGCGTTGCCGGCCTGGTTCGCGTCGATCACGCAGGTGCCCGCCCCGGTGAAGTTCACCGTGGTGCCGTTGGTCCCCGACACCGAACAGACCCCGGCCGCGGTCGAGGGGTCGACGGTGAAGACGACCGGGTTGCCCGAGGCGCCCCCGGTCGCGGCGAGGGTTCCGGTGGTCCCGACCGTGCCCGGGACGGGGGCGGGAAGGTGATCGATTGGGTCGCCGGCGCGACGGTGACGTTCTGCTGCACCTGTGGTGCCGGCAGGTAGTTGGCGTTGCCGGCCTGGTTCGCGTCGATCACACAGGTGCCCGCCCCGGTGAAGTGTCACCGTGGTGCCGTTGGTCCCCGACACCGAGCAGACCCCGGCCGCGGTCGAGGGGTCGACGGTGAAGACGACCGGGTTGCCCGAGGCGCCCCCGGTCGCGGCGAGGGTTCCGGTGGTGCCGACCGTGCCCGGCGCGGGGGCGGGAAGGTGATCGTCTGGTTTGCCGGAGCGACCGTGATGCTCTGCTGCACCTGTGGAGCGGCCGGATAGGTGGCGTTGCCCGGTTGGTTGGCGTCGATGAGACAGGTGCCGACCGCGGTGAAGCTCACGACGCCGCCGACGAGAGAACAGCCGCTCGAGGAGGAGTCGAGTGTGATGGCAACCGGCAACCCGGAGGTTGCGCTCGCGGTCGGCGTGTAGGTGGGTCCGCCCACCGTGACTGCGCTCGGTGCGCTCGAGGTGAACACCACGGTCTGCGAGAGGATGGTCGAGAGGACCCAGGTGTCGGCGAGCGCGCTCCCGTTGACGTCGAGTCCACCGAAGAGCACGAGTTGGTTGGCGGCGGCGTCGTCGGTCATCACGTCGTCGCTCCGGGCCCCAGGGAGGATCGACGGGGTCTGCCGCGGACCAGGCGCCCGAGGCGAAGGTCCACTCGTCGCCCAAGGTGTTCAGGTTGTTGTCGACACCACCGAAGAGGACGAGGGTCCCGGTTCCCGGGTCGTAGGCCATCGCGGTGAACGCCCGCGCGCTCGGCGCGCTCGGCGTGGTGACCTGGGTCCAGGTCGTGCCCGTATAGGTCCAGGTGTCCCCCAGGGTGTTCGAGTTCACGTCGAGTCCTCCGAAGAGCACGACCGCGTTCGACGCCGAGTCGAACGCCATCGCCGCGTCGGAGCGCGGCTGGGGTGTCTGCGCGACCCAGGTGGTACCGGTCGAGGTCCAGGTGTCCCCGAGCGTGTTCACGCTCGGGTCGAGACCCCCGAAGAGGACCAGCTGATTGGCCGACGAGTTGTAGACGATGTCGGTGTCGCTCCTCGCCGAGGGGAGCGTGGCCGTGGTCTGCGCACTCCAGGAGATTGTGCTCGGGTTGTAGGTCCACTCGTCCCCGAGCGTGTTCGACGACGGGTCGAGGCCGCCGTAGAGGACCACCTGCTTGGTCGACGTGTCGTAGGCCATCGAGGCGTAGGACCTTGCGGTCGGCGAAGTCGCCGGCGCGACCTGTGTCCAGTTGGAGCCGTTGAACTCCCAGGTGTCCCCAAGAGTGTTGATGCCGGTGCTGCCGAGTCCGCCGAACAGCACCACCTGGTTGGCGGCCGCGTCGTAGGCCATGGCCGCGTCGGAGCGCACCGGCGGCTTGTTGCCGAGGGTGAGCTTCTGCCAGGTGTTGAAGTCGAAGAGCCAGGTGTCCTGCTGCACGCTCCCGCCCTCGGTGATCCCGCCGAAGAGGACCGGCTCCCCGAGGGCCGAGTCGTAGGCCATCGAGTAGTCAGAACGCGCCGAGGGTGAGAAGGCCGGGGTCAGCTGCGACCAACTGGTGCCGTTGAACTCCCAGGTGTCACCCAGCGCGGTGACCCCGTCGGCCGCCAAGCCTCCGAAGAGCACCACCTTGCCGACCGCCGCGTCGTAGACCATCGAGGCGTAACTGCGCGCCGCGGGTTCGGGACCGCTGATCTGGTGCCAGGTCGAACCCGACTCGACCCAGGTGTCCCCGAGGGTGTTCTCGTTGACGTCGAGACCACCGAAGATCACCAGCTGGTTGGTCGCGGAGTCGTAGGCGGAGGCGTAGTCGCTGCGGGCCGAGGGTCCCATCGGCGTCCAGGTGGTCCCGTTGAAGGTCCAGGTATCGCCGAGCGTGTTCGAATTGGCGTCGAGACCCCCGAACAGGACCAGCTCGCCGAGAGCGGCGTCGTAGGTGAGCGACGCGTCCGAGCGCGGACCGGGGGTGACCGGCGGAGAGAGCTGTGTCCAGGTCGTGCCGGAGTAGACCCAGGTGTCACCCAGCGGGGTCTGGCCGTCCGAGGCGAGCCCGCCGAAGAGGACCAGCTGGCCGCTCGCCTGGTCGTAGGCCATCGAGGCGAAGCTCCGGGCCGGTGGCGAGTTGGTCGGGACCTTCTGGACCCAGTTGGTCCCGTTGTAGGCCCAGGTGTCGGCGAGCGCAGTGGTGCCGTTCGAGGCCAACCCGCCGAAGAGGATCTCCTGTCCGAGGGCTGGGTCGTCCGCCATCGCGTCATCGCTCCGTGCCGGCGGGGCGGCCGACGACCCAGGTGGCGCCGTTCGAGAGCCAGGCGTCCCCGAGAGTGTTCCCGTTCACGTCGTAGCCCGCCGAAGAGGACGAGCTCGCTCGTGGACGTGTCGTAGGCGAAGGATGCGTCGCTCCGTGGGGTAGGTGACGTCGCCGTGGCGACCTGGGTCCAGGTCGTACCGTTGTAGGTCCAGGTGTCCGAGAGCGTCTTGCCCGGACCCGAGGAGCCGCTGAAGAGCACCAGCTGGCTGGTCGCCGCGTCGTAGGACATCGCGGCATCCGAGCGTGCCGGCGGGGAGGCCGCCGGCGACGCCTGCGTCCAGTTCGTCCCGTCGAAGGTCCAGGTGTCGGAGAGCGCGGTCGTCCCCGACAGGCCGCCGAAGAGGACGACGTCGCCGATCGCCGCGTCGTACGCCATCGCCGAGTCGGAGCGAGCCGGCGGGCTCTGCGTCGGGCTGAGGGCCGTCCAGTTGGTCCCGTCGAAGGCCCAGGTGTCGGAGAGCGCGGTGCCGGTCGACGACAGCCCGCCGAAGAGAACCAGCTCGCCGTGTGCTCCGAGCGCGGGGTCGAAGGCCATCGATGCGAACGCCCGAGCGGGTGGGCTCTGGGTCGGGGTGACCGCGGTCCAGGTCGTCCCGTCGTAGGTCCAGGTGTCCGACAAGGTGGTGTTCGAGGCACCGAGCCCGCCGAAGAGGACCACGTCGCCGGTTGCGGGGTCGTAGGCCGCCGCATCGTCGCTGCGCGCGCTCGGGCTCGAGGACGGAGCGGCCTCCGTCCAGGTCGTACCGTTCCCGCGTCCAGGTGTCACCGAGCGAAATTCCGTTGGTGTCGATCCCGCCGAAGAGGACCAGCTGTCCGGCCGCGGGGTCGTAGACCATCGGAGCATCGCTGCGGGCGGCAGGGACGAGCGGTGACCACGACGACAAAGATCCGGTCGCCGCCGTCGACGAAGCGACGCCGACCAGCTGGCCGGCGAGCACCGCGCCCACCGCCACGAGGGCGGCCACCGTTTTTCCCCACGTCCCCATCGCGTCCCTTACCGCCGCCACTTCCGACCGAGGTCACCACACCGTGTCACAGAAAAGCAGCACGCCGCGGGCGCGTCGGCGTCTCCACCTTCCCGGGGCGTGTTCGCGCAGTGTGAAGGGCCGGGTGTCGGGTGTCAAGGTGCTTGTCGGGCGGCGGCCGCGGTCGCCTCCGGCGTCGGGAAGCATGATTGGGCTGCTCTCCAGTACGCCGATCTGCCAAGGAGTGGGCCGATGACCGAGCACCCCATCTACGAGTACGACCCCCACCGGCGTACCCAGACGAAACTCGGAGACCTGCACGGGCCGGTCAAGGTCGCCGAGCAGTTCCCCCACGACGGCCCGGCAGCACGGTTCAACGCGTGGTTCGCGGTGAAGGTGACCAAGGGCGTGGGGACCATGTGGTGCGCGTACGCCTTCGCGGCCCTCGCGTGCGTGAGCCTTCCTGCCGCGATCCGATCGCACGACGCGGTGACGCTCGTGTCGTGGATCTCCCAGACCTTCCTCCAGTTGGTCCTGCTGTCGGTGGTGATCGTCGGTCAGAACGTGCTCGCGGCCGCCGCGGACAAGCGCTCCGTCGAGACCTCCGAGGACGCGGACGCGGTGCTCCACGAGGCGGTCAAGATCCAAGAGCACCTCGCGGCGCAGGACAACCTCCTCGGCAAGATGGAGGAGAGGCTCGTCGCGCTGCAGGCGGGTGCACCGTCTTGAGCGCCGTCGTTCGGGTCAGGTCACGTCAGGTCACGTACAGCCGCGCCGAAGCGGTGATGCTCAGCGGGATGCCGTCGAGCGACGCGCTGTAGGTCACCGTCACGTCGCGATTCCCGTGCCCCTTGGTGATCACGTACAGGCTGCCGCTGATCTTCGGAGGAGTCAGGGTCGGGGGGTTGTAGACGGCGGGCGTCACCGAGACCGTGTTCGGCACCCGAGTTCCGGTCGTGGCGGTGAGACGGCGGATGTTCACCGAGATCGTCGGCGGAGCAGCCGAGCCGCCCCCGAGCAGCGCGGTCAGCGCGGCGAGCGTGGAGAGGTACCAGGTGGTCTTGGCTCCCGGCGCGTCGGAGACGCTGATCTTGGCACCGGGAACGGCCCTCGACGCGGAGAGCGCGAGCGTCGGTTCCGGAGGCAGGAACGGATCGCCGGCGTACTGGACGAGCGCGCTCCCGGCCCCGACCGGCTGGAAGGTCGTGAGGTCGATCATCGCGAGGCCGCATCCGATGAGACCTGCGTCGACCTCCGCGGTGGTGGGCGGGCAGGTTGCGTTCGGATCGAGCGCCAGCGACGTCGGCAGGGTGTAGTCGACGGTCATGTTCCCCGAGAGATCGGAGGTCACGGGCAGCTCCGCCGCAGGGTTGACCTCGGGCAGTGCGGCCAAGAGTGACATGAGTCCCGACAACGAGGTGAGCTGACCCTCCAGGAGCGGCGCAGCGGCCGGGTCGATCGCGAGAAGGAGACTGACCTCGAGCACCAGGTACGGATGGAGGGTCCCCATGTCGGTGCACTCGATGGTCACGGTGTTGCCGTTCTGCTCGCCCTCGATGAGAGGCAACTTCGATCCGTTGAAGGTGCACGAGGGGCCGCTCGACGTGGTCGCGGCAGCGGCGAGCGGTGCGTTCGGGGCGCCGGTCGCGGCGACATCCACTCCGATCGAAATGACGAGAACAATGAATGCGAGCAGCAAACTCTTGACACGTGATCCGACCATTTCCGACCCCCTCCTGGACAATGTCGACTTTCTCGACCTCACGACGCGCCGGCTGGTACCTAACCGGTGTGGTCAGGTTTGAAACCACCCGCAAATCGGGTAAATCGAGGCGGCGCGGACGTGGGGTTTCTGGGGCGGTAACAGGGACGGGTCCTCCTTCGTTGCGCGTGAATTCACCGTGAAGCCATTCGCTCCATGAACACGATTGCCGCGCTTCGTTGCTGGCCGATAGCCTGCGGCGGCGCCGGGTAGGGGGCAGGGTCCACAGGACCTCACAGGCCGATGGTTACCATGAGCACTGGAGTCGTTTTGCGTGAGGTTCATCGCACTTCTTCGGGGGATTCTTTGACAGCGCGGTGCGTTCGTGGCGGGGCCCGCGACCAGCCGTGACGAAAGGACGAACCATGGTCCGTCTCGCACGTTCCCGATCGTCTCCGAGTGAGGCCGCCTCTCGTCTCGCAGCAATCCGGGCGCTGGTGACGCTCGGCGACGACGACGAAGATCTCGACTCGGCGACCTACGCGCTGAGACTTCTCGGCGTCAGCGACGGTGAGCTGCTCGCCGCGCTCGCCGGCGAATTGGAGGAACGGGCCCGGGCGTCCTGACGTTCTCGCCGGGCCGACCGCAACGACTGAGGCTGCTCGCCCGCTCAGCGCTCCGCGGGCATCCGGAGGAGATAGGCCGCGTTGGCGCCGAAGAACCCGGTCGTCTCCTCGTCGGGCACGAGTCCCGACGCCTTGTAGTCCTCGAGCGCGTCGAGCGTGCCCTCGGTGTGGGGATAGTCGCTGCACGCCATGAAGATGTCGCCCGAGAACGCGGTGAGGCGCTTGGGCATCTCGTAGGAGAAGGCCGCGATTCGCACCTGTCGACGGAAGTACTCGCTCGGCATCAGGGACAATCCGGTCGACTCGCCGTTGAACCGAGCCGTGTGCCGGTAGCCCCCGTCCATCATCTGGAGGTGGAGGGGCACCCAAGGGGCCGACAGCTCCATGATCCCCATCCGCAGGTCGGGGTACCGCTCGAACACGCCGTTCAGGATGAGGTCGCTCAGGGCCAGCGCGGCAGCCGTCCAGAGGAAGACCACGCTCATCGGTGTGATGCCCCCACCGTCGAGCTCCGGCCCGTACCAGGCCTCGTCGAAGGGCCGCTCCTGATTGGCGACGTGAAAGACCGGCGTGATGCCGAAGTCGACGAAAGCCGCCCAGGCCCGATCGAGCTCGGGGTCGGACAAGGGTCGCCCGTCGACCAGCGACGGAGGGATCATCGCGAGCCGGATCCCTCCTTCCGAGAGCGCCTTCAACTGGCCCTCCAGCCAGTCGAGGTCACCAAGCGAGAGATGCGCGACCGGAAAGAGCCGTCCCTTCCCCCGCGCGGCGATCTCGACGATCCATCGGTTCCACGCGGTCATGTTGGCGAGGGTCGCCCGTCGATCGTGCGCCAGCGAACGCTCCCAGGCGATCCCGTAGTTGGGGAACATGATCGACGCGTCGAAGCCGGCGCGATCGAGCTGGCGGAGCCGGTCGTCGGGATCGGAGTAGCTGGCGGTGAACTCGTACACGTCGAGATCCGAGGGAAGGCCGTCGATCATGCGCTGGCGGAACGCCCCCATTCCGTCGACGTCGCCGGGCCGGTGCGGACCGCCGAGGCTGAGGCGCCGATCGCCGAACATCACCCAGGTGTAGCCGAGCTCGTCGTCTGCCATGTGCAGCGCGACGTCCCGGTCGGCGGGATCGACGTAGGTCCGCCACATGTCGGGCGGCTCGAAGAGGTGGGTGTCCGAGTCGATGAGCAGGTTCATCCGCGCCTCCCCTTCAACAACCGACGACGACCGCACGGTGCGGCGCAAGCTTACCGCTCGGGCCGGACCCGGGCTCTCGTGACCAGGGGCTACGACGCGGCGGTGACCGTCACCGACGACGGGGTGACCACGGGCAGGCTGACCTTGATCCGGCTGAAGGTGATCGACCCGCCGAGCCGTGGAGGCGCGTAGGCGACCGTCGTCGGGACCAGCTGCAGGCTGAGTCGCTGCCCGGGCGCGACCGACTCGGAGATGGTCTCGAGGGAGACCGTCGTGGTGTGCTGATTTCCGTCGAGGTCGACGACGACCGGCGTCACCTGGTTCCCCACCGCCTGACCGGTCGCCTCGTCGACCACCTGGGCGAAAACGCGGGACGGGGCGGTCCCCGGCGGGGTGGTGCCCCGGTAGGTGAGCGTCACGACCGGCGCGCCGACGACGAGTGAGGTCTTCGAGGGCGGAGGGATCGCGACATCGACCGCCGTCGTCGCCTTGGCCGGAAGGATCGGCGCGACCGCCGAGGCGATCGGATTGCTCGCTCCCGGAGAGCCCGGTGGCACGGAGACCGGTCCCGAGCCGCCCGTCGCGACGAGCGGCAAGGTGCCGCTCCCCTCGGCGGTGAGCGAGGAGCTGGTCGGCAGCGGGTACCGCGTGGCGGCGTAACGCACGCCGTTCTGGTCGATGACGTCGACGGTCGGACCGGTGTCGACCGAGGTGTCCCGTTTCAACCAGCGGTTCAGCCAGGCGATAGCCGTGTTCTCGACCGCAGCCGGATCGCCCTGCTTGGTGAGGCAGAGGCCGTGGCCACCGCAGAACCAGAGCATCGACACCGGCACGCCGTTGGCCCGCACCGCCTGATAGTTGGCGATCCCCTCGTCGAGCGTGAAGAGCGTGTCGACGGTGCCTTGCACGACGAGTGTCGGGATGTGGATGTCCTTCAGCAAGAAGTCCGGTCCGCGAGCCGCGAACCACGACACGTAGGTCGGGTCCGGCGCGCTGGTACGGAGCGAGTACGCGTCAGCGGCGCGAATGGTCGGGTCGAGATGGTCACCGGCGGCACCGGCGATGAGCAAGTTCGACCAGCCGGCTTTGTTGATGCCGGTCTTGTCGAGGCTGGTGACCAGTGAGTTCCACGAGATGATCGGCACGATCGCGTCGATGCGGCAGTCCTGCGCGGCAGTCACCCACTGGATGCCGCCTCCGTAGGAGCCGCCGACCATACCGGTGCGCGGATCGCCAGGGGCGTCGAGCTGCACACCAGGTTGTGTCGCGACCCAGTCGATCAACCGCGAGACGTCCTTCGCCTCGACGTTCGGGCTGTCGACCTCGGCCTCCCCGCCGGATGCCCCGAAGCCGCGCGGATCCCAGGTGAGGACGGAGTAACCCGCCCGGTGCAAGGCGCTGATGTCGACGCCCCCGAACTCCGAGCCCGAGCTGCCGGTCTGGTCGGTGTCGCCCGACGCGCCCCATCCGGGACCCATCAGGACGACCGGCGCGGGGTGGGAAGGCGTGGCACCCGCGACGGGGAACCAGTGCGCGCGGATCGGGGTCCCGTCGAAGGAGATGATCGTCCAGTCAGAGGGTGTGCCGGGTACCTGCGTCGCCGAAACCGGACTCGCCACCGGTCGGTGGCACGCGGGGGCCACCCACGAGGCGGTCGCCGCACTGGTAGTCCCAGAACCGGAAGGAGACGACGAGCACGCGGCGAGAAGGGCCGCGCCGATGGCCACGCCGAGCACGAGCCGCACGGCCGAGCGGGTGGCGACTCGAGATCCGGTCAACACGTCCCCACGATCACCGCGCCGATCAAGATCCAGACGCCGAACACGCTCCCCCTTTCCGACGCTCCATCCTGTCACGGCGGCCGGGCCGTCCGAGGAACCGGCCGCGCACTGGGTGCGGCGGCCGGTGGCCGAGCGGTCAGTACCCCCGCAGGCGCTCGCGGCTCGGGAGCAACGCCCCGATGAGCCAGAAGAGGGGGATGAAGAGACCGATGATGAACATCACCCAGTGGCCCTTGCGGATCGAGATGATGCCGAGGGTGATCAGCAGGACGAAGTAGATGACGCCGAGGATGAAATACATTCCGCGCTCCTCTGTTCCACGGTCCGACCTTGATCGTGGCCGTCGCCAAAGGCTACCCCTGGCGCGCGAACTCCCGTCCGCGCGGCTCACGACGGCACCGGGTCCGGCCCACGCCTCGGTCCGGCTAGCGACCGCTCCAGCGTGGTGTCCGCCCTTCGCGGGCGGCGTCGATCCCCTCACGCGCGTCGTCGGTGGACATGGCGACGAGGCGCATGGTCTCGCCGAAGCGGATCGCCTCGACCGGCGGCAGGCTCGACGCGCGCACCGCCACCTCCTTGGTCGCGCGGGCCGCCAGCGGAGCAGCCGCGAGCAGTCGCTCCGCGAGGGAGCGAGCGGCCGGCATCAACTCGTCGTGGCCGACCACCCAGCCTGCGAGACCGATCTCACGGGCCCGCTCGGCGGAGATGCGCTCGCCGGTGAGGAGGAGCTCCATCGCGAACTGCCAGTTGATCCGGCGCGGCAGTCGGATCGCCCCGACGATGGTCGGCACACCGAGGCGCACCTCGGGGAAGCCGAACTCTGCCCGTTCGCTGGCGATGACGAAATCGCACCAGGTGACGAGGGTGAGCCCGTACCCGAGGCAGTAGCCGTTGACCGCAGCGATGACCGGCTTGAAGATCTCCCACCCGCTCTCGAACGAGTTGACCGTCGGCTTCTCCCAGTAGGTGCCCGCGAACTCACCCGTGGCTCCGGCTCCGTCCTTGACGTCCCCACCTGCACAGAAGGCGTCGCCGGCTCCTGTCACGATCGCCACCCAGGCGTCCTCGTCGTCGCGGAACCGGGCGAAGGCCTCGTTGAGTGCGCCACGCATCTCCGCGTTGATCGCGTTGAGCGATTCGGGTCGGTTGTAGGTGATGGTGGCCACGTGACCGTCGAGCTCGTAGGTCGCAAGCGTGCTCATGGAGCCAGCATGCCTCAACCGATCGCCCGTAGGGCCGGCCGCTCGTAGTCTCTTGGGTGACGCGGCGCGAAAGGTGGAGACCGATGAGCTCGAGATTGGCGACCGACGCCGAGGTCGAAAGGTGGCGGAGCGACGGATGGGTCCTGCTCGAAGGGCTGGTCGGGACCGACGAGATCGACGCGGCCAGCTCCGACCTCCAGCTCTGTTTTCCCGAGCAACGAGGCGTACCACGCGGACCCGGTCGGGGTCACCGAGAGCCGCATCGGGCATCCGGTCGTGGCCAAGGAGGAATTCGAGTGGCCCGCGGACGGCCCCGGCTTCCGACCCGAGCAGCAGAGGTGGATGGCCGCGTTCCCCTTCGGCGGCACCGGCGTCCTCGACCGGCTGTGTGTCCACCCTTCGATCGTCGATTTCGCCGAGCGTGCCCTCGACTCGACCGGCCTGCGGCTCTATCAGGCGCACGCCGAGCGCGAAGTATTCCGGACTCACCAACTACGAGCAGCCGATGCACACCGATCGCAACCACTCGTGGCTGCCGGCCGTCGGCGCGGCGCCCTGGTGGAACCTGACCGGTTTCCTCTATCTCACCGACGTCGGTGAAGCCGAGAACCCGACCAAGCTGGTGTCGGTCGTGGACAGCGCGAACGTCGACTCGCCCTACCCGGTGATACTCCCGCAGATGGACCGGACGATCTATGCGGCCGAGCGCGACGCGACCGGCGTGCGCGGTTCGTACCTCGCCTACCGCTCGGACGTCTGGCACCGCGGCTCGGCGTTCGGCGCGCCGGATACCGCACGCTTCAACCTCGGGCTGGCCTTCAAGCGCGCCGAGCACGACTGGATCGGCTACGACACCCAGCAGTCCCGTTCGACCGGCACCGCGTGGACCCGGTTCGCGGAGGGTTCGACACCCCGCGAGCTCGACCTGTTCGGGTTTCCCCAGCCGGGGCATCCGATCTGGACCGAGGAACTGCTCGAGGAGACCGCCGGCCGCTACCCGAAGCTCGATCTCTCACCCTGGCGGGAAGCGCTCCGCGTCGACGAGGGGTAGGTCGCTCAGGGGACGAGCAGCACCCGGCCGAAGGACTGTCGGCTCTCGATGTAGGCATGAGCCGCCGCAGCCTCGGCGAGCGGGAAGGTGCGGTCGACCACCACCCGCAGTTCGCCGCGGGCGATGTCCGCGAGCAGTCCCGCGATCATCGGGTGGACCCGTGGGCTGAGCAGGAGCTCGGCGCCGAGGAAGTAACCGCTGAGCGTCTGGTTGTTCGGGCGGAGATTCGAGATGTCGAGCTGCTCGGCCGCCGACACGTCCCGCGTCGCCCACGGTGACGCAACGTCCGCGGTAGGCGAGCGCGGCAAGGCTCCCTTGCAGGGTCGTGCCACCGACCGAGTCCACGATCACGTCGATCCCGCGTCCGTCGGTCTGCGCCCGGGCTTCGGCGACGAAGTCCGAGTCGGCGTAGTTGATCCCCTCGTCGAGACCGAGCTCGCGGAGGCGTTCGAGCTTCTCGTCACTCGACGCGGTGGCGAACACCCGGGCGCCCGCTCGTTTTGCCAACTGGATGGCCGCGATCCCGACGCCTCCGGCTCCGGCGTGGATCAACGCGGTCTCGCCGGCCTGTAGGTGGCCGAACTCGAAGAGGCAGTCGTCGGCCGTCCCGAAGGGGACGGGGACGCAAGCGGCCTCTTCGGTCGAGAGGCCGTCGGGAATCAGCCAGGCGAACCCTTCTGCGAACCGCGCGCAGCTCGGCATGTGAGCCGTCGAGCCCGACGGTGACCACCCGGTCGCCCGGACGGAATCGAGACACCTCGCCGCCGACCTCGAGGATCGTCGCCCGCGCACTGGTACCCGACGATGTGGGGTGGCGCGGCGATCTCGCCCTGGAGACGGTTGAGGGTGTCACCACCTTCGATGCTGACCGCCTCGACGCTGACCAGGAGGTCCGAGGGACCGACGGCCGGATCGGGGACCTCCTCGTAGCGGAAGACGTCCGGAGAACCGGTCTCGTAGTAGACGGCTGCTTTCATGGTGACGTTCTACCAAGCCGCCGACGAGATCCGGACCGGGCGGAGGAGCGTGCCAGCCGAACAGGAGGTGACGCGTGCTCACCGGAGTTGCCCATACGGCGATCTGCGTGCCCGACGTCGAGGAGGCCGCGAGGTGGTACTCGAACGTGCTCGGGATGGAGGTGCTCTCTCCGCCCTATCTCATTTCCGGCGAGGACATCGAGCGCGACATGGGCGAGCTGATCCCGCACCCGGTGAGCCTCAAGGCGGCGATCCTCGGGTTCGGAGCGGAGGACCGGGTGCTCGAGCTCATCGAGTACCCCCAGGTCGAGCGAGCCTCCGGCCCGGCCGACACCACCGACCTGACGAGGATCGGTCTCACCCACGTCGGCCTCACCTGTGACGATCTCCCGGCGACACGGGCGAGACTCGAAGAGCGTGGCGTCCGGTTCCTCACCGCGGGGATCGCGGAGATCGTCGGGTTGCGGAGCACCTGGTTCACCGATCCGTGGGGCGTGGTCTTCATCCTGTTGGAGAAGGGCCAACCGCAACATCCGTATTGGCGCCAGCCTCGACCGGGCACCTGAGGCGAGCGGCTTCCGCTCGACTACGCCAAAGTGGCCAGCTCGACGTCCGGATCCGCGAGAAGCGCCGGGTCGACCGAAGGGCGCGCCCGGACCAGCGCGTCGATGGCGTCGGTCTGGTCCCAGACGTTGGCGTTCATGATCGCGACGACCTGACTTCGGTGGAGCCAGAAGGCGAGGAATTCACCCGATGCGGGGTCGCCTCGGAAGACCACCTGGTCGAACTCCGGGGCCCAACCCCGGTACTCCATTCCGAGGTCGTACTGGTCGGAGTAGAAATACGGCGTCTTGTCGTACGGAGTGGGATTCCCGAGCATGTTCTTCGCGGCAGCAGGTCCCTGATTGAGCGCCGCCGACCAGTGCTCGAGGCGGATGCGCCGGTCGTAGAGCGGATGGAAGGCGTTGGCGACGTCCCCGGCTGCGTACACGCCCGGCGCAGTCGTCGCGAGGTACTCGTCGGCGACCACACCGTTCTCGATCTGGATGCCACATGCTTCGGCCAGATCGGTTCGAGGGGTGACGCCCACACCGGCCACGACCACTCCGGCGGGAACGACCGAGCCGTCGCTCAGGCGGACTTCTTCGACCGCCTTGGTGCCACCGACCGACTCGATGCCGACCCCGAGTCGGAGTTGGACCCCGTGTGCGGCGTGCAGATCGCGGTAGACGGCCGCCCACCTCGGGGCCCATGACCCGTTCCAGCGGCACCGACGCGACGTCGATCATCGTCACCTCGGCACCGAGCTGGCGTGCCGAGGCAGCCACCTCGGCACCGATCCACCCCGCGCCGATGACGACCACCGGCACCGAGGCGGTCACCGCGTCGTGGATGGCATCGGAATCCCTCACGGTCCGTAGATAGAGGATCCCGTCGAGATCCGACCCCGGAACAGAGAGGTGACGCGGTGCGGCGCCGGTCGCGAGGAGGAGCCGGTCGTAGCGGATGCGCTCTCCGGAGGCGAGCTCGACCTCCGAGGTCATCGGGTCGAGCCGGGTCGCGGTGGTCGACGTCCTGAGCTCGATCCCGTGCGCCTCGTAGTAGTCGAGATCGTGCACGGCGGCGTCGTCGAAAGTCGACTCGCGCCGAAGGTAGGTCTTCGAGAGCGGCGGCCGTTCGTAGGGGCGGTCGGGTTCGGCACCGATCAACACCACCCTGCCGTCGAAGCCCTCCTCGCGCAGCGTCTCGGCCGCCTTGGCTCCGCACAGGCTGGCCCCCACGATGACGAAGGTCTGTTCAGCTGCCATCTCGGATCTCCTCTCCCCCCTCTGCCAAGCCGGTCGCGATAGGCGGTCAGGTCGATCCCCGGGTACCGCAGCGCGACGTCGGTCAACGTCTGCTCGTCCCAATAGGGGTCCCCGGGCCTCGGGAACCCGAAGAGATCCCGCTCGCGCACGGTGCACTGCGGAACGAGCTTGGCCCACCTTTGCGGAGACTGCCTGGGCCAGGCCATCTTGCCGCCCCAGGTGGTTCCCCTCACCTGATAGTCCGCGAGGAGCGAGAACCGCGAGGCGACCGGGCCGTTCAGGTTCGACCCGCGGTGGAGGATGTCGGTCCGGTAGACGAGCAGGCTGCCCGCCGGGCCGACGAGGGACACCTCGGAGTCGGCGAGCGCACCGAACTCGAGGTAGAGAGGAGTGAACGGGACCTCCTTTCCGCGCTCGTAGGGGACGATCCGAGTCGGGCCGTCTGCTTCGGTCACGTCCGAGAGGTAGATGAAGGTGGTCAACTGCTGGTAGCGCCGCTCGGGACGCGGGACGACGAGGCTGTGGCTGCCGAAGTCGCGATGGAGCGGCTGTGTGTAATCGGCGGCACCGCCGTACTTCGCCCAGAGCTCCACCTTGTAGAGGTGAAGGTCGGTGGTCCCGAGATACCGCTCGGCCGCGTCTACCAGATCGGGATGGAACGCCAGCCGGTTGAGCTCCCACGCCCGGTAGGGGAACTCCTCCACCCCGGCGAACTGGTCTCCCTCGTACTCGCTGAACCGAGACGGATCGGCGAAGTATTCCTCCGGCTTCGGAAAGTGCAACCAGAGCGCGTCCCGAGCGGCGTCGAGCTCCTCGGGAGAGAGGAAACCTTCGACCAGGGTGAATCCTCGACGGCGGACGTCGTCGAGGTGATCGTCGGAGACCCGCACCGGGCTTCATCCTAACGACGAGGCGGACGGGCACCCTCGCCTCACGACGGCCGCGAAGAGCGCGCCTACGCTGGCCGCCGTGCGCGCCGTCCAGTTCGATTTCGCCGACCCGCAGTTCCCCGCGTCGCTGGTCGAAGTGCCCGAGCCCGACCTGCCGTCGGCATCGTGGGCTCGTGTCGAAGTGGTCGGCGGCGGGATCTGCGGGAGCGATCTCCACCTGTTCACCCAGAACGTGGGGCCGTCGCCCACACTCGCCTCACTCGGGTCGATCCCCTTCCTCCTCGGTCACGAGATCGCCGGCCGGGTGATCGAGACCGGCTCGTCGTCCTCGTTCGCAGTCGGCACCCGGGTTGCCGTCGATCCCTGCATCCCGTGCGCTCCTCGGGGGATCGACCCTCGTTGCGCGAACTGTGCACGAGGTTGGACCTCCTCGTGTCTGAATCTCGACAGCCGGGTGCTCAGCCAGGGGCGGTCGCTCGGGTACACGTCGGGGCTCGGCGGCGGATGGGCGGACCAGGTGCTCGCGCACGACTCGATGCTCCACCGGCTTCCGGACACGGTGCCGGACTCGCTGGCCTGTCTGCACGAGCCGGTCTCGATCGCGTCGCACGGGCTGTTGCGAGCGCCTCCGACCGACGGCGACCCGGTCCTCGTGGTCGGTGCGGGCATCATCGGGCTGGCGTCGCTCGCCGCACTCAAGGGTCTCTTTCCCGGCTGCCCGGTGACGGTGCTCGCCCGTCATCCCTTCCAGGCAGAGGCCGCCCGTCGCTGCGGCGCCGACCACGTCGTCACGACCCAAGCCGGCAGCGCGCACTTCGAAGAGCTCGCCTCTCTGGTCGGGGCGCGAGTCATCGGCTACAAGACCCAGGTCATGCTGATGGGTGGCTTCCCTTACGTCGTCGAGGCGGTCGGTGCGCCGCAATCGGTGACCGAGTCCCTCCGTGCGGTCGCCCACAGGGGAACCGTGCTGCTGCTCGGGGCGGCGGGCATCAGCGAGGTCGACCTCACCCCCATCTGGTACAAGGAGGCCGCGCTCGTCGGCTCGATCGACCACACCGTGGATCCCGGTCCGGCACCCGGATTGGCCGGCGGACCGGATCGACACTCGATCGACCGTGCGCTCGACATCCTCGGGAATGGTCTCCTGCCCGGTGACGCGGTGATCACCCACGAGTTCGGGCTCGAGGAGTACCGGAGCGCGATCGGCGCGGCCCTCGACCGGAGCCACTCGGGAGCCATCAAGATCGTCTTCCGCCCCGAGCGCTGACCGGCACCGACCCCACGCGGACCGAGCAGAACGGAGGAACCATGAGGGGTCTCGAGGACCGGTGCTACGTGGTGACCGGAGCCGCGTCCGGCATCGGATGGGCCTGTGCGAGCCGACTGGTCGAGGAAGGTGCCCGCGTCGTCGGGGGCGATCTCGTCTCGCTGCCCGAAGGCACGTCGAACGACTCGGGCTGGCCCGTGGCCGAAGGAAGGTGTTCGTTCCATCTGCTCGACGTCGGCGACGATCGATCGGTCCGCCAATTCGTCGAGGCCGCGCTGGCCTTCGGGGGTCGCATCGACGGTGCCGTCCACGCGGCGGGTGTCGCGAGCGGCGGCCCGGTCCACCTCCTCCCGAACGAGGAGTGGGAGCGCGTGCTCAGGGTGAACCTGACCGGCACCTACCTGGTCGCGAAACATGTCGTGCAATCGATGCTCGACCGTCCGAACGTCGACGGTCCGCAAGGGTCGCTCGTGACGGTTGCCAGCATCGAAGGCCTGGAGGGAACCGCGGGCGGGAGCGCCTACAGCGCGTCCAAAGGCGGCGTGGTCCTGCTGACCAAGAGCATGGCGATCGACTACGCCGGGCGGGGTATCCGGGTCAATGCGGTGTGTCCCGGGTTCATCGACACGCCGATGACCGCCCGCGTCTTCGACGGTCCGGGGCTCGAAGAGGTGAAAGCCGACGCGATCGCGGAGCACAAGCTCCGCCGTCTGGGCCGGCCCGAGGAGATCGCCGCGGCGGCCGCCTTCCTGCTCTCCGACGACGCCTCGTTCGTCACCGGTCATGCCCTGCCGGTCGACGGCGGGTACACGACGGGGCGCGACCACGGTGTCACCCAGCTGATGGGACTCTCAGGGTGAAGGAGAACGTGTGATGCGCAGAGGTTGTCGTGCCAGTGTGACGATCGAGGCTCCCGTCGAAGAGGTGTGGGAGCTCGTCTCGGACGTCACCCGAGTCGGCGAGTGGAGCGGCGAGTGCCGCGGCTGTGCATGGGAGCAAGGTTCGGTCGGCGCGGTTCGCGGTGCCCGCTTCCGGGGTCGCAACCGCCGAGGTGGCTTCCGCTGGACCCGTCTGAACGAGGTGACCGACGTGGATCCGCCGCGTCGTCTGGCGTGGCGGACGGTGCCCCGTTTTCCCTATCCCGACTCGGTCCAGTGGGAGCTGTCCTTGGTCGAGACGGACTCGGGCACCACGGTCACCGAGTCCTTCGAGGTCGTGAAGATCCCGAAGATGATGGAGTGGGGCATCGGAGTCGCGATGCCCGCACATCGCGACCGCAGCGCGGACCTCGGCGAGGACCTCCTCCGGCTCAAGAAGGTGGTGGAGTCGGCGAGAGCCGAGCCTCGCTGACCGGGACGCTCCGGGTCGCGAGTACGTTTCCTGAAGTGCGATCGGGCGAGAGTCGGCCGGGTGGTGCCGGGGGCGAAGGCGGTGCCGGCAAGGTGAGATGCTCCGCGGCGACGCGGGCCGATCGGATGACGGCGTGAACGAGGGTCATCTGCAATTCCTGGCGAGTCCGGAATGGGCCGAGATGCTGGAGACCGATCTGTTGCCGTGGGTCGAGGCGGCCGGTGATCTCGGCGACGACGTCCTCGAGGTCGGACCCGGCCCGGGGTTGACCACCGAGCTGCTCCGTCAGCGGGTTCCCCGCCTCACCGCCATCGAGATCGATCCCTCGCTCGCGGCGCCGCTGCAGCAGCGCCTGTCGCGCAGCAACGTCGAGGTGCTCTGCGTCGATGCGACCGACTCGGGTCTGGCCTCCGATCGATTCTCGGCGGTCACCTGCTTCTCGATGCTCCATCACATGCCCTCGTCGGAAGACCAGGACCGGTTGTTCGCCGAGATCGGGCGGGTGCTGCGTCCCGGCGGGATCCTGGTCGGCGTCGACTCGCTCGACTTGGACGTGATCCGCGCCGGTCACGAGGACGACACCTTCGTGCCGGTCGACCCGGAGACCCTCGGCGAGCGGCTCGCCTCGGCCGGACTGGGGGATCCGACGATCGACGTCGGCGACTATCAGTTCCGCTTCACGACACGGAAGCCGCCCAGCTAGACGCGCGGCCCCGGAGCAACTCTTCAGCCGGAACGGCCCCGTTCGGTCCGCTCGATCAACTGGTTCGAGGGGCGGTCCTTGTCGAGAAGCTTGCTCGCCTGGGCGACTCCGGTCACAATGCCAGGCGGTGCGCGCCCCAGGATTGAACCGGACCGCGTTGACCCGGAGACGCGACGGCTCCTCCCCCCTCGCGATCGCATCGATCCAGACATCTCCGGTGAACCACTCGGAAGGCCCTTTGGCAGACGGTGGCTTGGGCAGGATCTCCACGCGCGGCTCCTTGGCTCGGCGGGTGTCGGCCACTCAGCGTACGTGCGGGGGTCGCCGGCTGTTCACGCAGCTCGCGATCGCGTCGGCGGCCTCTTCCGCAAGACGCCGGGTCAACTCCTCGGCCGGCACCCCGCCCGCCAGTCGGTGGGCCTGACCCGCCCAGAGGTTGATCAGATCCGGGTCGCCGACGGCGCGGCCGTGCGCACGGAGCGGCGAGGTGAGGTGGTGGACCTCCGGATAAGCGTCGGGCGCATCGCGCCCGTACTCATCGGCGAGGCGATTGCGGATCCCCCGGGCGGTGCGCCCGCTGAAGGCGCGTGTGAGGACCGTTGGTGCGCGGCTCCCGGTCGCGCCGCGCTGCGGCTCGGAGGTTCCGGCTTCGGGAGTGCACAGATAGGCGGTGCCGACCTGTCCGGCCCGCGCCCCGCCCAGCGAGAACCGCCGCCAGTCCGGCGCCGGTCATGATCGAACCGGCCGCCACCAGCGGCAGATCGGTTTCCTCGCGAACGAGTTGGAGGGCTGCGAGCAGCGTGAGCTCCGATTGGGACTCGTCGTCGACGAACACCCCACGATGCCCGCCGGCCTCGACGCCCTGGACGACGAGGGCATCGGCCCCCGCGGTGGCGGCCTCAGCCGCCTCCTCCGGCGAGGTGACCGTCAGCCAGACCTCCGAACCCACACTCTGCAACCGGTCGATCACCGACTCGGGAGGGATCCCGAAGGTGAACGAAACGACCGCAACCGGGTCGCTGCAGAGGAGCTCGATCTTCTCGGTGAACCCGTCGTCGTCGAAGCGCGGGTCGCCGAGCTCGACGCCGGCCCGTTCGCATTCGATCTGCAGGCGGTCCGCGTAGGCAGCGACGGTCGCGGGATCGGCGGGACCCGCACCTCCGACGAAGACGTTCACGCCGAAGCGGCCGACGTCGACACGGAGGGTCGCGATGTCCGAACCGAGTCGTTCAGCGGTCAGGTAGCCCGCGGCGAGGAACCCGAGACCTCCGCCGCGTGCGACCGCCGCCGAAAGGGCCGGGGTGGAGGGCCCACCCGCCATCGGTGCCTGGACGATCGGTGCGACGAGGCTCTCGAGGACCGGGCTCTCGCCGCGAGCTCTGCCGGCCATCGACCTCAGGCGTCTTTCGGCACCACGTGTCGAACCTCTTTCATGTAGAGGTCCGCGGCCTTCGTCGCTTCGTCCGGCGTGCTCCCGTGCTCGCGTGCGTCGAGGTAGGGCGCATACCAGTCCCACCAGTTGTGCGGTGGTGCGATCTTCTCGAACCTGCCGTGGTGCTCTGCGGTCTCGTGGAGGAGATCCGCCAAGGTCGCAACGTCCATCTTGGCCTCCTTTCGTTCCGCCTCAGTTAACCGCCATTCGACGGAGTGTGCCCGAGGCGCCAGAGCGGGTCGCCCCGATAGTGTCCTCGCGGTGACGTGGACATGAGGGCGCCGGAGAGCCGAACCGCATCGGTGCCGGAGTACCGCGAACTCCCCGTGGTGCCCGATGCCCCGAAGGGTTCCTCTTGGGGATTGTGGGGACCAGACGACGTCTTCGGCTGCCTCAACCTGCTCGGCCCACAGAGCGTCTCGGACGGAATCGCGAGCGTCCAGGACAGCCGGGTCTTCAACTTGAACCTCGAGCTGGAGCTGCCGAGCCCCCCGCTGTTCTCGCGCTCCTCCTTCCGCCACGTCGTCCACGACGTGGGGATCGGGCACGACGACGAGCTGGTCGATTGGAACACCCAGAGCTCCAGTCAGTGGGACGGCTTCCGGCATCTCAAACACCCTGCCTGGGGCTTCTACAACGGCGTCGCGGACGAGGACCACGGCATCCACCATTGGGCGCGCCGAGGCATCGCCGGGCGCGGCGTGCTCGCCGACGTCGAACGATGGAGAGCGTCCGCCGGTCGACCGATCGACCCGGGGACTCCCGACGAGATCAGCGTCGAGGACTTGCGGTCAACCCTCGAGGCGCAAGGCACCGAGGTCCGAACCGGGGATCTGCTGCTCATCCGGACCGGGTGGGTGAGCTGGTACCGCACGCTCGACGTCGCGGGGAGGGCGGAGGTCGCCACCACGTCACTGCGTTCGTCGTGCGGGCTCACCAAAGGGCGGTCGACGGCCGAAGCGCTCTGGAACCTCCACATCGCGGCCGTCGCCGCGGACAACCCTGCTCTCGAGGCGACGCCCTTCGGCTCCTGGGACCCTGACCACATGGCGACCTGGAAGGACGATCCCGAGGCGGCGGCCGACACCATGCTGCACTTCAGCCTCCTCGCGCTGCTCGGCCTGCCCATCGGGGAGCTGTTCGACCTCGACGCGCTTGCCGAGGACTGCGCAGCCGACGGCCGCTACACCTTCTTGCTCACCTCGGCTCCACTCAACCTCGCCGCCGGAGTGGCGACGCCACCGAACGCGCTCGCCATCAAGTAGCGGTCAGAGCCCACCGTGTCGCGGTCGAGCTCGGCACGGGACAGCAGCTCCTCGTAGCAGGACCGCAACATCCGGCAGCTGTCGTGCTCCTCCGCGATGTAGCGGCCGAGTAGCTCGCCGGTGCGAATGTCGATCGAATGATCCTTGAAGACGTCGTCGAAGTAACAGAGCAACTTGGCCAATTCGTGCAGTCCGAACCGCTCGAACTTCTCGATGTCCGAGACGTCCCTCGACCCGGCGATCGGGATCCGCTCCTCGAGACCCTGGTCGTCCTTCTCGCGGACCTCGAACCCCAGTTCGTCGATGCGCTTGGCGAACGTCAGTCCGTGCTCGCCCTCGCGGGCGGCAACCGTGCGGAGCACCCTTTCGACCCCAGGATCCGGCGTGACGGCGATCCACGCCTGGAGGTACTCGTACGCCCGTGACTCGTTGAGGGCGATGGCGTTGAGCAGCGCCAGATAACTCGGCTTTTCGGACATGTCGGTCTCCTTTCACCAGGAGCTTACGTCCAAGCCGTGCAGAGTGTTCGGGCCTGACCTACCGTCCTCGCTGATGCGTGCGCTCGAACACCCCGACTGGTTCCGTCGACTCGACTATTTCGGCGACGCGCTGGGTGACCCGCACTTGGTCGTGGGCCTCGGCGCCGCCGAGCTGCTCGAGGTGGCACGCCGGTCGACCGGTTTGGACGATCTCGGGGAGGAGGAGTGGCCGGGGTGGACCGAAACCTACGAGCGCCAGCTGGCGTCGATCGACTCCGAGTCGAACCTCCATCTGCTCGGGCGCGTCCTCACCCGGAGCGAGGTGCTGCGGGTGCTGCAGACCTGGCTGCGTCTCAACGCGCTGTGGCAGAGCACCCCGGCGGTCGCCTCGATCGGGATCGAGCAGCCGGTCTTCGTCGTCGGCCCGCCGCGAACCGGAACCACGATCCTGCTCGAGCTCCTGGCGCTCGACCGACAACTGCGGGCTCCGATCGCGTACGAGGCCCTCTACCCGCTCTCCTCGACCGGGTCGGTGGCGCGTCGACTGCAGCTCGCCGAGTCGGAGCAGGAGCTCTGGGCCGATCTCCATCCCCCGTTCCGGACCATGCACGAACTGGCGAGCAACCTGCCCTGCGAATGCGTGCACTTCTTGATGTACGACTTCTCGGGGCCGTACTGGGGCATGACCTACGACACCCCTTCGTTCACCGGCTGGCAACTCGAGCACCTCGAAACCCTCGGCCGCGTCTACCGGCTGCACCGGCGCATGCTGCAGACCTTCGAGCACGAAGGGCCGAGCGCTCGTCCGAAACGCTGGTTGCTCAAATCGCCCTTCCACGTCTCGACGCTGCCAGCGCTCTTCGAGGAGTATCCCGACGCGCGGGTGATCCACACCCACCGCGATCCTCAGAAGTTCCTCGCCTCTTTGATCAGCATCCTTTCCGCGCTGCGCTTCATGCGGAGCGACGCCGTCGACGTCCCCGCGCTCGCCGCGATCATGGAGATGACCTACAAGATGTTCCTCGAGAGCGCCATCGAGGCCCGGCGGGATGGCTCGATCCCGGGGGATCGGGTGGTCGACTCACACTTCGTCGACCTCATGGCCGATCCGGTCCGTGCGCTGCGCGGCCTCTACCAACAGCTCGACCTCGACTGGCCGACCGGCCACGAGCAAGTGATCAAGGAGTACCTGACCGCGAAGCCGAAGGGCAAGCACGGAGAGCACGCCTACTCGTTGGCGGACGTCGGGCTCGATCCGGACTCGGTCCGAGCGAGCTTCGAGCAGTACGTCTCCCACTACGGGATCGCCGAGGAGTGAGCGGTCAGAGATCGTCCAACGCGACCACTTGGCCGGACGGTGTCTCGATCGGACCGGTAGGAAGGAAGTAGCGCCAGAAGACCATGCCGAAGGGGCGGCCCTCGGTGTCCAACCAGTTGGGCACACCCGGATCGCGGTGGGCGATGACCATACGGAACCGCCCGTCCGGATCGGTGTGGGTCTGCGCCCGGTTGAGCGAGACCCGGCGGTGGGCGAAATCGTAGGTCTGGAGGTGGCGGTTCCACAGCGAGACGTTGGCACAGCGACACTCCGGCCACCTTCCGGTCATGATCAGCGCCTCGTCCGGCCCGAGGAAGTAGGGCGCCATGCTGTAGGCGGCGTCGGACGCGGCGAGGGCGTGATCGCCGGGCGGCACCGGGCGCGGGAACACGCCGATCTCCCTCGAGACGAACGGCGGCTGGTCGCCTTCCCCGGGTTTGGTCTGCTCGAGCGAGCGCGACCGGACGTAGCGCTCGACCCGGCGCCATCCCGCGGCGACCGACGAGTCCGACGGCGCAGGCAGCGGGTCGACAGGGTCGAGGACTTCGATCGCCAGAGCCAGATCGGGTATCGGGGGGACGACAGGCGATCGCTCCTCTTCGAAGTAGTGACGGCTGGTGATCCGGGTGGCGTCGTCCTCGAGGCCGATCCAATTCCGGGGGCGGGGAGGTCCACCGAGGAAGATCTCGAAGCGACCGTCGGGATCGAGGTCGAATTGGGTGTCGTTGATCACACCGGCGGTCCGCTTCGGAAAGGCGCCGTCCGCGCCACCCGCCTCGACGGTGAAGGACACATAGACCGCTCCGGCCGTACGGCCGGTGACCCGGTAGGCGAACTGTGGATCGACGGCGGTGTCGAAGTAGAGCGCGTCCGCGTTGTCACCGAGGCTCTTGCGGGTCGACGTCACGATCTGCCGGAAGACCGGTTGGCGGGGATCGTCCTCGAAGTGGCCGACCAGGCCGCCCTCGAGCAGGTGGGCAAGCACCCGGAGTCCTCCCGCGACGTCATCGGGCGTCTCCAGGCCCCACTCGGACCCGCAGAACCGATCGGCAACCTCCTGCAAGGTGCCGATCAGCTGATCGAACGCCTGACGGGCCTCGGTCTCGCGATCGCTCATCTCCTCAACCTAAGCCAGTAGTGCCGAGGCGAGGCTGCGGTAGTCGTCGAGCGGCAAGCCGGTCTCGGTGGTCACCAGCTGCACCGCGACGTGGTCCGCACCTGCTTGGTGGTGCTCGCGGATGCGGGCGACCACTGCGTCGACGTCGCCGTGCGCGACCACCGAATCGACGAGGCGGTCGCTGCCGCCCGCACGGAGATCGTCGTCGGAGAATCCGAGCGAACGGAGATTGTTGGCATAGTTCGGAAGCTCGAGGTACCCGGCGGTGAAGGCTCTCGCCTGTTCGCGGGCTTTCTTCGGATCCGGTTCGACGATCGCGGTCACCTCGGGTGCGAGGAGCGGACCGGCTCCCATGATCTGGCGAGCTCGCTCGGTGTGTTCGACCGGCACGAAGTACGGATGGGCTCCGAGTGCCCGGGCCGCCGCCAGCTCCAGCATCCGCGGACCGAGGGCGGCCAGCACTCTCCGGTCGCGGTGGACAGGCGCATCCAAGTCGTCGAGCGCGTCGAGAAACCCGACCATCCGGCGGTAGGGATGCACGTACTCCTCGACGATCGGTGCATGGCTCGCGCCGAGGCCGAGGAGAAAGCGCCCCGGGTAGCTCGCTTCGAGCTCGGCGGTGGCCGAACCGAGCTGCTCCGGCGTGGCCGTCCAGATGGTGACGATCCCGCTGGCCACGACCGCGCGACGCGTCGACGAGAGCAGGCGTTCGAAGCGCGGCGACAGTCCCGGATCGAAACCGCCCGAAGACCACATCGCCCCATAGCCGAGCTCTTCGAGCTCACCGGCGGCTCCGCTCGAGGCGCCGGCCGGCTTCCACGAAGCGCTCCACCACACCCCGACTGCGCCCAGGTCCATCACTTCACGCTGCCGAGGAGCTCGATCGTCACCCCAGGCGGACCGGCAGCTCGCGCATGAAGAGCATGATGGGATTGAAGATCCCGAGCGAAGTGTACGAAGGGCTGCCGGTCAACTCGATCCGTTCGGTCCGTTCGAACAGCACTTCGAGAAGCGTCGTGAGCTCCCGGCGCGCCAGGTTGGCGCCAAGGCAGAAATGCGCGCCTCCGCCGCCGAATGCGACGTGGGGATTCGGAGTCCGGGTGATGTCGAAACGGAAGGGTTCGTCGAACGCATCGTCGTCGCGGTTGGCAGAGGGGTACCACATGGTGACTCGGTCACCTTTGGCGATCCCGACTCCCCGGATCTCGGTGTCCTGCGTGGCCCGTCTCGCAAAGCACGAGACCGGCGAGGACCAACGGAGGATCTCCTCCACCGCAATCGGGATTCCTTCGGGTGACCCGCGCAACGCTTCGAGTTGCTCGGGGTGGTCGAGGAGGGCCACGAGACCTTGCGAGAGAGCGTTCCTGGTGGTCTCGCTGCCGGCGATGACGAGGAGCAGGAAGAACATGTCGAGCTCGATCTGGCTGAGAGCAGTGCGCTCACCCTCATCGGTCTCCACCTCGACCGTGGACAGGATGGTCCAGACGTCGTCCTGCGGATCGGCCCGCTTCTCGAGACCGAGCCGCTGCGCGTAGGCGAAGACCTCTGCCTGGAACCCGATTCGCTCTTCGGTCGTCATGCCCCGGTCGGGCGCGTCTCCCTGGAGAATGTCGTTGGTCACCGTGAAGAGCCATTCCCGGTCTTCGAAGGGGATGCCGACGATGTCGGCGATGACGTTCATCGGCAGCTTGTAGGCGATCTGCGCGACGAAATCGAGCTCACCGAGCTCGAGCGCCCGGTCGACGATCGATTCGGCCCAGTGGCGGATCTGGGCGTCGAGCAGCTTGACCATGCGAGGCGTGAAGCCGGCACTGATCAGCCGGCGTTGCCGTGTGTGGTCCCGGCCGTCCATGCTCACGAGCATCTTTCCGGCGACCACCGGCTGGTGGCTCAGCTGGGGTCCGTCGAACGAGTTGAACAACTCGGGATTGCGGCTGACCGCCTGGACGTCCTCGTGCTTGGAGAGCACCCAGAACCCGTCGTCGTGGTCGCCCGGAAACCCGTCGGCAAACGCCTGCCAGGTGACGGGAGCCTCACGGCGCAAGGCGGTGAAGAGGTCGTGGGGGAAACCGTCCCCATAGAGCGCAGCATCGGTGAGGTCCAGCTCGAACCGACTCGAATCGACCGTGCTCACCCGCGCATCCCCCGAGCTCGAGAGCGTCCACGACGACGCGCTCCTCCAGATCCTCGCACACGGCGGGCCACGGGCGGAAGCCCGGTCAGAGCGAGTTCCGGGCCGGATCGAACTCGAGGACCTCGGTCAGACGGATGTTGTTACCCGACGGATCGCGAAACGAAGTGTCGATTCCGTAGGGCTGCGGGGTCGGAGGGTCGTTGAACACCACACCTCGACCGGACAGCTCCTCGTAGCTCTTCCGGCAGTCGTCGGTCTCGAGGAAGAGGGTGCCGCCGGCGCCCTTTGCGACCAGCTCGGAGAGGGCGGCGCTGGCTTGTGCATCGAGCATCGGAGACCCTGGCACCGGCATGAGGACCAGTCCGACGTCACCCTGACCGGGCGGCCCCACCACCAGCCAGCGGAAGCTCCATGCCTCCATGGTGACGTCGGAGCGAACCTCCCATCCGAGGGTCTTGGTGTAGTACTCGAGCGCTTCGTCCTGATCGTGCACCCAGAACTGCGTGTTGGCGATCTTCATCATCAGTCCTCCTCGAATCGGTCGATGGAACAGAGCCTAAGGAGCGACGTCGCGATCGTCTTCTCGAAACGTGCGGTTCTTCGGGCGCCCGTAGGTCTTCGCCACGCACACCGGGATCCGGACGAGGCGAGCGGCCGAGGGCCACCCGTTCCGGTAGGAGGTGGGTGTCTCGCCGAACATCCGCCGGAAGCTGGTGGTGAACGATCCGAGGCTTCCGAGCCCGACGGAGAAGCAGATCCTCGACACCGACCAGTCGGTGGTCCGAAGGAGCGCGGCGGCGCGCTCCAGACGGCGGGTCAACAGGTACTGATGGGGCGACTCGCCGAACGTCTGGGTGAACGCCCTGGTGAAATGCGCCCGCGACAGGCCCGCTTCGTGTGCCATGTCGTCGACCGACACCGCCTCGAAGTAGCGGAAGTCCGCAAGGTCCTTGGCCGCCAGGAGGTGGCGGACACCTGGCGCAGCCGTCATGTGTGGAGATTATTCGGGCGGCTCTCCCCGGCCGAACGCGGCAAACCGCCGTCGACCCCTTGACTTCAAGCGCACTTGAAGTTGTTCACTGCTCCCGTGCGGAGTCGTTCGTGAACCTGAAGCAGCAGGTCGGCAGGCGAATGGTCGGCCAGTTCAT
Organism: uncultured Acidimicrobiales bacterium; assembly: GCA_963741055.1. Classification (GTDB taxonomy): domain Bacteria; phylum Actinomycetota; class Acidimicrobiia; order Acidimicrobiales; family RAAP-2; genus Bog-756. Next base: position 8,130 of record CAVUGU010000032.1, on the reverse strand, counting down.
GCATCCACATGGGCTCGGTGGCCACCTCTCCGGTTGGGTCATGACCCACCGGAGCTCGAACCGTCGACGCAACACCTGGGTGGTGTCGTTGCTGGACGTGCAGCCGACCGACCGGGTGCTGGAGATCGGTTTCGGCCCGGGGATCGCCATCGGAGAACTCGCGCGACGCACCACAGAGGGTGTGGTGATCGGGGTCGATCAGTCAGAGGTCATGGTGCGCCTCGCACGAAGACGCAATGCAGCCGCGGTCCACGGCGGGAGGGTGGACCTTCGGCTCGGTTCGGTCGAAGCCCTACCCGACCTCGGCGGAGCGCTGGACAAGATCCTCTCGGTCAACTCCATGGGGTTCTGGACCGATCCGGTAGCCCGATTGAGCGAGCTCCGGTGCCGGTTGCGCGCCGGAGGAGTCATCGCGATCGCGTCGCAACCTCGCTGTCCGGGCGCGACCCGCCAGACGTCCGCACGGGCAGCTAGCGAGATCGATTCGGCGCTCCGCGTCGCCGGCTTCTCGCGGACGCATGTCGAGCGACTCGAGCTCGATCCACCGGTGGTCTGCGTCACCGCCGTGAACACCGCGCCGGCAGAGGCGTCATGAGTCGCGGGACGGGGCCGGAGCAACGATCCGCGCTCGAAGCCCGCGCAACACCTGGGTATCCCCGAGCACCGCGAGCACCGCGAGACCGGCGGCTGCCCCGGCGTCACGCCGGCCGATCGAGCGGCCGGCCAGGACGCTCGCGGTCACATCCAACGAATCGCTGACCAGTGCCATCGACGTCCAGCGGCGGAGTTCGTCGCCGCGATCCGATCGCGCGGCGGCCACCACTCCCATTCCGAGCGCCAGGTCGCGGATGCCGATCGTGCGGAGGAGGAGCGACGCCGTGGCCGTGGCTCGTTCTCGATCGGAGACCCGGAGGATGACGCCCGGTGCGAGGATCATGGCCACACCGACACCGGCACGGAGCCAGCCCATTCGTTCCCCGACGGTCATGGCCATGGCCGAGCGTAGGCCGTCGGGACACGCAGGGACCGCCGGAGCAACCTGACGGTTCTCCTCGCCCGGTCGAGAACCGGAACTACGGCCGCGCGAAGAGTGGAGTGTGGTGGCGCGGGTGGCGCCGGCTCCGCCACGCCAGGCGGAGTGCGTCCACCGGGTCCCGAGCCCGACCGAGCTCCCTCCCGCAGACTTTGCAGGAGACGTGAAACTCGGTGGCCGTCATCGTCCGCGGGTCACGCAAGGGCGGGTCGAAGACCACCCACGCCCATCGACTGGCGCGCCTGGCTCCGGCGGGAGCATCAACCGGGCCGGCGAACACGTCGCCACGTGACGACCTCATGGATCCAGCCAACCAGCCCTACCTTGTCGCACGCTGTGAATGGCCGGAGACGGCACTGAGGGCGCGCCCCCTCTCCCCCGTGACGAGCTGTGACCTTGGAATTCAGTGCGGAATCGGGCGAGTACGACCGGCCTCGCCGACCAGGTCGAACGTGTTGCAGTACCAGAGGCGGCCTCCGGGGGCCCTCCAGTCGGCCCATGACCCGAACGATTCGCTTCCGGTCCCGCCGAGCCGGGGTGCGACGTGCTCCACCATGGTCTGGTAGGTCGCCTCTGCATCCTCCGAATCGAACTCGTAGAAGTGCATGTACCGCGGGTCCGCGGCGGTCTCGTTCTCGAAGACGGAGATCTGGGTGAAGCCGGGGATCCCGGCCGCGGCGATGTGGCGGATGTGGACGAAGTCTCCCCAGTCCCGCAAGCTGGTCGCCAGATCGGGGGTGCGAGGGCTGATCCACACCACCAGCAGTCCGGTGGTGGCGCGACCGGTCAGGATGCCCTGGCTCGGACGAGGGTGCCGACGGAAACAGAAGGTTGTCGAACCTGGTGGCGCAACGGGAACGGCACCGTCCGCCTCCAACTCGGCCACCACGAGCAGCGTCCCGTCCGAGATTCGCATGGGCAGCTCGGTGCGCCCGGGAAGGCAGTTCCGCCACCAGGTGGCTCGGACCGCTCCGGTCTCTCGCAACAGTCCGGCGGCACGGTCCGCGCCGTGTGTGTCAGACCCGTCGAACAGCTCGAGATACAGCCTCGGGGTGTCGCGATCCTCCACGGGCCAGCACGCTACCGCCGCACGCCACGGTCGGCGACGTCAGATCTCTTCGAGAGCCGGGTTCCAGAGGATCTCCCAGAGATGTCCGTCAGGGTCACTGAAGTACCCGCTGTACACACCGAAAGGCCGCTCGTACGCCGTGACCGTGACCGTCGCACCGGCTGCCTCTGCGGCCTCGAGCATCTGGTCGACGTCTTCTCGTCGCGGCACCGCATGTCCGATGCTGAAGGACCCCGAGCTCGGCGGCGGCGGATCGATCCTCGCGTCCTTCGCGAGCTCGCTCCGGGGATAGACCGCCAGGATGAGCCCGCGGTCCAGCTGGAAGGTGACGATGGCACCGGCGGCCTGCTCCTCGTCACCGGGGAACTCGCTCCCGACGACTCCAGGTGATTCGAGGCCCAGCCTCCGGTAGAAGGCAAGGGATCGCTCGAGGTCCTCGACGCCGAGAGTCAGCACATGGATGCGGGGCTTCATGTCACGGATCGCTGCCATCACGGGGTTACCAGCCTGCCCGATCGCGGCGAATACTGTGCGGATGGTGCCACGAATCGAGCCGCGACGAAATGGGTCTGCGTGGATGAGGACCTGATCTACGAACGAATCTCCCCGGTGCTACCGGTGGTCGACCTCGACGCAGCCCTCGGTCGCTACCGACGACTCGGCTTCGACGCCGAGCCGTATTCAGGCCTTGCGGGTGACGGCTTCGTCGAGCGCGGAGGTGTCTCTCTTCACCTCACCGAATGCAAGGAGCACGACCCGACCCGTACGGGCGCCCATGTGTCCTCTACGTCTCCGATGCCGACGTCCGCCACGCCGAATGGGCCTCTGCCGGAGTCGAGGGCCACCTCGGCGATCTCAGCGACACGGAGTACGGCATGCGGGAGTTCGGATAGGTCGACCCCGACGGGAACCTGCAGCGAGTCGGCTCGTCACTCCGCCCGACCGAGCCGTGACGATCAGGCAGGAGGCTCGTACATACGGGCTCGCTCTCGTGGCGACGCACGACCTGCGAACTCCTCCAGCTTGCCGAAGGCTGGACCCAGCAACTCGAGGAAACGGCCCTGCAGCTCTCCGAGCTCGGTGAGATCGGCCTGGTCCTCCAGGCCACAGAGAAGGTTGAGCCGCGAGTGATCGAGCCAGTGTTGGAGATCGGGTGCTTCCAGCCATCCCGTCTCGGTGCGGATGCCGGTCAGCACGGCGCGCATCCAGTCGAAAGGCGTGTGAGGATTACCGGTGGGAGGACAGAGCGCGTTCATTTCTTCATCGCTCCGTCCGGTCGTCTCGAGATAGCCCACCAACCCAGCGGAAAGGGTCAGAGCCACCCGGGTCACCATCTGCGGGGTGATCTGGCCGTCGGTAAAGATCGGCCGAGGTGGGTTGTCGCCCAGCCCGGGTGACGCGCAGTGGACGTGGAGATGATCGGGACTGGTGGGGACCGTTCCTTGCTCGAGGACGATCCGCCGGGGCTCGATCCGCTCGACGTGGCCCAGCCGGACGACGTTTCGGATCGCGGCCAGCTGGTCACGCTCGCGGAGGCTCACCGTCGCGCCCTTCATCATGGTCGGCATGATGGTTCGGTCGGTTCGGAATATGACTCCCTCTCCTTCGAGGCGTTCGTCGACCTCCTCGATCGAATCCGACGCGACCATGGCCTCGAATTGCAGGATGATCCCCTCCAATGTTCGGACCGCTGCAGGCTGGAAGAAGGCGCGGTTCAAGTACCAGGAGTCACGCGGACGAACCCAGGTGATGCGATCGGGATCGGTGCCTTGGTCGAGCAGCCAGCAGATGGCGTCTGCCGCGGTCTTGCCCCCGCCGATGATCACGAAACCCGCAGGCGGACTGGTGATCCCGGTCAGCTCACCGACCGGTACGCAGCGAATGCCGTCGGCCACCTCGAAGGGTGGGGGCTCGCACGACGGAACCCGCGATGCCATGTAGGTCGCGTCCACGAGACGACGACGCACCACCACGTCATGAACCTCACCGCTCACCCGCGAGCGGAACGAGTGGTCGCCCAGGTAGTCGCACATTGGGAAGAAGCGAACCTGGCCGGAGCTGAGGAGCCGGTGTCGCATGACTTCGTCGAAGTAGCCGCAGATCTCTGCGCCACTGGATCGCTCGTAGAACTCCTCTTTGCCCTCCGGCACCTGTCGATCCTGTCCGAGCGGCGTCGAGTTGACGCCATAGAAGCTGGAGGGCTGGTGCAACTGGACGAACGGGTACGAATCCAGCCAGTGGCCGCCCGGTCGGTACCGGCGATCGACCATCACCACCTCGGCGTCGCTGGACTCGATCAGCGCGTCGACGAAGGCCATTCCGAGCGCGCCGGCTCCGACGACGAGATAGTCGGTTTCGAGCTGGGAACGATCGGTCACTGCCGTGGAACTGTAGATCGCCGCGTCGGGCCAGGCCTCCGAGATGCCACGACCCCGAATCTGGCCTCTTGCTGCCACTAGCATGAGGTTCGTGGGACTCTTCCTCGATCGCCACCAGGTCGACGGCGTGACGGCCCCCGAGGTCGCTGCCGCGCACGAGCTCGACCTCACCGTCCAGGACCAGTACGGGGTTCGCTACCTCACCTACTGGTTCGACGAGGGCGACGGGACGGTCTTCTGTCTCGCCGAGGGACCCGACCGAGAGGCCCTCGAGAAGGTCCACCGCGAAGCTCACGGTCTGATTGCTGACAACGTGATCGAAGTGGGTGACGGTCCGATCAACTCCTTCCTCGGAGAGCTGCCACGGCATCCACCTGGGGAGGCCTACACCGATTCGGCCGTGCGGGCGATCCTGTTCACCGACTTCTGCGGTTCGACGCAGTTGACTCAGGAGTTGGGGGACGAAGGATTCATGGTTCTCCTCCGCGACCACGACGACATCGTCCGGTCGGCCCTGCAACGTCACCGTGGATCCGAGGTGAAGCACACCGGCGACGGGATCATGGCCTCGTTCTCGTCGGTGATCTCCGCTGTCGATTCGGGGATCGAGATTCAGAGGTCGGTCGACGGACGAAACGGCGGCGCAGAGAGACCCATCCATCTTCGAATCGGCATCAGCGTCGGAGAGCCTGTGACCGAGAGCGGGGACTTGTTCGGTGCCGCCGTCCAGCTCTCGGCCCGGCTCTGCGAGATCGCGTCCCCCAATGGCATCGCGGTCTCGAACGCGGTGCGGGAAGTTTGCATCGGCAAGAGCTTCAGCTTCGATTCGAGGGGAGACCAGAACCTGAAGGGGTTCCCGGCGCCGGTGCCGGTCTTCGAGGTGAGCCTCTGAACGGAGGCGACCGCGCGGGCGCGCCCTCAGCGCCAGTGCAAGGGATCAGATTTCGGCGTCGTAGGTGCGGGGCCAAGGGTGCGCTTCGCGTCGAGCCAGGCCACCAGTTCCTCCGTGGTGTCGAACCGCACTTCGCGATCGGCGTCCTCCTCGTAGAGGTGCACGGCAGCTCCGTCGATGAAGATCGAGCGGTCCACTCTTCCCTGAGACATGAAAGCCCAGTACGGTCCGACACCCGGCGTCGGGGACTCCTGCACGCTCCATCCCGGTCGAACCTCCAGGATTGCGTTCACCTCGTTCCACAACTGGTCGTCGTGTGACGCCATGGCTTCCCTCCGCTCGTGCGAGTTCGATTATGGATCGCCATTGGTAGGTCGGACAGGGTCGCGGGCAAAGCGACGATCACTTCACACCTATTGATCTACCTTTTACGTTTGCAGTTACCTCAATATTTCTCCCAAAGGCGACCACGATTCACACTTCGGGCATCACGTGCCGCCGGCCTCCCTCGCTGCCCTGGCGTCCGCCGCCTCGCGCTCCCATTTGAGCTCGACCTGACCGAAGTGCCAGATGGCCAGAGCAACCATCCAGGTGAGGACGAAGACGCCGACGATGACGAATCCGGCGCGGTTGATGTTGAAATCGGCCAGGAAGTTCCAGAATCCCCCACCGAGACCTGCCTCGGTGACGATCAGACCAAGAATCTCGACCGTTCCGATGAACAACGCGATGAACACCGAGAGTCCGGTGATGGTGAGGTTGTAGTAGATCTTGCGAATCGGCTTTGCGAAGGCCCAGTCGTAAGCAAAGTTCATGAAACATCCGTCGAGGGTGTCGAAAAGGCACATCCCGGCGGCGAAAAGGATCGGAAGAGAGAGCACCGCGTAGAAGGGCAGACCTCCGACGACCGCCGATCCGGCCAAAACCAGCAGGGCCACTTCGGTCGCGGTGTCGAAGCCCAGTCCGAAGAGCACGCCGACCGGGTACATCTTCCAGGGTGTATCGATCCGCTTGGCATAGCCACCGAGGAACCGGCCCATCAATCCCCGGTTGTCGAGCTGACGTTCCAGTTCGGCGTCGTCGTACCAGCCCTGGCGCATCTCGCGGCTCACCTTGACGATCGACCAGAGCACTACCAAGTTGAGCAGACCGATGAGCCACAGGAAGACGCCGGAGACCGACGTCCCGATGAGACCGGTCCAGTGGTGCAGCGAGCTGCCGTCATTCTGGACGGCGCCGTCGAGCCAGCGGATTCCGAAGTTCAACAGAACCGCGAGCAAGAAGACGATGGTCGAATGACCGAGTGAGAAGAAGTAGCCAACACTGAGCGGGCGCTCGCCCTCTTGGATGAGCTTGCGTGTGGTGTTGTCGATGGCCGCAATATGGTCGGCGTTGAATGCATGGCGCATTCCGAGCGTGTACGCGAGGATCCCGGTCCCGAAGCCGAAGACCTCGGTTTTGGTGATGTGGTAATGACCACGGACGGCTGCGACGAGCATCGCCCACCCGAAGACGTTCAGTGCCACGATGCTCAGGGCCATGCCCCCGGCTTGGAGCGATTCGCCTCGAGTCAGGGCTCCTCTGATTCGGCCCATCCGGCCGACCGGCAGCGTCGTGGTCACCGTCACGGTGGGCACCGTACCCACTGATGCGAATGACTTGCAAGAGATAAGGATTCGTAGAACCTGTGTTCGATCTACGATTGGGGCGATCAGCCGAAGCCCGCTGGTGAGCACGCCGGTGCCGGAGGTGGACTCCGTCGAGGAGGTGTTGGCCCTCGTACGGGCACGTGGAGGCAGAGCGACCACGGCACGCCGGCTACTCGTCCAGGCCCTCTTCGATCACGGCGGACACCTGAGCGCGGACGACTCGCCGCCGAGGTTCAGGCGACGTCCCCGGACATCCACGTCTCGACCGTCTATCGGAACCTCGAGGAACTCGAACGTCTTGGCGTGGCTACCCACGCCCACCTCGGTCACGGCCCGGCCACCTTTCACCTGGCAACCCGCCGTCACGGGCATCTGGTTTGCGAGGAGTGTGGCACGACGATCGAGGCTCCGCTCTCACTCTTCGAGTCACTCAGCAAGCAGGCCTCCGCGAAGTTGGGTTTTGCCGTCGACCCGGTGCACTCGGCGGTGATGGGCCGATGCCGGCGTTGTCGCACTCGCTGATTTCCTCACCACTCACGTCGTCCCGCTCGCAGGTCGACCCTCACCCCACCGGGGAGCCTGGTTATCCGGACCCGTAGGGACGGGCGATGATCTCGAGGAGATGCCCATCGGGATCGCGGAGTAGGCGCCCCGACCTCCATCGTTGTGGTTGATCTGCCCCTTGCGGTTGAGCCCGGGATCGGCCCAGTAGTCCTGGCCGGATGCTTCGAGGCGCCCGAAGGTCTCGTCGAACTCCGCCTCGGAGACCAAGAAGGCGTAGTGCTGAGAAGCGATCTCGCTGTCGGAGTCGTCGCTAGTCTGTGGTAGTCGAGGGAGACCCCGTTCCCCATCTCGACCACCATGAACGGACCCCACGACTCCGGCGTGGGCAGACCCAACGTTTCGGTGAGATACCGTGCCGAGACCAGCTTGTCGTGGCACCAGACGATGGTGTGGTTCAAGGTCACGCTCATCGATCGTCCTCCCGTTCGCCGTGTGGCCTCATGGCCTCGGCGTCCGCCTCCATTATGCGGACGACACTCCCATCTAACTGGGGTAGACGGGCAGGACCCCTCGCTGGAGCCGCCAGGTTGCAAGGAGGTGTGACC
>CAVUGU010000031.1:0-69875 GCA_963741055.1 uncultured Acidimicrobiales bacterium | reverse complement strand
GGAGGCCTCGCCCCGGGCTGCCACCGCCACCTGCGCGGCCGGGCTGAGATCGGTGCCACCGCCCCACGCTGACCAGTTGGCCGCGGTGATCCCGAGGCTGTCGGGGTAGGCCGGGAAGCCGTAGCGGCCCCAGCCGCCCTCCTCGCAGATGGCGACCGCGTCCCAGCGGTGGTCGTAGTCACTGCTGCTCGAGGAAGTCGGCACGCTCGATGACGTCGAGGGCGTCGTCGACCGCGTTGGCGAGCTCGTCGCTGCGGTCGAGGGCGTCGGGGAGGTCGACGCCGGCGACGTCGCAGGCGTCGTGGAGGTCGATGGCGAGATCGACGGCGAGCGCGTCGAGGGCGTCGCCGATGGCCTTGAACGCGACATCGATCGCATGGAGTGCGCGGCGAGCTGCGTGGCGGTGGTGGGTCGGATGGCGAGGGCCATAGAAGAACTCCAGTCGTGGCGACGAACAAATGGATAAGACGAAGAGCACCGAGCGGGGTCGCATGCGCACCTCTCGTTCGGGCCCGAGCTGAGGGCCGGTGGCGTTCGGGTTGCTGGGGCGGACCCCGCCTCTGCATGCAAAGCCCCGGCCGCCGTCGGGCAGGATCGGTGCGGCCTCGCGTTACGCGCTTGGGTGTGCAGCGGGTTGTCGTGTCCTCTCAGGATTGGTCCAGCGGCGCACCTCCGATCCATCCCTCGGCTTCGCCGTCGTGGAACTCGGGCCGGGGCGCGGGCGGCCAGCGACGCGGGAGACGCGGTGGCATCGGGAGCTCGGGCAACGGCTCGAAATCGAACCCGCCGTGCCGGCGCCGGCGGGAGCCGGCCGTCACGAGGAGCCCGAGGGCGAAGGCGCCGACGCCGATGACGACCGCGAGGCAGGGGGTCACGATTCGTCCTCGCCGACTACCGCGCACAGGTCCCCGGTGTCGCCGTCGTAGACGAACAGGCTGACCGGCGGATCCCCGCGCGCCTCGACCTCCATCCGGTCGGCGAGCGCGCTCAGCATCGCCGAGTCCATGGTGATCGGATGGTCGGCGATGACCTCGCCGGCGTCGTCGACGATGCGGACCCACAGCCCGCCGGGCAGCGGTTCGGCCCGACGCTCATGATCATCGGACGTCGCGCTCGCCGGTCGATGCTCTCGTCGCTCATCGGTGGCCCGGGTACCTCCTCGACGTCATCGTCGACGACGAGCGCGACGGAACTCATCAGAACCCCGCCTCCTCGGCCATGCGCTCGCCGGCATCGTGCCACCGCTCGTTCAGCACCTCGATGGTCCGCGAGGCGTCGTCGAAGCTGAGCCGGGTGAAGGTCGTGACCTCGCGTTCGAGGACCTCGCCGACGACGACGTGGCGCTGGTCCTCTCCGACATGCAGCCGGTCGAGCAACTTGAAGATCGCCTTTCGCTGCTGCTCGGTCATCATGGAGACCGGCTCCCGCCCCGCCGGCGGGGACGGCGCCGGCGAAGTGGGTGGTGCCGGGGCGGCCACCGGCGGGGTTTCCGGGGCAGCGGAACCCTCCGCCGCAGGTGGCTCGCTCTTGTCCCCCCTGATCGTGGCACGCGGCTTGCGTCCGGTCGCCTTGATTGGCTCGGCGGTGCGCCGGCGAGAGGGCGCGGGCGGGGCCTCGGTAGCGGCGAACGCCTCGCCCATGGTCGGGGCGACCTCGATCGGCCCGGGCGGGATCGGGGTGACCGGACCCGGGGCCACCCCGGCGTCGAGGGCGGGGGCCGCCCGGGCCCGCACCGTTGGCGATCGCCGGGGCGCGGCGGCCGGCCGGCGAGCGCGTCGAGGTCGGCGTCGAGCTCGAGCACCGGGACGACGAAGTCCCGCCGGGCCTGGCGGGGTCGCTTGATCGACCGCTGGGTGAGGACCAGGCGCCCGGGGAGGAGGGTGCGCCCGGTCGCCTGGTGGAGGAACATGGCGAACTCGAACGCGCCACCGAGTTCGTTCGCCGCGTACTCGCCCTGGGTGTCGAGACGCCAGAGACCCGAGCCCAAGAGGCGCGGCAGGAGGAGCGAGAGCCGGGTGTGCGGCTTGCACTCGCGGTCCTCGGCGTCGCAGATGCACACCTCGCCGGTCGGGATCTGCGCGACCCCGTCGCAGCGCCGCTCGCACCCGCCGGCCTTCCACAGCTCGAACCACTGGCTGAAGGCGAGATGCTCGGGAGGCACGACCACCTCGATCGCCGAGGCCGCGGTGAACACCTCCCACTGGCCGGGCTGGGGGCCGTCGGTCCACTCGTGCGGTTCCCCGCCGTAGAGGGCGGCGATCGACTCGATGGCGTGCCGGCTGGCCGAGGTGAACCGGAAGCTCTGCAGCTTCTCGGGCCGGCGGATCCTCTTCCCCTCTTCGGTCGTCGCCTCGACCGATCGGCCGATGCGGATCCGACCGGTCTCGTGGAGACGGCGCTGGCGGTCAATGATCGGACTCACCGCTCCTCCCGCACTCGATCGAGCGGCGCGCCGATGGCGTCCTTTGAGGTCTCGAAGTGCCAGCGGGCGGCCTCTTGCACGTAGAGGAACGCGTCGAACACGTCGTCCCCTGACCGCACTGGGTGCAAGGTCGCGTGCTCGGGCGTGAGATGCAGCACGACCGCGCCGTCGACCTCGGGCATCGGGACCGCGTGGTCGACCTCGTCGTCGTTCAACAGGTAGTAGCGCCGGCGCATCTTCTCGAACCGGCGGGCCCGCCAAGTGGCGAGCAGCTCGGCGTGGCGGTAGGCGGCGAGCTGCAGCGCGGCCTCGGGGTAGGGACCGGTCGGGTTGCCCTTGGTGTCGAACGACTTGGCCGATGACTTGTAGTCGAGGATGACCCGCCGTCCCCCGAGGGAGACGATGGCGTCGAGGGTGCCCGCGTAGCCGAAGGTCCGGTTGTAGACCGCGGCCTCGGCCGCGTCGTAGGCCGGCTGCCAGACCTGGGCCCACTCGTCGAACTGGTCGACGAACCGCGCGACCTCGCCGTCGACCTCGGGGCGCGCCCCGGTCAGCGCGTAGGACTCGACTGCGTCGTGGACCGCGGTGCCGAGCTCGGTCGCGGTGCGCTCACCCCGGGGGCCGGGCGGAACCGGGCGTCCCGGAGCCACTTCACGACCGCGTCGGTGCCCTCCTCCTCGATGCGTTGGGGGAGCGACCCGGCGACCTTGACCGCGGCGAGGGCGGCCCGCTCGGCCGCCCAGTAGAGGAGACCCTCGGCCGAGAGCACCTTCAGGATCGAGGTCACCGACCAGTAGCGCTCGTCGTCGGGCGGGGAGGACTTGACCTCGATCTCGCCGAGCGGGGCGACGTGGTCGTCACGTTGCGTCCCCGAACAGTGACGGCGTGCCGCAGTGGGGGCACGGTTCTCTTCCGTTAGATGCATCTAACGGGGCCGGCGTTCCCGAGAGCAGGCCGGGCGGGGCGATCATGCCGTCAGCCGTCACGGTTCGGACGGAGGGGGCGAGGCCGCCCGGCTTCCGTCAATGCATCGCGGGCCATTTGCACGGCCTCTATTCGATCTATCGGCTCGGGCTCTTTGGGCCTATGGCCAGATGGCGCAAACAGTTCCATGATGCGGTCGGCATCGACTTGCGCGGTCGGCCGAGGCGTCGGCATTTGCCGAGGCCGGAGAATCCCCAAGAACTCCCTGGGCCGCACCGCCAGCCACAAACCCCCCTGAAAGGGGGTTGTGGCTGTGGCCCCGGTCGGCATTTGTTGACAAAGCGTCGTCGGCATGTGCCGACGGCGGAGGGGACCGGCCCCAGCGTTTTCGGTTGGTCGCCAACGCCCCCTTCCGCCCGGCCCGAGCACGGGTTTCGCGCACGGGGCCTCGACACCGACCATCCGAGCGAGGGAGGCGGCGTGGTCGGCAAGTGCCGACACCGCCGGATCGGCAAATGCCGACAACTTTGCCGACTTCGCTTCGCCGGCGAGGGACCGCGCATCGTCGGCAAGTGCCGACAGCCTGTGGACAAGCTCGGCCCGGGAGATCGCGGTCACGAGGCGGTCCCATTGCCGATTTGGATGGCGTGCGATATAGGAATACCGGCGGCGCTCATATACGGAACTCGCCCGTCGTCCTCACCGCGCCTCCTGTTCGGCCTCGATGAGGCTCGCCAGGTGCTCAGAAGCGGCCGCCACCATCCGGTTGAGCACGTGCTCGTCGAGGGCGGCGATGTGGTCGGGGGCGATGAAGGGCGGGGCGCCATGGGCGACGAGCTCGTCATTGATGGCGGCGAGGCGCTCGACCGGGTTCGGTCTGCTGCTCGGTCCTCGGCGTCCCGGCCATCGGCCGGGTTGGTCATGAGGCCCGAGACTTCCCGTTCGTGCCGGGGACGAAGAGCGCCTCGATCTCGATCGGATCGAAGAGGCGGCGTCGACCACCGGCGACGTGGTAGGCGGTCAGCTTTCCGTCGGTGATCAGCCGGGAAAGCGTCCGGTAACTCAAGTGCGGGTAGCGCTCGAGCACCTGATTGCTGGCGAGCAGCGTGGTCGGGTCGACCCTCCGGGCCGGCGACTCACGCTGGGCGGTGGGACGTGATCGAGTCGGCAAGCCGCCTCCCCTCTCCCCGAGACGGGGGACATCACGCGGTCTTGTCGCCCCGGGCCGGCCCCGGCCCACACCCGCATTGTCCGCAATACCGCGACGCGCGCGCTTGCGCAACCGGTTTCTCGCGGTCCCTGCAATTCACGCGTGGGCTGGCACGAACGGGCACGAATGGGTACGAACTGGCCGACTCCCCATCGGCCGAGTGCCACCGATTCGGGCTGGTCGTGGCCTCCGCGCGACCGTTGTGCGACAGGGCCCGGCTTGCGTCGCAGCCGTTTCGTCGAGGATGACGGTCGCTCTTTCGTCATGCCGAGGCATCGTGCGATCGGCGCTCGTAGCCCTGGGTGAGCAGGCGCTCGACGTCCTCGGCCGGGACGACCCGCAGACTGCCGAGCCGCACGATGCCGAGATCGCCGTCCTCGATGAGTCGATCGAGCATCCAACGGGAGATGCCGAGCATCGCCGCGGACTCGCCGAGCCGGTAGGTCTTGCGCGGGAGCACGCCGGCCTCGATGGCCGCGTCGATGGCCGGTTGACTGTCGGACTGGCTGCCGTTGCGAGCTCGGCGCTTCTTCGGCCTCGTAGGTTCAGCCATGCCCGCGATGGTGAGCGCGCACGCGGCGCGCTTCAACCACATTGCGCGCGCTGCGTGGGCCGAATCGGTCCGCTGCTGGCACGACGGGGCTCGGCCAGGAACAGCCCGGAGCGACCGGGAACGGCCACCCGATGCACTGTGACGATTCCGTTGCAGTCGTGGGCACAGCGATGTGCGTTCGAGGGTCCCGTTGCACACCGTTGCACACCTGGGAGACGAAGGGCCGGTACCCGAGTGTCAGATACCGGCGCTGACCTGGGAGTATCTGGTGGAGATGACGGGACTCGAACCCGTGACCCCCTGCTTGCAAAGCAGGTGCTCTAGCCAACTGAGCTACATCCCCGGGTGGGCAGGTCGGATCGGCTGCACGGCGCAGCATCGGCGCCGTACGCCTTCGACGGCCGTTCTCACCGTACCAGTCGGCGCCTCCGAGCAGCGATCTGCAGATCCCGAAGCACCGTCGGGCGGCTCCCGCGCCGGGGGCGAATCGAGCGCCGAGAGCAGGGTGAACCGGAGTTATCCATCCGGTAGGGTGACGACGCGGTGACCGGTTCCGGGTCCCGGGACGAGCATCGGATCGTGTCCGCTCGGCACCGAGTCGGTGTCGGATGAACGAGTGGAGGAACCATCATGGCCGTTTCTTCCGGTACCACGGACGTCTTCATCGGAGTCGCGCAGCACGACGTCGACGCGATCGAGGGTCTGTTCCAGGCCCGGCTCGACAACCTCGAGGCGTCCGGGCTCGATCCGAAGGCCTACGCCTTGGCCAACATCGCAGCTCTGATCGCTGCGGATGCAGCACCGGCCTCCTACGTCTTCCAGGTCGAGTTCGCGCTCGAGGTCGGCGTCACCCCCGAGGAGATCCTCGGACTCCTGGTCGCGCTCAATCCCACTCTCGGAAACATCCGGATCGTGTCTGCCGCGGCCGAGCTGGCCTTCGCGCTCGGCATCGACCTCGACGAGGAGCTGGAGGACGAAGAGGAGGAGTAGCGAGCAGTACCGGAGAGACCGCGGACGCCCGCCGACTCACACCGCTCCTGCTGCGCTCGCACGCTCACGCGAGCGTTCGATCTCCTCCCAGGCCGGTTCCACACCCTCGAAACCCCGCACCGTCGTCCCCTTCCCGGGCTCGAGGTCCTTGTAGACGTCGAAGAAGTGGGCGATCTCCGAAGTGAGGAGCGCGGGGAGCTCGCTCAAGTCCGACATGGACTCCCACATCGGGTCTCCGCACGCGACCGTGATGATCTTGGCGTCGGGCCCTTTCTCGTCGGTCATCCAAAAGACTCCGAGCGGCTTGCATTTCACCAGGCAGCCCGGAAAGGTCGGCTCGTCGAGCAGGACCAGGGCGTCGAGGGGGTCGCCGTCCTCGCCCAGCGTGTCGACGATGAACCCGTAGTCGGCCGGGTACACCGTCGCCGAGAAGAGCCGGCGGTCCAATCGGATCAGGTGCCGCTCGTGGTCGTACTCGTATTTGTTGCGGCTCCCCCGTGGGATCTCGACGATGACCTCGATGGTGCGTTCTGATTCCACGGACCGCGCCTTTCGTCTGGGTGACCTTGCCATTCTGACCTGCCCTCGAGCCGGGGCTGGCGACGCACCGGACCAGGCCGAAAGGGGCGAGGTCGCCGGAGTTCGCGATGGGGCCGGTTGGTATCGTTGGCCGATGATCGTCGACGCCGAGCGAACCACCGAGGCACGGCCGAGGAGGCGCCGGAGGCCCGGTTCTTCGCCCGCCAGCTCTCGGATCTCGACTTCAACGACCGCTTGCTCGACCTGGTCGCCGACCCGGCGATCCCCCTGCTCGAACGGGTCAAGTTCCTGATCCTGTTCAGCGAGCGCATCGACGAGTTCTTCCAGGTGCAGGTAGCCGGTCTCCGTCGCCAGGTCGTAGCCGGCATCAAGACCCTCGGCCTCAATGGAAGCCGCCCCGACGAACTGCTCCGCGACGTTCGCTCGTCGCTCGACCGGATGGTCGGCCGCCAGGAGCACCTGCTTCTCGACGAGATCGTCCCCGCGCTCGCCGCCAAGGGGATCGAGCTCTCCAATTGGGCGGACCTCGGTCCTCGCGACCGCACCTACCTGCACGAGGTGTTCGACCGGCTCATTTTGCCGGTGGTGACCCCCTTGACCGTCGACCCGAGTCACCCCTTCCCCTACATCTCCAACCTCTCTCTCAACGTGGGAGTCGAGGTGCGCAGCCGGGCGGACGGCTCGTCGCGCTTCGCGCGGGTGAAGGTCCCACCGAATGTCGATCGGCTGCTGCGCCTGCCCGAGGGCGATCGATTCATCCCCCTCGAGCAGGTCCTGATCCCGTTCCTCGACGAGCTCTTCCCCGGTATGGACGTCGGCGATCCCTGCGTCTTCCGGGTCACCCGTGACGCCGACCTCGCACTCGACGATGACGCGGCCGACGATCTCCTCCTCGCACTGCAGGAGGAGCTGCGCCGTCGCCGCTTCCTTCCGGTCGTCCGCCTCGAGGTCGACTCCCGCACCTCGGACGCCCCGGTCCCGCGTCTCGACCGAGGAGCTCGGGCTGAGCATCGACGACGTCTACGAGTTCGCCGGCCCACTCGGTCTCGACTGTCTCTGGACCGTCTACGACCTGAACCGCCCCGACCTCCACGACCAACCCTGGACCCCGCTCGTCCCACCCCCGCTCACCACCGTGGAGCGCGAAGAGGACTCCGACATCTTCGCGGTGCTCGATCGCCAGGACGTCCTCGTCCACCATCCTTACGACTCCTTTTCGGCGTCGGTGGAGGAGCTGCTGAACGAGGCGGCCGACGATCCGCACGTCCTCGCCATCAAGCAGTGCCTCTACCGGACTTCCGGTGACAGCCCGATCGTCGCCGCACTGGTGCGAGCCGCGGAGCACGGAAAGCAGGTAGCCGTCCTGGTCGAGGTCACCGCCCGCTTCGACGAGGAGGCGAACATCGGGTGGGCGAGAGCGCTGGAAGAGGCGGGCGCTCACGTGATCTACGGCCTGATGGGCCTCAAGACCCACGCGAAGACCACCCTCGTCGTCCGCCAGGACGGCGACGCGGTCCGTCTCTACTGCCACGTAGGCACCGGCAATTACAACCCGAAGACCGCGCGCATGTACGAGGATCTCGGCGTGCTCTCGTCGCGGGTCGACCTCGGCGTGGACGTGACCCGTTTCTTCAACTACATCACCGGCTTCAGCCAGCCGCCCCTCTACCAGCAGCTGGTCACCTCTCCGGGAGGGATCCGCGATCGGGTGATCGAGTGCATCGACCGCGAGGCCGACGCGGGTCCCGACGGGCGCATCGTGATCAAGGTCAACGGCCTCGACGACGTCGCGGTCATGGACGCGCTCTACCGCGCCTCGAAGGCCGGGGTCCCCATCGATCTGATCATCCGCGGGATCTGCTGCCTGCGCCCCGGCGTTCCCGACCTCTCCGAGACGATCAAGGTGCGCTCGATCGTCGGCCGTTTCCTCGAGCACTCGCGCATCCTCCGCTTCGGCGGCGCGGCCGGACGCGCCTCCAGCTACTACATCGGCTCGGCGGACCTTCGCCGGCGGAACCTCGACCGTCGGGTCGAGGCGATGATCCCGGTCTCGGACCCGAGTGCGATCGCCCAGCTCGAAGAGGTCCTCGCGCTCAACCTCGCCGACGACATGCAGTCGTGGTCGCTCGATTCGGACGGCAACTGGCACCGGGTCCCGACCGTCAAGGGCATCGCCACCCAGACTGCGCTGGAACGGCTCGCCCTCGCTCGGAGCGTGGTCTACGACGACGGCCGGCGGCCGGGACGCTCGATCGCTGTCGCGGCCGACGGCGCCTCCGAGGTGACGAACCGGTAAGGAGGAGCCGCCCATAGGCTGGTGCCGGTGAGCACGAGTCCTGGTGCGGATCGCGTGCCCGACCCGAGCGAAGACCGGGCGGCGCTCTGGCGACTTCGGCGGGGGGCCCGGCGGCTGGCGTGGGTCTACGCGGCCGCAGCGCTCGTCCTCATGCCGTGGATCGTCTACCTCGCGATCACTCTCCCCAAACGCGATCTCGACACCCACTACCGGGCTGCCTGGGTCGGCTTCGACATCCTTCTCGTGTTCGTGATCACCCGTACCGCGTACCTGGCGTTCCGCATGGACCCGCGTGTGCAGCTGCCTGCCACCGCGACGGCAACCCTCCTCATCGTCGACGCCTGGTTCGACATCACCACCGCCGGTGGCAGGGGTGCGACGGCCGAGGCCATCGTCTTGGCGATCTTCTTCGAGATCCCGGCTGCCATCTTCTCGATGTACGTGGCCTACTGGGTCGCCAGTCACGAGCTCCGTCTGGCCCATCTGGAGCGCCTGACCGAAGATGCCGATCCCCCCGCGGCCGATCGCGAACAGCCGTCCGCGGTGGAGCACTCCGACTGAGCACCTCTGGTCCAGAGGGGGGTTGGCGGACACCCCGGAAGGGATGCTAAGCAACTGCTCAGCATTCCGGCGTCCGGGAGGGAGTGGCCGTGGCCGACTACGACTCGGTGGATTTCTTTATGGACGAGTCCCTGTTGGAGGACCCGTACCCCTACTTCGACCACCTGCGGTCGAAGTGCCCGGTGCTCCATACCGGGAGCCACGGGGTGGTCGCCATCTCGGGCTACGAGGAGGCGTCGGCGGTCTACCTCGACAATCGCACCTTCTCCTCGTGCAACTCGGTCATCGGACCCTTCGCCACCTTCCCGGTGCCACTCGAGGGCGACGACGTCGGCGAGATCATCGATCGGCACCGCGACGAGCTGCCGATGAACGAGCACATGGTGACCATGGACCCGCCGGCGCATACCCGTGAGCGAGCCCTCGTCATGCGTCTGCTCACTCCCAAGCGTCTGAAGGAGAACGAGGCGTTCATGTGGCGGCTCGCCGACCGCCAGATCGACGAGTTCGTCGCCGACGGCCAGTGCGAGTTCATCGCCGCTTACTCGCAGCCGTTCGCCATGCTGACGGTGGCCGACGTGCTCGGGGTCCCCGAAACCGAACACCAGCGGTTCCGAGAGGGCTTCGGGCTCTCCGGCTCACCAGGTGCGATCGGCGACGAGCAGAACCAAGTGGGCATCAACGCGCTCGCCTGGCTCGACGACTACTTCGCCAACTACATCGAGGAGCGCCGCCGCGAGCCGAAGAACGACGTGCTGACCAGCCTGGCCCTCGGGACCTACCCGGACGGGTCCACGCCCGAGGTGACCGCCGTCGTGCGCACGGCCACCTTCCTCTTCGCCGCCGGCCAGGAGACGACCGCCCGCTTGCTCGCCGTCGCGCTCAAGTACCTCTGCGAGTACCCGGAGCTCCAGGACGAACTGCGCGCCCACCGCGAACGAATCCCCAACTTCATCGAGGAGGCGCTGCGAATCGAGAGCCCGGTGAAGGCGGACTTCCGCCTGGCCCGCCGGTCGACCTCCATCGGGGGAGTGGAGATCGAGGCCGGCACTCCGGTGATGGTGTTGAACGGCGCCGCAAACCGCGACCCCCGGCTGTTCGAGGATCCGGCCGAGTTCCGTATCGACCGTCCGAACGCGAAGGTGCACATGGCCTTCGGCCGCGGCGCCCATTCGTGTCCGGGTGGCCCGTTGGCACGGGTCGAAGGCCGGGTCAGCGTCGAGCGCATCCTCGACCGGATGCGGGACATCCGGCTCTCGGAGGAGCACCACGGACCCCCCGGTGATCGCCACTTCAGCTACGAGCCGACCTGGGTCCTCCGCGGTCTCCACAAGCTGTACATCGAGTTCACGCCGGCAGAGGTGTCGCAGTGAGCGAACGGGCGGCAGTCGTGACGGGTGCGGCTTCGGGCATCGGACTCGGCATCGCCCGCAAGCTGGCGGCGGACGGCCACGCGACGGCTCTCCTCGATCTCGATGGCGACGCCGCGCGAGGGGCTGCCGCCGAGCTGTCGGCGCAAGGCGATCCGCGCGTCGGGCTACGGGGTCGACGTCGCCGACCGCGAGTGCGCTCGAGCAGGTGTACTCCTCGGTCCGCGACGAGTTCGGCCCGATCACCATCGTCGTCACCAGTGCAGGCATCGAGGCCTTCGATCCTGTCGCCGACGTCACGCCCGAGAAGTGGGACCGGATCCTGGCGGTGAACCTGACCGGGACCTTCACCTGCCTGCAGCTGGCGGTCGCCGACATGATCGCGGCCAACTGGGGTCGGATGGTGACCATCTCCTCTTCGAGCGCGCAGTCCGGCGCGCCCAACATGTCGCACTACGTGGCGTCGAAGGGCGGAGTCATCGGGTTGACCAAGGCACTGGCGCGCGAGCTCGCCGGCCACAACATCACCGTCAACACCATCCCGCCGACCATCGTCGACACTCCGATGGCCAGGAAGGGCGAGACAGAAGGGAACGTCCCGAGCATCGAGATCCTGGGCAAGATGGTCCCGCTCGGACGCGCGGGGACGCCCGACGACATCGCCGCTGCGTGCTCGTTCCTCTGCTCCGAGGATGGGGCTTACATCACCGGGCAGGTGATCGGCGTCAACGGGGGGATGTACATCTGAGGCCTGCCTCTCTGCCTTCGCCTCCGACGCGCTGTCGACCGCGGAGGCCAGGATGCCCGGGTGACCACGCGGCGTCGCATCGGCACCGAGACGTCCGAGACCCGAGCAGCCCTGATCGACGCCGCGGAGAAGGTCATGCTCGAAGAGGGCTACGCGGCGGTGACCTCCCGTCGCGTCGCGGCGAAGGCCGGACTGAAGCCCCAGCTCGTCCACTACTACTTCCGCACGATGGACGATCTGTTCCTGGCGCTCTTCCGTCGCGGCGCCGAGCAGGCGCTCGAACGTCAGGCCCGCGCCTTGGCCTCCGATCAGCCACTGTGGGCGCTCTGGGACCTGAGCCGCGACGCGCGCGGCACCGCCCTGACCATGGAGTTCGTGGCCCTGGCCAATCACCGCAAGGCGATACGGGCGGAGATCGCGGCCTCGGCGGAGCGGTTCCGGGCCGAACAGCTCGCCGGGCTCGAGGGTGTGCTCGAACGCGACGGGATCGACGCCGGGCAGATTCCGCCGATCGTCCTGGCCGTGCTGATGACCAGCATCTCCACTTTCCTGGTCATCGAACGCGAAACGCTCGGCATGTCGAGCGGCCACGACGAAACGGTCCGACTCGTCGAGGATCTCCTCACTCGCTTCGAGGGGCCGCGTTCGGCACGCGCCGCGCGGTCAGCCCGGCAGGCATAGGCCCGGCGCAGCGCGGGCGGTCCTCGCGTAAGGTGCGGCAATGCGTTTCGGACTCGACGTCGCACAACAACGTATGCCGTGGGACGAGCTGGTCGACCGCGTCCAGCTCGCCGAAGATCTCGGCTTCGACGGAGCGTGGGGCTTCGACCACTTCGAGCCCATGTACGGATCGGGGCCCGGAGAGACCTTCGAGGGCATGACCACCCTCGCCGCGCTGAGCGGGCAGACCTCGAGGATCCGGCTCGGGTTGCTCGTCACCGGCGTCACCTACCGGCACCCGTCGGTCCTTGCCGCCCAGGCGGTCACCGTCGACCATGCCTCGCACGGGCGGCTCGAGCTCGCATTGGGCGCGGCCTGGTTCGACAAGGAACACAACGAGCTCGGCATCCCGTTCCCGCCGACATCCGAGCGGTTCGACTTGCTCCACGACGCACTCGAGGTCATGACCCGGCTCTTCACCGGCGAGGTCGTGTCCTACGAGGGGAAGGTCGTGTCGCTCCACGACGCGCAGATGAGGCCGGTGCCGGTCCAGCAGCCCCATCCGCCGATCTGGATCGGGGGCAGTGGTCCGCGGCGAACCCTCCCGCTGGTCGCCCGTTACGCGGACGTCTGGCACTCGTGGGGAACCCCCAATTCGCTGCGGGAGACCAACCGGATGGTCGACGAGCTCGCGAGCGCAGCGGATCGCAGTCCTTCGTCGATCATGCGGGCGAGCTCGCTCTCGCTCGACGACCTCGAGACCGCACGCAAGCACGCGGGAAAGTGGCGCGACGCCGGCTATGGGTACCTGGTCTGTGGGTGGCCCGACGCGGGCAGAGACCAGGTGGAGCAGTTCGCCCGGGAGATCCTGCCCGAGTTCACCGAGTGAGCTTGCCTTCCCGGCTCACCCGGAGCGCTGGGCAGGGGCGAACTCGAGATAGAGCCGAGTGAGGCCACGGAGGATGTAGGTCGGGATGTGCTCGTAGCGGCGTGCACCGGGCGGCCCGTGGTGTTCCTCCGAGATGCGGATCTCCCCCAGACGGTCGAGGAGCCGCTCGATGCTCACCCGCGTCTCCATTCGGGCGAGTGGTCCGCCCGGGCAGCTGTGCGGTCCGCGTCCGAAGGCGAGGTGCTCGCGGGAGTTGGCGCGTTCGAGCTCGAAGGTCTCGGCGTCTTCGAAACGACGCGGATCGCGGTTGGCGGCGCCGTTGAGCACCATCAGGGTGCTACCGGCCGGGACGTCCACGCCGCCGACGGTGGTCCGTCGCCGCGCGAGGCGGAAGTCACCTTTCACCGGCGACTCGGTGCGGAGCATCTCCTCGACGAAACCGGGGACGAGGTCGCGCCGTTCGCGGAGGAGCTGCTGCACCTCGGGGCGCTCACCGATCAGCTGCAGTGAGGCGCCGAGCAACCGGACGGTGGTCTCCTGCCCGGCGGCGAACAGGTTGGCGGCGACCCGGACCACGTCGATGACCTCGGGCAAGGTTCCGTCGGGGAAGGTGGTCGTGGCCAACGTGGTGAGCACGTCCTGGCGGGGCTCGCGCCGGCGATCCTCGACGTACCGGCTGAACCGCTCGTAGAGCCACTCGAGCGGGCTGTGGGCGAGCATGTCCTTCGTGCTCCCGACCGCGCTGTCGCGAGGCCGCCGTGCGAGCGCGTCTCTGAATTCCTGATGTTCCTCCTCTGGGACGCCGAGGAGATCGGCGATGACGAAGAGGGTGAACGGGTTGGCGTAGTCCCCGATGAACTCGCACTCACCGCGATCGACCCACTCGTCGATCTGCCGGTCGGCGAGTCGCCACACGAATTCCTCGTTCTCCTTCAGCCGCTTCGGGGTGAGCTGCCGCATGAGCAGATGCCGGTGGTCACGATGCTTCGGCGGGTCCATCGTGGTGATCTGGTCGCTGAAAGGCAGCTCGTCGCGGTGTTCCTCGATGACCTCGCTCACGTCGTCGCCCTCGAGCGGGACCGGAAACCCGGGGAACGGACCACTCACCGAATTGCACGACGAGAACGAGTCGGTGTCGGCGTAGACGGCGCACGCCTCCTCGTAGCCGGTGACCATGTAGACACCGTGCTGCGCCTCACGGTGGACGGGACACTGGGCCCGCAGCCAGTCGAAATAGGGATAGGGGTCGGAGACGAGCTCGTTCCCGCGGAAGAAGTCGATGTCGTCGTAGTCGGTGGTCACGTCGCTCATGGGTCCTCTCGGGTGACGGGGCCTCTCCGCTCGATCACAGGCCGAGGTCGACGACCGGTTGCTCGAGCGGGTTCACGTTGATCGCCTGCAGGGCGGGGAGCAGTCTCTCGTAGGGGAGGCCGGCGAGGAAACCGTCGACGGTCCGCTCGAAGTTGGAGATCCCGCCCTCGACCTGTTCGGACAGCCGCAGGTACTCGAAGGACCTGGCGTGGAGGCCGCGCTGTTGCTTGGGCAGATTGGAGAAGTCCTGGGCCGGAATCGGCGGCCAGCGCGGGTCGTCGCACTCCCACGGCTCGGGCGGCGTGGGCCTCGTCGTCTGCTCGTCGTCCGGGAAGCGGGTGAGCGACCAGATCTCCATCAGGGTCTCCTCGGGCCCGAGGGGGCGGAAGCGGTACGAGGAGGCGCTGCTGTACATGGGCAGGACGAAGTAATGCGGGAAGCAGTAGCCCATCGGCTCGTTGAGCCCCTTCTCCTCGAGCTCGTTCAAGTCGGGGACGTCCGATCCGCGGGAGCGGTGCCATTCGACGATCGCGTCGTTGAGCATGTGGTGCCATGTCGGAAGCGCGAGCGTCGGGTCTTCGGGCAGCGCCACGTCGTGGAGCGTTTCGGCCACTCGCACGTCGTTGGCGTGCACCATGCCGGCCATGCCCTCGCTCATCATCCGGAGGTAGTGGAGCTCCCCGTCGATCAGCGTGTCCACTTCGCCGGCACCGTCGCGTGGCGGATACCTCGCGGGGATCACCAGCTGGGGGTGGGTCTGGATCACGTGGTACTGCTCCATGAAGGCCTCTTCGGCCAACTTCCAGTTCACGGGAAGCCGGCAGGCGTACCACCACTCGGTCCGCAGCGACTCGACCTTCCAGGCATCCTGCACGGTTGCGAACGGCTCGATGCACTCCCGGAGCGGGGGTGCTGCCTCGTCGAGGTTGATCCATGCGCAGCCGCCCCACACCTCGCAGCGCACGGGTGTGAGGTCGACGTCCCCGGGCTGGCGGTTGTGCTCGGAGAACGTCTTCGCCCGCGGCACGAAGGTGTTCGCGCCGTCGGGGCCGTAACACCAGCCGTGGAAGGGGCAGACGAACCCGCTCTCGCACCGCCCGCGGCCCTCGACCAGGCGCACACCCCGGTGACGGCAGACGTTGTGGAACGCCCTCACCCCCATGTCGTCGGTGCGGAGCACGACAACCGACTGGTCGAGGATCCGGTACTCGACGAAGTCGCCCTGGCTCGGGAATCTCTTCGAGGCGGCACGCCATCTGCCAGACCCGGGGCCAGAGGAGCTCGGTCTCCATCTGGTAGAAGTCCGGATCGAAGTAGCGCTCCTTTCGCGCCCGGTCCGCGAACTCCATCGCGTAGGGCACCGGGAGCGCCGGCGATTTCCGATCCACGATCGCCACGCGGTCACCTTCCTGGAGTTGCGCTGTGGAATCCGTATACTAACCGGTCGGTACAATACGCGTCGTTGGACCGGAGCGCGCCGCCCCTGCGCGCGGACGGGTCGCGCACACCCTGCAGGGGATCATCACCGCGGAGGCTCATGGAACCCGCCGAAGCTGCATCCGACCTGAGCTCGGAGGGATTCGCCGCGGACGTCGACGTGCTGGTCGTCGGCGCGGGGATCACCGGGATCTACCAGCTCTACCGCGCCCGACGAGGCAGGCTTCTCCGTCCAGCTGCTCGAGGCGGGCGACGGGGTCGGCGGCACCTGGTTCTGGAACCGTTACCCCGGGGCGCGCTTCGACTCGGAGAGCTACACCTACGCGTACCTCTTCTCCAAGCCGCTCTTCGACGAGTGGGAGTGGCAGGAGCAGTTCGCAGCCCAGCCGGAGACCGAGCGCTATCTCAATCACGTGGTGGACCGGTTCGACCTCCGGCGCCACATCCGAGTGGGCTCGAAGGTGAAGTCGGCCGCGTACGACGAGTCGTCCGGGCGGTGGACGCTGACGACGAGCGACGGTGCCCGGTTCCGGACTCGGTTCCTCGTCGCCGCCACCGGCGTTCTCTCGGTGCCGTACTTCCCCGAGGTGCCCGGGCGCGAGGATTTCCGAGGCGAGTCGTACCACACCGGGCTCTGGCCGCAAGCGCCGGTCGACTTCGCCGGCAAACGGGTGGCCGTCATCGGGACCGGGTCGAGCGGCGTGCAGCTGATCCCGGCCATCGCCGACCAGGTCGCCTCCCTCACCGTGTACCAGCGCACCGCCAACTGGTGCACCCCGCTCAACAACGCGCCGATCACCGCGACCGAGCAGGCGCAGCTGCGGGCCGACTTCGAGAAGATCTCCAAGAAGCTGAGCACCTCGCCGAGCGGGTTTCTCCATCGCGTGCACGATCGAGCCACCTTCGACGACTCGAGCGAGGAAAGGCGGGCCTTCTACGAGAAGATGTGGAGGAGCCCCGGGTTCTCCAAGCTCACCAGCAATTACACCGACCTGCTGTTCGATCGCGCCGCGAACGAGGAGTGGTGCGGGTTCGTCGCGGAGAAGATCCGGAGCATCGTCCTCGACCCCGACACCGCCGACAAGCTGATCCCGAAGGACCATCGATTCGCGGAGAAGCGCCCGCCCTTCGTCGCCGACTACTACGAGGCCTTCAACCGGCGCAACGTCACTCTGGTCGACCTCGGCGACACTCCGATCGTTCGCATGACTGCCGACGGGATCGAGACCACCGACGGAGCCCGTCCGTTCGACGTCGTGGTATGGGCGACCGGCTTCGACTTCGGCACCGGAGCGCTCCTGCGAATGGGGATCCGGGGCCGGCGCGATCTCGCCCTCGAGGACGACTGGGCCGACGGCCCGAAGACGTTCCTCGGGATCCAGTCGACCGGCTTCCCCAACCTCTTCTTCCCCGGCGGCCCGCACGCGGCCGCCGGCAACAACCCGCGCTACAACGGGGACCAGGTGGACTTCATCACCGACGCATTGGTGTACCTCCGCGCCCACGGCTACGACACCATCGAGGTGGACCCGGCCGCCGAGGAGGAGTGGACGAGCATGGTCGACCGGGGTGCCGCCGACCAACCCTTCGGCGAGAGCAGCTACTTCTTCGGCACCAACATCCCGGGCAAGGCCAAGAAGTACCTACTCAACTCGGGTGGGCGCCCGAAGCTCCTCTCGATGATCGCCGACGTCGTGCAGAGCGACTACAAGGCGTTCCGGCTCGGGCGCACCGCCGAGCTCAGACCGTCGCCACCGGCGTGACCGGTGAACCCACCGCTCCGGGAAGCCGGAGCGGTGGTGCGGTCAGAAGGAACCGGCTCCGACCGTGCTCGCGCAGCCACGCGGCAAGCTCGTGCAAGTACCACATCTCCCCGAGGGGGATTCCGAGCCGGAACAGACAGTGGTGGTGGATCGGGAGGAACGAGTGCCGGCTCTGGTCACGATCCCGGCCGAGCAGCCCCTCGACCGCGTAGTTGTCGGCAACCAAGGCGGAGATCTGGGAGTCGGTGATCCACTGGAGCAGCGAGTCGTCCCGGGCGTCGAGATACGCGCACATCGTGTGGATCTTCACCGGGTCCGGATCGCGCTCCCACTCGAGGACCTTCGTGGCGAACCCGGTGTGCACGAGGAGCATGTCGCCGGGCTCGACGACCACCTTGTCGACCGCCATGATCTCCTCGAGGGTCTGCCGGTCGACCGCCCGCCACTCGTGGCCGAGGTGGTGGGCCACATCGACCAGGACGCCCCGGCCCTGCACGCCGGTGAAGGCCATGTGCTCGAGCCCGAGGTGGTGCGCGAAGCAGAGGTGGCGGCCGCCGTCACCTTCTGCGTCGGGCCTCGGCCCGACCAGATCGATCCCCGCGCGGTATCCGTTGTAGTAGACGGCTTCCTCGGTTCCGTCATCGTCGGCGTCGAACTCGGCGCCGACGTGCGCGAGCGAGTCCCACTGCGTCGAGTACTGGAGCGAGAGGGTGACCACGTCGTCGGCCCACACGTCGACGTAGCGGGGGTCACCCTCGTCCATCTCTCTCATGAGGACGTTGTAGAAGGTGCCCGGGTTGCCGCGCATGTCCTCGGTCGGTGCGAGCATCGGCGGGTACCGGCGCTGGTTCAACGCGATCCCTCCGGGGTAGTCGAGCGGGAGGCTCAGGCAGAAGCTGATGCCCGCCTCGACCTCGCGCACGCCTTCGAGGACCTTCTCGGGCGTGAGCAGGTTGATCCGACCGAGCTCGTCGTCGTCACCCCAGTCCCCCCAGGTCGACCCCTCCGGTCGTCTCTGCCACCGCTTGGTCACCTAGGTCTCCTTCCGGCCCCTCGCCCACGGTCTCCGGAGCCGCTTGCCAGCATTGCTTGTACCGACCGGTTGGTCTAGTCTCCGCTCGGTAGGGGTATCGTGAGCCGGTGCGGGACCGCGTTCGGGTTCGAGCACGCACATCGTCTCAGGTAGGAAGGTCACGACGATGACAGAACATGATCTTGTCGTCTCTGCGGACGGGCACATCCTCGAGCCCACCGACCTCTTCCTGACCCGCCTTCCGAAGCATCTGAGGGATCGCGCGGTCTGGGAGGAGGACTTCGAGGTCGAGCCGCTCGCCGAGGGCGGCCCTCGCGACTACCGGCACCTCCACACCCCGGGGTTCGAGGGGTGGACCGTCTCGCGCTTCCGGCACTTCGACGGGTCGCCCAACACCGGCGATCCCGATCGCATCATCGAGGACCTCGACCTCGACGGGATCGACGCCCAGGTGATGCACCCGAATCTCTCGCTGTTCGGGCTCTACTCGGACGACCACGAGCTCTCGATGGCTCACGCCCGCGTCTACAACGACTACGTGATCGAGCGCTTCTCCCCCTACTTCGGGAGGCTGGCTCCGACCGCACCGGTTCCCTTGACCGACATCGAGGAGGCGGTCGCAGAAATCGAACGGGTGGCCGCGGCCGGGTTCCGCGCGATCCTGTTGCCGGCCATCCCGCCCAAGCCCTACTACTCACGGGAGTTCGATCCCGTCTGGGCCGCCGCCCAGGCCAACGGCGTCCACGTGTTCATGCACTCCCAGACCGGCGGGGTGAAGGTCGACGATCCCGCGTCCACCACGCTCAAGGTGGTGATGGGACAGGCGTCCGAGGTCAACAAGCCGATCACCGAGAAGTCTGCGTCGCAGCGGATGGTGACCCAGTGCGTCTACGGTCCGATGATTCCCTCGAGAGTCATCATCGAGCTGATCGGCGGAGGCGTACCCGAGCGGTATCCCGACCTCCACTTCGCGCTCATCGAGTTCCACGCACACTGGCTCGCGTCGCTCGTCGGCAGCATGGACAAGTGCTGGGCGACCGGGATCGGCCAAGACGCCGACTGGTGGCTCGGCTTCTGGGACAACGATCGCCCCGACGACGACCAGCCGCAGATGGCGCGGATGTTCCGCCTCAACGAGAAGTGGCCCTACCCCCTGAAGCCGAGCGAGTACGTCGAGCGTCAGTTCCACGTCTCGTTCCAGGACGATCCGGTGGCGGTGGCCTCGCGGCACATCACCGGGCTCTCGACCATCGTGTGGGGTGCCGACTACCCCCATGCCGAAGGCACGTTCCGCGGGAGCAAGGCGTTGATCGCCAACCTGTTCGCCGACGTACCGGCCGCCGAGCGGGAACCGATCCTCGGTGGGACCTTGGCCCGACTGCTCGGGTTCGAGGCCCCGGTGGCCGCCTGAACCCCCTGCGGTTCGAGGGGCGGGTCGCCGTCGTCACCGGAGCGGGTCGCGGGCTCGGCCGTGCCTATGCGCTCCTTCTCGCGGCGCGAGGCGCCCGCGTGGTGGTCAACGACCTCGGCGGTTCGATGGACGGGAAGGGCGCGGACACCGGAGTCGCCGACGCGGTGTCCGGTGAGATCGTCGCCGCCGGTGGCGAGGCGGTCGCCGACCACAGCGACGTGGCCACCGCAACGGGGGCGCAGACCCTGATCGAAACCGCGCTCGAGCACTTCGGCCGTCTCGACGTGCTGGTCAACAACGCCGGCATCATCCGCTGGGCCGGCCCGCCCGAGGCCGACCAGGAGAACCTCGCGCAGCACCTCGCGGTGCACGTGGTCGGGTCCTTTCTCACCGCCCGCTCCGCGTGGCCCTACATGGTCGAGCAAGAGTACGGCCGCATCGTCATGACCACCTCGAGCGGGATGTTCGGGCTGCCCAACAACGTCTCCTACGCCACCGCCAAGGCTGCGGTGGTCGGCATGACCCGTAGCCTCACCACCGCGGGCGCCCCGAAGGGCATCAAGGTCAATCTCATCGCGCCCGCCGCCTTCACCCGGATGGCGGGGCGGGCCGCCCGCCGACAGGCGGCTCGTCCGGAGCGGGGTCGGAGCCGCCGCAGATGTCCCCCGAGCTGGTCGCCCCGATGGTCGCCTTCCTCTCGCACGAATCGTGTCCGGTCAGCGGCGAGATCTACGCGGCCGGCGCAGGCCGCTTCGCGCGGATCTTCCTCGCCTCGACCGAGGGATACGTGCAGACCACGCGCGATCCGACCGTCGAAGACGTCGCCGAGCACTGGGCCGAGATCAACGACGAGACCGGCTACTACCTCCCGCCCGACCTGAGCGGTTGGTCGGCCGCGTTCATGGCTCACCTGCTCCCTGGCGCAGCCGGACCGGCCGGCTCGTAGGTCGATGGACCTCTCGCTCGGGGAGTCGGAGCGGGAGCTCGCCGCACTCTGCCGCGAGTTCGCGCAGCGGGAGATCGCGTCCCGAGCGCCGCGAGCCTGGGAGGAGGAGCGCTGCCCGACCGATCTTCTTCGCGAGATGGGAGAGCTCGGCCTGCTCGGCATCCTCGTCCCCGAGGAGTGGGGTGGGATCGGCATGTCGACGGTCGGATTCGTCGCGGCCATGGAACAGATCGGCCTCGCCGACCAGTCGGTGGCCGCCGCATGGCAGGCGCACGTCACCATCGGTTCGCTGCCGCTGCTCCTGTTCGGCAGCGACCCGCAGCGGGAGCGGTGGCTCCGACCGCTCGCGGAGGGTCGGGTGCTCGGCTCCTTCGGCCTCACCGAGCCCGACGCCGGCTCGGACGCACGCGGGATCCGCACCCGCGCCGAGCGCAAGGACGGCGGTTGGCTGCTGAACGGCCGGAAGACGTTCATCTCCAACGCGGGAACCGACATGTCCTTCGGAGTGACGCTGCTCGCGCGGCTCGAGCCGTCGGAGGCGGGTGAGTCGCGGTTCGCGAGCTTCGTCGTCGAGCGGGACACCCCCGGCTTCACCATGGGTTCGAAGATGCGTGGCATCGGATGGCGGGGTCTCGACACCCGCGACCTGTACCTCGACGACGTGTGGGTGCCCGACGAGCACCTCCTCGGCGATCCCGACCTCGGGCTGACCCAGTTCCTGCGCACCCTCGAGGTCGGGCGGATCTCCATCGCCGCGCTCTCCCTCAGCCTGACCCAGGCCGTGCTCGACATGGCGTCCGCGTACGCACGGGAACGGGTCCAGTTCGGCCAGCCGATCTCGAAGTTCCAGTCGGTGCAGTTCAAGCTCGCGGACATGGCGACCGAGCTCGAGGCGGCGCGGTGGCTCACCTACCGGGCTGCGTACCTGCGCGACAGCGGCCAGCCGTTCAGCAAGGAGGCGGCCATGGCCAAGTTGAAGGCGAGCCGCGTCGCCACGTGGGCGGCCTCCGAGGCAGTGCAGATCCATGGTGGGCTCGGCTACATGCTCGAGTCGCCGGTCGCCCGCTTCTACTGCGACGCGAAGGTCCTCGAGATCGGTGAAGGGACCAACGAGATCCAGCACCTGGTGATCGCACGACAGCTGGGCTGCTGAGCTACACCCTCACCAGGCGGCGGACGGCCGTCGCGATGTCGTGGCGATCCGGGAGCCACGCCGCTTCGAGCTCGGGCGCATAGGGAGGCGGCGTCGCGACCGCTCCCAGGCGCTCGACCGGCGCGTCGAGATCCCAGAACGCCTCCTTGGCGACCGTGGCCACCAGTTCGGCGCCGATGCCGAAGGGGACCACCGCCTCGTGGGCGACGAGCAGGCGGCTGGTCTTGCGCACCGAGTCGAGCACCGGCGTCACGTCGAGCGGAGCCACCGTCCTCAAGTCGATCACCTCGACCGAGATTCCCTCGGCAGCGACGCAGCTCGGCCGCGGCGACCGCCTCGTGGACCATGCGCGAGACCGAGACGACCGTCGCGTCCGTCCCCGCCCGCACCACCGTCGAGACACCGATCGGGACGACGTACTCGGGCGGGGGTTGGGGCCCTTTCATCCCGTAGAGCAACCGGTTCTCGATGACGACGACCGGGTTCGGGTCCTGGATCGCGGCGCGGAGGAGGCCGTAGGTGTCGGCCGGCGTCGAGGGCATCACGACGCTCAAGCCCGGGATGTGCGCCAGCAGTACCTCGAGGCTCTGGGAGTGCTGGCTTCCCGAGGAGCGCCCCGCGCCGAACTGGGTCCGAACGGTGAGCCCCATCTCGGCAGCCCCACCGGTCATGAACGGCAGCTTCGCCGCCTGGTTGAGCAGCTGGTCGAAACAGACACCGAGGAAGTCGAGGTACATGAGCTCGACGACCGGACGCATCCCGGCCATGGCCGCGCCGACGCCGAGTCCGACGATCGCCGTCTCCGATATCGGCGTGTCGCGGACACGAGCGCCGAAGCGGTCGGCGAGCCCGCGGGTGAGGCCGAAGACGTTGCCACCTTCGCCGACGTCGATACCGGCGACGAACACCCTCTCGTCAGCTTCGAGCTCGGCTTCGAGGGCGGTGCGGATCGCGTCCATCGTGCGGAAGGTCGGCGCGTCGGCCCCGGGTGGGAGCGGTTCGGCACGCGCCGGTCTCGCGCGGACGACGAAGTCGGTGAGGGAGGCGGCGTCCGGTGGGGTGAACCGCCGCGCGGCCTCGACCGCGCGGTCGAGCTCGTCGGCGACCGACGCCTCGAGGGCCTTGACCTCGTCGTCGCCGACACCGGCCTCGCGGAGTCGGGCGGCGTGGTTGCGCAGCGGGTCGCGAGTCGCCCACTCGCCGACCTCCTCTTGCGAGCGGTAGCGCTCCGGATCGCCTTCGTAGTGGCCGTGCCAGCGGTAGGTGGTCGCTTCGACGATCGAAGGTCCGCGTCCGGCTCGTGCGGCGAGGACCGCGTCCTCCATCGTGGCGGCGGTCGCCTCGACGTCGTTGCCGTCGACCGCGAGATAGGGGATCCCGTAGCCGGCGGCGCGTTGTTCGAGCGAGGTCGCGTGCTGGGTCTCGACCGGGGAGAACTCGGCGTAGCCGTTGTTCTCGCAGAAGAAGATCACCGGCAGCTGCCAGAGGGCGGCCAGGTTGACCGCCTCGTGGAAGGCGCCCTGTGCCGGCGCGCCGTCGCCGAAGAAGGCCACTGCGACGCTGCGGTCGGCCCGCAGAAGGGAGGCGGTGGCCGCTCCGGTCGCGATGGGGAGTCCGGCGGCCACGATCCCGTTGGCTCCGAAGATGCCGAGCTTCGGGTCGGCGATGTGCATCGAACCACCCCGCCCACGGTTGGTCCCCTGCTGTTTCCCCATCAGCTCGGCGAACATCCCGAGCGGGTCGAGCCCCTTCGCGATGCAGTGCCCGTGCCCGCGGTGGGTGGAGGTGATGACGTCCGCGGGGTGGAGCGGCCAGCACGCGCCGACGGCAGCGGCCTCCTGTCCGATCGAGAGGTGCACGAATCCCGGGATCTCGCCGTCGCGGTAGAGCGAGGCAACCCGTTCCTCGAAGCCTCGGATCAGCAGCATCCGGCGGTGCATCTCGACGAGGTCGGCCGCCGAGAAACCCGAGGGAGAAGAGGGGCTGGCCGTCACGGATGTGTATTGTACTGATCGGTACAAAGCAGGGAAGAGGCGATGGCCGACCAGATCGAGATCCCCGAGTCGTTCCCGCGCCCCGGGGCGGTGGCGGGGAAACGGGTGGTAATCACCGGCGCCAGTCGGGGCCTCGGCGCTCTGCTCGCGCACGGGTTCTCGGACGCCGGAGCATCGGTCGCGCTGGTCGCCCGCACCGAGAAGGACTTGAAGACGGTCGCAGGGATGCTGCCCGGACCGTCCCTCGTGCTGAGCGGAGACGTGACCGACGAGGACTTCAACGAGGCGGTGGCCGACGCCACGGTCGGAGAGTGGGGCGGCGTCGACGTGTGGATCTGCAACGCGGGCATCTCGCCGGTGGTGGCCGGTCCCCGTGAGACGGGCGCGTCGGTCTGGCGGCAGGTCCTCGAGGTGAACCTCACCGGCTCTTTTCTCGGTGCGCGTGCGGCGTCCCGGGTCATGACCGAAGGTGGGCGGCTCATCTTCACCGGCTCCGTCCTCGGTGAGCGGCCCCGTGAGGGACTGACCGCTTACAGCACCTCGAAGGCCGGGCTGGTCGGGATGGCCAAGGGGCTCGCGCTCGACCTGGCTCCGGCCGGGATCACCGTGAACGTCGTCGCGCCGGGATGGTTCGAGTCTCCGATGGCCCAGAACTGGATCACCCACCCCGAGCGTTCTGCCTCGATCACCGAGCACACCGCCCAGCGGCGCTTCGGAGCTCCGGTGGATCTGGCCGGTGCCTACCAGTTCCTCGCGTCCGACGCGTCCGCATTCGTCACCGGAGCGGTGCTCACCGTCGACGGTGGCTACCTGCTCGCGTGAGCGATTCGCGACGAGTCGTCGCGATCACCGGCGCCGGCGGGGCACTCGGAGCGGCGATCTCGCGCCGTCTCGCGAGCGAGCCCGGCACCGACCTCGTGCTGAGCGACGTGAGTGCGCCCTCGCTCGAGGCGAGCGTCGCCGGGCTTCCCTCGACCGAGGGATCGGTCGAGACCGTGCTCGCGGACGTGGGCGACCTGGCCGCGGTGGAATCGGTGGTGGCGGTGGCGACGGAGAGATGGGGCCGTCTCGACGTGTTGATCAGCAACGCGGGCGTGCTCTCGTCGAACGGCCGCATCCACAATCTCGCCACCGAGGAGTGGGAACGGGCGTTCCGGACCAATCTCCTGGGGTCGGTCAACGCGATCCGTGCCGCGGTGGCCGTCATGCGCCCGCAGCACTCCGGTTCGATCGTGCTCACCGCGTCGGTGGCCGGGTTGACCGCGTGGTCGCACGCAGCCCCTTACTGCGCGACGAAGGCCGCGGTGATCCAGCTGGCAAAGGTCGCGGCGCTCGAGTACGCCCGCGACGGCATCCGGGTCAACTGCGTGTGCCCGGGGACCTTCCGCTCCGCCATCCACGACGACCTTCCCGAAGAGGCGCTCGAGGCCGTCGCCGCTCGGCATCCCCTCGGTCTCGGCTCGGCCGACGACCTGGTCGGCGCCTACTCCTATCTCGCGAGCGACGCGTCGCGCTGGACCACCGGGTCGGCGATCGTGGTGGACGGCGGGTACTCGGCCCCTTGAACGGATTACCCGTGACCCTCGGCGGAGATGCCTCGCATGAAGATCTCGGCGAAGGGCTTCGCCACGTCCCGGGCCGTCAACGGGCCGCCGGCCTTCAGCCACAGGTACGTGTAGTTGTGCATCCCGAGCCAGGCCAGCAGCGGTGAGCCTCGGTTCGAGCTGGCGGAACTCGCCCGACTCGACGCCCGCCTGCAGGACCGTCTCGATGCGCCGCTCGTACTCACGGCGCCTCCCGCGGAACTTCTCCGCCCGCTCCCCGGTGAGGGCGGGGAACTCGTGCAGGAAGACCCAGACGTGGTCCGGGTAGCGATGGATCACGTCGAGCAGCTCGTCGCCGTGGAGGGCGATCTGCACGGATGGCGAACCCCCTGCCTCGGCCACCCGGTCCGCCCCCGCCATCACCTCGTCCATCACCCGATCGTGGATGGAGGCGAGCAGCTCCTCCTTCGAGCCGATGTAGTGGTACA
Source organism: uncultured Acidimicrobiales bacterium (assembly GCA_963741055.1). Lineage (GTDB taxonomy): Bacteria > Actinomycetota > Acidimicrobiia > Acidimicrobiales > RAAP-2 > Bog-756. Next base: position 43,632 of record CAVUGU010000031.1, on the reverse strand, counting down.
GCGCACCCTTGCCCAGGTCGTTGGCGGCGCAGAGCTCGGTGATGCCGGTCGCGTGGTAGCCCCGCTGGGCGAAGACGCGGGCGGAGGTGTCGACGATCGCTTGGCGACGGACCTCCCAGTTCGCCCTGCGCCGTGACTCGCCTTCGGTTCGCGGCATCGGGAGCGACGCTAGCTCTACCAGGGGTGGATCGATAGCATGACTGGTCGGTACAACTCCGTGATCGACGTCGTGAGGTCCGGGCCGTGACGCTCTCACCGCCGAGGTCGGCGGACATGAATTGGTTCGCCGTCCTCGCCCACCACGCGACCCGCACGCCCGATAAGGCGATCACGGTGTTCGAGGGTGAGACCACCACCTACGGGGAGATGGCCGTGCGCGCGGCCGCGCTGGCTCGGGGCATGGAGGAACGAGGCGTCGCAGCCGGCGACGTCGTGGGTCTCCTCTCCTACAACTGTCCGGAGTTCCTCGAGGTGGTGTTCGCCGCCAACTACCTCGGTGCGATCGCGATGCCGATCAACTGGCGGCTGGCCGCGCCCGAGGTGCGCTACATCCTGGAGCACTCTCGCGCCCGCGCCCTCGTGTGCGACGGAACGCTGGTCGAGGTCGCCGACGAGGCGACCAAGGGGATGGAGGCCTCGCTCACTCGCATCTCCATCTCGGGATCCGCGCACCCTGGTTGGCTCCCGCTCACCGAGGTGCGGGCGAGGGCGGGCGACTCGACTCCGGTGCGGGCGGCCGGCGACGACGTCCATCGGCTCATGTACACCTCGGGGACCACCGGGCGTCCGAAGGGCGTCATGATCACCCACGCCAATCTGGCGTGGAAGAACCTCGCGCACATCGTCGAGTTCGGCTTCACCGACGCCGATGTGGGACTCGCCTGCGGGCCCCTGTACCACGTGGGCGCACTCGACCTCACCACCACCTCGCTGATCGCGGCCGGTGCGACGACGATCATCCACCGGTCCTTCGATGCGTCCGCGGTGGTCGACGAGCTCGAAGGGTCGAAGGCGACCACGGTCTGGCTGGCGCCCGCCATGGTCACCGCGATCATGGCCCTCCCCGGCATCGAGGAGCGCGACCTCTCGTCGGTGCGGCTGATCATCAACGGTGGCGAGAAGATGCCGATCCCGCTCATCGAGCGGATCCAGCGGACGTTTCCCTCGGCGTGGTTCGCCGACGCCTACGGTCTCACCGAGACGGTTTCCGGCGACACCTTCCTCGACCGCGACAGCATCGTGACCAAGCTCGGCAGCGTGGGCCGTCCCTGCCTCTACCTCGAGCTCGACGTCTGGGACGAGCAAGGGAGCTCGGTCGCTCCCGGTGAACGCGGCGAGATCGTCCTGCGTGGCCCCAAGGTCTTCAAGGGCTACTGGCGAGACCCCGACGCCACGGCGAACCGCCTTCGCCGGAGGCTGGTTCCACACCGGAGACGTCGGTCTCCGCGACGAGGACGGCTACCTGTTCATCGTCGACCGGTTGAAGGACATGATCGTCTCGGGCGGCGAGAACATCGCAGGCTCCGAGGTCGAGCGCGTGCTCTACGAGCACGACGCAGTGCTCGAGGCCGCGGTGGTGGGCCGACCCGACGATCGCTGGGGCGAGGTTCCGGTTGCGTTCGTCGTCCTCCGGCAGGGTGCGTCCGTCCCGCCCGAGGCGCTCCTCGAACACTGCCGTGATCAGCTCGCGCGCTACAAGGTCCCGAAGGAGGTCTTCCTCCTCGACGCGCTGCCGAGGAATCCGTCGGGCAAGGTGCTCAAACGCGAGTTGCGGAGCAGGTAGGGCTCGGCTCACCCGAGGGTCGGGACGATCTGGGGAAGGTCGACGGTGGTCCGGATGCCCGGCTCCGCCGCACAGACCGAGGCCACCGCGTTGACCGGCCGGTGCGCGGTGATCCCCGGAGAGGTGGCCGCCCACTCCTCGGGCGGCACCGGGAACCGGATGTCGACTTCGAGCGGCAGGTCGCCTTCGACCGAAACGTGCCAGCCGGTGTCGCGCAGCTCCCAGGCGGGATCGAGTTCGGTCGTGAGGTACCAACTGGCCCGGAAGCGCATGAACGGCGCTCCGTCGCGCATCCCGGCCACTTCCATCCGCTGAGCGGCGATGGTCCCGGCTTCGATCCTGCCCGCCGCGATCTCGATCGGACGGCGTGCGACCGCAGCCGCCGCGCTCGACAGAACCTCGTCGAAGGGTGCGTCGAATGCGTCGGCCACGACGCCCAGGGAGGCGCTGAACGTGGCACCCGCATAGGCGGCCCTTGCTTCGGCTTCGAAGGCCGCCGGGTCACGCCCGAAGCCCATCAGGTCGAAGATCAGCTCCGGTGAGTTCCGGGAGGACATGTCGGCGGACTCCTCGATCGTCAAGGAGTCGACCCGGCGCTCGATCGACCCCAGCACGAGTGGGACCGCCTCGGTGATGAATCCGGGGCTCGCTCCCGTGCTGTGGAGGGAGGTCCCGCCCTTCCGGCAGGCCGCCTCGATCCGCTCGCGGACCTCCGGCTCCATGCTGGCCGGTCGGTGGAACTCGCCGCGGGTGGACACCACGTTCGCTCCGGATTCGAGGAGCCGGCAGAGCACGTCGATGTCCGCCCGGTCGGGCATGTAGAGGATGCAGTCGGGCTCGAGCGCCAGGATCTCCTCGACGTCCTTCGTCGCGGTGACCCCGACCGGGCCGGCCCCGCACAGTTCGCCTGCGTCACGCCCGGCCTTCTCGTCCGAGTACACGAGGACTCCGACCAACTCGAGATCGGGATGGTCGATGACTGCTCGGAGCGAGCGTGTGCCGATGTTGCCGGTCGCCCACTGCACCACCCGGTAGCGGTCCCGGGTTCGTGGCGCGCTCTTGGCGCTCACGGGGCCCCGTCCGGGACGTGGTTCGGCCTGCTCGAAGGGTGCGTCGCGCTCGTGCACCGCCTGTTTCAGCCCGACCTCGGCGGCACGAGTGGTGAACGCTCGGGCGTCGGAGGAGCGATGGGCGACCGCGTCGTTCAGCGCGGCGAAGCGTTGCAACTGCGATCGGCCCATGAGCTCGACTCCCTGGTTGACCACCCGCTTGTTCGCCGTCAGGAGGTCACGACCGACCAGCCCGATCCGCGACGCGAGCGCCGATACGTACTCGTCGAGGTCGCCTGACCGGCACCGACGCCTGCGCGAGACCGATGGCGGCGGCCTCCGCACCGCTGATCGTGTCGCCGGTGAACAGCAACCGCTTGGTCCACTGCGGGCCGAGATGGTAGAGCCACATGTTGGTCGGCGGTACGCCCATCGATCGGACCGGCGGGAACCCGATTCGTGCGTCCTCGGCCGCGATGACGATGTCGCAGTGCAACGCGAGGTCGGTGCCACCTGCCAGGCAGTTGCCGTGGACCTGCGCGATCACCGGGATCGGACAGTCCCACACCGTCGCCCAGCCGGACACCAGCTCGAGCATCGAGGCCACGTCGCGCTCGATGCCGCCTGCGGTTGCCGGCCGGCTCTTCGACCTCGACATCCTCCGCCAACACGCCGTACCCCGACGAGAAGGATCGGCCCGAACCCCGGATCACCACGGCCTTCACCTCGGGGTCGGAGCCCGCCTCTGCCACGCAGGAGAGCAGTTCGCGGATGCACCGGGGTGTGAGGGGGTTGTGCTGGTCGGGACGGTTGAGGGTGAGGCGCCGGACCGGGCCGAAGGTGTCGGCGAGGACCGGGTGCGTATCGGTGGTCACCTCTCCTCCGCAGCGGCCCGCGACACCGACTCGACCAGCTCACGGGTCATCACCTTGCCCGCGGCGTTGCGCGGGAGGGATGCGACCACGTGCACTTGTCTCGGCACTTTGAAGGTGGCGAGTGATGCCCGCAAGTGCACGTCCAGATCGGCGACCGAGCATTCGGATCCTTCGCGTAGCACGACCCAGGCTCCCACATCCTCGCCGAGGACGTCGTGTGGGATCCCCGCCACTGCTGCCTCGACGACGTCGGGGTGTGCGTAGAGAACGTCTTCGACCTCGCCGGGCGCGATGTTGTTCCCGCCTCGGATGATCACGTCCTTCTTGCGCCCGGTGATCCACAAGAAGCCGTCGTCGTCGAGACGGCCGAGATCACCGGTGTGGAGCCAACCGCCACGCCACGTACCGTCGCTCGCGTCCGGCGCACGCAGGTACTCACGCGGTCGGTCCGCACCTCTGACCGCGACCTCGCCCTGTTCGCCTTCGGGAACCGGGTCACCGGCGTCGTCCACCACTCGGATCTCGACTCCGGGGAGCGGCTGTCCGACCGAACCGAGGTGTCGGGCCCGGTCTCCGTTCGGCGTGCGCGACACCGCCCCGAACTCGGTGAGCCCGTAGCCGACGAGGACGTCGGCACCCGGCAACCGCTCGCCGAGGCGTTGGAGCGTCGCTCGGGCGACCGGGGCACCGCCGATGGTGAGCGCGGCAAGACCGGAGAGATCGGCTTCGGCGAAGCGCGGATGGGCGACGATCAGCTGGGCCATCGCCGGAACGATGAACGCGACCAGTGGTCGCCGCTCCTCGACGGTGGCGATCCAGGTGCCTGCGTCGAAGCGTGGCAGGTACCACCCGCTCATGCCGGCCCGCATGGGGCCGTGGATGAGAAGGGCCCCGCTGGTGGTGGTGAACGGCGAAGCGGTCAGGAATCCGAGACCGTTCCACGACGCACGGGGCTCTGTCAGATCCTCGCGCCCGTAGGGGACGGCCACCGCCTTCGGGGCGCCGGTGGTCCCCGAGGTGTACATGATGTCCATCAGGTCGCCTTCGGCAGGCCGCGGTCCACCTTCGAGTGGTGACGCGTCGTCCACCAGGAACGCCGTCCCCCCGGCGCGTTCGCCCGGCCTGTCGCCCCCACCGAGGATCATCGCCGAGTCGACCCGAGGAGCGAGCTCGGTCCAGGAGGACGTTCCGACACCCGGCTTGTCGGCGAGGATCGCCGAGGGCTCGGCATGGGCGAGGATCGCGCGCAACTCGGGAGCAGCGAGCCGGGTGTTGACGGGTACAGCGACCGCGCCGGCACGGTGAGCCGCGTTGTAGGCGGTCAGCCAGCCGAACGGATCGTCGGGAGTGATGGCGATCACCACCCGGTCGCCGGGTCGGAGCCCGCGGGCCACGAGACCGCGGGCGAGGCGATTGGACGAGGTGTCCCATTCGGCGAAGGTGAGCTCGCTGCCGTTCGAGACGTCGAGCCACGCGATCGCATCGGGGTGCCGGCCGGCCAGGGTGGCGACCCCGTCCGACGCGGCCGGTCGGTGGGACGAGGTCGGCGTCAGTAGGGATCACACCCTTCGAGGATGCGCCGGGGATTGGTGACCATCATGGTGGTGATGTCCTCGTCGGTGATCCCCGCCTCCCGCATCGCGGGGAGGACGTCGTCGGGGATGTGGGTCCACCTCCATTCCTTCCACGCGTGGGCGATCGACGGCGGAAACCAGTCGACGTGGCACATCGCATCGTGGGAGAGGACCAGGCGGTCGGCATGACCGCGCTCGCAGAGCACCCGGACCGCCTCGACTCGTTCGGCCAGTGAGAAGGTGCCGATCCCGAAGTGGTCGAATCCGAGGTACGAGCCGTTGGCGAGCAGCGCTTCGTGATAGCCGGCGTCGAGCGTTCCCCCGGAGTGTCCGATCACCACCTGGGTGAGATCGACCCCCTCGTCCCTCAGGATGCGCTGCTGTTCGAGTCCCCAGGGCTCCGGGGGCGTCGGCGTGTGGGTCGTGATCGGTACCCCGGTCTGCCGGTGCGCCTGGGCGACCGCACGAAGCACTCGCTCGACACCGGGCGTGATCCCCTGGGAGTCGGTCGCGCACTTGAGGATGCCGGCCTTCACCCCGGTGTCGCCGATGCCCTCGGTGATCTCCTTGACGAACAGCTCGGTCATCGGCTCGGGGCCACCGAGGATGGTGCCGGGTCCCCGGAAATGGAAGTACATCGGGACCTCGTTGTAGGTGTAGACGCCGGTCGCCGCGATCACGTTGATCGCGGGGGCCTCCTCGGCGACCGCCAGTACCCGCGGCATGAACCGGCCGAGCCCGATCACCGTGAGATCGACGATGGTGTCGATGCCGTGCTCCTTGAGCTCTCGAAGGCGCGCCGCCGCGTTCTCCCGCTGTTCGTCCTCGTCCCACTCCGCCGCGGTCTTCTCGATCTCCGGACTGAGGATGAAGACGTGCTCGTGCATGAGGGTCGAACCGAGCTGGTTGCTCTCGACCTTGCCGAGCACCGTGTTCACCAGGGACATCGGGCCACCTCGTCCTCGCTCTCGTTCAGGTTCGGGCCACGTCTGACGCATCGCTCGACCGCCGAGGATGGTATCGGGTGGGGTCGGATTGCCGGGCGTGCACAACCTTCTCGGATCCATCAAGATGCGGGACGTGCGTGAACACCGCTACTCCTTCGAGATGCCCCATTCGGCTGCACGGATCTGGGCCCTCTTCCAGGACTACGACCGGTGGACGGACTACGCACCCATGGTGCTCCGGGTCGAGGTGCTCTACCCGGGGGACGAGCACCACAACGGGCGCTTGCGCCGGGTCATCTACAAGATGCCCTTCGGTCGGGAGGGCTCTGCGCTCGAGCTGGTCACCGACGTGGAGCCCGAACGCGGCTACACCTACACGATGATCTCGAGCAAGCCGGGCAACGACCAGATCGGCCATGTGCGACTCGAACCACTGGGCCCTGACCGGACGACCTTTTTGTTCGACGAGACCTACAACCTCACCTCGTGGCCGTGGCGATGGTTCGAGGGGCCGATCTATCGGTTCATCAACAAGAACAACGAGGCGAGCATGCGGCGCGCCTCCGAGTGGCTCTCGGAACATCCCGAGTACCGGGCCGACCTCGCGGAGATCTGATTCGCGAGACTGAGCGCCGGCGATCGATCAGGCCGAGATTCCTCCGTCGAGACCCACGTCGCGGAGCAGCGCTCTGGTGAAAGCGCTCATCTGCTCGAGCGGCAGGCTCTCCGGGCTCCACCACGCGACCTCGGTTGTCTCCTCCCCGTCGGGCTCGAGTGTGCCGCCGACGACGACCGCGTCGAAGACGGTCGAGACGTAGGAGGTCCGGTCTCCGTTCGGGTAGACCATCCGGTACTCCGGCCCCCCGAGCACGCCGAGAACGGCGCCGAGGCGGACGACGACGCCGGCCTCTTCCTCCGCTTCGCGAACGGCACACTCCTGGGGCGATTCGTCGGGCTCGACGGCACCGCCGATCGCCGCCCAGAGGCCGGTGTCGGCGTCTTTGACGAGGAGGACACGCCCGGACTCGTCGCGGGGAAGCACCGCGGCAGACGGCAGGACGAGGAGCTGGTTGCCCACCATTTCCCGCAGCCGTCGGATGTGGGGCGAGACCGCCACCATCGCACGCTACAACGGTGCTCCTTCACTCGTCTTCACCCGTCACCGGAACACCGGTGCGCCACGCGGACCTACAGTGGTTTGCGCAGAGCACGGCGGAACGAGAGCGGAGAGGAGGCGATCTCCGTGACGGAACAACCTGAGGGCGCCCGCGCCGGAGAACGCGAGCCCGCCGGCGAGGTCGCGGACCTGAATCCCGACGGCCCGACATCTCCTCCGGCGGCTACGCATGTGGCCCACGCGACCGGCGCGCCCGGTCACGTGAGAAACCCGGTAGCAGTGATCCTGCTTTCGATCATCACGATCGGGATCTACGCGCTCTACTGGGAGTACGCCAGCTTCAAGGAGCTGAAGGAGTATTCGAGGGAGGGGATCGGCGGATGGCTCGGGCTGCTCTTCGCGATCCTGCTCAGCATCGTGAACGCCTTCGTCCTCCCGCTCGAGGTCGGAAGGCTCTACACCCGCAGCCGGCCGGCCGGCTCCCGTCTCGGCGCTCACCGGGTTCTGGGTGCTGATCCCCATCGTCGGAGGGATCATCTGGGTGGTGAAGGTGCAGGGGCGCCTGAACGACTACTGGGAGTCCTTGCCGGGCTGAGTGGGCCGATGTGGGTGAGGCCGAACGGTGTCCTTCGGCGGCGGATCACCTCATGTCAATTCGGATGATTCCGTCGCAGATTGGGGCTTGGCCGACGGAAAGGGTGCCCGGGCCGGGAGCTGGGCGGCGGATCCCTGCTCTACCGACCCGGACAGCGACAGAGGTTACCGTTTGGTAAACGGATTGTGATCGCAGCCACAAGGGCGCTCGGGCTACCAGGGGCAATGACCCGCGGTCCCAGCTGTTTGACACTGACAAGCGTGTGCGCGAACCGCAACTAGGGAGGCGGAGCGGTTTCGGCAGCGATCTCGAGAGGGCCGGGCCGCCCTGATGGCGGGGTTCGAATGCGAGGTCGGGAGGCCGGGTCCGAATGCGAAGTACGTCGACGCCTACGAGGCGTCGGGTCCCGATCCGACCGGGACTTTGTCCCCCGGATCGTCTCGAACCAGTTCCGCGGCCAGGCCGATGCACTCGTCGCAGATGTAGACGTCGTCCGGGCCGGCCACGACCTTCCTTACTTCCTCGCTCGACTTCTTGCAGAACGAGCAGTGGACGGTCTCGTGAGCCACGAGCGAATGGTATCGGGTGGACGAGGATCCGCAGGGAGCGATGTCCGGAGGGACCTCAGCCGAAGGGTCCCGACGGCTCCTACTCGTCGACTCTCGCCAGGAAGTCCACGATCGCTGTGGCGAACGCCGAATCGAAGACGGCGGAGAGATGATCGCCCGAGACCACGGTCACCTCGGCGCCGGGAATGCGCTCGGCCAGCTCGTGGGGTGAGCCCGCCAGTCGGTCGTCTGCACCCGCGATCACCAGCGTGGGCAACTCGATCGTCGAGAGGTCCGTCCGGGGGAAAGCACCCGAACGTTGGAACGCGGAAAGCGCGGCGAGATCGGCGTCGGTCGACTCGGCGAACTCGCGAAAGGCGCGAGCGACCGGGTCGTCGATCGCGCCGGGGTCGGCGGCGAGCAGCCCTTCTCCGATCGTCGGTGCCCGTTCTGCCATGGCCCTGCTGCCGAGCCGTCTGCCCACTCCGCCGAAGACGGCGCTGCGGACCCGGTCCCCGTTCGCCGCGAGGGTCATCGCGGTTCGGGCTCCCATCGAGTAGCCGCAGACGTCGACGTTCTCGAGACCGAGGTGCTCGAGCAGGCAGACGACGTCGCGCGCCATGGCCCCGTCGGCATAGGCGGCCGGTTCGTGGGGCTTCTCGGAACGGCCGTGTCCCCGTGCGTCGAGGAGTACCGTCTGGCGGTTGGCTGACTCGATCGCTCCCGCCACGCCTGGTCGAACCCAGTTGCGCTCGCTGTCGGCAGCGAAGCCGTGGAGCAGGACGACCGGTGGACCTTCCCCAGTGACCTGGTAGGCCAGCTCGACCCCGTCGAAGGACGTGAAGCGATCCATCGCAGTCCGGCTCAGGAGAGTGCGCTCACGGCGAAGTGCCAGCTTGGTCATTCGGCTCATCGTAGAGCCGAATCGGTTGACAGGCTGCTCGATCGCGCCGAACATGACGTATCCGGCCGAGGACCGATGGCAGGGGAATGTCCCGGCAACTGACCAAGGCGAGGCAGGCTCGACGCGATGGCCAGACCGTCCGGAGAGGGCTTGGCAGGTTCGCGGCGGCATCCGTTGCGTCCGTGGTCGTCATCGCTCTCGGATCGTTCGCGCTGGCCTCGCCGGCCGGCGCCCGGGTTCCTCGTCTCAAGAAGCCGGGCGCACCGACCAACGTGGTGTCGACTCCCACCAACGGGGGCGGCACTGTCTCGTGGTTACCCCCGCTCTCCGACGGAGGCGCTCCGATCACCAGCTACCAGGTGGCTGCCGGGCACTTTGCGTCCTGCACCACCACCGGTACGTCGTGCTCGCTGACCGGCCTCCGCAACGGACGCCGGTACTTCGTCACTGTTCGCGCCGACAACTCGGTCGGTCTCGGGAAGAAGGCCAGGGTCGTCCTCGTCGCGGGCCAGTCACCGAATTGCAACAACCTCACACCTGGCGCCGATCTCGACTACTGCAACTTCAAATTTGCCGACCTTGCCGGTGACGATCTTGCCGGCGCTGATTTCTTCGGCGCGTCGCTCTTCCACACCGACTTCCAAGGCGCCGACCTGAGCGATGCGACCTTGACCTCTGCCGACATCAACGATGCGAATTTCACCGGCGCGACGCTGAACGGGACGATCTTCGACACCGCCGACCCGTCGCTCTCCGACTACATCATCTCGGGGAGCATCGTCGGCGTTCCGGCCGTACTCCCACCGGATTTCAACCTGGTCGACGGCTACCTGGTCGGTCCGGTCGCCAACCTCTCGAGCGCCAACCTGGCGGGTGCCTCGCTCGTGGGTTTCGAGCTCATGGACGCCAACCTGGCCGCCGCCGATCTGGCCGGTGCCGACCTCGACAACGCGGACCTGACCCGTGCGAACCTGACCGGTGCTGACGTCTCGGGCACCGAGCTGGCGGGAGTCACCTGGGCCAACACCACCTGCCCCGACGGGACGAACAGCAACAACGACGCGAACACCTGCCTGAACGATCTCGGCTGAGCAACCCGGCCCTTCCGGATCGGCTCGGGTCAATCGCCGACCCTGCCGACCTCGAGTGACCTCGAACGCGGCGCTCTCCAGTTCCGGCGAATTGAGCCCCCGGGTAGGCGAAACTGGTGGCCATGAGCCCGGTGGAACTCCGACCTCCGTGGCGGAAGGACCCCCGGTATCAGCACCGACGGAAGCGCCGACGCCGGGCGCATTCGATCAGATACCAGCGGAGCTGGCAACGGAAGGTCGTCTTCACGCTGGCCATCCTCGTCATCGTCGGCGGCCTGGCGATCGGCGTCGACATCTACGGCTTCTACCAGCATTCGGATCGAGTCGGGTCGGCACTCATCCACACCCAGGAGCGAGCCGATTCGGTCGCCCGGGCCAGCGGAAAATGCGTATCGTCGTTCCCGGCCTCCGCACCGACTGGGGGCTCTGGATTGTCGTCTGCAGCACCTGGTCCGGCGCTGGCTTCGAATGCCCCCGACAACGCGCCGCCCGGCGCCGCCCCCACCGTCTACGCGCTGTTGAAGGCGTCGTCGATCGGGCTGGTCGCGCCGGTCGTCGACGGGGTGGGAGATTCGCAGCTGAGCGTAGCGGTCGGACACGTCCCGGCCAGTTCATGGCCGGGCACCGAGGGAACGTCGGTGCTGGCGGGACACGACGTGACCTGGTTCAGCCACATCGACCAGTTGGTCCCGGGAGAACAGATCTCGGTGGTCACGCCGTGTCAGACGTTCCTCTACACGGTGGAGGACCACCAGGTGGTGTCCTCTGACACCCCCATCTTCCAGACCGAGCAATCTCGTCTGGTTCTCATCACCTGCTATCCCACCGATGCGTTGTTCCTCACGTCGCAGCGCTACCTGGTGGACGCCTACCTGACGGGAGTGGTCGAGGTCCCGGTCAAGACGGCCACTCCGCCGAGCGTCGTCGCGCCCACCGTCCCGACGACGCCTGCGGTGCCGGCGCCGCCGGCACTCGCGATCCAAGGTCTCGATCTCGCCCACAATCCGGCGCCGATGGGATCACTCTCGGTCACCGGTACGCCGTCGACGACCTGGCAGGAGAGCTCGGCGCCGCTCAACGACACCGCGGCCGTGGTCGCGCTCTATTTCGCGGCGATCCGCTCCGCCGAACAAGGAGAGGGCGACTGGTGGGTGGCGATCGCCCCAACGGTGGCGTACTCCTCGGCCTCCCACCTCTTCGGGGCGACCATCGTCCGCAATGACTCGCTCCTGAGTCCTTCTCTGAGTGTGAACGGCGGCACCTTGACCGGCGTGTCGCTGGTCACCGAACCGGTACTTTCCGGTAACGAGTTACCCCGGCACCTATCGCATCGAGATGATGGCCGACGTCGTGAACGCCCAGTTGATCATCACCAGCTGGTCGATGCAGCGGGTCGAAGGATGAGCGCCCGGCGGTCGGCGCTCACTCTCACGGTCGGTAGGGCTGTACCTCCACGTTGTAGAGCCTGACTTCGCCCCTGCCCTTGGTCCAGACCCGGATCTCGATTCGGTCTCCCCCCGGTGATGGTCCAGGCTGAAAACTAAAGGGACCCCAGCCCGAGTAGGGCTCTTGATGACCGGTCTCGGCAACCCGAACCTCGGACTGGATCGCGACATGCCCATTGGTGGGCGGAACGGTCTGACGACTCAGCAGAGTGTTCGTAGCCGCGTCCCAGACCTCTACCTCGGTGGTGATATCGCTGGCCATCGTCAGCGTCGTTTGGTAGGTGCCCGGCAAAAGGTTCCATTCGGTGCCGTAGAGGACGTACCCGGGTTTGGCGCTCGTAAGGGTCATGGCCCAATCGAAGGGAGGTCCGTCGAGCAGGGGCGTGCCTGTCGCTGTCTGCGCGGCCCAGGCCGGCTCCGTAGGGGAGGTCTTGAATACGACCGAAGTGGTATCGAGGGGCCGGGCAAACCTGAAGAGCCACACCCCGTCACGGGCGAGAAGCAGTTGAGCATGCAGCGGGCCAGCGAGTTGATCGATCATTCCCAGTTGGGTCTGCACGTCCGCGAGCTCGATCCCCTGAAAAGGCACCATGACGAAGTAGTCGTTTGCCGTGTGGAGTGGGAACTCCAATGTGCCGTTGTTGGACACCTTGTAACACCATTCGCGGCCGCAGAGCCTCCCCATCACGCCCTGTGAAGCCACCACCTCGGCCCCTGACGGGATCACACGTTCTACCTGGTCGAGGGCAGAGGAAGCGGCTGTCGAGGTCCGCAACCATTCGACAGGGACCTGGGGTATCCACACTGCCCCCCAAGCAATGGCATTGAGGCCGAGTAGGGCAGCGATCACGAGGGGGAAGCGGGGCGAGCGTAACCATTTGGTGTTCGATTTCGGAAGGTGGTCCGCGAGCCATCCGCCTGAGAGCTGCCTGGTGAGCGAGGCAAGTGCGAGAACGCTCAACGGCGCAACGAACAGCATGACTCCGAAGTTCTCCCAGGGGACTGTCCGCAAGCCGGTACCTTGCGTCGCTCCGATTTCCAACATGACGAGGAGAGGCATCACCGAGAGCGGCGTAAAGAGGCCGAGCCCGCCACTGCTCATCGAGTACGCCCAGAGATCGATGCGCGCCGCCCAGAGGTGCTGCGCGACGGTCCATGGATGTAGCACGAATCCCTTGACAAGTCGGGCGGCGCCGAGCGAAGTCGTGCCGTTCGTCGGAATGTCCCGGGTTGAGGTACCCATAGGAGCTCGCAAGGTGCGACCCCTGGCCTCCGCCGATGCTCGTCACAAATCCGAACCAAGCTGCGCCGAGCACGAAGAGCGCCGCTCCTCGTCGACGATAGGCGCGGCCGGCCAGGATGCCGCCAAGGCCGACCGCGGCAAGGTACGTGCCGGCGACGTCCCCGCAGGCCAGGCATAAGACCACCCACAGGACGAGCAAGCGCATCGAGCCGCGGATCATCTCCCGGCAGGCGAGCATCGCAAAGCAGGCAGCGCCCACCCCGAGGAAGTGGAAGTCGAAGGAGGTCGCGTCGTAAATCCATGGATTCGCGACGAGGAGCAGCGTGACCAGTGCGACGCCCAACCAGCCCGGGAATCGGGCAGGCCAACGCGGTCTCCGTACGGCGTCGACAACCAGGTAGAGGGCGCCGAGTTCGCCGCCCACAACCGCCGCATCTTGAAGCCAGAGAGCCCATAGGCCACCGGGCCACATCCGCAATATCGGGGCCATCGCCCAGAGGATCAGTTCGAAATGGTTTTGCCAGAGGTACCGGTGGGCCACCGACAGATAGGGGTCGAGGTGGCCGTGGGCAATACCCCACATTCCCTGGTATTCGATTGCGAAGTCCCAGGTGTTCCCCCAGCGCGAGTAGAGGAGCGAGCTCCAGAGCACCATGGCGAGGAACTGGATCCCGAAGGCGATCCAAGCCAAGCGGATGGCCAGACGGAATCTGGCGTCGCTCTTGTCGACGGCCGCGACGGTCTCTGTCGAGGGCACAATCGCGCTAGAGGCGACCGCGGTCGTGCTCAACCCGAGGATCCGAAGCGGATGGGGACGATTTCCGAGTACCCGTAGGGATAGAACTGATTGGCACTGACGAGGTTCGCTTCGAAGTAGACCGGATCGTTCGAGATCTGTGTGCCGCGGATGTAGAAGGTGGCCACGCCCTGTTGGTTCGTGTACGCGACCACCGGGGTCTGGCCGATCTGGCCCTGGTTGATGACGGCCTCTCCGAAGATGAGACCCTGCTGGCCGTAGATGACTTGGCCGAGGTAGACGGGTTGACTGGCCAGATGCACCGGTCGGTTGAGTTGGTCGAGTATCTCGGCGCGGAGGACGACGGTCCGCCCGAGGGGCACGACGGAGTTGACGGCGCTCGGCACGAGGCTGACGTGATTGACGGTCGGGAGATACGACGAGCTACGACTCACCGCAGCCGGCGAGGGGCTGAACGCGACCACCTGGAATCCCCCGGTGATCGGAGGTTGTGCGAAGAAGTTGGGCGCGAGCAACGTGTAGTGAGCGTGACGACCGGGTTGCAAGGTGGCCGGTCCACCTGTAGTGAGCCAGAAGGCAGTGAGCTGGCCGCCGCTCTCGACGGTGAACGAGGGCGTCTCGGCGGTTCTCGAATGGTTGGTCACATCGACCCCGATTTGGACCACCGTGGCCAGTTGACCGGTGGTCCGCACCGAGGTGATCGAGACGCCGAGCGGCGCGCTCGAGGTGTAGATCGCGCCGACCGCCAGTCCGGAGGCCAACAGTCCTCCACAGACAACCCACTGCCCGACGCGCCATCGCGAGCGCGGCCGACCGGAGCGGGCAGGAAGCTCCGAAGTGAGGTCCGTTGAAGCGGCGGCCACGAGGGCCGCCGGCAAGAGCGTGACCAGATAGCTCCCGAAGGACCGGGCGGAGAAGAAGAGGACGATCGCCGGGCAGACCACCGCCCATGCCTTGAGTGTCGGGTAGGTGATGACGAAAGCGAGCCACAGGGCAAGGAACACGACGAGGAGGGCCACCGTGTAGGTGGCGAGCGATCCACCACCGAGCCCCAGATAGAGGGTGAGCCCGATCAGACCCTGACCGGCCGGGACGTTATGGCTCGCGATGGGGGTGAGCACGCCCGACAGCCATGGGTGCGGGGCCATGACGATGAAGGGCAGGTTGGGAACCAAGAAGGCGGCGAACGCGATCCCCAGGTATCGGCACGCAGTCCGCAGTGCCTCGGAACGCCCTCCCAGTCGGTCCGCTTCGAGCGCGACCCCGGCAACCAGAAATGGAAGCACCAGCCAAGGGGTCTGCTTCACCGCCATGGCCAGACCGAGCAGTACCGGGCCTCGGTAAGCGGCGACATCCCCGAAGGCGCGGGAACTGGTCCCACTTGTACACGGCGCCGATCAGCAACGGCACGAACAGTGCATCGGTCACGCCCCCGACCGCGTAACTGATGTACACGGAGAAGCTCCCGATCACGATGGCGAGCGGTCGAAGCGAACGGGGGAGGAGCGCGAAGGTGAGGACGATCCCGATCGCCCAGGCGAGCACGTTGATCGCCACCGCCAGCTGGCTGGACCAGCCTGCCAGGAGGAATGGCATGTAGAGAAGGAACGAGAGCGCCGGGTAGGAGAGCGAGGTCACCGGCTGTCCGTTCAAAAGGAACGTGTAACCGTCCGGCGAGACGTGGAACAAGGAGAACGCATTGGCCATCGAGTGGGTGTAGGGGTTGAGGCCGTGCTGGAGGAGCTGAGCGGCGTACTGATCGAACGCGATCTCGTCGGTGCCGTACGCAGGGGACGCATGGATCTGGAGGAAGCTCCAGAGGAGGAAGGCGCCGATCGTGAGGCCGAGTGTCGCGATGGCGAGGACCCTGGCCGTCGTCGGAGGTACCGGTCGAGGGTGCCAGACCGCGACGATCGTGCCCAGTCCCCAAAGACCCAGTACGACGACCGCCACGCTGAGGAAGGGATAGATGTCGACGTACCCGAACAGTTGGAAGCCCCAGAACAAGACGGTCATGCCGGCCACCGTCCAACCCGCACGCGCGGCGGAGAGTCGTACCGATTCGGGTTCGACGTCCTCTACAGCAGTGGGCTCGTCCTCGTCCCTGACCGGGCCGCTCGAGCAACGTGACGGACTCCACGAATCCATCATGGCCGATGACGTTGCTTTTCACGCGTATCGGTGTGCTCGTTGGAAGCCGGCCCGGTGCTCTACGCTTCGAGCTCTCCGACCGACTGACTGGTTGGGTTGCTCAGTGGGTGATGGGGAACACTTGGACGTTGCCGTAGCTTGACGTGCCCACGATGTCGTACAGACTCTGCCCGTCGACGGAGACCTGAACGCCGACGGCGTTGGCAGGAGCGGGCAGTGCTTCGGTCTGCCGTTCGGTGGCAACGTCGATCACTCCGACGCTGGCGACCGAGGAGTGGTTGTTGAGGACGTACAGCGTCGAGCCACTGGCCGAGATCGCAAGCGCAACGGGCAACGAGCCGACGGTATAGCTGGCCGCAACCGTCTGACTGCCGACGGTGATTTCGTCGACTTTGCCTGCCGAGCCGAGAGCGAAGAGATTGACACCGGGTGGATCGACTGCGATGGCGGTCGTGTCGAGCGGTACGGGCACCGACACGGAAGGCTTGTCCGTCTCCGAGTCGACCAGTGTCACGCTGGCCGAGGTCGAGTTGCCGTTCAGTACGTAGAAGGTCGAGCCGTCGTATCCGGCGAAGACGTCCTTGACCGGTGCGCCGATCGGCACCGTGGCGAGCAGGACTCCCGAGGAGCCGTTTCGCAGCTCGAGGGCTCCGGTCGTGGCCGTGGCGACCCCGACGCCGATCACCCCGGACGACGACTGGGAGATGGAGTTGGCGCCGGTCGACTCCGGGACGATCTGGTCGATCTTGCTGGTCGACAGGTTCAACTGCTGGAGGTTGGCTGTCCCGTGGGAGTTGGCGAGCAGCCACATGTCGCCATTGGCCTGGGGCTGGCCTCCGGCGAGCAACCCGTCGGGACCGGGATACGTCGCGGTCGGCTTCACGACCTGGCTCGCCGCCGCCGAGGAGGTTCCGTTGCCCGATGCACTCCCGCCACATCCGACGAGCAGCGCACCGACCGCGAGTATCCCTACGGCCGCGATGAGGCCCCGGAGCGGTCGATTCCCCTGCCGCAACGAATCAGGCAGAACGACGCCAGGCTGGACGACGCCGTAGGCGAAGACCGACCAGCATCAGTCCCCCGATGACGATCAGCGCGACGGCGAGCCCTCCTTCCAGGAGGAACGGCTTACCGGTCTGGCCTGCGGTCGCCCCGGCGATGGCCGAGCCCGAGGAGCCGGTACCCCCGGCTGCCGCCGCCGTGGTCGTCGCCGTCGCCGTCGCCACTTCGACGACCGGGTCGCTCGTGATCGTGAAGGTGGCCGACCCGTTGGTGACCGACGCTCCACTCACTGCCTGCAGTCCCGAGCCGGTGACGAAGTAGACGGTGGTGCCCGCCTTGATCGAGGGCGAGTTCACCGTCACGGTGATCGGTTGGAACGTCGTGGTGTCCTTGGTCCCGTTCTCGAAGATGCCCACGCCGAAGGTCACGATCGGCGTCCCGCCTCCGCTCGGTGTCACCGCCGAGGAGGTGGCGTCGGTGACGACCACTTGAACCGGGCCGGTGAACGTCCCGGCCTTGACGGTGACCGTGATGCTGGCGCTCCCGATCGTGGCGTTGGCCGTTCCCCCGCTCGGCTGGATGGTCGTGCTGGACACCACCGTGCCGGCGAGGCCGCTTGCGGTCCCGCCCGGCGTCGGGTTGGGGGTCGGCGTGTACCCGGTGCCCGCGGCAAACGCAACCGCAGGTGCGGCCAGTGCGGTGGCAATCAACACGCTGAGGGAAGCAACCAGTAGACGCAGAGGAGCGAATGCGCGTTTCACGTGATCCGTTCTCACTTTCACTGAGGTCTGAGATTTCCCGATGCGGTATCGGCACGCCCCTCGAAAAGCTGTAGCCGACATTGTGAGCACACCTCGTTGAGGCGATCAAGGAATTCCGTGGTCGACGGACGAGCTACCGCCTAGGACCGGCTTGGCTCGGCGGGAGAGACGATGGATTCCGTGGATCAGCGCTTGGCTTTGGACTGGTTCAGCGCCACCGCGGCTCGAACCAGGGTCTTGAATGCTCGCTCGTTGATCTTTTCGCCTTCGTGGAAGTCGATGGCACGCCTGGTGTTCCCACCGAGACTGGAGTTGAACAGCTTCGAGGGGTCCTTCAGGGCCGCCCCCTTGGCGAAGGTCAGCTTCACCACGCTCTTGTAGGTCTCGCCGGTGCAGATCATTCCGTCGTGCTCCCACACCGGAACGCCTCTCCACTTCCACTCCTCGACGACGTCGGGGTCGACTTCCTTGATCAGCGCACGGAGCCGGCCCAGCATCTCGCCACGCCAGTCGCCCAATTCCTTGATCCTCGCGTCGATCAACTGAGAAGGAGACTTGCTCTTCTGCGGTCCGCTCGGCGTCATCGATCCGTCTTTCGTGGGTCCCGAGGTGTGGATTCGGCGAAGTTCGCGGTTCACCCGCAGTGTCCGAGTCGGGCTGCCCGGATTTGAACCGGGGACCTCTGCGTCCCGAACGCAGCGCGCTAACCAAGCTGCGCCACAGCCCGTGGTCCGAGACCGGCCTTCCGGTCCCTGGACCCGACGATGCTATCCGACCGCCGAGTGATCGCTCCCGCCCCCGCCGGCGGACTCCTCGCCGCCGGTCGCGGGTCGGGGCGTGGCGCTCTCGTTTCGCCGCAGCAGCACCTTGGCAATCCGGCGTTTGTCCATCTCGGTCACCCGCAGCTCCCACTCCCCGACGTGGTAGGTCTCGCCCTCGGACGGAATATGACCGAAGGCGTCGAAGAGGTAACCCCCGAGGGTGACGTACTCCCCCTCGGGGAGGTCGATGTCGAGTTGGTCGCGGATGTCGTCGATGCTGACCCGCCCGTCGACCAACCACCTGTTTCGGTCGACCCGGACCACGTCGGGCTCGTCGTCGGGGTCGAACTCGTCGGGCAGGTCCCCGACGAGTGCGCCGAGCAGATCCTTGACGGTCAGCACCCCTTCGACCCCGCCGTGCTCGTCGACCACGACGGCAAACGCCCGCCGCTGTCGCCGCATCTCCGCGAGGACGTCGAGCACGAGGTGCGACTCGGGGACGAGGAAGGGCTGGCGGACCCGGCGGGAGATGTCGATCGGGCCGGGGGATCGGTCCCCCCGGTGCCCGTTGGTCTCCTCCTCCGACGGGCCAACCTCGTCGCGTCCTGCGGCGATCCGCCACCCGGCACGGAAGAGGTCGTTGACGAAGAGCACCCCGATGAGGTCGTCGAGGCTGTCACCACAGACCGGGAAGCAGCTGTGTCCGGACTCGCGCACCGCTTTCACCACCGAGTCGACGGTGAGGGGGATCGAGAGTGCGACGACGTCCTCCCTCGGGGTCATGACCTCGCGGACGACCGTGTCGTGGAGGTCGTGGAGGGCGTCGATGATGAACTGCTCCTGTTCGTCGGCACCACGGTCACCGCCGCGCTCGGCGGCTGCCGTCCGACGGTCCGGCGTCCCCGTTGGTCGACCGCCTACGTCGACGGCTCCGGTCGCCTTCCTCTTCGGATTTCCCGTTGCGGTGACGGAACACGGACCCTTGAGACCGGGAGGTGGCCCGGCTCAGGTCCCGCTCGGGACCGAGGTGACGGACAGAGGCTGGTACGACTCGTCGTAGTACGTACCCCCGTCCAGCAACGCCGCGACGGCACGCCGCAGGCGGATCGGGTCGAGCGGTTTGACCACCCAGCCCTCGGCACCCGAGCGACGGGCGATGAACACGTCCGGCCGCCGGTCGAGCAGCATCAGTACCGGCACGTGTTCGAGGTTGCCGTAGGACTCCTCGAGGCGCAGCTCGAGACAGACCGCCATCCCGCCCATGTTGCCCATCTGCAGGTCGACCACGACCAGATCGGGTAGGGAACGCGCAACCTCGCGCATGACGTCTGGTCCCGACCGCGCCTCGCGGATGGTCAGCTCCGGAGTGCCGGCGACCGCGGCGACCTCCGCGCGCACAGAGGGGGCGTCGCTGGCGATCAGGACGGACGGCACGGCGGAAAGATTAGCCCCGGCTGTCGAAGAGCAAATCCGCGATCGAGCCGACGCCGGCCAGGTCGTGCACATCGGAGTTGAGGAGCGGGATCCGGTAGACCGGAGCCGGCGCGACCCTGGCGACCAGTTCGGCATAGACCTCCTCCTCGCGGTCCGCGGCGGAGGTATAGCCGGCCAGGTTCTCGACCAGGTCGTCGATCGAACGCCCCGACGCGGTCCCCACCAGCCGCGACACGGTCGCGAGCTCGGTATCGTCGGCGAAGCGGGGCTGCACGCGGTTGACGACGAGCGCGGTCACCGACAGCGACGACTCGGTCAACTTGTCGGCGAAGTGGACGGCTTCGTCGACCGAGTCCTGGCGAGGAGAGGCCACGAGCACGAAGGCGGTTCCCTCCTGGCTGAGCAGCTCGCGCACCCGGCTCGCCCTGACCCGGAACCCCTCCTCCATCCCTTCGAACGCCTGGAAGAACGCCACCGCGTCGTGCACGATGTCGGCTCCCGCCACCCGTGAGATCGTCCGCAGCAGCGCGTTGGCCGCGACGCCCATCACCTTCAGGCCCGCCCTGGTCGGCTTCATCAACGCCTGAAACACCCGGTTTTCGAGGAAACGGGTGAGCCGCCGTGGCGCGTCGAGAAAGTCGAGCGCGTTCCGCGACGGTGGCGTGTCGACCACCACCACGTCGAAACCGCCTTCCTCGACCAGTTCGTAGAGCTTCTCCATCGCCATGTACTCCTGAGTGCCCGACAGCGAGCCGGTCAGGTTGCGGTAGATCCGGTTGACCTTGATGTCCTCGGCCTGCTCTTCGCTCTCGGAGTACCGCTGCACGAGATCGTCGAAGGTTCCCTTTGCGTCGAGCATGAGCGCCGAGAGCGAGCCCGGCCAGTCTCCCTCGATGCGGGTGGGATGGTTGGAGAGCTGGTCGAGGCCGAGGGAGTTGGCGAGGCGTCGCGCCGGGTCGATGGTGACCACGCACGCGTTCCTTCCGAGTCGCGCGCCCTCCAGGGCGAGCGCTGCGGCGGTCGTGGTCTTGCCGACGCCGCCGGATCCGCAACAGATCACGATGGACCGCTCCCGGACCACTTGGTCGATCGGAGCCGGCCGGGTCATTGGGGCGCGGGAGCCGGCTCGGGCAGCGCGGCGATCCCCGCCGCCAGCGCCGCGCTCAAGGTCTCGAGCTCGGCAGGTCCGATCGAGTCGGTGAAGAGGAACGGCACCCGTAGCTGGGGCAACGGGAGCTCGTGCGCGAGACGGCGCAGCTCGTCCTCTTGGAGTTCCTGGCGTCGTGTGCGGAACCGCCGTGCGGATTCGAGGCTCGAGAGCAGCTCGGCGTCGAGGTCGATCCCGGCCGCGAGCGCCGCCTGCGGGGCCGGCGTGTCGAGACCGGCTTCCACCGGGTAGCAGGCGTTCACGATCACCGGTCCGAGCGCGATCCCGAGCTTGTCCTCGAGCTGGTACGCCGCGTCGACGGCCTCGTTGACCGGCATCTCCTCCGGAAGGGTCACCAGGGCGACCTGGCAGCGGGCCGGATCGGAGAGCAGCTCGACCACGTCGGCGGCCTGGGCCCGGATCGGGCCGCCTCTGGCTGCGTCGAGAAGGCCGCCGGCCGAGGAGAGAAAGGTCATGGTGTGCCCGGTCGCCGGCGCGTCGACGAGCACGAGATCGGCCACGTGACCCCGCTCGAGCTGCTTCACCTTGCCGAGGACCAGGATGTCCCGGATCCCCGGGATGGCTCCCGCCACCAGGTCGACGATCCCGGTCGCCATGAGCCGTCGCGAGACCCGTCGGAGTCCGTGGTCGGCGAGGTACTCGATCAGCGCGTCGTCCGGGGTGATGAGTCGCGCCTGGACGGTCCCGGGAGGGATCACCCGGTCGTCGGGTTGCTCCGACCCTGTCGACGCGCCGGCCGCCCGCAGCACCGAACCGGCGTAGCCGAGGGGGTCGCGTACACCGAAGGCCGATGCGACCCCGGGTCGCCCTTCGAGCTCGACCACGAGGACCGAGAGCCCGGCGCTCGCGGCCATGTGCGCAAAGGCTGCGACCATCGTCGTCTTGCCGACCCCACCCTTGCCGGCCACGATGAGCACCCTGCTCTGGAGGCAGAAGGCGCGGATGTCCATGACCTCGTCGAGCGTAGTGTCCGGCTCTGGCGGCCCTATGGCGAGGGACTTTCGCTCGGAGTCCCGCTACCGGGGTTGCATCCCTGCAGTGACCGGAGGTGTGGTTACGCCCGGAATCCCAGGTCAGACCCCTTGTTTCGCCGTCGCGGTGCGAGTACCTTCCCTTCGGGAGGATGAGCCCAAAGGGGGATGTGGGCAGTGGAGCAGGCGGAAGCGTGGCAACTCAGGGCGTCGTGTCGGGGACCGCAGTCGGAGATCTTCTTTCCCCCGGCACACGCTGAGCGCAAGGAAGAGAAGCTTCAGCGCGAGGATCGCGCGAAGGCGATCTGCCGCTCGTGCGCGGTGCGCGCCGAGTGTCTCGACTACGCGATCCGTATCCACGAGCCGCACGGCATCTGGGGTGGGCTGAACGAGGTCGAGCGCAAGCAGCTGGCGGAGCGCCGCGCCGGCTGAGTCAGCGGATGCCGAGTGCGGTCTTGCGCGTCGCGCACGCTCTTGCTCGAGCAGACGTTGCCCGGCTCCCCGCCGGTCGCCTCGCAGATCCCGGCAGTGAGCTGGTTGGCCGCGGCGACGACCCCTTCCGCGATCGGGTTACCGGCCTGACTGAGGGCGCTCACGATCGCCGACTGTGACTCTCCGACCAGCAGGGCGGGACTGATGCCCGAGGTGGAGGTGACCATTCGGTTGTCGATGTCGACGAAGGGCATCGGCGATGCCCCGAGGGCCCCTGACAGCGGTCCGTCACGAGCGAGTAGAGCGGCCTGGCCGGAGTTGAGCGAGGCGATTTTTGCGTAACCACCCTGTGCGTCGACGGTGGTGGAGTAGAGCTCCACTCCGGTGAAGTTCACATAGGGGCTGGAGTAGGTCGAATGGGCGAAGCTGAAGCTCTGGATGCCGGAGAACGCGTCGTTCGGTGCCGACTGCACGTTGTGGAGGACGCCGAAGTGTCCGAAGCGCGAGAGGGCGAGGATCAGCGGCCACCGCTCGGCTGCACAGAACGGGCAGTACTCCGCACCGACGAAGAGGACCTCGGGTTTCCCGTTCGACTCCAGTGGCGGCTGACCGCTGAGGAGTACCGGTGGGGTGACCGGCGCCGCGGCGGTACCGGTCCCGACCGCGTCGTCCACGTTCGCCGGAAGTGAAGAGAGCGAAGCGAGGATGTCGCTCGAGGTGACCGGCGCGCGGGACACGTCCTGCGGAGTCGTGCCGCGGGTCAACGCGTAGACGACGAGCACGGTGACTCCGACCAGAATGATCGCCAGTACGCCCCACGCGAACCACGCGGCACGTCCGGTCGGACTTGTCGCGCCTGCCGGGTCGGTCGCGCCAGTGGGGGGATCGGTCGTCGCGGCGGGCTCGGCCACCCGCTCGCTTCCGTGATCGCCGTCTTCAGTGACGGAGGACGTCATCGCAGGGTGGCGGCGTGGCCCGCTAGGCCCCCCGGTCGGACCCAACCCCGTAGGCGGGGACGACCCCGTCCCCATAACCCGGCGAGAGGACGATCGGCGAGGAGGTCGCCACGATGACGAAGAGAATGAACGTGATCAGGTGCACCGAGGTGCACCAGAGGCAGATCGCCTTGATCAGGAAGAGCTCGGCGATGATCAGGTAGATGATCGTGCCGACTCCGATGGACGCGAGCACGAGACGGGCGAGGTGGATGCGACGGTCGGCCGACCGCCAGGCGACCGGCAGGCAGAGCAGCAGCATCGGGACGAAATACAACAGGCCGAGCACGGCCACCGGAATCCCGAGGATGTGCGATTGGGCGCTCGTCGTGACCGTCTCGCAGTTGAAGGTCGTGGTCTTCGGGCACGCCAGCGCCAGATGGGTGTCGAAGTGGGTGATCGTCAGGTAGGTCGCCACTCCGAGCCCGCAGAGGCAAAGCAGTGTGGTGACGATGGGTTGCCATCGGAGGCTGGGCACGGCCTTCCGACCTCGTCGTTCCGGTCAGCTCAGTTTGAGGGCTTTGGACGCAGCCGTCACGCCCGAGCTCGTGCAGACCGACGCGGGTGCGTTTTTCGTGCTCGCGCAGATGGCGGCCGAGATGTAGTTGGCCGTGCCGACGATCGCCTGGGTGGCGGGATTGCTCGGGTTGGAGAGCCCGTTCGCGATGTCGGTCCATGACAGCCCGGCCAGGATCCCGGGGTTGTAGCTCGCACCCGAGATGAGTGCGACGTTGTTGATGGAGATGAACGGGAACGAGATCTGACCTTGCTGCGCACCGGGGATGTAGGTCGGGCTGTTGAAGGTGCTGATGACCTTCGCCTCCTCCTTGCTCGGGTTCTGGAGCACGGTGTAGGCGCCGTTCCCGCCCGAAGCGGGGATGTTGGTGTACTGCTCGACCGAGTGGAAGTTGATGTACGGGCTGGAGAGCGACGCGCTTCGGTAGCTCAGGGTGTGGGTCCCCGCGTAGACGTCGGTCTGGGACGAAGCAGTGATATCCAGGTTCGACCAGGTCCCGAAGCGCGAGAGGGCGGCGGTGAGGGCCCAACGCTCGGCGGCGCAGTACGGGCAGTACTCGGCACCGTAGAAGAGGATCGACGGGCTCTTGCCGTCGAGCACCAGCGGGCTGTGGCCGTGGATGAGGATCGGCGGGTTCACCGTGCCCGAGGGTCCGGTCCCGACGGTGTTGTAGACCGAAGCGGGGATGTTGGTCACGGCATTGGCCACCGAGGCCGGCGCCGGGGTCGTCGGCGTGTAGCTCGTGTTGGTGGAGCCGCCACCGAGCTGGCTGACGATCACCACGATGGCGACGATGAGGACCACCAGTCCGATCGACAACCAGGCGATCATCGTTCCGCTGAACCGTCGGGGAGTGGCTTGCTGAGCGGGCCGGGCACCGGGCCTCGGCGTGTTCCCGCCCTTTGCTCTCCCGCCTTTGCCGTCAGCGGTCCCCGCCTTACTCGTGGGGGACTTTGTCGAGACCGGGCGGCTCTGAGCCTTGGAGCGTTCCTTCGCACTTGCGCTCTGGTTGCCTCTGGCCGGTGCGGGCGGCGGCTTCGGCTTGTTGCCGCCGGTCGAGGGCTTCTTCTGTTCCTGGGGCATGACTCGGGAGGTCTCCGCTTCGTCGACGGTCGGGCCGGTTCGGGTCGGTCCGGTCCTCGTCCGCTCCTCCGAAGGAGAGTAATCCGACTGCCAGGGCAGATGGGATCGGGCCGCCCCCCATCAGGGCATCGGCGGCCGGGCGAGCGTGTGAGCGACGATGGACCCTGTCGAAAGCCGAGGACCCTACACTTTCCGCCGATGTTGGCCGAGCCGGAAGAGCACGCCGAGCCAGAGAAGCTCGTCGGGACCGATCCCTCGCCGGAACGCGCCGAGCCGTCGCCACCCTCGGCCACTCCCCTGGCCGACCCGCTTCTCCTCGCGTGGCGTACCACCAGCGTCGACGGGCACCGGGTTCGTTACGCGGTGGTCGGGCAAGGGCCACGGGCGATCTTCCTTCACGGATGGGGTCTGCGACCCAACTCGTACCGCGAGGCGATCCGTGCCATGGCCGACGCCGGCTGCCGTGTGTACGCGCCCTCGCTTCCCGGGTTCGGCGGGACGACCGAGCTCGACGCGGAGGATCGGAGCTTCGCCGGCTACGGCCGGTGGGTCGGCCGCTTCCTCGACGCGGTCGGCGAGGAGAAGGTCGCTCTTGTCGCCGGCCATTCGTTCGGAGGTGGCGTCGCCACCGCGTTCACTCATGCGCAGCCGGACCGGGTGGCCTCCCTCTTGCTGGCCAACGCGGTCGGGAGCCCGACCTGGGCTCTGTTCCCGAACGAGGTCCGCACCATGGTGCAGCGCCCGTTCTGGGATTGGACCCGCCATTTCACCGGAGACCTGCTCTCGACGCCGCGGCGGTTCCGCCTGCTCCCGACCTTGCTCGAGGACTTCGCGATGAATCTGTTGGTCAACCCGCTCGGCATGATCCGCGCCGGCGAGTTCATCCGCCGGGCCGACCTGGTCGAGGAGGTCCGGTCGATCGCCGACTCGGGGATCCCGGTCTCGGTCTCGTGGTCCGATCGCGACGGATTGGTCCCGCGCTCGGCCTTCGACGACCTTCGCCGCGCCGCCGGTGTGGAAGGGGTGGTGATCGAAGGTCCGCACGCCTGGCCGATCGCCGACCCCGCGGCCTTTCGCGAGCTGGTGATCAGCGCGCTGGTCGACGCGCGCGGACGCGACACGACCGCCCGCGCCCGCGTGAACCCTGCGTGAACCGCGGAGCGCCCGAGTGGCTGTCGAGACACTGGCGGTAGCCTGCATCCGATGGTCGTCACTCCGAGAGATGCCGCGACGGTCATGCTCGTCCGCGACGTCAGCGCGCCCACCCGGCGTCGAGGTGTGCATGCTGCGCCGCAACCTCGCTTCCGAGTTCGTCGCCGGTGCGTACGTCTTCCCCGGGGGGTCGCTCGACCCCGCCGATCGCTCGTCAGAGGCGATCGCGCTCTGCCGCGGAAGGAGCGACGAGCAAGCGAGCAGTCTGCTCGGCGTCGACGAGTGCGGGCTCGCCTTCTGGGTGGCGGCCTTACGCGAGTGCTTCGAGGAGTCCGGCGTGCTCGTCGGGCGTCACCAGGACGGCTCCGGCGCCGGCGAGCTGCTCGACACCTCCGACCCCGAGACCGCGGCGAGGTTCGAGCGCCGACGACGGGCGCTGATCGAGGGGCACACGACCCTCCCGGAGATCTGCCATGACGAAGGCCTCGTCCTCGCGGCCGACGAGATGTACTACGTGAGCCACTGGATCACGCCGGAGGTCTCGCCGCGCCGGTACGACACCCGGTTCTTCATCACTGCGGCGCCACTCGGGCAGACCGCCCGACACGACGCCGGGGAGACCATCGCGACCGACTGGGTGCGTCCGGAGGAGGCGCTCGAACGTCACGCCGCCCTCGAGACGGTCCTGCTTCCGCCGACGGTCGCCAACCTCACCTCGATCGCCGGCTGCACGTCCACCGACGAGGTGATGGCCTGGGCATCCGGTGTCACCGAAGTCCAGACGATCCTCCCGATCGTCCTCTTCGAGGACGGGAACCTGGTGATCCTGCGCCCGGGCGACTCCGGTTACGAGGAGGCCCGGGCCGACCTCGATGCGACCGGCGCACAGCTCGACCCCGACCTCGGTGAGGCCACCCGGACCGTGTGGGGTCCGGAGCTCGGCATCGTCTGAACTCCGACCTTCTCGAAGATCTGCCGGCTCAGGGCTCCCCGGCCTCGACGGCGGCCTCCACTCGTTCGAGGAGCCTCGCGCTACACCCGTCCATGGCGGTGATCGGCGCGATCGTCGTGACGACGGTCTCTGCGATCTCGTCGAACACCGCTCGCAGCGGTCCTTCGTCGAGGGCGACCGGCGTACCGGCGTCGCCGCCTGCACTCACCGAGGGATGAAGTGGGATCCGGCCGATCAGCGGGACGCCGATGTCGGTCGCCAGACGCTCACCGCCTCCGGATCCGAACAGGGCGTAGCTCTCGCCGTGCTCGCAGGTGAAGTCGCTCATGTTCTCGATCACGCCCGCAACTCGGAGGTAGCCCTTGCGAGCCATGTCCGCGGTCCTGGCGGCGACCTTCTGGGCAGCGACCGGCGGAGTGGTGACGATCACGACCTCGGTGCGCGGCAGCATCCGAGCGAGGCCCATCTGGACGTCCCCGGTGCCCGGTGGCATGTCGATCAGGAGGTAGGAGAGATCGCCCCAGTGCACGTCCTCGACGAACTGCTGGACCGCCCGGTTGAGGATCAAGCCGCGCCACATGATCGCGTTCTCCTCGTCGGCGAGGAATCCCATCGAGAGCACGCGGAGGATCCCGTCGCCGACCCGTCGCTCGAGCGGCACCATCTTCTTGTCGCGGGCTTCGATGTCCCCCTCCATCCCGAGCAGGCGCGGAACCGAGAAACCCCAGATGTCCGCGTCGAGGATCCCGACGGTCAGGCCGCGGCGTGCCATGGCGACGGCCAGGTTCACCGTCACCGAACTCTTGCCGACGCCTCCTTTGCCCGAGGCGACCGCGACCACCCGGGCCGTGTCGGGGATGTCGGTCGCCGGCGCCGCGTCACGAGCGAGGAAGCGCGCCCTGGCCATGACCTCCTTCCGCCGGTCCGGGTCCATCACCCCGGTGCGGACCGACACCGACTCGACTCCTGGCAGCGAGCCGACCCGGGTCTCCACGTCCTGGTGGATCTGGGTTCGCAGCGGACAGCCGGCGACGGTGAGCGCGATCTCGACCTCCACCGCGCCACCCGTGACCGACAGGTCGGTCACCATGCCGAGCTCGACGATGTCGGCGCCGAGCTCGGGGTCGACCACGCCGTGCAGCGCGGCGCGGACCGCGTCCACGGTCAGGTTGGTCGTCGCCGACCCGGCTCGATCGTCGGGGACGGGCCGATCGGTGGTGTCAGCCCTGGTCACCTGCGGAATTCTACCGGTCCGCCCCCGGAAACGACCCGAACGTCGTCGAGACGTTCGCCGACCGGCGCCCGGTGGGTCGCGTCGGTGGGGCGGGCGGTCACTTCGAGCGAGGCATCGACCCACGACGGGCGCGGGTACGCTGGTGCGAGGCCAATCGACCGGGGAAGCCGGTCGTCGCCTGTCGGACGAGCCATGATTTCGGGAGGAAGCTCGATGAGCACCACCATGCAGAACGTCAGCATCGGGAGCAAGCCCAGCCCGGTGACGCTCACCGATGGCGCGGCCGCGAAGGTCGCCGAGTTGCTCGCCCAGGAGGACGCCGAGGACCTCTCGTTGCGGGTGGCGGTCCGGCCGGGAGGATGCTCGGGCTTCAGCTACGAGATGTTCTTCGACACCGACGTGGCGGACGACGACGTGGTCAGGGAATTCGGCACCGTGAAGGTCGTCGTGGACCCGACGAGCGCCGACCTGTTGAAGGGTTCGGTCCTCGACTACAACGACGGGCTCCAGGACGCGGGTTTCCACGTGACCAACCCCAACGCGAGCCGGACCTGCGGCTGCGGTTCCTCCTTCAGCTGATCCGCTGATCCGCCTCCGCGTCAACGGCGCGGACGTCGAAGCCCCCGACGACGGTTCGACCCTGCTCGACCTGCTGCGCGAGCGGCTCCGGCTCCGCTCGGTGAAGGACGGGTGCAGCCCCCAGGGCCAGTGCGGTTGCTGCACGGTCTGGGTCGACGGTGTCCCCCGGGTGGCCTGCGTGACCCCTCTTCGAAGGGTCGGCGGCCGCGAGGTGACCACCCTCGAAGGGCTTGCCGACGAGGTTCGCACCGCGTGGGCCGAAGCCCTTCTCGCCTCCGGCGGGAGCCAGTGCGGGTTCTGCACGCCGGGGATCGTCATGCGGCTCGCGGCCGAGGGTCGTTCCGGCAGCTCGCCGAACCTCCGTCACCGAAGATCAGGTGGAGCGCGCACTCCTCGCGCACCTCTGCCGGTGCACGGGTTGGCAGACCATCGAGGAGGCGGCCCGCATCGTCCGCGACGAAGAGGAGCCTTGCGCATCCTCCGACTCGAATCGGGACCTCGAGGCCGCGGGGGCTCGGGCGACGCTCGAGGGTGGTGCGGTGCAGCGGGTCGGGACCGACGTCGTGCTCGGTCTGGCCGGCTTCGCCGACGACACCACCCCGCTCGGACGCGTCGGTCGCGGTGCCAAGTTCGAGTGGGGGCTTCGCGGTCGCCGCGTCGCCGGCCGAGGCGAGGCGCGCGGCCGCGCGGGTCCAGGGCCGGAGCAGCCCGGCAGCTCTTCACCACCCCATCGAGGTCCCGGCCGGGGACTGGGCGCTCAGCTTGCGCACGACCTGGGCGGAGCCGGCGTACCTCGAGCCGGACGCCTCGTGGTGCGTACCGGGCGGCGCACCCGCGGTCGGCCTGCGCGAACGGCGGGGCCTTCGGCGGGAAGCGTCACTCGCCGGTCGAAGCCGACGCCTCGAGACTGGCGAACGAACGCGGTGAAGCGGTTCGCGTCCTCTGGTCGCGAGAGGACGTCGTCCGTCTCGGCCCGAAGCGGCCGCCGGTCGCGGGAGGGGTGCGGCCGGACGGATCGGGTGTGCTCCGGGTCGGCGCACCCACTGCGGGGGGCTTTCCTCCCGACGAGTGGGCCGAGCACTCGTCGACCGAGTCGCGAGGACCGCGCCGGGCGTCGTCCTCGAACAGGTTGGGTTGCCCGGACCGCCCCTCTCCCTCGATCCCCGTGCGGCGGTGTGGGCGGAAGCGGCCGCGCTGTCGGTCGCCGGCGCGCCACGGCGCGATCTGTGGCGAGCGGCAGACCGACGTTCCGGTCGAGGTGACCGGACCGACCGGCGGTCGGGCGGTGGCCACCTGCCGCTCCGACGGCTCGATCGAGATCGTCGTCGACGCGGGTCCGGCCGGCGACGACGTCGTCCTGCGCTCGTTCTGCATCGGTGCCGCGCACCAAGCCCTCGGCCTGGTGCGTTCGGAGGGCATCTCCGTCGACGACCAGGGTGAGGTGCGCGACCTCACCATCCGGTCGTTCGGCATCCTCCAGGCACGTGCGATGCCACGTGTCGAGGTGACGATCGATTCGGTCGGGAGAACGTGCCGTCAACGGATCGGACGCGGTGTTCGCCGCGGTCGCAGCGGCCCGGTGGCTCGCCGACGGCGCGCCACCGACGTGGCCGACCGACCGTTCGGGCGGCGGTCGCCGCTGATCTGCTGCCTAGGCTGACGCTGTCCGCAGAGCCGCACCGAGAGCGAGGAGCACCGATGAGCACTGCCATGGGTCCGTACTCCCCGATCGTGACCGCGGGACCTTGGCTGATCTGCTCGGGCCAGCTCGGTCTCCGTTCCGAGCCGGGCGAAGCACCGACCTTCGTCGACGGTGGCGCCGCCGGCCAACTCAGCGCCGCGCTCGCCAACGCGGAGGGTCTCTTGCGGGGTCACGGGGCCACTCGCGCCGAGGTGGTCAAGACGACGGTCTTCCTCACCGACATGGCCGACGCGGCCGCGGTCAACGAAGCGTACGTTGCCTTCTTCGGGGACTTCCGCCCGGCCCGCTCGATGGTGGCGGTTGCCGGGCTCCCCCTCGGCGCGCTCGTCGAAGTCGAGGTCTGGGCCTACCTCGAGGGGCGCTGAAACCCGAGGGGCGCGCCGCTCAAGGCATCCAGCTGGTCTGACCGAAGCGGTAGCCGACCGACCGCACCGTCTGGATGAGGTGCGCGTGCTCCTCGCCGAGCTTGGCGCGGAGCCTCCGCACGTGGACGTCGACAGTGCGCGCGCCTCCGTAGTACTCGTAGCCCCACACCCTGCTGAGCAGCGTCTCGCGGGTGAACACCTTCCCCGGTCGGGCGCTGAGGAACCTGAGCAACTCGTACTCCATGTAGGTGAGGTCGAGCACCTTCCCGGCCACCGCCGCCTGGTACGTCTCGAGATTGAGCACGAGCGGCCCGTGCTCGATCAGGTCGGGGCGGAGGCCCTTTCCGGTCCGCCAGAAGAGGTGCGCGAGCCGGGCGGTGAGCTCCTCCGCATTGACCGGCTCGAGGCAGAGGTCGTCGAAGAGGTCCTCGCGCAACTCGAGCTCTCCGAGCTGTTCGGGAGGGACGACGACGAGCACCGGTGCGAGCGGGACCTCGCGCTTGCGCAGGTGCCGGCAGAGGAGGAACGCGCCGATCGGGTCGGTGCCGCTGCAGATCACCGCACCCGACCAGCCGCCTTCGGGCTCCGCGTCGTCGGCCGCCTCCGGACCGGCGATCCCCTCGAAGGGATAGCCGGCCCGATCGAGCACCGCGACCACCGAGACCGGCGGCTGTGGGGGATAGCACAGCAATGGTTCCACTGTGTTCCTCCCCCTTCCCGCTCTGCCGGCGAGGCCGGATTCGACGCTCGTGTCGACCAATTCGCCCAACTACAGCAGAGGAAGGTAGCGGTCGAGCTCGAACTGGGTCACATGAGCGCGGTAGAGGTCCCACTCGGCGCGCTTGTTGCGCAGGAACCATTCGAAGACGTGGTCGCCGAGAGTGGTGGCGACCAGCTCGGAGGTCTCCATCAGGACGAGCGCCTCTTGGAGGGTGCCGGGGAGGTGGAGGATGCCCTTCGCCATCAGCTCGTCCGGCGCGAGGTCGAAGAGGTTGGCGTCGGTCTCCGGCGGGAGCTCGTAGCCCTGCTCGATCCCGTGGAGACCCGCGGCCAGCATGACCGCGAAGGCGAGGTAGGGGTTGCAGGCGCTGTCGGGCGATCGGAACTCGACGCGGGTCGACTCGAGCTTGCCCGGCTTCACGACCGGCACCCTCACCAGCGCCGACCGGTTGTTGCGCGCCCACGAGACGTGGATCGGGGCCTCGTACCCCGACACCAGCCGCTTGTACGAGTTGACCCACTGGTTGGTCACCGCGGTGATCTCCCCGGCGTGGCGGAGGAGCCCGGCGATGAATCCCTCGGCGACCTCCGAGAGGCCCCCCGGCCGATCGGTGTCGACGAAGGCGTTGGCCTCGTCGCGGAAGAGCGAGAGGTGGGTGTGCATACCCGAGCCCTGCACGCCGGCGAGTGGCTTCGGCATGAAGCTGGCGGACACACCTTGCTGGCGGGCCATCTCCTTCACCACCAGCCGCACGGTCATGACGGTGTCGGCCATGGTCAGGGCGTCGGTGTAGCGCAGGTCGATCTCGTGCTGGGACGGGGCGTCCTCGTGCTGGGCGTGCTCGACCGGGATCCCCATCTCCTCGAGGGTGAGCACGGTGCGCTGGCGGATGTCGCTCGCCCGGTCGGCGACGGTGAGCTCGAAGTACGAGCCGCTGTCGAGGGTCGTCGGGGGGTGGCCGGGGTCGCTGTCGGCGAAGTAGAAGTACTCGATCTCCGGTGAGGCGTAGAAGGTGAAGCCCCGTTCGCGGGCGCGCTGGAGGGTCCGGCGGAGCACGTGGCGCGGACAGCCCTGGAACGGGGAGCCGTCGAGGTCGACGATGTCGCAGAAGACCCGGGCCACCTCGGCTTCGGGCTCGTCGCCGTTGGTGTGCCCGTGCCCGTGACCGTGCCAGGGGAGGAGCTGGAAGGTGCTCGCATCCGGCCGGGCGAGGACGTCGCTCTCCTGCACCCGGCTGAAGCCGTCGATCGCGGAGCCGTCGAAGGTCATCCCTTCGTCGAGCGCGTTCTCGAGTTCGGCGGGGGTGATCGAGAAGGTCTTCGGGGTGCCGAGCACGTCGGTGAACCAGAGCTGGACGAAGCGGATGCCGCGCTCTTCCACCGTCCGGAGGACGTACTCCTCCTGGCTCCTGATCACCCCCGGTACCTCGTCGGGCACCAGTGGATCGCGGTCTCGCGGTGCCTGGTCGATCCACTCATTCTCGCAGGGCCGGTGCGACCGGGTCGAACCGTGGCCCCGACCGGACCGGATCCCGCCACCCGCGCGGGACCGCCGGGGCAGTTCCCACGCGGGTCGGCCGCGACGACCGGGAGCGGCTCGCCGCCCGTCGCCGTGGCCGACGCTCCCTGCTCAGCCCGACGCGGCCGCGTCGGAGCAGACGGTGTCGACCATGACCGCGGTCACCTCGTAGGGGTCCATGTTGGCGTTGGGCCGCCGGTCCTCGATCCACCCGTGCTTGTCCTTGGCGGTCGCCCAGGGGATGCGGATCGACGCGCCCCGGTCGGAGGTCCCGTAGGTGAACTTCTCGAAGTGGGCGGTCTCGTGGGCGCCGGTCAGGCGCGTCTCGATCCCCACGCCGTAGACCGCGATGTGCTCGTCGACCTTCTTCGCGAGCGCCTCGCAGCCCGCGATGATCGCCTCCCAGCCACCGTCCTCACGCATCGCCTTGGTCGAGAAGTTGGTGTGGGCCCCGGCGCCGTTCCAGTCCCCGAGGATCGGCTTCGGCTCGAGCGTCGCCCAGACGCCGAAGTCCTCGGCGATCCGGAAGAGGAGCCAGCGGGCCACCCAGAGCTGGTCGGAGAGCTCGATCGGGGGGAGCACCCCGATCTGGAACTCCCACTGCCCCATCATCACCTCGGCGTTGGT
Organism: uncultured Acidimicrobiales bacterium; assembly: GCA_963741055.1. Taxonomy (GTDB): domain Bacteria; phylum Actinomycetota; class Acidimicrobiia; order Acidimicrobiales; family RAAP-2; genus Bog-756. The sequence continues at coordinate 9,579 of CAVUGU010000031.1, read as the reverse complement.
CCCCTCGATCGAGAGGCCGGCGTCGATGCACGCCGCAGTGTGGAGCTCGACGATCTCGCGCCCGGGCATCTTGTCGCCGCCGACGCCGCAGTAGTAGGGGCCCTGGGGCGCCGGGTAACCCGCGGACGGCCAGCCGAGCGGACGGCCGTCCTTGAAGAAGGTGTACTCCTGCTCGATCCCGAACCAGGGCTCGAAGGACTCGTACTTCTCCACCACCTCGCGGAGCTTGCAGCGGGTGTTGGTGGGGTGTGGGGTGAAGTCGGTGAGGAGGACCTCGCACATCACCAGGCGGTCCCCCGGTCCGCGGAGCGGGTCGGGACAGCTGAACACCGGTTGGAGCACGCAGTCGGAATCGTGGCCGAGCGCCTGGTTGGTGCTCGAGCCGTCGAAGCCCCAGATACCGGGCTCCTCCCCGTCGGGGACGACCCTGGTCTTGCTCCGCAGCAGCGGTGACGGCTCGGTTCCGTCGATCCAGATGTACTCGGCTTGGTACGGCAACTTTCTCTCTCCTCGGTCGCGGTGCCCGATGCGCGGCCGCATGGGCAGGTTCGGTCCGGGCGCCCCTCGTCGGGCCGGTCGGCTCCGGCGCGAAGCGAACCTACCATCGGCCTACCGAACCTCCGGCGGCGTCACCGCGTCGCGATCCACTCTTCCAGGCCGCGATGTCGCGACCGTTTCGCGATCGTGAACGCCCGATGAACTCGGCCCGCCGGGGCAGTGACGGGAGGAAAGCCCTGATGAAGGCGCCGGTAGGCTGACGACCGGTGGACCGCATCCGGGTGGCCGCGTGCCAGGTGAACACGGTGGTGGGCGACGCTGTCGGGCAACGCCGGACGGATTCTCGCCGCGCTCGACGAGGCGGAGCGTGCCGGCGCGGACCTGGCGGTCTTCCCCGAGCTCGCGGTGACCGGCTACCCGCCCGAGGACCTGCTCGGGCGTGCCTCCTTCGTCGACGACAACCTGGCGGCGCTCGCAGAGGTGGCCGCCTCCACCCGGGCCTGCGCGGCGGTGGTCGGTCACGTCGACCGTGACCCCGACCGGGCGGCTGCTCAACGCGGCGTCGCTCTGTGCGGGAGGACGGATCCTCGGGAGCTACCACAAGCGGATACTCCCTAATTACGGCGTCTTCGACGAGGAGCGCTGGTTCGTCCCGGGCCGCGGCGGCCCCCTCTCCTTCGTGGTGGGCGGCGTGGCGGTCGGGATGTCGGTCTGCGAGGACATGTGGTTCGAGAACGGACCGATGTGCGAGGAGGCGGATGCCGGTGCGCGGGTGCTGGTCAATCTCAACGCCTCCCCCTACTCGCGGGGCCGGCGTGAGGAGCGTCTGGCGGTGCTCGCCGAACGGGTGGCCGAGACCGGCTGCCCGATCGTCTACGTGAACCAGGTCGGTGGCCAGGACGAGCTGGTGTTCGACGGTGCGTCCCTCGTGATGGGCGCCGACGGCGAGCTGCTCGGCTCCGCTCGTCAATTCGAAGAGGAGGTGCTGCTCGTCGACGTCGAGGCGCCCCGCGCGGCGAGCGGCCGTCGGGGAACCGGCGGGGGCACCCACGCGGACGCGGTGATTCGTGAGCGGGGTCTCCCGGTCGGAGGGACTGGCGCCGCTCGCGCCCTTTCTCGCTCCGGTGCTCGGACCCGAAGAGGAGGTCTACGAGGCGCTCGTCCTCGGCACCCGCGACTACGTCTCGAAGAACGGTTTCTCCGACGCGGTGATCGGGCTCTCCGGTGGGATCGACTCCTCGCTGGTCGCCACCATCGCGGTCGACGCGCTCGGGGCGGAGCACGTGCACGGAGTGACCATGCCCTCTCGGTACTCGAGCGAGGGTTCGATCACGGACGCGGTCGCACTCGGCGCCAACCTCGACATCGAGGTGACCAACCTCGCGCATCGAGCCCGTTCACCGCGAGTTCGCCTCGACGCTCGCCCCCGCCATCGGCTCCGAACCCGCCGGGCTCACCGACGAGAACCTGCAGTCACGTCTGCGCGGCGTGCTGCTCATGGCGCTCTCCAACGCCAACGGATGGATCGTCCTCACCACCGGCAACAAGAGCGAGATGGCGACGGGGTACTCGACCCTCTACGGCGACTCGGCAGGTGGGTTCGCGGTGATCAAGGACGTGCCGAAGACCCTCGTCTACGAGCTCTGTCTGCACCGGAACAAGATCGCCGGCTTCGATCTCGTTCCCGAACCGATCCTGACCAAAGCGCCTTCGGCCGAGTTGCGGCCCGACCAGCGCGACGAGGAATCGCTCCCGCCCTACCCGGTCCTCGACCCGGTGATCGCGGGCTACGTCGAGGGCGATCGGTCCGCCGACGACTTGATCGCGGAGGGCTACGATCCCGCGGTGGTCGGACGTGTGGTCGAGCTCGTCGACCGGGCCGAGTACAAGCGCCGCCAGATGCCGCCAGGGGTGCGCATCTCGACGAAGGCCTTCGGGCGCGACCGGCGGATGCCCATCACCAACCGAGTACCGCACCGGTCGGCACTGCGCGCGGCGTGGCGAAGGGCGCGACCGGCGAGGAGGCCCCCGAGGTTGGATGACCCGGCCCTCCACGCGACGGACCGGGCGGGAGCGGACGCCTCGGTCCTCACCCTCGGGGTGACCGCGGCGCTCGTCGGCGAGTACCGGTTCATCGAGAGCACCCTCTATTCGACGCTCGGGTCGTGGGTCGTCGACATGCCGATCCCCGCGGTGCAGCTCCAAGTCGACGCGCAGAGCATGCGGCACGCGTGGCACGCCGAGCTCTGGGCCGAACGCCTGCCGGTGTTGGCCGGTGTCGACGCCGAGCGGTTGAGCGTGCCGTCGCGCCCGACCCAGGCGTTGTTCGCGGCGCTCGAAGGTGACGAGCTTCCCGGAGGAGAAGGCCCTCCCGGTGCGTTGCCGAGGCTGGCCGCGATGTACCGGGTGATCCTTCCCCGTCTGGTGACGACCTACGTGCGCCATCTGCGGGTCGCGAGCCCGATCACCGACGGCCCGGTCCTGCGCGCACTCCGCCTCGTCTTGCACGACGAGACCGAGGACTGGCACGCCGGCGAGCGGCTGGTGCAGCGCCTGGTGACCCGGCCCCACGACGTCGAGGCCGTCTACCAGTTCCAGCAGCACCTCGAGTCGCTGGTGGTCGCGGCGGGCGCCCGGCAGGGACTGGTCGCGTTCCCGGACACGGTGCCGCTCGATTGAGCGAGGCTCCGTCAGGCGACCCCGTGCACGGCCGGATTGCGACATACCCGCTGGCAGGAAGGGAGCTTTGCGACCGGAGGTCTTGACGCGTCCGGTAGACTTCGAAAGCAGCAATCGCTGCGCCCGTGAGAGCCAGACCGCAACGAGGGGCCGGACCTCCGAGGGGTCCCAGGATCGGGCAGGACGGCCCCCCACACGGTTGGGGCAGACGAAGGACCCGGTGACGTTGGCAAAGGAGCGGCTCGAGCGAGACGACGAAGACCTGGTCCGGCTGTACCTGACCGACATCGGCCAGTACCCGCTGCTCACGAAGGACGACGAGGTCCGACTCGCCCAGGCCATCGAGGCCGGTCGCGAAGCCGACGGGAACCTCGCCTCCGCTCCGAAGGGACTGACCCCCGCCAAGCGTCGGGAGCTGCGACGTACCGCACTCCAAGGAGAGGCGGCCCAGCAGACCTTCGTCCAGTCGAACCTCCGGCTGGTCGTCTCCATCGCCAAGAAGTACCAGGCCTCCGGCCTGCCCCTCCTCGACCTGATCCAGGAGGGCAACCTCGGCCTCATGCACGCGGTCGAGAAGTTCGACTGGCGCAAGGGCTTCAAGTTCTCGACGTACGCCACCTGGTGGATCCGCCAGGCGATCACCCGTGGCATCGCCAACACCGGCCGGACCATCCGTCTCCCGGTGCATGCCGGCGACACGCTCGCCCGGGTGCAGAAGGCACAGGCCCGTCTCGAGCTCAAGTACGGCCGTCCGGCGACGCTCGCCGAGCTCGGGGCCGAAGTCGAGATGCCCGAGGACAAGCTGGTCGAGGCGCTGCGCTTCCGAGCCGAGCCGCTCTCCCTTTCGGAGCCGCTCCGCGAGGACGGCGACGCCGAGCTCGGCGACGTGGTCGAGGACCGTTCGGCCGAGTCACCCTTCGAGGTCGCCGCGGTCTCCCTCCTGCCCGAGGAGATCGGGCGCCTGCTCTCCCCGCTCGACGAGCGTGAACGCGAGATCCTCCGCCTCCGTTTCGGTCTCGACCGTGGCGAGCCGCGGACCCTCGAAGAGGTGGGCGAGCACTTCAACCTCACCCGTGAGCGGATCCGCCAGATCGAAGCCCGGGCCATGTCGAAGCTCCGTCACCCCTCTTCGGATACCGGAGCCCGCGACCTCCTCACCGTCTGATCCGGCCCTCGGCGGAGCATCTCCGCCCCGACCGGCAGCGGATCGTCACCACGTCGGTCGCGCCGGGAGCGCACCCGATGTGGAGCCGGTACGATCGAGCCCCATGAAGAAGCTGCTGATCCTCGCCATCCTCATCGCCCTCGGTTTCGTCGCGGCCAAGCGCCTTCGCTCCACCTGAGCGACGTCTCCGCGACCGGCGACGCTTCGGGCCCAGCCGGAGTCGTCGCGCGGAGGCGCGCCGCGAATCTACGCGTGCGCCCGTCGGGTCATCCGCCAGAGCACCAGCGCGCCGATCGATGCCGCCGCACCGATGCCGGCGGCCGCGGTTATCTGCAGGCTCGGTACGGGGACGCGATCGCGTAGGCGTACCGGTTTGCTGAACTGCATGACCTCCCACTCGCGTTCGCGAGCGATCTTTGCCAGGACCCGGTCGGGGTTGACGACGACCGGCCGGCCGACCGCTTCGAGCATCGGGAGATCGGTGTAGGAGTCCGAGTAGGCGGACGACTCCTCCAAGTCGATGCCTTCTTCTTCCGCGATCCGCCGCATCGCCTCCGCCTTGAAGGGGCCGTACGCGTAGAACTCGGTCTCGCCGGAGTAACGCCCCTCTTCGTCGACCACCGCCCGCGTTCGCGATGCACCCGTCGACGGCCAGGTGCTCGGCGAGCGGCTCGACGATCTCCTCGGGCGACGCGGAGACCAGGTACACCTTGTGACCTGCCGCCCGGTGGGCCTCGATCAGGTCGAGCGCCTCGGCGTAGATGATCGGCTCGACGGTGTCCTCCAGCGCTTCGCGGACGATCTCGCGGATCTGTTCACGGTCCCAACCCTTGGTGAGGGTCAGCATCGACTCGCGCACCCGGGCGAGCTTCTGCTCGCTCGCTCCGAGGTGGAGGTAGATGATCTGTGAGACCAACGAGCGGAGGATGAGCCGGCGGTTGACCAGCCCGCCCCGGTAGAAGGGCCGGCCGAAGGCGGCGATCGACGCCTTGGCGATCACCGTCTTGTCGAGGTCGAAGAAGGCCGCCTGCATCGCGTCAACGTCCGACGAGCAGGTGCTGCACCATGTCCTCCGCGTCCGAGGTCACCAGGGCGAGCACCTCGTCGCCGACGCTCAGTCGGGTGTCGCCACGGGGGACGATCAGCCGGTCGCCGCGCACCACCGCGACCAGCGTGGCGTTTCGCGGGACGCCGAGGTCGGCGATGGTCACCCCGGCCGCGGGCGAATCCTCCGCGAGGGTCACCTCGACGAGATGGGCGTTGCCGCCCTCGAAGCGGAGCAGACGGACCAGGCTCCCGACCGACACCGCTTCCTCCACCAGCGCGGTGAGGAGCTGAGGCGTCGACACCGACACGTCCACACCCCAGCTCTCGTTGAACAGCCACTGGTTCTTCACGTTGTTGACCCGGGCGATCACCCGGGGAACCGCGAACTCCTGCTTGGCGAGGAGGGACACCACCAGGTTGTCCTCGTCGTCACCGGTAGCCGCGACCACCACGTCGACCGTCGCCAGGCCGGCCTTGTCCAGGGAGGCGACCTCGCAGGCGTCGGCGACCACCCAGGTCACGTCGAGGTCCTGCTCGAGACGCGCGACCAGGTCGGGATCCCGCTCGATGACCAGCACGTCGTGGCCACCGTCGTGGAGATCCGAGGCGATCGCGGTGCCGACGCTGCCCGCTCCCGCGATGGCGACCTTCATGGTCGGCCGCCCGCCACCGCGTCGTCGGACCTCGAACCGTCGAACGCGGGCGTCGCCTCCGCCTCGCCGAGACGCGCGCGCAGGCGGTTGAGCGCTCCCTCCGAGACCATCAGGTGGAGCACGTCACCGTCCTGGCCGACCAGATCGGTGACGTCGAGGCGCGCGACGCCGGCTCTCACCACGGCGACCAGGGTGACCTCGCCGGGCACCGAGATCTCACCGAGGCGCTTGCCGGCCCACTTTTCGGGCAGCTCCTTGGTGACCAGCGAGATGGCTCCGGTCGGGTCCGACCACTCGGCGTCGGCCTCGCCGGGGACCAGGCGCCGGCGCACCTGGTCGATGGTCCAGGCGACCGTGGCCACCGTCGGGATGCCCAGGCGGAGGTAGATCTGGGCGCGGCGCGGGTCGTAGATCCGCGCGACCACGTTCGGTATCTCGTAGGTCTCGCGTGCGATCCGTGCGGTGAGGATGTTCGAGTTGTCGCCGCTGGTCACCGCGGCGAGGGCGCCAGCCTCGGTCGCGCGCGGCACTGTCGAGTGCGTCGCGGTCGAAGCCCGAGCCGACCACGGTCGAGCCGGGCCAGTCCTCGGGAAGGCGCCGGAAGGCCTTCGCGTTGCGGTCGATGATGGTGACCGAGTGGCCCTGGCCGGCCAGGCCCACTCCGAGGCCGGAGCCGACCCGTCCGCAGCCCACGACGACGATGTGCACGCGATCCATGCAACACGCATCCAGGTCCCTTCACAACTCACCGCCCCAGGTCACCGCCTCCGGACGTGAGGTGCTCCTTAGCCTCCGTGGTTTACTTGCCGGGTGGACCCGCCGGTGACCGGGGTGTCGGAACCCGAGGAGGCCGGAGTGGCCGACCAGGGCCGGGCGGAGGAAGAGACCTCACTTCGGTCCGTTTCGGCGCCGGTCGGCCGGCGTCTCGCGCCCGAGGTCGCGGTGGGCAAGGTCGACCTCCCCGAGACGCTCGGCTACCGGTTGAAGAACCGGCTGCTCGGACCGCCGCTGGCTTCAGACCGACAGGCCGCCGAACGGCTCGGAAAGCCGACGGCGCTCGCGGTGCTCTCGTCGGACGTGATCTCGTCATCGGCCTACGCCACCGAGCAGATGCTGATTCCGCTGGTGCTTGCGGTCGGGGTCGCCGCGTACTCACTGGTCGTCCCAGTGACCATCGCGGTCATCTTCGTCCTCCTCTTCGTCACCCTCTCCTATCTCGAGGTAGTGAGGGTGTACACGAAGGCCGGTGGCGCCTACGTGGTCGCCCGCGAAAACTTCGGCCCCAAGGTCGCGCAGATTGCGGCCATGGCGCTGCTCATCGACTACACGCTGACCGTTGCGGTATCGGTCGCCGCGGGTGTGGCAGCGATCACGTCGGTCGTTCCCGCGCTCAGGCCGTGGCCGGAGACGACCGGGATGTCAGTGGTCTTGGTCGTCCTCATCGCCTATGGGAACCTGCGGGGCATCCGGGAGGCGGGCCGCACCTTCGCCGTCCCCACGTACTTCTTCATTGCGAACATGGCCATCCTGATGCTGGTCGGTATCTATCGGGCGGTGGCCGGGACCCTCCATTCGCACCCGATCACCGGTATCCACGGCACCATCCCGGTCGGGACTTCGGGGTCCGGTCTGCTGTACGGGGCGAGTCTCTTCGTCATCCTCCGAGCGTTCGCCTCGGGCGGCTCCGCGTTGACCGGCACCGAGGCGATCTCCAACGGGGTCAGCGTCTTCCGTCGCCCGGAGGCGCGCAACGCCCGCATCACCATGGTGTCGATGGCCCTGATCCTCGGCTCCCTCGTCCTCGGGATCTCCTCGCTCGCCGCGGTCACCCATCCGATCCCCTTCGAGCAGGGATCGCCGACCGTGATCTCCCAGGTTGCCAAGTACGTCTACGGGACGAGCGGGATCGGCACCTTCTTCTACGTGCTCCTCCAGGTGGGGACCACGTTCATCCTGATCCTCGCGGCGAACACCTCCTTCACCGGATTCCCGTTCCTCGCCAGCTTCGCCGCCGAGGACTCCTATCTGCCCCGCCAGCTGACCCGCCGCGGCCACCGGCTGGTGTTCTCCTCGGGGATCATCGTCCTCACGGTGGTCTCGGTGCTCCTCCTCGTGATCACCCGCGCTCGGGTCGACAGCCTGATCCCCCTCTACGCCATCGGCGTGTTCACCGGCTTCACGATGGCCGGCGCCGGGATGGCCAAGTATCACCTCACCCACAAGGAAGATCACTGGCGCCGGCGGTTGGTCATCAACGGGACCGCATCGGTGCTCTCGGCGATCGTGCTGGTGATCATCGTGGTGGCGAAATTCACCGAAGGTGCGTGGGTGATCCTGGTCATCCTCCCCCTCGGTGTGCTCGGGCTCCTCTCCCTGCACCACCAGTACATGGACGAGGAAGGCCAACTCGAAGAGGGGGCCGCGGAAGCGGCGGAAGCACCGGTGCTCGGTCGACATGTCGTGATCGTGCTGATCGACCGACTGGACATGGCAGCGGCCCGGGCACTCCAGTACGCACGTTCGCTTCATCCCGACGAGCTGAGAGCCGTGCATTTCAACCTCGACCCCCAGGTATCGGCCGAACTCGAATCCGAATGGAGCCGGCTCGGTCTCACCAACGTGCCCCTCGACATCGTGGAGTGCGAGGACCGCAGGCTGACCCGGGCCGTGCTCGAGCTGGCTGCCGAGACGGTCGCCGACGGGCAGACCGAGCTCTCCGTCCTGCTGCCTCGGCGTGGCTTCGCCACGGTCTGGCAGCGGGTGCTCCACGACGCGACCGCCGACCAGATCGCAGCTGCGGTCGGGCAGCTGTCCCACGTCAACGCCACGGTCGTCCCGTACCAGCTAACCGGCCGGCGCCGCTTCCGCGGCGTATCTGCGCCGCGGGGCCGATGTCGTGGGGCTGGCGGGCGGGCGGGCGCCGAAGACCGCCGGCCGATCGGGCGGACGTGCGCCCTTCGACGATGCCGCCTTCGCCCACCCGAGCCAAGGGGTCACCCCGATCGGCGAGGTGCAGTGGCGCCGCCGGGTCAGGGTGGCGGGCCGGGTCAAGTCGGTGCGGGTCCAGCCCCGGGCGGGCTCGGCGAACCTCGAGTGCGTGCTCGCGGACGACACGGGTCGCCTGCTCCTCGTCTTCCAGGGCCGGCGGCGCATCGCCGGCATCCAGCCCGGGGCGAAGCTGGTCGCGGAGGGGATGGTCGGGGACTGGGCCCACCGCCAGGCCATCCTCAACCCCGAGTACGAGCTCGTCGCGGGCCCCGAAGCGGAGATCGAGCCGACGTGAGCCGCATCGGTGCACCGCGCCTGTCCGCGCGCCGACTGGCTGCCCTCCTCGCCCGCCCAGCCGGTTTGTCGGTATCTTCTGGCCCCGCTGCCGGTACGGCGCGCCGCGGCGCACCCCGGCGTCCGGCCTTCTCGCCGTGGCTTCGCAGGGGAATCCGCCTCCGGGCGCTCTGCGGCCGGTCGCGGCGTAGGGAGCCGACACCCGACTCTGTGACCACGCACCATCTCGAAGGGAGCACCGCCCATGATCCACCT
>CAVUGU010000030.1:0-42887 GCA_963741055.1 uncultured Acidimicrobiales bacterium | reverse complement strand
GGCGAGGGGGGACTTGAACCCCCACATCCTTTCGGACACAGGAACCTGAATCCTGCGCGTCTGCCAATTCCGCCACTCGCCCGAGTGACCGGACGAGGCTACCTGATCGACCTGCGGTCGAGACCGTCGTCGCAGGCAGCGGCCGCGCCCGAAAAGGTGCCGGCCGGTGGCCGCGATGTGCCCCGTAAAGTGGACCCCCCTACCCCCTACCTGGGGGTTGCCACCGGTAGGCTGACGCCAGCATGGGACTCCAGAAGTTCGAAGGTCGCCTCGAGCGGATGGTCGACGGGACGTTCTCGCGGGCGTTCAAAGGGGAGCTCCAGCCCGTCGAGATCGGTCGCAGGCTGACTCGCGAGATGGACCTCCAGCGGCGCCTCGGCGTCCACGGTCTCATCGCGCCCAACTCCTTCACTGTCCAGCTCTCGCCCCGCGACTTCGACCGCTTCGACACCTTCGTCGACGCGCTGATCCGGGAGCTCGAGGAGGCAGCCCGCGAGCACGCCCGCACCGAGGACTACGTCTTCGTGGGACCCGTCACCGTCTCGGTGGTCGAGGACACCCACCTCCGCAAGGGGCGTTTCGAGATCATCTCGGAGGTCAAGGAGGGCCCGTCGGGCCTGCCGGCTGCCTCGGTGGTCACGGCCGACGGCGAGCGGGTCGTGCTCGGGCCCGAGCCGGTCACCATCGGACGGCTCCCGGAGAGCACCATCGTGGTCAACGACCCCAACGCCTCGAGACGCCACGCCGAGATCCGCCGAGTCGGCAATGATGTGGTCGTGGTCGACCTCGATTCGACCAACGGGACGAGGGTGAACGGGGCCACCGTCACCGAGCGCCAGCTCAGCGACGGAGATCAGATCGTCATCGGAACCACCGTCCTTCGGTTCGAGACGTCGTGATCACCCGCATCTGAACGCCGATGCACCTGCTTCTGGCCTCCCTCCCGGGACCCACCGACAACACCCCGGCGTTGCGCGCACTGGAGTACGGGGTGATCATCCTCCTCTGGCTCTTCTTCATGTGGGTGGTCCGTGCGGTGTGGGTGGAGGTTCGCCCGCTTCGACGGCGCCGACGGCGCCGCGGGGCCGAGCTCGACCCGGTCGTCGATGGCAAGTCGCGTCGAGCGCGCCAGCTGAAGCTGCACGTCATCCGTCCCGAGGAGGAGGCCGGGCGGGTCTACGACATCGGTGACGAGGTCACCGTCGGTCGTGCGCCGGGCTGCGGAGTGCCCATCGACTACGACAGCTACTCCTCCAACCTCCACGCACGCCTCTTCCGCCTCGACGGCGACCTCTGGGCGGAAGACCTGAACTCGACCAATGGCACCTGGGTCAATACGATCCGCATCGACGAACGCACCAAGCTCGAAAAGGGCGACCTGCTCCAAATCGGCGGCACCGTGTTCGAGGTCGGGAAGTGACCATCCTCCGTTCGGGCTCCGCTACCGACACCGGCCTGGTCCGCTCGGTCAACCAGGACCTTGCGGTGGAGTCTTCCAACCTCTTCGCGGTCGCGGACGGGATGGGTGGCCACGCGGGTGGAGAGGTCGCCGCTCGAATGGCCGTCGACACCCTCGGGGTGGTGTTCGGCCGGCAACCGACTGCAGTGGGCCTCTCGGAAGCCGTCGTCGAGGCCAACGCGACCGTCTGGCAGCACAGCCTCGAGCATCCCGAGCTTCGTGGGATGGGCACCACCCTCACTGCGGTCGGACTCGTCCAAGAGGACGGCCACGACGTGCTCGCGCTGGTCAACGTCGGGGACTCGCGCTCCTACCGCATCCACGACGGCCAGATGACCCTTCTCACCACCGATCACAGCGTTGCCGAGGAGATGGTCCGGAGCGGCGAGCTGACCGAGCGGGAGGCGGCGGTCCATCCGCAACGCCACATCCTCACCCGGGCACTCGGTGTCTCCTCGGACGTAGCGGTCGACTTCTGGCGTCTCCACCCGGTACGCGGTGACCGGTATCTACTCTGCAGCGACGGCCTGACCAACGAGCTCGAGGACGACCAGATCTCCCAGGTGCTCACCTCGGTGGCCGATCCCCGCGAAGCCGCAGACCTCCTGGTGCGTGCGGCGCGTGCGCATGGTGGCAGTGACAACATCACGGTAATCGTCGTCGATGTGGTGCTCGGCGAGGACGACGCACCAGCTGATGCCGTCGCCGAGGTCGTGCCCGCCGATTTGACGGGCGTCGTTCCTGCGGTCGAGAGCAGCAACGGAGCCACGACCGAGACCGCTGCCGAGGTTGCGCCACTCGCGATACCTGAAGCACCCACCCGCGAACCGAGCCGCCGCGAGCGCCGCCGCGCGCGCCGCCGTCAGAAGCGGACGGCTCGCGGACGGCGCCTCGTCACCCTCCGGACCGTGATCTACGTCGTGCTGCTCGGAGCGGTGGTGGTGGGCGCATTCTTCGTCGTGAAGTGGTACAACACCAACTCCTACTTCGTCGGCGTCGACAACAACGAGCTCGTTGTGTACCAGGGGAGGATCGGAGGATTCCTCTGGTTCCACCCGGTCGCAGTCGACCGCACCGGGGTCACCACTGCTGAGGTCCCGGCCCGTTACCTCGGTGCGCTGGACGCAGGGGTCGAGGAGACCTCGGTCACCAGCGCGAAATGCTACGTGGCCAATCTCCAGTCGGTCGAGGTCACCCAGACCGATCCCTCGCTGCAGACGACCCAGACGACCACGACAAGCGTGAAAGGCTGCGGCTGATGGAGAAGCGGATCAGATGGGTGGGGGTCGTCATGGTCCTCCTCTTCGTGGCCCTGTTCGTGCAGCTCAACAACATCCAGGTGTTCAAGTCGAACGCATTGGCGAACTCCCAGCGCAACCCCCGTGTGCTCGTCAACGAACGAAGCCAGCCGCGGGGCGACATCCTCTCGGCCGACGGGGTCACCCTCGCGAGTTCGGTGCCGACGACAGGCAACAGCTCGTACAAGTACAAGCGGGTCTACAACCCGTACACGGCGGTGCTCTTCTCACAGGTCGTGGGTTACGACTCGGAGATCTACGGCTTGACCGGTGTCGAGGCCTACTACAACCAGTACCTCGAGTCCCATACCCGGCCGGCAAAGAGCCTCCATGACCTGCTGGTCAATCGCACCACGACCGACGACGTCACCCTGACCGTCCAGAGCCACCTCCAGAGCCAGGTCGCAGCAGCACTCGACGCGGTGGATGTCAACAACAGCGCCCCGGAGACCGGAGCGGTGGTGCTCAACGTGAAGACCGGCGCGATCGAGGCGATGTATGGCAACCCGACCTTCGATCCGACCGGCCTGGTTTCCACCGACGGGAATACCGAGAAGTTCTATTGGAACCTGCTCAACTCCAACAAGGGCGAGAGCCCGCTCGTCTCGAGGGCGTACCAGAGGGGCTTTCTGCCGGGTTCGACCTTCAAGGTGGTGACGTCGTCTGCCGTCTACGACCACGACCCGTCGCTTGCAAGTATCAACTACCCGGTTATGGGTTGCATCTCGGTTCCGCAGACTCCGCTCCCGCTCTGCAACTACCACCAGGAGCCCTGCGGAGGAACGATCCAGTTTGCGCTTCCACAGTCCTGCAACATCGTCTTCGCGCAATACGGCATGGCGCTCCAATCGAACCTCGGCGTGGCGGCGCAGGCGTTCGGCTTCAACCAGCCGATCCCGATCGACCTCCCCGGAGCGGGCATTTCGACCGCGCCGACTCCGGCCCAGTTGGTCAACAATCCACCCCTCCAGGCCTACGCAGCCTTCGGTCAGGGCACCTCCGTCGCCACCGACGTAGCGACCCCCCTCCAGATGGCGCTGGTCGCTGACGCCATCGCCGACAACGGGGTGATCATGACGCCACACGTGATGCAGTCCATCCGCGATTCGCAGGGCAACCTGGTCACGACCTACACACCGAAGCCCTGGATCAGCGCCACCAATCCGCTGACCGCGGCCGCGGTCACCAACCTGATGAAGGGCGTGGTCTCATTCGGAACGGCGGCGGGCGTCTTCCCAGCCTCGTGGAATGTGGCGGCGAAGACCGGAACCGCCGAGGTCGGGACCTCCGCCAACCCGCTCACCAACGACTGGATGATCGCCTTCGCCCCGGCGAACGACCCGAAGGTCGCCGTGGCCGTGGCGGTCCCGAACCAACCGGCGAGCAAAACCGGTGCCGAAGTGTCCGGTCCGGTCACCCGAGCCATCCTCGGCGACGCGCTGGCGGCGACACCGTGACCACGGTTCGCGCGATCCGCGCCGAGCGGCGAGGAGAATCTCGGGAGTGCCAGAAGGGCAGGCATAGGCTTTGACGTACATGGATCCGACCCAGACACCGCGGGTGTTCTCCGAGCGCTACGAGCTCAACCACCTCATCGCCCGCGGCGGGATGGCCGAGGTCTACCGCGCTCGGGACCGCCTGCTCGACCGCCCGGTCGCCCTGAAGGTGCTCTTCCCCGAGCTCTCGGTCGACCGATCCTTCGTCGAGCGCTTCAAGCGGGAGGCCCAGGCGGCCGCCAACCTCTCGCACCCCAACATCGTGCCGGTCTTCGACTGGGGAGAGGACTCGGGCACCTACTTCATCGTGATGGAGTACATCGACGGTCGCCCGCTCTCCTCCATCCTCAAGACCAACCTGCCGAACACGATGACGCCCGAGCGCACGGCCGACATCGGTGCCCACGTGGCCGCCGCGCTCGGCTACGCACACAAGCACCAGGTGATCCACCGCGACGTGAAGCCCGGCAACATCCTGATCACCGACGACGGTCAGGTGAAGGTGACCGACTTCGGGATCGCCCGGGCGATCAACACCGAGGAGAGCCTCACCCAGACCGGGGCGGTGATGGGCACCGCCACCTACTTCTCGCCCGAGCAGGCGGAGGGAGTGGGTGTGGACGCCCGCAGCGACATCTACTCGCTCGGCGTCGTGCTCTTCGAGATGGTCACCGGGCGCCCCCCCTTCCTCGGGGACACGCCGGTCGCCGTCGCATCGAAGCACGTGCGCGACCATCCGCCGGCTCCCCGCGAGATCAACCCGACGATTCCGCCCACCTTCGAGGCGATCATCCTCAAATGCCTGGCGAAGGACCCCAATTATCGCTACGCGACGGCCGAGGACCTGCGCGCGGACCTGCTCCGCTTCAACGAGGGTCGCTCGGTTCTCGCCGCCACCGAGGCCACCGCGATGATGGCCGCTTCGGGCGCCACCCTGGCGATGGGCGCGGTCGGGCTCGACGCGACCCAGGCGATCGCCGCCACCGCACCTGGCGGAGAGGACGGAGCAGGGCCAGGCGAAGACGGGAAGAGGAGGATCACCCCCACCGCACCCGGAACTACGCGATCGCCCTCGCCATCCTTCTTGCACTTCTCCTGCTCGCGGGCTTCTTCCTCGCGCGGAACCTCGGCTACCTCGGTGGCAATGCCGCCTTCAACCTGCCGAACGTGGTCGGCCAGCCGGCCGCCCAGGCGACCACGACCCTCCAGAGCGACGGGCTGGTGGTGCACAAGCAGAACCTGGCGTCCAACAAGACGGTGGGCACCGTCGTCTCGACCGATCCGGCGGCCAATGCGCTGGTCAGCAAAGGTGACACCGTCACCTTGAAGGTGGCCGTGCCCTTCCCGGTCCAGCAGATCCCCGTTCCCCAGGGGATCACCAACACCTCACTCTCGACGGCCGAGTCGCTCCTTCAGAGCGCGGGTCTCCAGTACCAGGTGGTCTACAAGTCGAACGCGGCGCCGAGCGGCTCGGTGCTGAGCGCGAATCCGCAGTCGGGCACCAACGTGAACCCGGGCAGCATCGTGGTTCTCACCGTGTCGTCCGGTCCGGCCGACGTCTCGGTGCCCTCGGTGATCGGGCTCTCTCAGTCCCAGGCGGGCGCGGCGCTCGGCCAAGCGGGGCTCAGCGTCGGGAGCGTCTCCTTCGAGGCCTCCACCGTGTACAGCTCCGGCCAGGTGATCCAGTCGAATCCCGGCCCGGGCACGCTGGTGAGCCCTGGGACCGCGGTCAACCTCGCGGTGTCGACCGGGGCACCGCCCGCGACCACCTCGACCACCACCTCCACCTCGTCGACCACGACCTCGACCACGACCACCACGACGACGAACCCGGGCGGCAACGGCAACGGGAACGGCAACGGCAACGGCAACCTACGCGGGCGGTTCCGGCCCGGGCTCTGAGGTGCTCCGCGCGCCTCCTCGCGCGTCGACTCAGGTGGTGGCCGCGAGGAAGTTCGACAGGAGGCTCGGCCCGCTCGGTGTGAGGAACGACTCGGGGTGGAACTGCACACCTTCGATGTCGAGTTCGCGGTGGCGGAGTCCCATCACCACCCCGTCCCCGGTAGTGGCGGTCACCTCCAGCTCGTCGGGCACGGTCGCCGGGTCGACCACCAGCGAGTGGTACCGGGTCGCGACGAAGGGATCGGGCAACCCTGCGAAGACCCCGATGCCGTCATGGTGGATCGAGGAGGTCTTGCCGTGCATCAGGGTGGGCGCGCCGACGATCTTCCCTCCGTAGACCTGGCCGATGGCCTGATGCCCGAGGCACACCCCGAGGATCGGGAGCTCACCTGCGAGCTGGTCGACGACGGTCATCGAGATTCCGGCGTCCTCGGGGCGCCCCGGGCCCGGCGAGATGAGCACCGCGTCGGGCTCGGCGGCCCGGATCCCCTCGATGTCGATCGCATCGTTGCGGTGCACGACCGGCTCGGCTCCGAGCTCGCCGAGCTCCTGGACGAGGTTGTAGACGAACGAGTCGTAGTTGTCGATCACCAGCACTCGCGTGCGCACGGCAGCCGATCGTACCCGTCAGCGGTGTTCGTCTCGCTTCGAGCGAGGACGTCGCCCACCGGCGACTGGCTATTGTTCGCCCATGGCAACCAAGGCCAAGGCCGGTTCCGGCAAGTCGTCGAAGAAGGGCGGCGGGCGCACGACACCTCGCCAGACCAAGGGCGTTCGCTATACGCCACCTGTCGCGAAGAACGTGAAGACCAGCCCGCGGTGGATGGGTCCGTTGATCCTCGCGTTCTTCCTGATCGGCGTGGTGGTGGTGATCGTCAACTACGCGGGTCTGCTGCCGGGAGGCGTCAACAACCTCTGGCTCATCGCCGCGATCGGCTCGATCTTCGTTGGGCTCCTGCTGGCCACCCGTTACCGCTGACCGGGCGGCTGTGGCTCCGCCCGGAGCGCCCGCAAGTGAGGACCGAGCTCAGCCCAGGCGTTCGATGATGGTGGCGTTGGCCATGCCGCCGCCTTCGCACATGGTCAGCAACCCGTAGCGCCCGCCGGTCCGCTCGAGCTCGTTGACCAGTGTCGCCATCAGCTTGGCTCCCGATGCGCCGAGCGGGTGCCCGAGCGCGATCGCGCCACCGTTGACGTTGACCTTGGCGAAGTCGGGCTTGATCTCCTGCTGCCAGGCGAGGACGACCGAGGCGAAGGCCTCGTTGATCTCGATGAGGTCGATGTCCTCGAGGGCGAGCTTGCCCCGCTCGAGCACCGAGCGGGTTGCCGGAATGGGTCCGGTCAGCATGGTGATCGGATCGCTGCCGACCACCGCGAAGCTGTGGAAGCGGGCTCGCGGGGTGAGCCCGAGTGCGGCGGCCTTCTCCTCGCTCATGATCAGCACCGCCGAGGCACCGTCGGTGATCTGGGAGGAGTTACCGGCGGTGATCCGGCCGTTCTCGGACGCGGAACGCCGGCTTGAGGGTGGCGAGGGCCTCGAGGGAGGTGTCGGGCCGGATCCCCTCGTCGGCGGTGATCAGCTCGTCGGTGTCCTGGCGGTCGTCGTCCTTCACCTTGACCGGGATGATCTCGCGCTCGAACCTGCCCTCCGCGGTCGCCTGGGCGGCGAGCTGCTGGGAGCGCAGCGCGTACGCGTCGAGCTGCTCTCGGCTCAGGTTCCACTTGTCGGCGATGAGCTCGGCTCCCTCTCCCTGGCCGACCAGTCCGCCGCGCTCTGCGTAGCGCGCCATCATCCGTGGGCCGAAGGGGTAGCCGAGGTCGGGAACGACCGACGCGCCCATCGGGGTGCGGGTCATGACCTCGACGCCTCCAGCGATCACCACGTCGTAGGCACCGGCCATGACGCCCTGGGCCGCGAAGTGGCAGGACTGCTGCGACGAGCCGCACTGGCGGTCGATCGTCGTCGCCGGCACCGACTCGGGGAACCCCGCGGCGAGCACCGCGTTGCGGCCCACGTTGAGCGACTGCTCACCGACCTGCATCACACAGCCCATGATCACGTCGTCGACCACAGCGGGATCGAGGTCGTTGCGCTCGACCAGCGCGATGAGCGTCTCGGAGGCGAGATCGGCGGCGTGCCAGTTGCGGAGCTTGCCGTTGCGCTTACCGCCTGCGGTCCGTACGGCGTCGACGATGACTGCCTCGGTCATGGTGCTCTCCCTTCCGTGGTCCGACGGTTTCGACAACCTGTCGGCCCTGTCCAATCGATCTTGCGGACGGCCCATCCACCCCTGCAGCGGTTCCCCGCTCCGAACTTGACCGTCCGGTCAAGATTCTACCGCCGGGCACCGTCCGCCGACCACGGCGGCCGGTCGTGCCAGGTAGAAAGCTTCCGCTGCCCGCTCAGACCGCCGAACCCCGGAAGGGTGCGTCGCCGAAGGCGAAGACCCCGCCGTCGCCGCCGACCATCCAGTAGCCCGCGCCGTCCGCGGCGGCCATCGCGCTGATCGGAGCGTTGAGGGTGATACTGCCGAGCGAGCCCTCGAAGGTCGCGTCGAAGGAGAAGACCCCGCCGTCGCTGGCGACCAGCCAGTATCCGCCCGCCCCGTTGCCCGCCATGCCCACGACCGGCTTGTTGAGCGGGTGGCCGCCCATCGAGCCCTGGAAAAGTGCGTCGCCGAAGGAGAAGACCCCGCCGTCGGCCGCGACCAACCAATAACCCTTCCCGTCGGGGGTCGAGGCGATGCCGACGACCGGCTGGTTGAGCGGGTGGCCGCCCATCGAGCCCTGGAAAAGTGCGTCGCCGAAGGAGAAGACCCCGCCGTCGGTCGCGACCAGCCAGTAGCCGCCGTGGTCCGGTGTCGAGGCGATGCCCACTACCGGCGCATTGAGCGGATGACCGCCCATCGAGCCGAAGAACGGGGCAGTGCCCAGCGCGAACACGCCGCCGTCGGCGGCGGCGTGCCAGTAGCCGGTCGCGGAGGCATCGGCCGCACCGACGACCGGTGCGTTGCCGAACGAGGCGGTCATCCCGGTGGCGTTGCCGAAGGACGAGGCCTCACCACTCCGGGTGACCAGCCAGTAGCCGAGGTTGCCGGGGGTCGGTGCCATCCCGACGAAGCTCTGCGGGTTCGGGAACTCGACCTCCGGCGGGTTGAGTGTCGAACCGGGGATCGTGCCGACCAAGCTGCAGGACAGACTCGGACTTCCGCTTGGGTTGAGTGGGGGCGAGGTGGCGGCGCCGGCAGTCGGGCTCGAGACGAAGAACTGGTACGGAAGGGTCCCCGGGTCGGCGCAGTGCGGCGACCACTCCCAGATGATGTCCGGAGGGGGCTGGCCCGGCAGGAAGCTCACCGTCAGGGTGTGAGCCTGTCCGTTCCCGGCGACGTTGTTGGGCAGGGTGCCCCCCGGCGTCTCGATCGTGCCGGTCAACGAGACCGTCGCGTTGCAGCCCTGTCCGGGTACTGCCGGAATTGTCTGCGCGTCGAAGACGAGGCTGCCGGCTGCGCCCTCGAGTTGGATCGGGCCGACCGACATCCCACATCCGGTTGCGGCACCGGCCGGGGCCGACCCCGCGATGCCGAGCGTGACCGAGGCGAGGGTCAGCGTGCCGGCTGCGAGTGCGAGTGCGCCGGCGAGGCGCCCGATCCGAATCCGAAGATGGAGCCTCGAGACGTGCATCGCCGCCCTCCTTGTTGAGATGGTTGGTCCGCTCACCTCCGGTCTAACACCGAAGGTGCACGATCGGAACCCCTCGGCCCGATCCTTGTGGAACGACGATGATCCAGCCCCGCACTACGGTCGGTCCGTGGTCGTACGGGTGAAGGACATGGACCGCTGGCTCGGGGACGGCGGTATGGCGCTCATCGCGGCCGTGGGTGCGGCCTTCGACGACTACGGGGTCGACGGTGAGGACCTGGGTTGGGCGTCGGGCACCTTCGTCCCCACCGCAGCGGCCTGCAATCCGCACGGGATCGTCCAGGCCGGCGTACACGGCTTGCTGCTCGACGCGGCCATGAACTTCGCCATCAACGCTGCGCTGCCCGGTCGTGACCGGACGAAGGCCACCCTCGAGATGAAGGTCGAGACGATGCGTCCCGGCGCTACTCGGCGCGAGCTATCTCCTCCGCGGCGAGGTGGTCCGGATGGCCCGCCAGGTCGCCTACGGCGAGGCGGTTGTTCGTGACGGCGAGGAGCGGTTGGTCAGCCGTGCGACCGGCACCTTCCTGCTGCAGCGCGCCGGCGATCGGTCCGATAGCCCGAGGGGACCCTCGGGGGACGCGCCGGACTGATCGGCGTCGTCCCGGGCTCGCGGCGCACCGCCATGACGCGTCGCCGACAACCCTTCCGGTTTCGCGCCGGCGACGACGGAGCAGCAAATGGCGACGAGCACCGCCTCTCGGATCGACCGCTGCGGCGTCTGCGGGCGCCCCACCCGCGGGTTCGCGCACTGCTTCTGCTGCACGACCATCGTCGAGCAACTGGGGCTGCCGTTGGTACCGGTCGTCGCGATGACCGAGTACCGGATCGGCGACCGCATGCACGGGCTGCTCCGCGGCTACAAGGACGCACCCTCCACCGAGGCACGAGCGGCGCGGATTTCCGCACTGGCCGCCCTGGTCGAGCTGTGGCTGGCTGCGAACGGGGACGCAGTGCGGGCTCGCTTTTCGGGCGGCTGGGACCTGGTGACGACGGTTCCCTCCTCCTGCGGACGGGCCGGATCGCCCGCTGACTCGCTCGTCGAAGCGATTCCCGGCCTCGCGGAGCTCGACCAGCCGCTCCTGGTGAGAGGCGACGAGCCGCTCGGTCACCTGGTCGCCTCCCGGCGCGGCTACGTCGCGTCGCCCGGGATCGACCGACGGGCACTGCACGCTCGGAAGGTCCTCGTGTTCGACGACACCGTGACGACCGGGGCTCGCGCCCAGAGCGCCGCGGCCGCGCTCCGTGACCTGCGGGGCCCGGGTGGCGGGGATCCTGGTCGTCGGCCGCGTGCTCGGCATCGAGCCGCGCCAACCGCGTCACGCTGAAGGGCGCGACCGAGGACGGGCTCGGCTAGACCGTCTCCATGCTCCTTCGTATCTTCACCGAGCCCCAGCAGGGCGCCTCCTACGACGAGCTCCTCGCGGTGGCCCGTGCCGCCGAGGACCTCGGATTCGACGCCTTCTTCCGCAGCGACCACTTCCTGGTCATGGGTGGGGGGAACGGCTTGCCGGGGCCCACCGACGCATGGGTGACCCTCGGGGGCATCGCTCGTGAGACGAGCCGGATCCGGCTCGGCACCCTGCTCACGTCCGCGACGTTCCGTCTGCCCGGATTGCTCGCGGTCACCGTCGCCGAAGTCGACGCGATGAGCGACGGGCGGGTCGAGCTCGGCCTCGGCGCCGGCTGGTACGACGCAGAGCACACCGCGTACGGCGTCCCCTTTCCTCCGCTCGGCGAACGTTTCACCCGCCTCGAGGAGCAGCTCGCGATCATCACCGGTCTGTGGTCCACCCCGGTCGGCGAGCAGTTCTCCTTCGAGGGCCCGCACTACCGGTTGACCGACAGCCCCGCGCTCCCGAAGCCCCGGCAGCGGCCGGGGCCTCCGATCATCGTGGGCGGTCACGGCCCGAAGCGCACCCCGCGGCTGGCGGCGCGGTACGCCTCGGAGTTCAACGTCGCGTTCTCGTCGATCGACGACACCGCGGCCGCCTTCGGCAGGGTCCGCCAGGCCTGCGACGAGGCGGGTCGTGACTCCTCGTCGCTCGTCTACTCCGCGGCTCAGGTCGTCTGCTGCGGGCGCGACGCCGCCGAGGTCGCCAGACGAGCCGACGCGATCGGCCGCGAAGTCGACGAGTTGCGACGGAACGGGCTCTGCGGCACTCCTGACGAGGTCGTCGCCAGGCTCTCGGAACTAGCGGCCGCCGGCGTCGAGCGCGTCTACCTCCAGATCCTCGACCTCTCCGACCTCGACCACCTGGCGCTCATCGGCGAGAAGGTGCTCCGGGCGGTTACCTCGCTCTGAGGATTCCTCGGATCGCGGTCAGAGGCCCGGGCTCGACTGCATGATCCCGCCGTCGGCGAAGATCGTCGTCGCCGTCACGTAGCTGGCGCCGTCACCGGCGAGGAAGGCGACCACGCTTCCGATCTCGGAGGGTTCGGCCAGCCGCCCGAGGGGGATCGCGGCTTCCAACTTCGCCAGCGCCTTCGGATCGTCTTCGGTCTGCTTGTTGATCGGGGTGTCGACCGCGCCCGGCCCGACGCCGGT
Organism: uncultured Acidimicrobiales bacterium; assembly: GCA_963741055.1. Lineage (GTDB taxonomy): Bacteria > Actinomycetota > Acidimicrobiia > Acidimicrobiales > RAAP-2 > Bog-756. The sequence continues at coordinate 30,485 of CAVUGU010000030.1, read as the reverse complement.
CACCGTGATGCCGTGCGGTGCCAGTTCCACGCCCGCGGTCCGGGTCAACATCCGCATGCCGCCCTTCGAGAGGCAGTAAGGGGTGTTACCCGGCATCGGCCAATCCTCGTGGACCGAGGTGAGGTTGATGATCCGCCCGCCTCCGCCCTGGGCGATCATCTGCTTGGCGGCCAGCTGGGTACCGAAGAAGGCGCTCTTCAAGTTCACGTTCAGTACGAACTCGTACTGCTTCTCCGTGGTGTCGAGCACCGAGGTCCTGGTTTCCACTCCAGCGTTGTTCACCATGATGTCGAGACGCCCGAAGGCCTTGACCGTCTCGTCGATCAGCCGCTGCAGGTCCTCGACCTTGCTCACGTCGGCATCGACGCCGATCGCCTTGTCGCCGAGCCCCGCCACCTGGCGTTCCAGTTCCTCGGTCGCGTCGGGATTCGACACGTAGTCGATCGCCACGTTCGCACCCTGTTCGGCGAGCGCCAGCACGATGGCCTTGCCGATACCGCTGTTGCCTCCGGTGACGATCGCCACCTTGTCCTTGAGCGCCATCTCTCCTCCGATCGATCACCGGAGCGCCGCCTGGACACTCCTCACCGCACCTGCCCGCGCCCCGCGCCCGAAGCCTACGCGGTGTCCTCGGCAGTGGGCCACGGCCGCTTTCGTCGCGGCGCGCTTCGTGGCGGAGAGCCGCCCGATGGCATCATCGCGGCCGTGTCCCGCTCGGTACGTGCCGCCCTCTCCGCGCTCGCCGAGCGCGATCCGGTGCTCGACGGCCTCATCGAGGCGCACCGTCCTCCGCCGGCTCGTCGCCCGGTGCCCGCACCCGAACGCTTCGCCACCCTCGCCCGGGCGATCGTGTACCAGCAACTCGCCGGTGCCGCCGCCGCGGCCATCCACGGCCGTCTGGTCGTCGCGCTCGGCGGCGAGGTCACGCCCGCCGGCGTCCTCGCGGCGTCACCCGAGCTCCTCGCGTCGTGCGGGCTGAGTGGGGCGAAGACGGCCGCCCTACGCGACCTGGCCGCCAAAGTCGACTCGGGCGACGTCGCCCTCGATCGGATCGGGCGACTCTCCGACGACGACGTCGTCGAACACCTGACGCAGGTCCGTGGGATCGGGACCTGGACCGCGCAGATGTTCTTGCTGTCGACCCTCGGCCGCCAGGACGTCTGGCCGGTCGGCGACTACGGGGTGCGGGCCGGCTTCGCTCGGGCCTGGGACCTCCCCGACGTGCCACGCCCGGCGGACCTCGACCCGCTCGGCGAGCCGTTCCGGCCGTACCGGTCCCTCGTCGCCTGGTACTGCTGGCGCGTCGTCGACGCCCGGCTCCCCTGAGTCAGGTGGTCGGGAGCCGTTCGCCGATCATCTCGGATACCTCCTCGACCGTCGAGGAGTCCATCACGACCGGATCTTGCATCTTGCCGGCGATGAGCTTCGGCCAGCCCACGAGCACGTCGCCCACTTCGACGGCGGCTGCAAAGCCCCACTCGGCCCGGGTGAGGCAGAGGACCGCTCTGACCGGAACCTCGGATCCCCACGACGTCGCCGAAAGCACCCCCCGTACGGCCTCGCCCTTCTTGGTGACGTCCACGATCGAGGGCGTGCAGTTGCGGCGACCGATGTGGAGCTGATCGGGCCCCAGGTTCCAGAACGGACCGAGCCGTTTGGTGTGGACGAGGCCTTTGTAGTTCTTGGCCTCGATCACGAAGACGCCCGCCGGCGACACCGCGATGAGGTCGATGGAGAGCTTCGAGCCGGGCACTCGCCGGTCGTTCAAGACGACCACTCCGTCCGCGTCGAACCTGAGGCGCGGACTCGAGCGCCGTTCGTGTTCGGCACGCTGCACCCAGCCGCGGACCGCCGATCGCGAGGCTGGCTCGGCCGCGGGGCCCGCCTTTTTCGGCGCCTTCCGCCTGGCGGACCGAGGGGCGGCGACGTGGTCGTGGGGAGCCGCCCCTGCTGTCGGGGGCGGGCGGAACGTGCTCGGATTCGGTCGTCGACGCCGGCTGGTCAGGGTGTCCCGGTGCCGGCATCGCCCGCCAATCGTAGAAGCCGACACTGTGCGAATTGGGGTTTCTCGCGGTGCGTCGTCCCAGCTCGCGGGCGATGATCGGCAGAACGGGGCCTAGGGTGGCGCAGGTGAGCGAGCGTCGGGGCGTGGAGGTCGAATCCGCCGCGGACGGTCGCGAGCGAGTGGGAGTGGTGGTGGTCGACCACGGCTCGCGCCGGCCCGAGGCGAACCGCTGGCACGAGGAGTTCGTCCGGGGTTTCCCCGGCGAGGGCGAGTACGCCACGGTCGAGCCTGCCCACATGGAGATCGCCGAACCGTCGATCGCGACCGCGTTCGCCGCGTGCGTGGCGGCGGGCGCGGCGACGGTCGTGGTCGTCCCGTACTTCCTCTGGCCCGGCAGCCACTGGAGCGAGGACATCCCCGCTCTGGCCGCCGAGGCGGCAAGCGCACACCCCGGCGTCCGCTACCTGGTGGCCGCCCCGCTCGGCCCGCACCCTGCGCTCGCCGGGATCGTCGAGGGGCGGGTCGCCCACTGCCTCGCCCACGCGGCGGGTGAAGCGCCCGAGTGCGAAGTGTGTGCGGGCACCGGCGGCTGCGCGTTCCGCTGACCGGTCGGCAGCGGCGAGGGAAGTCGGGCGGGTTCGGAGCTCGGCTACGCGCAGCGGTCGCCGAGCCAGGGCTGCTGGCCATCCAAGGCGTAGAGCGCGACCGCGACGGTGTCCTGCGCGGCCTTCGAGGCTTCGTTCGGCGGCACCCCGACCAGCCAGCCGAGCCCGGCCGCCGACGCCGCCGAGTTCCAGGTCGACTGCGAGAATTGGAACGCACCCATGTACTCGCCGTTCGGCGAGACCGCGCCGTAGTTGCCGCCGGATTCGGCCTGCACCACGCACTGGAGGAACGGGGGCAGCGGCGGGTCGCTCAGGTTCTCGCCACCGCCGGCTCCCGAGGGCGGCGAAGGCGCGGGCGCGTTCGTGGCGAGCGTTGCCGGCGAGGGCGGCGGCGAGGAAGGCGCCGGTGCCCCGCTGGTCGAGGGTGGGCTGCTCGGATGCGCCTTCGCGGCGGCCCGCTGGGCGGCGGCGACTGCCGCGGCTGCGAGAGCCCGCTGCGCGGCCGCTTCCTGCGCCACGGCTGCCGCCAGCTGGCCGTTGACCACCGACCGGGTCGCGGCCAGCTGCTGTTCGGTGTTGTCTGCCTGGGAGAGGTTGTTCGACTGCTGGGTGAGGTCGGACTGGTCCTCGGCCTGTTTGCGTTGGAGCGACTGCTGATCCGACTGCAGGATGAGCCTGGCGGTGTGGAGCTGATCGACCGCCGTGTTGATGTTGCCGACCGCGATGCCCGAGTACTCACTCGCCGCCTGCACCCGGTTGGCGTTGCCGGTGAACAGCGAGACGCTCGCATCCGACGACGCCGCGCCCGCGCTCATGTAGGTCATCACCGCTGTCTTTCGGACCACCTGGGTCTTCGCGTCGATGTTCTGCTGGTCCGCTCCGATCTGCTGGTCGATCGCGGTCACCGCGGCTTGGTCGCTCGCGACCTTCTGCGAGTAGACCGAGTACTGCTGTTGGTACGCGCCGATCTGGAGCTGTTCCAGCACGATCTTCTGTGAGATGGCGATCGCCTGCGACTTGAGCGAGGAGACCGCGTCCCCGCCTGCCGGTCGCGACGCGAACGCCATCGCGAACGTGGCCGCGACAAAAGACGCGGACATCACCGTGGTGACGGTCCGTCGGAGAGGGGATGCGTTCAACTGCGCCAACGGCGTACACCGGGCGAGAAACACAAGAGACTCCAACCTACAGGCCGATTCGCGCTAAAGACAAACCCGGCCTCGTGCGCCTGCGACGGAACGCATGTTCGATACGTCGTGGCCTGCAACTTCATCGACAGGGATCGATCGCCTCCCTGCGTCGAAAGAACTGGCAGAGGGCACGACGCGGGTGGCTCGTCGAAGTGACCGGTTCAGAGTTGGTTTCGGAAACAGTCACGACTTCTCGAGCATTTCGGTCGTGATCGCGCGCGGTGTACGTCCGTCGTTGTCGACAGAGAATTCGGCGACAGCATCGCGGTCGAGGATCTCGTCGGGCGGGTCCGTACGTGACAGCAATCGATCACGCCATCGCGGATCGAGCTCCCGTCGCGGCGATCGGCTCGCGTCGAGTCGGTTGCGGCGCGACCAGCCGGACCGCGGTCACCTCGACACCCGGGAGGGAACCCTCTCGCAGCGATCGTGTCACCGCCGGCTCTCGATCTCGCGTGCGACGACCGGTGTGCGGATTCCTCGCGCCGCGTACTGCGGCCACACTGCGGCCAGGTTCTCGAAGCCGAGTGCGTCGTGGAAGAGAGTCTCCGGTTGCTGCCGGGTAGGCCTGGCAGAGCCAGTTTCGATCAGGCGCGTTCGGGATGCCTCCGCCGGTCAGGACCCCCGCCGGCGGCCTCGGCGAGGGTCGGCTTTCCGGCCGTTCGATGGCCGCTCACCAAGCAAGCCGTGGCCTGCGCCGCCACGATGGCCCATCATGGTCGCCGTGGGGGAGCCACGGTGATCCGTCGAAGGGTGTTCCTTGCCGTTGTGGTCGTCGCTGCCACGATCGCAGGAGTCGTCCTCGTGATCGCGGGGAGCGGAGCGACGGCCGGCTACGCGAGCGCGAGCGGTGCGGCCGCGGGCGGCTCGGGATCTTCGCCTTCGGCCGTGACGAACGTCGCCGGCACCGGAGCGCCGGGAAGCGCCGGGGACGGCGGGGCGGCCACGCACGCGCAGCTCGACGCGCCCTCGGGACTTGCGGTCGACGGGCGCGGCGACCTCTTCATCGCCGATACCGGCAACTGTCGAGTCCGCGCGGTACGCCGCGCACACGGGAACGCTTTTCGGCAAGCACGTCCGTGCCGGCCAGATGGTGACGCTCGCGGGCGGGACGTGCAACGCGACGCATCCGGAGCCGACCGCGCTCGTCGTCGACGCGTCGGGAGACCTCTTCGTCGACTACGCGGCCGCGGCGCGGATCGACGAGTTGCCGTCGGGCCGCGTCGCGCTCGACGGTGCAACGGCGCGGATCGGATCCCCGGTCACGGTCGCGGGCAGTGGAGTATCCGGTGACGGCGGTGACGGTGGCCCGGCGACGAAGGCGCAGTTCGAGCTGCCTTCGGGCGTCGCGATCGATCCTTCGGGTGACCTCCTGATCGCGGACACCGGCAACTGTCGGCTCCGACTGGTCGCTGCGTCCGACGGCGTTCGCTACGGGGTGTCGGTGGTTCGTGGCCAGGTTGCGACTGTTGCCGGCACCGGAGTCTGCGGTTCCGCCGGTGACGGCGGTCCAGCCCTCGGCGCGCAGTTGTGGGATCCCGGCGCGCTCGCGGTGGACCCGGCCGGTGACGTGCTGGTGGCCGACCAGGGCAACCGGACCGTCCGCGAGCTGGCCGCGTCGAGTGGCGCCTTCTTCGGTGTCCAACTGGCGGCCGATGCCCTCGGCACCGTGGCCGGCGAAGGGTCCTACGGGCCGTACCTGATCGACGGGCTGTCCGCCCTCGGCCAGACCGGGGAGGTCAACTTCCCGAGCGGCCTCGCACTCGGCCCGGGCGGAGGGTTCTACGTCGCCGACGGGGCGATGCGGGTCATCCGGTTCGTGGCGGACGGCTCGACCACGCTCTTCGGCTCGCAGGTCGGCGGCGGAAACATGGTCACCGTCGCCGGTGCTCGCCCGAGCGGGACGCTCGACAACCGGGTGACCTGGGTCCGTACCCACATGGCCGACCCGGCCGGGCTCGCGGTCACCTCGGCCGGCGACCTCGTCTACGCGGACGCCGGCGCGCACGTGGTGAGGGTGATCAGAGGCGCGGCCGGCTGACCGACGCTTCCGTTCAGCTGGTCCGAGCCACGAAGTCGTAGTGACCGGCGCCGACGGTGAGGACCGCGGCGCCGTCGGCCGAGGCCGCGCTCACCCCTGCGGCGTGTGCGACGGGCACCCCGCCCTCGGTCACCTCTGAGAGCGAGGCGCCCGGTAGCCGGAGGTGCGCGGCCGCGTTCGGCGGCACGCCGAGCGCGACCGTGGTCGTAGAACCGGTTCGTTGCCAGGCGACCGAGTAGGAACCCGAGGGTGTCGGGAAGGTTCCCGACGCGTGGCCGAGGCCTCCCGAGGGCGGGGTGACGGTCACGATGGTGGACGGACCTGCCGGATCCGGAGCGGTCGGGATCGCGCCGACGAGTGCTTCTTGCATCGCGACCAGAGCGGGGGAGCCCCAGCCGTGGGACATGCTGTCGCCGATCAGGTCGCTCGGCGTCCAGGTCTCCCAGGTGAACGTGCCACCTTGCCGGAGGATGGCCGCCCAGCCAGGGAAGGACGCGTCGGTGAGCAGCCGTACCACCTCCGAGTCGAGCCCGCCCGTGTGGAGGGCTCGCAGTAGTTCCATCCCGTGGTCGGGCTCGACCGAGATGTCGAGCGACGCGACGTAGCGCGCAACCGTGGCCGTTCTGGCAGCGGGCACGACGCCGTAGGCGAGCGCGGCGGCGTTGGCCAGCTGGGACGCGTGGGGGCTCTGGGTCCCGGCCGTGGTGAGACCGTCCACGTAGAGACCGTCGGCGCGGACGAGGAGGGCGTTGACCGCGCCGGCGAGTGCCGCGGCCCGGTCCCGCCGAAGCGGTCGCGACAGCCGTCTCGCCGAGCAGGCCGGCGATCGCGCCGATCCGGTCGAACGCGTTGACGGTCAGGATGTTGAGCGTGGTGTCGGCGTTGGTGTCGTAGTCGTAGCCGTACTGCTGGTCGCCGTTGGTCGACATCGGCTGCCCCGAGACGAGCCCTGTCGTCGCATCGACCGTCCCCGCGAGGAAGTCCGACACACCTTGCAAGGTCGGGAACAGCGCGGCGAGAGTCGCCTGGTCACCGGTCGAGAGGTAGTACCGCCACACCCAGTCGGGGTAACGAGCGGTGAACGTCGGGTAGTTCTGCGGGCCGTCGTCGTTGGGGTAGACCTCGTTGACCTGGCCGGACGCCGCCCAGTACCGGGCCTGGGCCCGCGCCATGTCGCGCAGCCCCTGCCAGCTCAGGTTCTGTTCCGCGTAGGTGCGCATGAGGGTCTCCGACTCGTTCGCCGCGTCCCAGAGGAACTGGCCCTTCTCGCGGGTCGGGGTGTCGATGAACTGCTCTTGGGAGGTGTAGAGGGCGGAGCGCGCGCAGAGCGCCCACACCGGCTCGAGCTTCGGGTTCGAAGAGGAGAAGGTGGCGGACTCGGTGTGCGGCATCGTCGCGTGGCGTGCGAGCAAGGCGACCTGGCCGTGGCCGATCGGCTCGCCGGGCCGGTCGATCTGGAGGTAGCGGAACCCGAGGTACCAGTAGGGAAGGAAGGTCTGCGCGCCGGAGCGCTGGATGTAGGAGAAGGAGAGATCGGTCCCCTGGGTGTTGTGGATGGTCGAGACCGATCCGTCCGGGTCGAGGGTGTAGCCGACGTGGAGCGGGACGGTGTGCCCGTCCCGCCCGTGCGCGAAGGACACCTTGGGTCGCCCGGCGTAGACCTTGCCGAAGTCGACCACGACGGAGCCGTTCGGCAATGTACGCACCGAGCTCGGCGCGACCGCGTGCTCGGCGATCCGGGTGCGCTGCGCGTAGAGGCGGGTGAAGGGTGCGGTGCCGGCCGGTCCGCGCACCGCCGCCGGCCGACCAAGTCGAGTCGTCGAAGCCCGGAGACGACCAGCCGGTCGGGTGGAGCCGCGCGTCGATCCACTCGACGAAGTCCCCGCTGTCGTTGTTGCGCTGCGGGGCGGCGAGCCACTCGGCCTTGCGCGTCCGCCACGAGCCGTCGGAGGAGACGATCACCACCCGGCCGCCGCTGTAGTGCACGGCGATCTCGACCAAAAGGCCCGGGGCCGACGTGGGCCGGCCACGTCCGGGCCCGTACCAGTGGTGGAGCACTCCGAACGCGTTGGTGCGGCCTGCGTGGACCATCGCCGGTGAGGTCGGTCGCTTGGTAGTACTGCTCGTCGGGGAAGCAGAAGCTCGGCCCCGCGTCGGCCTCGGATCCGTTGACCCACAGTTGGTAGCGGTGGGCGGCCGCCACGTACGCGGTGGCCCGTTCGATGGTCCCCGCGGGTAGGGGCCGCTCGGTCCGCAGGTAGGCGTACGACTCGACGCCCGGGTCGGCCGGCCCGGGCCGGAGCCATTGTGCGCTCCAGTCGGGATCCCGCAAGCCGGTGGTGAAGGCCGACGGCGGACTCGGCTTGCTCCAGCGCCCCGCCGCATCGGCGGTCTGCACGGTCCAGTGGTAGGCGGTGTCCGGGCGCGAGCGTGGGACCGCCGTAGGCGACGAAGGCCTGACGGCCGCTGCTGACCTCCCCCGAGTCCCACACGCTCCGGTGGGTGCCCTCGCCGTTGGTGACCACGATCCGGTATCCACCCTGGCGCGCGCCGCGGCGCGGGTCGTTCACCTGCCAGGCGAAGAGGACGTCGTCGGGGTCGACGCCGACCGGCCCGGCGACGCCAGTGGTGGCGAGCGAGGTCGGCGCACCGGGACCGTGTGTTGTCGCGGCGGCTGCCGCCCGCGGCGCATCGGGCCGGACGAGCGCGTCGGCTTGTCTCGTAGCTCCCGATCGCCGTCAACACCGCACCGGCCTTCAGACCGGTCGCGAGGAAGGTGCGCCGATCGATCGTGCCCATGGTCCCCCCTCGGCCGAGGTGGACCGGATGGTACCGGACCGCCGTCGGCCGTGGCGGTGGAACTTCGCGGGTCGTGCGACCCGAAGTAGCGTCTGCACATTCCGCGGGTCGCCGGCCCGCGGGTCCGACGACGCGGGAGGTCGAGGCCATGCAGACACCTGCCTGGGCGCCCGCCTCGGTGGGCGCGGCGGGGCGCCGGCCGGACTCGGGTCGCGAGGAGCTGTCGTCCGGTCGTGCCCTCGGGAGGCTGCTCGACTCGCTGGCCCGGACCGGCTCGCTCCTCGGCTCCGATCGGGTACCGAGCGAGGAGACCGACCAGGCCGCCGGCTATCGCCACCTCCTCGTGCTGCTCGCGCTGGGCATCGACGAGGCGCTTCGGCCGTCCGATCCCTACCGCCCGTTCTTCGCACCGGCCAACGTCGACAACGTCCTCAAGTGGGGAATGGACTGTCCCGACGCGGCCTATACCGGATCGTCGGTCCGCGGCGACGCCACCTATGTGGTGCGTGGGCGCCGCAACTCCGTGCGGTATCTGGGTTTCCAGGTGATGGGCGGCATGGCCAGCACGTCGAACGTGGTGGCCGACGATCTCGAGATGGACGCGGACGGTTCGTTCGAGCTCGTGTTGTCGGCGAGCGAGCGACCCGGCAACTGGATGGGTCTCGACGACTCGAGCTCGAGCCTCGTGGTCCGGCAGTTCTTCTACGACTGGTCGAACGAGGTGGCCGCCGATCTCTCCATCGAGTGCGTCGAAGCGCCGTCGTCCGACCGAGCGGTCACCCCGCCACCGCTCGACGCGGCGCGGGTCGGCGCCCAGGTCGAAGCCCTCGGAGCCTTCGTCGAGGCGAGCTTCGAGTTCTGGCTCGACGTGGAGGAGGGCGGCCGGGGGCAGGGAGTCAATTGCTTCCGCGAGCCGGCCGCGCTCACCCAGATGGGGGCCGCCGCCGAGAACGTCAGCACCTGGGGGTCGTGGAGCCTCGCCGACGACCAGGCGTTGGTCATCGAGGTCGCCCCGCCCGAGGCCCTCTACTGGAGCGTGTCGCTCGGCAACTTCTGGTGGGAGACCATCGACTACGCGAACCGCCAGTCGAGTCTCAACGGGCACCAGGCGGTTCTCGACCCGGACGGGGTCTTCCGCGCGGTCGTCGCGCACCGCGATCCCGGTGTCGCCAACTGGCTCGACACGGCCGGCAACCACCACGGGGCGATGATCTTCCGGTGGCTCCGTGCCGCGGCCGCGCCGGTGCCCGAGGTGAAGGTGGTGAAGTTCGACGAGCTCGACCGGCAACTACCCCCTTCGACCCCACGGGTCGACGGGGTCGCGCGGCGGCGCGTGCTCGACGCTCGCCACGACGCGGTCCGGCGACGGTTCCCGCGCTGAGGAGGAACGAACCATGGATCTCGGAATGAACGGTGCCCGTGCGGTCGTCACCGGCGGCTCGAAGGGTATGGGCAGGGCGATCGCCGAACGGCTGGCGGCCGAGGGCGCGGAGGTGGCTGTCTTCGCCCGGGGCGAGGAGGCCCGCGACGAAACCGTCGCCGCGCTGCACGCGCTCGGGAGCCGGAGCTCGTTTGCGCTCGGGGTCGATTTCCGTGTCGAAGCCCAGGTCGCGGACGCCTTCTCCAAGCTGGCAGAGCAATGGCCCTCCCTCAACATCCTCGTCAACACGCTCGGCCCCGGCGCCGGACGCTTCGAGGAGCTCGACGACACCGCCTGGGAGGTCACCTTGGATCTCGGGCTGATGACTGCGGTGCGGTCCGTTCGTGGGGCACTCCCGCTGCTCCGCCGCGCCGAGTGGGCGAGGATCGTCAACTTCTCGGCACACTCGACCAGGCGCCAGAGCCCCCTCCTCGTGGCCTACACCGCGTCGAAGGCCGCGATCGCCAGCTTCTCGAAGAACCTGTCGCTCTCGCTCGCGCCGGAGGGGATCTTGGTCAACACCGTGAGCCCCGGCTCCATCGTGACCGCGAGCTTCAGCGAGGGCCTGCGCGAGATGTTCGCCGAAGAAGGACTCGACCCGACCGATCCGTACGACGTGATGCGATGGATCGACGAGCACTTCCATCAGCCCGCGGCGCTCGGTCGGGCCGGTCTGCCCGCGGAGGTCGCCTCACTCGTCGCCTATCTCGCGTCGCGCACCAACGGGTACGTGACCGGTGCGGACGTCAACGTGGACGGCGGCTCGGACTTCGTCTGATGCTGAGCACCGACGCCCTGGTCGAGGAGGCCACCGAGAAGACCGGCCTCACCGACTTCGGCCCTTCCTCGTGGAAGGAGGGCTTCGAGTTGCTCATCGCCTCGTTCAACGACGAGGCGTCGCTCACCAGCGGCGGTGAGCAAATCCTCGGACTTCGGATCGGGATGCTGCTCGCCAACCGGCTCCGGATCGCCGACTTCCTCCGGACTCACCCCGAGATCGCCGACGAGGAGGTCGAGGGCCCGCTGGTGATCATCGGCCTGCCCCGCACCGGCACGACCGCACTCAGCAACCTGTTGGCCGCCGATCCGCGCATTCGCTCGCTCCGCTTGTGGGAGTCCTCCGACCCGCTTCCGCCCCCCGAGGCGGGCGACGACGACGACCCGCGCATCGACGAGGCGCGGCGAGGGCTCGAGGCGATGTACGAGGCGTTCCCCCGTATGCGCTCGCTCCACTTCCAGTCCCCGACCGGACCGACCGAGTGCCAAGACCTGCTCGGAATGGAGTTCCGCACCGAGCACTTCGACGGCATGGCCAGGGTTCCGAGCTACGCGTCCTGGGTCCTCGACTGCGACATGTCCAGCGCGTACGCGCTGCACCGGCAGGTCCTCCAGCTGCTCCAGTGGCACTGCCCGCCCCGCCTCTGGCACCTGAAGACGCCGGTGCACATGTTGGCGCTCGACGAGCTGGTGACCGCCTACCCGGGCGCGAAGTTCCTCTGGACCCACCGGGATCCCGCCGCGGTGCTCGGCTCGGTCTGCAGCCTGATCGTGTACACGCGGAGTTGGGTGAGCGACCGCGCCGAAGGCGAGGAGCTCGGCCACCAGCAACTGGCGGTCTGGTCCGAGGCCATCCGACGGGCCCTCGCCTTTCGCGACCGGGTCGGCGAGTCGGGCTTCGCGGATGTGACCCATACCGCGTTGCAGACCGATCCGGTCGGGGCGGTCGCCGATGCGTTCGATCGCCTGGGTCTCGACCTGGGTGAGGAGCGTGCAGCGGTCGAGAGCTGGGCGCGGGACCACCCCCCCGAGGCACACGGCCGTCACGAGTTCGACCTCGGCGAGTTCGGGCTCGACGCTCGCTCGGTCCGCGAGCAGTTCGGTGCGTATCTCGAGAGATTCGCGGTGGAGACGGGTTCACCGGGGTAGAAGACGGAAACGCGGCAACGACCCCGCACAAAGGGTCGGGAGAACTGGAGCGGGCGAGCATGGACGAAGAGCTCGGTGTTCAGACCGTCGACGAGGTGCTCGAAGCTGCCTGGCCGAAGGAGCGACGCCGGCTACGACGACAGATGGCGCTGGCCCACTTCGGCCGGACCGCCGTCTTCCTGGCGATGCTCGGCGGGTTGAGTCTCGCCGTCTATCTGCTCTTCGGAATGGTGATCCCTTGGACCTTCTTCGCGTTCATGGGTGCCCTCGCTCTGCTCGGCGCGAGACCGGAGGCCGACGAGCGTGCGCTGCTTCACCGCAGTCGTCCTACTTCCGGACCCGCTCCGGATCCTCGCTGAGACGCTCGACTCGTCTGTAAAGGTCATTCTGAATAGGTTGGTGAGCAGCCGATCCTCGACGAAGGAATGTGCCTCCACCAGGTTGTCTTCGCGGGCGTGATGTATATCGGCGTCACGTGATGTATATGCCGATGAAACACATGCGGGAAGGTCCGCCTCGTCGATGAAGCCGAAAAGACGAATGCCGGAGACGACCGGTCAGGGCTCGGGAGGAGCTCGGTCCTCGGGGCCCGAATCGGTGGGGCCGGATGAATTCCCGATGATCACCCGAGGGCCGGAGGGCCAGTTGAGGTAGCGCCACGACCAGTTGACGAGCACGGTCAGCTTGTTGCGGAAGCCGATGAGGTACAGCAGGTGGAGCCCGAACCAGGCGAGCCATCCGAGGGTCCCCCGCAACACCAGACCGCCACGCAGCTGCGCAATGGCGGCCCGACGGCCGATGGTGGCCATGATCCCCTTGTCGAAGTAGCGGAACGGAGTCATCGGGGCGCCGGCCGCCAGCGCCCGCACCTGCTTCGCCGCGTGCTTGCCGGACTGGATGGCGACCTGCGCGAGCTGGGGGCAACGCTCCTCCGATCCGGGCGCGAGCGGGATCGATGCGGCGTCGCCCACCGCGAACACACCGTGCAGACCTTCGACCTCCAGGTTGGAGTCCACGATCAGTTGTCCGCTCCGCGTCGCCGGCGCGCCGAACGTGGACGCCACGGTCCCCTCGACGGTCACCCCTCCGGCCCAGATCACCGTCCGGGTGGCGAGGACCGTTCCGTCGGCGAGCTTGATCGAGTCAGGCGTGACTTCCGAGACGAATTGCCCGAGCCGGAGCTCGACCGACCGATGCTCGAGGGTTTCCTGTGCATACCGCTGTGCCGAGTCCTTGAAGGGCGTCAGCACGTGCTCCATCCCGTCGACGAGGACGATGCGCTCCGCCGATCGGTCGAACCGGTAGCCGTCCCGGCGCACGGACATGTCGAGGAGCTCGGCGATCGCGCCGGCCACCTCCACACCGGTCGGGCCGCCCCCCACGATGGCGAAGGTGAGCGTCCCGTCGGAGAGGTGCTCGGGCTGCTCGTCGGCTTCCTCGAGCCGGAGGAGGATGTGATCGCGCAGGTAACGAGCGTCCGCCAGCGTGTAGAGCGGAAGGGCGTACTCGGCAGCGCCGGCGATTCCGAAGAAGTTGGCGACCACTCCGGACGCGACGATCAGCGAGTCGTAGGGGATGTCGTCTTCGCACGGGGGAGAGCCCGGCGCATGTCCCCCGTCGCGCCCGGCGAAACAGATCTCGCGCCGATCGGTGTCGATGGCGGACACCGTCCCGAGGCGGAAGCGAATGTTCGGCGCATGGCCGACGCTCGCGCGAATCGGATAGGCAACGTCGGCCGGATCGAGACCGGCCGTTGCCACCTCGTAGAGGAGCGGAAGGAAGGTATTGAAGTTGCGCTGGTCGACGAGGGTGACCTCGACGTCGGCACGGTCCAGCGAGCGGGCTGCGGCGAGCCCGGCGAATCCGGCACCGATGATGACCGTGCGATGCACCCCCTCATGGTGGACCGTGGGGGCCGCGGAGGGAAATCCCAGGATCAGGAGGTCAGGGCGCGGGCGAGGAACTCCAACATCGACTCGAGGAAGCGTTGGTCGATCGCGTCGGGATCGGTCGTCTGCATCATCGCGATGCCTCGGGTCAAGGCGAGAGTGATCCGCGCGGCGTCTTCGGGAGAGGTGGCCGGGTCGAGGTGCAGCCTCTCCCGCTCGGTCCGGAGGATCTCGGCGACCGAGGCCACGTCGCGACGGTCGAGCTCCGCCAGCCTGGCACGCGCCTCGGGATTCCGCCGCGCGTACAGGTGGAACTCCTCGTAGAGGGTGCCCCAGGTCACCCTCGCCGGGTCGTTCGGCTGCTCCACGATGAGCGTGACGAAGTCGGAGAGGCGGTCGTCGGCACCGACCTCCGACTGGGCCAGGACGGCCTTCAGGTCCTCGAGCTCGGAGGCGAAGCGGGACTCGAGCAGGGCCAGGAAGAGGTCCTCCTTGGACTTGAAGTTGGAGTACACCGCGCCCTTGGTGAAGCCGGCCGCCGCCGCGATGTCGTCGAGCGAGGCACCGTGGTACCCACGCTCTCCGAAGACCCGTGCCGCCGCCTCGAGCAGGTGGTCGCGGGTCTGCTGGCGCCTTCGCTCGGGGGTCAGGGGTTCGATCGTCATGGCTTGTGCTACCGGGAGTATAGTAGATACTAATGAGTATGCAGGATGCGGTTGAGTATGCAGCGAGCCGGAAACACCGGCACCGACCAGGGACGTTCTCCTCTTGCCGTCGTCACCGAGAACCTGGTCCGTCGTTACGGGCAGATTCACGCGGTCGACGGAATCGACCTCGCGATCGAAGAAGGGGAGGTCTACGGGCTCCTCGGACAGAACGGCGCCGGCAAGTCGACCCTGATCCGGGTGCTCTGTACTCTGCTTCGCCCGAGCGCCGGGCGAGCGGTGGTGGCCGGGTACGACGTCGGCTCCGATCCCGAGGCGGTCCGCCTGCGCATCGGGGTCGCGCTGCAGGACGTGGCGCTCGATCCGCAGCAGACCGGCCGCGAGCTCCTCCGTCTGCAGGGGCGTCTCTACGGCCTGCGGGGCAAGGAGGTCCGCCGGCGGGTGGACGAGATCCTCGACCTGGTGGACATCGCGGGCGCGATCGACCGGCGGATCGGCACCTACTCGGGCGGCATGAAGCGCCGGCTCGACCTCGCGGCCGCGCTCGTCCACGGTCCTCGAGATCCTCTTCCTCGACGAGCCGACCACCGGTCTCGATCCGGACAGCCGCAGCAACGTCTGGGACGAAGTCCGTCGTCTGAACGGCGAGCTCGGGATGACCATCGTGCTCACCACCCAGTACCTCGAAGAGGCCGACTCGCTCGCCGGCCGGGTCGGCTTCGTCCACCGTGGACGGCTGGTCGCCGAGGGCCCGCCGGGTGACCTGAAGCGTCGTGTGGGCGACGACGTCATCACCGCGGAGGTGAGCGACGCGGACGAGTCGATCGTCGACCAACTGGAGTCGCTCGACGCGGTGACCGCGGTCCACCGCGACGGAGATCTGATCACCGTCGCGACGCGGGACGCGCCGGCGTCGATCGGTCCGGTCGCGATCCGGCTCGAGCGCTCCGGCCACCAGGTCCGGAGTCTGACACTCCAGTCGCCGACCCTCGACGACGTGCTCCGGCACCTGACCGACCGCGCACCCGACGCGGTGCCCGCCCGATCGTGAGTGCGGTGACCCTGACCGGGGCACGACGAGCCGGTGTATTCCGCGACGTCGTGGCCGTGGCCGGTCGCGCCCTACGGCAGATCCCCCGTGAGCCCTTCGCCGTCCTGCCGGCGGTCTTCATCCCGGCCTTCTTCTACTTCGTCAACCTCGGCGCGCTGGAGAACGTCACCCGTGGCGCAGGCTTCGACTACAAGGCCTTCTTGCTCCCGATGGCGATCGCGTTCGCGGTGACCGGCATGTCTCGGGCGCAGACCCTGGTCACCGACATCTCCGAGGGCTACTTCGACCGGCTCTGCCTCACCCCGGTGCGCCGCTCCGCGCTGCTGCTCGGCCTGATGACCGCGGACGTGGTGGTCATCGTGGCGTTGTGCGTGCCCGTACTGGCGATCGGATTCGGGATGGGTGTCCGGTTCGCGACCGGTCCCGCCGGCGTGCTGGTGTTCGTCGGGATCTCGGCCCTCTGGGGCCTCGCCTTCACCGGCTTCCCCTACGCGGTCGCGCTGAAGACGGGGAGCCCGGCCGCGGTGAGCGCCACCTACGTGGTGTTCTTCCCGCTGTTCTTCCTGAGCGACGCGGTGGTCCCGAAGCAGGTCCTCGCGGGGTGGTTCTCGACCATTGCCACCTACAACCCGGTGACCTATCTCCTCGCCGCGCTGCGCTCGCTCGAGAGCGGGGGGTGGCAGCCGGTCGCGCTGGTCGAGGGATTGGGCGCACTCGCCGGTCTCCTCGCACTCAGCCTCTGCTCCGCGCTGCTCGCGCTCCGCGGAAGGACCCGCAGGGGCGGCTGACCGAGCCGGGGCCGACCGGGCGGGGCGATCGGCCGGGACGGGTCGAGCAGGCTCGATAGAGTCCGCAACGACCTCCACTTCCGGAGAGACCCCCCCATGTCGCCTCCTCCCGACGAGACCATCGCGGCGATCGACGCCTACTGGCGGGCCGCCAACTACTGCTCGGTCGGGCAGATCTATCTGCTCGCCAACCCGCTGCTCCGCGACCCGCTCTCGCCCGAGCACATCAAGCCGCGCCTCCTCGGACACTTCGGGACCACCCCGGGGCTCAACCTGATCTACGCGCACCTCAACCGGGTGATCGTGGAGCGCGACGTCGACGTGATGTACGTGATCGGTCCCGGCCACGGCGGCCCGGGCATCGTCGCCAACGCCTACCTCGAGGGCACCTACAGCGAGGTCTACCCCCACATCGCCGAGAACGCCGAGGGGCTCCACCGGCTCTTCCGGCAATTCTCCTTTCCCGGTGGCATCCCGAGCCACGTGTCGCCGGAGACCCCGGGATCGATCCACGAAGGCGGAGAGCTCGGGTACTCGTTGGTCCACGCCTACGGCGCGGCCTTCGACAACCCCGATCTGGTGGTGGCCTGCGTCATCGGCGACGGCGAGGCCGAAACCGGTCCGCTCGCCGCTTCTTGGCACTCGAACAAGTTCCTCGACCCGGTCGGCGACGGGGCGGTGCTGCCGATCCTTCACCTGAACGGTTACAAGATCGCCAACCCGACCGTGCTCGCCCGCATCCCCGACGACGAGTTGCGCGCCCTGCTCGAGGGCTACGGACACCATCCCCTCTTCGTCTCGGGCGACCAGCCGGAGCCGGTGCACCGTCAGCTCGCGGCCGCTCTCGACGCGGCGTTCGACCAGATCGCGTCGATCCAGTCGGCCGCACGCGAAGACGGCGAGCTGGGCCGGCCGACCTGGCCGATGATCGTGCTGCGCACGCCGAAGGGGTGGACGTGCCCGAAGGTGGTCGACGGGGTTCGGATCGAAGGAACCTTCCGGGCGCACCAGGTGCCGGTCGCCGACGTCAGGGAGAACCCGGAGCACCTCCAGATCCTCGAGGAGTGGATGCGCAGCTACCGGCCCGAAGAGCTCTTCGACGACGACGGCCGCCTGGTCGAGCGGCTACGCCGGCTCCCACCCGCCGGCACCCGTCGGATGAGCGCGAACCCGCACGCGAACGGCGGGTTGCTCCGGGTCGAACTCGAGGTTCCCGACTTCCGCGAGTACCGCGTGGAGGTGGACGAGCCCGCGCGTCACCTGAGCCGAACCGACCCGGGTGCTCGGGAACCTCCTCCGCGACGTGATCGCGGCCAATCCGAAGACCTTCCGCCTGGTCGGCCCCGACGAGACCATCTCCAACCGGCTGACGGCCGTCTTCGAGGCGACCGACCGGGTGTGGGAGGCCGAGATGATCGAAGGGGACGACCACCTGGCCCGCCAGGGCCGGGTGATCGAGGTGCTGAGCGAGCACCTGTGTGAAGGATGGCTCGAGGCCTACCTCCTCACCGGCCGGCACGGTCTCTTCAACAGTTACGAGGCGTTCATCCAGGTCGTGGACTCGATGGTCAACCAGCACGCCAAGTGGCTGGAGACGACGCGGGAGATCCCGTGGCGACGCCCGATCTCGTCGTTGAACCTCCTCCTCTCGAGTCACGTCTGGCGCCAGGATCACAACGGCTTCTCCCATCAGGACCCCGGTTTCATCGACCACATGATCAACAAGAAGCCGGCGATCGTCCGGGTCTACCTGCCACCCGACGCCAACACGTTGCTGTCGGTGGCCGACCACTGTCTCCGGAGCTGCGACTACGTCAACGTGGTGGTGTGCGGGAAGCAGCCCGCGCTGAACTACCTCGGGATGGAGGAGGCCGTCCTCCACTGCACTCGCGGCATCGGCATCTTCGACTGGGCCAGCAACGACGAGGGCGACGTTCCCGACGTGGTGATGGCGTGTGCAGGAGACGTGCCGACCCTCGAGACGGTCGCGGCCACCTGGTTGCTACGCCGCCACTTCCCCGATCTCAAGGTGCGGGTGGTGAACGTGGTCGACCTGATGCGTCTCGCCGACGAGCGGGAGCATCCGCACGCGCTCTCGAACAAGGAGTTCGACGAGCTCTTCACGACCGACCGCCCGGTCGTCTTCGCCTACCACGGGTACCCGTGGCTCATCCACCGGCTGACCTACCACCGCGCCAACCACGACAACATCCACGTGCGCGGCTACAAGGAGGAGGGCACGACCACGACCCCCTTCGACATGGCGATGCTCAACGACCTCGACCGTTTCGAGCTGGTGATCGACGTGATCGACCGGGTGCCGACCCTCGGGGGCCGGGCGGCCCAGGTTCGCCAGTCCATGGCCGACGCCCGGGTCGAGGCGCGCCGCTACACCCGCGAGCACGGCGAGGATCCTCCCGAGATCGCGGACTGGACCTGGTCGTAGGCGTCGACCGTGCGGGTGCTCGTCGTCAATGCCGGGTCCTCGAGCCTCAAGCTGCGACTGCTCGGCGACGACGATCGCGTCGTCCTCGCGGAGGATCTGGGAGGCGAGAAGGGCGTCTTCGACTGGGCGCGGGTCGAGGGGATCGTGGTTCCGGTCGCGGAGCAGGTCGACGCCGTCGGGCACCGGGTCGTGCACGGGGGTGATCGGTTCACCGGTCCGGCGCGGCTGACTCCCGACGTCGAGCGCGCACTCGCCGAGTTGGTCGATCTGGCGCCCCTCCACCAGGAAGCGGCGCTCGCGGGCATCGACGCGATGGCGAGACTGCTCCCGGCGGTGCCGCAGGTCGCCTCCTTCGACACTGCCTTCCATCGGACCATGCCCGCAGAGGCCTCGACCTACGCGGTGCCGCTCGAGTGGCGCACGCGGTTTGGGCTACGACGCTTCGGCTTCCACGGACTGAGCCACGCCTACGCCAGCCGGAGGGCGGCGCAGTTGCTCGATCGGCCGGTGGAGTCGCTCAGGCTCGCCACGTGTCATCTCGGCTCTGGTGCCTCGGTGGCCGCCGTCGCGAGCGGGCGCTCTGTCGACACCACGATGGGGTTCACCCCGCTCGAAGGTCTGGTGATGGCGACCCGTTCCGGGTCGGTCGACCCCGGGATGCTGCTCTGGTTGATCCGCGATCGCGGGCTCTCCGTCGAGGAGGTCGGCGAGGCGCTCGAGCACCGCTCCGGCCTGGCGGCACTTGCCGGGACCGCCGACATGGCGGCCGTGGTCGAGGCGGCGGGGGCGGGCGACGAGCTCGCCGAGCTCGCCCTCGCGGTCTACGTGCACCACTTGGGTGCTGCCGTGGCGGCGATGGCCGCCGCGATGGGCGGGCGTCGACGCGATCACTTTCACCGGTGGGGTCGGGGAGAACAGCGCCGAGGTCCGGGCGAGGGTGGCGCGCAGGCTCGCGTTCCTCGGCATCGAGATCGACGAGGCGGAAAACCGCGCCCCCACTCTGGACGCGGACCTGAGCGCGCCCGGGTCGACGGTGAAGGCGGTCGTGCTCCGCGCACGCGAGGACCTCCAGATCGCCGGAGAGGTGAGGGCCACCTTGGAGAGTGAACCGGGCGCTGCTGCGCCCTGAGTCGCTCAGCGGGGCGCGGCCGGCAGGACGAACCGGCGCACTGCCTTCGCGAAGCCCTCCTTGTCGTTCGAGTCGGTGACCAACCGCGCGCACCGCTGGACTCCAGGGTCGGCATTGCCCATGGCGATCGACATCCCCGAATGGGCGAACATCAAGACGTCGTTCGGCATGTCGCCCATGGTGGCGATCTCGGCGGAGGTCAGCTGATACCGCTTGGCGAGGTACTGGGCCACCGCGCCCTTGTTGGCATCGGGATGGGTGACGTCGAGGTAGTAGGGCTGGGAGGCCGCAGCTGTCACCCGCGCGCCGAATTGGTCGTGTGCGAGCTCTGAGGTGCGGTTGATCGCGTCGTGATCGTCGCTCACGCCGACGATCTTCACGACGTCGTCGACCAGGGAGCTCAGATCGGACGTGACCTTCGGCTCGAACTTGACGGTCCAGGCTTCACGGTCGACGTGGGGGGCGTCGCGCTTGCGCACGAACCAGTCGGTGCCGCGGTAGATCCACACGTCGAGCGACTGGCCGGTCATCAACCCGACGATGGACGGGACGAGCTCGCTCGGGATGCTGCGCTGCTCGATCACCGTCATGTCCGGGTCGGTGAGGATTCCGCCGTTGAAGGCCGCGATCGGAGTGGTGAGGGCCAGGGGATCGACCAGCATGCGCATGCCCCGCGGCGGTCGGCCGCTGGTGATGGCGAAGAGGATTCCCGCCTTGCCCAGCTCCTTGACCGCCTGGATCGCCTCGTCGGTCAGCACCTTCTCGCTGGTGACCAGGGTCCCGTCGACGTCGGCGAGCAAGAGCCGTATCGATGGCGTGCTCGCGGTGGAATCGGCCATCCAGTGATCATGCCGCGGACCGGGCACCTGTGACACCGATCCGAGACACGGGGACTCCGGGGCTCTGAGATGATGGTCCTGTGGCGAAGGCAAAGACGAAAGCAAAGGTGAAAGCAAAGGCGAAGCCGAAGCTCGAGCGAGAGGCCGTCGCGACGATGGAGGAGCTCATCGACGCCCTTGCCGAGGCGCGCGACGAGGTGCGGAGGACCGAGCAGTCGCTGCGCCGTACGCTCCGGCGGATCGACCGCGGTGATTCGGTCGCTTCGGCGGTGATCTCGTCGGATCCGGCCTCGTTGCGAGAGTCGTACGACTCGGCTCTCGAGGTGGTCGCCGAATCCCGGCACCGGCTGCGGTCGCTCGTGTTCGCGCTGGCACTCGACGAAGGTCTGTCGATCGGTGACCTGGGTCGTGCGTGGGGAGTGTCGCGACAGCTGGCCTCCCGGTACGTGAAAGAGGTGGCGGGCACCCGTTCATAGCCCGCGTCGGCGACCTCTCAACCAACCCGCGACGATCTCGGCGACCTCGGCGTTCGCTCGCCGCAGCGAGTGGTCGCCGTCGACGAGGACCAGGGTGACCGGTCCGGGGATCGCCGGTGTCTCACGCTCGAGCTCCTCCGGAGCCGCGAACGCATCGCGACGACCCGACACGAAGAGGCAGGGGACGCGGAGGTCGGGGAAGTGCGCGGTCCGCAGCAGCTCGGGTCGTCCGGGCGGATGGAGCGGATAGCTGACGAGAACGAGGGCGGCGACCTCGAGTCCCTCGGCGACCGCCATCGAGCACATCCGGCCGCCCATCGATCGGCCGCCGATCGCGATGCGTCGAGACGGCACACCGAGTCGATCGGCCAACTTCGGCGGTGGCGGTTCGTACGGTCTCGATGCAGACCTTGGGCGGGTCCGGACGGCGCCGTCCAGCCGCCTGGCCGGGGAACTCGACCCGTTCGACGACGACGCCGAGCTTCGAGACGACGCGGTCGATCTCGACGAGCGCAGGGTGGTCGCGCCCCGCGCTCGCGCCCGGAGTCAGAACGAGACCCGCGGGTCGGGTGCCGATGGTTCGCTTCGCCGTGGTCGTTCGCGCTGGGGTCGATGGCTCGATGGTTAGCACGCGCAGCTCCGCAGTGGGAGCGATCGGCCGACTACGAAGTCGGTTGCGGCGCGGCGCGCCTGGAGGCCGTCGCTCGACGGCCAGACGAAGTAGCCGTCGATGCTCACCCCGACCGTCCCCGGCCGGGTCGTCGGCTGGGCGTCGAGCCGGGCGCCGCTCGCCGAGCACGCAGCTGAACACGGGTGCGCTGGCCCGTTCACCGTTGACGGAGCCGTCCGTCGACGCATTGACCTTGTAGAGGGGATCCTGCTCGCACCAGAAGACCTGGGAGTGGCCGACCGGAGCGAGCGACCCGTCGTCGGTGTCCAGCACCATCCGCCTTCCTCCCTCCGACTGCACCACGAGATGGGTCGCATCGGCAAAGGCCACGTTCTGCCCGTTGGAGAGTTCGGTCGGCTGACCGACCGATCTGGACCAGGTGAGGGTGCCGGTCGCCGGATCGAGCCCGCGGAGGACGATGCCACCCGAGATCGTGGTCGTCTGCCCCTTGCTCTGCTCGGACCCGGTGTACTGGCACACCAGATCGGTTGCGAGGAACTGCAGCGACCCTCCGCACATGAAGGCACCCGGCACGCTCCAGGCAACAGAACCGTCCGCGGATCGGATGCCGACGGTCTTCGACTCACCGAGCGGAGTCGTGTTGCCGCTCGAGGCCACACCGACGCTTCCGACGTTCACGCCGCCCTCGAGCGCGAAGTCGTACCCGTTGTCCGGTCCGTACTGCGATCCGCCGAAGAGGTCGGTGAGGCTGCGGGTCCAGGTTCGCTGTCCGTTGGCATCGACCCAGGTGAAGGTCGGCGCGCTGTCGGAGGTCTGCCAGATTCCGCCGCGGTTCGCGTTCCCCGGCGCGGACTCCGACAGGTTGCGATACGGGCCTTCCGTGGCAAAGACGGGCTGACCGTCGACGGCGTCGAGGGCCACCAAGGCGGTCGTGGTCTGGGTGTCCCACACCGGGACACAGAAGTCGTGGTCGTTGTTGCAGGCCTGCGGTGGATCGGTCGCTTCGACCTGTTGGGGCAGGGACCATGCGACCTTCCCGGTGCGGACGTCGATCCCCTTCAGGTAGACGCCGGCGTCCTTCGCGTTGCCGGCCGGGGCGAGGTCGAGCGCGACGTTCTGCACGATGACCGGACCGAATTGGACTCCGGGGGTGATCCCCGACGGCGAGAAGGGCATCGTCCATCCCACCGATCCGTTGGCCGGATCGACGGCCGCGAGCTGCAGGTCGTGACCGGGGCTGACGTCGAGAAGGAGCACCTTTCCGTCGCCGGTCACCGGCGTCCCGACCACGCGGAGGGAGTGGTCTGCCCACCCGGTGGCGGCCGGCCTGCTCGGTGCGCTCGGCCCGGTCGTCGCGACGAATCCGATCACACTCGCGGCGACCGCGAGGGTCACAACGAGGCTGACCGCGATCAGCCCTCTCCGGCGACGGGGCGTCGGCGGGGAAGGTACCGACTCGGTTCCTCGCGGCCGCGTCTCGAACGCGGCGAACGTCGCCAGCATCTCGGTCCACTCCGCCGAGGTGCCGTCCGAGGAAGGTACTTCGAGAGGGAGAGCGCCTTGCGCGCCGGGATGGGTTTCGGGCGGGTACCAGAGCCCGTCCGAGGCGAGCCACCAGCCGGGCTCGCCGGACGCGGGAGCGGCGTCGGCGTCGGGATGGGCCTCCGGCGGGTACGACTTCCCGTCGGCGGCGATCCACCAGCCGCGATCTTCCGGAGCGGTGATCATCGCCCGCGTCGGAGTTCGCCGGGTTCGACCAGGTCACGGGGCACGGATTCCTATCGACACCGACTCCGCGCACCTTGAGCCTCGGGCAAAGCGCGAGCGTGACGCTCAGAGCAGCGGTTCGTAATCCGGAGGGAACTCTCCTTTGCGGAAGTCGTACTCGCGGGGATCCTCTCCGGAGCCGGCGAGCACCCGGAAGACTCCTTCGAGGGTGCCGAACACCTCGGCGGTGGTGCAGCCCTCGGGTCCGGCGACGTGGGGACCGTAGAACTCACCCGGCTGGGCCACCATCACGTCGCCGGGCACGAGAGTGCGATCGCCCGCACGCATCGAGCCCTTGACCACCACCTCGAACCGATGGCAGAGGTGCGCATGCCGGAAGAGCACGTAACCCGGTGGCATGTCGAGCATCACCACCGTCGGCGCGTCCGGCGCCTCTGAATCGTCGTCGAGGACGTAGATCTGCGTCACCGGGGACCGACCGTTTCCGTCGAGGCGTCGAAGCGAACCGGGACCGCGGTCGGCGAGCGGAAGAAGATCCCGTGCAGGTGGGGGTCGCTGCCGTCGGGGTCGAGGCGGATGCCGGGAAGGCGGTCGAGCACCACGTCGAGCAGCACCGAGGTCTCCATACGCGCGAGGTGCATACCGAGGCACATATGTGGGCCCTGCGCGAAGGTCAGGTGCTGTTGGTGCGGGCGGAAGATGTCGAAGCGGTCGGGATCCTCCCACCGAGTCTCGTCGTGGTTCGCCGAGGCGAGGACGACGTAGACACTGGCTCCGGCCGGAAGGGTGGTCCCGCCGACTTCGACGTCGCAGGTCGCGGTGCGGAAGATGCCGACCGCCGGGGGCTCCACGCGGAGCGCCTCTTCGACCGCGGCGGGTGCCAGGCTGCGGTCGGCGCGCACCGCCTCCAACTGTTCGGGGTGGGTCAGCAAGAGGAACAGCGTGCTGCCCGAGGCGCGGTAGGTGGTGTCGGCCCCGCCGGTGAGGAGGATGCGGAGGAACGAGTAGATGGCTTCGTCGTCGAGCCGCTCTCCGTCGATCTCGGCCTCGACGAGATCGCTCACCACGTCGTCGCGAGGATGACGCCGGCGATCGGCGACGATGCCGGCGAAGTACTCACGGAGGGCGGCAGAGGCCGCGAGGCCGCGCTCGGGGTCGGACGCGACGCAGAACAGCTCGTTGGCCCAGCGGTGGAATCGACCGAAGTCCTCGTCCGGCAACCCGAGGATCCTGGCGATGACCCGCACCGGGAAGTGACTGGTCAGCTCGTTCACCAGCTCGGCCCGCCCAGTGGGAGCGAAGCGGTCGATGAGCTCGTGGCAGACCGGCGCGATCACCTCGGGCTTCCAGCGTGCGAGGGACTGCTCGCGGAACGCCTGGGCAACCAGGCTCCGATGGGAGCGGTGCTCGGGCTCGTCCATCTCGAGGACCGTCCTTCCGAACACCAGACCGATGGTCTCGGCGTAGGCGGCGGAGCTGAACACCCGAGCGGCGCGGAGCACGTAGGAGCAGTCGTCGTAGCGGAAGACCATCCAGTCGCAACGCGGCTCGAGCCCGCCGGGGAGCATCTCGGGCGTGAGGAAGGTCCCGTAACAGACCGGCTCGTCCCGCCGCTTCTCGGCGAACATCGGGTACGGATCACGGACCTCGCCGCCGACCATCTCGTCGACGAACTCGGGCAGCTCGGTGAGCATCTCCACCTCCCGACCTCGGCCGGGCGGCGGCTCCCCACCCGGTCTGTCATGGCCCGGTCAACGGTATCGCCGGCCCGGAGCGTGCGCCGGGGCTACCGACGTTCCCAGATCGAGACGTGCTTCCGGCTGTCCCCGGTGAAGGATGAGCGGTCCCAGTCGGAGATGCGGTCGCACAACTTCATGCTGGCCATCTCCGCCATCAGGTCCAGCTCCGCCGGCCACGCGTACCGGAACGGCGAGTCGAATCGGCCGACCTGGCCGTCGACGAAGAAGTAGTGGTGGGACACGCCACGCTGCGTCGCGACGTCGAGGGTGTCGAAGCCGAGATGGTCCGAGCTCACGTCGAAGGGCACCGCGGCGGCGCCAGGTGGGAAACGTCGGAGGTCCGGAATCGCGAGCTCCATCACGAAGCGGCCGGCTGGTCCGAGATGACGCGCTGCGTTCCGGAAAGCCTGCACCCACTCGGGCTGCTCGAGCAGATTGGTGATGCTGTTGAACACGACGTAGACGAGTGAGAACTCACCGGGGACCACCGTCGTCGCGAAGTCGCCGACGGTGGTTTCGATCGCCGCCGATCCTGGCTTCCGGCGGAGTTGGTCGATCATGTCGGCCGAGATGTCGATGCCGGACACCGCGACACCCCTCTCACTCAGCGGCAGCGCAACCCGTCCCGTCCCGATCCCGAACTCGAGCGCCCGGCCGCCTCGCGCCTCGAAGGCGAGGAAGTCGGCGGTCGCGGCCAACAAGGCCGGCTCGTACATCTCGGGTGATCCGAGGTCGTAACCTTCCGCGAAGCGACCGGTGAAGAGATTCTGCGGCACGACACGCGAGTATTGCCCGAGCAGACGAAGCGGGTGACCCCCTACCCGCATGCCGCCGCTGGCTACCTTACTGCCAGCCTCCGGGGTTCCAGCCGATCGCGGTCATGACCGCGGCGGACGGCGAGGAGCTCCACAGTGAGTGGGTGGCAGTGACCTCGTACCAGAGGTCGACCGGTTGGATCGCCACCTGACCTGGGTGTGCGCCGACGGTATTCAGAGTCGTGACCGCGGCCGTCGACGTGTTGTAGATCTGAAGGTCGCCGCAGTTGTAGTTCTCCGGGACGAGCAGATAGGCGTTGTCCGGAGTGACCTCCATCGGTTGAGGGTCCTGGGTCTCGCAGGTCGCGGTAAAGGCCGTCGAGCGGGCGTTCGTGGCGGTATTGATGGCGAAGATGGCGTTGGTGGGCCAATCGGCCACGTAGACGGAACAGCCGTTCGGGCTCATCGCGAGATCGATCGGTTCGGTTCCGGCGCCGGTGGCCACGGTGGCCACGATGACGTCGGGGGTCGAGGCGAGAGCGGTGCTGACCTCCTGTACCTGCGCCGAACCGAATTCCGCGATGTAGAGATCGAGGCCGGTCGGGAGCATGGCCAGAACGTTGGGATTTCCGGAGGTCGTAAGAATGGTGTCCCTCAGTGAATTGGCGGGAAGCGCGATGTGGGTGCTCACCGTGTTGGTGCTCACCACGATGTCGTCGACGTAACTGTTCGCCCGGTCGGCCACGTAGACGTGCGAACTGTCCGGGGTCGCAGCGAGGGCGATCGGACCTGGCGTCGTCCCCGGCAGGGTGACGGTGGTGACGGCCGACGTTGCGGTTGCAATGGCCGATACCGTTCCGGATCCGTAGTTCGCAACGTAGACCTCTTGGCCGTTCGGTGTGACCGTGATGGCGGTCGGGTCTCCCTGGTGCTGCACGGTGATGGCGGTGCCCAATGCGCTGGAGGCGCCGTTGAGGGTCACCGGCACGACCGTCCCGTTTGTGGCCGCCGACGGATCGGTCACCACGTAGGCGACGTAGTGGCCGGCGCCGTTCGTCGTCGGAGTGATCGCCACGGCAATCGCATTGGCGAGGGTGAGGGTCTTCGCGACGCTCCACGCGGTACCCGACCAGGTGAGGACCTGCACCTGACCCGAAGTGCTCTCGGCGAGCACCGCAGTCGCCCCGTCGGGGGTGATCTGCAGGGCGTTGGGTTCGGTGCCCGAGGTGCCGATGGCGATGCCGGTGCCGGTCGTGAGCGTGCTCTCCGTATAGGGATAGATCAGTTTCGATCCGGCCGCGGTGGCGTCGGCGACCAGCGCGCCAGTGCTCGCCACGGTGGGTGTGTCGGTACCGGACGTGGGGGGCGGATTCCCGCTCACCGTGAGTGCATTGCTGAAGGGTCCCGCCGAGGCCGACGCACGAGAGACGGTGTAGCCCGATACCAGCGACGCCCCCGTTGCGTCGAGCGTGCCCGACTGCGAGTCGGTCCAGGACAAGGAAACGGTGGTCTGTTGGCTGGTCGAGCCACAGCCCGTCTTGAGGGGGGTCACGACGGCCGGGGCCGCACTGAGCGCCGCCATCTGGATGGCCTCGGGGCCCCCTGCCGGCACGTCGTCGAACGCGGCCCAAGCCGGGGTCACCCAAATCGTCGTGGCGGCAAGTGCCACCACGACGAGCCAGAGGCGAGGGCGGAGTCTCACGGCCGCCAGATCCGTTGAAGGATGAGCGAGCCGGCGACGACAAGGGCCGTGACGAGCATGGCGATGCGTGGCCATGGACCACGTGCCCAGGAGGTCACGTAGCCGAGGTCGGGTATCACCCCGTGGACCACCCAGACGGTCCCTCCCTCCACGCGCACCTTTCCCCACGGGTCGGCGGTGTTGTTGGCGTCACCTTTGGTGGTGATCCAGACGCCGTGGGACTTGTCGATCCCGATGACGCGATGGGTCACCACGAAGGAGGCCTTGGGCGGGTGGAAGGCGACCACCTGTCCGATGCGGAGGTCCTTGGTCGGCTCGGGGAGAAAGAGCTCGATGCTGCCCGGTGGTATCTGTGGTCGCATCGAGCCGGAGAGGACGACCTCGGCTCGCCAGAGTCCGATCGCGCTGGTCACCATTGCGGTTGCCACGAGAGCGATCAACGAGACGACCACGACGGTCAGGATCCGCGATCCCCTCGATCGTGGGATGGCGCTCCGTCGGACCGAACGGCGGTCGACAGCGACTCTCCGCAATCGCAGGAGACCCGAGCGCTCCAGATCGAAGAATGACGTTCCGATTCCCATCGCCTCTACCCCGCCTTAACGGCAGCGGGGGCAAGGGGTGACCCCTTGCCCCCGCGCCATCTGGCTCCCCCAGACCGGTTACAGATTCGTACCGGCTCGTTGTGTCGCCGTGAAGTTGTACGTGATGCTGAGCGAGCAGTTCTGAAGCTGCTCGGTGGAACCCGCCACGCCCCCGGTGGAGCAGGCTCCCGTGTTGTACGCATAGGCGTCTGCGTAGGTCGTCGGCAGAGTGACCGTCACCACGTAGTAGATCGAGGCACCTTGCACCGGAGCCGACGCCGTCATGTCTTGTGTCGTCGTATCGACCGTTCCCAATGCAACGTTGTTGACGACGGTCGTGAAACCACCCGTGCAGGTGTACGTCCACGGCCCGGGCACGCCTCCCGTTTCAGTCGGCGCGGTCGCGCAGGACTGCAAGGTCACGTGCAAACCATTGGTCGTATCGGTCACGATGTCCGAACCGGCGTTGGCCCCCGACACTGCGGTCTTCAACACCAAGCCGTTGACCGCAGCAAGTCCGGTGGTGCCGGCGGCACCGACCGTCGTGTTGTTGGTCAGCTGCACGACGCGGGCAACGGTGTCGCCCTCAGCCATGTTCAGGATCGGCCCCGTCGTCAGCGACCCATGGTCACCTGCCGGCGTTCCAAGCGTGATGTGGACGATGCCAGTTGTGATGGGGGTAGGGCCGCCCCCTGCGGTATCGGTGAAGTTTGCGAACACCCCGCCGATCGACGCGAGCCCTACGAGCACGACGGCGGCCGAAAGTACGACCTTCTTCACCGTGCTGCGATCTCGTCCCTGTTCGTGTACAGCCATCGATATCCTCCCCTTGGGTTATCTTCCGAGGAGGAAATCGGCAGCTCTGTAGTGGGACTTTAGGAAAATTGCAACCCGCAGTTGCTAAACACGCATCGCGGCCATAGGCCTCGCGTGGTCCGTGATTGCAGGGCGCGCTCGATTTCCGGCTCGAATCAGGTGTGGGCGGCCACACCCCGTCCTTCCTCCCTCTTTCATCCGCTCCGTCCGCTTTGCCGACATGACTGCAACGAGAAGAGCCACACCTTCCTCGTCCCCACGAGCGATCACCTGGTGAGGTCCAGCAATCGCGCCGTACCGTGCGAGGCGCGTCCGCAAGAGGACGCGTCGGTCGTCTCTGCTCCGATCGATTAACCGACGGCGCGGGCGGTTCGACAGCGCTGAGTGGGTGGACCGGGGTTAGGGTCTCCGGAGTGGAGATCTTCAAGGAATTCTCGTTCGAAGCCGCACATCGACTGCCGAACGTCGCTGGTGGTCACAAATGTGGTCGCCTGCACGGGCATTCGTTCCGGGTGTCGGTCCACCTGGTCGGTCCGGTCGACGCTCACGACGGCTGGGTTCGCGACTTCCAGGACATCAGCTGTGCGATGGAGCCACTGCTCGGACGGCTCGACCACTACTACCTGAACGAGATCGAGGGTCTCGAGAACCCCACGAGCGAGGTGCTCGCGCGTTGGCTGTGGGACCATCTTGCCGAGTCGCTGCCCGGACTGAGTCAGGTCGTGGTTCGCGAAACCTGTACCTCCGGTTGTGTCTATCGGGGCGAAGCGTAGGATCGGTGCCCGTTCCCGGCCCGGTGGCGGTTCTGGCGAGCGGCGGCCTGGACAGCGCGGTTCTGGTCGCCGATCTCGCAACGTCGGGCCACCAGGTCACGCCCATCTATGTGCGCTTCGGCCTCGAGTGGGAAGACGTCGAGGTTGCCCATCTCGAGCGGTTCCTGGCGTCACTCGACGGCGTGACCGTCGAGCCGTTGGTCGTCCTCGATCAGCCGGTGCGCGACGTCTACGGAGCCCACTGGAGTGTGACCGGACGGGACGTCCCCGACGACGGCTCAGCCGACGACGCGGTGTACTTGCCCGGTCGCAACCTCCTCCTGCTGGCGAAGTCGAGCGTGTGGTGTGCGCTCAACGGCGTACCGACGATCGCGCTCGGTACTCTTGCCGCCAATCCCTTCCCGGACGCCGACGCCGCCTTCTTCGGTGCCTTCTCCTCGTTGGCCGGCAAGGCGCTCGGATGTCCTCTCGAAGTCGTGACTCCCTTC
>CAVUGU010000029.1:0-24149 GCA_963741055.1 uncultured Acidimicrobiales bacterium | reverse complement strand
GCGCCCGCGGCAGGAATCGAACCTGCGACACCTCATTTAGGAAACGAGTGCTCTATCCCCTGAGCTACGCGGGCAACTGACAGAACGAAAGGCGTCGGCCGTCCCGTTCCGATCTGGCGGAGTTCCACTCTAGAGCGGTGACGCTTCGAGTCACTGGGCGGCTGCACCATTCGGCGGGCACATAACAAAAGAGCCCCGCAAATTCCGACCCGGTAAGCCTGCTTCCACCCCGCGGGTACGTACCATGGAGCCAGCGACCCCCCGAGAGCGGAGCATGAGTCATGAGCGATACCTGGAGCCCCGACGAACCACCGGGGACCGACACCTTCGAACAGGGCGACGAGGCGATCGACGAGGACGAGCGCCTCGACCCCGACTTCGGTGAAGAGCTCCAGCTGGACCCCTCCATCGACCCCACTCTCCAGGTCGACGACCGCGAGCTCGAGGAAGCCGGAGCCGAGCTCGACGATCCCGAGGACCTGGTCACCCTCGAGGGTGGAATCGACGACCCCGACGGCCTCGGCGGACCGTCCAACCGCGAGATCGAACGCGACGCCGACGACGAGGGCTGGGACCTCGATACCCCGCTCACCGGCGACGAAGACGGCGACGGAGACGGCGGGATCCTCGACGTCGAGGTGTGATCCGACCCCCGCACGTGGCAGCCGACCCTGGCCGCCTCACCCCTCTGACACCAGTACGCAGCGCGTGCCCGAGTAGATGGTGGGCATGCACTTGTTGCAGTGGATGCATCGCCCGTCGGTCCGGTCGCCCTTCTCCCACCTCGCAACGAGATCCGGCTCCCGGAGCAGCGCCCGGGCCATCGCCACGAAGGAGAAACCCTCGCCAACCGCGCGCTCGGCCGTCTCGAGCTGGTTCACCCCGCCGAGCAGAATGAGCGGGATCGTGAGCGCCTCGAGGAACTGACGTGCATAGGGCAGGAAGTAGGCCTCCTCGAAGGGATACTCACGGAGGAAGCTCTTCCCCACTACCCGGAACCCGAGCCGCATCGGCGCCGGCAACGTCGCGGCGAACTCGGGACGCGGCGCCTCACCTCGGAAGAGGAACATCGGGTTGGAGAGTGAGCTCCCGCCGGTCAGCTCCAGCGCGTCGAGTGCCCCGTCCCCTTCGAGCAGGTGGGCGAACTCGAGGCTCTCCTCGACCCAGAACCCTCCGGGAACTCCGTCGTCCATGTTGAGCTTCGCGGTCAACGCGACCCGGTCCCCTGCTCCCTCTCGGACGGCGGCGACCACCTGGCGGGGGAAGCGTGCACGGTTCTCGAGGCTCCCACCCCACCCGTCGCGCCGCCGGTTGAGCTTCGGGCTCAAGAACGCGGAGAGGAGATAGTTGTGGCCGAGGTGGATCTCGAGACAGTCGAAGCCCGCCTCGACCGCCCTCTGCGCCCCTCGTCGGTAGTCGTCGGTGATCCTGCGGATGTCCTCCTCGGCGACCGCCCGGGTCAACGACCCCGACGCGCCGAAACGCCGCGTCGGTGAGAGTGCGGGCGCGCCGTTCGACCGCGAGTTGGCCACCGGACCGGCGTGGCCGATCTGGGCGGAGGCCGCCGCACCGGCCTCGTGCACCGCGTCGACCACCCGTCGTAGTTCCTTCGCCGACTCCTCGTCGAGGACGATGCAATGACGGTCGGTGCGTCCTTCCGGCGAGACCGCGAGGTAGGCGACCGTGCTCATCGCCACGCCGCCGGCGGCCACCCGCCGGTGGAATTCGACCAGCCGATCGGTGACCGCTCCTCTCGGGGTCGCCCCTTCGAAGGTCGCCGACTTGATGATCCGGTTCTTCAAGGTGAGCGGCCCGAGCGTCGCCGCCTCGAACACCTGCGCCGGGCCGTTCATTCCGACGTCACCGCGTCCACCGCCTCCAACGCCTCCATCACCGCGGTTGTCAAGCTCGGGTGGCACACCAACAGGTCCGGCAACCACGGTTCGGGCTGCCCGTAGCGGAGCAGAGATCCGTCGAGCCGGCTCGCGTGGAGACCCGCGGCCAGCGCGACCGCGACGGGCGCGCAGGAGTCCCACTCGTACTGCCCACCCGCGTGCACGTAGATCTCGGCCTCCCCTCGGATCACCGCGGCGATCTTGGCACCCGCCGAGCCCATCTCGATCGTGACCGCACCGAGACGCTCCGCCACCTCGGGCACGAATGCCGGCGGCCGGGTCCTGCTGACCACCATCCGCGGCGGGGTCGCCGGCTCGGCCGGCTGCGGCGGGTCGCCGGTGCTGAGCACGGTGTCGAGCGCCGGAAGGGCGACCGCGCCCACCGCCGCTGCGCCGTCGATCGCGAGCGCGACGTGCACCGCCCAGTCCTCTCGGCCCTCGGAGAACTCCCGCGTGCCGTCGAGCGGATCCACGATCCACAGCCGGCCCGTTCCGTCGACCGGATCACCTTGCTCGGACTCCTCCGATCGCACCGCGTCGTCGGGTGCGTGCTCGGCAAGACGCCGGAGGAGCAGACGGTTCGACCACCGGTCACCCCCTTTGCCCAGCTGCTTGCCGCCGCTCGAGCGCGCACGGAGCGCCATCAGTCCGCGACCCGCCTCGGCAGCCAGCTTCGCCGCGAGTCGGTGCTCGGAGGCGAGGGTGGTCCCACCCTCCTGCGCCGCCCGGTCGACCGTCATCGCGCTCTCCTTCTCATCGCGCCAAGGCGACAGTCTGCACGATCCGGGGAGACCCGGGTTCGTCGAGCTGGAGAGTGGGTCCCCGACCGGGTGCGTTGCGTCGCTCCGATCCCCCGTGCCACCATCGTTGAGGGAAAAGGGGGCGTTTCGATGCACGACCTGCTGATTCGGGGCGGAACCGTGGTGGACGGCACCGGGACGCCCGCGCGCACCGCTGACCTCGCGATCGACGGCGGGCGGGTGACCGGCGTCGGCTCGTACGCCGGTGAGCGTGCGAGCCGCACCGTCGATGCCGGCGGCCTGCTCGTCACACCGGGTTGGGTCGACATCCACACCCACTATGACGGCCAGGCAACCTGGGACGAGGTGCTCGCCCCCTCGAGCTGGCACGGCGTGACCACCCTGGTGACCGGTAACTGCGGGGTCGGCTTCGCACCCGCCGAGCCGGAACGACGCGAGTGGCTGATCGGACTCATGGAGGGTGTCGAGGACATTCCGGGCACCGCGCTCTCCGAGGGGATCGAGTGGGAGTGGGAGACATTCCCCGAATACCTCGACAGTCTGCAACGCCGCAACTGGACGGTCGACGTCGGCACCCAGATCGCGCACGGCGCGGTCCGCGCGTACGTGATGGGCGAGCGCGGCGCCCGCAACGACCCGGCGACCCCCTCCGACATCGAGGGCATGAAGGCACTGGTGAAGGAGGCCGTCGCCTCGGGCGCGCTCGGTTTCTCCACCTCGCGCACCATCGCCCATCTCGCGATCGACGGCGAGCCGGTGCCGGGGACCTACGCGGCCGAAGACGAGCTCTTCGGCATCGGCGCTGCGCTCGGCGAGCTCGGTACCGGTGTGTTCGAGCTCGCGCCCGCCGGCGTCGCCGGCGAGGACACGATCGCCCCGATGAAGGAGATCGGGTGGATCCGTCGCCTCTCGGCCGCGATCGGCCGCCCGGTGACCTTCGCGCTCGTGCAGGTCGACGACGCGCCGAACCTCTGGCGAGACCTCCTCGACGAGTCGCTCCGCGCGGTGGACGAGGGAGCCGACCTCTGGCCTCAGGTGGCCGGGCGCGGGTTCGGGCTGCTCTCGGGCCACTTCACCACTTACTGCCTCCTCGACCAGATCCCCGCCTACCAGGAGCTGAAGGCAAAGGGGCTCTCGCGCGACGAACTGGTCGCCGCCCTCCGCAACCCCCTCGTGCGCGAGTCGATCGAGTCGTGGGTGCCCGATCCCGCGACGGCGGAGCGGATGGAGCGGGCGTTCCGCACCACCTACGCGCTCGGCAGCCCTCCCAACTACGAGCCCGGGCCGGAGCAGTCGCTGCACGGCATCGCCGCGGCCAGCGGGAAGACACCGCTCCAGGCCGCCTACGACGCGATGCTCGAGAACGACGGCGGTGGTCTCCTCTACGTCCCCGTCCTCAATTACTCGGACGGATCGCTCGACCCGGCCCGTGAGATGCTGCTCCATCCACGCGCGGCCGCCGGGCTCGCGGACGGCGGCGCGCACTGCGGTGTGATCTGCGACGCGTCGCAGCCCACCTTCATGCTCACCCACTGGACCCGCGACCGGGTGCGCGGCGAGGGGCTGCCGCTCGAGTGGGTGGTGAAGAAGCAGACCCACGACACCGCGCGCCTCTACGGACTGACCGACCGCGGCACGCTCGAACCGGGAGCCCTCGCCGACGTCAACCTCATCGACCACGCACGACTCCAGCTCGGCGACCCGACGGTCGTGGCCGACCTTCCCGCCGGCGGGATGCGACTGCTGCAGGGCGCCACCGGCTACGTCGAGACCATCAAGGCGGGCGAGACCACCTTCTCCGAAGGCGAGGAGACCGGTGCGCGTCCGGGCCGCCTGATCCGGGGCGCCCGCTGAGCGGAACCTGCCGGCCCTGTCTCAGTGCGGGGCGGTGCCGTTCGCCTTTTCGGCGGCGCCGATCTCGACCCCGGAGGAGTCTGCGACTCCCGATCGCGCTCCACCGTCTTCCGCACCGAGCAGCCCCTCGGCCCACTCGGCCTGCATCTGGCGGTACACGCGGTGCTCGACGATGAACGCCAGGAACGGGAGGAAGCCCGCGGCGACCACCGTCACGATCCGCAGCAGGCGCCAGTGCGCACGTCGGGCGAGGTCCGCGGCGGCGATCAGGTAGACGATGTACAGATAGCCGTGCATGGTGCCGACGATCTCTGCGACCAGTTTGATGTTGGCGGCGTACTGCAGGGGCACGGCCACGAAGACCAGGATCAGCAATCCGGTGCCGACGATGAACGCCATGACCCGGTAGCGGATCAGGGCGCCGACCACGTCGCGACGCAGCAGGCCCTGCCAGGACGGCCGACCGATGGGCGGGAGCTCCCCGGGGGTTTCGCTCACCGGGCGGCGCGTCGTTCGTCCGAGGCGTTGAGCTCGGTGAGGTACCGGTTGTACCTGGCGAGCGCCGCCGCCTCTTCGGGCGTCTGCTCCTTGTACCGCTCGCCGTGGCCACCTTTCTCGTCGTCGATCGGATGGCTCTCGGCGATCTCCACGTTCCTTCGGTTGCCTCCGGTCAGCGCCCAGCCCGGCTGGTCGTGGCCGTCTTCGGGAGCATCCGCCGCGCTCTTGGCGCGGCGCCTGGCGGCACGGGTCACGCCCGACTCGTGGATGAGCTGCCACCAGACGTAGATCGCGTACAGGGCGAACAACGGCCACTCGAAGGTATACGCCCAGCTCAGCGTGTTGCCGCTGAGCGCCCTCGAGAGCTGCCACACAGTGAGCAGGGCGAAGGTCGGGAGCAGGATCAAGAGGATGACGTGCAGCCCGATGCAGCGCGGCGTGAAGTAACGGCGCACCCGGTCATCGTACTCTCGGGTGGTTCGGGCCTCCGTTCGGCCGGATGCCCGTCGATGGCCGGATCCCCGTCGCCCGAGGGACGCGCTGCCTAGTATCGGTCGCACCCGGGGGACGCGGCACCCGGACCGACCGCTCAGCACGTACCACGGGAAAGGACACGCCCATGGACGACGACCGGTGGAGGATCGGGGTGGCCGAGGCGATCGGGACCATGATCCTGATCGTCGGCGGCGTCGGCACCGCCGTGCTGGCGACCGGCAACTTCTTTCCCCGGGGAACCGTCGGCGCGCTCGGCGTCGCGATCGCCTTCGGCTTCAGCCTGCTGGTGGCGGCGTACGCGATCGGTTCGATCTCGGGGTGCCACATCAACCCCGCGGTGACCCTCGGTCTCTGGGTGATCGGCAAGACCAAGACGAGGGAGCTGCCCTTCTACATCGTCGGCCAGGTGGTCGGCGGCCTGATCGGGGCGCTCGTGATCTACATCATCGCCCGGGGGAGCGCGGTGCCGTTCAGCGCGAAGGTGTCCGGGTTCGCGGCCAACGGGTACGGCGTGCACTCCCCCGGCGGTTTCAAGCTCGGTGCGGTCATGCTCGACGAGGTCTTCTTCACCGGCGTGTTCGTCTTCATCATCGCCTCGACCAGCCGCAGGTCGATGCCGGTCGGCCTGACCGGGATCACCGTCGGGTTCACCCTCGGGCTGATCCACCTCATCTCCATCCCGGTCGACAACACCTCGGTCAACCCGGCACGCAGCCTCGCCTCCGCGGCCTTCCAGGGAAGCTGGGCGCTCAACCAGCTCTGGGTGTTCATCATCTTCCCGATCGTCGGCGGGATCCTCGGCGGCGCGCTCTGGCGGGTGCTCCGCCCCGCGTCGGACGAGATGCCCGAGGAGGTCTCCGAGGCCGGCGCCCCTGCGCCCTACGGGCGGCGCCCGCAGCCGGAGTAATCGGTCAGGAGGTGGAGTACCTCCGCCCATCGGTCACACCGGTCGCGTAGGGTCCCGAACGATGACCACCACGACCGAGCACCCGAGTCTCTTCGAGCCCCACGTCGAGGTACGGGTCAGCACGCGCCGCAAGAAGACGGCGGCCGCGCACTGGGAAGGCGACCGCATCGTGGTGATGGTGCCTTCGCACCTGCGTGGTCCCGAGCGCGACCGGATGGTCGAAGAGCTCGCCCGGCGTCTCGAACGACACCGCCCCCACTTCCACGGCTCGGACGTGCAGCTCGCCGAGCGCGCGCGCCAACTCGGGCGGCGGTACCTCGGAGGCGTCGAGCCGAGCTCCATCCGGTGGTCGGCCGCGCAACTCAAGCGGTGGGGCTCCTGCACCATCGGGAGCGGCGAGATCCGCATCTCGGAGCGGTTGCGTGCGGCCCCCGGCTGGGTGGTCGACGCGGTGATCGTCCACGAGCTGGCCCACCTGATCGAACCGAGCCACTCGCCTCGGTTCGCCGAGCTCGAGGGCCGCTACCCGCGCCGGCACGACGCCGATCTCTTCCTCGAGGGCTACGCGCTCGGTCTCCAGCTCGAGGGGTCCGGTCCGGCCGAGGAGGGAGAATCGCCCACAGCCTCGGGCCCCTGAGGCGCGAATCGCGAGTACAAAGGGGGTCGTGGCCTACCTCCTGGCGACGCTCGCGGCGTTGGTCAACGCGCTGACCTCGGTGCTGCAGCGGATCGGGGTCGAGACCGCCCCCGAGGACACCACCTTGCGGTGGAGCCTCATGGCCCACGCACTGCGCCGGGGAATCTGGCTGGCCGGGTTCGCCCTCATGCTGGTGGTCTTCGCCCTGCAGGCCACCGCCTTGCGCTTCGGCGAGCTGAGCGTGGTCCAGCCGGTGCTCACCACCGAGCTCCTCTTCCTCCTCCTCATCCTGATGGTCTGGTTCCGCTACCGGCTCACCGCTCAAGAGTGGCTCGGCGCCCTGACCATCGTCGTCGGCCTTGCAGTCTTCTTCCTCGCGGCCCGACCCGCCGGTGGCAGCGCGATCCCCGACGCGACCCAGTGGACGGTCGCCCTGGTCGTGCTGTTCGCGCTCATCGCCGGGTTCATCGTCGCAGCGCTACGAGGCCCGCGCTGGTGGCGCGCCGCGTCGTTCGGCGCTGCCGCTGCGGTCTGCGGGGCCTCGAGCACCGCACTGACCAAGGCGATCACCAACTACACCACCAAAGGGTGGGGCCACGTGTTCACCCACCCGCAGCCCTACCTGCTCGCGGTGACCGGAGTGGGCACCGTGTTCCTGCTCCAGAACGCGCTCCACGCCGGGCCGATCACCGCCTCGCGGATCACGTTGACGACGGTCAGCCCGCTGGTCGCCATCGTCCTCGGGATCACCCTCTTCGCCGACCGCCTTCGCAGCGGGCCGCTGTGGACCACCCTCGAGGTGCTCGGCCTCGGGATTCTCGTGGCCGGTGTCGTCGTGGTCGCACGCTCCCCACTCGTCGCGGGAACCCATCTGGCCGGCGACCCCGGCGAGATGCTCGGCACCGCCCGCGAACGCGCCCACGAAGCCGAACATCCGGCTCCGGCTCCCGCCGCCGCACCGGTCGACGTGCCGCGACCGGGCGCGCTCGAACCTCAGGTGGTACCGGTGCCGGTGACACCGCTCGCCATCGAACCGTCGAGCGACCCGACGGCTCACTGAGCATCCGCCGCGGCGGGCGCAGGATCAGGCGCTGGTGCTCGTCGTCGCGGCGGCGCCGGCTCCTGCCCCGAGCAGCTCGGAGAGCTCCCGGTCGACGTCGGCCGCGTGCTGGCGCTCGTCCTTTCGCGCTCTCCCCGGGCTCCAGCGCCCGCGGGCGAGCCAGATGGTCGGGATGAAGAGGACCATCCCGCCGAGGCAGACGTAGAACCAGTGCTGCCACTGCTTGGCCGACCTCGAGACCCCGTCCTCCAGGGCGAGCAGTGCGCTCTGGTGGTGCGACAAGTAGGTGAGCTCCGACTGGTAGGGCACGACGAGCGTCTTCAGCTCGTTGACGTTGGCCACCACCTTGGCGAAGACCGCCGGACCGACCGCCTTGTTCAACGCGGCGAGGTTGGCTGCGGTCGGGTTGGAGTTGGCCGCGGCGACCGCCGCCGCGTTCTGCGGTTCGGAGAGGACGCTCAGCCAGCTGGCATTCTTCTCGGCGAAGGCGACCGATTTGGGATGCTCGACCTGGAAGGCCTGCACGTTGAAGGGTGCCGTGCCGTTGGGCGAGGTTTCGGCGTAAACCAAGTTGTTCACCACCGGACTGACCGAGTTGATCACGAGTGGCAGGAAGATGAACGAGACGCCGACGACGACCCGGAGGATCCATCCCCAGAGCGCAAGGCCCGTTCCGACCAGTGCCGGATTCCTGTCCTCCACGTTCTCCGTGTAGGCGGCCATCCACGGCGCGTAGGTCATCGAGAGGAACGAGGCCATGATGATCGGAGATCACGACCAGCGTGTAGTAGCCGGTGTGCGCGTTGGACGCCTGCCTGAGAAACACGATGAGAACCACGATCGAGCCAAGGGAGCCCACGAGCATGAACGGCTTCCGCACTCGGAGCGCGTCGGAGAGGATCCCGAAGACGACCAGGGCGATGGCGTCGGCCGCCCAGAACCAGGTGTTCAGCCCGTTGGCTTGTGCCACTGAGAAGTTGGTGCCGTTCGAGTTCTCGAACACGGTCGACCAGTAGATGGTGAAGAAGGACGACGCCGCGTAGTACACGAGGAGGAACAGCGAGATCCCGAGTGCCGAAATGACCAGCTGCCACTTGAGGATCTGGCGCCAGGGATGGGCAGTCGCCGCGATCACTTCCTGGTCTGACAGCCCTCTCGCCCTGGCCTCGACGAGTGCTCGGTCCCGCTCGGTGACCATCAACTGGTCACGGAGTCTCGAGGAGAGGTCCTTCATCAAGACCAACGCGATCACGAACACCACCAGTGAGATGCAGCCCGAGATGATGAACTGCGACTTCCAACCGCTGTGGCCGTGGTGGGCGAGGAAGTAGTTGATCGTGTGGTTGGCGACCAGCGAGGTGATCAGGCTCCCGGCGACCGGCCCGATGGTCCAAAAGCCCATCGCGGAGGCCCGGCCCAGCTGCGGGCTGAAGTCACGCACCAAGGCGGGGGTGGCGACGAGAATCGCGCCCTCGACCAGACCGAGGAGACAGATGACCGTCGCGAACTCCCACTCGGTGCTCGCAGAGTGTACGCCGACCGCGACGAGGATCCCGACCAGAAGCAGGCCGTAGATGATGACGTTAGAGCGACCGAGCTTGTCGGTCTTGCTCGCGGGTAACGAGGCGAAGGCGCCGAGCAGGTTGGAGATGATGACGATCCACACGTAGAACGTGAAGGACATGTGGTACGTCTGGAGGATGTTGGGCGTGACCCCGGTCTGGGTGAAGTAGGTGTAGTAGAGGACGATCGTCGCCAGGATGGCGAGGCCGAGGTAGGCGGTCCGAGGCCCGGTGTTCGGGTACTCGTCCATCTCGTGGACGAAGAAGAAGCGGAAGATCCCCCCGTGGCGTGAGCTGCCGGCACCCGCTTGCGGCGTGACGAACGTGGCGCTGTCCGCTGCCATGGCCAACCCCCTGGTCTCTCCGGGCGGCTCCCCCGGCCGGTAGGTCCGACCGTAGCGCACGTGCGGACCGACCGGGTGCCTGACCTGCGATCCGACCCGGACGCGGGACCACGCTCCTGGTCCTCGGGCGGTCCGCTCAGCCGTCGAGCACCGCTGCCGCCACGAGCTCCTCCAGGGTCCTGGTGTCGAACCAGGAGAGCTGGAGCTGCTTGGCGCGGCGGAAGTACAGCTGGATGTCGAACTCGACGGTGAAGCCGATCCCGCCGAAGATCTGCTGGGCGGTGGCGGTGACGTCGCGGAAGGTGTCGCAGGCGAAGAGCTTGGCCATGGGGGCGAGCTTCGTGGCGTCCCTTCCGGCCGCGCGCGCCCAGGCGGCCTCGTGGACCAGGACCTCGGCCCCGTCGACGGTGGTGGCGCCATCTGCCAGGTAGTGGGCAAGGGCTTGGAAGGCACCGAGCGGCTTGTCGAACTGGAAACGGTCCTTGGCGTACTGGACGGTGATCTCGAGCGCGTACTTGGCTCCGCCGACCGCCTGCGCGGCGGCGAGAATCACGCCCTCGAGCATCACCTGGCTCCAGGTCGCCCACCCGCTGCCGGCGCTCCCGATGCGGTCCGCGGCCCCGACCCGCACCCGGTCGAGGTCGACCCGGTACTGCGCGTCCGAGCCGATGGTGAACTGCTGGGTCATGCGCACGGCATCGTCCGCCGGGTCGACGAGGAAGAGGTCGATCGAGTCGTCCGAGTCCCCGGTGCGAG
Organism: uncultured Acidimicrobiales bacterium; assembly: GCA_963741055.1. Lineage (GTDB taxonomy): Bacteria > Actinomycetota > Acidimicrobiia > Acidimicrobiales > RAAP-2 > Bog-756. Next base: position 13,380 of record CAVUGU010000029.1, on the reverse strand, counting down.
CGAGGACGACCAGCCGGGTCGCCGCCTTGGCGAAGGAGACGTGGCGCTTCACGCCCGAGAGGACGAAGCCGTCCCCGTCGGGTACCGCCCGCACCTGCACGCCGCGTGGGGAGAAGCCATGGTCGGGCTCGAGCCACGCCGGTGTGAGCACCGCGTCCCCGCTCACGATCGCCGGGAGCCACTCGCGGCGGAGCTCTTCGGAGCCTGCTCTGGCGAGCGCTCCTCCGCAGAGGACCGCGCTCACGAAGTGGGGAGAGGGTGCGAGCGCGCGGCCGAACTCCTCGTAGAGGACGACGCCTTCGAGGGCACCCATCCCCGAACCGCCGTACTCCTCCGGAAGGAGGAGGCCGATCAGGTCGAGGTGGGCGAGCTGCTTCCACAGCTCCGGCGGATAGCCGACCGGGTCGTCCTCGAATTCCCGGACGACGCTCAGCGGGGAGTTCGTCGCGCAGACCCCGCGCACCGTCTCGCGGAGCATCTCCTGCTCGGGAGTGAACGTCAGGTCCAACATGGTCGGCCCTCCTCGGGTCGGTTGGGATCGTGCGCGGGACACAGATGCATCACGGGCGCCACCGGTCGCCGCGCCGCTCCCACGGGTTGTCCTCGTCGGAGAGCGGCAGCGCGACCCGTGCTAGGCAGGTGGTCTTGGTGTCGTCGTCGACCGACAGAGAGATGTCGATCCCCACCCAACCGCAGCCGGTCTCGTCGATGCCGGTCTCCGACACGGCCCCGCGGAAGACCATGGTGTCGCCGGGGAAGACCGAGCCGAGCATGCGGAAGGTCATCCGCTGCAGGCGGCCGTAGGGTCCGGTCCAGTCGGTCACGTAGCGCTCGAACCAGGCCGCCTGGTTGGGCGTGTTCAAGAAGATGTCGCGGGTGCCGTTCCGGTTCACCGCGAAGTCCTTGTCGTGGTGCATGGGTCGCCAGTCGCGCGAAGCGAGCGCACCGAGCACGACGGTGGTGGCGGTGACCGGGTAGGCGAGCTCGGGAAGGAGGTCGCCGACCGCGACCGCCCGGTGGAGGAGCCGGTCGACCGGCAGAGTGGTCATCGGCCGGCTTCCCCTTGCCCGCCGCTCCGCCGGTAGCCGAAGCCGGTGTAGCTCTCGACCGCCACGAGGTCGCCGCGCTGGTTGTGGTACTCGACGTCGATCACCCAGAAGCGGCCGGTGCCGAGGCGGGTGGTCTTCTCGTCGCTCACCGAGCGGAGGATCTGGTGGGTGCGCAGCCGGTCGCCGGGACGCACCGGTTCGTAGAAGACGATGGTGTTGTCGGACATCACCGCTTCGGGAAGGCCGAGGCCCTCCTTCAGGTCGAAGTGGACCTGGAGCGGGAGGCCACCGGTCGTGCGATCGGGCGCCCAGTGGTGGGGCCGGAACCAGACCGAGACCATCGTCGGCGGCGCGATCGCACCGCCGGTGACCTGTTCGGCGACCTCGTCGTCCCAGAAGAGCGGGTTGCCGTTCTCGACCGAGGCGCACGTGGTCCAGACGTAGCCGCGCTCGACCGGGAACTCGCCCTCTTCCTCGTACTGTTCGACCCCGATCAGCTGCTCGACGTCCTCGACGCGGATCGCGCTCACCCGACCGCCCCCTTCTCACGCAGTTCGGCGATCCGCTCCGGTGCGAGTCCTCCTGCGGCGAGGACCCCGTCGGGGTCGGAGGCCAGCGGGTCGCGGGCGATCACGGTGCCGGCGACCGGCGCCATGCCCGCCAGCACCCGTCCGACCTGGCGGAACCGCTCCGGTCGACCGTCGGACGAGGCCAGCTCTGCGTCGACGAATGCGCCGCGGGCCGAGAAGTGCCGGTCGGCGGCGACCTCGTCGACGGCGAGCACCGGGGAGACGCAGGTGTCGCCACCGGAGAGCTCCTTCACCCAGGTGTCGCGGTCCTTGGTCGCGAAGGCTGCGGCGAAGTCGGCACGGATCGCATCCTGGGCCTCGTCGTCGAGCTGGTGAGCCGCCCACTGCTCACAGCCGAGCAGACGACAGAGGTTGGCGAAGAACTTCGGCTCGATCGCCCCGACCGCGAGCCAGTTCCCGTCCTTCGCGCGGTAGGTGTCGTAACAGGCGTACCGGCCGGTGATGACGTCGTGTCGCGGGCCGACCTCCGCGCCGGTCGCCAGATGTTCGTCGACGGCGAGGGAGCACAGCCAGAGCACCCCGTCGGCGATCGACACGTCGAGGTGCACCCCCGCGCCGTCCCGCGCTCGCCCGACCAGCGCGGCCATCACCGCCATCGCCGCGTGCATCCCTCCCCCCGCTGCGTCGGCGATCGTCGCGCCGGGGACGGGTGGCCCTCCGTCGGCAGCGGGCTCGCACATCGCGAGGAAACCGCCGACGCCGAGGTAGTTGAGGTCGTGACCTGCCCAGGCCGACCGCGGGCCCTCCTGGCCGTACCCGGTGGTCGAGCAGAGGATGATCTTGGGGTTGACCGAGGAGAGCTGCTCGAAGCCGATCCCGAGCCGGTCCATCACGCCCGGCCGGAAGCTCTCGACCACCACGTCGGCGCGCCGGACGAGCGCGAGGAACGCCTCACGCCCCTCGGGATCCTTCAGGTCGATCTCCACCCGGTCGAGGTCGCGCGAACCGCTGTACGCGTAGAAGGGCGGCGCGATCGGCTCCGCGCCGCGGCCGGGCACCGCACCGATCTTGACGACGCTCGCGCCGTAGTCGGCCAGCAGTCGTGTGCAGCGTGCGGCAGGCCCGACGGTCGAGAGGTCGAGCACCCGGATTCCCTCGAGGGGACCGGTCCGCTCCGCGGGCGTCGCCTCGCCGGGGGTCGTGCGCTGGTCGGTCACCGGCACCGCGGGCGCTCAGAAATTCTTCGGGAGACCCAGCTTCCGCCGGGCGATGATGTTCTTCTGGATCTCCGAGGAGCCTCCGCCGATGGTGTCGATGACCGTGTAGCGGTAGGTCGACTCGGAGCGCCCGGCCATCGGGGCGTCCTCGTCGCGCACCCGCAGCTGGCCACCCGGTCCGGCGATGTCCATCGACGCGTTGGCCAGCCGGCGCGAGTACTCGGTGGTGAACAGCTTGTACTCGGAAGCCTCGGCGGTCGGTGCCGCACCGCCGCGAGACGAGGCGTCCACGAACTTGAGCCCGAGCACCCGGGCCACCTCGGCCTCGGTGTGCAGATGGGCGAGTCGGGCACGCACCACCGGGTCGTCCGCCAAGCGCTCGCCGTCACGGGTGGCACCGGCCACGTACGCGGTGAGCAGCTCCAGCCGTTGGCCGATCTGGGAGTAGGTGAACAGGGTGAAGCGCTCGAGGTCGAGCGCTTCGGAGATGTACTGGAACCCGTGGTTGAGCTCGCCGACCACGTACTCGTCGGACACCCAGACGTCGTCGAGGTAGACCGCGTTGGTCCGCTCGTCGCCCATCGTCCAGATCGGTTCGACGGTGATCCCCGGGTGGTCCATCGGCACGAGGAAGAGAGTGATCCCGTTGTGCTTCGGCGCGTCGGGGTCGGTGCGTGCGCCCACCCAGTACCAGTCGGCGAAGTGTGCGGAGGTCGTCCAGGTCTTCTGTCCGTTGAGGCGCCATCCGTCCCCGTCGCGGGTGGCCTTGAGCTGCATCGACGCGGCGTCGGATCCGGCGTTCGGCTCGGAGTACCCGACGGCGAACTCGACCTCGTTGCGGAGGATCTTCGGCAGGAACTCCTGCTTCAGCTTCTCGCTGCCGTGGCGGATGATGGTCTTGCCGACGATGCCGACCCCCTTGCCGATCTGGGGTCCTCCCCGGGCGGCCAACGCTTCGTTGAGGAGGTACTCGTAGAGCCCGTCCCCGTCGGAGCCGCCGTACTCCTTCGGCCAGGTGATCCCGAGCCACCCCTGCTCCCCGACCTTGGCCATGAAGCGGCGACGCACCGGCGTGTCGACGATCTGGGCCATGTTCTCGCGGGTGACGTCGAAGACCTCGGGGTCGTCGTTGGCGTCGAGGAAGGCCTCGACCTCTTTCACGAACTCCTGCTGCTCGGGGGTGAACTCGAAGTCCACGATCGGGCCTCCATCGTCCGGCGCGGCGGGCGCACGCGGTCGTACGCCGTCGTTTCCTGACAGACCGTCAGATATTGTGGTCATCATAGGATGACCGTCCCGAGGGGGCCAGCGACGTCGGCTCTCTCCCAGCTCGCCGACCCGGCACGCCGACAGGAGTGACGCCATGAGAGGCATCGTGAGCATCGCGGGCTACGTGCCCTACCGACGCCTCGAGCGCGCGGCGGTCGCCGGGGTCTTCGGCAGCGGCGGCGGCAAGGGCACCCGCAGCGTGGCCTCCCACGACGAGGACACGACCACCATGGGGGTCGAGGCCTCACGGCTCGCGCTCCGAGCAGTGCCCGAGGCGCACCTCACCCGGCTCTGGTTCTCGACGGCCACCCCTGCCTACCTCGACAAGACCAACGCCGCCGCGATCCACGCCGCACTCCGCCTCGACGGCAGTGTGGGCGCCTTCGACTTCGGCGGCGCGCTGCGCTCGGGGGTCGGCGCGCTGCTCGCGGCACTCGAGGGGAGCGGATCGACGCTGGCGGTGAGTTCGGACCTGCGCGACGGGCTCCCGACCTCGCCCGACGAATCGGCCGGCGGCGACGCGGCCGCCGCGGTCGCGGTCGGCGACGACCGCACGGGCGCGCCGGTGATCGCCGAATACCTCGGCGGGGCGTCGGTGAGCGACGAGTTCCTCGACCGCTGGCGCACACCCGGCGATCGGCGGTCGCGGGTCTGGGAGGAGCGTTTCGGTGAGACCCGCTACGTCCCGCTCGGGGCCGAGGCATTCGAGACGGCGCTGAAAGCCGCAGGGGTGAGTCCCGGCGACGTCGGGAAGGTGGCGGTCACCGGCATGCACACCCGGGCGACCAAGTCGGTCGCCCGCGGGCTCGGGGTCGGAGAGGAGTCCCTCGCCGACGACCTCTCCTCGACGGTGGGCCAAGCCGGGACCGCTCAGCCGGGCCTCCTCCTCTCGTCGATGCTCGAGACGGCCGGCCCCGACCAGGTCGTCGTGGTGCTCTCCCTCGCCGACGGTGCCGACGCCCTCGTCTTCCGGACCACTGCGGCGATCGGCGAGTGGTCGCCGTCCGACCCGGTCGCGGCGCAAGTCGCCCGCGGCGCCCCGGTCGGCTACGGCACCTTCCTCTCGTGGCGCGGGATGGTCACGCCCGAGCCACCGCGCCGGCCCGAGCCCTCGCGGGTGTCGGCGGCGGCTGCCTGGCGCAACGAGCAGTGGAAGTTCGGGTTCGTCGGTTCGCAGGACCGGACGAGCGAGGCCGTGCACCTCCCGCCGTCGCGCGTCTCGATGAAGGGCGGCGCCGTCGACGACATGGAGCCGATCGGACTCGCCGACACCCGGGCGACCATCACCACCTTCACCGTCGACCGGCTCGCCTACTCGCCGAGCCCCCCGATCGTCTTCGCCGTGGTCGACTTCGACGGTGGTGGCCGCTTCCCCGTCGAGCTCACCGACGTCGACGCCGACGCGGTGCGGATCGGCGACCGGGTGGCCATGACCTTCCGCAGGCTCTACACCGCGGACGGCATCCACGACTACTTCTGGAAAGCCAAGCCGGTGCCGGCCGGCGACGGCTGAATCGACGAGAGGACGGGACGGAGCGATGGCATCGCACGGGATCAAGGACCGGGTGGCGATCGTCGGGATGGGGTGCACCCGGTTCGCCGAGCACTGGGACAAGGGCCTCGACGACCTGATCGTCGAGGCTTCCGAGGAGACCTTCGCCTCGGCAGGCATGGCAAAGGACGACGTCGACGCCTTCTGGCTCGGCACCGCCCAGTCGGGGATGAGCGGCATCACCCTGGCCCGTCCGCTGCAGCTCGAGAACAAGCCGGTCACCCGGGTCGAGAACTACTGCACCACCGGGTCCGAGGCGCTGCGGGCGGCGGCCTACGCGGTCGCCTCCGGCGCGTACGACGTGGGGATGGCGGTCGGCGCGGAGAAGGTCAAGGACTCGGGCTACCAGGGTCTGAACGCGTTTCCCATCCCGAACGACGGCACCGCGCGGACCCTCACCGCAGCAGCCATGTTCTCGATGGTCGCTCCCGCTTACGGCAAGAAGTACGGCGTCGACGACGACCAGCTGGCCGAGGTGTTGGCCCGGATCTCGTGGAAGAACCACCAGAACGGCGCCCGCAACCCGCGCGCGCAGTTCCGGAAGGAGGTCTCCGTCGAGACGATCTGCGCCTCGCCACGAGTGGCCGGCCGGCTCGGGGTGTTCGACTGCGCCGGAGTGGCCGACGGGGCGGCGGCGGCGATCGTGGTCCGGGCGGAGGACGCGCACCGCTACACCGACCATCCGCTCTACATCAAGGCGCTCTCCTTCGCCGCGGGCAGTGGCTCGGGTCTCATCGATCCGGAGTACGACTACACCTGGTTCCCCGAGTGCGCCCGGTCGGCAGAGGACGCGTACCAGCAGGCCGGCATCACCGACCCGCGTCGACAGCTCGCGATGGCGGAGGTGCACGACTGCTTCACGCCGACCGAGCTGGTGCTGATGGAGGACCTCGGCTTCGCCGAGCGCGGCACCGCGTGGAAAGAGGTGCTCGCCGGAACCTTCGACCGCACCGGGGCGCTGCCGGTCAACCCGGACGGCGGTCTGAAGAGCTTCGGCCACCCGGTCGGCGCATCGGGGCTCCGGATGCTCTTCGAGGCGTGGCTACAGCTACGCGGGGAGGCGACCCCGGAACGCCAGATCCAAACCGATCGAACCCTCGCCCTCACCCACAACCTGGGTGGCTATCCGGGCGAGATGGTCTCCTTCGTCTCAGTCCTCGGTACCGAGCTCGGCTGAGCCGGGCGCTTCGGCCTCCCGCTCGTCGAGCAGCGCCCACCACGAGGCCGCGGCACGCGTCGCGGCTTCACCGACTTCGCTCGCGTCGGCGTCGGCCGCCGAGAGCGCGTCGACCGCCCACTCGCCGTGCTCTGCGTCCATTTCGGCGTGCACGTCCCAGAACGCGGTGCCGCTCCCGTCGATGCCGTAGAGCAGACGGAGCCCGTCCGCCTTCGACCGGGCGACCGCGGGCGCCTGCAACTCGTACGCGGCGAGACCGGCCAGCGCGGCGACCGGGCTCTCCTCGGCCAGTTGCTCGTAGGTGTCGACCAGCGCGACGGCCGCCGGTCCCGGCTCGGTCGGCGGAGACTCTTCGCGCACACTCTCGGCGAACCGGTCGAAGAGCGCGAGATGCGGTTCGGGTTCTCCGAGCTCGTCGGCGAGGTTGCGGGCGACGAGCGCCGCGGCTTCGGTCCGCCCTTCGGCCTGAAGGCGCTCGTGCACCGCGCCGAGCAGCGCGGGGAGGGCAGCCTCGAACGCGCGGTACTGGGACGCGTACTCGGCGAGCTCGCCGCGCTCGAGACGGCCGGCGGACCATCGTTGGTAGAAGGGATGCTCGAGCAACTCGCGCCCTTCGAGTGCAGAGAGCAGAGCGGCGACGAGGTCGGTGCGGGAAGTCCGGGTCTCAGTGGCCATGCTGCATCATAACGAGACCTCCGGCGCGGGCAACAAGGCTCAGCGGGCCGACGCGGCGCCGCGGGCGGGGTGCGCGTACCGCCCGCTGACCTCGTCGGGGTAGGAAACGGTGATTTCGTCGACCCAGGGATCGAGGTAGCGGAGCTTGCGTTCACGTTCGTCGGCCCGGCGCCGGATCTGGACCAGGAGGACGACGTACGCGGTGAGCGCGAGACCGGAGACCGCGGTGAGTGTCCAGAGAACCGACGCCCCCGGGATGAAGCCGGCGAGCATGGTCAGGAAGAAGACCGCGGCGAGCACCCCGAGGGTGTCGCGGCGCCGGCGACGCGCGAGCTGGCGGGCGAACGGATCGGGTGGTGGAACGTCAACCGGCTCACGAGGACGGGAGAGTCGCTGCTCGGAGGGTACGGGCGGCCCGGCCGCCTGCCTCCCGGGCGAAGAAGCGCTGGTCGACCGGGTTCGTGCCGACGGGTCGCAAACGGTCGCGTCGTCATCGGCCTCTTGTCCGAGGAAGGCGAGGGCGGGCCGAGGAAGGTCTTTTGCTCCGACCACGGTCAGGACGGGGCGTCCGTCGTGCTCCGGTCCTTCCACGTCCTCTGGCGAGACCTGGCGGCCACCGATGGCGCGCAGACGGTAGGCCGGCGCCACGATCGGGGGCGGCGAGGAGTGCTCGAGGACGCGAAGCTGCTGGTGGAAGTCCGAGATCGAGGTGATCCCGTCGCCTCCGCTCGTGCGCCGTCGTACCATTCCCCGGCCGAGGATCGCGATCCACACAACCGCGACGACGACCAGAAGGATCACGGGCATCAACTCCCTCGACCTACCTTCCTCGGACAAAAACCCTAACCACGAGGGTTTCTCCGGTGGTGGATGGTCGGGGAACGACAGCGCCGACACCGACCGCATCCCGCGGTCACAACGACGCTCCCCGTGCGCCCGTTGTTCTACATCGCCCCTCGGTCGCGCTCAAGCGCGGGGCGAGAGCGCAGGTGGCGCGGGTCGCCGCGTCGGAGAAACGCGTCGGGCGGAGCCGCTCTGCGCGGGCACCCGGCCCGAGCGGCCCTCCTACGCTGTGGCACGCTCAGCCGAACGCCCGAGGAGCACGCGATGACCGTCGGAGGAGACGAGAGGACCGAGTGGGACGCCGCTCGGAGCGATGCTGAGCTCGGCGAGCTCGTCGCCGGCCTGACCGAGGAGGAGAAGCTCGGGTGCCTCGACGGCGACGCCCCGTTCTGGGCCGGGATCGCCTACCTGGGCGAGGGTGGCTACCACAAGAGTCCCTTCCGGGCGGCACGGATCGACCGCATCGGTTTTCCGGGTTTCGCGTTCTCCGATGGTCCACGCGGCGTCGTCGTCGGCCAGGCGACCTGCTTTCCGGTCAGCATGGCACGGGGCGCGACCTTCGACCCCGACCTCGAGGAGCGGATCGGCGAAGCCATCGGTCGCGAGCTCCGCTCGATCGGGGCCGACCTGTTCGGCGGCATCTGCGTCAACGTCCTTCGTCATCCGGCCTGGGGCCGGGCACAGGAGACCTACGGGGAGGATCCCTACCTGGTCGGCGAGATGGGTGCAGCGCTCTGCCGCGGGGTGCAGCGCCACGCGATGGCCTGCGTGAAGCACCTTGCCTGCAACTCGATGGAGAACGCGCGCTTCCAGGTGGACGTGACGGTGGACGAGATCCCGCTCCACGAGGTCTTCCTCCCCCACTTCCGCCGAGTGGTCGACGAGGGCGTCGCGGTGGTGATGAGCGCGTACAACAGCGTGAACGGCAGCTGGTGCGGAGAGAACCGCGAGCTGCTGACCGAGGTTCTGCGCGGCGAGTGGGGATTCGAAGGATTCGTGATCAGCGACTGGATCTTCGGCATCCGCGACGCAGCGAAGTCACTCCGCGCGGGCCTCGACGTCGAGATGCCCTACCACATGGTCCGGGCGAGCCATCTCCGCCAAGCGCTCTCGGACGGCGCCGCGTCGTGGTCCGACGTCGACGCGGCCGTCGCCCGGGTGGTCACCACGCGCCAGCGGTTCGGCCCGGTTCTCGCGCGTCCCGCGCCCGGGCGCGAGGTGCTGGCCTGCGCCGAGCACCGGGCACTCGCGAGGCAGGCCGCCGCTCGGTCGCTGGTGCTCCTCCGCAACGAACCGGTCGACGGTGCACCGGTGCTTCCGCTCGACCTCTCCCCCGGCGCCAGAGTCGCGCTGCTCGGCGGGCTCGCGACCGAAGTCGACCTCGGTGACGGCGGGTCGAGCGACGTCTGGGCCCCGTCGGTGGTCACCCCGCAAGAGGGACTGCGCGAGGCGATGCCGGGGGTCACGCTGGAGGTGGGCGGCGCCGATCCGAAGGAGGCGGCGACGCTCGCGCAGGAGGCGGACGTGGCGATCGTCGTGGTCGGCTACACCCGCCACGACGAAGGCGAGTACATCGGCGCGGGCGCGATGGAGACGTTCGCGCCGCTGTTTCCCGGGGACGACGATCCCGCACTCGTCGAGCGTTTCACCGAAGAGATCTCGACCGAGCGACTGCTCGCTCCTCCGGCCCACGTCGCGGCCCGCCCCGACGAGCAGCCCTTCGACGTCGGTGGCGATCGCCTCTCCTTGGGTCTCCACTCCGAGGACGTGGCCTTGATCCGCTCGGTCGCCGCGGTCAACCCGCGGACAGTGGTCCTGCTGGTGGCCGGCAGTGCCGTGGTGATCTCGGAGTGGGACCGGGAGGTCCCGGCGATCGTCCAGTCGTGGTACTCGGGGATGGAAGGCGGGCGCGGCATCGCGGACGTCCTGTCCGGCCAGGTCGACGCGTCGGGCCGGCTGCCGTTCTCGGTCCCCGTCGACGAGGTGGACCTCCCGCCATTCGACGCCGACGCGACCGCGTTCCGCTACGACGGGTGGCACGGTTACTGGTACCTCGCCCGCCGCGAGACCGCGCCGGCCTACCCCTTCGGCTTCGGGCTCAGCTACACGACCTTCCTGCTGCAAGCCGCCGGCGCGGTCGACGACGGCGACGCGATCGCAGTCCGGGCGTCGCTCCGCAACGACGGGAGTCGCCGTGGTTCCGACGTCGTCCAGGTCTACGGAAATCGCCGCGGGTCGGACCGCCCGGCTCGCCTCTGTGGCTTCGCAAGGGTCGAGATCGACGCGGGCGGCTCGGTCGAGGCGGACGTGCGTGTCGACAAGCGATGGCTCGCCGAGCGCGACCCTGAACGCCACGCGATGGTGGTGCGGACCGGCACCTACGATCTTCGAGTCGCCCGCCACGCTTGCGACCCGGGGATCACGCTCGAGGTCGAGTTGCCTCGCCTCCCCCGCGCAATGAGCGTGACCACTACCGACGGCTGGGACCCGGACCAGTACAACCGGTTCGCGGTCGAACGCGAGCAGCCGTTCTTCGACCTCGCCGACCTCATCGAGCGGGAAGGCTCGCCCGAGGTCGCCGACCTCGGCTGCGGTGACGGGCGGCTCACCGCGGAGCTCCACCGATGGCTCGGTGCCGAGTCGACCCTCGGCGTCGACCGCTCACCGGCGATGATCGAACGGGCCGGTGCGCACGCGGGCGCCGGCGTGCGATTCGAGCTCGGCGACATCGGCACCTTCGAGCGGCCGCAGGCATTCGACGTCGTCTTCGCCAACGTGTCGCTGCAGTGGGTCCCCGACCACCGGAGCGTCCTCGGCCGTTGGGCGGGCTCGCTCCGACCACGAGGTCAGCTCGCCATCCAGATTCCCGCCAACGCCGACCACCCCGCCCACCTGGTGGCGGCAGAGGTCGCCGCCGAGCTGTTGGCCGACCCTCCGCCCGACGCGGTGGCCGAGAACGTGCTCGCACCCGAGGAGTACGCAGCCGTCCTCGACGACCTCGGCTGCACCCGCCAGCTCGTTCGCCTCCAGGTATACGTCCACCGACTCGACTCGACCGCGGACGTCGTCGAGTGGGTGAAGGGTACGACGCTCACCCGGTTCAAGGCGCCGATGGGAGAGGAGGGCTGGACGCGCTTCGTCGCGGCCTACCGGGCACGACTCCTCGCCCACCTCGGGGAGCGCTCGCCTTACACCTACTTCTTCAAGCGCATCCTCCTCTGGGGCCAGCTCCCCTAGAGTCCGGCCGGGTCAGCGCCGGTCGAGCACCCCACGCACGAAGGCGGCCTGTCCGGCGTGCTGGAGATCGTCATCGGCGACGCTCACCAGGCGGACCCCGAGGGTGACCGGAGGGTCCCATCGTTCGTCGACGACACGGTCGAGATCCGCGTCGCGCAACCCGTGCACGAAGCGGAGGGTGGCCTCGTGGACCGAGTCGAAGTAGCCGAGCAACGTCGCACCATCAGCGGTGACCACGCCGACCTGTTCCAAGGAGTGCCCGTAGCCGGTGTCGACGGCCTCCAGAGGCAATCCGAACCGCACTCGCCATCCGCTCGAGGTCCAGAGCTGATCGGTTCCCGCCACCTCGGAGACGTGGTCGTCCTGGACACGGGTGAGATGCCAGACCAGCCAGGCGATCGAGTTGGAGGTCCCGTCGATGCGAGCGCAGAGGTCGTCGCCCGAGAGGCCCTCGACCGCGCCGTGGACCGACTCGCGGACCCTCCCGAATGCGTCCTCCAACAACTCGGCGGTGTTCACTCTGGGCTCCTTTCCTCGTTACGTCGCGGTCCGGGTCACGCACGCTCGGGCCGGTGGCAGACCGCTTCGACGTTGTTGCCGTCGGGATCGCGCACGAACGCGCCGTAGTAGTGCTGGTGGTACTCGGGCCACACCCGCGGTTCGTGGAGGACCGCGGCTCCGATCCCGACTGCCGCGTCGAAGAAGGCTCGCACCGCTGCCCGGTCGGGCGCAGTAAAGGCGAGGTGGTATTCGAGAGGCTGGGCGCCTGAGCGGTTGGGCCCGATCCAGAATTCGGGATTCCCGCCCACCCCGTAACCGATCACCTCATCGAGCTCCATCGCACGTCCACCACCGAGTGGCTCGAGGACCGCGTCGTAGAAGGCAGCGGCCGCGGCGGTATCCACGCACTGGATCGAGACGTGGTCGATCACGCCTTCATTCTTTCAGGCATGGGGTGCCGAGACGGGCGAGACGCCGGCCCGCGCCACGTAACGTCCGGCACTCTGCTCGACGGTGACCTCTACCCCGAAGGCCATGGTGATCGAGGGGCCGGTCAGGACCTCGCTGATCGGACCCGACGCGACCATCGCACCGTCTCGCAGCAGCGCGGCGTGGGTGATCCCCGGCGGGATCTCCTCGACGTGATGGGTCACGAAGACAAGTGGCGGAACGCTCGGGTCCTCGGCGAGCGCAGAGAGCCGCGGTAGGAGGCGCCCACGCGGCCCCGAGGTCGAGGCCGGCGGCGGGCTCGTCGAGGAGGAGGCCTCGGGCCGGGACATCAGCGCGGTGGCGAGAAGCACCTGCTGGCGCTCGCCTTCGGAGAGGAGTCCGAAAGGGCGCTCGGCGAAGGCGCGACCCCGGAAGCCCGCGTCGTCGAGGAGCGACGCTGCTTCGTCCCGTCCTCTTCGCTGTACTCATGCCACCAGGTCTCGAAGCGCAGCCGTCCTTACCGGTCAGCACCACGTCGAGCGCTCGAGATCCCCGGTCGCAGCTGGCGGGCCACCGACGCGCTCACCACCGCGATCCGCCGGCGCAGTTCGCGGATGTCCACCCGGCCGAGCCGCTCTCCGAGGAGCTCGACGACTCCGGAGGTCGGCCAGAGCGACGAGCCGATCACCGAGAAAGCTGTGGTCTTGCCCGACCCGTTCGGACCGAGCAGCACCCACCGCTCGCCGAGACCAACGTCCCAGGACACCCGATCGAGAATGGCCCTGCCGTCACGCACCACCGAGACGTCCTCGACCCGGACGGCGGGGCCGCTCCCGTCTTCGACTCCGCCGATGGTCATGGCGCAGCCTGGCTCGTGGTGTCCGGTTTGCCAAGTCCGACC
>CAVUGU010000028.1:0-175476 GCA_963741055.1 uncultured Acidimicrobiales bacterium | reverse complement strand
GCTTGGCAAAAGGCTCCCGGCCGATCAACCGAACAAGGCGCATGGTCTGTTCGGTCCATTCTTGTGGAATCCGAACTTGCACCCCTCCCTCTTCACCGCCGGACTTGATCAAGCGTCTCGTCTCACGAACAGGACGGCCCCAGCACCCAGTGCAACTGCGGCATAGAGGACCATCAACAACAATCCTATGGCCGCAGAAACCGGTGGGTTCGGTCCACCCGAACCCTGGTTGACCGTAGCCATGATCGAGTTGGTGAGAATGTTCGTGGGCAGGTAGCGGACCGCGTGTTCGGATATGCCGTGCATCACCAGCGGGAGCACGAAGACAACTCCGGCGAATGCGGCGATCGCTCCGGCTGTACTGCGGCAGATCAGGCCGAAACCGAACGACATCAGGGCCAATAGAGAAATGAACACGCCCGTCATCAACACTGCACGCAGAGCATCGGGCGACCCCAGGCTCGCCGTTGGAGCTCCGCGTCCCGAAAGGATGGCCTCACCAAGGATAAACGAGACGAGACTGAGGAGCTCGCAGAACACCAAAGTAGCCACCGCGGTCACGCTGATCTTGGCAGCCAACAGAAGAGGCCGTCTGGGAGCGGCGGCGAGAGTCGCCCGGATGGTGCCGCTCGAGTACTCGGCCGTAATGAGCAATGCTCCGAACACGCCGCCCGTCAATCCCGCGACGATGAGGCCTGTCAGTGCCCGCTGGGTCGAATCGAAGCCGGGGCCGCGAAACTCAGCGTGATGGGTGACCAGCCCCGTCACCAACAATCCGGCGACAACCGTTAGGCCGAGCGTGATTGCGGTCGAGGGCACGGTCAGGATCTTCAGAGCTTCGGACTTGACCACGTCCTTGAGGCGATAGTGCCCTAGGTGGGTCGCCTCGATGGCCTCGGGCATCTCAGTCAGTCCTTCCTACCGGCAGCTGCGGTGCCAGCGGGTATCGATGGGCGAAACTCCACCTCGTCTTCGGTGAGTTCCATGAACGCGTCCTCCAAAGACGCAGTGATCGGCACCAATTCGTGGATGCGGAGCCCGTCGCGGGCGCCAAGATCGCCGATCTTCGGGGCGGTCAAACCCTCCACGGTCAGTGACTCGCCATCATCTGTTGCGACCGTTGCTCCAATGGCGGTCAACATCGCGGTGAACTCGGCAACATCTGGGGTCACCAGCCTGACGGCTCCCCGACTGCTTCTGGCGACGAAGTCGGCGACGTCCGTTTCGACGATGAGCCGGCCCCGGCCGATGACAACAAGGCGGTCGGCGGTCAACGACATCTCGCTGATCAGGTGGCTCGACACGAACACAGTTCGGCCCTCGGCGGCAAGGCCGCGGAGGAAGTTGCGGACCCAGCGGATGCCCTCTGGATCGAGGCCGTTGACTGGCTCGTCGAAGAGGAGCACACCGGGGTCGCCCAGCAAGGTCACTGCAATGCCGAGACGTTGGCTCATTCCGAGCGAGAACTTCCCGGGCCGCCTGCCGGCGACAGAAGTGAGGCCCACCTGGTCGAGGACCTCGTCGACCCTACGCAGCGGGATGTCGTTGGAGAGGGCGAGGCACCGCAGATGGTTTCGGGCGGTGCGGGCCGAGTGGAACGCCTTCGCGTCCAAGAGGCCGCCGACCTCGCGCAAGGGCCATGCCAATTCGCGATAGGGCTTGCCACCGATCAGGGCCGACCCCGAATCAGGAACATCGAGGCCCATGATCATGCGCATTGTCGTCGACTTTCCAGATCCGTTCGGTCCCAGGAACCCGGTGACCATACCGGGCGGCACCTCGAAGGTCAGGTCGTTCACTGCGGCAGTACCGCCGTAGCGCTTGGTCAAGGAGTGTGCAGTGATCATCACCACGAAGGGTAAGGACTCGGCCCGCGAGGTGGAATACCGGTAGGGGGCGTCTTCCATCTCGGGTTGACCCCATCTAGGGGTAGGGCTACCCCCAATGCCGTGGTCCGCTCCTCCGAGCGTTGTCCCTCCAGACACGGCGCCCCGTGTCCTATCGCTCGGACAGAGAACTATCCCCGTTCATCCTCCGTATTCCGAGGCGAACAGGTAACTGACGGCCAGGCTCCGGTAGGGCCGCCAGCGGTCCGAGAGCTCGGCCAGCTCCTCATCCGTCGGCAAGTGGTCGAATGCGTACTCTCGCTGGATCGTGCGCCTCAACGCCAGGTCACCGGAGAGGAACACGTCGGGCCGGTCGAGGCCGACGAGCAGGAAGCCGCGCGCTGTCCAGGGTCCGATCCCGGGCACTTCGGTGAGACCTGCTTCGATCTCTTGGTCCGTCATGCCGGAGAAGGCCTCTTCGCTGAGGCGGCCGTCGACGAAGCGTTGCGCAAGCGCGCGCAATGTTTCACCCTTGCGAACAGAGAAGCCGCTCTCCCTCAGCGTCTTCGGGTCAGCCGCAAGCAGCTCGGCCGGCGACGGCATGTGGCCTCCAAATCGCTCCTGCAGATGCGAGATGATCGCCCGGGTCGAGGGGACCGACAGCTGCTGTCCAGCCACCTGGAAGATGAGAGTCGCGAAGGCGTCCAGCGGAGGAAGCTCGTCCATCCACGCCCGTGGACGAAAATCCGGCCGAGCGTCGATCAGTCGCGCGAGCACGGGGTCCGCTTTGCGAAGAAACTCCCGTGCTTCTGAATCGGCCTTTGAGGCCCGCTTACGGGGTGTGGCGCTCACAGTCACCGCCAAAATCCGGTGTGCATGATCTCAGCGTCTAAACCTCGACGCGATCGACGGCCGGGTCTGGTCGCTCGCCCAGATACTCGACCCAGGCCCGCTTTGCGCAGGGGTAGTGCTTGCTTGCTTCGACGAGATCCATGAAAGCGATGATCGTCTCGTCGAGGCGTTTGTGAAGCTCGTGGCTGACGAGGTCGCCTTTGTCGTCGAAGGCCTGGTGGGCCTGAGCAAGGGAGAACATGTCCGGATAGACCCGACTGCCGAGGTGCTCGAGCGGAACCCGGAGGGCCCACAGGCCACGATTGCCGCCGCCCATCGAGGGCGAAGCCGAGAGAAGCATGCACTGACGCTCGCTGAAGGGCTGTGGATGAAAGCGAGACAGCCAGTCGATCGCATTCTTGAGTGAGCCCGGCATCGATGCGTTGTACTCCGGTGACACGATCGCGAAGGCGTCGTTGTCCTCCAAGGCTTGTCGAAGGCCGTCTGCGCCTGGCGGGAATCCCTCATTCTCCTGGACGTCCTGGTCATAGGACGGCATCTCGAACTCGGCCATGCACCGCGCGGTGACGACGCCGTCGTTCGCCCCTATGCACTTCGCCGTCAGATCAGCAAGACGGGCGTTCAGCGAGTGTTGTCGCAACGACGCCGAGAGGACGAGGATCCGGACGTCTTGGCGAGATCCACGTTGGGTCTGAGCATCAGCCATTGGATGGTCTCCCTCCTTCGGTGAGGTTGCCCCATTCTTCAGAAGCGAGCGGACGATCTCGATCGGACATCCGTAATCTGCTCGTCGTCCCTGGACAGGCTGGGTTCTCCGCACAGACCAGGGAGACTCGACGCGGGGTTCGAACAGCCGTCAAAACGGTCCGCTTGTCGAAGCTCGCAGCGCAGGTGCCTCACCGACAAGCCACCCGCACTCGGCAAGTGTGTGTTCGAGATGGTTCCTCGACTGGCCTGTCCACCTTCGTGGTCGGGCTCTCGGCGGCCAGCGTCGCCAGAGTGCCCGACTGGAGGACCAAGCCGGCAACCACCGCGCCGGCAACGAAGATCAAGGCTGACCACAGGAACGCCGTCGAGTAGCTGTGTAGTAGCGCGCCCTCGAGATTTGCCGGGGTGAGTCTCCGTCCGACGAGGTACGACGTGGCTGCACCAGCGGCCAGGGTGTTGAGTAGCGATGTCCCGATGGATCCCCCGACCTGCTGCGCGGTGTTGAGGGTGGCCGATCCAACACCGGCGTCCTGGGGTGCGAGTCCGAGGGTGCCGGTGCTGAACGCTGGAGCCACGCTCAGTCCGAAACCGATTCCGAGCAGGAGGAGATAGGGCAGCACGTGGGTGGTGTAGGAGGAGTGCAAGCTGACCAGGTGCAGTCCGAACATCGCGGCAGCCGAGACGAGCAATCCAATCGGCACGATGGGCTTGGGCCCAATGCGCGGCAACAGGATGCGATTGGACACTTGAGCCGTCGCCGCCAACGCGGCCACCAGAGGGAGGAACGCCACTCCTGTCTTCACCGGGCTGAACCCCAAGGTGCCCTGCAGGTAATAGGTCAAGAACAAGAACACGCCAAAGAGCCCGACGCTGGCGAACAGCATGGCCAGCAGGGATCCGCTTCTGGTTCGGTTACGCACGACCCGGGGTGGAAGCAGCGGATACTTCGTCCGGGGCTCTAAAGATGCAAATGCGAGAAGGAGGACGACTCCGACCACGAGGAACCCGATCGTGTAGGGATCGCTCCAGGCCGTCGTGTCCGCGTGGGAGAAACCGAAAACGACGCAGAACAGTCCGCCGGCCACCAAGAAGAGGCCCTGGCAGGTCCAGCGGGTCGTGGTCAGCTCCCTCGTCGCGGGCCAGTAGCAGTAGAGCGCCGACTATCGCGATGGCGGCAAACACGAGGTTGACGAACAGCGTCCACCGCCACGAGGTGTACGAGGTCAGAATGCCGCCGAGCAGGAGTCCCGAGCGCGCCGCCTGCGCCGGCGATGGCCCCGTAGACCCCAAAGGCCCGCCCGCGCTCGTCCGGATCGGTGAAGGTGGTGGTCAGGAGGGCCAGCACCGAGGGCGCGAGCAGAGCGCCGAACGCGCCCTGCACCGTGCGGGCGATGACCAACATCGCGAAGTTGACGGACGCCCCGCCGATGGCGGAGGCCGCGGCAAAGCCGACGAGTCCGATGACGAGAGCTCGCTTTCGTCCCACCATGTCCCCGATGCGGCCGCCGAGGAGGAGCAGGCTGCCGAAGGCGAGTGCATACGCCGTGACGATCCACTGGCGGTCGGCATTGGAGAAGTTCAGATCGTGTTGAGCGGTGGGAAGCGCAATGTTCACGATGGTGCTGTCGAGGATCACCATCAGCTGGGCGATCCCGAGCACACCGAGAATCCACCACCGCCGGCTGTAGTTGCCGGTGTCAACCGGGGTGCCACTCTCGGCCTCGTGCTCCATGGTCATCAACGTGGTCATCGGACCCTCCGTGTCGACATCGACGAAGTGCGGAGGCGGTGCGCTGGGGGACTCGAGCTCAGGGCATCCGCGGTGTGAATCGCTGCAAGCCCCTTTCGGTTGCTTGGGGCACCAAGGCATGCCCGGTCCAGATCCAGAGTCAGGCTAGCGGTGTCGTCGCGTGTTCTCGCCCTGCTTACCGGGGCCTTCGCCCTGCTTACCGGTGCCTTCGCCCTGGTTTCCGTTCACCCGCGCATGAATCGCGCACGGCGCGAGAGCGGTGGGTCCTGGTCAGCGGACGCGCAAACTCGTCAACGACATCCAACACGAGGGAGGACACGGAAGTACCGCGGAGTCCAATAGCGACCCCCTGACGTCCGAGCACCTCGTGCTCGAATCGCACCCAGTCTCAGGCCCGGTCCTCCGTCTTCACACCGGCCACCCTTCGAAACAGGTGCTTCGCGGCACGGAGGATCGCGTCGTCCCCCGGTACCAGGTAGCCGTGGGGCTCAGGATCGAACGCGTGGATTGCGTGGAAGAGAAGGATCGCGGTCGTCTCGGGATCCTCCACACGGTAGGCACCGGCAGCGGTGCCTTCTTCCAGAAGTTCGCGTAGGACGACGACGGCTCGGTTTCCCTCGGTGAGCCGCGCGGGTGCTTCTGGGTCCTCGTGATGGAAGAGCACGACGTGGAGCTCGTTGAGGGCGCGGAAGTCGTCGAAGAGCACCTCGACGCTGGCGTCGAGTTTTGCGGCCCACTCATCGGCGTCGGAGATCGCGCGCTGCATGTCCGTCGCGAACTTCGAAGAGAACTGCTCTTTCATCGCGAGGACCAGATCTTCTTTCGATGAGAAGTACAGGTAGAACAACCCCTTCGAGACGCCGGCCGCGGCAGTGATCTCCCCGAGCGTCGTCCCGGAGATCCCTTGAGCGACGAACAGCGTGCGAGCCGCGGCCAAGAGATCCTCCCTGCGTTCCTCGGCCGGTCTCGCCCTCGTCATCGTCCCCCAGTCTATTGACTGACCGTCAGTCATTCCATTAGGGTAAAGGGTCTCGGTGCCGCCAGCCCACGGGAGGTCCTGACGATGGCGAAGAAATGGTGGGTCCTGCTGGTGGTCTGCGCCGGCACCTTCATGTTGCTGCTCGACGTGACCATCGTCGTCGTCGCTCTCCCCGACATCCAGACCGGTCTCCACACGACGTTCGCCGACGTGCAGTGGGTCGTCGACGCGTACGCGCTGACCCTTGCGTCGCTTCTCCTCACCGCGGGGATTCTCGCCGACCGGTACGGTCGGCGACTCCTGTTCGTGATCGGCCTGGTGATCTTCACCGGAGGATCGCTGCTGTGCGGATTGGCGCAGTCTCCCCTGATGCTGATCCTCTCGAGAGCCCTTCAAGGAGTCGGCGGAGCCATCTTGTTCGCAACCTCTCTCGCACTGCTCGCCCAGACGTTCCACGGCCGCGAACGGGGCGTTGCCTTCGGAGTCTGGGGTGCCATCACAGGGATCTCGACGGCGCTCGGACCGATACTCGGCGGAATCATCACCACCGGCATCAGTTGGCGGGGAATCTTCTTGGTCAACATCCCCGTCGGAATCGCGGCGATTGCGATCTCGCTCTGGCAGCTCGACGAGTCGAAGCGCCCTCAGGCATCGCGGCCGGACTGGGCCGGCTTCGTGACGTTGACGGCTGGGCTGGTCGGCCTCGTCTACGGCCTCATCCGCGCCGGCGAAATGTCCTGGAGCGACCCAGGAGTCGCCGCCTCGCTCACGCTCGGTGTCGTGTTCCTCGTTGCCTTCGTCGTCGTCGAGCTCAGAGTGAAGCACCCGATGTTCGATCTCTCGCTCTTCAAGATCCCGACCTTCCTCGGCGGCTCCATCGCCGCCTTCGCGATGAACGGTTCGCTCTTCGCGATGCTCGTGTACCTCGTCCTCTATCTTCAAGACGACCTCGGGTACTCGGCACTGGGCGCCGGGGTCCGCATCGCGATCATCAGCGGCGCGATGTTCGTCAGCGCGACCATCTCCGGCCGGCTCTCCAGCCACGTCCCCGTGCGGTGGCTGATCGGGCCCGGGCTCTTCCTCGTCGGCATTGCCCTCATCACGATGGCTGGACTCGACGGCGCCACGTCGTGGACACACCTGGTGCCGGGCTTCATCATCGGCGGAATCGGGAGCGGTCTCGTCAACCCGCCGCTCGCGTCAACCGCCGTGGGCGTCGTGACTCCCGAGCGTTCCGGCATGGCTTCCGGGGTGAACACGACCTTCCGCCAGATCGGGATCGCGGTCGCGATCGCGACGTACGGATCGATCTTCACCGCGGCGCTGGGGCGCGGCCTCACCTCGGCGTTGGCCGGTCAGCCGGCGCTGGCGTCCAAGGCCCCCGAGCTCGTGACCGCGCTCAAGCAGGGCGCAATCGGACCGGTGGTGGCGTCCACCCCGCCGAATCTCCGGGGGCCACTTGTCGCAGGACTCCACACGGCCTTCGCAGGGGCCTTGAACGACCTCTTCTACGTGAGCGCCGCCCTGGCCCTGGTCGGAGCACTCTGTTCGACGTTGCTCATCCGGTCGCAGGACTTCGTCGCAACCCACGCGCCGACTCCGGAGCCGGACCGCACCTCCGAGGACCTGGCGAGCGCCGGCACCTCACGATCGTAGAGATCGGGGGAACGATCGGTCGCAATGACACCCGGCGAGGAGGTCGCCGCGACTATCGGGCCGGACGGGTGAAACGAAGCAGGACCTTGTCCCGGCGGTAGTAGTCGAACCAGTCGAGGAGCGGCACGTTCGCGCGGTGGACGGACGCCGGCACGAACCGGAAGCGGAGCTCGGCCAGCGAGACGGTGAACCCGGTCGCCTCGAAGAGCTCTGCCACGTCGTCGAGGTTGTTGATCGGCGGTAGGTCGAGCGAAGCCGCGTTGGCGGCGTGCCATTCGGCCATGATCGGACTGCGGTCGTGCACTCCGATGGTTGCGTAGTAGGAGGCGCCGGGCTCGATCGCCTCGAACATCGCCTTGGCGTGGGCGGCGAGATCCCGCACCAGGTACAAGACCTCGTGGCTGAAGGCCATCTCGAAGCCGGCCCACCCGGGCGGCACGGTGTCCCCGACCTCGAAGGTGAGGGGACGGTCGCCGGCGAGGCGCCGGGCGTCCTCGATGGCGCGGGCCGCCGGGTCGAAGCCCCACCCTTCGAGGATCTGGTGTGCGTCGACCAGCAATCGAAGGAACCCGCCCTGGTTGCACCCGGCGTCGAGCACCTTCTTGCCGCGAAGGTCCTCCGCGACGGTGTCGAGGATCGCCAGCCAGATGAAGCCGTGCTCGTCCTGCATGGCGGCGTCCTCCGCCGCGCTCCTCCAGTAGCCGTCGCTCACTCCGCGCATCGTAGGAGCCGATCGCTCCGGTCGACCTGCCGAAGTCTTCACCGCTCGTGCAAGGCCGGTCGTCTGCCGAGAAACGCGAGCAGCTGGTCCTGTTCGTCGGCGCCGGCCGGGACGTCGAGCTCCGGTCCGTACATGCCGGGTCCCCGGAGATAGCGCCCGAGCGGCTCGAGACGAACCAGGTGCTCGTGGACGAGCGTGGGATCCATCCGAACGTCGCTGCCTTTGGCGCTGGCCAGGTCCCAGGTGTGGACGAGTACTTCGAGCGAGAACCACTCGAGACCGGTGTCGACGGTCTGTTCGCCGAAGGGCCAGGAGAGGACCTTCTCCGGCCCCGCCCTGTCGACGGCTTCCCGGAGCTCCGATCGGCCGGCGATCCAGGCAGCCACAGGAGCGGGACCGGCGAGCGATCCGGGATCGGAAAAGCCTTCGTCCCGGATGGCGTCGATGGTGTCCGAGCCCTCGATCAAGGCGGCGGCCCAGCGGACCCCACCGATCACATGCCCGGCGACGTCACGAGCCGTCCACGGATCGCAGGGAGAGACCAAGGCCCACTCGTGCTCCTTCACGTCCCGGATCACACCCTCGAACCCGTCGAGTGCTCTGCCAAAGGCATCTGTGCCGCCGGTCACGAACCGATCCCGACCGCGTTCGGACTCGGCCCGTGCAGAAAACCGAGGCCAAGGCCGACGGCGTCACGATCGACGCTCGAGTGCTTGAAAAGTGACGGCAAGTTACGACGTCTCCTTGGTCCAACGCCGCGCCCAGCTGTCCAACGGATCGAGCGCCGCACCCAGATCCCGGCCGATCTGGGTGAGCTGGTAGCGCTGGTCTTCCCCTCGTTCGACCAAGCCGGCGTCGGTCAACTCGGCGAGGCGTTGGTAGAGAACGCTCGGCGACATGTCGTCGCAGCGGGTGCGCAGAGCCCGCGCGCCGAGGGGCCCGTGACGCAACTCCCACAACACCCGAAGCGACCACCGCCGGCCCAAGAGGTCCAATGCGGCCATAAGGGGTCGCCCGGTGGTGGAACCCCGTACCGGTCGTCCGGGCCGGGGAGCAGCTTGACGTTTCGTTTTCCGTAACGTAGGTTGCCGAGCCATGGTTACGGAAACCGTATCTCCCCGAATCGTCCCTTTGGAGCCGCCGTACAGCCCGGCCATCGACGCGCAGCTGCAGAAGATGATGCCGGAGGGAGTCCCGCCCATCGCACTCTTCCGTACCTTCGTCCGAAACTTGCCGATGACCGAGGCCATGGGCACCTGGGGTGGCTACGAGCTCGGCCGAACCCTGTCACTGTCGATGCGGGACCGCGAGATCGTGATCGACCGGACCTGTGCGCGCTGTGGATGCGAGTACGAGTGGGGCGTGCACGTGGCCTTCTTCGCCGAACGGGTGGGCCTCGATCGCGACCAGGTCGCCTCGCTCACCGTCGGGTCGGCCGAAGACGGCTGTTGGGAGGACGGGCGCGACCGGCTGCTCATCCGAGCGGTCGATGCGCTGCACGACACGGGTGACATCGATGACCCCCTCTGGGCTGCGTTGAGCGGAGAGCTGTCGGACGCCAATCTGCTCGACCTGCTCTTCCTCTGCGGCTGGTATCACGCCATCAGCTTCGTGGGCCGAGCCGCCCGGGTGCCCCTCGAGGTTGGTGCGCCGACCTTCGGTTCCGTCGCCCGGTGATCAACCCGGTATCGCGCCGACGATGTCACCGACCTCCAGCCCGAGGCCCGGGAGCGATCCGGTGAACGCGGCGTCGCCGAAGCTGAACACGCCGCCGTCGCGCCCGATCAGCAGATAGCCGAGTCCGTCCGCCGAGGGCACGATGCCCACGACGTCCGACACCGTCACACCGAGTGCGGGGAGGTCACCGAAGTTGGTCGCGTCACCGAAGGTGGTCACCGACCCATCCGCACCGACCACCCAGTAGCCCCCTCCGTCGGGTGTCGAGGTGATCGCGACGGCGCCCGCCGGCGCATTGCCCGACCAACGGGCATCCCCGAACGCGAACACGCTGCCGTCGGAGCCGACGAGGAAGTAGCCCTTGTCGTCGGAGGTCCTGGCGATCCCCACGATGTCGGAGACGTGGATCCCGATCCCCGGTAACGAGCCCAGGAAGGGTGCGTTGAAGCTGAAGACCCCACCGTCGCGGCCGACGAGGAAGTAGCCGCTGTCGTTCGAGGTCGGGACGATGCCCACGATGTCGGAGACCGCCACCCCGACGCCGGGGAGGGAGTTCACGAACGGCGCGTCGAACGCGAAGACGCCGCCATCGGAACCGACCAGGTAGTAGCCGGTGCGGGTGGCCGAGGGCACGATGCCGGCGATGTCCGCGACGTGGATCCCGAGACCGGGCAGCGAGCCATAGAAGGTGCCGCCGAAGGCGAACACGCCGCCGTCGGCGCCGACCAGGTCGTACTTGCTGGCAACCGCCGGAGCGGGCTGCGCCTTCCAGAAGCGGACACCGGCGATGAACGGGTAGCCCTCGCCGTTGCCGCCGGGTGCGTTGTAGACGATCGAGTGGAGCGCGACGACGTCACCCGTCCATCGGGTGTCCCAGACCATTCCGTTCCCGGCGTAGATCCCCGAATGCACGTACTGGGTCACGTCGGTGCCCGATCCGAAGAACACGGCGTCACCCGGGAGCAGATCCGCCTCGTTGGTGATGAACTGCTCGCCGTCGTTCGGGAACGGTTGGCCGCCGCCGCTGGGTACCAGATCGCCGGTGCCCTGGTAGACCGCGTACTGGGCGAAGCTCATGCAGTTGAAACCGGGTGCCGTGCACCCTCCGCCGTTGCTCGGTCCGTTGATGCCGCCCCCGCTGTTGCAGTAAGGCACACCCGCCTGCGAGGCGGCGGCGGCGAGGATCGCGTTCTGCTGGCTGACCGCGGGCTGCGGCCGGGCGTGCTCGGCGGCGGAAGCCGGGCCGGCCGTCGCGACCAGGCCGGGGAGGGCTGCTCCGATGCCGAAGATCAGCGCGACGAGCCACGGGGTCAAAACTCGAGCCGGGGTCCGTCGACCTCCCTTGGTCTCCCTCCCGATCAGCCCTTCAGGCGCGCCCGTCCCCACCGTTGTCAAGCATCGGAAGACAGATCCTCGAACTTGAGGGGGTGGTTCACTCCCCATCGGGCGGTTGGTGCTCGTCCAAAGCCTTCACCAAGAGACGACGCAGCGTCGCCCGCTCGGCCGCGTTGAGCCCATCGAGCATCTCGTCCTCGATGCTCTCCTGTGCCACCTCGGCGCGCTCGAGTGCTTCCAGCCCCGCGTCGGTGATCTCCACGATGTGACGCCGTCGATCGGCCCGATCCCGACGTCGCTCCACGTACTCGAGGTCCTCGAGGTCGTTCAGCACCAGGACGCCGGTGTTGGAGTCCATGGACAGGTCCTCGGTCATCGCCTGCTGGGAGACGCTCGGGTGGTCGCGCAAGTAGGCGAGCACCACCATGTTGCGAAGGTTCATCCCGACCAGGTCGACCGAGCTGCGCAGGTAGATGGCTCGGGCCAACCGGGTCACGAGCACGATCGTGCCCGTGCCGGGCCGAGTCGCCGCACGGGCGGTCATCTCCGCCGACCTCGCGGTACGGTCACATTCATCCTTCCTCTAGGATAGTCCCGAAATCATGACTATCCAGGCGGCGAGACCCATTTCCCCGACCACCGAACCGGGTGGTGACCGACGGCGTTGGATCGCGCTGGTCGTCGTGTGCCTGGCCATGTTCATGAACGCGCTCGATGGCTCCATTGTCAACGTCGCGCTCCCGGATATCCAGCACAGCCTGCACTTCAGCCAGGCCGGCCTGACCTGGGTGGTCGACGCCTATCTCATCTCGTTCGGCAGCTTCCTCCTCATGGCCGGACGGCTCGGGGACCTGGTCGGCCGCAAGAAGGTGTTCCTCTCCGGGGTGACGCTGTTCACCCTCGCCTCGATCGCCTGCGGTTCCGCCGGCAGCCAGGGGATGTTGGTGGCGGCGCGCTTCGTCCAGGGCATCGGAGGAGCGTTTTCGGCCTCGGTCATCGTCGCGATCATCGTCACCGAGTTCCCGAGCCCCGCGGAGCGCGCGAAGGCGATGAGCGCGTACGTGTTCGTCGCGGTGGGCGGCGGATCGATCGGCCTCCTCGCGGGCGGCGTGCTGACCCAGGCAATCAGTTGGCACTGGATCTTCTTCGTGAACGTGCCGATCGGTATCGCCACTCTGGTCCTCGGTTCGGTCCTCCTCGTCGAGAACGTGGGCATCGGTATCCGCAACGGTGTCGACGTCACGGGCTCACTGCTGGTGACCGGGTCGGTGATGATCGGGATCTACGCGATCGTGACCGCGTCGACCGACGGCTGGGGCTCCGCGCACACCTTGATCTTCGGCGGCATCGCAGTCGTTCTGTTCGGCACCTTCATCCTTCTCGAATCGCGCCTCTCCAACCCGATCATGCCCTTGCGGATCCTGAAGCTGCGCACCCTGACCGGCTCGAGCGTGATCCGAGGCCTGGTCATCATCGGCATGTTCTCGACCTTCTTCATCGGAGCCCTCTACTTCGAACACGTGCTCGGCTACAGCCCGATCCGCACCGGCCTGGCCTTCCTCCCCCAGGCCGTCGCGATGGCGATCATGTCGGCCGGGATCACCGCACGCCTGGTCAACCGATTCGGCGCCAAGCCGGTGATGTACCCCGCGATGGGCCTGGCAGCAGCCGGCCTGCTGCTCTTTGCCTCCGCGGGCGAGCACGCCGCCTATTTCCCGCGGATCTTCTTCGCCTTCCTGATGCTCGGCGTGGGTGCGGGTGCCTCCTTCATGCCATTGCTCCAGATCGGGATGTCGGAGATACCGAACGCCGACGCGGGCCTGGGCTCGGGCGTCGTCAACGTCTCCCAGCAGCTCGCCGGCGCGGTCGGTCTCGCGGCCCTGAGCACGATCGCCAGCAATCAGACCAAGAGCCTGGTCGCCGCCGGTCACGATCTGATCGGTGCCCTCGCGGACGGCTACCACCTCGCGATCTTGATCGCAGCCGGGTGCGTGCTGCTCGGCCTGCTGCTCTCGCCGATCCTCTTGCGGACCGACGAATCGCCCGAGGAGCAGAAGGCTCACATCGAGGAGAACATGCAGGCGCCGGAGACCCAGGAGCACCTCGTCCTCTGAACGCGGGCCGCGCCCGCAGTCGCTCAGCGAACGGGGGTCAGCGACTGCAGCGAGATGGCCATCTCCTCCGTGTAATGCACGGAACCGAGAGGTCCTGCCGACTGCTGCACGTCCACCGACTCGCTCTCTCGGAGGATCATGCCGTTCTCGAGGGACACCCAGTAGTCGCTCGGGCTGGTGCCCGATTCCGCTCCGGAGAAGGACATCGAGAGACGTGTGTGGACGCTGGGCACCTTCGTGCCGTCGACCTTGACCGACGAGAACCCGACGACACTGCCCGAGAGCTGGACGACCTGACCCGGTGCGTGGCACGTCGCCTTCCAGCGTTTGCCGACGGCCGCGTTGGGGGGAACCAGATACGTTCCCGCAGGGCAGTCGATGTCCATGTTGGTGGTGATACCTGCGATCTGTTCGGACGACGGGAGCGAGACGAGACTCAGCCCGCCTGCCGCGACGGGACACTCCACCTGTCCCTCGACGTGCTCCACCAGCGGCTCCCATCGAACCGTCGCACACCTGGCGTCCGTGACGATGGCGTTGGTCGTGTTCGGGAAGCTGCGGGCGATGCCGGCGATGCTCAGCTTCTCGTTCCCTGTGGTGCGATATCGATAGACCCCCGACGGCGGGAGCTCAGCATTCGCCCCGTCCGCCGTCCGCTCGCTCTGCCGATAGAGGCGAAGGGCTTGCCGCAGGTCCAATTGCGTGCCAGGACTACGGAGAAAGAACACCCACACGCCGGCGGCTACCGCGACGATCAGCACCGCGACCCCCATCCCGAGCACCCAGAAGCGGTGATTCGCAATCCACGTCAGTACCGGCACGAGGAAATCCTACCCGGGCCGTACCTCGCGACTCCTGGCGCCCTGGAGCGATGACCTCCACCCCCAGCGTCAGTCGCCGCTCGTGCACCCTGTCGTCAGTCGATCCTGGTGACGTACGCCCCGACCAGGGTCGCGACCTGCTGGTCGACGTCGCCGCTCCGACGCTTCTCGTGCCCCTCCTGGAAGTGGGCGAACGCCGCGCTCGAGCTGATCGGGCTGGCCTCGCCGTCGCCGATGTCCTGGAAGGCCACGTGGACGAACGAGTCGTCGGCCAGCCGGAACACCAGGTAGCTGACGTTGTCGGGTCGGGTCGCGTGCAACTCTTCGAAGACGCCCTCGACTCGCCGTTGGTTCTCCTCCGCATCCGCCGGCGACTTCGTCGCGTAGCGAATGACCAACCTCTTCGGCATGAGTGTTCTCCCTTTCGGATGATCTCGACCTGATCGCAAACTCCCACTCCACCCGGAGCGCCACCGCGGCCCGCCGACGCTCAGTCGGCCAGCGTCCTCGGGAGTCCGAACCGCGGCAGAGCGCTGTTGTCGAACCGGGTGATGGCGCTGACCTGGTTTCCCGACAGGGTGACCACGAAGATCCCGAAGACGTGCGCGACGTCCGAGACCGGGTCGACCAGGTAGACCCCGAACGCCGGCTGCCCGTTGGCCCGTGTCGCGACCAGACGGTGCCGGCGTCCCTGCCGGAACGCAACCGTCTCGAAGAAGCGGCCGGCCAGCTCCCTGCCCTGGTACTCGAGCGGCACCGGCGGCATCCGGAGCCACGCGTCCTCGGTCATCAGCGCGACGATGCCGTC
This sequence comes from uncultured Acidimicrobiales bacterium, assembly GCA_963741055.1. Taxonomy (GTDB): domain Bacteria; phylum Actinomycetota; class Acidimicrobiia; order Acidimicrobiales; family RAAP-2; genus Bog-756. Next base: position 160,229 of record CAVUGU010000028.1, on the reverse strand, counting down.
CACGTCATTTTCCTCGAAAGCTTGCACGAACCGATCGAGGAGCTCGCGTTCTACGGGCGAATTCGGCGTCGGCGGCGCGTCCTCGGCCGACGGGAGGTCCTTGGCCAGCGTGGCCCGTGCGCGTTTGAGCGCGCTGGTCACCGACTGCTCGGTCGTCTCGAGCATGTCGGCGACTTCCTTGGCGGAGAAGTCGAGCACGTCGCGGAGTACGAGGACGACCCGTTGACGCGGCGGGAGCAGTTGCAGCGCGGTGACGAAGGCGAGCGAGATGGCCTCGCGCGCTTCGAAGCGGGCCGAGGGGCCGGGCGCTCGATCAGGCAGCTCCTCCAGCAACACGTCCGGGAAGGGTTCGAGCCAGTGGACCTCGCCGAGGCGAGTGGGCTCGGGCGTGGGGACGTCCAGCGAAGGCGGGTTCGGCGCGGACCGGCGCCGTGACGCTCGCAACATGTTCAGGCAGCGGCTGGTCGCGACGCGGTAGAGCCAGGTGCGGATCGAGGCACGGCCCTCATAACGGCCGATCCCCCGCCACGCGGCCATCAACGTCTCTTGCAGCCCGTCCTCGGCATCGGCCAGTGACCCGAGGATCCGGTAGCAGTGCACCCGCAGCTCGCGTTGGTAGGGCCCCACCAGCTCCTCGAACGCGACTGAATCGCCGGCCTGTGCTCGATCGATCAACTCTGTGCTCACGGTTCCATCCTCGCTCCACCTCGCCCTCCTGTCTCCCCGCCGGTGACCGTCCATCGTGCCTTCGCTCGGCGCCGCAGGACGGCCCGTAGGTACTGACACCGCGGTCGATCGGAATTGGGCGGTCGTCCGCCGCCCAATTCGACGCCGAACCGGTGTCGGTTCGTCTCGAGGTCCCGAGATCCGAGACCCCGACGAGAGGAGCGACGAAATGCCCACCTTCGTATTCAGCTACCGCGGCCCCGCCGGCTACATCCCCAATGCCGAGGCCGCCTCGGCGTGGAGGGCCTGGTTCGACAGCATGGGCGACCAGCTCGTCGACCTCGGCAAGCCGGTCGTCGGACTCGACACGGTCGGCAACACCAGCTCCGAGAGCACCCAGCTCGGCGGCTACTCGGTGATCCGCGCCGACAGCCTCGAGGCGGCCAAGGTCATCGCCAAGGGCTGCCCACAGCTCGATCGCAACGGCGGTGTCGAGATCGGCGAGCTCGGCGAGGTCCCAGACGTCGACTGAGTCGACGAGCGGCAGGGCTGCCGGGGAGGCGTTGCACCTCGGCGGCCCACCCCGGCGGACCCCGGGCGGCGGGATCCGACAACCACCACCACACACCACACGGAGATCACCGAAATGACCCTCACCAACGGATCGAGAACCGACGCTTCGAGAAGGCTCGGCAACCGCGCGGTCGACACGGGCGAACCGAGCCAGAGATCCGGGCTCGGCCTGACCGTCGTCCTCACCTCGATCGCCTACTTCATGGTGACCCTCGACGCGCTCGTCGTGGTCACCGCGCTCCCCTCGATCCATCGCTCGCTCGGCGGCGACATCGGGACCCTCCAATGGACGGTGACCGCCTACAGCATCGCCTTCGGTGGCGGAATACTGACCGCCGCCGCGTTGGGCGATCGCTTCGGGCGCAAACGGGTCTACCTGATCGGCCTCGGGCTCTTCACCACGGCTTCGGCCGCCTGTGCCATGGCGCCGAGCGCAGAGATCCTGGTCGTCTTCCGCATCTTCCAGGGCATGGGGGCCGCGATCGTGATGCCGCTCAGCCTCACCCTGCTCACTTCGGCGTTCCCGGCCGACAAACGCGGTGCCATCGTCGGCGTCTGGGGCGGCATCGCCGGCCTCGCCGTGGCGAGCGGTCCCCTCATCGGTGGAGGGATCACCGAGGGCCTCGACTGGCACTGGATCTTCTGGGTGAACGTCCCGATCGGCATCGTCGCCCTGATCGGCGCGCGCTGGCGCCTCACCGAGAGTTACGGCGAAAGCGCCAAGGTGGACGTGCCGGCACTCGTGCTGGTGTCGGCGGGCGTCAGCGTGCTGATCTGGGGCCTGATCCAAGGGAGCCAGTCCGGCTGGAGCAGCCCCTCGAGCGTGCTCGGGCTGACACTCGGCGCCGCCTGCCTCATCGGGTTCGTCTTCTGGGAGCGGCGAGCTTCCGAGCCGATGGTGCCACTCCAGCTCTTCGGCACCGGGACCTTCTCCGCCGCGGCCGGCGCCCAGTTCCTGATGGCGGCTGCGATCTTCTCCGCCGCGTTCCTCACCAGCCAGTACTTCCAGTTCGCCCGCGGCTACTCACCGCTGCAGGCCGGTCTCCGCTTCCTCCCCTGGACCGCGACGCCACTCGTGGTCGCGCCCATCGCCGGCGCGCTCTCCGACCGGATCGGCGCACGCGCGCTGATCGTTCCGGGGCTCACCATGCAGGGGATCGGCTTCGCGTGGATCGTCTCGCTCTCCGGTTCGTCCGCCGCGTATCCGAGCTACGTGATCCCCTTCATCATCGCCGGAGTGGGCATCTCCATGTCGTTGCCGAGCGTGACCGCGAGCGGTCTCAACGCGGTGACCCCGAACCTACTGGGGAAGGCCGCCGGCACCCTCAACACCATGCAGCAGTTCGGAGCGGTCTTCGGCGTTGCGGTCACTACCGCCGTGTTCAACGCACACGGCAGCCTCGCAGGTCCCGCGCAAGTGACGTCGGGCTACCGTCCCGCCCTCGCGGTGTCCGCTGGTCTGTCGGTCCTTGGTGCCGTCGTCGCGCTCGGCATCCGGCGGACGCGGCGCGCGGTGCCGAGCGAGCCGGTCGACGCGCCCTCGGTGGTGCCGATCGCATCCCGCGTCCCGGCGCCGGTCCCGTCCGGCTCGCTGCAGGGCGCGGCATGTGGTGCGGGCGGCGACTGACCCGCACGCGCAACAGCTCCGACGACCAGGTCGAATGGCACAGAAACCGGCTCGGTAGTCTGACGGCATGCCTGTCCCGTTGCCGGGACCGAACGAGGTGCGGCTCACACCCCCCGACGCCGCAGAGGTCCAAGCGACCGCCTGTGGCATCGCGTCGGTCGTCGCCGGACCCGAGTGGCCTGACCCCCCTGCAGAGGACGCTGATCGAAGCGCTCTTCCCGGCGATGACCACTCACGAGGTCGACGTCGACGCCTTCTGGCCGATGACCCCGCACGATTTCGCGGTCACCCTCGCGCCGAGGAACCTGGCATTCCGCACGAGGGTGCGTCCAGTTGATGTTGTTGTGCGCGCTCGTGCTGCGGCCACTGCCCGAGGAGGTCGCGGCAAAGGTCTCGGAGGCGGCGCGGGAGCTCGGGGTCGACGAGGGCATGGTCGACGTGGCCCGCGAATTCGCGGACGGATCGCTCGGCCTGGCCGCGTTCGACTTCGACCGGAATGGCTACAGCGCCGAATGGAACGCCGCGGATGCCGAGATGCTCCACGCGTCGAGAAGCCTGGCATCGGCCTGGGACGTGTCGGTGACCGATCCCGCGCTCGCCGAACGGTGGCAGGCCCTCACCGAGCTCCCGCCGGGCACCCTCGGCCGCGGCGTGTCGGACCTCTACGAGGCGCGCGGCTTCACCTACCCCGGCACGCCGGGTTCGGCGCCCCCGCTTCTCGCGCAGCACGACTGGGTGCACGTGCTCGCCGACTACGGGACGACGGTCGAATCCGAGATCGAGGTCTTCGGTCTCATCGCGCGGGCCAACGACGACATGCGCGCCTTCTCGCTGCTCGCCATGGTCATCTCCCTGTTCGAGACCGGATACCTCCGCGCGGGTGCCGGGCTCTTCCAGTCCTCTCCCGGTCACCTGACCGCGGATCCCAACCTCGCGGTCCGGCTCTCCGACGCCATGCGGCGAGGTGCCCTCTGCCACGACCAAGTGACCGACAGCGACAGCATCGACTTCCTGCGGGTCGACTGGTTCGACCTCGCGGCGATGGAGGTGGCCGAAGTGCGAGAGCGGTTCTCGCTCGTCGACAAGTCGTCCGGGGCGACCACCGCCGGTTCGGTCGGACCTTGGGAACCAGGAGGCATCAGCCCGTTCCAGATCAATGCCGGCCGCGAGCTCGCCGCCCGGCTCGGACGCAACTACGACCCCTGGGGAGCCGCGCCGTGACCGACACCGACAGCTTCTGCTCGCACCTCGACACCATCGCCGATCCCGATCCGGACTCGTGGGGGTGCGTCGACTGCCTCGCTGCGGGTCGCCGCGACTGGATGCACCTGCGGGTCTGCCAGAGCTGCGGGCACGTCGGCTGTTGCGACAACTCGCCGGGCCGCCACGCCACCGCTCACTACCACGCAACCACCACTCACCCGATCATCCGCTCCTACGAGCCGGGTGAGGATTGGTACTGGTGCTACGTCGACGACGTCGCCTATGAGCTCCCCGACAAACCTCCCGCTCCCTCACACCCGTGACCCTCACACCCGTGACACGGTGAGCAAAGACGGGCCCCTCTCGCCGCCGAGATCGAGCCGACCCGCACGACACTCCACCGAGTTGCCGCGCACGTCCTCGGCCGGGCCCGCTTCGCGGCGAGCGGACGCTTCGGGCTGCGCGCCGCACCCGGCGGCATCGAGACGCCCGCATTCGGCGAAGGCCCCGAGGTCTTGCGGATCTCGGGCACCGAGTTGGTCCGCGAGGTCGGCGGGGAGTCCACCTGGACATCGATCCCGAAGTCGACCCTGTCCCACCTCGCAGAGTGCGCAGGCGTGGACCTCGACTCGTCGTTCTCGGTCGGCATGGACACCCCTCCGCTCGGCGACACCGAAAGCCCCCTCGAGGTCTCGACAGAGTCGGCACGGGTCATCGCGGAGTGGTACGCCCTCTGCTGGGAAGTGCTCGACTCGGTGGTCGGGTCCCTTTCTCCCGGCGCCACCGCCACCACCATCCAGCTCTGGCCGGAGCACTTCGACGCGTCGACAGCGGTCACCCTGGCGTCGTCCGAGAAGGTGAATCTCGGGTTCTCGCCGGGGGATTCCTTCGAGGCCCAGCCGTACGTCTACGTCGGCCCGTGGAGCGCGCAGCGCCCGGGAGACCCCGGCTTCTGGAACGCCCCCTTCGGCGCCTTCCGCCGTCGCTCGGAGCTGGTCGACCTCCCCGATCCGGTGTCCGCGTGCCGCGAGCTCCTCGAGACCGGGCTCGATCTCCTCTCGTCGGTCGCCGCGGACCACTGAACCGCCACCGCGCCCCCTACGACTCAGGGCGCTCCCACACCGGCACCGGCGCTTCGATCCGATCGAGTGACGAACGCACGGTGCCGAACCGTTCGGCGCGTTCGGACCACTCGCGTCGCGCGACCGACACCTCCTCTTCGGTCGCGCGCCACGAAGTTCCACCACATGAGCAGCGGCTCGGGAAACGGGACGCCGCCGAGCAGCATCGCCCGGGCCGGTGCTTCCACCTCGAGCCGGCACTCGTCACGCCCCCTCCCGAGAAACCCGAGCACCCCCGGCACGACCGCCGACCCGTCGACCGTCACCCTGCCCTCCAGCACCACCAGTGCGTGCTCGTACCGGCTGCGGAGCGGGATCGTCGCGCCGGGTGCTCGGAGCGCGAGGTCCGCCCCCACGTGGTCGGTGTCCCGTCGGGCCGGGGACGCGCCTCCCGCGAGCTCACCGACCACGACGGTGACCATCGCCCCGTCGAGCTCGACACGCGGGAGCTCGGGATGATGCTCGAACGCGGGCGGCCCGTTGCGGGTGCCCTCGGGCTGGGCCACCCAGAGCTGGATGCCGTGCAGATCGCCGTGGTAGCTGCCGGTGTTCTCCTCGGAGTGCGCCACGCCGCGTCCCGCGGTCATCAAGTTGAGCTGACCGGCGCGGACCACCTGCTCGGAGCCGAGACTGTCGCGGTGGAGGACCTCTCCCGCGACGAGCCAGGTCACGGTCTGGAGACCCATGTGGGGATGCGGCCCGATCTCGACACCTTCGTGTTCGGTGACCGGGACCGGGCCCATGTGGTCGGCGAAGCACCACGCGCCGACCGTCCGCCGGACGCGGCGCGGCAGCACCCGGCGCACCTCGAGCGAGCCGACCTGGGCCCGGCGCCCCTCGAGCAGCTCGACCAGCTGGGGCTCGCTCGGCGGAGCGTCGGTGTCGTCGCCACCGTCGGCACCTCCCGCACCCACCGGCTCCACAGGTGCATCGTCGACTTCGACCGGACCGCTCACGACGTACCTCCCTTCGGGCACCGGAGGGTCGTTTGGTACCGTCTGTTCATCGACGTGAATCCTCCGCTCACGCTCGCGACCACGACGGAACCTCCGAAGTGACGACCCCGACCGGCGAACCCGAGGTTATCGACGTCCCCGCCGAGCACCGTTTCGTGGTCCGAGAGCACGGTGCGACCGCGGAGCTCGTCTACGCAATGGTGGAGGGGGAGTTGGTGCTCGTCCACACCGGCGTGCCGAACGAGCTCGGTGGGCGGGGCATCGGTGGCCGCCTGGTCGAGGCCGCGATCGAAAAGGCCGAACGCGACCACCTGTCGATCGTCCCCTACTGCCCCTTCGCGGCCCAATGGCTGCGCGACCATCCGGACGCAGCAGGGTCGGTCCGGATCGACTGGGAGTCGGCACGCGGATTGCGTCCGTGAGCACGGAGTCCACTCTGGGGCGGCTCCGCGCCGTCGCTCCGGGCAAGCCGCCACACGATTCGGGCGGCGAGGAATCTGCCGACCAGATGTCGCGGTGGGTCGAGCTCTTCTACGACCTCGCCTTCGTCGCGGCGATCCTCATCCTCAGCTCTGCGGCTTCACACGCGAAAGCGATCTCGAGCTACGGGTGGATCGCGCTGGTGTTCGCCGCGTCGTGGTGGGTGTGGTTCGTCACCACCCTCATCGCCAACCGGTACCACATGTCCGACTCGCTCCACCGGGTACTGCTGCTCTTCCAGATGCTGGTCATCGTCCTGATGGCGATGGAGACCCGCACCTCGCTCGGCCGTGAATCCCGCTACCTGATCGGCGAGTACGGCGTGCTGCTGATCACCACCGCGCTGGTCGCGTACCGCGGCGCGCGCCGGGCGGATGCGAACGCCCTCTACGCCTACCGCCTGGCGGCCGCGTCACTCCTCGGCGCCCTCGGGATGTTCGTCGCCGCGCCGCTCGCCGAACCCTGGCGCGGCGTGATCGCCGGCATCGCGCTGGCGGTCGCGGTCGTCCCCGCGATCGGATCGATCCACGAGATGGAGGACTTCACCGAGAAGGACGAGGCCCACCTCGTCGAGCGGATGGGCGCGTTCACCCTCATCGTCTGCGGCGAATCGTTCATCGAGGTGGCCACCTCGGTGAGCAACGGCAGCCTGGCGACGATCGACCTGGTCTCGCTCATCTTCGAGTTCGTCCTGGTGCTGGCGGTCTTCACCAGCTACTTCGAGGACATTCCGGCGGCGGGCCTGCAGCTCGGCCGCCTCGGCTGGTGGGCCGGTGGCCATCTGGTCGTAGTGATCTGCATCGCGGCCATTGCCATCGCGCCGGCCAAGCTGGTCGACCTCACCACCTCGGAGTCGCTGCCCGCCCGGGAGACGTTGACCTTGACCATTCCTCTGGCCGCCCTGTATCTCGCCCTGGCCGGCGTGGGTGCCTGCACCCGGCGCCGCCCCATCGCGCCCCTCGCGCTCACCCGGGTGGCCACTGCGGTCGTGGTCGGGGTCTGCGGCGTCGTCGCATGGCGGATCGCGTCGGTGCACCTCGCGGAGGCGTTGCCGATCATCACTGCGGTGGTGGTCCTCCACGCCGTTCGCAGTAGTGCGCTTGCAAGCCCGCACCTACCTCGTGCCGCGCTGACCGGGCGACGGCGCGGATTCGGTCGCCCGACCGCCGTCCGTTGCGACAAACCAGGTCAGGCCGACCTGAACGCCGAGCGTGGCAAAGGGAATAGACCAGAACACGCGGACGTTGCGAACCTGCAGGCGAACGTCCACGTCGTTTTCTCGCTGTCCCTGCTGTCGCCGTACCCCCGACGCTCGCAAGGAGTCCGATGAGCACCACCGCCACCTCCGCTCCGGCACGTCGGGTGATCGAGGTCGTGCCCGGTCGCACCGTCGCGGCGTGGCTCCTCCTCACCCTGGTCTGCGTCGGCCAGTTCATGGTCGTCCTCGACGTCTCCATCGTGAACGTCGCTCTGCCGTCGATCCAGAAGGATCTCGGCTTCAGCGGATCCGGCCTCCAGTGGGTGGTGAATGCGTACACCCTGACCTTCGCCGGCTTCATGCTCCTCGGAGGTCGGGCCGCCGACATCTTCGGCCGCAGGCGCATCTTCATCGCCGGCCTCGCCATCTTCACCGTCTCGAGCTTGATCGGCGGTTTCTCGCCGAATCAGGCGATGCTGATCGGCGCCCGCGCCCTGCAAGGCTTCGGCGCGGCCATCCTCGCCCCGGCCACCTTGACCATCATCACCGCAACCTTCACCGAGCCGGCGACCCGAGCCCGCGCCCTCGGGGTCTGGAGCGCGGTCGCGTCGGCCGGCGCGTCGGCGGGCGCTCTGCTCGGAGGGATCCTGGTGGAGTTTCTGAGCTGGCGGTGGATCCTCTTCGTCAACGTGCCGATCGGGCTGGCGGCGCTGGTCTTCGCGAGCCGCCTCATCCCCGAGTCGCGAGCGGACCTCGAGCACCGTCAACTCGACGTGGCCGGGGCCCTGACCGTCACCGGCGGTCTGGTCGCCCTGGTGTACGCGATCGTCCGGACCCAGACCTACGCCTGGACGAACGTCCACACCCTGACCGCGCTCGGCGATCGCGGCCGTGCTGCTCGGCACCTTCTTCTTGATCCAGACCCGTTCGCGGGTTCCGCTCGTCCCGCTTCGCATCTTCCGCTCGCGGTCGGTGGCCGGTGGGAACGCGGTGATCTTCCTCCTGTTCGGGGCGATGTTCGGCTCGTGGTACTTCGAGACCCTCTTCATGCAGCGGGTGCTCGGGTTCAGCCCGCTCCAGGCGGGACTCGCCTTCTTGCCGCAGACCCTGCTGATCGCTGCCGGTGCCCAGATCACCGCTCGCTACGTCACCCGGGTGGGTCCGCGGCCCCTGATCCTGCTCGGCAGCCTGGTCGGCGCGAGCGGTCTCTTCTGGCTCTCGCAGATCACCCCTCACAGCTCCTTCGTCGGCGATCTCTTCGGGCCCTTCGTCCTGATCGGTCTCGGGTATGGGCCTCGCGGTGACCCCGGTGACCGTCGCGGGTACGTCGGGCGTGGCCCCTGCCGACGCGGGTCTCGCCTCGGGCCTGCTCAACACCTCCCGGATCGTGGGCGCGTCGATCGGTCTCGCGGTCTTGACCACCGTCGCCGCCAACCACACCTCGGACGTCCTCCGCCAGCTCCACGTCGCGCGACCCACCGCGGTGACCGACGGGTACGCACTGGCGCTCACCGTGAGCGCCATCGTCCTGGTCGCGGCGGGCCTGGTTGCGATGGCGACGCTGCCCTCGCTCCGCGCGATGGCGAGGTCGACACCCGCAAGCCAACCGCGCGAGCCCGAAGCGGAAGTCGCGGTCGAGCTGGTCCCTGCGGTTGCCGATGGTGACGGACATGGCAACGGGGCAACCGGTGACGGCACCCACGAGGGTGCGGTACGGGCCGCGGAGGCCAGCGGCTAGGAGCGCTTCGCCGAGGAGCTCGCCGTCGCGCGAGCGGCGCGCGGCCGGCGGCTGCCAGGGCTCGACCCACGGGCGCAGGTCCCAGTTCTCGACAGCGGACATCAGCGTGAACCAGGTCGCTCCGTCGATCGACTCGCGCACGATGTCGGCGTGGCCCGCGTGGCGCGCGGTCTCCTCGATGAGATGGAGCACCACCCAACGGACGTTCCAGGCGTCGATGTCCTTCGGGAACCACGGAACACCCTGCGGCACCGGCACCGGCTGCTCGAGGGCGAGGCTGCGCACCACCCGGTCGGTTTCGGCCGCGACCGACTCGTAGAAGGCGAGCATCCCCTCGAGGCTCTCGTCGGGACCGAGTCGGAAGCCCTCTTCGTAGCTCTCGGGGTCCGGCTCTGCCGGACGCTGCGCGGCGATCCCCATCCAGTGCTGCTCCACCTTCGCCACGTGCTTGATCACCCCGCCGACGGAAAGCGCGCTGACCGAGGGGCTGAGCCGAGCCTGCTCCTCGGTGAGCCCGTAGGCGGCGAGACGGATGAAGTCCCTCTGTTGGTCCAGGTAGGCGAGGAGCTGACCTTTCTCGTCCTCGATGAGCGTCGGCATCCCGGGCATGGGTTCTCCTTTCTCGGCGGGCCACCTCCTCGGATGAGCAGCCCGCGGATCTGGTCGTTCGCCGGTCTCGACCGGCTGGAACCCAGTGTGCGAGGTCAAACAGGACATCTTCTGGCCTGTTTTCCTGACACAATTGGCCTCGATGCGTGCCGACCGTCTCGTGGCGATCCTCCTGCTCCTGCAGCGCCGAGGTCAGGTGACCGCCTCGGAGGTTGCCGCCGAGCTCGAGGTGTCGGTCCGGACCGCCCGCCGCGACCTCGAGGCACTGGGCATGGCGGGAGTCCCCGTCTACTCCGAGCGAGGTCGGGGCGGGGGATGGCGGCTGCTCGGTTCGGGCAAGACCGACCTCTCCGGTCTCACCGCTTCCGAAGCGAGGGCCCTCTTCCTGGTCGCCGGTACCGCGACCGAGGTCACCCCTGGTGTGCGCGACGCGCTGCGAAAGCTGGTCCGCGCCCTTCCCGAGACGATGCGCACCGAGGCCGAGACCGCGAGCCGATCGGTCGTCGTCGACCCCGGCGGGTGGGGACGCACGCCGCGACCACCTCGCCGCCCCGACCACCTCGACGAGCTGCAGACGGCGACCGTTGCGGCGACGCAGATCCGGCTCGGCTATCGCGACCGCAACGGGGCGACGACCATTCGCGAGGTCGACCCACTCGGGCTCGCGCAGAAGGGCCGGGTCTGGTACCTGATCGCCGGCACCGACAAGGGTCAGCGCACCTTCCGCGTCGCCAGGGTCACCTCGGTCGAGCGAACCGGACGCCCGGCGACGCGGCCACCGGGCTTCGACCTCGCCGAGTCGTGGCGCGACGTGGTCGAGCGCGTCGACCAACTGCGCAGCCCGGTCGAGCTCGAGGTGCTGGTCCGCGAACCGCACGTGCAGACGTTGCGCTGGATCTTCGACGACCAGGCGATCGTCGGCGACACGACGACCGACGGCAGGACCGAGGTGCGCATCCGCGGCCAGCACGTCGAGGGACTCGCCGCGCAGGTCGCGGGATTCGGCCGCGACGTCGAAGTGGTCGGACCTCCCGAGGCGAGGCAGCTGCTGGCGACGCTCGCCGGCGAGCTGCGCGAGCTGTACGGAGATCACGCCGGCGCGGAGACGGTCGGCAGTCGGTGAGACCGCTCGCCGCGATCAGCGACGAGGACCGAAAGCAGGTGGTCGAGGCGTGCGCGGCGCGCACCACCGAGATCGTCGGAGGCGCTGGCGCGACTCGACGACGGGACGCTCGCCGCGCCGTCCGCCCTACCGGGGTGGAGCCGGCTGACCATCGCCTGTCACCTCCGCTACGGCGGCGAAGCCCTCGCGCAGATGACGTCCGCGGCGATCGGAGGTCGTCCGGCCTCCTACTACCCCGAGGGCCGCGCCCGACAGCGCCCGGCCACACTCGAGCCGAGGCGCGGCGGAGCGTCCCTCCGACGTCGTCCGGTCGCTCCGACAGGGCGGCGACCAGCTACAGCGTGTGTGGTCCGAGCTCTCCGACGAGGAGTGGCACACGGCTGTCGAAGAGCCGGACGACAACCCCGATCTGGGGAGAGTCGATGTCTCGTGGCTGCCGTTGCTGCGGCTCACCGAGCTCGAGGTCCACGGCGGCGATCTCGCGCTCGGGCTCGACCAGTGGAGCGAGTTGTTCGTACGCGTCGCACTGCCCACCCGGCTCGACTGGCTCAACGCGCGCCGCTCGAACCACCGGGCGTTCGATGGCGGCCTCGAAGGATCCTGGCTGCTGTCGGCGACCGACGGGCCCACCTACCGGGTGGAGGTACGCGGTTCGGTGGTCGACGCGCGACCCGTCGGCGAGGGGACCGGCGCGCGGGCCACGATCATCGCCTCGAGCCGCGATCTGCTCGCCCTGTTGCTCGGCCGGACCCGATCCGAGCCGCTCCGCGTGTCGGGCGACGTCACGTTCGCGCGGCGCTTCGAGGACGCCTTCCCCGGCCCGTGAGCACGCGGCCACCGACCATGGCGCACCGTCGCCGATCATTGTGAACAGTCGATGAACAAACCCGAGAGCAGGCGGTTTTTCCGATTTCGGGACGCGAGGCCTGCTCTAGGATTCGGGCACTCGACAGGCCCGATTTCAATTCCTTTGGCAACCCTCGGAGTGCGATTCGAGGGACAGAGGGGAGGCAGTGTGAAGGAGCTCACGGCAGCGGAAGTCGTCCGGCTCGCAGCTGACGAGGGTGTGGAGATCGTCGATCTCCGGTTCTGCGATCTGCCCGGTCTCATGCAGCACTTTTCGGTTCCGGTTCACGAGCTGACCGAGGATTCGATGAGCGAGGGATACGGGTTCGACGGATCGTCGATCCGCGGCTTCCAGCAGATCCACGAGTCCGACATGATCCTCTTGCCGGACCCGTCGACCGCGGTGATCGACCCGTTCCGCGATCACAAGACCCTCAATATCAACTGCTTCGTCCACGACCCGATCACCCTCGAGCCCTATACGCGCGACCCTCGCCACGTCGCCCGCAAGGCCGAGCAGCACCTGAAGTCGACCGGCATCGCCGACACCTCCTACTTCGGACCGGAGGCGGAGTTCTTCATCTTCGACAGCGTCCGATTCGCCCAGGACGCACACTCTGCGTTCTACGAGGTGGACTCGAGAGAGGGCATCTGGAACTCGGGAGGCAACGACGGGCCCGGCCCGAACCTCGGGTACAAGCCCCGCCACAAGGAGGGGTACTTCCCGGTCCCGCCGATGGACCACTTCCAGGACCTCCGCTCCGAGATGATCATTCTGATGGAGCAGGCGGGCATCGAGATCGAGGTGCAGCACCACGAGGTCGGCACCGCCGGCCAAGCGGAGATCGACATGCGCTTCGACACGCTGCTGTCGATGGCCGACAAGCTGATGCTCTACAAGTACATCGTGAAGAGCGCCGCTCGCCGGGCGGGACTCACCGCGACCTTCATGCCGAAGCCACTCTTCGAGGACAACGGCTCGGGCATGCACGTGCACCAGTCGCTCTGGAACGCCGGCCAACCGCTCTTCTACTCCGAGTCGGGCTACGGCGGGCTCTCGGACATGGGGCGCTGGTACGTCGGCGGCATCCTCGCGCACGCCAGGTCGATCCTCGCGTTCGCCGCGCCGACCACCAACTCGTACAAGCGGCTGGTCCCCGGGTACGAGGCACCGGTCAATCTGGTCTACTCGCAGCGCAACCGGTCGGCCGCGTGCCGGATCCCGATCTACTCGAAGAGCCCGAAGGCGAAGCGGATCGAGTTCCGCTGCCCGGATCCCTCGTCGAATCCCTATCTGGCGTTCTCGGCGATGCTGATGGCCGGACTCGACGGTGTGGCCAACAAGCTCGAGCCGCCGGCTCCGGTCGACGAGGACCTCTTCGAGCTGTCCGAGCAGGAGCTCGGCAAGATCGCGGAGGTGCCGGCATCGCTCGAGGAAGCACTCGGCGCGTTGGAGGCCGATCACGCCTACCTGACCGCGGGCAACGTCTTCACCGACGACCTGATCGAGACCTGGATGGACTACAAGCGGCTCAACGAGATCGACGAAGTCCGTCTTCGGCCGCACCCCTGGGAGTTCATGCTCTACTACGACCTCTGAGGGGTCGTCCGGCTCCGGCGGATGACGTCGGGCGCGGACCAGCAGGCATGAGGGACCTGGCCCGTCCTGGGGCTCTAGGCCTCGGAACCTTTGTCCTTCGCGCGGCGCCGAGTCAGCGCTTCGAGCACGAGGGCGGCTCCGATGCCGGCCATCCAGACGTCCTTGGCGAGCGGCGTCCCTTCCTGAGTGGGCCGTAGGCTGCCGGTCTCGTGCATTCCGGGTGTGACGCCGGGCGCGGACCCGCTCAGCGCCGCCGAACCCGGAGCGTCTTCACCTTCCAGCGGAACTTGACCGTGACCGAGTCGGAGGTGTCGGACGCGGTGACCGTGACCTTCGAGCGACCCTTCAGCGTCGGAACGCCCGAGATCAGGCCGGTTGATCCGTTGATCGCGAGCCCCGCCGGCAGGCCGGTCGCGCGGATAGGCCAGCGTCTGACCGGCGGTGGTGTCCGACGCCTCCACCTGCAGACTCACCGGAGAGCCGGTGAAGGATTGCTGGTTGCCCGGGTCGGTGACCCTGATCGGTGTCCAACAGGTTGTCGGCGGCGTGAAGATGGGCGTCGTCACCACCGGCAGGTTCGAAGGCGGATCGACCTCGATGGTCGGGTTGGTCGGATCGGTCGGTGAATTCCCACGGGTCCAGGTGCTCTCGCAGCCGAGCAGCGCAGATCGCCCGGGTTGGGTGAGCGACGAGGCATCACCACCGGCCCACATGTCGAAGCGGTAGAGGTGCAGGCTGTTCCAGGTCGTGTCGCACTGGGAGCACTCGTCCTCGTGGATGAAGTAGCGCTCCATGTAGGGGACGTAGATGATCTGGCACCAACCGAGCTCGGCGACGTCGGTCGCGAACGTGATCGGGTCGGCGTAAGTGCCGGTGCCCCCTGCCTGCGAGTGGATGCAGGGATGCGCGATGTCGGTGCCGGGGGGCGAGTTGTCGACGTATCCGTAGAGGGTCATGAAGGCGGTCACGTCGGAGGTGGCTTGCGCCGCTGCCGGCTTGGCCGGTGAGCTCGCCGACGCCGCCGAGGCCCCGACCCCGATGCCCGCGCCGAGGGTGAACAGTGCAGCGAGGGCGGCGAACAGAACTCCGCGGATGCGTGCCGTCATGGGTCCCCCTTTTCCGCCCGCGATGCTACCGACCCTACGGAAAGGGCGTCGGAGATCAGCTGTTTTCGGGCGGGGCTCCTCCCGCTGCCGCGTCACGTGTCACGAGCCATCGCTGCAGCCCGGCCGCGTTGGAGTGGACGCCGTTCATCACCTCGAGCTTCTCTCGATGCTCGGGAGCCACGCCGTCCATGTCGGACTCGAACTCGACGGCGAGAGCCGCCGCGATGTCCTCCCCGTTCCTGAAGGCGGCTTCCGCCACCTCGGCCCACCGCCGCAGCGTCCCGTCGGCCTGCTCGAGGATCTCGAGCGGATCGTCGAGCAGCTCCGTAGTGGGCGAGCGCGAGCGAGGTGGGACGGCGTTCGGTGAAGCGCTTCAGCGAGTGGAGGGCGAGGTCGAGGTCGAAGTCCGGCGGCGGCGTCGAGGGGCGCAGGACTCCGCCGTCGGGCAGCTTCACTCCCACCGCGTCGCCGGCGAAGAGGACCCCGCTCAGGGTGTCGTGCAGCGCGACGTGGTGCTTGGCGTGTCCGGGCGAGTCCACCGCGACGAGCGAGCGGGTCGGGCTGACCGGGATCTCCTCGCCGTCTTGGAGGACGTGGATCCGTTCCTTCGGGGTCGGGTCGAGCCGTCCGTAGAGCGAGTCGAGCAGAGGTCCGTACACCCGGGCGGCCGAGTCCACGAGCCTGGTCGGGTCCACCAGGTGGCGGGCCCCTTTCTCGTGTACGTAGACGGTCGCCTTCGGGAAGGCCCGAGCCACGTCGCCGACGCCGCCCGCATGGTCGAGATGGATGTGGGTGACCACCACACCCGCGAGGTCCTCGGCTGCCACTCCGAGCCGATCGAGCTGGTCGAGGAGCACCGGCACCGAGCTCTGGCTGCCGGTCTCGACGAGGAGTGGTGCGCTGCCCTCGATGAGGTAACCGGCCGTGACCCGGTGCCACCCGCCGAGCAGCGTGTCGATCTCGATCACTCCGTCCGCGACGTTGACCCCCGCACCGGAGTTCGACGCGTGGTCGTCCGGCATCAGCGATTGGGTGCTGCGGCCCGCCCGGGACGAAGCCCCCTTGGACGCAGCCTTGCCGGCACGCTTCGAGGCGGCATCCGTGGCGGTCTTCTTCGCGCGCTTGGCGGTTGCCTTCGACCCACCCTTCTTCTCGTCTTCGCGCCGCCCGTTTCGACCACCGCCGGTCCGACCGCCCGACCCGTCGTCCGCCAAGGTGGCGGCACGGTACGCGGCGGCCTTCTTCTTCGACCGGGTCGGCAGCGCAGTAAGTTGCGGATCGTCCACCTGGGCACCACCGGGCGTCTTGACGGCAGGAGCCCTGGTCGGCCGCTTCCGGCCGACCGCACCGCGCCACCGAGTGACCGTGCCGTCGAGGTCCTGTCCTTGCTCGCCCAACACCTCTTCGTCGGTCGCCGCCACCGCTGCGTCGCTGACGGGCGACCCGTCACCGCTTCTCGCGCGCGTGGAGAGTTGGAGCCTCTTGCAGCATGGTCCGTGCCGCATCTCCGCGAAGGCTCCCACCTGCGATGGAGGCCTTCCCTCGAGCCATGGCCTCGCGTGCCAGGCCGAGCACCACGTGGTCCACGGTGGGCTTCTCCTGGCCGGTGAGCTTGGAGGCGGTGTTGACGAGAGAGACGTGCGAGAACGCCTGTGGGAAGTTCCCGACCAGGCGACCCGCGACCGGGTCGTACTCCTCGGACAGCAGACCGAGGTCGTTGCGGAGCGACATCAAACGCTCGAACAGCTTCCGCGCGTCGTTGTCGCGGCCGAGCATCGCGTAGCAGTCCGCCAGCCAGAACGAGCAGGCGAGGAACGCGCCCTCCCGCCCGGTCAGACCGTCGACCTCTCCGGTGTCGGCGGTTCGATAGCGGAGTACGAAGTCGCCCTCCATCAGCTCCCGCTCGATCGCCTCGATGGTGCTCTTGACCCGAGGGTCGCGAGCCGGCAGGAAGCCGTAGAGCGGCATCATCAACAGGCTCGCGTCGAGTTCGTCGGAGCCGTAGTACTGGGTGAAGCACCCCTTCTTGGTGTTGTAGCCCTCGTCGCAGACCTGGTCGAAGATCTCCCTCCGGGTGGCCTTCCACCGATCGAGCGGACCTTCTGCGCCGTACTGCTCGATCGTCTTGATGGCCCGGTCGATCGCGACCCAGGCCATCATTTTCGAGTGGGTGAAGTGGCGCCGCGGACCGCGCACCTCCCAGATCCCGTCGTCGGGTTCGCGCCATCCCGTCTCGAGGTAGTCCATGAGCGCGAGCTGGAGCTGCCACGCCGGGCTGTCGCCCATCGAGTCCTGCTGCGCGGACTCGTAGAGGGCGGACATCACCTCGCCGTAGACGTCGAGCTGGAACTGGCCGGCCGCCGCGTTGCCGACCCGCACCGGGCTCGACCCCTCGTAGCCGGCCAGCCAACCGATCTCGAACTCGTCCAAACGGCGTTCGCCCCCCGACCCGTACATGATCTGCAACTGGGAGGGATCGCCGGCCACGGTGCGGAGCAACCAGCTGCGCCATTGCAGGGCTTCCTCGTAGAACCCGCCACGCATCAGGGATTCGAGCGTGAGGGTGGCGTCGCGCAGCCAGCAGAACCGGTAGTCCCAGTTGCGCCCTCCCCCGAGCGTCTCGGGAAGCGAGGTGGTCGGCGCCGCGACGATCCCTCCGGTCGGCTGGTAGGTGAGTGCCTTCAAGGTGATCAGCGAACGGACGACCGCCTCGCGGTAGTCGCCCTCGTAGTTGCAGTGTGAAGCCCAATCGGACCACCACAGCTCGGTGTCCTCGATGACGTACCTCGCGTCCGCCGGCCGCGGCGGATCCTCGTTCGCCGCGTACCAGGCGAGGTAGAACGGAATGCGCTGGCCTTCCGAAATGGTGAATTCGGCAATGGTCGAGAGGTCGCGGCCCCTGGTTTCGACCGGCGTCCAGAGTGCGAGCGCGTCCGGACCCGCGATCGTGTTCAGCGTCCCGTCGATGCGCCGCACCCAGGGCACGATCTGGCCGTACCCGAAGCGGATGGTGAGGACCATCTCCATCGTGACCCGTCCGCGGACGCCTTCCACCAAACGGATGACCTCGGGGTTGCGCTCGCGGATGGGCATGCAGTCGATGATCCGGACCGTCCCCTCCTCGGTCACGAACTCCGATTCGAGAACGAGTGAGTCACCCCGGTAGTGCCGGTGGGTCGCGAACAGGGCACCCTTCGGGGCGATCTTCCACGAGCCGTTGTCGTCGTCGCCGAGGAGCTTGGCGAAGCACGCCCCCGAGTCGAAGCGCGGGAGGCACAGCCAGTCCATCGATCCGTCGCGCCCCACGAGGGCGACCGTGTGCAGGTCACCGATGATCCCGTAGTCCTCGATGGGAAGCGCCATGTGCCCTGTCTAGTCGGTCTCGTCGGGGGACCGGTCGGACGCCGCGCTCAATTCGACGTGCACGGCCCGGTGCCCACCGTGGCGGTGAGCGTCTTCGCGCGCTGCACCTCTGCGAGCACGCCGGGCGAGGTCAGCGCATAACCGACGTCGTTGTTGGTGGTCGATCGTGAGAAGACCACGCCGATCACCTCCCCGTCCGGCTCGACCAGGGGACCGCCCGAGTTGCCAGGACGCACCACCGCTTGGAGCTCGTACACCTCGCGTTCGGTGAGCCCCTGCCCGTAGATGTCACGACCCTGCGCTTGGAACTCGTCCATCACTCCGGCCGGCACCACGTCGAAGGGTCCGCCCCCCGGGTAACCGAGGACCGCTGCTTGGGTCCCTCGCGAGACCGTCGATGCGTCGAGGGGGAGCGCCGGTTCGGAGAGGTCGTTCACCCGGAGGACCGCGAGGTCGTAGGACGGGTCGAAGGACACCACCGTCGTCGGGTGGGAGCCGAACCCGTCCTCGACGACCGGGTTGGCGATCCCGGCGATCACGTGCGCGTTGGTCACCACGACGCCGGGCGCCACCACGAAACCGGATCCCTCTTGGATGTCGCCGCACCCGTCGCCGATGATCTTGACGGTGGATGCGCCCGCATGGTCGACGGCCTGCTGGAGCTGCGCGTCGCCGGGAAGGGCGACCGGGCCGGCGGTGATCGGCGCGATCTGTGCGAAGACCGGCGGGAAGCCTTCCGAGGAGAGGAAGTTCTGGACCCGCGAGAAGACCGAGGGCGGTGGAGGAAGCACCCCGTCGATCGAGCGGAGAATCCGCGAATTGGCGATCGACGAGTTGAGGGTGAGTGACGAAGTGTTGGCCAATGTGCTGGCCAACAACCAGGCCACCAGCAACGTGGCGACCACCGCGACGACCAGCCCGAGGACCGAGTCGACCGACCCGACGAAGCCGTGGTGGACCCTCACGAAGACGACGTTGCCGCCGATGCGGCCCGCCACCCCACAGAGCACCGCGACACCCAACATGGTGACGAGCGCCAGCGTGGTCCTCGCCGACTGGGCGTGTGACCAGCGCACCGTGACCGACGCCAGCAAGGCCCCCAGCCAGAGACCGATCCAGAAGCCGCCATAGGTGAGGACCTGGACGATCGCGCCGAGCCGCAAGCCTTGGACGGCGGCGAGCGCGACCACCACCAGCACGACGAGGTCGACGATGTTCACGCGGGGAGTCCGTTCACGGTTGCTGGGCGGCTCCGACTCCGTCGGTTGGGATTCTGCGCAGATGGAATGTGGCCCCTCGGCGGAAACGCTAGACGCACTCTTCGCCGATCCGCCCGCACCAGGACTCCATACCCGCTCCGCCGACCAGGGCTGATCGCCGGTGATCGCCGGGACGCGTGGCAAGATCGGGGGTGACAGATGCGGTCCGAAGCGCGCCGGCGGCGGCCGGAGTACGAGATGCGGGGTGCACCGTGAGCGATCAGACGCCTCCCGGCGGCGACACGCCGTCCGAAGAAGGACCATCGACTCCTCCCCCGCCTGCTCCCCCACCACCGGCCGGCGCCCCTCCGCCCGCATACCCCGGGACCGCGCCGCCTCCTCGCCGGGACCTCCACCCGGAAGCGCCCCTCCCTACGGGACCACTCCGCAGTATCCGTCGGCTCCCCAGTACGGGTCGCCTCCCCCGTACGGCTCTGCTCCCGGTAGCTACGGCTACGCGCCGGGGCCGGTCGACCGGTTCGGCCGGCCGCTCGCAGGGTGGTGGCAACGGTTCGGCGCCATCTTCATCGACGGACTGATCCTCGGTATCCCGAAGTCGGTCATCGCTGCTGCCGTCGTGGGGTCGAGCGGGACGTACACGAACAAGATCGGGGTCGGTCTCGTCGTGGTGGGGATCGTCTTCGCGATCATCGATCTCGTCTACTTCGCGCTGCTGAACGGCAGCCAGAGAGGGCAGACCGTCGGGCAGATGGCGCTCGGTATCACCGTCCGCGATGCCGAGACCGGCGGCCCGATCGATCCCCAGCGCGCCGGTTTGCGGATCCTCGTGCTGATTCCGGGCATCCTGCTCGATTGGATCCCGATCATCGGTGTGATCGCCGGTATCTACACGATCATCGCCGGTCTCTCGCCACTCTGGGACTCGAACCGCCAGGGGTTCCACGACAAATCCGCGCGCACCCAGGTCATCAGGGTCCGTTGACACCCCGCGACCCGCCCGTAGCCCGGGCGTGCCCTCGTCGTCACTTCCCCGTCGCTCGCGGGGCGCGCAGTTGGCCGTCGTCATATCGGCCGTCTTCGCGGGCGTCGCCGGCGCCTGCACCTCGAGTCCCACCTCCGGAAGCGGTGCCTCCACGCCCTCGACGATCGCAGCCGATTCGCCATGGCAAGGCGGCTTCGTGTCGGCCACGCTCCCGACCCCGGTGAACTCCCTCGTCGCGGTGAGCTGTCCGACCGCGACCCGCTGTGTGGCGGTCGGTTCGACGGTCGGCGTCGACGGCGCGCCGAACGGCGCTGGCATCGTCACCTCCTCGAACGGAGGTGCGTCGTGGACGGTCGCGGTGGTCCCGCCGACGGTCGGCTTCCTCTCCGACGTCTCGTGCGTCGATGCTCGCCGGTGCGTGGCGGTCGGACAGTCCGGATCCGGAGTCGGCGCGATCGTCGCCACGTCCAATGGGGGAACCACCTGGACACCGCAGCCCGTCCTCACAGGTGCCGGCGACGTGACCGCGGTCTCCTGCCTGACAGACGGCGCCTGCATGGCGGTTGCCACCGGCGCACTCGGTGCGATCGCCCTCGTGGAGAATCGCGCGGGCGGCTGGGCCCAGGTCGGGGTACTTCCGCCGGGGATGTCCGGCGCGACGTCGATCTCCTGCACCGACGACCAGCACTGCTGGGCGACCGCCCGCACGATGCCCGACGTCGACCGGGTCGCCGGCACGGTCGCCTCGACCACCGACGGAGGTGGCCACTGGGCCGCCTCGCCGGTGCCCTCGGGGATGGGGTTCTTGAACGGCGTCTCGTGTCAGTCGACCAGCGCATCCACGTCGAGCGGGGCCGCCGGTGCAGGAGCGAGCGGGGTCGATTGCGTGGTGGTCGGCACGACCAGCTCGACCCTCGACGCAGTGCGCTCCGGTCGCGGGGTGATCCTGAGCAGCACGGATGGAGGCGCCAGCTGGACGAGCGAGCCGGTCAGCGCCTTTGTGGCCGCGTTGAGCGACGTCTCGTGCACCGGACCGGGATCGTGTGTGGCGGTCGGCACGTCGGTCTCCGGTCCGGCTGATGCGGGGATCTCGATCCTGACCGGCAACGACACCGGTGCGTCGAGCTCGGTCTGGAAGGGAGCGGCCACCGTGGGTTCGCCTCAGGCCCTCACCTCGGTGAGCTGCATCTCGACTTCGGCGTGCGTCGCGGTCGGCGAGTCGACCAGCCTTCACCTCGCCAGCAGCTGAGGCTGCCTCCGGGCAGACGGGGTCCTTCTGTCAAGTGCATTTTGAGGAATCCGATGTCATGTGATTCACCGGCGTGAACTGGGTCGGGAGGCCGTTGCAGCCGGACCTCCGCCGGCGCAACCCTCGGCAGGGGCCGGTTCGGCGGTCACCTGTTCAACGGGTGGATCCGAGCAGACCCACCACCGTGTCGCGGCCCTTCCGTATGATCCCCCCATGGCTGCGATGACGCACTCGGCGAGCGTCGGTGACCACCCGCTGAGCGCCCGATGAGTGCGGTGCAACCGATCGGACCGGTCCTGCGCCGTCGTCCGACCACGACCTCCGCGTTCGGCGTCGGTCGTCGTGAAGCCCACGACGCGTCGGCCTTCTACGCACGCTTCACACCTCCGGTCCTCTCCGAGGACGACCAGGTCGCCACACCCACCACCCTCGACGAGATCTGGGTCGGCGACGCTCGCGAGATGGACCGCTATGGAGAGGTCGCCGACAATTCGGTTGCTCTGGTCGTGACCTCACCTCCCTACTTCGCGGGCAAGGAGTACGAGGCGGCGCTCGGTGTCGGCCACGTGCCGGCCGACTATGCGGCGTACCTGGGCATGCTCCACGACGTCTTCGCACAGTGCTTCGCCAAACTGGAGCCCGGTGGACGCATCGCGGTCAACGTCGCGAACCTCGGGCGTAAGCCGTACCGCTCCCTGTCGAGCGACGTGATCGACGTGCTCGAGAGCATCGGCTACCTCCTGAGGGGCGAGATTCTCTGGCAGAAGAGCCGCGCGGCAAGCGGCTCGTGCGCGTGGGGCACCTACCAGCGCCCGGCGAACCCGGTCCTGCGCGACGTCTCGGAGCGGATCGTGGTCGCCTGCAAGGGCCGATTCGACCGTGCGCTCACCCCCGAGGAGCGCCGCGACCGCGACCTCCCCCACGAAGCCACCATCACCATGGACGAGTTCGTCGACGCGACGACCGACCTGTGGGACATCGGCGCCGAGTCGGCCACGCGGGTCGGCCACCCTGCACCGTTTCCGGTCGAGCTCCCGCGCCGGTTGATCGACCTCTACACCTACCGCGGCGACCTGGTGCTCGACCCGTTCATGGGCTCGGGGTCGACCGCCATCGCCGCGCTGCGGACCGAGCGCCACTACATCGGCTTCGAAACCGACGAGCACTACGCGGAGCTCGCCCGCCGGCGCATCGAGGACGAGCGCGCCCGCCCGGACGACACGGCGGCGGCCGGGGCCCGACGGGTGACGGTCCTCCCCGCCCGTCGCGCTGCCGGAAAGGGGCGCAAGCCGACCCCGGACGCGGTGCGCGAAGGGCGCAAGGCGCGCGAGCTCGCCCACCAGACGCTCGACGCCTGCGGCTTCTCCGACGTCGAGGAGCAGGTGCCCTTCCGCGACCTCGGGGTCACCGTCGACTTCCGGGCGCGCGACGCGTCGGGCCGCGCGTGGCTCTTCGATCTCGCCGGTGCGTTCTCCGCGACTCGACCAGGTCTCAAGCGAGCGGAGGTCCTTTGGAGCGCCCTCGGGCAGGCGAGCGTGCTGCACGAAGCCGTACGGCGCGAACCCGGGCGTGATGGCCTCGGCCCGCTCGTGCTCTTGTCGGTCGACCGGCCCGCCCCGCGGAGCGCGCCCGGCAAGGCGCTCGCGGTGGCCTCTCCCGAGGACGGAAGCGGTCCGATTCGCGACGTCATCGAGCTCCTCGATCCCGAATCGCTCGACCGGCTCCGACACCTGGCCGAAGGCAGTGCCGAAAGGGGCCGTCCGCCTGCCTGACGACCGCACCACCATCACAGAGCTCGGCACCGCGCTCGGGCTGCTCGGCGACGCCGATCCCCCGACTGCACTTGCCCGTCGACCGGCGGAGCTCCGGATCTCGGGGGATGCGTGGGACCGTCTCGGAGCCGCAGTCGCTTCGGGTCGTTACCCGTCCGAGCTCGCCAACGCGTTCGCCAACGGCGCAGCGTTCCTCCACGCAACCGACGGACTGCGCGACCGCCCGCCGCTCACTATCGAGTGGACCGGTGGACGACGGTCACCTGGCGACGAGGTCGCGCCGATCGACCTCCGCATCGACCACGTCTACCTGATCAGCTGCAAGTACGAGTCGGACATCGTCGCCAACGCGTCGCCCGCTCGGGTCTTCGACGGCCTCCTCGCCACCTCGGGCGACTGGGAACGGCGCGACTGGTACGAGGTGGTCGCTCCGGACGAGCTCGCTGCGCTCTACCGGGCCTGCATCGACGCGACCGGTCTCGACGGACTGCCGGCGTCACCCGGTGAGTGCTCCTCGGCCCAGCTCGCGACCGTCCGGACCGCTCTCTCCCGTCACCGCAACTATCCCGACCCCCTCTCACGTGCCGCCTACCGCGACCTCTGCCAGGCAGTCAGCACCGCGTCCGCCGCGCGCTGGAGCGAACGGCTCGCGGCGCCGGGGGTCTCGCCCGAGTCGATGCTCTGGCGACTGCTGCGGATCGGGAGTGCGCCGTACTTCGTCCTCGGCAACGACCGCCGAAGTGGCGCGCCCGCGCGCCTGCGCATCGCGAGCCCGTGGGACTGGCGTGACCAGTTCGAGCTCGTCGCGTTCACCGTCGCACCCGCCTCGGCCGGGCAGCCACGGGTCGACTGGCGGTGCGAGTACCGGGTCCGAAGGACCGGCGCCCTCGGATCGGTCGCCGGCCACGTCGAGATCCGCTGGAGCCACGGACGCTTCGCGCACCCTCCGGAGGCGAAGGTCTACCTCGACACCCCGATGAGCGAGCTTCCCGGGTACCACCCGCTCACCGGGTACGACGAGCCGCAGCTGACGCTCTGGCAGGCGGAGGCCTGACCCGGCCGAGGTCGCCTTTGCGAAGATGTGGCGTGCTCGACACGCCCCCTCCCCGCAACCCGATGTTCGTCTTCGACGAGGCGCTCTGCGATCTGGTCATCGACTACTGCCGGGACCGGCTCGCCCTCGATCCGGTTCCCCTCGACTTCGGTGGCAGCCAGGCATCCACCCTCGCGGCGAGCCTCGAGGGAGTGATCAACCAGGGCGGCACCGACGTCGCGCGGATCATGGAGCTCTTCCGCGACCACCTGGCAACAGCTGTCATCTCTTGTGACAGCACCCGGTTCCTCTCCTTCATCCCCGCCGCACCGACCAAGGCCTCGCTCCTCTTCGACATGATCGTGTCCTGCTCGTCGCTGCAGGGAACCTCGTGGATCGAGGCCGCCGGCGCGGTGGCTGCCGAGAACCAGG
Organism: uncultured Acidimicrobiales bacterium; assembly: GCA_963741055.1. Lineage (GTDB taxonomy): Bacteria > Actinomycetota > Acidimicrobiia > Acidimicrobiales > RAAP-2 > Bog-756. The sequence goes on along the minus strand of CAVUGU010000028.1, from coordinate 135,332 downwards.
CCCTCGGCGTCCTGGCCTCCCTGGCCGGCCTTCCCGAGGGCGCCGGCGGCTGTTTCGTGTCGGGTGGATCGGCCGGCAATCTCTCGGGCCTGATGGTCGGCCGCGACACCGCGGCCTACCGCATGGGCGACCGGGCGCCAGAAGTGCCGCTGATCGCCATCAGCGAGGAGGCCCATTCGTCGGTCGGCAAGGCGCTCCGGGTGCTCGGAGTCGAATCTCTCCTGGTCCCTTGCGAGGATCACCGGATGACCGGGCTCGGCCTCGAGGAGACTCTGCAAGCCCACCCGAGGGGCCGCGACGTCATCGCGGTCGTGGCCACCGCCGGCACCACCAACGCCGGGATGGTCGACGACCTCGCCGGGATCGCCGACGTCGCGGAGGCGCGCTCCCTCTGGTTCCACGTCGACGGGGCGTACGGATGCGCCGCTCTCTTCGCGCCCTCCGCCCGGCATCGTTTCGACGGGATCGAACGGGCCGATTCCTTCGTGGTCGACCCGCACAAGTGGCTCTTCGGACCCTTCGACTGCGCGGCGCTCATCTACCGCCAGCCCAACCTCGCCAAGGCCGTCCACACCCAGGACGCCTCCTACCTCGACGTGATCCACCGGGGAATCCCCGAGGAGTGGAACCCGAGTGACTACGCCTACCACCTCACCCGTCGGGCACGGGGGCTCCCCCTCTGGTTCTCACTCGCCCTGCACGGCACCGACGCCTACCGCGATGCGGTCGAGACGGTGTTGGCCGTCGCGCGCGAGGCCGCGGAGCTGATCGAACGGACTCCCTATCTCGAGCTGGTCCGGCCACCCGAGCTCTCGATCGTCCTCTTCCGTCGGACCGGATGGGCGCGTGAGGACTACGACCGATGGTCGGATCAGCTGCTCCGCGACCAGATCGGTTTCGTGACCGCGACCACTTGGGAGGGTGCTCCCGTTGCCCGCTTCGCCTTCCTCCACCCCGAGACCTCACTCGCGATCGTCGAGGAGATCCTCGCGACCATGGAGTGAGCGCGCGGCCGGGCTGCCCTTACGAGTAGCCCTGTGCGATGTGTTCGATCCACCAGACCGGCGCGGCGTTCATCAAGGTCTGGAGGTCCCAGTAGTCCCACCAACGGAGAATGGAGCCGTCGCGGAGCTCCTGCACCGACACGAACGGCAGGGTGACCTCCTCCCCGGTGTGCCAGTGCCAGGTCTCGGTGTGCTCGGTGACGACGGTGTCGGCGTCGGCGACCATGAGACGCAGGCCGTGCTCGTATCCCGAGAGACGCTCCAACCCGAGGCGGAGCCTCGCGACGATCTGTTCCGGTCCGTACGCGACGTCGTCGGCAGGGCTCGCCACGTCGGTGTACTCGCTGTCGTCGGTGAAGAAGGTCGCGATGCGCTCCCAGTCGCGGTCGTAGAGCGCCCGCCAGAAGTCGGCGACCCGCGCCCGGTTGGTTTCGGCTGGCGTGTCGGTCATCGTCGGTCTCCCAGGTCACCGATGGGTGTGACCCTGCCCCACGATCACCTATCCGAGCATAAGGTTCGTGCCGCCGCAGCCCCCACCGCCCGACGGTGAGGTCGACCAGGGGAGTCCGATGGAGCAGTCGAGAGACCCGACACTCGGCACCGACACCGTGCGCTCGACCGCGCTGCCCGGGGTTGCCTACGTCGACCCCCGGCGCCTCGAGGCGGAACGCGCGGCGATCTTCGCCCGGGAGTGGATCGCACTCGGCGACACCGCACGGGTCAGCGTGCCCGGCGACTACCTGGCGACGACGGTGGCCGGCTACCCGATCGTGGTGGTCAACGACGACGGGGAGCTGCGCGGCTTCCACAACGTGTGCCGGCACCGTTCCGGTCCGCTGGTCTGGGACGGCGAGGGGAGCTGTCGGTCCTTCGTCTGCCGCTACCACGGGTGGTCCTACGGACTCGACGGTGCGCTGCTCTCCGCCCGGGATTTCGGTGAAGAGGTCCCTGCCGAGGAGTGCTCGCTCCGTCCGGTCGCCGTCGCCGACTGGCGCGGGCTGCTCTTCGCCTGTCTCGATGCAGCGCCGACATCCCTGTCCGAGTGGCTCGGACCGATCGTCGAACACAGCCAAGCGTTCCCGATGGAGGAGTTCGTACCCACCCACCGCTCCTCCCACGAGCTCGCGGCCAACTGGAAGGTCTACGCCGAGAACTATCAGGAGGGCTACCACATCCCCCTGGTCCATCCCGGCCTCAACCGGCAGATCGACGCGTCGCGCTACGAGGTCGCCGTCATGGGCGAGGCCTGTCTGCACTCGGCGCCGACCAAGGACGGCTCGGCCACCAGCGGAGCCTGGTGGTGGCGGTTTCCCGGCCTGGCGCTCAACTTGTACGAGCACGGGATGTCGCTCGAGAGCTTCTGGCCGAGCGGCCCGGCCACGACCCGCGTCGAGTACACCTTCTTCTTCGCTCCCGGAACCGACGACGTCGAGATCGAGCAGGCGGTCGCCAGCTCGGTGGGCATCCTCGAAGAGGATCGAAGGATCTGCGAGGCGGTCCAGCGCAACCTCGGCTCGGGCCTCGCCGGCCCGGCCCGCCTCAGCCCGCGCCACGAGGGGGGAGTGGCCCTCGTGCAGACGCTGGTCGAACGCGCTCTCGCCGAAGCGTGTGCCCTCGCGGACAGCGGGGTCCGGTGAGTCGGCTCCGACGACCGACGTGCCGCCGAGGGGCTCACCCGGTGGCTCAACGAGCGGCCCGCGGCCGCCCCGGTCGCCGTCACCCGGCTCGACCGCCCGACCGCGGGCTACTCGAGCGAGACGCTCGTCGCCGAGGTGGCCCGCGACGGGAAAGGCGGGGAAGCGGCCGAGCGCCTCGTCCTGCGGCTCGCCCCGGCGGAGGCCAGTACCTTCGCCGACTACGACCTCGTTCCGCAGTTCGAAGCGCAGCAGGCCGCCGCGGCGACCGGCGTCGCCGTCGCGGACCCGGTGCTCGAGTCCGACTCCTCCTGGCTCGGTGCGCCCTTCCTCCTCATGACCTACGTCGAGGGTCACATCATCGGCCCGGTCGCACACCTCGATCCCTGGCTCCTCGCGCTCGACGAGGCGAGCCGGTGCCGGCTCTACACCAACTTCGTCGGCACCCTGGCGCGCATCCACTCGGCCGACGTGGCGGCCGCACCCCGGGTGCCGCGCCGTGACGACCGTGCCGAGCTCGCCTACTGGGACGAGTATCTTGGAATGGTCGAGCGGTGGCGCTCCGGTCCCCCTTCTCGCGGACGCGCTGGCGTGGTGCCGCGCGCACCGTCCCGAGGAAGCGAACGACCCGGTCCTGCTCTGGGGCGATGCGCGTTTCGAGAACGTCGTCTTCGCTGACGATCTGGTCCCCCTGGCGGTTCTCGACTGGGACATGACGACGGTGGGCTCGCCCGAGCACGACCTCGCCTGGTTCACCGGTCTCGACTTCACCACCACCCGTCTCTTCGGCGAGCGCCTCGCCGGGTTCCCCGATCGGGAGGAGACCGTCGCACTCTTCGAGGAGGCGACCGGCACCCGGGTCCGGAACCTCGAGTGGTACGAGACGCTGGCCTTGCTACGGAGCGCAGCCGTTCTGACCCGAATCGGGTACCTCCGCCGTGACGCGGGTGAGCCGCTGATGCTTCCGATCGACGACAATCCGGTCCTCGACGTGCTGGCGAGCCGGCTCACGTGAACACGCCCTCGGTCACGACCGCGAGCGAGCTGGTCCTGCTGCGGGCCGACGACGACCACCTCGGGCTCCGCTTCGAAGGAGACGAGTGGACGTGGCGGGAGGTCGTCGCGGAGGCAAAGAAGCGGGCGACGCTCCTCCAGCGAGCCCGACGCGACGGCCCCTTCCACGTCGGAGTCCTGCTCGAGAACACCCCCGAGTACCTCTTCCTGCTGGCGGGCGCGGCGCTCTGCGGCGCGGTCGTCGTCGGGATCAACCCCACCCGCCGCGGCGAACAGCTGGCCGAGGACATCCGGAAGACCGACTGCCAGCTGGTGGTGACCGACTCGACGATGCGCCACCTCCTCGACGGCCTCGACGTCGGGATCGAGGAGGATCGCATCCTCGTCGCCGATTGCGACGCCTACCGGCGTGAACTGGAGGAGGCGGAGACGAACCCGATGACGCCGGCGCGCCCCGCGCGCCCGAGGACCTCTTCCTCCTCATCTTCACCTCCGGTTCGACCGGCGGTCCGAAGGCGGTCCGAATGACCCAGGGACGGGCGGGACGTGCGTCACAGGGGATGCCTTTCGGCCACGACGACGTCCTCTACTGCGCCATGCCGCTCTTCCACGGCAACGCGCTCTCCGCGTCGGTCCTGCCCGCGTTCGCCGGCGGCGCCACCCTGGTGCTCCGGCGACGCTTCTCGGCGTCCGCCTTTCTCGACGACGTCCGGGAGCACGGAGCCACCTTCTTCAACACGGTCGGTCGTGCGATCGCCTACATCGTGGCCACCCCTCCGACCGAGCACGATCGCGACCACCGGCTCAAGTTCGTCCTCGGACCCGAGACGTCGACCGCCGACAAGGCCGAGTTCACCGAGCGCTTCGGTGTCCCGATCTTCGAGGGCTACGGCTCGAGCGAGAACGCGATCGTGATCCGTCCGATGCCCGGAGCCGGACCGGGAGCCCTGGGCAAGGCCTCGGACAGCGACGACGTGGCGGTGGTCGATCCCGACACCGGCGAGGAGCGAGCTCGTGCGCGGCTCGGACCCGACGGGCGCCTGCTCAACCCGGACGAGGCGATCGGCGAGATCGTCGGTCGGCGAGCGCTCGGCAAGTTCGAGGGGTACTACAACAACCCGGAGGCGGAAGCCGAGCGATCACGGAACGGTTGGTACTGGTCGGGCGACCTCGCCTACCGCGACCAGGAGGGGGTCTTCTACTTCGCGGGCCGCACCGACGACTGGCTCCGTGTGGACAGCGAGAACTTCGCCGCGGCACCGGTCGAGCGCATCCTCGGTCGCTTGGAGGGAGTGCGCGGGGTCGCCGTCTACGGTGTGCCGGACAGCCGCACCGGCGACCAGGTGATGGCCGCACTGGAGCTCGAGCCCGGTGCCTCCTTCGACCCGGCCGGCTTCGACGACTTCCTCGCCACGCAGCCCGACCTCGGCACCAAGTGGGCGCCGCGGTACGTGAGGATCGTCGAGTCCATTCCGGTGACGGCCACCAACAAGGTGGACAAGAAGCCCCTCCGTGCGGCGAGGTGGCGGACCGACGAGCCCTTGTGGCACCGGCCTGCGCCCGGCCTCCCCTACCGGCCGATGACCGCCGAGGACGTCGCAGGGCTCGAGGAGGAGTTCGCGGTGAACGGACGGAGCAACCTGCTCGGGAAGTGAGGACACGCCCCATGGAGATCGGTGGAAGTGCACTGGTGACCGGAGCGAGCCGCGGCATCGGTCGTGCGGTCGCGCTCGAGCTCGCCGCCCGCGGCTTCAGAACCGTCGCCACCATGCGGAACGAGGAGGCCGGCAAGGATCTCGAAGAAGAGGCCGACGGCCCGCTCGTCGTGGCACGCCTCGACGTGACCGATCCCGCCACCTACGACTTCCCCGAGGACCTCCGGATCCTGGTCAACAACGCAGGGGTCGACTCCGCCTATCTGCCGGTCGAGCATTCGGACGACGACGACTGGCGGGCGCTCTTCGAGACGAACGTGCTCGGCGCGGTGAAAGTCACCTCGGCCGCGATCCCCGTGCTGCGCGCCAACCGGCCGGCAGTTATCTGCAACGTCACCTCGTCCTCGATCCTCGCGCCGGTGCCGTTCTATTCGGCATACCGCGCGACCAAGGCCGCGCTCTCCTCGTTCGGGGAGACCCTCCGTGTCGAGCTCGCACCGTTCGGCATCCGGGTGGTCGAGATCCTTCCCGGCCCGGTCGACACCGACATGTTCGCTCTCAGTACGGGACCACAGGCCGCATCGGAGTTCGAGCGCTATCGGGAGATGGCCGAGGCAGCCCGTGTGCTCCGCGAAGAGAACGCCGACCCGCTCGTCGTCCCGCCCGCCGAGGCGGCCACCCGGATCGTCGACGCGATCCTCGAGGATGGAGGTCCTCTCCGCTACGGATGCGATCCGCTCTCGATCGGCTTTCTCGACCTCTGGCGACAGAGCGACGACGAGACCATGTTCGAGCTCACCGGCCGCTCCTTCGTCGAACGGATCGAGTCGCCGGAAGGCTGACCGCTGCCGTCGTCAAGGCCGGATTCGGGTTAGCGCTGGATCGGGAGCGCGCCGCCCTCGGCGGCCTCGCGCTCGTCGGCATCGGGCATGCCGCGAACCAGGCCGATGATCATCACCGCGATCGCGGCTCCGGCGAGGGGACCCAGGATGTAGATCCACCACCCGTGGAAGTCGGTGCTCACGATGTCCGGACCGAGGGTTCGGGCAGGGTTCATCGAGGCCCCACTGATCGGGCTGGCGAAGAGCCCGAGGAGGGCGACGGTCGCGCCGACCGCCAGCGCCGCGTTGTGCCCGATGCTCCGGTAGCCGGTTGCCGTGTGGAGGATGATGCTGACCAGGATGGTGGTGAGCAGTATCTCCATCACCAGGGAGCGCCACTCCCCGCCGGGCTTGGCGATCGGGTAATTGCTGCCGGTCGCCACGTCCCCGTACATGCCCTGGAGGAAGAGCGCCGCACAGATCGCCCCTGCCATCTGTGCCACGAGATACGGCAACACCCACGCCGTCTTGAACACGCCGCGACCGGCGAACGCCAGGGTCACCGCCGGGTTGATGTGAAGTCCGGAGAGCGGGCCGAGGGCGTAGATCATGGCCATCACGATCGCCCCGGGAGCGACCACGGCAGCGGTCCGCGAGATCGGGCCGCCGCCCGCGTAGTGGTTGATGACCCCTGCGCCGGCGGCGACGGTCACCAGAAAGAACGTCCCGAGGAACTCGATGATCACCCGGATCCACAGTGGTCGCTGGCGAAGGGTGTTCTCCTCGAAACGAACGAGGTAGCGGTTGCCGACCGAGCGGACCAGCGCCGCATGCTCGTCGGCTGCCGACGGCTTCGTCGTCGACGGTGATGCCTCCATGGTGACCCTCCCCTGATCGTCCTCCCCGAACGGCCGGCCGAACGCCTCGAGTGCATCCGGTGCCGCTCCGATCATGCCCCTGACGTGGTCGCCGGGAGAGGGATGGGGGTCAGGCCAGCTTCATGAACATGCGCTGCACCTCTTCCATCGGGTACCCGTCGGCCGCGGCCTCGGTCGGGTTCTCGATGGAGTACGCGAGGCCCGACGCGACCAGCTTGAAGCCGGCTTGCTCGAGGGCCTTGGTGGCAGCGGAGAGCTGCGCGACGACATCTCGACACTCACGACCGTCCGCGAGCATCCGTTCGACGCCCTGCACCTGCCCGGCCACTCGCCGGAGACGCTTGCGCACGTCGGAGACCACATCGTCGGGCAGTTCCATCCCGAGACTCCTCTCTACCCACATCCGGGTTCGCCATACCTGCAGAGGTGTATTCGCAGTCGCGACCAGCTCGCGGCCCCGTTGCCCGACTGGTGGGCATGGCACGTCCCTGGCGTCCACACTGCCACGGGGGGTACTGCCATTCGCGCGCGCCCCGCTTCGGCCCAGTCCCCGTGCAATTTCTCCGGCACGGAGCGACCCCGGCGTCGCGACGACAAGGGTGGGACACCGGAGCGACCATCGCCGGGCACGAGGGGGGCTCCTCGGTAGGCTGCGACCGGTGCGATGAGCGATCCGACGCCCACCGACGAGATCGAGCCGGACGTGCGGTTCACCTATGCCAACGAACGCACGTTCCTGGCGTGGAACCGAACCGCCCTTGCCCTCATCGCGACCGGCGTCGCCGCGTCCCAGCTACTTCCCGACTTCCACGTCTCCGGCGGACGGCGGATTCTCGGTTTGCCGCTCATCGCGCTCGGAGCCCTGGTCGCCTGCACCAGCTTTCTCCACTGGAAGGCGAACGAGCGGGCCATGCGCAAGAACCGGCCGCTTCCACGCTCCCCGATGCCCTTGGTGCTCTCCGTCGGGATCGGAGTGATCGCGGTGATCGCGGTGGTGCTCGCCGCCTTCGGCCCGAAATAGGAGGCGGGGGAGGTGGGTGATGCCTGGGAGGCAGCTGGCGACCCCGACGAGCCGGCTCGCGATCCCGGTCTCGCCGCCGAGCGCACCGAGCTCGCGTGGAACCGCTCCGGCCTCTCGGCCCTGGTCGTCGTCGCGATCCTGCTCCGGCACCTCTGGCCGCTCGAGGGCACCCGCTCGGTTGTCGCCTTCGTGCTGATCGCAGTCGGCGCGGGCGTGTGGGGCTTCGGGATGCAGGTAGCCCGGCGCAGCCGGAAGGGGACGATGGCGGACCCGGTGCTCGGTCCCGAGGTCTGCAGGATGCTGACCATCGGAACGGTGCTGCTCGCGTTGGCTGGACTTCTCCTCGCGCTCGTTCACCACCTGAGCAGAGTCCCTCGGGGCCGCCCGGTCCGCCTCGGGCGACGCGCAGGGTCGATCCTCGAATCGTGGGGTGAACCCGTAGGGAGTGGTTCAGCCCGCTGAGGGCGGAACCCGGAGCAGGGTGGCAAGGCGACGGATGGAGGGGCACTGACGCCCTGCCCCGAGTATCCGTCGCCGCCGATATCGACCCTTCGGGGTCGGAACTTGAGCGATTTTCTGAGATTTTTTTCTGGGAGTCGTTTTCCCTGGTCAGAAGGACCAGTTGGCCCATCCACGACGCCGCACTCGGCTTGCCCTGCCCACCGGACGGTGGATCGCCGAGGTCCGGACCAATACCTCTGAGACAGAGCTATTGTTCGTCGATGACGAGTGAGACGACCTCCGTGTACGCAGAGGACCCGCTCGGTGAGAGGCTGCTCGCAACCCTCGCGGCGATCGGCCGACAGGTGCGCCGGCGAGCGGGACGGCCGACCGAGTTCGAGCGTCTCACCGGTGCGCAGCTCGAACTGGTCCGACTGCTGCGACGCCGACCTCGCATCTCGGTCGCGGACGCGGCCTCGGAGTTGCACCTCGCTCCCAACACGGTCAGCACGCTCGTACGCCAGTTGAGCGATGCGGATCTGGTGTTCCGGAGCACCGACGATTCCGACCGCCGGGTCGCGCGGCTCGAACTCTCGCCCAGCATGCGAAGCGCCATGGACTCGTTCCGCGACCGCAGGCTTCTTGCGCTGACCATCGGCGCCGGGAGGCTCTCGCAGGAAGACCGCCAGGCGCTCGAAGTCGCGCTCCCTGCGCTCCGCCGACTTGCGGAGGGGCTGCGCGAGACCGAGCGCTCAGCGACAGGCGAAGAAGACGGCGAAGAGACGGAAAGTGGCGCACACCCGAGGAAAGGTGACAGGCAATGAAGACCTACAGGACTCGGAATCGGCAAACCCGATCTCCGCGCAGGCCGAGCTCTCAGAGCCCTCTGGCGCCCCTCGCTCTCTTCGCCGCAGTCGCCCTCGCCGCCGCAGCGTGCGGATCGTCATCCGCGGCCCCCTCCGAGCGGGTGAGTGGCGGGCCGACGGGGAGCTACGTGGTCCCGGCCGGAATCCACAAGATCAAGCACATCATCGTCATCGAGCAGGAGAACCGGTCCTTCGACAGTTACTTCGGGACCTACCCCGGTGCGGACGGCATCCCCATGAAGGATGGAGTACCGACCGTTTGTGTTCGAATCCCGACCGGAGGCTGCCAGAAGCCCTACCACGACGCCGCTGACGTCAACGGCGGCGGACCACACGGCGAGCGCAACGCGCGGCTCGACGTCAACAACGGGGCGATGGACGGGTTCATCGCGCAGGCGAGCAACGCCAAGAAGGGCTGCGGGCTCAACGTGGACGACCCCGAGTGCTCCAACTCGGCCACGCCCGACGTCATGGGGTACCACACGGCAGCCGAGATCCCCAACTACTGGTCCTACGCGAAGGATTTCGTGCTCGACGACCACATGTTCGAGCCGGTGAAGTCGTGGTCGCTCCCCGACCACCTCTACCTCGTATCGGGCTGGTCGGCCAGGTGTTCGAGCCCGGCACCGTCGAGCTGCCAGAACGAGATCCAGGGTCCCTACACCCCTGCTCAGATGCAGCAGTACGTCGACCAGGCCCTCGACACCGGTACCGCGGACATCACCAACGCATGGACCGACCTCACCTGGCTCCTCTACAACAAGCACGTCCCGTGGGCGTACTACGTGCAGACTGGTGATCAACCCGACTGCGACGACGACTCGGCCGTGACCTGCCCGCCGGTCTCCCAGAGTTACCTGACCCCTGGCATCTGGAACCCGCTGCCCACCTTCGAGGACGTTCAGAAGGACGGCCAGTTGCGCAACATCCAGCCGCTCGACAACTACTTCGCCGCGGCAAAGGCGGGGACGCTGCCCGACGTCATGTGGATCACCCCCTCGCAGGCCGACAGCGAGCATCCCCCGGCGAGCGTCCACCAGGGACAGGCCTACGTGACCTCCATCATCAACGCCGCGATGGAGAGTCCGGACTGGGATTCGACAGCGATCTTCTTGCAGTGGGACGACTGGGGCGGCTTCTACGACCACGTCGTACCACCCCCTGTCGACCAGAACGGCTACGGGCTCCGCATCCCCGCGCTGGTCATCTCGCCCTACGCCGATAGCGGATCCATCGATCACCAGACGTTGAGCAGCGACGCGTATCTGAAGTTCATCGAGGACGACTTCCTCGGCGGATCACGGCTGAACCCGAAGACCGACCGTCGCCCGGACCCAAGGCCGAACGTCCGTGAAGACGAGCCGATCCTCGGCAATCTGGTCAAGGACTTCGACTTCAATCAAACGCCTCGTGCGGCCGTGCTGTTGCCGACCAACCCACCGACCGATTCGCCGAGCATCCCGAGCTACTTCACCGGCATGGGACCCTGCGACGGTTGTACGACGACGCCGCCAGGCGTCGCTCCTCACCAGTAAGCCGATTACTGGGGCGGGTTTGGGAGCGGCCAGCCTGGCCCCGAAGCTCCTATCGCCCGACCGTCTCGCGCACCGCGTCGGCGATCGAGGCTTTCGAGGGCATGACCGCCGCCTCGAGGGTGGGGGCCGAGCCGATCGGTGCGAACGCGGCTCCCACCCGCTGGACCGGCGCTTCGAGCTCTCCGAACAGCTCCTCGTGGACGAGCCCTGCGACCTCGGCGCCGAAACCGGCGAACCGGGTGGCGTGGTGGGCGACGACGCAGCGCCGGGTGCGACCGATCGATTCGAGCACGGTCTCGGCGTCGAGTGGCACCAGGGTACGAAGGTCGACCACCTCGACGTCGACGTCTTCGGCCGAGAGCTCCTCGGCCGCCGCGAGCGCGTCGCGCACCGTCCTGCCGTAGGTCACGATGGTGACGTCGGTGCCGGGCCGTACCACGTTCGCGGACCCGATCGGGACCCGATGGTCACCCTCGGGAACCGGGCCGCTCGTTCCGTAGAGCGCGACGTTTTCGACCACGACACAGGGATCGTCGTCGAAGATGCACGAGGTGAGCAGTCCCATCGCATCGGCCGGCGAGCTCGGCACGACCACCTTGAGCCCCGGGATGTGCGCGAGCCAGCTCTCGAGTGTCTGGGAGTGGGTCGCGCCCGAGCCGATCCCGCCGAACACCGCGGTGCGCACGGTGAGCGGCATCGTGAGCCGGCCGCCCGACATGAACCGCGATTTGGCGGCATGGTTCACCAACTGGTCGAGCGCGATGCTGACGAAGTCCATGATCATCACCTCGGCCACCGGACGGAGGCCGGAGGCGGCGGCCCCGACCGCGGCGCCGACGATCGCTGCCTCCGAGATCGGGGTGTCCCTCACCCGGTCGGCACCGTGGGTGGTCGAGAGGCCCTTCGTGATCTGCGAGATGCCGCCACCCGGGTCGGCGATGTCCTCGCCGACCAGTACCACGGCAGGGTCGGTGGCGAGCGCGCGGTCGAGCGCTTTGTTGAGCGCTTCACGCATGCTCATCGTCGTGACTTCGCCGTCGGTGGCCCCGCTGTCGGTGCCCCCACCGCCCTCCGAGGCCGCGCTCGACCCACCACCCTCCCCGTACACGTCCACCTTCGCGGCGAGCCCGCTCGGCAGGTCGGCTGCGAGCGCCTCGGTGAACACCACCTCCACCTCGTCTCGCGCCTGGCGTTCGATCTCCTCGGCGATCTCCTCGCTCAGCACACCCTCGGCCAGGAGCGTGCTCCGGTAGCGCCCGATCGGCTCCGCCTGCCGGGCCGCTTCGAGCTCCTCGGCCGGGATGTAGCGCATCGGGTCGCCGAAGTAGTGGCCGAACAAACGGAAGGTCGTGCATTCGACGAGCGTCGGGCCCCCGCCGGCACGCGCCCGCTCGACCGCGCCGGACAGCGCGCCGTGCACCGCGTCAGGATCGTTGCCGTCGACGGTCACCGCGCCGATGCCGTAGGCAGATGCCCGGTCCGCGACCGCTTCGACCGGCTGGGCCTCCGCGGTCGGGGTCATCTCGGCGTAGCGGTTGTTCTGGCAGAGGAGCACCACCGGCAGGCGCCAGAGCGCGGCCAGGTTGACCGCTTCGTGGAAGGAGCCGGTGCCGGTCGCGCCGTCGCCGAAGCTGGCGACGACCACGTGCTGGGATCCCTTCAGCTGAAGGGCCATCCCGACGCCGGTCGCGATCGGGAGCCCCGACCCGACGATGCCGGTCGAGAGCACCAGTCCCCCGGTCGGGTACGAGATGTGCATCGCCCCGCCCTTCCCCGCGTTGACCCCGGTCTCGCGGGTGAGGATCTCGGCGACCAGTGGTCCGAGCGGCACGCCCTTCGCGATCTGGTCGTGCAGGCCCCGATACGTCGAGACCAGCTGGTCCTCGATCCGGAGCACCGTGCCGAGCGCCGCAGCGATGGCCTCCTGTCCCGTCGCGGGCCAGTAAGTCGTGGCGAACTCGCCACCGGCGAGGCCGCGCCGGATGCGTTCGTCGCACGCGTGGATGAGCACCATCAGTTCGTACATGCGCACCCGGTCCCCGACGAGCGGCGGAGCCGGTGCCGTGTCGGTCACGACGCCTCGGCGCCGGAGGTCGCGTACGCCGCGGCGTGCGTCCCGGCCAGGTGACCCCAGACGATGCCCATCCCGATCGAGGTGCCACCGCCGTAGTAGGCGGGGCCCGCGGGGCTGGCGATCACGTTGCCCGCGCCGTACAGACCCGGGACGGGCCGGTCCTGCACGTGCTGGATCCGGCCGTCGGCGTCGACTCGTGGTCCGCCCTTGGTGCCGACCGAGCCGACGTAGATGGGCAGGGCGTAGAACGGTCCTTCCTCGATCGTGCCCAGGTTGGGATGGGGCGCGGAGGGATCCCCGTGGAACCGGTCGTAGGCGGAGGAGCCGCGGCCGAAGTCGCGATCGCGCCCGTCCCGTACCTGGTGGTTCCAGCGCTCGACCGAGTCGAGCAGCCCTTCGGGATCGATCCCGCTGGCCTTGCCCAGGCCGACCACCGTGTCGTGCACGTAGAGCCAGGGCGGATCTGGATCGCCGGGCCGGCAAGTGACCACGCCGTAGCGCGACCGGTACTGGTGATCGAAGACCACCCAGCAAGGCAGGTGGCGCGGCGAGTACTCGTTGGCGTCGAACGAGAAGAAGGCCTTCATCATGTCGTTGTAATTGGCGGCCTCGTTCACGAAGCGCTCGCCGAAACGGTTCACGATGATCGAGTGCGGCGCGGTGCGCTCGATCCCGACGAAGCGAGCGAGCGGATGGCCGTCGTACTCCTCGCCGGGGATGTGCGACGCCGGGTACCACCACGTCTCGGTGAGATTGGCGAGGTCGGCCCCTGCGGCCATCGCCATCAACAGCCCGTCCCCGTCGTTGACCGGTGGACTGTGCGGATGGGTGAGCGGCCCGGCGAGGAAACGGGTCCGAAGTGTGGGGTTCCATTCGAATCCGCCCGACGCGAGGACGACCGCCGAGGCGGGGATCGCGACCGATCCTCCACCACCGGTTCGCTCGACGACCAGCCCGCCGACCGAATCGTTCGCCATGACCAGTTCCTTCGCGCTCGTCTCGAGCTCGGGCTCGATCCCGCGTGCGAGACAGCCCGCCAGCAACCCGGCGATGAGCGCCTGCCCGCAGGCGACCTGATGCTCGGCGATCCGCTGTTGGACCATCGCGAGGTCGAAGCGATCGGGGAAGTAGGCGGGTCGCCACTCGACCGTGCTCTCCTGCAGGGTGATCGGCATCCCGAGGACGGGCGGGCGCCGGAGCCGCTCCCGCCACGGTCCGAGGACCTTGGCGTCGAACAGCGCCGGCTCGAGCATGCGGCCCGACGACTTCGCCCCGTCCATCTCGGGGTGGTAATCGGGCCAGCTCATCGCGCGTAGCTGCAAGGTCGTCGAGCGCTCGAGCCCGGCGACGATCGCCGGGCCGTCGTCGACGAAGCGTGCGAGCAGCGCCTCGGGAGTCCGGCCTGCCGTCATCACCCGGATGTAGTTGAGAGCCTCCTCCCGCGAGTCCTCGATCCCGAGCTCGGCCATCTGGTGGTTCTGGGGCATCCAGATGCCCCCACCGGAGACGGCGGTCGTCCCGCCGACCGAGTCGGACTTCTCGACGACCCGGACCCGTGCCCCTCCGTCGTGCGCGGCGATGGCTGCGACCAGGGCGGCACCGCCGGTGCCGACGACGACGATGTCGGTCTCTGCCCCCGAGGGGCCACCCCCGTCGGCGTGCCGAGCGCTCACGATGCGAGGTAGCGGTCGAGCTCGCGGTGCATGGTGGTGATGCCCTGCTCGTAGTCGTGCGAGAGGCGCGGACCGTCGAAGCCGAGGGCGTGCACCCCGCGCTGTTGGCGCTCGATGTTGGAGAAGTCCTGGAGCGGGATGCGAGGCCAATGCGCTTCGTCGTCGGGCGCATACGGTCCCTCGGCGACCGGGCGACCCGCGTCGTCGCCCGCAGCGGGAATCGACACCGACCAGAGCTCGAAGAGGCACGCCTCCGGATCGTCCCCGATCGGTCGCGACCGGTAGCAGAGCGCGTTCCCGTACTGGGGGAGGACGAAGTAGTTGGGGAAGTGGAAGAACATCCCGCCCCACCGGGCGAGCGCGGCGGGGTCCGGTGGGGGCATCTTGATCCCGGCTCCTTCTGCGTAGCGGTAGATCTCCTTCACCAACTCGGTGCCGAAGGTCGAGCCCTCCGGGATCGGATGGTTGCGCATCCCGTCGACCACGTACACGTCGCGTTCCATGGTCATCGCGCCGAGGCCCGCGTTGAGGAGGTGGACCGACTCGATGATCGCGTCGATCTCGGGGACACCCACCTGGCGTCCCTTCTCGGCTTGCGCGTTGGGACGGAGCTGGAAGCTCGAGTGACCGTGCTCGTAGACCGAGTAGACGAGAGAGTCGGGGTCGTAGCTCTCGGGGTGACCGAGGGTGAGCTGCGGGTGGGTCTGGGGGACGTGGTAGCCCTCCATGAACGCTTCCTGGGCCATCTTCCAGTTGGCTCGGAGCATGACCGACTTCCACCAGTTGACCCGCATGTCTGCGACGCCGAGCGGGTCGAGCAGGCTCGGCAACGGATCGAGCGCCTCGAGCAAGGAGGGTGCGGCCGGGTCGAGGTTGATCCATACACACCCGCCCCAGGTGTCGACGCGGACCTGGCGCAGACAGAGCTCCTCGGGCGCGAGCAGCGCCGCGTCGAACGCGTGCGGTCCATAGACGAAGGTGTTCTCGCCTTCGAGGTTCCACTGCCATCCGTGGAAGGGGCAGACGATCCGACCCTTGTCGAAGGTGCCCGAACCCATCGCCAACTGAGTCGCGCGGTGGCGGCACGCGTTCTGGTAGGCACCGATCGTCGACTGGTCGACGCGCACCACCAGAATCGACTGGTCGCAGATCGAGTACTCGACGAAGTCGCCGGGTGCGGGGATCTCCTCGAGGCGACAGGCCATCTGCCAGACCCGAGGCCAGAGATGCGCACGCTCGAGTCGGGCGAACTCCGGGTCGTAGTAGCGCTCGGCGGGTACGAAGTCGGGCCGGCCCGCGCGTCCGACCGCGAAGGGCACGTCACCTACCGCACCGGGTGCGCTCTCTCCAGGAGAGGGAACCGACCGCAACCCCGTCTCAGCCACCGGAGCTCCCGGGTGCGTCGAGGAAGGTGATCCGCCGCTCGCGGAAGCGCCACTTCCCGTTCTCACGGACCAGGGTGTCGTGGTAGCGGCCGGCCGAGACGATCCCGATACCCTCCGCTCCGGCGCGCACGAAGAGATAGTCGGTGCTGCCGGTCGCGGTGTCCCCGCTCACCTGCACCGTCGAGTTGGCGGTCATGTGCTTGCCGCGCGCGCCGTCGGGTTGCACCTTCTCCATCAGGGCGCGAATCGCGTCGCGGCCCTCGGCGTCGCGGCCGGGGAAGGACAGCCGGGCGTCTTCGGTGAACAGGAGCGACCAGGGCTCGAAGTGGCCGTCGTCGAGGAGCTGGCTGTAGGCCGACAGCGTGGCGCTGATCTGGCTCTCGTCGTCCACCTCGGTCCACCCCCGTGATCGCTCGCGTCGGCGTCGTTCGCGGGCAATGTTAGGCACGGGCTCTGGCCTGCGTCCCCGGCGGCGGGCGCGGGCGCCTCAGACGATCTCGCCGATGACCTCGCCGACCGCGTAGGTGTCGCCCGCGGTGCCGATCCGGCGCAAGACTCCGGCGACCGGAGCGCCGACCTCGTTCTCGACCTTGTCGGTCTCGAGGACGTACATCGGCTGGTCCTGAGCCACGCTCGCGCCGTCTTCCACCAGCCATTCGGAAAGGGTGGCCTCGGTCATTTCCATCCCCAGTTTCGGAATCCGGATCTCGACCGCCACCACCTCCCCGACTCGTTCGCACACCGGTTATGCCGCGCGGCGCGCCCGACACTACCTTCGACGCACGCTGGTAGCTTCGTGGCGCGCGCACGCGCCGAAGCTGCAGCCGCAACATCCCTCGACAGGAGCACATCATGGAGAGCCGGAAGCTGAAGACGGTCATCTACGAAAAGGACGGGCCGGTCGCTTGGGTCACCCTCAACTATCCGGAGAAGGCGAACGTGCAGTCCTCGCAGCTGGTCTTCGACGTCGACGACTGCCTGACCGACGCCAACCGCGACTATGACATCAAGGTCCTCGTGATCAAGGCCAATGGTCCCGGTTTCAGCGCCGGCCACGTCGTCCAGGGTGCGCCCGGCACCGAAATGCGCGAGATCGACGAATCGACCGCTCGCCTCGGCAGCCCCTGGAAGGGCCAGTGGGAGATCTACGGAGGCCCGGTGATGAAGCTGTGGGAGTTCCCGAAGATCACCATCGCCGAGGTGCACGGGTACTGCCTGGGCGGTGGCACCGTATGGGGGCTGCTGACCGACATGACGGTCGCGTCCGACGACGCCTACTTCCAGTTCCCGGTGTTGCAGGGCATGGCCATGCCGACCATGGAGACCGGCATCGAACCGTGGTTGTTCATGAACTGGAAGCGCGCCTCGGAGTACATGTACACGGGTCAGCAGCTGAGCGCCGAGGACGCCAAGGGTCTCGGCCTTGTCAACCGGGTCGTGCCCCACGACCGCCTGAGCGACGAGGTCGACGAGCTCGCGTTCCAGGTGGCCCAGGCCCCGCTCACCACGTTGATGGCCGCCAAGGCCAACATACGCCGGGCCTGGGACCTGATGGGGTTGCGCACCCACCTCGAGCAGTCGAACGACCTCCTCACCGTCGCCACGTCGGCGACCGACGTGAAGTCCTTCATCCGCGAGCAGTTCGAGGCCGGTCTCCGGCCACGCGACGCGGCGAAGCGGAACGCCGAGCGGGCGAAGGAGCTCGCGGCGGCCTCGAAGGAAGCGCGCGCCAAGGCCGCGGCGACCTGACCCGACCCGATACCGGCGCGTGACCCTCCCGGACCGGCTCGTCGAGCGACTCCGCGAGGTCGTCGGCCCACACGTTCTCGTCGACCCCGACGTCGTCGCGTCGTACACCACCGACTGGACCGGTCGCTTCGTCGGGCACTCCCCCGCGGTCGTCCGGCCCGGCTCGACGCAGGAGGTCGCCGGCGTGGTACGGGCCTGCCGCGAGGCGGGCGTGTCGCTCGTCCCCCAGGGTGGGAACACCGGACTGGTCGGTGGAAGCGTCCCCCTCGAGGGCGAGGTCGTTCTCGGACTCGCCCGCCTCGGCGACGTCGAACCGGTCGACGAGCTCGCCGGCCAGGTGACCGCGGGCGCCGGCGCGACGGTGGCGGCGCTCCACCAGGCGGCCGCGGCCGCGGGATGGTCCTACGGGGTCGACCTCGGCAGCCGCGACTCGGCAACGGTCGGTGGGACGGTCGCGACCAACGCGGGCGGCCTCCACGTGTTGCGGCACGGCGACACCCGCGCCCAGGTGCTCGGGCTCGAGGCGGTCCTCGGGACCGGCGAGGTCGTCTCCCACCTCGGCGGGCTGGTCAAGGACAACACCGGCTACCACTGGCCCGGGCTGCTCACCGGCAGCGAGGGCACCCTCGCGGTGGTCACCGCCGCGCGACTGCGCCTGGTCCCGACGGCGCGGTGGCGCACCACGGCCATCCTCGCCTTCGCCGCGGTCGCCGACGCGCTCGAGGCGGCCTCACTGGTCCGCCGTTCGCTCCCCTCGCTCGACGCGTGCGAGCTCTTCTTCGAGGAGGGCGTCCGCCTGGTGGGTTCGATCACCGGGATGCCTCCTCCTTTCGCCGGACCCCATCCGGTGTGCCTCCTTCTCGAGGCGGCTGACCGGACCGACCCGACCAGCGCCCTGGCCGAGGTCACCGCGTCGCTGTCCCACGTGCTCGACACCGTCGTCGCCACCGAGCCCGGTCCGCGCGCCGCCCTGTGGCGTTACCGCGAAGGCCACACCGAGGCGGTCAATACGCTCGGGACGCCGCACAAGCTCGACGTCACCCTGCCGCAGCGCTCCTTATCTGATTTCATTGAGCGAGTGCGAGAGGCGGTGGCGGCGGTCGATCCTGATGCGGAGGTCTGGTTGTTCGGCCATGTCGGCGACGGCAACATCCACGTCAACGTGACCGGCGTCGCGCCCGACGACGAGCGAGTCGACGACGCGGTGTTCCGCCTGGTTGCGGCGTCCGGCGGGAGCATCAGCGCCGAGCACGGGATCGGCACTGCCAAGAAGCGCTGGCTCGAACTGATGCGCTCACCCACCGAGCTCGACGCTTTCCGCGCGATCAAGCGGGCCCTCGACCCCGACGGGATCCTCAACCCCAATGTCCTGCTACCGACGAGCGATCGATCATCCTCAACCTGGTCATCATCGGGTTGGGCGTGACGCTCGAGCCGATTCCTCTCACCGCGTTCATCCTCATCCTGGCGTCCGAAGGGGGACTCCGGAAGGGTGCGGCCTTCATCGTGGGATGGGTTGCGTCGCTGGTCGTCGTCGTGGTGATCACCCTGCTGGCAACTGGCAATTCGCCACCGAAACCCAACACGGCGCCGTCGCTCGGCGCCTTGGCGGCCAAGATCGCGTTGGGCACGGTGCTGTTGTTGGTCGCGTGGCGGCGGTACCGACGATTGGGCCAACCGAGAAAGCCGAAGAAGACTCCCAAGTGGCAAGCCGGGATCGACAGCATGTCGCCGTTGTACGCGACGGGTCTGGCGCCATTCGTCCAACCGTGGGGGCTCATTGCCGCCGGAGTGGCCACGATCGTCGAGGCAAAGCTCGCCACGTGGGCCGACTACCTCACGATCGCCCTCTTCTGTTCCTCGCAACGGGCACCTATCTGGCGATGGAGATCTACGCGGCCCTGCGGCAGGAAGCGGCCCAGGCGTTCCTGATCCGGGTGCGGACCTGGATCGACACCCACACCGACGTGCTCATCGTCTGGGTCTCGCTGATCGTCGGACTCTGGCTGGTCGGACAGAGCATCTATCTGATCGTTTCGTGACCGAGAGGGCCGCTGCTCGATGGGCCGAAGGAGGCCCCGGGTGGGTTCGGGGAAGCAGGAGGAGGCTCCCGGGGGAGACCACTCCCCGGAGTGATGACATCGATATACATCACGTGATGTATATGGCCGGGAACACATGTGCCCTGCCGGAGCTCCACGAATTCCCTGGTCACGGGCGTCTGGTTGCGAATTAGTTGCCTGTGTCATACAATTAGTGGTCCCACCCATTCCGCCAGGAGCACCCGTGGCAGCACCGCCCACCACCGAGCACCGCACGACCGAGAACACCGCCTCGGCCCTGCTGTCCCTCGCGCGGGTGATGAACCAGTTCAAGACCCACGACACCTTCCGCCGGCAGGCGGGCGTCGATCTCGACCGGAGCGGCGCGGCGCTCCTCTACAAGCTCTTCAGCGAAGGCGAGGACGTGCGGCTCGGCGAGCTCGCCGAGCGGTTGGGCATCGACTCGCCCGCAGTCACCCGGAAGGTCCAACAGCTCGAGCGCGCCGGCATGGTGATCCGGTCATCCGATCCCGACGACGCACGAGCCTCGCGGGTGCGGCTCGCGCCGGAGGGCCGGCGGTCGATCGAGAAGTTGCTGCACGCCCGTGAGCTCTGGCTCGACGAGATGCTGAAGGGCTGGCCGGAGCGGGACCGCGCCGAGCTCGCTCGTCTGCTCCAGCTCCTCGCCACCACCATCGCCGGTCAAGGAGAGTCCCATGGCGATTGACCAGGACGATCCGACGATCACCGCTGCCCCGGCACTCGACGCCGAGCACGCGAAGCTGCCGCGCACACGAAGGCCGAGCACCGCCGGATCCTCGTGATCCTGGTCGGGTTGATGCTCGGGATGACCCTGGCGTCGCTCGACCAGACCATCGTCTCGACCGCGCTGCCGACCATCGCCGGCGATCTGCACGGGCTGAACCATCTGTCGTGGGTGGTCACCGCGTACCTCCTGACCCTCTGCATCTCGACGCCGTTGTGGGGGAAGCTCGGGGACCTCTTCGGGCGGAAGAAGCTCTTCCAGGCGGCCGTCGTGATCTTCGTCGTCGGCTCCGCCCTCGCCGGACTCTCCCAGACGATGGTCCAGCTCATCGCGCTCCGAGCCGTCCAGGGCGTCGGCGCCGGGGGGCTGATGGTCGGTGCGCAGGCGATCATGGGCGACGTGGTCAGCCCGCGACAGCGGGGTCGCTACATGGGTTACTTCGGCGCGGTGTTCGCCTTCACCAGCGTCGCAGGTCCGCTCGCCGGCGGTTTCATCACCGAGCACTTCTCGTGGCGGTGGATCTTCTACATCAACGTGCCGATCGGGATCGTCGCGCTCTTCGTGATCGCCGCGGTGTTGCACATCCCGGTGCGCCGCACCGAGCATTCGATCGACTACCTGGGGACCGCGCTGCTCGGCGCCGCGGTGACCGCGGTGATCCTGCTCACCACCTGGGGCGGTACCACCTACCCCTGGGGATCGGTCCAGATCGTCGGCCTCGCGGCAGCCGCGCTTGCCTTGCTGATCGGGTTCGTCGTGGTCGAGCACCGTGCCGCTGAGCCGCTGATGCCACCGTCGCTCTTCCGCAACCAGGTCTTCACGGTGACCAGCGGGATCGGCTTCGTCGTCGGCTTCATCATGTTCGGCGCCATGATCTACATCCCGCTCTATCTGCAGACGGTGCACGGAGCGACGCCGACCAGCTCGGGCCTGCAGCTCCTACCGCTCGTAATCGGGATGCTTCTGACCTTCATCCCGAGCGGACGGCTGGTCACACGGTGGGGTCGTTACAAGATCTTCCCGGTCGTCGGCACCGCGGTGATGGCCCTCGGATTGTTCCTGCTCTCCCTGATGTCGCCGACCACTCCGCTCGCCGTCTCCTCGATCTACATGTTCATCGTGGGGCTCGGCATCGGCCTGGTCATGCAGGTCCTCGTCGTCGCGGTGCAGAACGCGGTCCCCTACAGCCAGCTCGGCACGACGACGTCGGCGGCCACCTTCTTCCGCACCATCGGCGGCGCGTTCGGCGTCGCGCTCTTCGGGACCATCTTCAACAACCGGTTGTTCGCGGAGCTGCCGCACTACTTGCCGCCCTCGGTCGTGCACCGGCTCGGGCACAACATCTCCTCGAACCCCGCCCAGATCAACGCCTTGCCGCCCGCGATCCACGAGGGGTTCGTGCAGGCCTTCAGCCACTCCCTCGACACCGTGTTCCTGGTCGGGGTGCCCTTTGCCATCCTCGCCTTCGTGCTGAGCCTCTTCCTCGAGGAGATCCCCCTCCGCGATCATGCGTACGTCGCCGCGGACGGGGAGGTGGCGACAACGGCGCCCGATCCTGCGGGCGTGGAGCCGGCGATCGTGAACTGACAGCGCGGCTGTCCGATCCCAAGCCGCATCCGACCCCCTCTACCCACTCACGACCGTTGCCCAATCGGCGGGTGGGCGTGCAGTATGGCCTCATGTCCGATCCGAAGACGCCGCGCATCCCGCCCTTGCCCGCCGGTGAGTGGGACGACTTCCTCCAGCGGCTCCTCCAGGCGAGCCCGGGAGGTGTTGACCAGCCGCTCAACATCTTCACCACCCTCGGCCGGAGCCCCGACGTGTTCCGTCGCTGGATCGGGTTCGGGACGGCCCTCCTCCAGGGCGCCATCCCCGCTCGCCAGCGGGAGCTGGTCATCCTTCGGGTCGCCCACCTCGACGAGAGCGAGTACGAGTGGACCCAGCACGTGCCCATGGCCCTCGAGGCGGGGGTGACCAAGGAGGAGATCGAGGCACTGCGCCGGTCGAGCGACCGGTACGAGTGGCCGCACCAGGACGAGGTGCTGCTGCGAGTCGCCGACGAACTCGACTTCCTCGGGTTCCTCGAGGACAAGACCTGGGACGACGCCCACGAAGTCCTCGGCGATGAGGGGATGATCGAGCTGCTCATGCTGATCGGCCAGTACCAGATGGTCGCGATGATCCTCCGCACCATCCGCATCCAGCTCGAGGACGAGTGAGGCCCGGGCGGCTGGAGGAACGGTCGGTCGTCGTCGTCGGCGCCGGCACCCGACGGAACGAACATCCGGATCAGCCGGTCGGGAACGGGCGGGCCATCGCGGTGACCGCGGCTCGGCGAGGGCGCGGTCGTGCGCTGTGTCGACCGGGAAGAGTCACTCGCACTCGAGACCGTCAAGATGATCGACGACGACGGCGGAACCGCGACCGCCGTCGAGGCCGATGTCTCGACCGAGACGGGCTGCCGTGACGCGTTCGCCGCGTTCGGACCTGGATCGGTCGACGGTCTCGTGCTCAACGTGGGCACCGCCGAAGGGATGGGGATCGAAGGAACCAGCGCCGAGCAGTGGGACGCCACCTTCGCGGTCAACCTCCGCGCCCACTTCCTTCTGGTGCAGCACGCGAGCAACCTGCTCGCCGAGGGTGGGTCGATCGTGTTCATCGGATCGCTGGCCGGTCTGGCCCCGGGAAGCCGCATCCCCGCATACGACGCGTCGAAGGCCGGCTTGTTGGGACTCTGCCGGCACGTGGCACTCGAGCTCGCGCCGAAGGGGGTGAGGGCGAACGTGGTCGCTCCCGGTCTGATCGACACCCCGCTCGGGCGGTTGGCGACGGCGGGGCGTCCGGGGCGGGCGCGGACGCCGGTGCCGCTCGGCCGCCAAGGGACCGGGTGGGAAGTCGCCTCGCCGGTCGTCTTCCTCCTCTCCGACGAGGCGAGCTACATCACCGGCCAAGTGCTCACGGTCGACGGCGGACTGAGTCTCCTCTGAGCCGCGACCTGGTTCGCCGAGCGCGGGCCTTATTCGACGGGGCGGGGCCGGGGCTGGCGGGGCGATGTGGGAGCATCTCCTCTGATGCAGAAACGGACGGTCGATCTCGGCACGGTGCAACTCGCCATCGCGGAATCGGGCGCGGGCGGGCGTCCGTTCCTTCTCCTCCACGGGTTCACCGGCGCGAAGGAAGACCTCACCGAGTGGCTCGACCCTCTGGCCGAAGCCGGATGGCACGCAGTCGCGCCGGACCACCGGGGACACGGCGCGAGCTCGAAGCCCGATGACGAGAGTGCCTACTCCTTCGAGATCCTTGCCGCCGACTCGCTCGCGCTCCTCGACGCACTCGGTTGGGACCGTTTCGCCCTGCTCGGTCATTCGATGGGCGGCATGGTCGCGCAATTCATCGCGGCGAAGTCGCCTGAACGGCTGACCGCGCTCGTCCTGATGGACACGGGCCACGGCCCAATTCACAACCTCGACCCGACCATGGTCGACGCGGCGGTCTCCATCGTGCGTACTCAGGGCATCGACGCGCTCGCCGACCTGCTCGCCGAGAGCGACAGCCCGCTCGACACTCGCGCCCATCAGCGGGTGCTCGCCGAGCGACCGGGCCACGCCGAGTTCGAGGACCGCAAGTTCCGCTCGACCTCGCCCGCCCTGTACGCGCCGTTGGCCACTTCCTTCACCAACACCTCCGACCGGCTCGACGACCTGGAAGGTCTGCCCGACACCCTCCCCACCCTGGTGATCGTCGGCGAGCAAGACCAACCCTTCCTCGGACCGTCGCAGCGGATGGCGAAAGCCATTCCGGACGCGTCGCTCGTCGTCATCCCCGACGCGGGTCACAGCCCGCAGTTCGAGAACCCCGACGCCTGGTGGACGGCATTGTCGGGATTCCTCGCCGCTCTGCCCGCCTGACGGGACCTCCGTAGTCGCGGCGCAACACCTCCCTGTGGCTCAACGGCGATGGCGCCGCTGCGGCTCACTCCTCGGCGTCGGCCCCCTGGGAGTGCATCGCCTGGTCGATGGACTTGACGACCGAGGGGTCGAGCAGCGTCGTCACGTCCCCGAGCGGTCGATCCTCGGCGACGTCGCGGAGGAGGCGGCGCATGATCTTGCCGCTCCGGGTCTTCGGCAACTCCGGGGTGAGGAGGATCTGGCGGGGTTTCGCGATCGGACCGATGGTGACGGCCACCACGTCGCGGAGCTCCTCGACGAGCGCTTCACCCTCCTTCTCGCTCATCGGGCCCTCGCCTTTCACCGTGACGAAGGCGACGATCGCCTGTCCGGTGGTCGGGTCGGACGCACCGACCACCGCGGCCTCGGCAACCCTCGGGTCGCCGACCAGCGCGTGCTCGATCTCGGTGGTCGAGATGCGGTGCCCGGAGATGTTCATCACGTCGTCGATCCGGCCGAGCAGCCAGAAATCCCCGTCCTCGTCGCGCTTCGCTCCGTCGCCGGCGAAGTAGCGGCCGGGGAAACGCGACCAGTAGGTCTGCCGGTAGCGCTTCTGGTCACGCCAGATCCCGCGCAACATGCCCGGCCAGGGTTCGGTGATGACCAGGTAGCCACCTTGCCCGTTGCCGACCGAACGACCGTCGTTGTCGACGATGTCGGCACTGATCCCGGGGAAGGGGGTCATCGCCGCGCCCGGCTTGGTCGACGTGATGCCGGGAAGCGGGGTGATCATGATGCCGCCCGTCTCGGTCTGCCACCAGGTGTCAACGATCGGGCAACGGTTGCGGCCGATGTGCTCGCGGTACCACATCCACGCTTCGGGGTTGATCGGCTCGCCGAACGACCCGAGCAGGCGGAGGCTCGAGAGGTCGTGACTATCGGGATACGACTCGCCCCACTTCATCAGGGTCCGGATGGTGGTCGGCGCGGTGTAGAGGATCGAGACCTTGTAGTCGTCGACGATCTTCCACCAGCGGTCCTTGCCTCCCGCGTCGGGAGTGCCCTCGTAGAGCACCGAGGTGGTGCCGTTGGCGAGCGGTCCATAAACGATGTAGCTGTGGCCGGTGACCCACCCGACGTCGGCTGCGGTCCAGAAGACGTCCTGCTCCGGCTTCACGTCGAAGGTCAGCCGGTGGGTGGTCGCACAGTGGGTCAGGTACCCGCCCGTCGTATGGAGGATCCCCTTCGGCCGGGCGGTGGTGCCGCTGGTGTACATGATGTAGAGCGGCTGCTCGGCATCGAAGGAACGGGCCTCGTGCCGAGTCGACTGCTGGTCCACCAGCTCGTCCCACCAGATGTCTCGACCGCCGGTCCAGGTGACCGGCTGCCCGGTCCGACGAACCACCAGCACGCTGCGCACGTTCGGGCACTGGGTGAGCGCCTCGTCGACCCCGGCCTTGAGCGGTGTGGCGAGGCCGCGTCGGAACCCGCCGTCGGCGGTGATGACCACCCGGGCGTCCGCGTCGACGATCCTGCCGGCGAGCGCGGCCGCCGAGAAGCCCCCGAAGACGACCGAGTGAGGCGCGCCGAGTCGGGCACAGGCGAGCATGGCGACGACCGTCTCGGGGATCATCGGCATGTAGATGGCCACCCGGTCGCCGGCGTCGACCCCGAGCTGGCTCAGCCCGTTCGCCGCCTGGCAGACCATGCCCAACAGGTCGGAGTAGGTGATGGTCCTCGTCTCGCCCTCGGGCTCACCGACCCAGTGGAAGGCCACCTTGTCGCCGCACCCCTCCGCCACGTGGCGGTCGACGCAGTTCACGCAGGCATTGAGCCGGCCACCGACGAACCACTCGGAGAATGGCGGGTCCCACTCGAGCACCTTGGTCCACGGCTGGTCCCATTGCAGCCACTTCGCCTGCTCGGCCCACCAGGCGAGCGGATCCTCGCCCGCTTCCGCATAGATCTCGGGCTTCGCGTTCGCCCGAGCGGCGAACTCGGCCGGCGGGTCAACTGTCCATGTGTTGCCCCCTTTGCGGATTCGCCTTCTGCGGGCGCTCCTTCCAATCTGCGGAGGAGTGACTTACCCAGGTCGGGCCGTTACGAAACGAAAAGCAGAGTGTTCATGCCACACGCGCGCGGCTCGACCACCGATCAGACCGCGTCTTCCGGCGGATCCACATCGATGGCGAAACGACTGGGGTCGAACGGCGAGAGCTCAGATGGTTCCTCACCGAGTACCGCCGCCGCGACGAGAGCGCCCGAGTACGCCCCGAGCAACAGCCCCTCCGCGCCGTGCCCGGTGCAGACGTAGACGTTCGACCCGCTGGACAGCCGACCGAGGAGTGGCCGCTCGTCTGCGCTCGCGGGGCGCAGGCCGACCCGAACCTCGGCGAAGGCGGCAGTCGCGAGCCCCGGGGCGATCGAGACGCACTCACGGAGCAGATCGCGGAGCCCGGCCGCGGTGGAGCGGGCGTCGAAGCCGGCCTCGGCTTCGAAGGTCCCACCACAGGCAATCCGGCCCTCTGACCAGGGCACCAGGTAGAAGTTGAGGATCGGCTGGACGATCGGCCAACCGGCGCTGTCGGGTCTGCCTTCGGCGACCACGTGCACGATCTGGCCCTTCATCGGGAAGACCGGCAACCTCGCCCCGAAGGTCCCGGCGAGTCCTCCTGACCACGCACCGGCGGCGAGCACCACCGACCCTGCCGAGATCCGCTCCGACCCGACCTGCACCGCGGTCACCCGATCCCCGGAGCGTTCGAAGGCCTTCGCCCTTCCCTCGCGGACCGCAACGCCACGTCGCGCGCCGGCGGTGCGGAGGGCAGCGGTCAGTCTCCTGCCGTCCACCCGAGCGGCGTGCGGGTTGTAGAGAGCCCGCCAGACCTGACGCAGCGGGGGGAACATCGTCCGTGCCTCGCCGGCCGAGATCTCCTCGATCGCGGGCGTCCGAGCGCGGATGGTGTCCGACGCGGACGCGAACCACTGGTCCTCGTGCTCTCCGAGCGCGACCACGAGCGATCCGCACTTCGCGAAGGCCTCGACACCGGGGTCGACCCCGCTGTCGGCCAGCCGGACGACCAGTTCCTCGAGGTGGGCCGCGGCCGCTTCGCCGAAACGCCACCAGTCGTCGTCGGGATCGCGCCACGTCTGCGGTGAACAGATCCCTGCCCCCGCATCGGAGGCGCGCCCCGGCTCGCCGTCGTCCGCGAGGACCACGCGGGCACCCGATCGGGCGAGCTCGTAGGCGACCGACGAACCGAGCAGACCACCGCCGATCACGAGCACGTCGGCGGTGGGCATCGAACCAGCGTATGGGGCTCCCACCGAGGACTCGGTCCCCGACACCCGAGTAGCCTCGGCCACGCTGATCGACCGAGTGGCCTCGACGACGGTGGCATCGGCCCGAGATCCGGCAGGACGAACGCGCGAAACCAGGAGACACGGTGCCCCACGAGGTGCGGATCGAGGACTTGCGCGAGCCGCAGCGCACCCCCGAGGAGCAGTCCTTCTACGAGTACGCGCTCGGGATGCAGGTCGACCTCGACCCGGGCGCCATCGTCGCCGACGCCCGGCGCGCGACCGGTCTGTCCGATCTCGGCGACACAGGCCTTCTCGAACGACTCGGTGCGCAGGTCGCCGCAGTCGAGTGCGATACCGGTCTGTCGGGGCTCGGGCGTTTCATCGTGCGAGAGCGGCTGGTCGGTCTGCTGAAGGCTCGGCTCCGCTTCGAGGAGTACGTCTCGCGGTACCCGGAGGCCCTGGAGGTCGAGCTCGCACCGCCGGTCGTGGTGATCGGGCTGCCCCGCTCGGGCACCACCCACCTGGTCAACCTGCTCGCGGCCGATGCACGATTCCGGTCGATGCCGTGGTGGGAGGTGGTCGAGCCGATCCCGGTGGTGGGCGACGGTCCCGGTCCCGACGGGGTCGACCCGCGCTTCACGCGCTGCCTGGGCGCCTACGAGATGACCAAGAGGGTCGCGCCGCTCACCGCGCTGATGCACGACCGACCGCCGTGGAGCATCGAGGAGGACTGCGAGCTCGTCGACCTCGACCTCTGCTCCTACACGCTCGAGTGGCACGCGCGGGTGCCCGCCTGGCGGGACTGCTATCTGCGACTCGATCAGCGCGAGCACTACGGCTTCCTCCGACGCGAGCTACAGGTACTCAGCCACCTGCGGGGCCCGAACCGCTGGGTGCTGAAGACACCCCAGCATCTCGAGCAGATCGGTCCGCTGCTCGACACCTTCCCGGAGGCGACGATCGCCCTCACCCTGCGAGACCCGGTGGCGGTCCTCCAGTCGGCGATCACCATGCTCGCCTACGGCGATCGGACCCGGCGGGTGGCGATCGAGCCCGACCAGCTGGCCGCCTACTGGATCGACCGGGTCGAGCGGCTGCTTCGCGCGGCGGTCCGTGACGTCGGGACGATCGAAGCGGCCCGTCGGGTCGACGTCGAGTTCGAGGAGTTCATGGCCGACGACCTGGCGATGGCCGAGAAGATCCTCGACGTCGCCGGTCTCGAGCTGACCGACGCCGCCCGGAACCAGCTCACCGCGTACCTGGCCGCCAACCCGCGTGGCAAGGAGGGCCGCGTCCTCTACGACCTGCGCACCGACTTCCACGTCGAGCCCGACGAGCTCTACCAGCGTTTTGCGTTCTACTTCGACGCCTTCCCCCAGATCCACCGCGAGGTGTTCTGACCGTGCCCGGCATCCACCGCGAACGCCCGGGAGCCGACGCCATCCGTGCGGCGGACGGTGAGCCCGCCCGCGTGGTCGGCGAGGGCATCTGGATGTCGCCCGGGCTTTCCAACAGCTACCTGCTCGCGACCGACGACGGTCGCATCGTCGTCAACACCGGCATGGGCTTCGAGGGCCCGCTCCACCGCCGGGCCTACGACGCGGTCGACTCGTCCACCACCGCAGCGATCGTGCTCACTCAGGGCCATTTCGACCACGTGGGGGGCGTCGACGCCGTGCGCGACGAGGCGACCGACGTGATCGCGCAGGCCAACTTCGCCACCTGGCGCGCCGACAACGAACGTCTCGAGCGCTTCCGGTCGAGGAATGCCGCTTTCGCTTGGATGAAGGCGATCGCCGCGGCCATCGAGCACGCGCAGAAGCTCCCGTCGGGCGCCGCGGCCCAGTCCCGACCCGAACCGACCATCACCTTCGAGACTCGCCTCGACCTCACGATCGGCGGACGCGAGCTCGTGCTCCTCTCGACGCCCGGCGGCGAGACCACCGACTCGCTCGTCATCTGGCTCCCCGACTCGAAGACGGCCCTCACCGGGAACCTCTTCGGTGCGCTCTTCGGCCACGTGCCGAACCTGGTCACCCTGCGCGGGGACCGCTACCGCGACGCCCTCGACTACGCCGCCTCACTCGATACCGTGCTCGAGCTGTCACCCGAGCGACTGCTCACCGGCCACTTCGAACCGATCGACGGGGCCGATCGCATCGCCACGGAGGTCGAGGCACTGCGGGATGCGACGCTCTGGGTGCACGACCGCACGGTCGACGGGATGAACGCCGGGACCGACGTGCACACCCTGATGCGAGAGATCAGGCTCCCCGAGCGCTTCGACCTCGGCGAGGGCTACGGCAAGACCAGCTGGAACGTGCGGGCGATCTGGGAGAACTACGCGGGTTGGTTCCACCACCGCTCGACCACCGAGCTCTACGGGGTACCGGCTTCGGACGTCGCGTCCGACGTGGTGGCTGCCGCGGGCGCGCCGGCGCTCGTCGCCGCGGCCCGGGCCCGCCTCGATGCCGGCGATCCGGTCGCGGCGCTCCATCTGACCGATCTGGTCCTCGCCGCGGTCCCCGGCGACGCCGACGCGAGGACGGTGGCCGCGGCGGCCAACCGGCGTCTGCTCGACGGGAGCGACAACTTCTGGGAGCGTGCATGGCTCGACCGGACGATCCACCACCTGGAGGAAGGGTGACCAACCAGCTCAGCTTCGACTTCACCGACACCGAGGTGCTGGTCACCGGCGGGACGAGCGGGATCGGCTTCGCCGTGGCGAGTGCCTTCGCCGACGACGGCGCGACCGTGACGGTCACCGGCCGACGGGCCAAGCCGGACGAGTACGAGACCGACCTCGCCCGGTTCGGCTACCGGCAGGCCGAGATGACCGACAGCGAGTCGGTCGACGCGCTGGTGAGCTCGCTCGACCGCCTCGACGTCCTGGTGAACAACGCCGGTGCCAATTTCCCCGGTGGCCGAGACGAATGGGAGCCCGACACGTTCGCCGCGGCCCTCTCCCTCAATCTCGCCGGCCCGATGCGGCTCACCGTCGGCTGCCGACCCCTGCTCGGCGCGAGCACGATGACCGGTGGGGCGTCGGTGATCAACATGGTCTCACTCGCCGCGTTCCGCTCGATCCCCATCGTCCCCGGCTACGCCTCGGCGAAAGCGGGGCTGGCCACCCTCACCGGAAACCTCGCGAAGCTGTGGTGCGGCGACGGCATCCGGGTCAACGGGGTCGCTCCCGGGGTCATCGAGACGCCGATGACCGCGCCGATGGCCGCCTTCCCCGAGCTCCTCGACGCCGAGGTCTCCCGGATCGCGATGGGACGGCTCGGCACGCCGGCCGACGTGGTCGGGGCCGTGCAGTTCCTCGCGAGCTCGGGCGCCGGCTACGTCACCGGCCACATCCTCGTCGCCGACGGCGGCTACCTGCTGAGCTGATCCGGTGGAACCGCTCGCACCCCATTACCACGTGGGCATCGTCGTCCCCGACGTCGCAGCCGCTCGAGAGCAATTCGCCGAGCTGCTCGGCATCACCTGGGGACCGACCCTCCACCTCGACGCCACCGAGTACCGCGACGCCACCGGAGCCGACGTCGTCCTGCCGACCACCTTCTGTTACTCGGTCGAAGAGCCGCGCATCGAGTTGCTGGAAGAGGTCCCGGGCTCGGTCTGGGTCCGCAACGAGCATTCCAACCTCCATCACATCGGTTTCTGGAGCGACGACCTGCCCGCAGAGAGCTCCCGCCTCGCGGGCGGCGGCTGTCCTCTGCAGTTTTGCGGCCGGGCCGGAGCGGACGCGCCGGTCTCCTTCGCCTACCACCGCAACGAGCTCGGAGTGCGGATCGAGATCGTGGACGCGGCCATGCGCGACGCGATGTCCTTCCTCTTCGAGCCCGAAGGCTGAGAGGGAGCCGGCAACGGTGCGCACTGCGGGCACGGCGCGCCAGGTGCGCGTCCACGGACCCGGCGACGTCCGGATCGACGACGTCCCTCCACCTCAACCCGGGCCTCGCGACGTCGTCGTGCAAGTGACCGCGTGCGGGATCTGCGGCAGCGACCTCTCCTACATCAAGCTGGGCGGCGTGGCCGGGCCGACCGGCAAGCCGATGTGCCTCGGCCACGAGATGGCAGGGGTGGTCGACTGGGTCGGCGCCGAGGTCACCGGCGCTCACCTCGGCGACCGGGTGGTCGTCCAGCCCGGCAACGACGACCTCGGCCGGATCGGCAACGGTGGGCCCGAAGGCGGGCTCACTCCGCTCCTCCTCGTGACCGAGGCGGACCGCGGACGTCTCCACTCGGTGCCCGACCAGCTGCCGCTCGACGTGGCGGCTTTCGCCGAGCCGCTTGCGGTCGGGATGCACGCCGCGGATCAGGCCGAAGTCGAGCGCGGCGAGGGTGTGGCGGTGTTCGGGTGCGGGCCGATCGGGCTCTCGGCGATCGCCACCCTGGTCGACCGAGGGCACGACCGGGTGGTCGCGGTGGATCTCAGCCCGGCCCGGCTCGACCTCGCGCGATCGCTCGGGGTGCAGGCGGCGATCGACCCCGGCCACGACGACGTGTGGGAGGAGCTCGCCCGGCTGCACGGCACCCGTCCGCACCTGTTCGGTCCGACACCCGCGACCGCTGCGTTCATCGAGGCGTCGGGTTCGGCCCGGGTGGTCGACGAAGTGATCTCCCACGGTCCGGTCGGCGGGCGGCTCGTGATCGTCGCCCTGCACTACGAGCCCGTTCCGACCAACTACCTGATGGTGCTCATGAAGGAGTTCACCGTCCGCGGCTCGATGGAGTACCCGCCGCGGTTCGCCGATGCGGTCGATCTGCTCGCGCGACGGGATCTGTCGGGCCTCATCACCCATCGCTTCCCTCTTTCGCAGTTCGCCGAGGCGCTCGGTCTGCTGGAAGGCTCGAAGGAGTGCGGCAAGGTGCTGATCACCATGGAGGACGAGTGAGCATTCGAGCGGGTTCCGAGTGACCCGCCGAGCGAGACCAGCAGAGAGAGGCAGGCAGCGATGTACCGAGTGATCCAGTGGGCGACCGGCAACGTGGGCAAGGCGGCGATCGAGGGGGTCCTGCACCATCCCGAGCTCGAGCTCGTCGGTTGCTGGGTGCACTCCGAGGAGAAGGACGGCACCGACGTCGGGACGCTGATCGGGCGCGAGCCGCTCGGCGTCACGGCCACCCGTGACGTCGACGCCCTGCTCGCCCTCGAGGCCGACTGCGTCGTCTACACGCCGATCTTCGCCGACGGCGGCCTCGTGCGACGGATCCTCGAGTCGGAGAAGAACGTCGTCACGCCGCTCGGCTGGTTCTACCCGCCCGACGACGAACGCGAGCGGATGGATGCGGTCTGCCGCGAGGCGGGCGTGACTCTGCACGGGACCGGGATCCACCCCGGCGGCATCACCGAGCGGTTCCCGCTGATGGTCTCCGCGCTCTCCGACTCGATCACCGCGGTCCGGGCCGAGGAGTTCTCCGACATCCGCACCTACGGCGCACCCGACGTCATCCGCGACTGGATGCTCTTCGGGAAGACGCCGGAGGAATCGCGCACGAGCATCATGGCGGAGGCCCTCGGCGCGGGGTTCCGACAGTCGGTCCACATGGTCGCCGACGAGCTCGGCTTCCGACTCGACCCCGAGCTCCGCACCACCCACGAGATGGCGGTCGCGACCGAGCCCATCGAGTCGCCGATCGGACCGATCGGTCCCGGCCTGGTCGCGGCCCAGCGCTTCCGGTGGGAGGGTCTGGTCGACGGCCGACCGGTGGTGACCGCTGCGGTCAACTGGCTGATGGGCGAGGAGCACCTCGACCCTCCGTGGGCCTTCGGCCCCGACGGCGAGCACTTCGAGGTCGAGATCACCGGCGACCCGAACTGCCTGGTCACCTTCCGCAAGCTTCATCCCGAGTCGATCGAACAGGGACTGGCACGGAACCCGGGCATCGTTGCCACCGCGATGCACCTGGTGAACGCGGTGCCCTACGTCTGCGCGGCGGGACCCGGGCTCAAGACCTATCTGGATCTGCCGCTGGTCGCGGGAAGAGCCGCGGCCGGCCTCCGGCGCGAGCCGAGCGGACGGTCGCGCTCGTGATCCTCGACCGGTTCCGACTCGACGACAGGGTCGCGATCGTCACCGGCGCCGGACTCGGCATCGGTCGTGGGATCGCCATCGGGCTGGCGGAGGCGGGTGCGGACGTGGTGCTCGCCGCCCGCACCGAGGGTGACCTCCGTGAGGTCGCGGCCCGAGTCGAAGCGACCGGACGGCGCGCCCTCGTCGTGCCCACCGACGTCATGGAGCTCGCCGAGCTCGAACGGCTGGTGGACGCGACCGTCGCAGAGTTCGGCCGGGTGGACATCGCGGTCAACAACGCGGGCGGCGCCATGCCCCGGGCGGCGATGCAGACGAGCGACCGGTTCCTCGAGACGGCGTTCCACTTCAACGTGACCGCCCCGTTCACCTTGACCAAGCTCGCCGCTCGCCAGATCGTCGACACCGCCGGCAGTGGCGCGGTCGTGAACATCTCGTCACGGTCGGCCAGCATGACTCAGACCAGCTTCGCTGCCTACGGCGCGGTCAAGGCCGCGCTCGACCGGCTCACCCGGAACATGGCGCCCGAGCTCGCGCCTGCGGTGCGGCTCAACGCGCTCGACGTCGGCGGGGTCGCGACACGCTCACTCGAGGTCGTCCTGACCGACGACGGGCTCCGGCAACAGTTCCTCGACGGCACACCGATGGGACGCCCGGGCGAACCCGAGGACATCGCCTGCGCGGTCCTCTACCTGGTGTCCGACGCGAGCTCGTGGGTGACCGGAAAGGTGTTCGAGATCGACGGAGGAACGGAGGCGCCGGCGATCACCGTGCCGGCTCCGCCACTCGAACCGAGCTGAAGGCACCGCGGCGATGCGGATCCGCATTCCCGAACGGAGTTCCAGATCAGTCATCGTCCGGCGCTACTTCCGTGTAGCGATCGATGGGTAGAAGTCGTACTCCCGTCTTCGAT
Organism: uncultured Acidimicrobiales bacterium; assembly: GCA_963741055.1. GTDB lineage: Bacteria > Actinomycetota > Acidimicrobiia > Acidimicrobiales > RAAP-2 > Bog-756. Next base: position 100,630 of record CAVUGU010000028.1, on the reverse strand, counting down.
GAGGCCCGATCGATGAGAACGTCCAGCTCTGGATCGGGCTGCTTGCGATTGGACGCTCGGGCCGCGCCTTCACAGTCGGCGAAGTAGGAGCGCAGGAAACCGCCGAGAACGTCGCCGCGAAGAGCAGCAACGGCACCCCCCTCGAGGGCGTCCGAATGGACGTCCAGGGTCAACAGAAGCATCCCGTGAGCCCTCGGACCGTCCGCAACCAAACGTGGCTGGAAGAACGGTAGATCGAGCACCCGCGCGCCGAAGCGTCCGTAGAAGGCCAGGCGCGCCTCTGGGTCCCCGATCAAGGCTTCCGTGGTATGCCTCCGCGGATCGTCGACTTCCGCGAGCGTGACCAGAGCGCGGCGCTCCCGGGAGTATTCGCCGAGGCGTCGCATTAGAGAGGTGCCGATCCCGCCGCCACGCGAACCTTGCAACACCGCCAGATAGGACAACAGGTAGACGCGATGCGAGGGGTACCAGTCACCGACCATCGCCCCGAGGATCTCATCGGAGCTCTCCCGTGCCGCCGCAATGTCGGTGTTCCGAGGCTCGTTGGTGAGACCGGCAGCCAGTCTCTCGTACGGGTCGAGCTCTTCCCTTCGAAAGGAGGGGACGAGGATCTCTCGGTAGACCCGATCCAACAACTGCAGCGCGTCCGGCCGGCCGGCCAGATCGATCACGAGCGTGCGATCCGAGCTGGTCGCACTCGTTCGATTCGCCACCTCAGGCTTTTACCTTCGGCTTGGATCGCGGGCCGAACATCCATTTCTTGAATGCCCCAACTTTGCGCTTCAGCCAGCTGTGAATGGAATCCAAGACGTATTTGGCCCCGGGAAGTCTGAAGACGCCGAAGAAGAGCAGGACGATCAGGATGCTCAGGATGAGAGCCTCGATTGTGTCGCCCGTTCGGTTCACCGAGAAACCGGCGTCGAAGAGCCCGAACAGTGCGGCCAACGAGGGGACGCCGACGAGCACCGCACCAGTACCGAAGAAGAATTGCTGTACTTCCAGGTCCTTCTGTTCCTTCCTTGCCGCCATCGTTGCGAGCATTTGAAAGTGAGCATCCAGAACAGCAAAGTGCGACTGGAGTTCCTGCTCGAGCCGTTCGATACCCGCGATCGCGAACATCTCATCGAGGTACTCCCGATGGACGGCAGTCAGACAGAGCTCAGGGGAGTGGATCTCTGCGATGACCCTCGTGGCTTTGCTCAAGAGTTCGCGGAGTTCGAGCTGTCGTTGGTTGAGCAGGTCGGCTGACGATCTGTGGCTCATGTCGGCCGTGTGGGCGCGATCGAGGATCTGACCCATCCAATTCTCGAGCAGGACCGGCAGCGACGCGACGAACTCAGCCGCCTCCTCGTGCTCCATTAGGAGGTACTCGGGTATCCCACGCAGGAGACCGCATGTCGTGTTCGTGGTGCGATGGGCAAAATCGCCGACGAAGGACAGGGGGCGAATCGTCGCCTCATCGTTGAAATCGGGCGGGCTGTACCGGCACCATTCCTCGAGAACGGCGGCCGCTTGACGGACCGGTTGGACGAGAAGTGCCGCGCCCTTCGCTTTGGACAGATCCTCGACAGAGATGTCCCTGCGAAATCGATCGCTCTGGTCCGAGACGACTCGCTCGATGCTCACCTTTCGAGCCGTCACGATGATGTGCGGCTGACCCTTACGAGGAGGCACCTTCTTCCCCGGCTCGAGGTGGTTCACCACCGAGTCGATGAGCTCCTCTGCGAGATCGGTCAGACGTTGCCACTCAGGCTGTTTCTCTTGGCGTCTGGAGTCGAGTGGGCCGAAGGTGACTTTCTCATCTCCCATCTGTCGCGTCGCCCTGCGCATCGCCTGGTTGAGATCGTGAACGGAGGCATCATTGAGCCGGCGTTGCATCCGAACGTAATGGTTTCCCAAGCTGCTGATCCTGATCTCGATCGAGAAGGTCAAGTCGTCGGAAAACTCCAAGATTTCCTCGGCTCGGGTCTGAACCTGTACGTCCCGGGCAAAAGACACGCTGATGCCGGTGAACCGCTGGACGGCCGGACCGTCCCACATGTCGGTGAGCTCGAAGTCCTCGAAGGACGCGGTGTGGCCGGCGAACACCCACTGATGTTCACCGCCCTTGCACTTGGCCGCCGCCTCGACCAAAGCCTCGGGATCCGACCCGACGGCAAACGGGTAGCAGTAGATGACGTTCGCCAGGTCGACGTGCAAGCGATTTCGAGCATCGAGGAGGCCCTCGAGGCCGAGACGGTGACTCCGGAGCTCGCTGGCATAGACGTCGTTCCCGAGTAGTTCCTCGTTCGACCCTGTCTCCTCGATGACCTCGGCCAAGTTGGTGAACACATCGGAACCGCCGTCGATATAGTCCCCGACAGCCTCACTCACGGCACTGATCGAATTGAAATAGATCAGATCAATTGCGGCCCTGGAGCATACGAACTCCTTGCAGCCTCCTCGTAGTCCAAGGCTGTACCCGCGAAGGCTTTCCTTGGCCTGGCTGAGCAGATCGTCGCGGCTCCAACCTGGTGAGGGAACGACCTCGCTGAGAACCGATGCGGCTCGAGCTGCAGCCTCCTCCGCAGCGGTTTGCATGGTCACCGGACACGAGCAGTTGAGCCCACTCTCGACCTCCATGGCTCGATCGATTACGAAGATCAAGCGCATGACCCAGCCCACAATGGTGACTGTTGTGGGGTCGCAGTGAGGAGCATCTGCCTTCGACGACTCGAGGGCGTGGTTCGTTGCGACGATGGCTCTCCTGATCCCACGCCAATTGGAAGTGTCTTCCCACACCTGGAGGTACTTGGCGTAGAGATAGACCACAAGGGTCACTAAGACACTCGATGAAGCCGGAATGGCGGTTTTGAAGGCCTTGTCGAGGGTGCTCTTCGCCTCCAGTACCTCTGTCAGCGTGTGATCGATTGCCCTTTTCTCTGTGGCACTGAGCTTGGCTGCCGCTGCCCCAAGAATGGAATCGAGCGCTTCCTGCTCGATCGACACGGTCAGACCGTCCTTCATGTCGATGCTCATCTCGACAATTCGATCGATCTCTTCATCGATCTGGTCTCTGACCGCCTTGGCGAGGTTGTTGCTGCTGTCGACTCGAGCATTCACGATCGCGAGGATTGCTTCATCGAGCTTCTCGAGATCTACCTGGCGCGGGTCCTCGGCTTGGATGGCTCTGAGCTGCTCGCGAAGCCCGACGTGCTTCCTTTCGAGCAGGTCGTGGTAGAAGACATCCCAAGGTAAGTCATCGATCGAATCCGTCCATGAGCGCGCGGCACCCTCGCAAGCATCATTTGCCTCGGTCACGGTGATCGGATTCGAAGGCATCGTCATGTCGGTGATGGTCGGCGGCGCGAATCACTGGGCGTCATGACCGAAGCCGTAGCGAGCAGTATGACAACAGTTCTTGGCAAGACGATGCCGGCCATGCGTCCAAAGGCCCCGCCCAGTGACGTTGCCACCACGCCAAGCACGTAGTCACGTAGCACTCCTTCCGCCGCCCGCCGTCTTGGAGAGCACCACGTTAGTCAGAGGTGTTCACAAGTGCTCACTGGGGGGTCGCCCGCGAGCCGACCTGGTCAGTCTTCGGGGAGCTCCGCGAACTCACGCTTGGTCTGCCGGTACCATCCCATTCCGCCGATCGGGTTCTTCCACCGGCCCTTCATGTCCTTCAAGGCAGACTCGTGGGACTTGTCGCCGTTGGCGACCATCTCTCGTACGTGGGCGTCCTGTGCCTTGATGACCACGTTGGCGTTCGCTCCTTGATGCGGGAAGTCGCAGGGCCCACCCATCTGTTTGCAGGTCATCGTTTTCATGCGACTCGCTCCTTCCATAGACTCGGCCGCTTCCCGGAGTCGGCCATCGAGAAGATGGTAAGAGCGGTACCCCGCCACAGGCTTCTCCGATCGTGCTCGATCTGACGCAAACGTTCGACACGACGCAGCGTCTCACCGGTCTCAGCCGGAAAGCCGCCTCGGGAGCCGCCTGGTGATCAGGTCAGACGACGGCCGCGGAACCCGATCGGGTCGTGGCGGCCAGCCGACGCGAAGCCCGTCGGGCGATCTCGCCCGGAGAACAGCCCGCCGAGGCAGAAGCCCGCTTGACCAGGTTGCAGACGAAGGTGGCCAGGTTCACCACGTCGTGGCGATCGGAGCGCCCGAGAAAGGGGATCGGCTCGGAGTCCGCTTCGAGCCCGCCCTCGCCGACCAGGGCGTCCCTGGCTCTGAGGAGGGATGCCCGTGTCGAGGCCAAATCCACACCACAATGGTTGATCGAGGTCGAGAGTCCCAGCTCAACGAGCAATTTCGGGCAACCGGGCTCGAAGAGACCGAACCGAACGATTTCAGCGAGGAAATCCGTCGAAACATCGACATCGTCCGTCTGACGATCAAGTATTGAGGTGCATTCCACCACGCCCCTAGTCTTTCTAGGGGGTGTAACACAGTGGCGGATGTGTCCTGACCAGGGAAAAGAGATTCTGATGGCACGCACGATCTGGAAGGGGGCGCTCAGCTTCGGGCTGGTCAACGTCCCGGTCGGCATCTACCCGGCGACACAGGACAAGTCGATCCACTTCAATCAGCTCGAGGAGGGCACCTCCGACCGCATCCGCTACAAGAAGGTCAACGAGCGAACCGGCAAAGAGGTCGACAACGACCAGATCGTGAAGGGCTACGACGTCGGAGGCGGTCACTACGTGATCCTCACGGACGAGGAGCTCGAGTCGGCCGAGCCCGAGCGCACTCGGCTCATCGACATCACCGACTTCGTCGACCAGGACGACATCGATCCGATCTACTACCGCACCACCTACTACCTTGCGCCCGAGGGCGAAGCGGGCGAGAAGGCCTACGCGCTGCTCCGCCAGGCCATGCGCGACTCGAAGAAGATCGCGATCGGGACGATCGTGATGCGCAACAAGGAGTACCCCGTCGCCATCCGGCCCGACGACAACGTGCTCAATCTCGAGACGATGTACTTCTCCGACGAGATCCGGTCTCCCGGCAAGGAGCTACCGGAGCTGCCGAGCTCCAAGCAGCTGACCAACCGAGAGGTCTCGATGGCTCAACAGCTCATCGAGTCGATGGAGTCGGAGTGGGACCCGAGCAAGTACCACGACACCCACCGGGAAAAGGTCGAGGAGCTCATCGACGCGAAGCAGAAGGGCAACGAGGTCGTGGTGAGGATCGCCGAGCCGGAGCCGACCAAGGTCGTCGATCTCATGGACGTCCTCAGCGCCAGCATCAAGTCGGTGAAGGAAGGCGGCAACGGGCGCAAGCGAAGCGTCCTCGCAAGCCGCACCGGCCGGTAAGAAGCGCGCCCCGGCAGCGTCGGCGAAGAAGCGGGCTCCGGCACGGAAGTCGGCAGCCAAACCGACCAGCATCACCGCCAAGTCAGGGGCCAAGACTCGACGCAAGGCGTCCTAGGACTCAATCGAGACGTGCGTCGCCAGAGGCAGCGACGCCGCAGCTGTCGAAATTTCGATCACGTATCCGTCGGGATCGGTGACGTACGCGTACGGAATGCCGGGCCCGTGTTCGCCCTTCTCGACGAGCGTCCCGCCGGCCTCGATCGCCAGCGCGATGCACTCGTCAAGTCTTCCCCGATCTTTGACCGTGATTCCGAAGTGTTCGAAGCCGCCGAGGGAACCGACTCGTGCCTTCTCCTCGTCGGTGACCGCGAGGTGCAGTGCCAGGTCGTCGCGCCCGCCCGGGGAGTGGAGAAAGAGGATGTTCCCGTCGCGGAACCCGAGCTGCATGCCGAACACGTCCCGGTAGAAGGACATCGGCCGGTCGTGCTCCGAGACGAGCAGGTGGACGTGTCTGATACCCCGAGTCTCGATGGGCATCACTCAGATCTACCAGGCGTAGTCCTCCGGTGCTGTCCGGTGGCCCGGGAAGATCTCGTCGAGTCGCGCGAGGACCTTGTCGTCGAGGTTGATCTCGACCGAACGCAGTGCGGACTCGAGCTGCTCGGGCGTCCTCGGCCCGACGATCGGTCCGGTCACCGCCGGCCGGGTGAGCAGCCAGGCGAGGCCCACCGTGCCGGGCTCTTCGCCCACCTCGGCACAGAGGTCCTCGTAGGCGCCGAGCTGCTCGCGCTTGGCCTCGAGGGTGCGGGCCGTGTTGCTCCCGAATCGGCGGCTGCCCTCGCGCTCCTTGCGCACGACCCCACCGAGAAGCCCGCTTGCCAACGGCGACCACGGAATCACCCCGAGTCCGTAGCTCTCCGCGGCCGGCAGCACCTCGAGCTCGACGTCGCGGGTGAGCAGGTTGTAGTGGGACTGCTCGCTCACCAGTCCCATGAAGTTGCGCCGCGCGGCGGCTTCCTGGGCCCGGGCGATGTGCCAGCCGGCGAAGTTGGAGGAACCGGCGTAGAGGATCTTGCCCTGCAAGCGAAGGACCTCGAAGCCCTCCCAGATCTCGTCCCAACTGGTGTCGCGGTCGATGTGGTGCATCTGGTAGAGGTCGATGTAGTCGGTCTGGAGGCGGCGCAGGCTGGCGTCACACGCCCGGCGGATGTTGAGCGCGGAGAGCCGCCCTTCGTTCGGCCAATCCCCCATGTCGCCGTAGAGCTTGGTGGCGAGCACCACCTTCTCGCGGCGACCGCCACCTTGCGCGAACCAGCGGCCCACGATCTCCTCGGTCGCGCCACGACCCTTCGAACGACCGTAGACGTTGGCGCTGTCGAAGAAGTTGACGCCGGCGTCGAGCGCCGAGTCCATGATCGAGAACGAAGTCGGTTCGTCCGTCTCGGGCCCGAAGTTCATGGTGCCGAGGCAGATCCGACTGACGGTGAGGCCGGTCCGGCCGAGATGTGTGTAGCGCATGAGACCGAAACCTACCGGCCTCGGCTGAGAGACCGGTTCAGACCGGCATGGTCTTCCGTCCGGTCGCCGGGAGTCGCCTCTGCTCCTGCCCGGGTCGTCGAGGAAGTCTCGGGCCGGAGTCGGCTCACATCAGATCGGTGAGACATCTCGGCACCCGGTATTGGATGGCTATGTTGCCTCCATCTTGGACCGACGGAACACAACCCATCTGCCCCAAAGGGCTTCGCTCTCCACTGCTGACCATTTCGACTCTGGGGATGCACGGACCAGTGCGTCCCACATGTCAGCGGTTGGTTGGTAGTACGGAGCTCCCTCCGCGAGCGCGTTCGACCAGATCAGCGTTCCGCTCCGGGAGAGGACCCTGACCATCTCCTTCACGAAGAGTGGTCCGTCGCCGATGACGATCACGCCGAAAGACGCGTCGGGGAACGGGAGCACGCTTGCATCGGCCCGGACCTGACAACCCACCCGCTGGCGCAACATCATCTGCATTGAGAGGTCCACGCATACGACGTCGCTCCAAACCTCTTGGAGGTAGGGAGTCAAGACACCCGTACCGCTCCCGATCTCCAAACAGCGCCCGACTCGGAATGCACATCCGCGATCGAGCGCATCGATGAGCGGTGCTGCCCGATAGCCGCCTCGTTCATCCACCCAGGTCTCAGCCATGGCATCGAACACGTGCGCGGTGAACTCGGAGAGTTCAGGAGTCCAAGACGAGGCGTCGCTCAGGATCTCTGCCATCAACCGTTGGTTGTCCGCGGCCTCCGGTCGAACCGGCTTACCCTCCGGCGCATCGACAGTCCGAGGGAGCGTCGTGATGTCTCGGTTCACGCTTCTAGTTTGCGCTACTCGAGGCGGTCGGCGCGGGACGAGACCCTGCCAAATGACACCGGGTAGATAGGGCACCCTGTGCTCACGCCGGCGAATCCGACGAACCCGGGAGCAACGGCAAGCTCCGTGCCGCGTTTCCAAGGCATCAGAGGAGGGTATCGCGAGCGTCAACCCAACATGCACGGCGTGGCGGGTTGCAACCTTCCTGACTTGCCAATCGTCAGGGAGGTTCGCGGAGAGTCTCCTGAAGCTCAGCACTGGACATCTCTTGAGGGTGCCCAGTACGCCGCTTGGGTGCTGCGATCCCGGAACCCGACTTCAAGGGCCGACCGTCCTCGTCGGATCAAGATCAGCGGGCGCGGCTCGCGCCAGCACGGTGACGGACACGGCCATGACACAAAAAGCCGCGGCCGCGACAACTCGCTGAACGGCACCGGTCGTGAACCGTTCGTCGAAGATCCAGACGCTCAGCACGATGGCCACAGCGGGGTCTACGACCACCAGGAGCGGTTGCGACACGCTCAACGGGCCCACCTGCAAGGCCGCCTGTTGCAGCACCGATCCCACGACTCCGGAGGCGACCAAGGCGTAGATGGGCCAATGTGCGAACATCCCCACCACACCGGATGCCGTGAGCGCGTCCGTGGCCGCCTTGAGGAATGCCGCCATCAGGGCCCACGTGATCGAGGCCGCGGTTGCGTAGAGCGCGGCCCGACGCACGGCAGATCCCCAGCGCGCCATGACCGCCAACGCGGCGATCGCTCCACCGAACACGGCCACCGCGGATATCCAGGCGACCGCATAAGGGCGCTGGTGACCTCCGTGGGGTTCGGCGGCGGCGAGGAAGATGGTCAAAGCCGCACAGGTAACCAAGGCCGCCGTCCAGGCCGTCCTCGCGATGTCTTGATGGACCCAGAACTGGCGCAGGATAAGGGCAAAGACCAGCTCGGTCACGAGGAGCGGCTGGACAACGGAGAGCTGTCCGGCATGAAGTGCAACCGCCTGGAATCCGAACCCGGCTGCAGCCGCGACCCAGCCGAGGAGCCAAAGTGGCTGGCGGATGAGGAACGATACGAGCTTCCAGCCGCGCTCCTTCGCGCCCAGACCAGTGCTGGCGGCGTGCTGTGTCATCAGGTGCACCGCGTTGGACAACGCCGCGGCCAAGGCAAAGCTGATCGTGACGATCACGCTGTCGATTCTGGTCGCGCCGGGCATCCTGCTCGCGACACCCGGCCAAAGGGACCGCGCAATCGCCTCTCGCGATGACTCTCGGGGGGAACGAGGTGCTACTTTCCTGCTTCGCAGGGGATGAATCGGCGTTGGGGCTCACAGGGGCGCAAGGAAATCAATGGCGGGTTGGATCTTGTCGAATCGCCGGCTGGTTGCGGTATTCGTTCTCGCGCTTCTCGCCAGCAGCATCGGACTCTCTTCTGAATCGCCCGATGCATCAGCGGTTGGAATGAGTAAGACGAGTCTGCCAACGACCGTTTCGGTCACAGGCGCAGTCCAGTGGACGAGCACCGGGCTCAACCTGACGCCGGGAACGAACATCCAGATGACTGCCTCGGGCGTCGTGACGGGCATGGTAGGTGACGCCGATCCGGCCGGCACTCCATGGGGTGCGTGCTCGAATCAGGTCGGTAACTCACCGCATGGGAATGTGGTTGCTCCTGGCCTTCCCTGCTGGTCGCTAATCGGGCGCTTCGGAAACAACACGCCATTCGAAGTCGGAGACGGTGTCGGCACCGTTGTCGAGTCGGGCACTCTCTTCCTGGGTGTCAACGACAACCTTTACTCCGACAATGTGGGTTCATGGTCTGTCAACGTCTCGGACGAACATGGATCGGCGCAATACGTGGCCCTGGGCGATTCCTATGCCTCGGGATTGGGGTCGTTCTCGTACCTTCCGGGCACGAACAAGAGTCAGAACGGCTGCGACCGCGCCAGCGATGGATACGTCAAGCAACTCGCCACCGACCTCGGCTACGCCCTCGGATTCGAAGCATGCTCTGGCGCAACCATCGACAGTTTGGTCGAAGGGTCAAGAGCTCAGGACTCAGCTCTCGGTCATGACACTCGCGTCGTCACTCTGTCCATCGGTGGAAACGATGTGGGTTTTGCCCCGGTCCTCACTAGCTGCGTTTCGGGTCCAGGTTCACCAGGAGGAACGGGGTGTTCCGGTCGCGACGCGGCCGCGCTCTCGAAGAGCTTCGAGTGGCTCGAACATGGTCGCGCCTCTGGGCAATACATCCTCCCCGGCGTCGACGCTAGAGGAGGGACCGACGAGGACGCGAACGGGGAATCGCTTCCGAGTCTCGTTCAGCTCTACAAAGACATAGCCTCCGCGGCACCAAGCGCTCAGATCATCGTCGTTGGATATCCCGAGCTCTTCGAGTCAAGCGCCTACTCGGCGGGGACAGAGACGACCACCTGCAAGGTCGGGACCAACTTGGGCATTCTCGACTACACGATCAGTGCCCCAGACGTGCAGTGGCTCGATAGGGAGACCAATGCGCTCGATCGACTGATCGGCACGTCGGTTAGCACCGCGGCCGAAGATGGGGTGGACGTTTCCTTCCTCGACGTTCGCCCCCTGTTTGTAGGAGGTGGTCTTTGCGATTCGGGCAGGTCCGACTTGAACGGGCTCATCTTCGACGGAGCGAAGTTCTGGCACCGCGATCTGGAGAGCTTCCATCCCAATCAGTCAGGGCAGAACGCTCTGGCGTCGGCCCTTGAGAAGCAGCTCGGCCTCTAGCTCCTGTTTGCAAATCGCGGCGACCGCAGGTTTGTTCTGGCGCTTGAGATCACTATATAGGTAGAGTTATTGCTGTGACCGGCACGCGGCGTCCGTCTCCGCAGGCGATCAGAGTGCTCCAGGCGCTGGCCAGCGATCCCACGCGGTGGCGCTACGGCTATGACCTGGCAACAGAAGTCCACCTGAAATCGGGCTCGCTGTATCCGATCCTGATCCGGCTTGCCGACCGCGCACTGCTCGAAACGTCCTGGGAGCCAGGTCCACCCGGCCGGCCGCCCCGGCACCTGTACCGACTCACCCCGACGGGGCGGGAGTACGTGGCGACTCTCGAAGCAGCTCGAATCGAACGATCCGTGCCGCGCCGGCGCTTGGGCTTGAGCGGGGTCTAGTGACCTCGGCCCCGGCGATCTTGCTGCTGATTGGCAGCGGTCGGCCCTCGGTTCTCGCGATCTTGCTGCTGGCTGGTGCAGGGGCGGTGCTATGGAGCCGCGAGCACCCACCGCCAGACCCGCAGACTGTGCGAGGTGACGTCCCGCTCAGGTTGTTGCAGTGGGCGGTCGGGCTGCTCCGCGCCGACCGGGTCGATTGGGGCCAGGCGATGCTCGGCGAGTTGGACCGGATCGAAAGCCGTTCGGAGCGGTGGCGCTTCACTCTCGGATGCGTGGTGGGCGTGGTTCTGGCGCCACCATGGGGGCCCGTCGGACCGATGGCGGCACTGACAGCCGTTGCGCTGGGCAGCTCGGTCGTGCTCGGCTTTGGGTTCGTCCACTTCGGGCTGACCGCCAACCCTTGGAATTGGGCGTTGCTGGTGATCCTGGCGGCTCTCGTGATGGGTTCGATCGTCGCCGTGAGCGTGCTGCTGCGCCGGCCAGGTGTGGGCCGTCTCGGACTGTTGGGTGGGTTCTTCGTTGCGGCGACGTGGTTGGCGTCCTCTGGGTTCACGTGGGCAGGCCTCATCAGCCCCATCAATTCGGTTGGCGCCTGGTCCGGGCCTGCATTGTTGATCGGGGTGCCATTGGTCGTAGGGGTGGGTAGCGCCTGGCGCAGCGAAGACGCTCTGACGGGTCGGCGCGCCGCTCGGGTGGCCGCGCGTCAGTGCCGGGCTGGCCATGTTCTTTGTCTCGACGATCGCGGTCGTGGCGATCGACGGAGGACCACGCGATCCGGGGGTGGGGGTTGCCGGAGGTGTGAGCGAGGCGTTCTCCAACGTGGCGATGCTCTTCTTGATGTTTCTCCCAGCGGCGACGGCAACGATCGGCTGGGTCGCCGCAACGGCCACCGTCCGATTGCGATCTGTGCAGCTGTCAGGACGGACCCACGACTCGATCAGCACACCGAAGACGGTTGGACGAGTTGGCGAGCAAAGTCAGACCCGATCCATTGGGCGCTTGCTGCTCCTCGCTGCACTGGTGCTGGTGGTCGTCATGGCCGTCGCGCTCTTCTTTCAGGTCAGGTAGTCGAGTTACAGGGCCTTCTCCATGACGACGACTTCCTTTCCTTCGTACCAAGGGGTGAGGATCGCCTCCCACCCCATGGGTGCGTAGAACTTCACCGCGGTGACCGGACCGGTGAACAAGTAGAGGCGGGGGTAACCGAGGTGCTTTGCCGCCTCCTCGACTCCTGCAACCAGAGCGGGTCCCAGTCCCGTCTTGCGACGGTCGGGCTTCACATAGACCCCGGACAGCCAGGGGTGTAGGTCCTGAAGGGGCTCCGGTGGGTCGGACATATCGTGGTCGACCAAAGAGGCCGAACCGCACACCTCGCTGTCCACTACTGCGACGTAGGCGCACGGAACACCTCCGTCAGTCGCCCAGGATGCGAACCTCCGCTTGGTTGCTTCGAGACCCAACTCTTCGGGTGTGGTGCCCCACTCCTCGAAGTCCCACCGAGCCACGACGTCCACCGCATCGGGGCGGTCGGCGAGGCGAATGATCTGGTGGTTCTGCGGCACCCGTCGCGTGCTCTCTAGCTGCTGATCCCGACGACCGGAGCGGTTGGGGTGACGTAGGCGAAGCTCGTGGCGTCGCCGAATTCGGTACGGACGCCATTCGAGTTGGTCAACCAGTAGCCGCCGCCACTGGGCGTGGGGGCAATGCCGACCACGACGCCGGAATCCCCGGCGCCCTTGAAGGGAGCGCCGCCGAAGGCGAACACCCCACCGTCGCCCCCGACCAGCCAGTAGCCGTTGCCGGACGGCGTGGTTGCGACGCCGACGATCGGTTTGGCCGGATTCACGTGCAGGCCCGGGAGGGAGCCGTCGTAACCGGCCGACCCGAAGGCGTACACCCCGCCGTCGGCCCCGACCAGCCAGTACCCGTTGCCGGATGGCGTGGTTGCGATCCCGACGATCGGTCTGACCGGATTCACGTGCAGGCCCGGGAGGGAGCCGTAGTAGCCGGCCGACCCGAAGGCGTACACCCCGCCGTCGGCGCCGACCAGCCAGTAGCCGTTGCCGGACGGTGTGGCAGCGATCCCGACGATCGGTCTGTTCGGGATCACGTGCAGGCCCGGGAGGGAGCCGTCGTAGCCGGCCGACCCGAACGCGTAGATGCCCCCGTCACTTCCGGTCAGGCGGTAGCCGCCTGGGGTCGTGGCGATCCCGACGACCGGCTGGGCCGGATGGACTCCAAGACTGGGAAGTGAGCCGTGAAAGGTGTCAGTCCCGAAGCTGTTCACCCCGCCGTTGGTGTCCGCGGTGTTGAAGCCCTGGGTCGGCGGCGGGGTCGGGGGCGCGAGGTTGACGGAATCCACCTCTCCGGGGTTGAGGATGGTGAACCACAGGCTGTTGCCCGGGCCCCTCGTGATCCCGCCCCCCTGCCCGCTCAGCGTTGCCTCGTTGGTGATGACACCCGACGTAGTGACCCGTTGCAAGATGGCGGGGGCCTGTCCGGATACCCACAGGTTCCCGTCGGGCCCGGCGGTGATCGGCACCCCGCCCGCGGTGCTGGGATTCGGGAACTCGGTGACCGTTCCCGAGGTGGTGATCCGGTCGATGGTCCCCTGATCGTCGCTGACCCAGAGGTTCCCGTCGGGCCCGGCAGTGATGAATCCCGGGGTCGCAGTGCGTGTCCCAAAGTCGGGGACCGTGAAGTAGGTGAGGGCTCCCGTCGGGGGTCAGCCGCCCGACCCTGGCGTTTGCGGGGTCGGTGAACCAGAGGTTGTGGTCCGACCCGGTCACGATGTCCTCGGCACCGCGTCCACTCCCGGGGATCGGGAACTCGCTGATCGACCCGCTGGTCGTGATCCTCCCGATGTCACGGGCACCCTCTTCGGTGAACCAGAGTGCGCCGTCGGGCCCCGCGGTGATGAACTGCGGATTGGTTCCGGGTGGAAGGGTGTACTCGGTGACCGAGCCAGACGTAGTGATCCGGCCAATCTTCTCGCCCTGGAACTCGCAGAACCAGAGGGCGCCGTCGGAGCCCGCAGCGATGCCGCCCGAGACGGCGTTGACCGTCGGGATGGGGAAGTCGGTGACCGTTCCCGACGGCGTGATGCGCCCGACGTCCGCTTGGAACGAATACGTGTACCAGAGATTGCCGTCGGATCCCTCGACGATGTAGGCGGGCTCGACGCCCTGATCAGCCACCGGCAGCGTGTGGCGGATGACGGTGACAGCGGCCGCCGCCGGCTGGGCAGCGGTCAGCGAGAGCGCCACCATCGATGCGCAGGCGATCGCCGCCCCCAATGCCCGCAGGATTCTTTGAGAAAGAGACAACTTGCCCTCCGATGCTCGAAGCACTGCCGCCGATTTGGGCCAGGCGGCAAACAGTAGTGCCCCCGATCCAAGAATTCCTCAGTGAGACGGGTCATTCATTGAGCCGGAGCGAGCAACTGTTAGCCGGTTGGGCCGGAAAGGCCGATGAGCACACCGCCCGGCGCACGCACCATCGCAATGCACACTCCGTCCATGACCTTGGTGGGTGGGCGGACTCCTTCGGCTCCGGCCTCTAGCGCTGCGTCGTAGGCGGCCTGCGTGTCCTCGACATGGACGGTCGGCGTTGACCCGGGCGATTCATCGGGAGCGACCCCTCGGATGCCGCCCCCACCGGTGTCGGAGTATGCGAACAAGTGCATGTCTCCTGCGGGGGTAGGAAACGAGGGTTGGAAGGTCCAACCGAGGACCGCCGCGCACCAGTCGCGCGTCGCAGCTGGATCAGTACTTGCGAAGTCCGTGTGGGTGATCCAGCCGTACAAGCCTCGCGTGAACTCGTGCTTCGGCGCGTCAGACACCTGCCCTCCTCATGAAGCAAACCCGCTGCGGCAGATTACCGGCGCATGGGTGGCGGTTCGGGCGACACTGATGGTCCCGTCGTGCGCTGTGGCCTGGGGGTTGTTCAGTAGCTGGCGGCACGGAAACCACCGTCTTCCTCTTGGGGACGCGGCACCTCTCGATAGAGCGGATCACAGCCGTATCACGAGGAACCTGGGTCCTGGCAAGCTTCTGATCGGTTAGCGCTGGCGAACCTTGGTTGCAGCACGGCGGTCAGTAACTTGCTGATGATGCCCAGCAGCGACGGTACCCGTCATTGATGGCGTTGACCAAGTAAAATGCAAACAGGACTGGCGGACATTCAACTTCGCGGCGGGCTGTCGAGGAGGAAGCATGTCCAAACTGAACCCGATGTCGAAGGTCGCTCGTTCGCGGTTTGGGAGAGAACCCTCTTCTTTCTTGCAGTCGGCATCGACGCGACGCCGGTTGCGGAGGTATCTCTCCAGTGTGGTCGGTGCATTGCTCTTCGTCACGATTACCTCTGGGATACTCGCTTCCCCTCCAGCTGGAGCCACACCCCCCAAGAAGTTCGTGGCGATCGTCAGGACCCAGGACGGTAATGGTTACTGGCTGGTCGACAAGAAGGGTGATGTAGAGGCCTTCGGCGACGCCGTCTTCTACGGGGACCTCAGAGGATTGGGTGTGACCAATGTGGTGGGCATGGCGCGTACGGCCGACGGCCAGGGTTACTGGCTGGTGACGGGTAGCGGGTCGATTTACGCCTTCGCCGACGCACACTTCTACGGAGATCTGAGCACGACTCGCGTCGTGGGGATGTCAGTAACAGGAGACGGTCAGGGCTACTGGCTCACGACCTCGACCGGACAGGTCAGCTCCTTCGGGGACGCCCTCTTCTACGGCGACGTCGCGGGCGTCCCCAAGGTCGGGAAGATCGTCGGCATGGCGACGTCAGGTGACGGCCATGGGTACTGGCAGCTGAGCAAGAAAGCACTGACCTATCCCTTCGGGGATGCGATCTTCTACGGAGACCTGAGAGGACTGGGAAAGACCGCGGTCGGCATGGCGTTGACAGCGGACGGAGGGGGATATTGGATCCTCACCGACACCGGGACCGTCAATGCGTTCGGAGATGCAACCTTTTACGGAGATCTGAATACGACCGACGTCATGGGGATGTCAGCGACGACGGATGGACACGGGTACTGGGTCCTTCAGCGCTCCGGTGCCGTCACCGCTTTCGGCGACGCGGCCTTCTACGGCAGCGGGTCCTGAGAACTCGACCCCCATATCCACAGAACTCAACTCGTTCCCTAGTCCCGTAGAGCCCTAGTCCCGTAGAGGGGGGAGCCGACTTCGGTGGCGACCCTGTCAAGCACCTCGGGGGTATCACCCAAGATGATCAAAATGAAGTGATCCGGTGCCACTTCCACCACATGAAGGCCGCGGAATCCTTCTATTGCTCGGGCCTGGCACGATCTCGTCCTCGGCGCGAACGAAGAGGTCCGGGCTTGGCGCTTCACGGAAGTGCAGATGATTGATTACCGCTGCGGACATACGCGTCGCACTAGATTTGTGGCCACTTTGGCCACCGGGTGATAACACGGCATCATGGGCAGCCAACCCCCCTTTCTCGAACCGAGGCCTTCCAGGCCTCCCCACGACTTCGAGGCCATCTACGCCTCCTCAACTCCGCCGTGGGACATCGGGCGGCCTCAGCCTGCATTTGAAAGACTCGGCGCTGCCGGGGGTCTTGTCGGCACGGTGCTCGACGTCGGATGCGGCACTGGCGAGCATGCCCTGCTCGCCGCCTCGCTTGGCCACGAGGCTGTCGGAGTGGACATCGCCCGCAGTGCGATCGAGCTTGCCAAGGCGAAGGGAGCCGAGCGGGGGCTGGCGGTGCAGTTCGTCGAGTTTGACGCGCTCCGTCTCGCCGAGCTGGGCCAGACGTTCGACACCGTGCTCGATTGTGGACTCTTCCACGTATTTGACGACGACGATCGGGAGCTGTTCGTAGCGAGCCTGGCGTCCGTCCTCCCGACGGCTGGGCGCTACCACATGCTCTGCTTCAGCGAGCGCCAGCCGGGCGACTGGGGACCCCGTCGAATCACACAGAAAGAGATCCGCGCCAGTTTCGGCGACGGGTGGGTAGTTGACTCGATCGAGCCTGCCACCATTGCAATCACAATCGACCCAGCCGACGCTCAGGCCTGGCAGGTCCAGGCGACTCGGTGCTGAGTGAGGGTCTCGGTGCTGGTCCGGCTGAAGGCCGGGCGCATCCTCGCTACCGGTTGCGCGCATTCGCTGGTTCGTCGCCTGGTGTTTCTAGCCGTGGAGCTATCTGCTCTGCATCACAGAGCTATCGGCGGCTGAACGTGAGATGGGTAATGCCGCTGGGTGAGACGGCTGCCTCAATCTCAAAGCGCTGCTCGAGTTCCTCGAGATCGTCCCACAGACGCTCCCCGCGGCCGAGAACGATGGGCACGATCGCGATGTGCATGTAGTCGACCAGGTTGGCCGCCAGGAATTCGCGAACTGTTGTTGGCCCTCCACCAATTCGGACATCCAGGCCGCCCGCCGCTTCCTTGGCGGTCTCCAGGGCCTCGGCGGGGCCCGCGTCGATGAAATGAAACGTCGTTCCGCCCTCCATGGCGATCGGAGGCCTGGGGTGGTGGGTCAGGATGAACACCGGAGTATGGAATGGCGGGTCGCCGCCCCACCACCCTTTCCAGTCGTCGTCGACCCATGGCCCGCGCTGGGGCCCGAACTTGTTCCGCCCCATGATCTCTGCCCCGATGCCCGGGGCCCAGGCCTTCGCGAAGGCATCGTCGATGCCGGTGGTCCCTCCTAAGTTGCCTTGCATCTCCTGAAAGCTGCGTGTTGGGAAGAACCATTCGTGGAGCCGGCTACCTGCATGCCCGAACGGCGACTCGAGGCTTTGGCCCTCGCCGGTGCCGAACCCGTCGAGCGAAACCGAGAAGTTGTGGACCCGAACACGCGACATTGACCTCTCCTCGATAGGTGATACGAATCACAGCTTGGAACTGCCAGTCAACGAGAACAAGGCCATCGAAGAGGTAGACGAGCCGGGTGAGTCAGTTCATCGGTACCCGAGGCCCAGGAAACACAGAATAATGCGGCATTCCCGATCGGAGCATGTATTCGGATGTCCGCACCTTGGCATCGGCACCTGGAGAGCTCTCGGTTTCCGACCGGCATCCGGCGGTTAGGCGCAGGGGACTTGCCGTCCGCGATGACCTTGGTACTCAGCGCCCGTCAGATCTGTGACAGACCGTTGTAGCTCGTGGCTACGAAGGGGGATGCGCCATGGAGGTAATCAATCTGGGAGCAACAGACGGGCTGCCGCCGGTGCAGTGGTCCGCCATCACCGAGCAGCTCGACGCCGGATCGGCGCCAGCCCCGGACGCGCACAACGCACGAACGACGTGGCTGACAACGGTCAACCAGGACGGGAGCCCGCATAACACCGCCGTCGGAGCTATCTGGCTCGACGGTACGTATTGGTTCCAGACGGGTCAGGGCACCCGAAAGGCTCGTAACGTCAAGCATGATCCGCGCTGTTCGATCGCCGTGTCGATCCGCGGCGCGGACGTGGTCCTCGAAGGTGATGCAGTGAGGGTGACCGACCCCGGCACTGTGGCGCGCGTCGCAAAATGCTGGGCGGACAATGGTTGGCCGGTGGAACCTGACCAGAGCGGCTCCGGCATCACCGCCCCGTTCAACGCCCCCTCGCAAGGACCGCCGCCTTGGGACGTGTACCGAGTCTCCCCGCGTTCGGCCACTGTGGTGTTGGGCACCGAGCCGGGCGGCCTTACTCGCTTCAAGTTCTGATCGGCGGCGAATCCAGAGGAACAGCGGGTACGTGAGCGACGTGGCCAGCTACTTGGCCGGCAGCATCGCCCCAATTCTCGGGGCGCTGATGATCTGGGCGAAAGCCCGCAAGTTCAGCGGGGCGTCGGCGGCGATCTTCGCGTTCACCCTGGTTTCGGCATTTATCGCGCTGGTTGGCAGCACCGCGCCCAAGGTGCTTCTGTACAAGGACTGCGCGGCAACAGCCCCGGCCTTGTCTTCTTGGGATCCTGCGTCGTCGCACGCGAGCGGGATACTTCGACCACCAGCCAATACCCGTGGTGTCAGGAGTCGAGGCCATCCCGAGCACCGGCAAGTCGAGGTGGAGGTTGCCGGCCGAACCGTGGAGAGACCTGGACCTCAGTGAGCGCCGCAACATCTGCTGCGCCTGTGGGCGTAACGACGGTGAGGCCGCACCCGTTTATCAGACCGGAGCCCTGTTTCCCCCTGGACCAGCTACGGGCGAAGGCAACGGTCCAGGGGGGTGGGCCTCCCCGCCCGGCAATCCTGACGCAATTGGTGACAGAACATCCAATTGACTGCCCGACGCGACGGAGCCCACCCATGGCAGGATGTCGGCGGCGGGGGCGTCTCTTGCAAAAGGGACCATCTTCTCTGGGCCGGCCGAACAGAGCCTGCCCTTCTGTTCCCGGTCCGGGGACCCCCGTTTACACGCGCTGGCACATCTGTCACGCTGATCCACGGAGGGCCACCAGCCTCGGCCCCCACCCTGGATCGGCGGAGCAGGGATTCCGCCTACCTGTTCCCGGTCCGGGGCTTGGGCGGCGACCAACTAGATGCCCTCGAAGAGGTCCCCCAGCTGCTCGACCCGATCGAGCACCTGTTCGGCGGTGAACCGGAGCAGCCCCGGATCGCCCTTCGACGCGCACTCATTGATCTCGTCCCAGGTCACCGGTGTCGACGCGGTGGGCTCGGAACGGGCACGCAACGAGTAGACGGCCACCGTCGTCTTGGCGGGGTGGTTCTGGCTCCAGTCGATGAGGACCTTCCCGCTCCGCAGCCGACGTTTCATGTTGGAGACCACCAGCTCCGGGTGATCCTTCTCGAGCTGCACCGCGATGTCGTACGCCATCGACCGCGATTTGTCCCAGGTCGGTCGGCCACCGAGGCGGGCGTAGAGCTGGAGCCCCTTCGAACCGCTCGTCTTACCCACGCACTCGAGCCCCTGTGACTCGAGCAGCTCCGAGATCCATACGCCGACCGTGCAGCACTCGACGATCGTCGTGCCCTCGCCCGGATCGAGGTCGAACACCAGTTGGTCCGGCGGTGCGGGCAGCACCCGACGTCGTCCGGTGTGCCAGAGCGGCACGTGCATCTCGATCGCACCCATGTTGGCGGCCCAGACCAGGCTCGGCCGGTCCTGCAACATCACGTACTCGATCGGACCGTCGTTCTCCTTCGAGGGAACCGACACCGTGTCGATCCATTTCGGAGTTCCCGTCGGCACGTGCTTGGCGAAGAAGGACTGGCCCTCGACGCCGTCGGGATAGCGATGCATGGTGAGCGGTCGTTCCACGATGTGAGGGAGCATGTACGGCGCGATCCGTGCGTAGTAGTCGATCATCTGACCCTTGGTGAACCCGGTCTCGGGATAGAAGACCTTGTCGAGGTTGGAGATCGCCAGCTCTCGCCCGTCGACGGTGGTGCGAATCGAGCTACCCGCGGAGTTAGGGCTCACGGACCACCTGCTTCACCGACTTGTCGACGCGCTCCCCTCGCCAGACCGGATGCCGCAACACCCCGTCGGGGGTCCATTCGGTGAAGCTCACCTCGCCGACCACCTCGGGACGGACCCAGTGGGCTCCGCGGGTGACCGCGGACGGCAGCTCTCCTCCGAACGGGCTGGTCGACCGCGGGGTGAGCCTTGCCAGCAGCTCGCGCCGGTCGGACTCGGTGAAACCGGTGCCGACCTTGCCCACGTAGGTCAGCCGTACCCGGCCGCTGGCGCGGGACGGACTGCCCGGGGCGGACTTGTTCGCGCGCGGAGGTCGTCTCGGCTGCGGGGTCTCGCTCGGGAATGCCGAGCAGCAGCGCACCGAACGTGGACTTCCGCTCGCCCTGGCCGTCGGACCACCCGCCGACGACCACTTCCTGGGTGCGGACGTGCTTGGTCTTGATCCAGTCGCGGCTGCGGACCCCTGGGCGGTAGATGCTCGAGCGCCGCTTGGAGACCACACCTTCCATCCCGATCTCGACCGCTGTGCGCATCACCTGGCCGCCCGGGTCGTCGGTGAACGCGGGTGTCAACCCCCAACTCGGGCCCGAGAGCTTCAGGCCCTCGAGGATCGCCCGGCGCTCGTCATAGGTCGCGTCGAGCAGCGAGCGGCCGTTCAGGTGCAAGACGTCGAAGACGATCATGCTCGCCGGGTACTTGGCCGCGGCGGCTGTTGCTTCGCGCGCCGAGGAGACGTGCATGCGGTGCTGCAGCCGCGAGAACCGGGGACGTCCCTCGTCGTCGAGCGCGACCAGCTCGCCGTCGAGCAGCACCTGGTCCGAGCCGACCGCTTCCGCCAGGTCACGGAGCTCGGGGAAGGCCACGGTCATGTCGTTGCCGTTGCGGCTCTCCGCTCTCGGTCTTCCGCCGTCGACCCAGAGGAGCACCCGGAGGCCGTCCCACTTGAACTCGTACGCCCATTCGCCGTGCTTCGCGTTCTTGTTGATGGGGAGCTCACCGGCGGTGGCGAGCATCGGAGAGAGGTCGGCGGGCAGCGGCTCGAACCCCTTTGGCGCGGGATCCATCCGATGGATCATCCAGTTCTTGCCGTTGGTAGGGAAGAGCACGTAGCGACCCTTCGCCCGCTTGCCGTGGAGGACGACCATGACTTCGCGGTCGCGCCACTTCTCGGGTTCATAGGTCCCCTTGTCCCAGATCGAGACCTGCCCGCCGCCGTATTCACCGGCAGGGATGGTTCCCTGGAAGGAGCCGTACTCGAGCGGATGGTCCTCCACATGAACGGCGAGGTGGTTCTCCTTCGGGGTGAGCGGGAGGCCCTTCGGCAGCGCCCACGAGACGTAGACCCCGTCGTGCTCGAGCCTGAAGTCCCAGTGGAGGCTGGTCGCGTGGTGCTCCTGGATGACGAAGCGAGGTTGTTCTTGTCCTGCGAGCTGGCCTTGTTTTGGTGGTGCCGGCCTTTTTGGTCGCTGTGGCCGGTTTGGTGGCCTTCTTCTTGCTTGCTTTGCTAGCCGCTGCGGCCTTCCTGTTGGTGGTGAGCTTCCCTACGGGTGGGATCGGCTCGGGGGTGCGGCTCGGATCGCGCTTTCTCCGGTACTCGGAGAGGGGGGCCTTCGTGGGCTTTCGGCCTTCGTGGGCTTTGCCGCCTTCGGAGCCTTCCGAGCCTTGGGCACAGAAAGAGCATTACCCAATCGGCGTGACCGGGCGACACCCGGTTGGTATTCCCCTCGAGGCGCCGCTACTCTCGTAGTACACGGGCTGGTCGCAGCGGAACCCGTGGGTCGGCCCGTCGATCGGAGGGTCGTCGAGCCGTTGGAACGTTCCGTTGACGACATGCCCGATGATGTAGCAGCCGCTCGGAATCTTCTGCGCAGGGTTGCTGGTGGGCACGAGGCCGTTCCCGTTGAACGAAGTGACCTTTCGGAGCGCCTCCTGCAACGAGCCTCGGCTCGGGTTCGACCCCGCGTCGAAGACCTTGCGCGAAGAGCTCCGCGGCAGAGCCACCCTTGGAGGGCGAAGAAGTCGGTGGTGAAACCCGGGGACACCTTTTGCACCCAGGTGTTGAACGTCGCGACCGCGGGGATCGCCGGCGCGTCCTCGCCGAGAAACAGCGCCTCCTGTTGCTCGAGGTAGGCACCGTCGACGTTGGAGGCCCCTCCCGAGTTCGCGACGAGCTGGTGGCTGTAGGCGGCCGCGCCGAGCACGACCACCGGGTGGAAGTTCTGCTCGTCGAGATCCTTGAAGATCGATGCCGCGTAGTTCTGCGGCTCCTGTTCGAGGAAGAGGATCTGCACGCCCATGTCCTTCATGGTCACGATCTGGGCCGTGAAGTCTGTCGTCGTCGCAGGGAGCGCCGGTGAATAGAGCACCTTGTACCCGACGTGGTCCATCGCCGCCTTCTCGTAGTTCCAGAGGTTGAGTGTGGAGGGGAGGTCGGCGACGATCGTCGTGGTGTGCAGCACCTTGGTCGGGAACTTGTCCTTGAAGTAGACGAGCGGCCCGAGCGGCCAGAACGCAGCCGGTGGCACTGCCGCGAATGTGTTGGGGAGCTTCTGGGTGGCAGGATCCAGAGCGATCGAGACGTTCGGCATCTGTGGGTTCGCTGCGAGAACCACGCCACCGAAGCTGTCTTCGGTCGAGAAGCTCCCGACGGTGGCGAAGTCGCTCTGGACCGCCTCTTCGGTCAGCTGCTTGTTCGTCGCGCCGGTGAACTGGTCGTCCGAGGCGTTCACGATGATCTTCCGGCCGTTGATCCCGCCCTGCGAGTTGACGTAGGCGGCGTAGGCCTCGATGCCGACCGCCGCACCCTTGAACAGTCCAGCGGCCTGGGTCGAGACGTTGGCGATGTTCACCGAATTGGCGGTGACGCCGGTGTGATCACTGAAGGCCGCCTTTGGGACCGGTGGCGACCGACTTCCCCGAGGTCGTGTTGACGGCGGAGTTGGTCGACGAGCAGCTGGTCAGGGCCGCCCCGAGCACTGCGATGCAGACGTACCGCCGCGTCGATCCCCACGCGTGCGCCGAATGTTGAGCTCCCCCCCACGACAATCTCCCCCCTGTCGTCGGACCGGCTGCGCCATGTTGGCACAAGGTCGGCCGGCGACTCGGAGACCGAACCGGGAGCCGGTGGGGTGCAGACACCGGAGCCGGTGGGGTGCAGACCCGAGGCCGGTGGGGTGCAGACCCGAGGAAGGGACATACATGTTCGGAGTCATGACATCAGGTGATGTACATGTACATCACGCCCCGAAGCGACCCATCGAGGAGAGAGCCTCGAGGCTTTATCCGCAATTATCTCGGATCGGCGATAAACCCTCAGCCTCGCGGCGAAGCACGTCCGTAATTATCCGCTACCACGGATAATATAAAGATAATACGGTAAACTCCCAGCGTGGACCCGGTGCGGAACCCCTACAGCCCGGGGCCGGCGCCCGGCCGCCGGCGCTCGTCGGCCGCGACCGCGAGATCGACGCCATGGACGTCACGCTCCAGCGGCTCCTGCTGGGCCAACCGGAGCCAGATGCTGACCGGGCTCCGGGGTGTCGGCAAGACCGTCCTGCTGAACGAGTTCGAGCAGCTCGCCGACGGGCGGGGCTACTTCCACGAGTACATCGAGGTCGCCGAGGACGGCGCCCTGGCGCCGGCCTCGCGGCGGCCCTCCGCCGGGTCCTGCTGACATGGACGCCAAGCGCCGGATCGGCGAGCGCGTACGCCGGCGCTCGGGGTCCTGAAGGCGTTCAGCCTGCGGATCCCCGACGGCCCCGAGCTGAGCATCGACGTCGACGCCGTCCTCGGGCCGGCCGACTCCGGGACCTGGCGCCGATCTGGCAGGTCTGTTCGTCGAGATCGGGGAGGTGGCCCGCGATCACGGACCGGGGATCCTGCTCACGATCGACGAGCTCCACTACGTCGACCTCCCGACGTTCACCGCGCTGATCGTCGGGCTGCACCGCGCCTCGCAGGTGCGGCTGCCCATCACGATCGCCGGCGCCGGCCTGCCCACCTTGGCGGCACTGACCGGAGAGGCCAAGACCTACGCGGAGCGCATGTTCATCTTCCCGAGAGTCGGTTCCCTGACCGTGGACCTGGCCGTCGACGCGCTCCAACAGCCGGCCCTCGACGAGGGGGTCGATGGAGCGATGGCGCCCTCGAGGCCGCTCTCGCCGTCACGCAGTGCTTCCCCTACTTCCTCCAGGAGTTCGGCCGGCAGCCTGGGACGTCGCGGACGGACCCGACGAGATCACCGACGAGGAGTTCGAACGATCGGTTCCGTTGTCGTCGCGACGCTCGACGACGGCTTCTTCCGGGTGCGAGCCGGCGCATCGACAGCTGTGGAACGCACCTACATGCGAGCCATGGCCGAGCTGGGCCCAGGGCCGGTCGGTACCGCTGAGGTCGCGGCCCTGCTCGGGAGGCCGGTGACCACGGTGAGCTCCATACGAGACGGCCTGATCAAGCGGGCCCTCTGCTATGCACCCGAGCGAGGGAAGATCGACTTCACGGTGCCCTTGTTCGGCGGGTACCTGAAGCGCTGGATGCCCGAGCTGGGTAGCCCTCCTTCGTTCGATCGGCGTACCCACACACAGTCACACCCGGCCCCTACGATTCGGATTTCGTGGGGCTTCGTACCGAATGGGTCGCCTACGGCCGGCCAGCAGCGGAGGCCTTCCGCGCCGAGATCGCCGACGCCAAAGGCGGGGATCCGCTGGCTCCGGTCACCGTCATCGTCCCCTCCAACCACGTCGGGGTCGCCGCACGACGTCTTCTCGCCTCGGGGAGGCTCGGGTCGGTCTGCGAACAGGGAGTGGGCGTTGCGGCGGTGACCTTCCTCACCGTCTATCGCCTCGGCGAACTGCTCGGCGCGCCGCAGTTGGCCGCAGCAGGACGTCGTCCGGTGTCCACCCCGGTCATCGGGGCGGCGTTTCGGAGCTCACTCTCCAAACAGCCCGGCGTGTTCCGCCCGGTCGCTGCCCACCCCGCCACCGAGGTGGCACTCGTATCCGCGTACCGCGAGCTCCGCGACCTCACGTCCGGGGCGCTCGAAGCGCTCCGGGCAGAGTCACCTCGGGCCGCCGACGTCGTAAGACTGCACCGCGAGGTGCGCCGGACCCTCGAACCGTCCTGGTACGACGAGGAGGACCTGCTCGACGCCGCTGCCGAGGCGCTCGAGGAAGGACACCCGCTGGCAGGTGAGCTCGGGCGGGTCGTCGTGTACCTGCCGGAGCGGATCTCGCTCCACGGCACGTCCCTGCTCCGGGCAGTGGCCGAACAGGGGCGACAAGTGGTCGTGCTCGCCGGCACCACCGGCGACCCTCGCGCCGACGCCGCGACCGACGGATCGGTCGAGCGGCTCGGTGGCAGCCCGGCCGCCCCTCGACACGAGTTCGATCCGATGCACGTCGTCGACGCGTCCCGTACGCGGATCGTGACCGTCTCCGATGCGGACGAAGAGGTGCGAGCGGCGCTCCGGGCGGTGATCGATGCGGTACGGACGGGCACTCGACTCGACCGGATCGCGCTGGTGTTCGCGGATCCCGAACCGTACGCCCGGCTCGCACACGACCAGCTCACGGCCGCCGGTCTCGCGGTAAACGGCATCGCAGTGATGCCACTGAACGCGAGGGTCGCCGGCCGCACGCTTCTCGGCCTCCTCGCGCTGGCCGAGGGTAGCGACGGCGGCTTCCGTCGTGACGAGCTGTTCGCGTGGCTCGGCGGCGCGCGCATCCATCACGACGGCAGGTGGGCGCCGATCTCGGCGTGGGAGCGGCTCTCTCGAGACGCGGGGATCGTCGGTGGACGCCAGCAGTGGGACCGGCAGTTGACCCGGCTCGCGGAGGAACGCGACACGCAAGCCGAGCAGTATGCCGAAAACCCGGAGGCGCCACAGTGGCGGATCGAGCGGGCGCGCACGCAAGCAGAGCAGGCCCGCTCGCTGCGTACCTTTGTCCTCGCCCTCGTCGACGATCTCGCGGCTGCCGCGTCGACGCCCCAGAAATGGCCGGAGTGGACCGAGTGGGCAAGGGGGCACCTGAGGGATCTTCTCGGAGGCGAGCACGCCCGTGAGAGGTGGCCGCTCGTCGAGCAGCGGGCCGCGGAAAAGGTCGAGCGTGCACTCGAACGGCTGGAGTGTCTCGCGGAGATCGAGCTCCGACCGGTACCCCTCGAGGTCTTCACACGGACCCTCGAGCTGGAGCTCGACGCGGACCTCGGCCGGGTCGGACGGATGGGCGAAGGGGTCTTCGTGGGCCCGGTGAGCATGGGCGTCGGACTCGATCTCGATCTGGTGGTGGTCCTCGGTTTGGCCGAAGGCGTCTTCCCCTCTCCGACTCGCGACGATTCGCTCCTCCCGGACCACGAGCGCGTCGCGGCCGAGGGCGAGCTCCCACTTCGTGCGGCCACCGTCGACAAACGGCACCGCGAGATCCTCGCGGCCCTAGCCGGCTCGTCACGGCAGATGCTCTGTGTCCCGCGAGGGGATCTGCGTGGGGGAAGGGAGCGGGTTCCCTCCCGGTGGGTCCTCGACGTCGCGAGCGCGCTGGCCGAGACGACCTGGTGGTCCGAGGACCTGCTCGATCCACATCGCGACGAACCATGGCTCGAGCACGTCGCCTCGTACGACGGGGGGCTGCGAGCGGTCGAGTTCCCGGCCTCGGACCAGGAGTACCGCCTGCGATCTCTCCTCGCCGCGGGGGACCGGCCGAGTGACGCCAACGGGGCCGCGACCGGTGACGAGATCTTCGACGCCGGAGCCGCAGCCATCCGGGCGCGCCGGAGCTCTCGGTTCACCCGCTTCGACGGCAATCTCGCCGGTCTCGACTTGCCCTCCCCGGTTGATCGAGTGGTGTCGGCCACGCGACTCGAACGGTGGGCGACCTGTCCCTTTGCCTATCTGGTCGGAGACGTTCTCGGTGTCGAAGAGGTCGAGAACCCCGAGGACGAGCTGAAGATCACCCCGCTCGAACGGGGGTCGCTCGTGCACGAGGTGCTCGACGCCTTCGTCAACGAGGTCCTCGCCCGTCCGCCCGATGAACAGCCGGCCCCGTCCGAACCCTGGTCGGATCGTGACCGCGCCCGGTTGATAGCGATCGCGGAAGAAACGTGCGCCGCCTTCGAGGCTCGCGGCGTGACCGGCCGGCCCGTCTTCTGGCGAAGGGACAAACAGAAGATCATCGCTGATCTGCTGACGTTGCTCGATCACGACGACGCATATCGGGGAGCCACGCGGACAAGCCCGATCGCGGCCGAGCTCGCCTTCGGGTTCGCCGATTCGGACCTCGGCACCGTCTCGATTTCCCTTGCCGACGGGCGAGCAGTCGCCTTCCGGGGCAAGGCCGACCGCGTGGACCTGGCCGAAGACGGCACCATTCACGTCGTCGACTACAAGACGGGCCGTCCCGACGACTACCAACAGCTGAGCGAGAGATCCCCCGATCTCGGTGGCACCAAGTTGCAGTTGCCTGTGTACGGCCAGGCGGCACGTGCTCGCGAAGGCAGGCCGGACGCTCCCGTCACCGCCGATTACTGGTTCGCGACGACGAAAGGTGGCTTTGCCCGAATCGGGTACGAGGTCACGCCCGAAGTCCTGGAGCGAGTGGGCGCCACCCTCGCCACCATCGTCGACGGGATCGACCAGGGGATCTTCCCGGCCTACCCGAGGGCGTCGAGCACACTCCCCTGGGTCGACTGCGCCTACTGCGACCCGGACGGCCTCGGCGTGACCGCGCTGCGCAGAGCGTGGGAACGCAAGTCGAACGACCCTGCGCTCGCGGCATTCCACTCACTCTCCGAACCCGAAGAGACGGGTGACACCGGTGGGTGAAACCACGACTCCCGACCGCTCCGAGCGGGATCGCATCACCGACGAGCTCGACACCACGCAGTTCGTCCAAGCAGGCGCCGGCTCGGGAAAGACCACCGCCCTCGTCAACCGGGTACTGGCACTCGTCGGAACGGGAGCTGCGGAGCTCAGCAACATCGCGGCGATCACCTTCACCGAAAAGGCCGCGACCGAGCTTCGTGACCGACTCCGTCACGAGCTGGAACGGGTGCTCGCAGCCGGCTCAGAGGGCGAACTGGTCGATCGCTACCGTCTGGGGCTCGATCAGCTCGACGGGGCCGCCATCGGCACCCTCCACTCGTTCGCCCAACGGATTCTCTCGGAGCATCCGATCGAGGCCGGACTCCCGCCGCGGGTGCTGGTGATCGACGAGGTGAGCTCCGACGTCGCGTTCGAACGGAGATGGCGCGAGCTCCGCGACGAGCTGCTGGCGGACCCTGCGTACCAACGAACCATCCTGCTCATGGAAGCCGCGGGCGTCCGCTTCGACAATCTGCGGATGGTGGCGGCGGCGTTCAACGACAACTGGGATCTGGTGAGCGAGCGCGTACCCGAGGATGCCCCCGAGCCCCCCGACGCCCTCCCGCTTCTCGAGCCGGCGCTCCGCGAGCTCGATCGACTCTGCAGCGAATCGTGCAGCGACGAGGAGGACTCGTTGCGGCTCTGTCTCGACCGGATCGCCGACTACGTGACCGAGTTGCGTTCGTACTCCGACGAGCTGGACCTGCTCGAGGCGCTCAACCCGCGCCACCAGCCGAGCTTCAAGGTCCGGACCCGGGGGCGCAAACCGAACTGGTCGGTCGATCTCAAGACCTTCCGCGAGCAGGTCTGCGAGGCCGGTGAGCGCCTCGAGGGGATACGCAACGAGGTGGCCGGCGCCTGCGTCGAGCAGCTCGGGACGGCGCTTCGCCGGTTCACACTGGGCGCCGCCGACGAACGGCGCAAAGCCGGCGAGCTCGAGTTCCACGACCTTCTCGTGCGCGCTCGGATGTTGTTCCGCGACCAACGCCACGGAGCGGAAGTGAGGTCGCGGCTGCACACGCGCTATCGGCGCCTCCTCCTCGACGAATTCCAGGACACGGATCCGATCCAGGTGGAGCTGGCCGTGCTCATCGCGGCCGACGATCCCCGCCTCGACGGCCAGGGCGGGCTGTCGATTCCTTGGAGCGAGGTCGACGTCGAAGAGGGGCACCTCTTCTTCGTCGGCGACCCGAAGCAATCCATCTACCGCTTCCGGCGTGCCGACATCTCCATGTTCCTCGACGCGGCGACTCGCTTCGGGAAGGAGGTCGGTAGCTCGGTCACGCTCACCGCCAACTTCCGTTCTGCAGCGCCGATCATCGACTGGGTCAACTCGACCTTTGCGCGCCTCGTCGATGTGGCCGACGACATCGACCTCCCGGTGCCGTCCCAACCCGATTACGTCGCGCTCGAATCCGTCAGACCAGCGCCACCGAGGGGGCCTGCCGTCGCACGGATCGGAGGTGCCGAGCACCCCAAGGCGATCACCGCGGACGACCTCCGCGAACTCGAGGCTGCTGACGTCGTGGCGGCCGTGACTCAAGCGATCGAAGACGGATGGAGCGTCGACGACGGGGATCGCGGCTGGCGGCCTGCCCGTCTCGGTGACATCACGATCCTGGTGCCTTCGCGAACCTCACTCCCCTTCCTCGAAGACGCGCTGGACAGGGTCCGGATCCCCTACCGTGCCGAGTCGAACTCTCTCGTCTACTCCTCACGAGCGGTGCGCGACTTGTTGATGGTCCTACGCTCCGTCGCCGATCCGACCAACCAGCTACATCTCGTCGCCGCCCTGCGCACCCCGCTCTTCGCCTGCGGGGACGACGACCTGTTCCGCTTCCGATCCGAACGGGACGGTCGGTGGAGCTATCTGAACAACCAACCGGATTCGGTGCCCGAAGACGACCCGGTGCGGATGGGCCTCGGGTACTTGCGGCTCCTCTATGACGATCGCCACTGGCTCACGCCCGCGGAGCTGCTCGACCGGATCGCCCGCGACCGGCGAGCCATGGATCTCGGGTTCGCCGAGGGCCGCCCCGCGACGTCTGGCGGCGGCTGCGGTTCGTCATCGACCAGGCGAGAGCGTGGAACGAGGCGACCGGCGGCAATCTGCGTCAGTACCTGCGGTGGGTCGACATGCAGACTGCGGAAGGGGCGCGGGTCGCCGAGGCGGTCCTTCCCGAAACCGACGACGACGCGGTTCGGATCATGACCATCCACGCGGCGAAGGGGCTCGAGTTCCCGATCACCATCCTTTCGGGCATGTCCACCAAGCCCGGGTTCTTCGGAGCGAGAGCCGACGTCAAGTTCCCGGCGACCGGCGGCGTCGGTTACAAGGTGGGCAGTGCCGTCAAGACCGAGGAGTACGCGGAGTGGGCCCCGATCGACGAGCAGATGAGCTACCACGAGCGGATCCGGCTCCTCTACGTTGCCTGCACCCGCGCTCGTGACCACCTGATCGTCTCGGCTCACCGCAAGGCACGAGCCAGCTCGCCCAAACCGGAAGCGCGGACCAACGCCGAGCTGCTGGTCGACGGAATGGGCGAGCTGTTCGACGAACTCCCGAACCTCGAACCCTCGGGTGACCAGGTCGCACACCCGGCTGTTCCACGACCGGCTCCGTTGCTGCCGTACGGCGAATGGAAGGCGGAACTCGAAGGATCGCTCACCCGTGCGGCCCGACCGACGACGGTCTCGGCAACCTCGTTGACCGAGGAGGGCGAGCCGGACGTCGAAGAGGAGCCCGACGACCCCGGCTTGCAGAAGCGACCTCGGGACCTCGACCTCCCGCCCTGGCTGAAAGGCCGGTACGGCACGGCGGTCGGTCGAGCCGTCCACGGCGTCCTGCAGGCGATCGACCTCGAGACGGGAGAGGGCATCGACGCCGCGGTGGCTTCCCAGTGCGAGGCCGAAGCCGTCGTCGGTCGCTCGGACGAGGTGCGGCAGTTGGTGACGGCAGCACTGGGGTCGCCATCGATCCGGGTCGCCGCGGCCAGTCGCCACTGGAAGGAGCTGTATGTCTGCGCACCCTTGGGCGACCGCCAGCTCGAGGGGTACATCGACCTCCTCTACCGGGGTCCCGACGGGCTGGTCGTCGTCGACTACAAGACATCGGCGACCTCGAATCCCGAAGAGCTGGCCGAGCGGGTCGACGGTTATCGAGTCCAGGGGGCGTCGTACGCCCGAGTGGTCAGCCGCGGCAACCGGGGAGCCGGTGTCGAAGGTGACCTTCGTGTTCCTCACACCCGAGGGATCGATCGAACGCGACCTCCCCGATCTCGAGTCCGCCATGGTGGAGGTCGACCAGCTGGTCGGCTGAGGGAGCCGGCCGGCTGCACGGCGACGCAGCGCAGAGCTTCAGGCGCCTCGGAGCTCCACCCGCAGCGACTCGACCCCGCGCAGCATCATCCGGGCCTCCCAGGTCGGGCCATCGCCGGAGGGCACCATCCGCGGGAAGCGCCGCACCAGCATGGGCAGAGCCACCTGCGCCTCGAGGCGAGCGAGGGCGGAGCCGAGGCAATGATGCGGGCCGCCGCCGAAGGAGGCGTGCTCATTGGCGCGCGGCCGTGCCAGATTGAGATCGTCCGCAGATGGCCCCCACTTCTCGGGATCTCGATTGGCCGCGCCGAGGCCGAGAAGAAGGACCGAACCCGGGGCGATTTCGAGATCGTCGACCTCGATCGGTTCCACCACGATGCGGCGTGAGAACTGAACCGGCGAATCGAAGCGGATGAACTCCTCGATCGCATTGGTGTCGAGGGAGGGATTGGCCCGCAGAAGATCGAGCTGACCGGGGAACTCGAACAGGTGGACCAGACCGTTGCCGACAAGGTTGCGGGCGTTCTCGTGGCCCGCGGCGTACAAGAGGATCACCTGGGCGACCACCTCGTCGCGACTCAATTGCTCCCCCGACTCCTCGGCCTGGATGAGGTGGGTGAGGATGTCGTCGGCCGGGAAGGCCTGTTTGGTTTCGATGACTCCCTCGATGCTGGCCACCATCGCTCTGCTCGCCTCGATGGACGCGGTCTCCTCGTGAGGAGAATTGAGGGGGTCGATCGTCTTGGTGAGGGCCTCGGACCACCTTCGGAACTGCCCGGTGTCACCTTCGGGCATCCCGAGCATCTCCGAGATGATCCGGTCGGGGAACGCCGCCGCGAACTGGTCGACGACGTCGATCGACTCGCGCTCTTCGATGTCGGTGAGCAGCCGGTCGACGACCAGCTCGGTACGCTCCCGCCACGCGGCGATGGCCTTCGGGGTGAAGGTCCTCATCAGCAGACGACGGAGCCGCGCGTGGTCCTCGCCGTCGCGACGGAGCATCATGAGGTGGACCACCCCTCCGCCGGCGACGTCGCGGGCCCGCTCTGCATCGAGGACGGGGGTCGGAGCCGCATGGTCGAGCCCCACCGTCAACCTTCGATCGCGGGTCAGACGGTGTACGTCCTCGTAGCGGGTGAGGAGGTAGGCGCCGGTCAACCGGTCGAGGTGGACGGGGTCGTGTTGTCGGAGCTCCGCATAGTGCCGGTAGGGATTCGCGAAGTACCCGGGCGCGAAGGGGTTGAAGGTGACCGCTCCGGCGCCTCGCGCCCTCGGCCGCCTCGGTACCGCGGCCTCCTCGGGTTCTCGCTCGCCGGGAACCGGCCGGACCGTGAGCTGATTGGTGACCCGCAGGCGGACCGCAAGCTCGCGGAGGAGCGCGAGGGTGACATCGGGAGTTTCGGCGAGCAGCTCGAGGAACCGGGTGCCGTCCACCTCCTGGACGACCATGTCGCTGCTGGCAGTGACCGTGGCGTTGCGGTTCTCGCCGTCGAGAAGGGCCAGCTCGCCGATCGACTCGCCCGGACCGATGGTGGCCACGTACAGGCCGCCGATGGTGACCTCGGCGGTCCCTTCGACGACGATCCACCACCGATCGGCGATCTCGCCCTCGAGACAGAGCGCCGATCCTTCGAGGATCTCGCGGGTTCCGGTGACCGCGGCCGACAGCCGCTCGAGGTCTCGGGGGGAACAGCTCTCGAACAGCGTCAGCTGAGAGAGCTCGGTCACTGCACTTGCCACGTGGCGTCCTCTCGAACCCGACGACGTCGTCGTCATCTAAACACAGTAGAGGCGCGGCGTCGTCCGCGTCCTCCCGACGTGAGCCCCCCAGCAAGCCGGTGCCCCGGATGCGAGCGGCGAGAGCGCACTAGCATCCGCCTCGACAAATGGGACTACAGCCGGTCGCTGCCCGGGCGGACAGATCGGTGTCGGACGGGAGGAAGACGATGTTTCAGACAGTGCTCGTCGGAGCGGACGACTCGACGACCGCGCGCAAAGCTGTGGTTGCGGCCGCCGAGGTCGCCAAGTTGAACGGCGGCAAATTCCACATCGTGACCGCCTACGATCCGAAGTCGGTGCGTGCGGACGACCTGCCGCCCGAGCTGCGTTACTCGCAGTCGGTACACCCTGCCGACGCCCTCTTGAAGAACCTCTCGGAGATCGGCAAGGCACAAGGTCTGGAGGTCGAGGTGCACGCGGCCACCGGCTCCCCGTCCGAAGCGATCGTGAAGATCGCCGAGCGTGAGGGCGCGGACCTCATCGTGGTCGGCAACAAGGGGATGCGAGGGGCGCGGCGGGTACTGGGCAGTGTCCCCAACACCGTCGCTCACCACGCCCACTGCTCGGTACTGATCGTCGACACCATCGACGACGAGGAGGAGTCCGTCGCCGCTCAGTGACGGCGACCCCGATCACGCACCGGTGAAGCCGGAGCGGGCGGAAGCCAGCGCCTCTACGGGGAGTGCTGGTCGCCTGATCGCTTTCGTGAACGGCTCATCAGGAGCCATCCGAGGCCGATCAGGATCAGCGCGATCACCAGGAGCCGGACGATGTCCGCGCCGGTGAACGGCAGTCCCGCGATCCCCGACGAGCTGGTCGCCGTGGTTCCAGAACTCGACCCGGAGGTCCCTCCGGTCGAAGTCGTCGAGCCGGCTACGCCGTTGCTCGATTGAGTCGGAGTGACCGAGGTACCGACGACGTTCGGCGGCTGGCATCCGATGTAGCAGTTCTCGACCACCGCCGGCGCGGGCGGTGGTGTGAAGGGCAGCGCCGCCGGCGGCGGCGTCGGGGCCGGAGGCGGCTTCGGAGCAGGCGGTGCGGTGAACGGCTTGTCGCCGTCCTTGCGCAAGTTGGACTCGATCCACGAGTCGGCTGCCAGCTCCGCGGCCGTCAGCTGGACTCGGCCGCCGAGCACGCCGCCGTTGGCGTTGACCTCGTACGTCGGCGGAAGAGTCGCGGTCTGGCCGGTCGACGAGCTGGTCACCACGACCGTGTGGATCACCGAGATGATGTTGCAGTCGCTGCCGCTCGTGCACTCGACGGCGAAGGAGGTTCCGCGTACGGCCGCGGTGGTACCCCCGGCCTCGACCTCGAAGGAGCCTGACCTCGAGAGCTTGGTGACCTTGTTCCACACCTTGCCGCCGCTCACCGACCCGAGCGTCTGGCGACCCCCGGAGTTGGCGGTCAGATTGACCACCTTGAAGACGGTGTCGCTGTCGAGACGGGTCAGCGAACCGTCCGGATAGGTGACTTGGGCGAGGCCGGTCGAGTCGGTGCTCAGCACCTGACCGGGGTTCACGCTCTGACCGCTCGTCGCCTCGCTCGGAGCATCGGGCGGCTGTGCGCTCTTCACATGGGTCTTGCTGACGTTGAGCTTGCCCGCGGTAGGTGGCCCCGATGAGCATGCAGCAGCGACGAGGCCCGCCGCGAATACGCAGGCCGCGACGCGGACCCCCCCAACTACGCCACGATGGCTGTTTTTCAATGCCCGTCCTCCGCCGAGCTGGACGCGAGATCCCGCCGATGACCTGGGGTTGTCCCTGCCCCGGGTTGCGCTTGGTTCTATCACCCGACCAGACAATTGTCGAACGAGAACTCGGTTCACCCTGGACACCTTCGATCAGGCGGGAACGGTCCCCACAGGGGTTCCGACCTGCTCCGATGGCTCGTCTTTCGTACCGCCGACCACCAGACGAACCAGACCGAGATCGCGGGTGACGCCCTTCAAGGCCACCGGTCCGAGCTCTTCGTGCGGCGGTGGCGGCTCGACGCCCTCGAGCACCGCGGCGGAGCACACGATCTCCCCGTCCTTGGCCACCCCGCAGAGACGGGCACCGATGTTGACCGTGTCACCCACCACGTCGTACTGGCGTCGCCGCCCGTCGCCGAAGTGGGCGGCGACAGCCGGACCGGAGTTGACCCCGATCCCGAAGCGCACGCTCGGAATGCCGAGGCCGGAGAGGTCGCTGTCGAGCTCGGGCAGCGACCGCTGCATGGCCAGCGCGCACGCGATCGCTGCTTCGCGGTGGTGCTCGTTCGGCAGCGGGGCGCCGAAGACCGCGAAGACCTCGTCGCCCACGTACTTCATGATCGTGCCGTCGTTCGAGAGGACCGCCTCCGCCATGTGTTTGTAGAAGCAGTTGAGCATGGTCCGCACGTCGGTCGGCTCGAGCGTCGCCGACAGAGAGGTGAAGCCGCGCAGATCGCAGAAGATCACCGACAGGTCGACCCGCTCGCCATGGATGGCCGCGGCCACCCGGTCCTCGTCGATCAGGCGTCGAGCCACCTCACCGGGTACGTACTGGGAGAACAGCGCGGTGACCTTCCGGCGCTGGCGGGTCTCCCCGAAGTAGCGCAACGCCATCGACGCGACGTACGCGACGATCAGGCCGAGCGTGGGATAGACGAGGTCCATCACCGTGCCCCGGTCGAACTCGACGAGGGTCAGCCAGAGGTAGCCGACCAGCAGGACGAGCCCGATCAGGGTCGAGGCCCAGACCGGGAGGAGGAGCACCAGCAGCGCCATCAGGGCCGCGAGCGCCGCGGTCCACAGCAGCGTCGCGGTCTGGCTCGAGTGGACCAGGTAGTCACCGGTCAGCATCGTGTTGATGGCGTTCGCGTGGATGAGCACGCCGGGAAGACCGGTCGACTTCTCGGTCGGGACCAGCCGCTGGTCGCCAAGGGTCGGGTCGGTGACCCCGACGAGCACGATCTTGCCGGCGACCGCCTTCGCCGGAACCTTCCCGTCGAGAAGGTTGACCGCCGAGATGACCTTGGTCGGATCGGTGAGGGTCTGCGAGAAGTTGACGGTCATCGCGGTGGTGTCGTCCGTCGGGATCAGCCGGTTGCCGATCTGGACTCCTTCCGGACGGAACGTCGGTGGAGCGTTCACGCTCTGGTGGTGGTAGGCCATCACCGCGGCCAGTGAGAGTGCGGGCAACAGCGCCCCGTTCTTCGACTGGACGTAGAGGGGCAGGCTGCGCACCACTCCGTCCGCGGCGTCGGCGTTCACCTCCACGTGAGCGATCGCCGTTGCCGCTTGGGCCATCGGCGCGACCGGAAGGGTGCGGGTCACCGCCTCCGGCGGACCGTTGCCGGAGCCCGGGTCGGTGTTGAACTGCGCGCCGAGCACGCTGGCGTGCGCGTGGGCGAGCGAGGCGGCCAGGTCGGCGTCACCGGGGCGCTGCGGGGAGAAGATGATGTCGAAGGCCACCACCGCCGCGCCGTCCTGGTCGAGGCGGTTGACCAGCTGGGCCCAGACCTCGCGGCTCCAGGGGTAGGCGCCGATCTGGTTCACCGAGTTGGCGTCGATCCCGACCACCGTGACGTGCGGGCTGGTGGGCGCCGCCGGAAAGAACGAATCGGTGGCCGCCCGCTCGAACCCGAGGAAGGTCCCGGTCGCGAGGCCCGCCCAGGCGAGGCCGGTGATCAACGCCACCACACCGGCTGTCGCCGCGAGGTAGCGCCGCACGAACCGACGATGCTGGCTCGACCTCGGCATCTCCGCCCACACCTCCTGGGTTCACGGTCGCCAAGAGCATAGGCAGGAGCCGAGCCGAGCTGTCTCGCAGGTGACAGATAGTGCCGTCGCGGTCTCTCAGGATGACGAGCAGGGACACGTAGTCGTCGGTCCGAGCAACATCGACGCAGTTCGAACAGAAGGAGGATTCAGCGGTCGGGTCCGCGCCAAGTTGCACTGGGTCTTCACGAGATCCGAAGGATCGCATTGCAACGGGCACACATGACCGGTCGTCGGCGAGAGCGCCTCGTCGGCGATACCGTACTCATCTTCGAAGAAGCACGAATCGGGTTATTCGTCGTTCTACGGTTTGAGCCAGGTAGGGCTGGAACACCACCTCCGGGGGAGAGAAAACGATGACCGAGGTGATCGAACACACGACCGCAGGAGGGGCGGGACACGGGGCGGCCGGAGCCACGGACGGTGGGACACCCCACTCCCCGAGAAGGTCTCGAGCCCTCGTGGTCCTCCTCGTCGTGGTCCTCGTTGCGGGTCTCGCCTGGATCGGGCTCGTCGTTTCGGGGGCAGCGTCATCTGCGTCACCGACGGTCACGACCCTCTCTCTGGCGTCCGGGCTTTACCAGCCGAAGGCACCTCCCGGAGCGACCGACGACTACCACTGCACGTTGATCGATCCTCACGTCACCCAGAACTCCTACATCGTCTCGAGCCAATTCGTTCCCGGCAGCGCCGAGGACCACCACGCGGATCTCGCGCTGGTACCACCTTCCGTCGCGCCCAAGGCCCTCGCCGTCAACGCCCAGACCGGCGGGAAGGGATGGACCTGCTTCGGGTCGCCCGCGCTGCCGGGAGGATCTCTCACCCAATTCCTCAGCACACCCTTGTTGAGCGTCTGGGCTCCGGGGCACGGCGCCGACACGTTGCCCAAGGGAACCGGCATCACGCTCCCGGTCGGCAGCCTGGTGATCATGCAGGTCCACTACAACTTGCTGGTCGGCGACAATCCGGTTCGGAACTCGCTCATCCTGGACACGGTCCCGGTCTCGACGCCGTTGCTCCCCCTCCATCTCGACATGGCACTCGCACCGCCGGATCTGCCGTGCCCGGCCGGCGTCACCGGTCCGCTCTGCAACCGTGCGGCGTCGCTCGCCAACCAGGTGCAGCGCTTCGGTCCGGTGTCCGGCGAGATCGTGGACGGCATCGAGTCCGCCTGCAGGCACGACCCTTCGAACCCACCGGTCGGCGACACCGCGACCTGCGACACCAACATCGACACGAGCGGCTACATCGTGCGCGCCCAGGCCCACATGCATCTGCTCGGCCAGAGCTTCACGCTCGTGCTCAACCCGGGTACGCCTCAGGCGAAGACCGTGCTGAGCGTCCCCGACTACAACTTCCACTATCAGAAGGCGTACAACCTGAGCACGCCCGTTCCGGTGCGTGCAGGCGAGACGCTCCAGGTCAACTGCACCTACGACCCGACGCTGGCCCAGGAACTGCCCGCCTTGCGTGGCACCCCTTCCCACTTCGTCACGTGGGGCGACGGATCGTCGGACGAGATGTGCATCGGGCTGGCCTGGATCTCGAAGAAGCTGCCCGACTCCCACGACTCGCTCTGAGGAAACGAGGGCCGGTCAGTGGCCCGGTCCGCAGACCGGCGGCGAGATCGGAGCGCCTGCCCACCCAGAGGTGGATCCACGAGATCGGAGAGCCCGCCCACCCATAGGTGGGTCGGGACTCGTGATGTATAACGATGTATATAGATGTCACGCGCGGCGGGACACCTCTAGGTGGAGAGCCCCTCCTCGGCGGTGACCCCCTCCGGTCCCCCCTTCCCCTCCTTCACCCGGCCAGGTCCACTCCATCCACTCGGGGATCGACTCGGCTCCTCCTCCTTGCAGCGGAGACGGGCAGGCAGGGGCCGAGCGTCACACCACACCCGTAGGCTGGTCTCACTCGTGGCGACGACAGAGCCCACCCCCGTAGCCGACCCGGTCCTCTCCGATTTCCACCCTGCGGTGGCCAGCTGGTTCACGTCCCGGTTCCCGGGCGGACCGACCAAGCCTCAACAGCTGGCCTGGCCGGCCATCCGCGAAGGCGGTGACGTGCTGGTCGCCTCACCCACCGGCACCGGCAAGACCCTGACCGGCTTTCTCGTCGCGATCGACGCCGCCTACCGGGCCCATGACGCGGCGACAAACGACGGCTCTCCCGACTCGAAAGACCCGCAAGCGCCCGGGCCGGGCGTCGTCTACGTCTCGCCACTGCGCGCCCTCGCGGTCGACGTCCACGAGAACCTGCAGATCCCTCTCGCCGGCATCGCGAAGGAGGCGGAGCGCCTCGGCCTCGACGGGCCGACCATGACCGTCGCGGTGCGCACCGGCGACACCCCGCAGTCCGAGCGCGCCGCGATGCGGCGCTCGCCCCCCGATCTGCTGGTGACGACTCCCGAGTCGCTCTACCTGCTCGTCACCGCCGCCTCCTCGCGGGCGGTGCTCGCCAACGTCCACACGGTCATCGTCGACGAGGTCCACACGCTTGCTCGCGACAAGCGCGGCTCGCACCTCGCGATCACTCTCGAGCGCCTGGGCAAGCTCGTCGAGTCCCGCGGCGGCCGACTGCAGCGGATCGGTCTCTCGGCGACTCAGCGCCCCCTCGAGCTGGTGGCCCGCCTGCTCTCCGGTGGCGACCCGACCCGGCGGCCGACCACGGTCATCGACTGCGGGCACCGTCGCGACGTGGACGTCGCCATCGAGCTGCCCGAGAGCGAGCTCGAGTCGGTGGCGAGCGGTGGGCAGTTCTCGGACGTGCTCGACCGCATCGCCGGACACGTGCTCGAACACCGCACCACGCTGGTCTTCGTCAACACCCGCAAGATGGCCGAGCGCGTCGCCCACCTGCTCGCGCAACGGCTCGAGGACAACGGAGCGAAGAGCGCCGCCCGGCACCGGTCGGCTCCGAACGGCACCGGTCCGCCCACCGGCGAGCCACCCCGCGAGGGCGGCCCGATCGACCCGGCCCTCCAGGTTGCCGCCCACCACGGCAGCCTCTCGGCGGCGCGCCGGCGCATCGTCGAGGAACGACTACGGGCCGGCGACCTCCGCGCCCTCGTGGCGACGGCCTCGCTCGAGCTCGGGATCGACGTCGGACCGGTCGAGCTGGTCTGCCAGATCGGCTCGCCGCGGGCCATCGGCACGTTCCTCCAGCGGGTCGGCCGGGCCAACCACCAACTCGAGGGGACACCCGCCGGCCGCCTCTATCCGCTCACCCGCGACGAACTGGTCGAGTGCACCGCCCTGCTCGCCGCGGTCAGGGCCGGTCACCTCGACCTCCTCCAGCCGCCGGTCGCACCGCTCGACGTGCTGGCCCAACAGATCGTCGCCGAGGTCGGCGCTGCCGAGGAGTACGAAGTCGACGCGCTCTACGAGCTGATGACCAGTGCCGCGCCCTATGCGGGGCTCGAACGTGAAACCTTCGACGAGGTGGTCGAGCTGGTCTCGTGGGGCATCCAGACCGGCAGGGGCCGGCGGGGCGCGCACCTCCATCACGACGCGGTCAACGGACGGTTGCGAGCACGGCGCGGGGCGCGGCTCACCGCGCTGACCAACGGGGGCGCCATCCCCGAAACAGGCGACTACCGGGTCGTCCTCGACCCCGAGGGAACGACGGTCGGCTCGGTGCACGAGGACTTCGCGGTGGAGGCCACCGCGGGCGACATCTTCCTCCTCGGCACCCACTCCTGGCGGGTGAAGAAGGTCGAGACCGGAACGGTGCGCGTGCTCGACGCCGGCGACCTCCCACCGACCATCCCCTTCTGGCTCGGAGAGGCGCCCGCCCGGACGGCGGAGCTCTCCGACGAGGTGAGCGCGCTGCGGGCCCATCTCGAGCCGATGCTCGCGGCCGGCGACGGAGAGAGGGCGCGTGCCCACGTCCGGGAGCAAGCCGGTGTCTCCGAAGAGGTCGCAGATCAGGTGGTCGTCTACCTCGGGGCGAGTCTCGCCGCCCTCGGAACGCTCCCGACCCGCGACCGGCTGGTCATCGAGCGGGTCTTCGACGAGTCCGAAGGCACCCAGCTCATCGTGCACTCCCCCCACGGCGGGCGGATCAACCGCGCTTTCGGTCTCGCGCTGCGCAAGCGGTTCTGCGTCTCCTTCGACTTCGAGCTCCAGGCCGCAGCCGACGACGACACGGTGGTGCTCTCTCTCGGCCCGCAGCACAGCTTCCCGCTGACCGACGTGCCGAAGATGCTCTCGAGCCGCACCGCGACCGAGACGCTGACCCAGGCCGTGCTCCAGCACCCGATGCTCGGAGCGAGGTGGCGGTGGAACCTCAACCGCGCCCTCGTCCTCCCGCGTCAACGCGGTGGCCAACGCCGGCCGCTCAACCTCCAGCGGATGGAGGCCGACGATCTGCTCGCTGCAGCATGGCCCGCCCTCGCGGCCTGCCAGGACAACGCGGGGCCCGGCCCGGTCGCGGTGCCCGACCACGTGCTCGTGCGCCAGACCGTCGGCGACTGTCTCTCCGAGCCGCTCGACGCAGCCGGTCTGGTCGCGCTGCTCGAAGAGCTCGAAGCCGGTGGCATCGCGGTGCACTGCGTCGAGTCGGCCGAGCCCTCGCCGCTGTCGCACGGGATCCTGAACGGCAAGCCCTACACCTTCCTCGACGGCGCGCCGCTCGAGGAACGTCGGACCCGGGCGGTCGCGGTGCCACGGGGTCTCCCACCTCTCGGTCCGAACGGACTGCCCGAGGGTCTACCGGTCGGACCCGGTGAGCTCGCACCGCTCGACGAAGCCGCCACGGCAGAGGTCCTCGAACAGATCGCTCCCGAACCCCGGAACGCGGACGAGCTCCACGATCTCCTCCTCTCCCTCGTCTTCGCACGGCCGGTGACCGAGTGGCAGGAGTGGTTCGACGCGCTGGTCGCGGATGGCAGGGCTCACCTCGTCGGAGACAGCTGGGCATCGACCGAGCGCCTCGAGTGGGCCGAGCAACTGGCGCGCTCGCTGGTCGACCCGACGGTCGAGGCCGACGATGCGCTCGCCGAGTGCGTGAGCGGTCACCTCGAAGTCGCCGGTCCGATCACCGTCGAACGGCTCGTCGCCGGCGATCCCCTGCCGACCGGTTCGGTTCGCGGCGCCCCGATCACCGAGGCGCGCGCCCGCACCGGTCTCGCCCGTCTCGAGGCCACCGGGTCGGCCATCGCGCTCCCCGACGGTCGCTGGTGCGCACGTCACCTCCTGGTGCGGCTCCACGCGGCGAGTCGGCGCCGGCGCCGTCAGCGGGTCGACCCGGCTTCGATCAGCGACTACGTCCGGTTCCTCGCCTGCTGGCAACACGTCGCCGCGGGCACCCAGGCCGAAGGACGTGGCGGCCTGCTCGAGGTGATCCACCAACTCCAGGGGATCGAGGTCGCCGCGGGCGAGTGGGAGCGCCATGTCCTACCCGCCCGAGTGGTCGGGTACGACCCGCGCTGGCTCGACGAGCTCTGTCTCTCCGGGGAGGTCGCCTGGGGTCGGCTCACGCCACGCCCGGAGAAGCCTCCGACCGGACACGACGACGGGTCGCCACCGCCCGCGCGGCGCGGTTCCTCGACTCCCTCCCCGGCGACGCCGCTCGCACTCGTCGCGCGCCAGACCTCGCCTGGACGCTCGCCGCGGTGCGCGCGGAGCGCGAACTGGTCGAACCTGCCCACGGCGCGGCTGCCGACGTGCTGGCCCTGCTCCGCGAGAAGGGCGCCTGCTTCCGCTCCGAGCTCGCCCCCGTCACCGGCCGTCTCCCTGACGACGTCGACGAGGGGCTCTGGGACCTCGTCGCCCGCGGCTTCGTGACCGTGGACGCGTTCGCCGCGGTCCGCGCACTGCTTGCCGCGCGCACCCGAGCACGCTTCCGGAGAGATCGCAGCCGCCCGGTCGTCCGCCGCTCCGCGTTGCGGCGTCAGCGCAGCGCGGTCGGGAGCGGTGTCGGGGAGGGACGGTGGTCCCTCATCCCCGATCCGGAGATCAGCGGCGCGGCCGGTCTCGCCGGGCCGCCCGAGGAGGAACTTGCCGAGGTCGTCGCCTGGCAGCTGCTCGACCGGTGGGGCGTGGTCTGCTGGGAGGTCTGGGCCCGCGAGTCCTACCGGGTGCCCTGGCGCGACGTGATCCGGGCCCTGCGCCGCCTCGAGGCGCGCGGCCAGGCGCTCGGCGGGCGGTTCGTGGCCGGGGTGTCGGGCGAGCAGTACGCGACGCCCGAAGCGGCCGCGATGCTCGCGGAGGTTCGCCGCGACCCGACCAAGGGTGCCGAGGTGACCGTCGCCGGTGCCGACCCGCTGAACCTGACCGGCGGACTGGTCGGTGGGGCGCGGGTTCCGGCGACCCGCCACCGCGAGGTGCGCTACCGGGCGGGCGTCGCGGAGCGCCCGGAGGAGAGCTTCAGGCCGCCAAGTCTTTCGTGGCCGTCCCCATGAGGAAGAGGAAGTTGTCGACGTAGAACTGCCGGCGGATCTCCTCGCCGGCATCGCCGAGCGAGGTCTCGAACCGCTCGATCGGCTTGCGGCCCCCCTCGACGTGTGGGTAGTCGGAAGAGAACAGCACGAGATCGGCGCCGGCCTCGGCCACGATCCACCCGACGTCCTCGGTCGGGTACGGGGTGAAGCGCACTTGTCGGTGCACGTACTCCGAGGGCCGGAGCGAGAGCTGCTGCAGACGTTCCTCGTGGCGGCAGAAGGCCTCGAAGGCCGACTCCATCTGGCGCAGCCAGGACGGCACCCAGATCGCGCCCTGCTCGATCACCCCGATGTGAAGATCGGGGAAGCGCTCGAGCACCCCGTCGAAGATGAGCGTGGCGAGGGTCTGGGCCGGGGGTCCGGGAATCCCCATGTAGTCGACCGACCGGAAGTTCTCGTCGCCACCGTGGAAGTCGGGCGGCACCGGGAGGCCGTTCACGAAGTAGTGCGGGTCGATGAGGTCGCCGGTCCCACCCACGTGGAAGACGACCGGGATGCCGGCCTCTTCGGCCTGTGCCCAGACCGGGAAGAGGTCCGTGTGGCTCGGTGAGAACTCCGGCGGGC
The DNA here is from genome assembly GCA_963741055.1 of uncultured Acidimicrobiales bacterium. GTDB lineage: Bacteria > Actinomycetota > Acidimicrobiia > Acidimicrobiales > RAAP-2 > Bog-756. Next base: position 56,724 of record CAVUGU010000028.1, on the reverse strand, counting down.
ACCCCGACGCGACGAGGAGCGCGGCCGCGCCCCCGGCCAGGGCGTCCCTGGTCGCCTCGATCGCCTTGTCCGGGTCGACCAGCGGCACGTAGCACGAAGGAAGGAGGCGAGGGTCCGCCGAGCAGAACTCGAGCATCCCGCGGTTGTGCGCACGGGCGGCCGCGTAGGCGAGCTCGGTGTCGTTGCCGTGCTCGAGGTCGTGCAAGCGTTGGTTGTGGAAGGTGTTGAAGATCAGCTGGCTGGAGAAGCCGAGCAGGTCGAGCGCGCGGGACCGGTCCTCCGCGATGAATCCGCCGGTCGCCGCGAAGTTCTTCCGCTGCATGATCTCGGCTTCCTCGTCGGCCCGGTACTCGTCCGAGCCGTGACGCTCCCGGAGACGATCGAAGGAGGCGAGCAGGTCGCGCTGTTGCTCCTCGGGACTGCCGGTCTGTCGCAGCTCGTTCCCGCTCGTGTAGCGCAGCACCGGCAACCGCTCACGGAACCTGGCCTCTGCGTGGTCGCGGAGCCACATCGGCGTCTCCATGATGTGGGCGTCGGCGTCGTGGACGATCCGGCCTTCGGAGTACGGCACGTGGCACCCCTTTCCAACAGCACGAGTATCCCAGGAGCGCAGCTCCCCGGCCATCGCCCGCCACCGGGCGCGCCCGGTCGCCTCCGATTCGATCAGGCGACCACGGTCCCGTACATGTCGTTCAACGGGTAGGAGAGCAGTTCGAGCCGCTCGCCGTCCGGCCCGGAGAAGTACGCCGAGTCGCCGTTCACCACGTGGACGTCCAACCCGGCCGCACGCAGCTTCGCGACGAGGCGCTCCCACTGCTCGGGTGTGACCGAGATGGCGATGTGGTGGAGACCACCCAAGACCTCGCGGTAGGGACCGAGCTCGAGACCGGGGAAGTCGAAGTACGCGAGGTAGTTGCCGTTCCCGATGTCGAAGAAGAAGTGAGTCGAGCCCTTGTAGTCGCGGTTCTCGAAGAGCTCGGCGAGCGGGAACTCCAAGAGGTCCTGGTAGAAGGAGATGGTCCGCTCGACGTCGCTCGAGAGGATGGCGAAGTGGTGGAGTCCCCTGCCGGCGGAGGCCGACCGCTTGCCGGGCGGGAGAAGGTACTTGGTCCTCAGTTCCTCCCACTCCGCACTCCGGTCGACGTCACTCCCGTGGGTGGTCATCGGCCCACTCCTTTCGTCAGCGAACCAGGATGGTCACACAGGCGTTCGCGCCACGGCCGATCACGTGGGCGAGGGCGACCCGGGCCCCCTCGACCTGGCGTGCACCGGCAGAACCCCTCAGCTGTCGCACCAGCTCGACGACCTGACCGAGCGCGGACGCGCCGAGCGGTTCGCCTTTCGAGAGAAGGCCGCCCGATGGGTTGATCGGCCGCTTCCCCCCGACCCTCGCGCTCCCGTCGGACAGGATCGCCCTTTGTTCGCCCGGCGCACAGAGACCGAGCTCGGCCCAGGTGATCAGCTCGCGCGCCGCGTCGGTGTCCTGGCACTCGACGACGTCGACGTCGTCGGGACCGAGCCCCGCCGCTTTGTAGGCGTCCTCGGCCGCGAGCGAAGTCGGTGGGGTGATGTCGGTGTCCTCGATGCCCGACATCGGGGTGTCCTCGCCGAGCACGTTGCCGGGCAGGTGCGAGCGGAGCGAGATGCCCGCCACCCGCACGCCGTCTCCGTCACGGCCGAGTACCACGGCCGCCGCTCCCTCGTTCGGCGAACAGAGCATGAACAGCGTCAGCGGCGGGCAGACCATCCGCGAGGAGAGGACCTCCTCGGCGGTGACCGCCTTCTGGAACATCGCGTCGGGGTTGTGGACCCCGTGCGCGCGGTTCTTCACGACCACCTCGGCGAGGTCGTCGGCGGTCAGGTCCGTCTCGGCGAGCAGCCTCGCCGCGCGCAACGCGAAGTACGCGGGCGCGGGGCTCAAGCCCGCCGCCTCCTGCCACGGAGCAAAGAAGGACGACCGGATGACCCCCTTCGGCATCTTCTCGATCCCGAAGACGAGGACGTGGTCGTGCTGTCCCGACGCGATCGACGCAGCGGCCAGCTGCAGCGCGGCGCCGCCGGACGCGCACCCTGCCTCGACGTCGTAGATCGGGATGCCGGTCCCCGCGAGCGCACCGAGCACCCGGTGCCCCGACGCCACCCCGCCGTAGGCGGTTCCGCAGAATGCGGCCTCGACGTCGTGGACGCCGAGTCCGGCCTCCGCGAGCGCGGCCCGGACCGCGACGACGCCCATGTCGGTCGCGGTGACCCCCTCGAAGCGGCCGAAGGGATGGAGCCCGACCCCGGCGATCCGCACTTCGCTCATGGGCGGAACATCCAGGTGAGAACCGGATCGCCCTCGGGCCCGGGAAGCTCCTCCCCTCGGAGGTGGACCCGGGTGCCGCGAACGAGGGTCTCGGCCTCGAGCCGGGTCACGATCCGCAGCAGCGGCTCACCGTCGAGCTCGACGATCCCGAGCCCGTAGGGAGTGGGACCTGCATATCCCGCCGGGGCGAGGTGGACGGTCGTGTGCAGCCAGACCGTCCCGGAGCGCGGGCAGGTCGACCGGTACGACGTCGTCGGCACCGGTGAAGGGACAGACCGCGGCGCGGGGGAAGTGGCGAAAGCCGCTCGTCGCCGACCAGCCGCCGAGCAGGGTGATGCCGTCGTCGTCCACACGGAGCACGGACGGTTCGATCGGCGCGATCGTCATGCCTGCACTATCCCACGACTTCGGACGGCTTCTCGCGTGCCACTCCTGTTGCGAGTCGCTTGACGGACAGGACTCCTCGTGGTGATGGGAACCGATCATTCCCTCCGATTTCGCAACCCGTGTTGCCGGCTCGGTCCGGTCTCGCGACGCCCGAGGTGGTACATCCGGATGCGCCCGTAGTCCTTGGCAGCCGGGATGTGGCCCACGTAGTCGCACCGCAGCTCGGCGTTTCCGGCGAGTTCGAGGCCGGCGGCGAACGCCTCGGTCACGTACACCGCGCCGGGAGGTGTGACCGGCTCGATCCGTGCGGCGCGGTTGATGTGGGTCCCCATGAAAGTGGGCGCGCGACGGATCGGATCGTCGAGGAAGAAGACGGGGCCCACGTGCGCGGAGAGGCGCAGAGCCAAGTCGGGGGGCAGTCCACTGGCCGCCAGATCGACCGCAGCCATCGCTTCTTGCATCTCGAGGGCGCAGTGCGCTGCGGCGACGACGTCGGTCACGACGACGATCAGCGCATCGCCCCAGGTGTTCCGGTACTCGATCTTCCTCGCGTGTCGGGTGATCACCTGGCCGAAGGCGCCCAGCACCTGGTCCGCGAAGAAAGGGATCTGCTCGTCGGCCAACTTGGAGAATCCTCGCAGGTCGCTGACCAGGAGGGCCCGAACGACTCTCCTGGTTCCTGACGCGCTCTGATGCGCGTCGTTGCCACGATCGACGTCCGGTCGGAGAGCACGCGGCGCGACGATGACGGCGTCGCGACCGGTCCGCTGCCAGGTCGCCACGTCGACCGCGGTGCCGACCGTACCCGTCGGCGGAACCCCGTCCCAGAGTGCGAGCTGGAAGGCGTCGCCGTCGAGGAACCGCGCACGCAAGAGGCAAAGGCCCATCGCGATCTCGGCGGCGTACCGGAAGAGCGCGTCGTCACCGAGGAATCGCCCTTCGGTCGCGAAGGTGACCCCGACGGCCGCATCGAGACAGAGCCGAAACCGATCGACCCATTCGGGACCGGAGGGCACCACAGAGGCCTCGATGAAATCTTCCACGGCGAAGGGGAGGACCACGTGCAGTTCGGCTCCCGAAGCGAGGAGCGCCTCTGCCCAGAGGATGTCGGCACCACCGGCGAGGGATCCGTAGGCGAACCCGACCGGGCGGTCGGCGAGCACCCCGGCGATCTGAGCGCCGGCGTCGGCCTCGTCGAACCGGTGGGGACGACCGTTGCCGGACATCATGTGCCCGCAGTAGAAGGCGACGGCCGGACCTGCCAGTTCCGAGAGGAGACCGGTATCGGCCGCGGTGAGGTCGCAGACCATCCGGAGTTGGCGGCGCGTCGTGGAAAGTGCGCCGTAGTCCCCTTCGTAGAGCCGCGCCGCCTGTTCGAGCGCGGACCGGGCTCCGGTCAGGTCACCGAGGAGGATCTCGGCCTCGGCACGGGTCGCGGCCGCGTAGTACGTCGCTTCTCCTGCTTGGTCCACGAGTTCGAGCGCCTCGGTCGCAGCAGTGCGTGCAGCCTCCGAGTTGCCGGCGACCAGTTGCAACGTGGCGGCGTTGATCGCCGGGAAGTAACTGCGGTACCGGTCGGCGATCCTCTGGTAGGAACCGGCGGCCCGGGCGGCCAACGTCGAACGCTCGGCGCCGGTCGCCGCCAGCGCACGGTCCTTCTCGATGCGGGCTGCGAGCGCCGCGACGTCCTCGGTGTCGACCGATGCCAGATCGAGCTGGGCAAAGCGCCGTTCGGCCTCGGAGGTGGCGCCGGTGCGAGCGAGGGCGAGGACCACTCGGTAGGCGAGCTCGGTGTCGCTCGGATGCTCTTCGAGGCCCCGGTCCGCAAGGTCACAGGCTTGGAGCAGCTCGCCGCGCCGCTCCTGATGCCGCACGAGCTCGAGCCATGCAGCCGCCGACCGAGGCGACGCACCCGATGATGGGAGGTCGCCCGACGCCGCCACAGCTGCGAAGCGTACGTTTCGCTCGAACGGTTGCCAACCGACGCCGTGCCCGGCGCTCCCTCGCACCCTGCTTCGGGGCGCGCGCTCAGTGGCGCACGCCACCGGACTTCTCCTCCTGACGGATCAGGAGGCGTCGGCCAGTTGCTGCCTCGCACGGCAGGCCGCACAGAGCACCCGCGGAACCGCCTTGCCCGACTCGACGTCGTGAACGGTTCCGGTGACCGTGCTGACCACCATGTGACTCGCCTGCGCCGGCTCTCGATCGACGACGAGATCGTCGTGACTCCCGCACACGGCGCAGAACGGATGGTTCCGGACGATCCGCAGATCTGCGAGTTGCTTCGACCCCATGGTCCCCCCTCGGCTGCACTAGTCCCTCGCCGTGTGATCGGCAGATCGCGCCGCTCGCTTGAGACTCCTCACCGCCTTTCATGCCCTTCGGTGACTCGATTCTCATGAGCTCGATCGCCCACACCAGGGCACGGACCATGCGTTCGGCCCGGTCGTGCGGCCGTGTCGGGTCAGGCCAGGGGCCCGACGGCCGGGGTCGCGGCCTCGCTCCACTGCCGTTGCCGAGGAGCAAGGCCTCGCTCGAAGCTGCCCGCGGTGTTCCAGCCGTTGATGAGGAAGAAGGGGGCGTCGATGGTTGCGCGAACCCGTGCGACGCCGGATCCGCCGATGGCGTCGAGGGAGCTCACCAGGCGATCGAGGTGGCCGGCCGCGCGGTGCGCATAGCGATCCGTCCACACCGGCCACGAGTAGCCGAGCGGACGGATGGCGACCTCGCAGGCCGTCGAGGACCACTCGACGAGCTCGACCAGCACCCGAACCGGGAGGCAGCCGTACCAGAGAATGCCGCGCACGGCTCGCACGACTTGAGGACCGGGGTCACGCTGCAGGCCGTCGCCCGACAGCCAGAGTCGGTCGGTCAACCGCACGAAACGCCGCGAGACGCCGATCGGTTCGAGCCCGCGATAGACCGAGTCGAGCACGACGCCTGCGCTCGTCGGGTCGGTGTGAAGGATCTGGGAGATGTAGGCACCGTTCTGTCGTGAAGGCATCGGGTCCTCCTCTCACGGGCTGGTTGGGTAGTGAATGCCCTGTTCCGATGATGTGGGTTGCCGGCGATCGTGTCTGTCACGCAGGCGACAGGCGTTGACATTTCGGCCGTGACACTCCGTTCCCCAGCACGTCCGGGCGACGGCGACTCTGAGGTGGGTCCAGTGCGAGGGACGTGTCCACGGCTGTTACGGTTGGCGGCAGAGCGTCCGGAAGAAAAAGGACGGAGGACTCCGGGGGTCAGGGCAGATGAGCACGATCGACCGAGATCCGTTCGCCCACTCCCCCGTCTTCGGAGTGCTGGACGAGGCCGACCGTGCCCGCCTCACCGAGCGCAGCCGCCGGGTCGAGGTCGACAAGGGCCAGGTGGTGATCTGCGAGGGGGACGCGTCCGACTCGGTGCTGGTGCTCCTCTCGGGGCAGATGAAAGCGGTCACCTACTCGCAGGAAGGTGACGAGTTCATCCTCAACACCGTCGTACCCGGCGACACCATCGGGGAGATCGGCGTCCTCTCCGGAGGGCCGCGGACGGCCACCGTGCAGGCCACCGCGCCGAGCACCGTTCTCACCCTCTCGAGATCGGCACTCGTCCAGATCATCGAGGAGCGCCCGGCACTGGCGGTCGTCCTTCTCGAGAACCTCTCGCACACCGTGAGCCGATTGACCGGCGTCGCCTCCGATCTGGTGCACCTCGATCTCTCGCAGCGGGTGGCCAAGTACCTGCTGCAGAAGACCAACGGCCATGCAGACGGAACCACCCTCGGGGTCACCCAGACCGAGCTCGCTGCGAGCGTCGGGGCGAGCCGACAACGGGTCAACAACTGCTTGCAGGAGTTCCAGCGAAGCGGATGGATCGCTGTCGAGTCGAGACGTCTGACGGTCCGGGATCGAGGCGCGCTCGAGGACGTGGTCGGGATCTGAAGCTCGTGCGACGGTCTCCACGAGCCGGCGACGGTGGGGGACGTTAGCGTTGAGGAGATGCGTCACCGCTCCTACACCCTCGCCGGCAGCCACGTCACCGTCCCGCCGCTCGGAGTGGGCACCTGGGCCTGGGGCGACAAGTCGACCTGGGGGATGGGCGGTTACGACCCGGCGCTCACCGAGATCTCGATCAAGGAGGCCTGGGATGCCTCGATCGACGCGGGTGTCACCCTGTTCGACACCGCCGAGGTCTACGGGTCGGGCGAGAGCGAGCGGATCATCGGCCGCCTGCTCGATGCCGATCCCGCTCGTGGCGAAAAAGCGGTCATCGCGACCAAGTTCATGCCCTCGCCGTGGAAGCTCAACGTGCACGCTTCGTTGTTGTCGGCGCTTCGCCGGTCACTCGAGCGGCTCGGGCTGAAGAAGGTCGGGCTCTACCAGATCCACGGCCCGATCAGCCTGCGGTCGCACGCCGCGCTCGCCGAGGCGCTGGCAACCGCCGTCCACGGTCGGCTGGTCGACGCGGTCGGAGTGTCCAACTACTCGGCGAAGGAGACCCGGAGCATCGCCCGCGAGCTCGGTCAGACGCGACGTGCTGCTCGCCACCAACCAGATCGAATTCTCGTTGCTCCGGCGTGCACCCGAGACGACCGGCCTGCTGGCCATCTGCAAGGAGCTCGGCGTGCTGCCGCTGGCCTACTCGCCGCTCGGGCAGGGCCGTCTGTCCGGCAAGTACTCGGCGTCGAACCCTCCACCGGGCAAGCGGGGGTTCAGCGCTCATCCGATGCAGATCGTCGACGTCGTCGTCGACGAGCTCCGGTCGATCGGCGAAAAGCACGGAGGAAAGCTCCCGAGCCAGGTGGCACTCAACTGGATCGTCGCCGAAGGGCGCCGTGCCCATTCCCGGGGCGAAGAACCGCCAGCAGGCCGAGGAGAACGCCGGCGCGCTCGGCTGGACCCTCGACGAAGACGACCTCGAGCGACTCGATCGTGCCGCGCTGCCCGGGATCCGGAGCCTGCCCAACCGGTTCTGGCAGCACGGCTGAGGCGCCGGCGACCTGGCGCAGGCGCCGGCTCGGAAATTTCCGACGTCGACGTCACCTAGGTGACAGACAACGCTCGCTCTCCGGCGCACACTGGCTGTGAGCTGGGCGGCGGAAGCCCCGCCGAGTGATCAGAACCCGGGACCGACGCGACCCCCGGCGAGTCCGGCGACGATCACTCGGGGCTAGTTCACTGCCCGGGCCGGCGACATCCAGGATGGCGGATCTCCGGATTGGTCGGCTCGGGCAGTGAACCCTCAGCGGCCGGCGCGCTTCGGGCGAGAAGTGGGTGTCCGGCCGCTCGAGCAGATCGCCGTCGAGGTACGTGTCGACCTTCTCGTTGTAGAAGGCGATCAAGCCCGCGATCGGCTGCACTTGCCGGGTCGGGAAGGCGTAGGTCCACGCGATGTCGGGACGGACCTCGTTTCCGATCTCGGCCGACCAGTAGCCGCTGGTGGTCCCCTTGTACGGGCATTCGGTGACCGTGTCCGACGGCAGCAGACGGGAGAAGTCGACGTCGGTCGGGTTCAGGTAGTACCGGGTCGGAAGACCGGTCTCGAACACCATCACCGGGGAGGTCGACGTGGCCAACACGACTCCCTCGATCTCGATTCGAACCGGGCGGGTCGAGCGCAGCGCATCGACACGGGTATAGGGACTGCGCGGGTGGACGTACACCCGTTCGTCCTCTTCGAACCATGCGTCGAGCGCGCTCCACTCGAAGCGAACGGTGCCGCTCAGTATCCTCGATCGGGCTCTCGGCGATCACCTTGGCGCTGTGAGGACGGTGGATCTCGCCGATGCGGAGCCCTTGGAGCGCGACGGATCCTCGTGGACTGTGCTGGGTGGTGTCCTCGTCGACGAGGACGTCGGGTCGGATGTCCTTGATCGGGATGTAGTACTGCGGAAAGTGGGGCCATTCCCAGACGTAGAGAGCACGCTTCGTGTCGAAGATGGCCTCCGCCCCGACGAAGCCACGAATGCGCCGCGGGACCGGCTCGACGTGGTTGATCTCGGTGAGGGCTTCGGGGTACTCGGACTCCATCTCGGACTCCTCTCGCGCTCGGGCGTTGCACGCCGAGCGTACCGACGGGTCTAGCCGGGCACGGCAGTCGCCCGCGCGTAGACGAGCGTCGTGATCCGCTCCTCCGAGGTGTCGAAGAGCTCGACTTCGACCGGCGAATCGGGAGCGGTGCCGAGTAGCCGGCACCTCGAGCGGACCGGACCGACCCGAGCCTGCGCGAGGTAGCGGAGATCGAGCTCGGTCACCACGCAGGGTGTCGTCGAAGCGCGTCGACACCAGGTCCTCGGCCGCGGCCTCGGCCAGGAGGGCGACCATCGCGCCCTGCAAGGTCCCGGCCGGGTTGCGGAGCTGGGGGGTGACCGCCATCTCGACCTCGCCGTTCGCGGGGTCGAGCGGCTCGATGCCGGCCACCTCTCGGAGAGGTCCCGCGAGCGAGGCCGTCCCGCGGAAGATGGCCGCCGCACTCTCGGTGTTCAGTGTGGGTTTCGGCGGATCGCCCTCGCGACGGGCGATGGTGGCGAAGCCGATCGCGCCGGTGGCGACGGGCGCTCCGCTGCCGGTGACCAGCTCGACCTTGGAGGTGGTCGACCGCCGACCCTGCCGCAGGACGGTCCCGGTGGCTTCGATACGAGCGGGTGCCGGCAGCGCTCGCATCCGGACCGACATGTCCGACGTGAGCGCCCAGGCGTCCGGATCGGTATCGACCACGATCCCTGCGACGGCGTCGACGAGGAACGACAGCACGCTGATCCGCACCACCCCGTGGTGCAGCACCTCGGGGCGGGCCAGGAGCTCGAGGACGATTCCGCCCTCGGTCGCCTGCGCGGTCACACCGAGCCGACCGGCGATGTGGAGCCGATCCGGCGAGATGTCGGTCACGGGCAGCTCGAGCTGGTCATGGCGAACGAACGCTAGCGACACCGGCACGTCGGAATCCAAATCGGCGCTGCGCAACGGAGCCCTCGTGACCGGTCCAGAATGGAATCCGTACCTTCCTCGACACGCTGCCGACCGGCAGACGTGTCCAACCGACCATGACCCCTCGAACCGACGACAGCCTCTCGCCCGAGCCAGGGTTCAACCCTTGCCACCCGCGACGACATCGATCTCTTCGTCGTCGATCTCGACGCATGGGCCGCGTCGCGTCTCGACGAGTCCGAGCTGCCCACCGCCGATCGCCTGCAGGCCGCACGTCTCCGTCAACCTGCCCACGCTCGCCGACTGCTCGCACGACGGTCGGCGACCCGGACCATCCTGGCCCGAAGGCTCGGAACCGACCGGAGCAGACTGGTCATCTCCCGACTTTGTCCTCAGTGTGGCGCCACCGATCACGGGAAGCCCTTCGTCTCGGGCACACCGATCGCATTCAGCGTCTCTTCGAGCGGAAATCTGGCGGTGATCGCGGTGGCACCCTCCGCGGTCGGGGTGGACGTCGAGATCGTGGGTTCGAAGACTCGGCCCGAATCGCGGGCGATGAGCGACCGAGAGCAACAGAGCATCGCCTCGCTCTCCGGCGAGCGTCGGGCGATCGGGTTCCTCCGACTGTGGACGGCGAAGGAAGCCGTCTTGAAGGCCGCCGGTCGAAGCCTCGCCGACGACCCGTCGACCGTGGACGTCGCGGAGCTGCTCTGGTCGGAGTCGTCGGTCGTCGCGGAGGGTCGACGCCGATGGCACGTTCGTCAGATCGCGATCCCGGACCGGCCGGAGGGAACCGTGGTGGTCGCCCTCGCCGACGATCGGGGGCGTCCGGTGTCCGAGCGGTCCCCGTGGTCGGTTGGCGACGCCCGGAGCCCATCCGCGCTGTTCGGGAAGCGACCTCCGTCGACCTGATCCACCAGCCGGTCGAGATGACGGCCGACGATCTCGAGCTGTGGTTCCTCGAAGATCGTGTTGTGGAACCCGGGGATCTCGATGGTGGTCACCTGCCCACGCACCACGGATCGCCATCCGAGATCGCGCTTGCCCAAGGCCACCATTGCGCCCTGCCGGGTGGACAGGACCGCGACGTCGCCGGCGTACGCGCCGGGCCGGTAGCGCTTCACCGCGAGGTTGCTCGCGCGGTACGAACTGGTGATGGCGGCCCCCACCCGGTCCGTCTCGGGACTTCGTCGGAACCGGCTCCAACGGCTCTCGAGCACCGAGCGGAGCTGTCTCCGTCGCTCCGCGGCGTCGGCGAATCGGATGTCCGGCCAGTTCACCACCGCTTCGGCGAAGACGTAGTGGACCGGTGACCGTGGAACCGGGCTGTCGAGCAGCACGACGAGCGGCACGGTTTCACCGGCGTTCGCCAACAGCCGGGCTGCTTCGTAGGCCACCAGACCTCCGGCCGAGTGGCCGCCGAGTAGGTACGGACCCTCGGGCCGGAGCGCCTGGATCTGTGCTGCCGCCTCCTCGGCCATCTGCTCGATGGAGGTCCGGGCCGCGCTCGTCGGATCGTCGAACGCCTGGACCTGGATGCCGACCAGGGGTCGGTCCGCGGACAGGTAGCGCCCGAGACGCCGGTACCGGAGCGCAGTGCCCAGGTAGGCGTGGATCATGTAGATCGGATCCAGACGGCCCTCCTCGTGGACCGACAAGTACCGCGGGTCGTCCGAGTCGGCGCCCACCAGCGCGGCGAGACCCCTGATGGTGGTGTCCTCGAGAATTCGCCCGATCTCGATGCGACAGGAGAACTCCTCTTCGATCGCGGTGAGCAATTGGAACAGGGCGAGCGAGCTTCCCCCGAGGTCCTCGAGGAAGTCGTCGTCCGCTCCGATCGGTCCTTCGTCGTCGAGGATCACAGCGGCCAGCCGGGCCACGGCGGCGGCCCTCGATCCGGCCGGATCGGGGCCCTCGGTCGGGGGCGCTGCGGGCCGGTCGCGGACGATCCGCGCCGGAAGCCCCGGAGGAAGCCGGTCGATCGCCACCTTCCCGTTCGCGTTCACCGGAAACGCGTCCACCACGAGGACGTGCGACGGGCACCAGGTAGGGCGGCAACGATTGCTGTAACCACGCGTGGAGGTCGACCGAGCTCAACGCCGGTGCCGCGCCGGTGGCGTACGCGACCAGCTTCGCGCCGGATCCGTTTCCGACACAGATGACGACCGCCTGGTCGACGTCCGGATGGCGCACCAGCGCGGTCTCGATCTCGCCGGGCTCGACGCGGTAGCCGCGGAGCTTGAGCTGGCGGTCCTTCCGCCCGCAGAACTGGACGACGCCGTCCTCGTGGCGCCGACCGAGATCCCCGGTCCGGTACATCCTGGTCCGCGTCCTGGTGTCGCTCGTCCACTCGACGAACCGGAGGGCGGTTTCCTCCGGATCACCGACGTACCCGAGCGCGACCTGTGGGCCGAAGATGCAGATCTCGCCGATGGTTCCGCACGGAACCTCCTCGGACCCGTCGTCGAGGAGCACCACACCGGCCCCGGGCAACGGGCGGCCGATCGGTACCGGCTCGCCGACCGGCAGATCGACCTCGTGCGCGGTGGCGAGCACCGTCGCCTCGGTCGGTCCGTAGGTGTTGACCAGTCGCGAGACGGAGGTGTCGCGGAGCAGGCCGCTCGCGAGCGACGCGGAAAGGGTCTCGCCGCCCGAGATGATCGTCTTCAGCGTCGAGGGCAGACGGCCGGCGCGCCACAGTTCGGAGAGGACCGACGGGGTGTTGGCGAGCAGGGTCACCCCGGGCTCGAGGTCGGCGATCGCCAGTGCGCTCGGGATGACCCGCACCGTCCCGCCGACGGTCAGCGGACCGAGCACCTCCAGAACGAACGGATCGAAGCTGAACGAGATGGAGGTGGTGGTGACGGCCAACTCGTCGGGAGAAAAGGTTGCGTGTACCCACTCCAACACGCTGGTCAGGCTCTCGTGGGCCACTTCCACCGCCTTCGGGCGACCCGACGACCCCGAGGTGAAGAGGATGTACGCGGCGGCCTCCGGTGCGGGCTCGACCAGGCGGCTGCCGTCGGTCGCGCCCGCTCGCGCACGATCCCCGATCGCGGAAGGATCGACCACGGTGAACGATGCGCCGAGGCGGTGCGAACCGCCGGGGGACTCCGATGACCACCGAGATGCCGACCCGCTCGCACATGGCGCGCAGCCTGGCGGAGGGGTACTCGGGGTCGAGGGGCACGTACGTTGCACGTGCCCCCCAGACCCCGAGCATGGCGGCAACGGCCTCCTTCGAACGGGGCAGGCACACCCCGACCCGCTCCCCCGGCCCGATGCCGCACGCCTGTAACTCCGTGGTGATTTCCGCCGCTGCCCGCCCGAGGTCCGCGTAGGTCCACTCTGTGTCGCGGTCGGACACCGCCACCCGATCCGGAGTGACCTCCTGCTGCGCCGCGAAGAGACCGACCACCGTCCGGGCCCGATCCGCCGAGCGGAAGCATGATCCTGGTCGTGCTCGAGCAGTCGTCGGTAGACCTGGCCCTGCTCCGCCGCCAGATCGTCCCAGTTGAGGGACGCCACCCGCGCGGGACCGGCGTCACCGAGCTCGCCGACGAAGCTCCGCGTCGTGCGCGAGCGCCAACAGCGCCGCGGCGAACGCCTCGACCTCGAATGCGGGTACCCGGCGCCCGACGTCCTCGTCGACGAGCGCGCGCAGACAGGGGATGTCGAAGGCGACGACCGGGGTGCCCACCGCCAGCGCCTCGGCCGCTACCATTCCGAAGGTCTCGTAACGGCTCGGCATCGCGACGAGGTCGGCGCCGGCCAACCAATCGAAGCGGTCGGCGGCGGCGATCCGACCGACGAACCGCACCCGGTCGCCGATACCCAATCGGTCCGCCTGCGCGACCAGGTCGTCGCGATCGGGACCGTCGCCCCCGAGGATCAGATCCTGCTCGATCTGGTCGGCGACCTGCGCGAACGCCTCGAGGAGGAGGTCCAGTCCCTTCTGCGCAGTCTCGAGCCGACCGAGGTAGGCGATGCCCGAGCGGGTCCGGTCGTAGGAGTCGAACGCGCCTTCGTCGAGTCCGTTGGCGACGACGGTGACCTCGGCCCGTGGGTTGCGCTCCGCTAGCTCGGCCCCGAGATCGTCGGAGACCGCGATCATCCGACGATGCGAACGCACGCCCAGACGTTCGACGACGGAGAACGGCAGGTGGTACTGCTTGCTCTTCTCGTTTGCGAACAGCCACTGCACGACGCCGAGGACCGGCCGTGCGGTCATCCACGGGACCGCAACCGAGGAGAAGGGCGCGCCGAAGTCCTCGATCACCAGATCGGAGTCGTACTTGAGCAGTGCCCAGGGAAGGCACGCGAAGTACGCGAGTTTCTCCCCGAAGTACCCGCCCGGAACACCGACGTGCACGTAGCGGACGCCGTCTTCGATCCGCGCTCGGCAGCCCCGGTAGCGGGCACAGACGACGGTGATGTCGAACGATTCGGCCAGTCGTCGGTTGATCTGGTGGGTACGGACCGATCCTCCGCCGGTCCCGGGTCGACCGGGATCCTCGTAGCCGAGATGGAGCACCCGCGGCCGGACCGAGCCGGTCGGACCGCTCGCGGCGCCCGAGACGCCGGCCAGGCCCCGGAGACAGAAGGCGCCCGCGCAGGCGGCCGCCCAGAGCGACCAGATCGCGAGGTGATGGCGGAGGAGAACCAGCGGGAGGCACCAGAGGATCACTCGCACGCTCGGGCGCCACACCCCGCTCAGCGCCCCGGGCCACGTCCGATGGATCTCCCGCGCCAGACCGGCCGAGACCACCGCGGCACCGAGCCCGACCGCGATCGCCAGACCGATGATCCCATGGAGCTTCAGACCGAACACGTCGAGCGCGGCGGAGAGCGCCACTCCGAACGCCAACAGCGACGTCGTGCGCCGGAAGATCCCGGCCGCCTGGAAGTAGGTGGTGGTCAGGTTCACCACCCCCATGACCAGGCCTGCCAGCGCCGCCCAGGGGAGGACCGAGCCCACGTTCCCATAGCGCGCAGGAAAGAGCATCCCGACGACCGACGCCGGAAGGGTGGCCGCGACGAGGGTGATCGGAACGCACAGCCGCACGTACAAGGTCAGACTGTCGCGAATCAGCATCCGAGGGTGACCATCGCCCGCGATCATCTTCGGGAAGACGACGATCGAGAGGGCCGCGCCGACGAAGACCGGCACCCGACCGAGGATGTTGGCGGCCTGATAGGTCGCGAGCGCGGGTTGCGCTCCGAGGATCAAGCTCGCGATCACCACGTCCATGCTGGCGAGGACCGCCACGCCCCCCTGGATGGCCATCAGACCTTGGGTGGGGGCCCACAGTCTGCGCCCTGCCAGCGCGTCCCACGTCACTCTCACGTCGGGCGCCATCATCACCAACCCGACCCCCGCCACCACTGCCGCGCCGAGCGCAAACCCGGCGATCGCCCCGCCGGCCCCTGCGCCGAGGGCCACCAGTCCGACTCCCGCCCCTACCTTGACGACGACCTCGCCCACTTTCAGCGACGCAATCAGGCGAAAGCGGTGCAGTCCCTGGAAGTAACCGGCCGCGGTCGCGGCGACGAAGATGAGGACGACCGAGCAGAAGGCCGCGGCCAGCACCGGTCCGCTCGAGTAGTGCACCGCGATCAGGCACGTGGCCAATCCCGCCGCTGCTCCCTGCACCACGGTGGCGACGAGGCAGAAGGTCACCGCGATACGGCGCCGCAACTTGTCGTCGCGGGAACGGAGCACCTCTTGGGCGAGCACCCAGGGGAGTCCCGCGCCCGAGATGGTCCCGCAGATGAGAAGCAGCGCGGAGATGGAGCCGACCTCGGCGAACTCGCGAGTGGGGAGCAGCCAGAGGAGGATGAGGGTGTAGGCGTAGTTGAGCAGCGAGACGATGCCGGTGGCCGACACCACCACGGCTTCGTCTCCCACCCTTGCCGTCGGAGCTGCTCCGGTACCACCGGTTGGTTGGTCGGACGCGTCCGCCGGCCGTGGTGTGTCTGCGACGCAGGTCATCGCGACACACCGGTCAGCGATCGGACGTCATAGACGCGGAGACTGCCGTCGGAGACTCCGTTCGCCTCGAAGACCAGATGACCGGAGCGTTCGATCTTCTGTTCGAACGAGCGGTCGGCCATCCCGTAGCCCTGATCGACCAGCAGGGTTGCGAGGACCACGTAGTCCACATGGTGTTCCTTCAGTTGCGACACGGTGCTCCACTGGCCGATGACCCCTCGTGGCAGCAGGAACTGCGAAGTGCCGTCGGTGGACGAGACGACCGCGGTCGGAGCGACGTGGGTGGACTCCCAGCTGACCAGTCGCCGGTACTCGTCGTCGTGGCCGTTGTGGATCGACGACCACACCGCCATGTCGAAGACGAGCGCGGCGGCGAGCGCGACGACGACCACGTTGCGGAGACGGCCGGGATATCTCACGAGCGCCTCGGCCCAGACGCAGACGCTGATGACCGCCGGGAGCAAGAGGATGTAGTACATCTGCTCCTCGATGGTGCCGAATGCCGGTCGCGTAGGCGAGGTAGGCGGTCGCCGCGAACGTCCAGACCGTGCACATCCAGGCGGCGCGTCGCTTCGGGTCTCCCCGCAGAAGGCGCCTCCGGTACCACGGTTCGAGTCGCCACAGAAGACCCAGCGCGCAACAAGCTCCGGCGACGAGCAAGACGTAGGTCACCCCGAACACCCTGGCGTCGGCGGTCATCCGGGAGAAGATCGACACGTGGGTGCTCGGTGCGTTGAAACCGCTGTTCTGGTAGGCGCCGATGAGGCGCAACATCCCGATGACCTTGGCGTTCCACCAGACCTTGAGACCGAAGTGGCTCGCGTCGGCGAAGATCGACACGGAGTAGGTGATGAGGGCGATGAGGGTCACCCGGAACAGCTCCCGTCTGGTGACGATCCATCCGCCGGCGAAGAGCACCAAAAGGGACAGAAGGACCACCAGGCCGAAGGTCTCCTTGGTGGAGAGCGCGATCCCACCGGCGAGACCGGCGACGGCCAACAGGTTCTTTCGCTTGAACTTGTTGTCCTTCACCAGGTCGGCCGAGGCGACGCAGAAGAACATGGTGACGACGGCGAGCTGCGCGGGCGCCTCGAGCATGACCCGGCTGTCGAAGCTGATCACCAGGGGATCGACGGCGATCAACAGAGCGGCCACCACCGCGGTCGCCCGATGGGCCACCCGGTCGACCAGCAGGAAGGTCATGACGCAGGTCGCCGCGCCGAGCACCGCGTCGAGCTGTCGTAACGCGAACAACGTGCTCTCGGTCCCGCCGTGCAGCCCGAAGCCGAGGATGGTGAGCCCGTAGAGGTAGAAGCCGGCGGGAGGGTGGAGGACGAAGGGCAGTCCGTAGAGCGTCACACCGTGACCGTGCGCGACGCTCAACGCGATGTTGGTGTAGCTGGTCTCGTCGATGAAGATGTCGTACGCGGTCGAGAGTCCGATGAGACGGGTTGCCAGTGCCGCGACGCCGATCAGCACCACCCAGGTCGCTCGGTGTCCCGCCAGCTGCCCCAACTGCGAACGCAGCGAGGGTTCCGACGGCTTCTTCGGCTCGACGGTGGGTGCGACCGGCCGAGGGATCGGCCGGTCGAAGACAGTGGTGTCCAGGTAGTGGACTGTGGAGCTCATCAGCCGGCGAGTGCGTCCTCTTGTCCCTCGTCGGCGATCCGCAGCACCGGTTCGGCCGAGATGGCCGGTGAGACCAGATCCACCGGTCGGGCGACAGTGATCTTCACCCGCTCGTCAGCGATCGACGACGGGGACAGGCCGGCCCGGCGCAGGGCGACACGTGCTGTCTCGGTGTCGGTGTTCCTCAACAGGACGACCAGGTCGCCTCCGCTCATCACGCACTTGTCGGTGGCGCGGAAGGTGGGCGCCACTCCGTGGGGGAAGAGGTCGACAGGGATCCGCACCACGGTCGCGAGATCGGTGAAGGACCGCCGGTTGTTGGGTGAATGGGCCAGTCGCCCCGCCTCTGCTCGGAGCAGTGCGAGCGTCTGGTCCGCCATCTCGTCCCAGGTGAACTGTGAGGCCCACTGGCGGGCGCGCTTGCCCATCGCCGCTGCGGCGGACTCGACTCGCACCTCGTGGAGCACCCGAGCGATCTCCGTGCCGAGCTCCTGGTCCTCCTCGATCAACCAACCGGTCTCCCCGTCGCGGATCGAATCCTGGAGGCCCGGGCGCCGGTAGGCGAGCACCGGGATCCCGAGCGAGTTCGCCTCGATGACCGAGATCCCCCACCCTTCTCCTGCCGACGCGTTGACCGACACCCACGCCGTCCGCATCAGCTGGTCCCGCTCGGCGGTGGTCAGTGCGCCGTGGATGACGATTCGTTCCCCGAGGTCGAGCCGTTCGACGAGGGCTTCGAGCGAGCGCCGCTCGGGTCCGTCCCCGACCACGTGGAGCTCCACCTCGGGGAGCTCCGACATCACCGAGGGGATCGCTTCGATGAGCGACTGCATCCCCTTGTGGGGGACCAGCCGCCCGACGCTGACGATGCGCGGGGCGGTCGAACGGCCCCGGATACCCTGGCAGCGAAGAGACCGCCGCGTCCGAGCCGGGAGGGATGACCACGATGTCGCCCTTCAGGCCGAGTCGACGCCGCACGCCCCTTCGGGTCGAGGGTGAGACTGCGACGATCGTCCGGTCGCGATAGACGAGGCCCGCTCCGAATCGCTCCACCCACTGACCGAGCTTGGCCACCGCCGGCGGGAAGTAGAGGTGGAACTGATCCTGATGAACGTGGTGCAGCAGCATCAACACCGGCGTTCGTCGTTCACCACCAGCGGAGTGAAGAAGGGGATGCCGTTCTGGCTGTCGATCACACCTCGGATGTACTTGCGGTAGAGGAGCATCCAGAGCAGCACCCAGAGGTAGACCGACCACCGTCCGCCTCGCCGGACGATCCAGTAGCCGTCGACCTGCTCCTTTCGTGGCTCGCCGGCGACCGCGGACGTCAACAGGACGACGTCGTGGCCGCGTTCGACGAACTCGCGGGCGAGTCGCTCGCAGACCAGTTCGGCACCGCCCGCCAGGGTGTGTTTCCGGTCGCGCCAATTGGTGACGACCACCAGGTTTCGCCGGTGAGGTCCGAGGAGCCTCATCCCCATCCGATCCCGTCGCCGGACCCGACGAGCGAACGACGCGCCTCTCTCAGCTCGCGGAAGGACTTCACCCCGTCGACGACCGGCCGGAACGACGACTCGGGATCGTCGCTCCACTGGATGGGGAGCTCGATCATCCGGTGGTTCCGGAGGCGTGCCTGCGCGAGCACCTCGACGTCGAACGCGAACCCGTTCAGCGTGCTGACCGTGAAGAGCTCCTTCGCCACGCTCGTCTTGAACAGCTTGAACCCGCACTGGGTGTCGGTGATCGGGCCGCTCAGCCTCGAAGCCATGGTTCGGAACGCGAAGCTGCCCAGGCGCCGAATCGTCCCCTGCGGAACGTCGTAACTGGCACCGGTGCAACGTCGCGATCCGATGACCACCTCCCACCCCGACCGGAGGAGGTCGGCCCCGAGGTGGAGGGCGGAGGGTGGGGTCGAGAGGTCTGCGTCGCAGTACCCGACGAAGGGTGCCCTCGATCGGAGGATGCCCGCCCGGACCGCGGCTCCCTTGCCGCGGGTACGGCAGCTGATGATCTCGACCGGCATCTGGCTGTTCTGTGCACCGGCGACCACTTCGGCGGTGGCATCGACACAGCCGTTGTCGACGACCAGGATGTTGAGCGACACGTCGGAGTCGGCCATCTCCTCATGGATCGCCGCCAACGTGGCTCCGATCCGTCGCTCTTCGTTGAACACCGGTATCACCAGGTCCAGCTCGACGTGTGACGACGGCCGTCTCTTCTGTCGGCCCCGCTCCGGTCTCTGTTCCATCTGCCCCTCTTCCATTGCTCTTGCCCGCTTTCTCGGAGTCGACTGTCTTCGCTTCGGTCTGGTGCGAGTCCCTCGTTCGACCCCCACCGGTTGCCGGACGGGACCCTGCATCAACTGCTCGACGAGGAACCGACGTGTGTGTGCCGGGATCGAGCGCGCGAAGCGTTCGAGATACTCGTTGGCGTGCATCGGGCTCCCGATCAGGAACGGGAGGTCCGAGGAGACCATCTCCCTGATAGCCAACAAAGGGATCGGAGACCGCAGGGGACGGAAATCGGGGTTCCACAACCCAGGCGCCTCGCATGCCGGATGGAACTGACCGATCATCAGTCCCTGGCCCACGAACTCGTCCTTCATCACCCGATGCAGCTCGTTGAGCGGTTCGGCCGACGAGCGGTCGATCCGCGGGAGCACGACGAGGACGGTGACAAGGTGTCGGATCTCCTCGGGAGTGCGACGCTGGATTTCGGCGAACCAGCGATGCGTGGCTCGCACTGCCGCGACCAGATCCGAGCTCTGACAGGACTCGTCGGGCCGGCATGTCACGTGGAGGAGCCGTTCGTCGAACGAATGCCGGATGTAGGGACAGACCGGTCCTTTGCGCCCCAGATCGGGATGCGGGCTCGCCAAGAAGGCCCGGGCCCACTCGAGTGCGGTGAGCACCGCCTGGAGGTCGTCATCGGTGCAGGCGAGACGATCGAGTGATGCGGTGTCGACCGGTTGGTCGGATCCGAGATCGACGAGGTCGGTCACGGGAACACACTCACGTTCTGCACGTCGAAGTTGTCGGTGAGCCCACCGGTGGCGGCGGTGAAGACCAGGTCGGCCACCGGCGGGAGATCGGCCTCCGTCTGCTGGAGCACCTGGGTGCCGTCCACCCACACGGTGAGCCGGGTGCCGTTGACGGTGACCACCACGTGGGTGGTCGCGCCCTGCAGGGTCGGGATCGACGAGTTGGTGGCGACCCAGTTCGGTGCGCCGCCGGTCGGTCCGCCGTCGGCGATGCCGACGAAGTTGGCCGACGGGTCGGGTCCCTGTTTGAAGTTGGAGAGCCCGACCGCGACGCCGCTGATCCCCGAGTAGCCGAGCGAACCGCCGCCTTGTCCGAGGAAGGTCGGCGAGTTGGGGTTGGCGAAGGTGAGGGTCATCCCGTTCGCGCCGGTGCCCCCGCCGATCACCGCGTCGAAGGCGACGGTCAGCCCGTTGGTCGGGACCGACACCGGCGAGACCGCCGAGCCGGCCTCGAAGGTCGTGCCCGTGTTGGTGAGGTCGAGGGTGGAGCCGGACACCTGTGCGTTGCCGTTGAGCGACCAGTTGGACGGGTTGGTGAGCGTCGACTGGCTGATGTTCACGTTCTGCACGTCGAAGTTGTCGGTGAGCCCACCGGTGGCGGCGGTGAAGACCAGGTCGGCCACCGGCGGGAGATCGGCCTCCGTCTGCTGGAGCACCTGGGTGCCGTCCACCCACACGGTGAGCCGGGTCCCGTTGACGGTGACCACCACGTGGGTGGTCGCGCCCTGCAGGGTCGGGATCGACGAGTTGGTGGCGACCCAGTTCGGTGCGCCGCCGGTCGGGTCCGCCGTCGGCGATGCCGACGAAGTTGGCCGACGGGTCGGGTCCCTGTTTGAAGTTGGAGAGCCCGACCGCGACGCCGCTGATCCCCGAGTAGCCGAGCGAACCGCCGCCTTGTCCGAGGAAGGTCGGCGAGTTGGGGTTGGCGAAGGTGAGGGTCATCCCGTTCGCGCCGGTGCCCCCGCCGATCACCGCGTCGAAGGCGACGGTCAGCCCGTTGGTCGGGACCGACACCGGCGAGACCGCCGAGCCGGCCTCGAAGGTCGTGCCCGTGTTGGTGAGGTCGAGGGTGGAGCCGGACACCTGTGCGTTGCCGTTGAGCGACCAGTTGGACGGGTTGGTGAGCGTCGACTGGCTGATGTTCACGTTCTGCACGTCGAAGTTGTCGGTGAGCCCACCGGTGGCGGCGGTGAAGACCAGGTCGGCCACCGGCGGGAGATCGGCCTCCGTCTGCTGGAGCACCTGGGTGCCGTCCACCCACACGGTGAGCCGGGTCCCGTTGACGGTGACCACCACGTGGGTGGTCGCGCCCTGCAGGGTCGGGATCGACGAGTTGGTGGCGACCCAGTTCGGTGCGCCGCCGGTCGGGTCCGCCGTCGGCGATGCCGACGAAGTTGGCCGACGGGTCGGGTCCCTGTTTGAAGTTGGAGAGCCCGACCGCGACGCCGCTGATCCCCGAGTAGCCGAGCGAACCGCCGCCTTGTCCGAGGAAGGTCGGCGAGTTGGGGTTGGCGAAGGTGAGGGTCATCCCGTTCGCGCCGGTGCCCCCGCCGATCACCGCGTCGAAGGCGACGGTCAGCCCGTTGGTCGGGACCGACACCGGCGAGACCGCCGAGCCGGCCTCGAAGGTCGTGCCCGTGTTGGTGAGGTCGAGGGTGGAGCCGGACACCTGTGCGTTGCCGTTGAGCGACCAGCCACCGAGCACCGGGGACAGCGGGTAGGGGTTGGACTGAGTGAGACTCACGTTCTGCACGTCGAAGTTGTCGGTGAGCCCACCGGTGGCGGCGGTGAAGACCAGGTCGGCCACCGACGGGAGATCGGCCTCCGTCTGCTGGAGCACCTGGGTGCCGTCCACCCACACGGTGAGCCGGGTGCCGTTGACGGTGACCACCACGTGGCGTGGTCGCGCCCTGCAGGGTCGGGATCGACGAGTTGGTGGCGACCCAGTTCGGTGCGCCGCCGGTCGGTCCGCCGTCGGCGATGCCGACGAAGTTGGCCGACGGGTCGGGTCCCTGTTTGAAGTTGGAGAGCCCGACCGCGACGCCGCTGATCCCCGAGTAGCCGAGCGAACCGCCGCCTTGTCCGAGGAAGGTCGGCGAGTTGGGGTTGGCGAAGGTGAGGGTCATCCCGTTCGCGCCGGTGCCCCCGCCGATCACCGCGTCGAAGGCGACGGTCAGCCCGTTGGTCGGGACCGACACCGGCGAGACCGCCGAGCCGGCCTCGAAGGTCGTGGCCGTATTGGTGAGGTCGAGGGTGGAGCCGGACACCTGCGCGTTGCCGTGAAGTTTCCAGTTGGAGAGAGGCACCTTGCCGGGCGTCGTTCCGATACCGGTGAAGGTCACGGTCGTCAGCGCCGAGTTACCGGTGCCGTTGAGCGGCCAACTGTCGGTGAACGCACCGGCCCCGGTCGGCGTGAAGGTGACCGATTCGGTGACCGACTGCCCGGCCTGGATGGTGGTGCCCTCCGCCAGTTGGGTATTGGCCGTGAACTCGCCCTCACCCGGGGGTTTCGACTTGGTGATGGAGAGGGGTGTTCCGCCGACGTTGGTCACCACGAAGGTGGCGGTGGAGGCTTCGCCCACGGGCACGGTCCCGTAGGCGAGGGAGGTCGGGGACACCTGGAGCTGTGCCGGAGTCCCCGCCGTCCCCGAAAGGTTGACGGTCGACGACCCTCCGGTGTCGCTCTGGAGGGTGAGGCCGTCGAGGAAGGAGCCGACCGCGGTCGGCGAGAAAGTGCAACTGACGCTGACCGACCCGCCGGGGGCGAGCACGGTGCCGTCGGGCGGCAGTCCGGACACGCTGAAGGGGGCGGCCGGGAGGGTCGCGCCGGTGATGGTGAGGCTCTGGCTCCCCTGGTTGGTGAAGACCGCGTCCTCGGTGACGCTCGATCCGATCGGCGTCCCCTCGTAACTGATGGTGGTCGGCGACGAGGTCAAGAGCGCGGTCGCGTTCAAACCGGTCCCGTCGAGACCCACCGAGTAATTGCCGGCACTGGTGGCAACGGTCAGCACACCGCCCGCGATGCCGTACGTGGTCGGTGAGAACTTCACCGGTAACGACAAGGTCTGGCCGGCACCGAGCGAGGCCGGCAGCGCGGGAGTGGTACTTCCGATCGCATACGCGCTCCCCGAGACGGAGACACCGGTCACCGTGATCGCAGTGGTGGCGGTGAAGGTGTCGGAAAGTGTGGAGGATTGCCCCACGACGGTGTTCGGAAAACCGAGGGACCCACCGGACAAGGGGCTCGCGACCGGGGAGCCGAAGCCGCGGATGACCCCGTCGAACCCCCCGACGTAGACGCGGTTTCCTCCGACTCCCGGCTCGCTGAGTTTCACCGACGCGCCACTCGGCGCGCTCCACAGCAGGTCGAGGTTGCCGTTCGCGTCGGGAATCGGGTTGTACGCCCGGAGCTGTGCGGTCGTCGAGCCCGGGCCGTCGGCCCAGTTGACCCAGAGGATGCTGGTTCCCGACGTGGTTCCCGACGACGTCACGACCGGTGAGCTCGAGCTGTAGCCGAAAGCGTCGGGGCTGGAGCCGACCAGTGCGAACGTCGGATTTCCCGAGCCGTCCACACCGAACTTCCACGCGAGGAGCTTTCCGTCGGTCGCGCCCGGCGCCCCGTCGGGCGACCCGCCGTTGGTCATCACGTAGAGGTAGCCCCCGTCGCCTCCCCACACCGCGGGCGATCCCCAGACACCCTGCACCGGACCGAGTCGGGCCAGCACGTGGTCGCTGCCGTCGGGACCCTGCTCGTACCCACCGAGGTCGCTCGCGTCGAGCACGTAGAGATAACCCTCCTTGCCGATCTCGACCGCGAGCTCCGGGTACTTGGAGGTCGAGAATTCGCTCGGGAGGACGACCGGCGAGCCGGACCCCAGGTCCCCGTCGGTCTGGTTGAGCGCGGCGGCGTCGAGGGGAACGAAGAAGTCGGTCGTCTGCAGCGATCCGTTCGGCTGCACGGTCAGGCGGACGACGGCCTCGGCGAGCTGGCCGGGTTCGGGGTTCGAGTTGCCCGCCGCGGGAGCTGTGGGGTCGTAGCCGTTCCCGGTCGAGAGGAGGATCTGACCGGGCCCGTCGGAGCGCAGTGCCCCCGGCGCCCAGATGCCGCCGAGGCCGTCGCCGTTGTCGATACCGGCTTCGCTGCTCCACAGTGTGGAGATCGCACCGCCGGTCGTGACAC
Organism: uncultured Acidimicrobiales bacterium; assembly: GCA_963741055.1. Lineage (GTDB taxonomy): Bacteria > Actinomycetota > Acidimicrobiia > Acidimicrobiales > RAAP-2 > Bog-756. The sequence goes on along the minus strand of CAVUGU010000028.1, from coordinate 32,283 downwards.
CGATCACCCATCCGTTGGTCGGAGCGATGTCACAGTGCGAGCCGAACGCGGCATACACGACGCCGTTCATCAACAGGAGGCCGGGCCGTTGCAGCTGATAGGTCGCGTTGAAGCTCTGGTTCGGATCGTTGGACGCGTTTCCCGAGATGAGCGCCGGGAATCCCGGCTGCTCCTGCCCGTTGGTGACGCTGAGCGCGTGCATCCAGTACTGGGCGGGTCCCGACGTCCCCGATGCGTAGGTGACCGAGGTGAAGTACTCGATGTTGGTCGAGGTGTCGACGACCGGCGTGCCGGTGACGCCGTCGCTCGGGAGATCAGGACAGCCGAGCGAAGCGGAGTCGAACGGGGTCCCGAGATACTTCGACCACTCGATGGCACCCGAGGCCGGGTTCAGTCCGTACGCCCAGTTCTCCTCGGTCTCGACGAGGAGGACGCCGTCGTCGACCAGCGGCTGTGCCTGGATGTCCCCTTGCAGCTGTGTGCCGAAGAGCTGCCCGAAGGATCCCCCTTGGACGAGCTGGGGGGTCAAGGCGGTCTGGTCCGGATACCAGCTGGTGCCCGCCTGGTCGTGGTCGACCCCGATGGTCGACGGCGTCGTGGCTCCGGCCGGGTTCGGCGTGACGACGACCGTGGTCGCGGCCGCGACGGCCGTCAGGCATGCAACAAGGAAGACCCGCCCGCACGTCAGCATCTCGATTCGAGACCGTCGCTCTCCACTCGCCCGTCATTGTGAGTCCCACCACACTCAGTAGTCACTCCGCTACGAGCAGTGGTCGCAAATCCAGTGACATTTATGCAGACGCGCGCGCCGATTACAACCCCCTCAGGTTCAATCTTTTTTGTCGGATCGTCGAACGATGAAGGCGCTCCATGTCATGTGGTGTCGCGCCAACGAAGGTGGTGTTCGTCATCGGCGAGCGCGATGCGGCAAACCGCAAAAGTGATCAGTGCGGACGCGGGCGCGTGGCAACTGCAAGTGCGATTGCGGCATTTCGTAGCTTTCTACGCCGTGCCGTAGAAGGGAGCGCCGGCCGCGAAGACGCCACCGTCCGATGCGACCAACCAGTAGCCGCCAGTGGAGACGTCCGCGCACATACCGACGATCGGGGCGGCGAGTTGGAGACTCGCAACGGATCCGTGGAAGGCCGCGTCGCCGAACGCGAAGATCCCTCCGTCCGAGGCGACGAACCAGTAGCCGTTGCCGTTGGAGGTTGCCGCCATCCCGTTGACGGGTCGGTTGAGGAGCAAGCTCCCGGTCGATCCGAAGAACGGAGCGGCGAACGCGAAGATCCCTCCGTCCGTCGCGACCTCCCAGTAGCCGCCGGTCGACGGATCGGCGCTGATGCCGACCACCGGCTTGTTGAGCGGCTGCCCGCCCATCGAGCCACGGAATGCCGCGTTCCCGAACGCGAAGATCCCTCCGTCCGAGGCGACCAGCCAGTAGCCCCCTCCGTCCCTGGTGGGCGCCATGTCCACGACCGGGGCATTCAGCTGAGTGCCGCCCATCGATCCGTAGAAGTGCGCGTCACCGAAGGCGAAGGTGCCGCCGTCCGCGGCGACCAGCCAGTAGCCCTCTCCGTCGGCCGTCGTCACGATGTGGGCGATCGGCTGGTTCAACGGCTGGCCGGCCATCGAGCCGAAGAAGGTGGCGTCGCCGAATGTCTCGACCCCTCCGGAGGCGTCGGCGATCCAGTAGCCGCCGCCGTCGGGGGTGGCGGCCATGCCCACGATCGGGTCCACCAAGCTGCTCGGACCTTTGCCTTGGCTCGGACCTTTGCGCCGCCGACACGGTGATGCTCAGATTCGCGAACGCGGAGTCCTGCGCGCTGTCGGTGACCTTCACGCTGAAGGCGAAGCGCCCGAGCTCGCTCGGCACTCCGCGAATGGCCCCCGAAGCGGAATCGAGGGTGAGGCCCGGCGGGAGCGCGCCCCCGCTCAGCGACCAGGTGTCGGGCGGGAAGCCCGACGACGCGACCTCGGACACGGCGTAGTTCTGGCCTTCGGTTGCGACCGGGAGCGAGGTCGTCGCGATCGAGAGCGGCGGAGCGGGAGTGGTGAGTGACCCGCCGAGTTGGGTGAGTGTCGGTCCGCCCGGATCCTGACCGGAGTCGGAGGCGATGACCTGGGCTTCACCGTTCCAATCGACGATGAAGAACCCGAGCGACACGGCCCGGCTCATGCAGAGCTTCATGGTCGCCACCGTGCCGGTTCCGGTGTTCTCGCCCCCCAAACCGATCGACGTCCCTGCCACGAGAGAGGCGAGATAGTCCGCAGGATCCTCGAGCTGGAGGGTCGGGAGCACCGTCTGCGCGTCGAGGTAGGTGGTGTAGGCCACCGAGTTCGCCGCGTCGGGCAGCGCATCGAGCAGGTCGGTCCAGTCGAGGCCCTCGTTGAACTCGTTCATCGGAGGGTTCGGTTGCAAGAGGGCCGCCTCCTCGGTCGCCGCTCCGCCGGGCCGCTCCCCCCAGCCAGGGAGGAGGACCAGCACCTTCGTGGCGAAGTCCGTTCCGAGCTGGCCGTTCAACCAGATCCCGTAGTTGTCGAGGTCCTGGTTGTAGGCGTCGAGAAAGGTGGTGGCCTGGGTCTGCGTTCCGGTGTCGGGAACCCAACCCTGGACCGAAGCGGGTAGCGCCGCCTGGGTACTGGCGTCGTAGGCCCAGAAGTCGTTGGTGTGGCCGTCCTCATTGGGAAGCGGATACCGGAGCTCCCCGAGCGGACCACCGCCTTCGCGGACCGCGATGATCTCTCCGGGAGTGATCTGGGTTCCCAGCCAGGTGAGGTAAGTCCCCTCGGCGGACCGCACGGCCATGTCGGTCACCGCATTGGCGACGTTGTTGCCCGAGGGTTCGCTCCCGCTGAAGACGTCCCCGTACTGGTCGACGAATTGCGTTCCACCGGGCAGCGTGAACACCCAAGGTGGCGGGTACTGCAGCCCGGGATCGAGCACGACCTCCAAGCCGGCGGCACGGGCGGCGGCAATCTTGGCTTGGATCTGGCTCATGTACGACGCAGAGAACACGCCTTCGGTCGCCTCGACGTTGGTCCAACCGACCTGGATCGGTGATCGCCTGGATGCCGGCCGCCTTCTCCTGGGCCAGGTAGTTGCCGCTCGCTCCGAGGATGCCGAGGATGGGGAGCGGCTTGGCATGGGCGGTCACGCCGCGGACGGTGGCTGCCGAGGAGTTGGTCTGCCCACCCGCCGTGGAACCAGCGAGGACGATGACCGCAGCGATTGCCACGGTCGCCGCGACGGCGCGGCGGGCCTTGCCGGCCCGAGAATCCTCCACCTTTGCGCCCACAGCCAGCCCTCCCGATCCCTGCCCAAACTCCTCGGTGCGGAGCCGCGCCTCGACGACGGATCGGAAGCGGGGCGCTGCAGATGTGGTGGCGCGCTTGCGTCCCGGTCGACTGATCCGGCCTCGCCTTATCGGCACGAAAGCGGTGCGGCTTGAGGAATCGCACCGTCACCTGGGATCGGACATCATGCGGGGACGAGCGCTCGTCACCGAGTGGAGCGCGGACAAAGGAGCCGTCATGACGACCGTGCGTGGAGTGGTTTCGAAGGAGAAGGGCGCGCCGGTGGTCCTCTCCGAGATCGTCGTCCCCGACCCCGGACCCGGCGAAGCGACCGTGCGGGTGCAGGCCTGTGGCGTGTGCCACACCGACCTGCACTACCGGGAGGGCGGCATCAACGACGAGTTCCCCTTCCTTCTGGGCCACGAGGCGGCGGGCCTGGTCGAACAGGTCGGCTCCGGCGTCACCGACCTGGAGGAAGGCGACTTCGTGGTCCTCAACTGGCGGGCGGTCTGCGGTGAGTGCCGGGCCTGCCGGCGCGGACGTCCCTGGTACTGCTTCGCGACCCACAACGCGACCCAGCCGATGACACTGGCCGACGGGACCCCGCTCTCGCCTGCTCTCGGCATCGGCGCCTTCGCCGAGAAGACGCTCGTCGCCGCCGGACAGTGCACCAAGGTCGATCCGAGGGCGCGACCCGAAGCGGCCGGGTTGCTCGGCTGTGGAGTCATGGCCGGCATCGGCGCCGCGCTGCTCACCGGGGCGGTGGGAGTCGGGGACTCGGTGGCGGTGTTCGGATGTGGAGGCGTCGGGTGCGCGGCGATCGCCGGCGCACGACTGGCCGGCGCGGCCACCATCATCGCCGTCGACAACAACCCCGCGAAGCTGGCGGCGACCGCAGCCTTCGGCGCGACCCACACGATCGACGCGTCGAAAGAAGACCCGGTGGCGGCAGTGCAGGCACTGACCGACGGGAACGGGGCCGACGTCTGTATCGAAGCAGTCGGGAACCCCGCGGTGATGACCCAGGCGTTCTACGCGAGGGATCTGGCCGGCACGCTCGTGCAGGTCGGAGTCCCGACCCCCGACATGAAGATCGACCTCCCCATGATCGACTTCTTCGGTCGTGGCGGCGCCCTCAAGCCCAGCTGGTATGGCGACTGTCTTCCCTCACGGGACTTCCCGGCGCTGGTGGACCACTACCTGGCCGGTCGCCTGCCGCTCGACCTCTTCGTCAGCGAGACCATCCCGCTCGAGGGCGTCGAAGACGCGTTCGCCCGGATGCAGCGGGGCGAGGTGCTCCGGTCGGTCGTCGTGTTCTGAGCGGCCCGCGCTCGGGTGGGGAGCAGGCCGACCGTGCTATTCCTTTTCCATCGGATTCCCGCTGGCTCCCTTCGCGCCGCGCACCGCCCGCTACGGGATGGTCAGCACGGCGGACCAACTGGCGTCGAACGCCGGCGTCGACGCGCTCGAGCGGGGTGGGAGTGCAGCCGACGCCATGGTCGCGGCGGCGGCCGTGATGGCGGTGGTGGGTCCTCATCTCTGCGGTCTCGGCGGCGACGTCCTCGCGATGGTCTCCGAGCCGGGCCGCGATCCGGTCGCGCTGCTCTCCATCGGTCGAGCCGGGTCCGGCGTGGACCCGGCAGCGTTGAGAGCAGCGGGTCACGACACCATGCCGCTGCGAGGCGATCTCTCCAGCGCGCCGGTACCGGGAGCGGTCGACGGCTGGCTGGCGCTTCACGATCGGTACGGCCGCCTCCCCCGCGAGCAGGTCTTCTCCCGGGCGATCGAGCTCGCCGAGCGCGGGTTCACCGCGTCGCTCCTGCTCTCGATGGCGAGCCATCTGATCCACGGCGTTGCCGGCGCCGAGGAGCTCTGTCCGGATGGACCCGTCGACCTCGAGGCCACGGTGCGCCTCCCCGGCATCGCACGGACGCTCCGGACCATCGCGAAGGACGGTCGCGACGGCTTCTACCAGGGAGAGTTCGGACGCGAGCTGGTCCGGGTCGGTGACGGCATCTATGCGGAGAAGGACCTGACCGACTCCCTTGCGCAGTGGTGCGACCCGCTGGCGCTCGGGGTCTGGGACCACGATCTCTGGACCGTTCCGGCGCCTTCGCAGGGATATCTGACCCTGGCCAGTTCCTTCATCGCGGAACACCTCGGACTGGGTGAGGACCCGTCCGACCCGCGGTGGGCACACCTCGTGGTCGAGGCGTCGCGAGCCGCCGGACACGATCGTCCCGCGGTCCTCTTCGACGGCGCCGACGGAGTGAGCCTCCTCGACCCGGACCGGCTCCGTCGGGTCGCGGCGCGAGTGCGCGACCACGAAGCAGCGGCTCCGGACGTCGACGTGACAACGGGGAACCGTCGGTTCGATGCGCAATTCGTCGCCGACGGCGACACGACCCACCTCTGCGCGATCGACGCGGACGGGCTCGGCATCTCGCTCACCCAGTCGAATGCGCTCGACTTCGGGTCTCACGTCGTCGCCGGTTCGACCGGTGTCTTCCTCCACAATCGGGGTGTCGGCTTCTCACTGGTGGAGGGACACCCCGCCGAGCTGGGACCCGGTCGGCGACCTCCGCACACCCTCTCGCCCATGCTGGTCACCAAGGACGGAGCGCTGACTCATCTGGCGGGAGCGATGGGCGGGGACGCTCAACCGCAGGTCCTCCTGCAGTTGCTGGCTCGGATGCTGCGTGCCGGTGAGGATCCCGCGACCGCGATCACTGCCGGTCGGCTCTCGCTCAGCGCACCGGCGACCGAGCCGTTCCGCCTCTGGTGGGGGGACTTGACGGTCTGCCTCGAGTCGAACGCTCCGCCGCGATGGGCGGCCGGTCTCGCCGAGCGCGGTCACCGGATCCAGCTGCTGAGCGCGTTCGATCCCACCGCCGTCGGCTGCGCGCAGATCATCACGGTCGTCGGAGAGGGCGACGACCGCCACTACGTCGGCGCGACCGATCCGAGGAGCCCGGAAGGACACGCGGCCACTCGGTAAGACGAGCCGGCACCAACGCGGGCCGGGTCGGTCGGTGCCCCTTCGACTCAGAACGGGGTCGGGATGCGGCGGACCGGCAGGTTGGGTGGGGTGTAGCCGCCCGGATGTTGCCGTTTGGGCAGCTCGACCTCGTGGATCTCGAGCGGCTCGTAGGGGATGCGGCTCGAGCAGGTGGCTGATGATGTTGAGCCGGCCCCGTCGTTTGTCGTCGGTGTTGGCGACCCACCACGGCGCCCACGCGGTGTCGGTCGTCGGCGAACATCGCGTCGCGGGCACGGGAGTAGTCGTACCAACGGCTGTAGCCCTTGAGATCCATCTCGGAGAGCTTCCAGATCTTCCGGGGGTCGTTGATGCGGCTCTCGAGGCGGCGGGTCTGCTCCTTTTCACTGACCTCGAGCCAGTACTTGAGCAGGATGATCCCCGACTCCACCATGGTCTTCTCGAGGTCGGGGACCTGCTCGAGGAACTTGTCGGACTCTTCGGGAGTGCAGAAGCCCATGACTCGTTCGACTCCGGCCCGGTTGTACCAACTGCGGTCGAAGATGACCACCTCGCCGCCGGCCGGCAGCTGCGAGACGTACCGCTGGATGTACATCTGCGACTTCTCTCGCTCGTTGGGTGCCGGCAGCGCGACGACCCGGAACACGCGAGGGCTGACCCGTTCGGTGATCCTCTGGATCGTCCCTCCTTTTCCGGCGGTGTCGCGCCCTTCGAAGACGATGCAGACCTTGGCACCGGTGCGCTTGACCCATTCCTGCATGGCCACCAGCTCGGCGTCGAGCACCCGCAACTCGCGCTCGTACTCCTTGCGGGTCAGCTTGGGCTGTGAGCCGTCCTCGGCAGCGCCCGTGTCGGAAGTGTGCATTTGCCGAGCCTGCTCCTTGCTGTGGCCCTTGGCCATGACCCTCTCCTGTCCTCGGCGCCCCCGAGTGGAGTCGACCCGCTTGCAGTCCATACTGCCCTCGTCCGCTCGTCACCGGGACGCTCCGAAGCCCGATGAGGGACTGAGATGCTCAGTCCGAGGCGGCGATCACCGAGAAGACCTCGACCGGCTCCTCGAAACCTTTGAGGAGGCGGTGGCCGGCGGGTTGGAACTCGAACGGACCGTCCTTCCCCTGCGCGACCGTCGGCCCGTCGACCAGGACCTCCCCCGGGATGGCGAGCTCCGCGAGACGCGACGCCAGGTTCACCACCGATCCGTAGTAGTCGCCGTGACGGGTCACCACGTCACCGAACGCCACCCCACCGCGGGGTTCGATGCCCTCGGCGTACACGCTGGTCAACTCGTGGGCGATCGCGCAACCGGCGTTCGCGTCGAGGGCGACGAACATGACCTCGTCACCGATGTGCTTGACGATCCGTCCGCCGTGGGCAACGGCGACGTCGAACGCGCGCGCTTCGAACTCGCCGATGAGCGAGAGCAGGTCAGCGGGTCTCGAGCGCTGCGACAGCGGGGTGAAGCCGACCAGATCCACGAATCCCACGACCAGCCGAAAGACCGCCCGGTCCACGAAGTCCGACTGAGCAGCTCGCTGCCGCTCGATCGCCTCGGAGAGGTGGTGAGCGAAGATGGCGCCCATCGAGTCGCCGAGCCGGAGTGCCAGCGAGGTCGTTTCGGCGACACTCGTCACCCACGTCAGAAAGTCCGCATCGGGTGTGTCCATCGTCGGCTCGATGGTCTGGACGTAGAGGGAGACCGCCGCTTCCGCCACCCGCGCCAGAGAATTGCCCAGTACACGGAAGAGCTCGTCGGCGTGGGTACCCACCGGCTCGAACTGGAGCGCAACGGTGGTGAAGGAGGCGTCCTGTTCCGAGAACATGCGGAGTTGGTCGTCCGGCACCGACACGCCGAGCGTTCGCCACAATTCGACGACCTGGTCCACGCCGACTTCCGCCCGGGTGGCGACGTCCTTGGCGCTCAGTGTGGCGTCCTTGCGGAGGATCAGATCGGCCGGCAGGCGGGCGAGGGTGCAATCGCGGCGGGCCGCCTCGATCTGCTCGCCGGTTGCACCGAGCGACTCGAGGAACGCGGTCAGCGTGTCGTTTCCAGCCGACTCGGCCATGACCAAACGCTAGCTTCGGCGGTTCCGGCCAGATGCCGGATGCACCCTCGTCATCAGGGTCGCCGCCCGCAGACCGCCTCAGGCGGCCCGGATGGGCACCGACGACTCGTGCGAGCGCACGTCCGCGGGGTGCTCGACCAGTGCGACCACCCGGCTGGCCATGAACCGCGCCGTTCGCACCGGGGTTCCCGATCGGGTGACCTCGACGACCTCGACGGTGCCTCGGCTGACCGACACCTCGAGCCGGCGGCCGGCCCGAGTGGCATCGAGCTCGAAGGACCGCACCCCGGCGCCGGTATCGATGAGGACCTCGACGCGATCGCCCTTCATCGCGAGCTCCCTGTTGCTCGGCCGAACCGGGCAGTCCGTTCACAGACACACATGCTCATCGCTACCGATTTTAAAGGGAAACCTTCAATTCTCGATCGCTCGGGCAGTCACTCGGTGCCCGCGCCGAAGTCACCGACCTCACTCGGGGCACGGCTCGCGCCACTGTTCCATCACCCGCATGCACGCGAGCCCGTCGACGAACGACGGTCCGATCGGCCGTCCGGTCGAGACCGCTTCGCGGATCACTGCCGTCCATGCGCTCATCGCCTCGCCATGGGGATCGCCGCCTCGCGGCTCGAACTCCAGTTGCTCGGTCGATCCGTCGCTCCGACGGACGACGACCCGGCGGTCCCCGATGTTCTCGATCACACCCTCCGAGCCGACCAGGACGATCCGCGGGGTGAGCGGGGCTCCGGCCGTGAACGAGGAGTCGACCGTCACCGTGGCGCCCGACCGAGTCTCGGCCCAGCCCACGAATGCGTCCTCTGCGTCGCAGCGATGCAAGCTCCCGTCCGCGTCGGGACGCTCGGTGATGTGGATCCAGGTCGTGGCACCTGCGTGCACGATGTCCCCGAGCAGCCACCGGGCGAGATCGATCGCGTGCGATCCGAACGCCCCGATCCAGCCGCCTCCCCGAGAACGGTCGAACAGCCAGCCCCAACGCCGGAGTGGAACCCGGGACCCAGAGGTCAGCGCGGTGTAGGACAGATGCTCCGCCGACCCGACCGCCCCCGAGACGAGCAGCTCTGCCATCGCCCTCCGCGCCGCCTGGTGGCGGAACTCGAAGTTGAGGAAGTTCGGAACTCCCGCCGACTGCGCCGCCTCGGTCATCGCCGCGGCATCGTCCACCGACACGCCGAACGGCTTGTCGCACATCACGGCATGCCCGGCGTCGACGGCGCGGCACACGTATTCGCGGTGCAGGAACGGGGGAGCATGCACCGACACCAGGTCCAACTCCGAACGACACAGCGCCTCGACCGATCGGGGATCGCGAGCGCTGACCACGTCGACCACCTCGCATCCGGACGCCTCGAACGCCGGCGCGACCACTCGCGCGCCGAAGCCGGTCCCGATCACCCCCACCCGCATCGGACGGCCCGCGTCGGTGTCCATGCCGTCATTCTGGTCGGCCGTCTCCGGCACAGGCACCGCCGGGGTCAGGTCCGAGCGAACGCGCAGTACTGTTTGCGGCGGTGTTCGACAGCCCAGTACCGGGTCGAGGGGAGGTTGCGTAACCCATGCCCGGAATGGGGAGGCCGGTCCAGACGGGGAATCCCCTCATCGATTCCTCCTTCCACTCCGCCCTCGCCCACCAGCTCTTCGTGGTACTGGCCGTGCTGGTGGTGTGCGCGCTCGGCTTCAACGTCGTGAGGACGCTCCAGTACCGGCGCCTCCAGCAGGCGGGCACTACCTCTTTTCCCTCGGCCACTCGGCGGCAAAGTCCGGAGCCGTTGGCGCGACGAGTGCTGCGGATCGGGTTCGGTTGCCTTTGGATCTTCGACGGGCTGCTCCAGCTGCAGTCGTCCATGCCGCTCGGCCTCCCCTCGGGCGTCCTGCAGCCGGCCGGCGCCTCATCTCCCGGATGGGTCCAGCACCTGGTGAACGAAGGAGTGACCATCTGGTCCGACCACCCGATCCAAGCTGCCGCTGCCGTCGTCTGGATCCAGATCGGCCTCGGGGTCTGGTTGCTCGTTGCTCCCCGTGGGCGTTGGTCACGGCTGGGCGGTGCGGCGACTGTCGCCTGGGGGCTCGTGGTCTGGGCGTTCGGGGAGGCGTTCGGCGGGATCTTCGCTCCCGGACTCACCTGGTTGTTCGGCGCACCCGGTGCCGTCCTTCTCTACTGCATCGCCGGCGTCCTGATCGCGTTGCCCGAGCGCGCCTACGCGACGCCACGGCTCGGCCGCATCGTCCTCGGAGTCGGTGGTGCGTTCCTCATCGGGATGGCCGTCCTCCAGGCCTGGCCGGGACGCGGGTACTGGCAGGGCCGCGGAGGCACCCTCTCGTCGATGCTGCATCAGATGGCGGAGACTCCCCAGCCGCACCTCCTCTCGTCGTGGGTGCGGGCGTTCGCCAATTTCGACGATGCACACGGATGGTTGGTGAACCTGGTGGTCGTGCTCGCGCTCGCCACCATCGGGGTACTGCTGCTCACCGGGCGGCGACCTCTGGTGCTGGGGGGGTTGATCGGGTTGATCGGGCTCAGCGTGGTCGACTGGGTGTTCGTCCAGGACTTCGGGTTCCTCGGCGGCACCGGCACCGACCCGAACTCGATGCTGCCGATGGCGTTCCTCTTCGTGTGCGGCTACCTGGCCGTCTACCGACTTCCGGTGGAGGTGGAGCAGCCGGCCACGGTTCCACTCGAGGAGACGGCGCCGGCACCCGCGGGAGCGGGTGAGGCGGGAAGCGAGCGGGTTCGCGGCCGGAGCGGGTGTCGCGGCCGCTGAAGGAGCCACGCCCTGGTGGCGGCAGCTCACCCTTCCCTACCTCGGCCGGACGGTGGCTGCGGTGGCCGCGGTCGGGATCGTGCTGATCGGCACTGCGCCGATGGCGATGGCTGCGGTCAATCGGACCGTGGACCCCATCCTGACCGAGTCGGTCGACGGAACACCCAACGCAATCGACACCCCCGCACCGGCGTTCTCGCTCGTCGACCAGCACGGCGACCCGGTGAGCTTGGCGGCACTCCACGGGCACGTCGTCGCGCTGACCTTTCTCGACCCGGTCTGTACCACCGATTGTCCGCTCATCGCGCAGGAGTTCCGTCTTGCCGACCAGCAACTCGAGGCGGAGAACCAAAAGGTCGACTTCGTCGCCGTCGTGGCGAACCCGATCTACCGCTCGCTCTCCTTCGTCAATGCGTTCGACCAGCAGGAGGGTCTCGACCACCTGTCCAACTGGTACTACCTCACGGGCACGACGGACGCGCTGCAGCAGGTGTGGGGCTCGTACGGCCAACTGGTCACGCCGATCACCGGTGGCGCGATGGTCGCGCACAGCGACCTGGCATTCGTCATCGACGCCAGAGGTCACGAACGTGACGTGCTGATCGACGATCCGGGGCCCGACCAGACATTTGCCTCGTCCTTCACCTCACTACTGCACGACCGTATCGACCAGGTCCTCTCGTCGTGAGCTCGGTCGCCTCGAGTGCGACCTTCGGGCGGGTCGGACGCAGGCTGGTCGTCGCCATCGCGATGTGCGGCCTGACCCTCGCGATCGCCGTGCCGAGCGCCACCGCCGCGGCTGTCCCCCAGCCTCCACTTCGGAGTGGAACGGGCACCTCCTCCGGCTCGTGGGTCGTGCTGCCGCTCGGAGATCTGTCGGACAAGGAGAACACCTTCTGGCAATTGCTCCACCTGGCGGCAGGCTCGACGAGCTGGTCGCAGGTCACGCCGGAGGGAACCGCCGACAACGGCGGACTGGTGGCGGGGATGTCGGGTCCGTCCGTACTCGCGGGCGTGCTGCCGAGCCAGCTGCTGACGTTCTCACCTCTGTCGGTGAGCTCGGACAGCGGGGGCACGTGGAACCCCGTGTACCTCCCCGGTGCCGTCGCGCAGGTTCCCGACGGACTCGCCGTCGACTCGGGAGGAGACGGAAGAGAGCTGGCGATCGTGGGCAAGCGGGTGCTCGCCGCGCCGTCGGCGGCCTCCACCTGGTCGACGCTGGTCTCGCTCTCCACACTTCGCCGACTCTTCCCGGGCTGTGGCGGCCAGCGACTGCAGGCGGTCGCATTCACCCCGGCCGGCTCGCCGCTGGTCGGCGTCCAGTGCCGTCACGGGGTCGGCCTTTTCACCGAGGCATTCGGCTCGTGGCGACACGTCGGACCCCGACTCGGACACAAGTTGGGCGCTGCCCCCACCTCGATCCTCCGGTTGGAGACGAACGGGTCGGCGATCACCGCGCTCTTGGCGGTGGTCCACTCGGGCCACACCCAGCTGGTTGCGACGTGGCAACCGGCCGACGGGGTGTGGACCAACTCGCCGGCGCTCACCGTGCGGAGCGGGCCGACCGCGACCTCGATCGGACAAAGCGGCCAGATCGGGGTGCTCGCGGGATCGAAGCACGGCTCCGTCGTCGAGGAGGCCGCACCGGGCGACAAATGGACGGTCCTTCCGGCGCCGCCTCACGCGACGGTCGCACTCGCCTCGTCGGCACCCGCGCCGTCGCCGAACGAAACCGGTGGGGACCCGATCGAGCTCTTCACCAGTGACGGATCCGGGTTCAGCGTGTACGCACTGCCGCCCTCGGGGACCTCGTGGCTGAAGGTGCAGTCGACCCAGGTCCCCCTCGTGTACGGTTCTTCCTCTTAGCCTGCGGCGTCGATCCGGCGCTACGGTGACGACAGCTCCGAACGGGAGACCGGCCTGATGAGCTATCTCACTTCGCATTGGAGTTACGACCCGTTCCTCCTCGTCGTCGCCGCAATCGTGGTGCTCAACGAGCTCGGTCTCGCCAACTTGAAGAGGCGATCGGTGCCAGCGCGGACCCGCCAACGCCGTCTTCGCTCGCTGCTCTTCTACGCGGGGCTCGGCCTGCTGCTCCTCGCCGTCTGCTCCCCGATCGACTACTGGTCCGACGACTACTTCTTCGTCCACATGGTCGAGCACATCCTGATCGCCTTCTTCGCTCCCATCCTCGTCGTCGCGGGTGCTCCCTGGTTGCCCCTGCTGCACGGCCTCCCGGTCGGGGTACGGCGCAGCGTGATGCGATTCGTCCTCCTCGGCCGGTTCGCGGCTCCCTTGCGCGAGCTCGGACGCTTCGTGGTGAACCCCTGGACGGCGCTCATCTCCTTCAACGCGGTCATGGTGCTCTGGCACGTCCCCGCGCTCTTCGACGCCGCCGCCGAGAACCAGTTCGTGCACGTCGCCCTGATGCACGCCAGCTTCTTCGTCACCGGCGTGCTCTTCTGGCTGCAGATCATCCCCTCGTACCCGTTCCGGCTGAAGGCGAGTCCCCTCTGGCAGACCGGTGCGATCATCTCGACCAACGTGGTGATGTTCGTCATCGCGATGTCGCTCTCGATCTTCGCCGACAGCAGCTGGTACTCCGTGTACGACCACGTGCCCGGCGTGACCCTGTCCCCCTTCGCCGACCAGCAGATCGGTGCCGCCATCCTCTGGATCTGCGGGGACTTCTGGGCGGTGCCGGCCCTCTTCTTCACCATCCGCCGGGCGATGGAGAGCGAGGGTGGGTTCTCCCTCGGGGTGGACCGCCTCTTCCACCGGGCCCCCGACCCGACACTCGAGGCTTTCCGGGCCTCCAGCGTGGCCGAGAGGGTCCCCCGCGGCTGACCGAAAGACCGCCCGGGGCGGTATCCGGCGCCCCACCCGGGTAGAGCAGGGCAAAGATGGTTGACGCCGCCGCTCCGGAACCGTAGGTTCACACATGGCAGGTTTGGGGCACAGAACCCGTAGTTGGGGGGGTCCATGAGCTTGCGGTGGAGAGTCGGAGTGACACTGGTCCTCTTTGCCGTTGCCGTCGTCGCCGCGGTCGTCCTGATCGTGAACCTCCTCGGGACGCCACCCACCGTGGAGTTCACCTCGCAAGGCACCGGTCAGCCGGTCAACGTCGCCTTCCAGACGGTGGGGACGATCGGGTTCGGTTCCCACCCGACCTGGGTCTCCTACCTCCTGCGGAACCCACAAGGGCAGTGGGAGCACACGACGGTCTTCCAGGTGCCCGAGCACACCCGGGTCAACATGACCATCTACAACTACGACTCGGGCAGCCCGCTCCGCAATCAGCAGCTCGGTCAGGTCACCGGGACCACCGGCAACGTCGCCCTGCTCAACGGCAAGGCCTTCCGGGTCATCGACTCGAACTCGGGCAACGGTGTCGCCCACACCTTCACCATCCCGTCCCTCGGCATCAACGTGCCGCTCTACGGCAACGACCCGAACGCGAACCTGTGCGGCACCGCGCCGTGCAACACCAGCTCGCCGAACAACGTCATCCGGTTCTCCTTCGTGACGCCCGGACCGGGGAGCTACCGGTTCCAGTGCTTCGTCCCTTGTGGCGCTCGGCTTTCTCTTCGGCAACGGGGGACCGATGTCGACGCTCGGCTACATGGGCGGCTTCATGAAGGTGGTCACATGACCGACACCGAGGCGGCCGACGGGACGGGTTCTGCCGGGTCGGACTGGTCAGCAGTGAAGGGACCGGACACGACACACCACTGGTGGCGGCTGATCGCGATCTGGGTCGTCCTCTCGGCCGTCCTCGACCCGCTCTACTACTACCTGGCCGGTCCGCACATCCCGCCCGGCACCATGACCGACGTCGCGCAGGGTGCGCAGTTCGACTTCAACGTCCTCTTCGTCATCGCACTGCCGGTGGTGATCGGCGTGTGGATCTACATGATCTACGCCATCGTGATGTGGCGGGCGTCACGGGGAGGTCCCGAACCGGTCGCCGACGCGACGTCGCGCGGGCACCTGGGGATCCAGGTCGGTTGGATCCTCACCACCACGGTGATCGTGCTGTTCCTCGCCGGCTTCGGCACCTACGAACTGATCCAGCCGGGCGGTGCCGGCGGGGGCCAGGGCTCCAACCCGATCTGGACACCGACCTCGAAGACCATCCTCCCGATCCAGGTGATCGGCCAGCAGTGGAAGTTCACCTACCGGTACCCGACCTTCGGTGGCTTCGAGACCGACGCGCTGGTGATCCCGAACGACACGACGGTCGAGTTCAACGTGACCTCGCTCGACGTGGTCCACAGCTTCTGGGCGTATCAGCTGAACGTGAAGGCGGACGCCAACCCCGACTACAACAACGTGGCCTACGCCACCACCCAGCAGCTCGGCTCGTTCATCGTGCGCTGCTCGGAGCTCTGCGGCATCTGGCACGGCGCGATGTTCAACAGCGGCCAGGTGGTGACGAAGCCACAGTTCGAGGCCTGGGCCAGGCTCACCGAGGCCCGCCTGCGAGTCAACACCAAGTTGCTCCCGCCCTACGCCTTGACCTACACCCCGGACGCCAACGGCGCCGACGGCGGCTACTACCCGGACAACGTCGACCCGTACTCCAACGTCGAGATGTACGGCGCCCCCCAGCCGAAGAGCGGCTCATGACGCCCCACCTGCTCGAATCGAGGTGAGCCATGGCGATTGACACCAGCGAGCTCGGCGACGTCGAGTACCCCGGCGAGGAAGAAGAAGGCGTCGCCAGCCCGCCACGGGAGCGCCGTGGGTGGTGCGCGCTCCGGCTGGCTGCGGCCGCACCTGCTGTGGGCGATCGTCGGTGGCGTCCTCGGCTACCTGCTCGGCCACTGGCTCGGCAACGTCATCGCCAGCGGGTACACCCAAGTGCAAGACACCGGCCAGAACGACGTGGCCATCGCGCTCGGCCTCTCCCTCGGCGTCGCCGGCTGGATGACCGGCATCGGCGGAATGCACTATCCGCTGGCCAAGTTGGTCGGGCTGGAGTTGGCACCGGCGCCGCCCGAAAGGAACTGGGTCCGCTACTTCCGGATGACCGAGGACCACAAGGTCGTCGGCTGGCAGTACGCGGTCGGAGTGCTCATCTTCCTCTTCACCGGCGGGCTGCTGGCGATGCTGATCCGCACCGAGCTGCTCAGTCCCACCACCCACACCTTCGGACCGGGCACCTATATCGCGATCGTGAGCGAACACGGCACGATCATGATGATGATGGCGTCCTCGGCCGTAGTCGGACCGCTCGGGAACTGGCTCGTCCCGCTGATGATCGGCTCGCGTCGCATGGCGTACCCACGGGTCGAGGCGTTCTCCTTCTGGATCTTCATGGCCGGCTACCTGGTCATCTTGAGCGCACTCTTCTACGGCGGCTTCCCGACCGGTTGGACCGGGTACGCACCCCTGCAGACCCAGGCGGGGGGCGGGATGGACTCCTATCTGGTCGGCTTCGCGGTGATCGGGATCGGCATGATCCTGGCCGGCTTCAACCTGGCCGCCACCATCATCAACTACCGCGCACCGGGAATGACCTTCGGACGCATGCCCATCTTCGTCTGGGGCATCCTGGCCACGACCGCACTGCTCACCCTCGCCACGCCCACCCTCGTCGTGGCCGGACTCGTTTGGGACTCCTCGACCGCACTGCGGAGACCGCGTTCTTCGTGAACGAGCACGGCGGGAGCAACTTCCTGTGGCAGAACCTCTTCTGGTTCTTCGGCCACCCCGAGGTCTACATCATGGCCCTGCCCGGATTCGGGATCGTGATGGAGATCATCCCCGTCTTCACCCGAAAGCCCCTCTTCGCCTACAAGATCGCGGCCGCCGGCATGCTCGGCGTCGCCCTGTTGTCGTTCTTCGTGTGGCAACACCACCTCTTCCAGAGCGGGATCAATCCCGACATGCGTCCGCTCTTCATGCTGACCACGGAGCTGATCTCGATCCCGACCGGCTTCTTGTTCCTGGTCACCCTGGGCACCCTCTGGAAGGCGAAGATCAGGTTCGACACTCCGATGCTCTTCTGTCTCGGGATGCTCTTCAACTTCCTCATCGGCGGTGTCACCGGGGTGTTCCTCTCGGACGTCCCGGTGAACGTCACCGTGCACGGCAGCTTCTTCGTGCTCTCGCACTTCCACTACACGATCATGGGCGGTCTGATCTTCGCCCTGTTCGCCGGCTTCTACTTCTGGTTCCCGAAGATCACCGGCAAGACGCTCAACCGCCGTCTGAGCAAGTGGCACTTCTGGACGTTCTTCATCTTCTTCAACCTGACCTTCTTCCCGATGTTCTTCATCGGGCTCCTCGGCCAGCCGCGGCGGGTCTTCGAGTACGCAGCCAACCTGCAGACGCTGAACCAGATCTCGAGCATCAGCGCCTATTTCCTCGGCGCGTCGTTCTTCCTCTTCATCATCAACTTCATCTGGTCGATCTACCTGACCCCGCACCTGGCGCCGCCGAACCCGTGGAACTCGCTCGGGCTCGAATGGCAGACGCCGACCCCGGTCCCGTGGTTCAACTTCGAGCGCATCCCGGTCGTGCTCAACGACCCCTACCACTACGGGGAGGCGGACGCGTTGCCGGTGGCCGACCTCGGGGCACCGATCCCGGCGGCCCATCTCCCCTCGGGAGGGGTCAGTCCCGACGACCTCGGGAAGGCCGGGGGCGACCCACGGCCCCCGATCTAGCGAGGAAGCGCGATGGCCCACCAACCTGTCGAGAACGAGCAGTTCGAGTCGTTTCCCGAGCTCCACGAGACCCCGGAGGAGATCGCCTTCGAGCTGCGGTCCCAGGAGGGCGCCCTCTGGACCGGCGGCCGGCTGATGATCGGCATCTACGCGTTCGCCTTCGCCGCGCTCGCCTTCGCCTACTTCTACCTGCGCTCGGCCAACAACGAGGACCTCTGGCGACCGGGAGGGATCACCGCCCCGACGGGGATCGGCGCGGCCATCTTCGCGATCACCGTGGCGAGCGCCGCACTCGTCCAGTTCGGCGAACGGCGCTTCCGCCAGGACGAGACCCTCGACTGGCAGGTGGCCGGCTGGACCGCGGTCCTCGGCGGCCTGGTGGTCATCGGCCTCCAGATCTGGCAGATCACCGAGTTGCCGTTCTTCCCGGGTTCGAGCGGGTACGCCTCCTGCTTCATCGGATGGGGGATCATGAACATCGTGCTGGTCCTGAGCGGCACCTACTGGATCGAGACGATCCTCGCCCGCGAGCTCCGGCTCCGGCGAGCGATCGCCCAGGACGGCGGTGCGCCCACTTCGACGCTGCCGGCTGCCCGCCTGTTCCGCGCCAACCTGAGCGGGTGCAACTACTTCTGGGGGTTCATCGCCCTCGTGGCGACGTTCTTCTGGGTACTGTTCTACGTGATCTGAGCAGGAAGGGGCAGTCGTGATCCTTGCAAGCGTGGCGGGCACCCAGGCTCTGACCTTCGCGATCCCCCTCGGCGTACTCGGTGCCGTGCTGCTGTGGGGCTTCTTTCAACGCCGGCCCAACCAATGACCGACGGGGCTGCCCCTGTGCGGCCCCGTCTCTGGAGCGGAGGCTGGCGAACCTGGTGTCTGGTGGGCGCCGTCGTCGTCGTCGTGGCGGCTCTGGCGCCGCCGCTCGCCACCTGGGCCCGGCGAACCGAGTCGGTGTCGGTGCTGCAGTTCTCCCTCCTGGCCCTCCCGGTGCCGGCACTCGTCGTACTGGGTGCCCCCTGGCGGGCGCTCCGCCTGGCACGACGCGAGGACAGCGCCGACGCACCCGCCCGCGTCGTCGACCGGCTGGCCGACCACCGCCGGCGGCACCGGGAGCTCCCTTGGTCGCTCGCGTTCGTGGCGGTCGGCATCGCCGTCGCCATCGCCTGGCACACCCCTCGAGCCGTCGCCGCGGTGGCCGCGCACGGCTGGCTGGCACCGGTCGAGGGCCTGACGTTGCTCCTCGCGGGGACCGGTCTGTGGCTGGAACTGGTCCGCTCGCCGCCGCTCGAGCCCCGCTCGGGACTGTTGCGGCGTGCGGTGCTCGCCGCGGTCTCCATGTGGGCCTTCTGGATCCTCGCCTACGTCACCGGGCTGTCGACCCACGGTTTCTACGGCAACTTCCATCACGCCGCGGGTGGGCTCAGTGCCGCGGCTGACGAGCAGATCGCCTCGGCCGTGCTGTGGGCGGTGGCCTCCGCCTGCTTCATCCGGTGATCTTCTGGAACGCGCTGCGTTGGCTCCAGTCGGAGGAGGATCCCGACACCGAGCTCCTCGCCCTCGCCCGCGCGGACCGCCGGCGGGGGCTGCCACCGTTCGGTGGACACCGGGGAGGAGCGGCATCGGCGTGACCCGGCGCTGGCTCTCCCCACGGGCGTTCCTGCTCCATTTCGAGGCCCTCGTCGTCGTGGCCGGGTGCGTCGCCGCCACCTGGTGGCAGGCGGGCCGAGCGCTGAGCGGGAACGGCCTCAGCTGGTTCTACACGTTCGAGTGGCCGGTATTGGCCGGCATCGCCATCGCCGCCTGGTGGCACCTGATCCACGAGGACCCGCAAGCCCGTGCGGCCCGCCGGCAGGTGCAAGAAGAGATCGTCCCCGCCGAGCGGCAGGCCGAATGGTGAGCTCGGTCGCCTCCGAGCAGCCCGGCCGGATCGGAAGGCCACGCCGGCCTCTGCACCCGAGGGACCGGACCTTCAAGTGGCTGGCCGTGGTGGCCGGTGCGTTCCTCGTCGGGTTCGTGGTCTTCGTCGTCGTGCAAGGACCGTCCACGTCCTTCGGGTCCGAGCAGTGCCGCCCTGGCGCAAGGCCCACCGACCCTCCTCGCGCCGGGCACGGTGGCGCCACCCTTCTCGCTGCCCGGCCTGGGCGGTGGCCGGCCGGTGACCCTCGCTTCCTTCCGGGGGGAGCCGGTGGTGGTCAACTTCTTCGCCTCGTGGTGTCCCGACTGCAGCGCCGAGCTCTCGGCCCTCGCGACCGAAGCGCGGGCGGCGAGCGGCAAGGTGGCCTTCGCCGGCATCGACACCAACGAGAACTCCGAGTCGGACGCGATCAAGCTCCTCGGTGAGGCCGGGGCGACCTACCCCGTGGCCGTCGACGCCAGCGCCAAGGTGGCGACGGCCTATCTGGTGCAGGCGCTCCCCGTCTCCTACTTCTTCGACTCGCAGGGCAAGGTGGTCGGCACGGCGAGTGGTCCCCAGACGGTCGCCTCGTTGCGGCGCTGGGTGGACCGTCTCGAGGCGAAGGGATGAGCCTGCACCAACGGACCTCGGCGGCCGAGCATCCCGATGATCCCTTGGAAACCGGCGACCACGAGGCGACGAGGCCGCACGAGGATCGAGATCAGACGGTCGACCGCGCCGCCGAGCTGGCCAAGGGCCCACCCGGGATCCCACCCGCGTTCGTCTGGTGGGTGCTCGGAGCCGCCCTCATCCTCACCGTCGGGGGGCTGATCGGCGAGCGTCTCTTCTCGTCGGCCGGCCTCAACCCGACCGCGACCACGACGCCGACCACCTTGGCGTCGCCCACCCGACCACAAGCGACGCCGGTGCCGGCGCCGTCGGGGCCCGACATTCCGATCACCGCGCCGTTGTCGTCCTTCATGGGCCTCAGCACTCCGACTCCCGCACCCGCGCCTGCCTTCACGCTCACCGACCAGAACGGGCAGCCCGTCTCCATCCCGCTGCAGCAGGACCGAGTCGTCGTCCTCTCCTTCTTCGACTCGCCGTGCGACGACATCTGTCCCGTGCTGGCCCAGGAGATCGAGCAGGCCGACCACGACCTCGGAACGCAGGCTGCCGACGTCGAGTTCCTCTCGGTCAACACCGACCCGCGCGCCCTTGCGGAAAGCAGCGAGGAGCCGGTGCTCGAGGGAACAGGGTTGGCCGCCCTTTCCAACTGGCACATGCTGACCGGACCGCTCGCCACTCTCGACGCGGTCTGGAAGGAGTACGGGGTGTCGGTCTCGGTCGACACCAAGACGAGACTCGAGGCGCACAACGACGTCCTCGACTTCATCGACCCGCAGGGATACCTGCGCGATCGCGCCACTCCCTTCGCCGACGAGAGCTCGACTGGCTCGTTCAGCCTTCCGGCCGCAAGCGTCGATCGGTGGGGTCAAGGCATCGCCACCTATGCGCAACACCTGATCGGGCAATGACCGACACCGATCTCGCGCAGCGGGAGGATCCGAGCTCGACCAAGCCGATCTGGCGGCGACACCGCGGGCTCGCGATCGCCGCCGTCGCCTTGATCATTCTCTTGATCACCGTGCTGACCGACCTGCCGGCCAGCACGTCGCGCGCCGAGGACATCAACGCGGAACGGAGCGTGATGACCGAGGTGAACAACGACCTTGCTCCCTGTGCGTTCGGTCTGAACCAGGCAGTCGGCATCTGGAAGCTCCAGGCCGCCCACCAGCTCACCGCGGCGGACCGGGCCCCGACCCCGGGGCTTCTCGGCGATGACCAGTCGGCGTGCTCGTTCACCAGCGAGGGCATCTTCGACCTGTCGAACATCCAGGTCCCGGGTACTCCGGCCGGCAAGCACCTGGGTCAGATGGTGGGCATCGCGACCTTGTGGACGACCTCGGACGCGCTCCGGACGATCGAGGACGTACAGGCGCTGATGGCCAACCCGAACGACGTCGCCGCGCACCACAACCTCACCGTGGAGAACGCACAGCTGGCGAGCGACCGCCGGAACGCCCTCGCGGAGGAGGCGGCGGCCGATCACCTGCTGGCCATCCACCTGGCAAACGTGGACATGCCGAACGTGACGACGTCCGCCTCGTCCTGAGTAGTGGCGGGACTCTTATCCGGGCAAGTCTTCAGGTCGCTTCTCCGCCAGCTCCCCGCGCAGGACCCCGGTGGCCTGGCCGACTTCGATGATGTAGCCGTCGGGGTCTCTCATGTAGCAGCGGATCTCAGCACGGCGATCGATGGGTGGCGTGATGAACTCGGCCCCCTTCGAGCTCCACTGCTCGTAACACGCTTGGACGTCGGCGAC
The DNA here is from genome assembly GCA_963741055.1 of uncultured Acidimicrobiales bacterium. GTDB lineage: Bacteria > Actinomycetota > Acidimicrobiia > Acidimicrobiales > RAAP-2 > Bog-756. The sequence goes on along the minus strand of CAVUGU010000028.1, from coordinate 10,194 downwards.
ACGCAGGTTCATGAAGCTGGAAACCGTGTTTCCGGGTTCGTAGTTCACAAGTGAGATGTCGGGCTTGTCGGGAGTGGGAGGTCCACCGGGGTTCATCAGCAGCCACGAGTTGGCAAGTTTGACGATGCACGGGTTCTCCTCCAGCACGACCTGGCCCCCGAGGACCTCGGAGTAGAACGCACGGGACCGAGCCACGCTTCGTACGGTGAGGAAATGGGTGACGAGAATTCCCTCCGTTGGAGCGGGCAGGTTTTCGTAGTCGATGAATCCGGGCATGTTTTCCCTCCTCTTTAGGTCTCAGACGCTCGAAAGATCGCGGCGATCGACGAGTTCAGGGTGGCCTCGAACTCCTCGTCGCTCTGGTCCTTCGACAGTCCCTCGGTCAGCGCCCGGGAGAAGCTGGCGATCATGCCGTGGTTACGAGACAGGCGCGCGTCGGCCTCTTCGCGGCTGTAGCCCCCGGAGAGAGCGAGGAGACGGAGCACATTCGGATGGCTCGGTCAGCTCCGCGTAGAAATCGTCGATCTCGGGGAGCGAGACCTTCAACATGACGGGCTGATCTCGATCGAGTCGACCCAGGTGCTCGACGATTGCCGCCTTGAGCAACGCCTCGGCTTGTTGCTTCTCCGGACTGTGGATGTCGATTTCCGGTTCGATGATCGGCACCAGCCGGGTGCCGAGGATCTGGCGGGCTACCGCAAACTGCTGATCGACGACGGCCTGCACGCCAGCTGGGTCGGCGAGCTTTATGAAAGAGCGCATCTTGGTGCCGAAGACACCGTTGGTCCTGGCCCGGGAGAGCAAGTGCGTCGAGACCCGGCATCGGTCGCATGGTTTGGACACCGTCGCTCTCGTCGGCCAGGCCCTTGTCGACCTTCAGGAACGGGACCATGCCCTTGACCTTCCATAGGTAGTCGACGGAGCCACGACCTTCGATCTCTCGGTCCATGGTGTCCTCGAACAGGATGGTGCCGAGGACCCGGTCGCCGCCAAAGAGGGGCTGACGATGATGCGGGTCCGCATCTCGTCGATCAGCGCGAACATCTCGTCGTCGTCCGCGTAGGCGTCGTCCGGCACACCGTAGAGCCTGAAGGGCCTTCGGGGTGCTACCCCCGCTCTGATCCAGAGCAGCGATGAAGCCGGAGCCCGACCTGATCTTCCGAAGCTGTTCGCCGCTCACCGGGCCTCCACGCCTAGGAGGTCGAACCGTCTCCAGCAGGCTTGAACCTGCCTCGCTCCTTCGCGTGCGCAGGCGCGGCGTGCTGCGCCTCGTGACGCACCAGCCTGGCCTCACCGGGCATGCTGCTCCTATTGCCGGGTTGGTTGGGGCACTGGGACCTATCGGCGACGTGTCCAGGACCTCAACCGTTCTGGAGTCTCGGAATTAAGAGCGCGCAACCAGCACGAAGGCCCAAGCACCCACCATGACCGCGGGAACCAGTATTGCGACGCCATGGCCGATGTGCCTTGGCCAACCAGAGATCACCTCCGGGTATCCGCGAGGAACGCTGTGCCCTTTCTCGAAGTTTTTACAAAGCTTTCGCTCCTGCGATAACGCGGCGAACACTGAAAGGAATGCAAGGAGGGCCAGCACTATTCCAATCACGGGCAGCTCATGAAACAGTTGTTGTCCCGCCGATGGGAAATTGCTGTTGAGGCTTTGGGCTCCGGTCGATGAAGTCTTCGAACTCCCAGAGGGAAGCGTGAGCAACACCGCATAGGCTGCGAAAAGAAAAGATTCGCCGCCTACCAACCATCCGTTTCGCATTCCGACCAGTTCGTCTTCATGTTCCAACTGGTTCCGATAAGCGCCGTAAACCCTCTCGCGCTCCGATTGACCGGAAACATCCTTCGTGTACGAACCATTCCCAGATGAACCATTTGCGTATGAACTGCGCCGTAATCGACGATGACGGCTGAGCGAAACGAACTCCATGATGAGGTCACCTCCTAAAGCGTTGCAACCGAGTGTCGAGTGGCGAATCCTCCTTGAGTTTGGAATCTCGAACCATGCAAGACGACCGGGTCGTCGGGCGGACTCGCAGGTAAGCGATCATCCACCTGGATGCCTGTTCCACGACAGAGGTCCCCGACGTCCGTCACCCATGTGACAGATCACCGATCGTCGAGAGGAACGCTTGCCTGAAACCTGTCCACGATGGCCGATGACGTGAACTCCATTCAGCCAGAGCGAAAGCCCCAGAATTCGGTCCTTCAGGCCGAACGGTGGCCAGATCGGCGATGCCGAAGGCGTCCATGCGGCCTCTCGAGTGCTGGCGCTTCCACGAGTGCGGCGTGCAAGGTCTGCTCCCTCCTCCGCGGTCCGGGTCGACCCTGATCCCTGATCCGGGTTCATCCTGATACCCACCGGCGGCGGTGGCGTGCCACGATTCAGGAGGTGATCGAGGCCCGGGGACTCTCCAAGCGCTTCGGCAGCGTGCTGGCGGTGGACGACCTGTCCTTCGACGTCCGCCCCGGGACGGTGACCGGCTTCCTCGGGCCGAACGGGTCGGGCAAGTCGACCACCATGCGCATGATCATGGGCCTCGACCTGCCGGCATCGGGCAACGTCACGGTGCTCGGCCGTCGCTACCACGACCTTCCCTGGCCACTGCGCGAGGTGGGCGGCCTCCTCGAGGCGAAGTCCATTCACCCCGGTCGCACCGCTCGTGCCCATCTGCTGACCCTGGCCCGGAGCAACGCCATTCCGACCTCGCGCGTCGACGAGATGCTGGAGCTGGTCGGGCTCACCTCGGTGGCGAACAAGCGGGTCGGCAAGTTCTCCCTCGGCATGGGCCAGCGCCTCGGCATCGCCGCGGCGCTCCTCGGCGATCCGGGAGTGCTGCTCTTCGACGAGCCGGTGAACGGCCTCGATCCCGAGGGCATCCGCTGGGTGCGCACGCTCTGCAAGAAGCTGGCCGGCGAGGGTCGAACCGTGTTCGTCTCGAGCCACCTCATGGCCGAGATGGCCCTCACCGCCGATCACTTGGTGGTCATCGGCAAGGGCAAGATGATCGCCGAGACCTCGGTGGCCGACTTCGTGGCCAGCAGCTCTCGTCAGTCGGTCAAGGTGCGCACACGGTCCCCCCACGAGCTCTCCGACGCGGTGACCAACGCCGGCGGGACGGTCATCGCGGATCCCGACGGGTCGATGACGGTCACCGGCATGTCGGCATCCGAGGTGGGTGAGCTGGCCGCGTCGATCGGGGTCGCCCTGCACGAACTGACCCCTGTCGCCTCACTGGAGGACGCCTTCATGGAACTGACCGACCAATCCGTCGAGTTCCGAGGTGGATCGTGACCGCGGTGCTCGAGGCCCCGGCCCCCTTCGCGATCGAGCTGCCGCCGGGGCGGGTGGGCCTGCGCCGGGCGATGGCGGCTGAGTGGACCAAGTTCTGGTCGGTCCGCTCGACCATGTGGACACTCATCGCCACCGGGGTGGCGGTGGTGGGCTTGTCGGCGCTCAGCACCGGCACCATCAACGCGAGCGACATCATCGACGATCCGACCCGCCGGAGCCTGATCGGCATCTTCCTCGGTCAGCTCATCTTCGGGGTGCTCGGTGTGTTGGTGATGAGCGCCGAGTACGGCACCGGCACGATCCGCGCCACGCTCTCGGCCGTTCCCCGTCGCCCGGTCGTCCTCGCCGCCAAGATCCTCGTGTTCGGCGCGGTCGCCGTGGTGGTGAGCGAGATCTTCAGCTTCGTCGCCTTCGCCCTCGGCCAGGCGCTCCTGTCGGCCAAGCACGCGGTCGGAACCGGAGCGGCGATCTCCCAGCACGCGCAGCAGATCGGGTTGAAGGTTCCCCCGGACATCAAGGCCCAGCTCTCGAGCGGTTCCGCCTCGTTGGGCCAGCCCGGCGTGCTGCGGGCGGTGATCGGGGCCGGCCTCTATCTGGCGGTGCTCGGGCTGATGGCGCTCGGGATCGCCACCATCATCCGGCACACCGCCGGTGCGATCTCGGCCTTCGTGGGGGTCGTGCTGGTGCTGCCCCTCATCGTCGAAGCACTGCCGACCTCGATCGCCAACGCGGTGTCCCGCTATCTGCCGGCCAACATCGGCATCGTGATGTTCTCCACCCACGGGGTGCCCGATCGGGTCGCCTCCGCGTTCAGCCCGTGGACCGGCTTCGGGTTGCTCTGTCTCTACACCGTGGTGATCTTGGCGGTCGGCTGCTGGGTCCTCGTGCGTCGCGACGCCTGAGCCGCGCGGGCCGCTGGCTCCGGTGCGCCTACGAGGCGAACTGGGGCAGCCAGGGTGCGGTCGCCGCGAGCAGCTCGTCGGTCATGCTGACCAGGTGCTCGTAGGGCAGCTGCCGGGCGACCTGGTCGGTGAGCATGGCCTCGAGCACCCGGGTGCGGTCTCCGGTCAACGCGGCCTCGACGGTGAGCTCCTGGGAGAGCGAGACCTCGCGGAGGTACTCGCCGAGCACCGATTCGACCGTCGCCGTGTCCCGCGGAGCGACGCCGGCGGAGCTGGTCGTCCCGATGCACTCGACCACGACGTCGTCGGGGAGGTTGGCGACCTGGCCGAGATTGGGCAGGTTCATCGGGAGATGGCGCTCGGTGCCGGTCACGATGCCGTCGATCAGGTCCGCCACGAGCTCGCCCGACGGCCACGGCGAGACCTCGTCGCCGGCGAGCAACTCGGCCACCTCTCGCTCGTCGGCCCGCTTGTCTTCCTGGTGGCCGTGCAGCCCGTAGTGGTGGACGCCCCACTCCCTCCCGAAATCGGACGCCGGGGTGACGAAGCCGGCGAAGAACTCGGCGACGTGGGTGTCGGAGGAGCCCGGCAGCACCCCGAACCGTCGGAAGAGCTCGCACTTGAGACGGGTGTTGGCCAAGACGTCGGCCTTGGTCCAGGTCTCGCCGTCGGACACCTTCCGCCAGTGCATTCCCTCGGGTGGCGGTGACATCCAGATCGGCTCGTCACCATGGGAAGCCGGATCGTCGAGCAGCGATCGGAGCATCGCGAACCCGTCCTCGCCCGAGATCCGAAGCTCGGTGACCAGCGGCAGATGGTTCACGCCGGCGGCAACCGGATCCACCTTGTGCACCGGGGCGTCGAACAGCAGGCTCAACGTGAACTTGAGGCCGATCAGTTCGTTGCACAGGCCCACGACCCTGATCTTCGAGGTACGGCCCACCGAGCGGCAGAGCGCCGTCAACGGGTTGGTCACGTTCATCAGGAGGGCATCAGGACAGTGACGTTCCATCGAGCGAGCGACCTCCCTGACCACGGGCACGCTGCGCAGCGCACGGCTGATACCGCCGGGGCCGACGCTGTCGCCGACCGGCTGGCGAATGCCGTAGCGGGCAGGGATCTCGAGGTCGTGGCGCATGCTCGCGAACCCGCCGACCGAGAGCGCGACGATGACGAACTCGGCTCCGTCCAATGCGTCGGCGAGGTCGGTTGTCGTGCGGACCGTCAGCCCGATGTCACGGACCTTCGCGATGTGTTCGGCGACCTCCACCATGAGCGGGAGGGAGTCCGGGTCGACGTCCATCAAGGTCACCTCGGCCTCCCGCAGCGACTCGGTGTTGGCGAAGTCGGTGAGGAGCCTCGGCGTCCAGTGGGTGCTGCCGCCTCCGACGATGGTGATCCGGGGTGTGCCCATGGTGCGAACGGTAGCGCCGCGAACTCGCGTGCGCCGGGCCGAGCTGCCGAACTCGGGCCTCCGGCATTCGGAGCCCTCCGTTCACCCTTCCGCCAGCCGAGACTGCGCCAGGCCGTGGAGATCCTCCACGCACGCGGCCGCCTCCGCTCGCCAACACGCCGACGTCCGGGACCGTCTCGTCGCCGGTCACGCCGAAGAAGACACGCCCGTTGTAAGAGAGGATCGCCGTCCCCACCCGCAGGCCGTGGCTGATCGGAACGAACGGGCGGTACTCGAGCATCTCGCGGCCGAGGCAGTACAGCGGGACGTTCGGACCGGGCACGTTGGTCGTGACCGTGTTGAGGGACTGCTGCCCGAGACGGTGCATCGAGTGGATCGCCAGCCGGCTGACGGCACCGAGGAACATCGGTGGGGCGAGGTCCACCAGTGAGGCCGCCGCCTCGCCTGCTTCGATCAGATGGGCCTCCTTCAGAGCGGTCATCCGCTCGTGGACCTGCTCGAGGCGCTCGACCGGATCGGCCAGGTGGACGGGCAGCTCGAGGAGGACCGCGGAGACCCGGTTGTCGGGGATCCCCTGCGCGTCCTCGTGACGGGTCGACACGGGCACGAGCGAGCGCAGCACCGCGGTCTCGGGATCGTCACCGTGTGCGACGAGCAGCGCACGGTACCCGCCGGCCACTGCCGCGAGCACGACGTCGTTGACCGTGCCGCCGAAGACACGACCGATCGTCTTCACCTCTGCCAGCCCAGCAGTGGAGTGCGCCCACGCCCGATGGGCAGTGATCGGACCCTCGATCGAGAGGCGACGGGTCGGGACGAGTCGTCTCAAGAAGCGGACCGCGCCCTCGCCGGTCGCCACCGCTGCGCGGAGACTCCCTGCCGGATGGACCAGCGATCCGGCGAGCGTTCCGGTTGCCCTGCCGAGGTCGGCGACGAGCGCGGCCCAGGCGTCGAGCACCTTGCAGGCGGCCGACGGCTCGGACCTGGGGCTCCAAGGTGGCGCGTCGCCGAGAGGGGCGTCCGCTCCGAGGTCCAACACGATGGTCAGGATGCCGACCCCGGCGATGCCGTCGACCAGACAGTGGTGGACCTTGCAGACGAGCGCCCACACTCCACCCTCGAGGCCTTCGACCAGCCACACCTCCCACAGAGGCCGATCGCGGTCGAGGGGGTGGGACATCAAGCGGCCCATCAGCGTGCAGAACGCCGCGTCGTCGCCGGGAGCCGGCAGCGCGGTGCGCCGGACGTGATAGCTGATGTCGAAGTGCGGGTCATCGATCCACACCGGCCGGCCGAGCTCGAAGGGCACGGTGCGGACCCGTTGGCGATACCTCGAGATGAGGTGCAGCTTGGACTCGATCAGCGCCTCGACGTCGCGGAGCGGTGGCGGAGGACCCGAGAAGACGCAGGCCCCGGCGATGTGCATGTGGACCGCACCGTCCTCGAGATCGAGAAACTCGGAGTCGAGCGCACTGAGACGTTCTATGCCATCACTGCTCCGCCTCGGGCTGACTCGTCTCACCGAGTCTGCGCGTGACCCGAGTGGCGGGCGGGTCCGTTGCCGGGGTCGAGCAGGTGGAAGGTGGGCCTGGGGGGCCGCGGCGGAGGAGGCTGCGGGCCTCCTCGGGTGAATGGGCGTAGGGCTCGGTGGTCCGGACGAAGTCGCGCACCAGTTCGGCAAGCGCCTCGGGATCCTCGGACTGGGGGAAGTGTCCGACCCCGGGAATGATCTCGAGGCGGCTGTGCGGCAGCGCTTCGTGTGCCGAGTAGGCGTGGGCGACGGGGATGATCCGGTCGACCTCACCCCACACGATGAGGACCGGCAACCGCTCGGCGAGGTAGAGGCGGTCCTTCGCCGCGACGGCTTGGCCGCCGGGCTCGATGACCGAGCGGATCGTCCGCACGAAGGCCTGCCGGGTCTCCTCGTCGGTGAGCGATCGGTAGGCGCGCCATATCTCACGCGCCGAGGGATGTCGCACTCCGAGGCGACTCGCGAAACGAGCGACACGATCTCCCCAACTCCCGACGAAGGACGGGAAGAGAATGGGCATGACCAGGTCCGCTCCGGGAAGCGCGACCAGCCGCAGGAGCCAGCTCACGTCCCGCCCGAGCCCACCGGAGTCGACCAGGACGAGGCGCTCGCAACGCTCTGGGTATTGGTACGCGAACTGGAGTGCCACGCCACCCCCGTAGGACTGGCCGACCACCGTCGCGCGATCGATCCCGAGGATCTCGAGCAGATCGCGCGTCCAACTGGCGAGGTTGCCGAGCGAGTAGTCCCCCGAGGGTTTCGCCGAGTGACCGTGACCCACGAAGTCGGGCGCGACCACGGTGAACTCGTGCCGCAGCCGATCCATCACCGGTACCCAGCTGAGCGAGCTGCCGGCGATCCCGTGGAGGAGCAGGAGCACCGGGCCCGAGCCCCCGCGGCGCACCCCGACCAGATGGCCGTGGATGGTCACGTATTCGAGCGGGAAGTCGAGCGCCCCCCGATCATCGCCCTCCACCAGGTCGACCTGGCCGCCGTGCGGCCGGTCTGTCACGTCCTCACGCGCCCGTCAGCGGTTTTCGGCCCGGACGTGGTTCCCGCGATGCGCTTGCGCGGGGCAGAGGTCCGCTTCGCCGCTCGTCTTGCTCGTCCTCGTTGCCTTCCCGGTCGATTCGCGCTTGGCGGGAGTTCGGATACCGGCTGCCTTCGCACCGGAGGCCTTCTTCGAACCGGCGAGGTGCCGGGCACGGTGCCGAGTCGCCATGTGCTTCTTGGCTTGCTTGGTCGCGCGCCGCCCCTCGACCGCCGCCCGATCCATCTGTTCGTTGACCGCCTTCATCATGTCCTTGACCATCCGGCGCTGGCCCTGGACGACGTTTTCGGTGAAGTCGAACACCCTGTCCACCACGCGCTCGAGGTCGGCCGACGCCGGTGACACCACGCGGCTGGCCTCCCGGTCGATGCCCGCGGCCAGTTTGTGGCTTGCACGGAGCAACTCCTTCTCCGATCGCTCGATGATCTGATCGACCCGCTGACGCAGGTCCTTCGATTGGGCCATCACGTGTCCTTTCTCACGGGGTGCCGTAAACTCCTCGGTCTCTTCTTATCCGTGCTCTTCCCTTCGGGTCCGCTCCGACGGAGGAGGAAGGGCAACCGCTTGCCCTGCTCCCGTCGAACCACGGCGCTCGGCGGTTCCGATCATCTCGTCGACAGCCTGATTGAGGCAGTACCACAGGCACGCAGGATCAGGGACCGCGGCCGGGTCGATGGTGAGTCCGATGGAAGGCCGGCCGGCCATCGTCACCAGGCCTGCGTTCAATGCGGCACCTGCCGTTGGGGGGAAGGCGAATAGTGACTCGACCCTCGCCCCGGCGAGGTATACGTCGAGCGGGGGCCCGGGCACATCGGTTGCCGTGAAGTCGACCCCCGTCAACATCGACGAGAACACTCGGGCGACAACCGGTGGTGGCAGCCGGTCGAGCGCTGCAGAGAGCAGGTCACTGACAGGCAGCGCCTCGCTGTGCTTCCACCTGCCGAGCAGCGCGGGCACCTGGTCGAGATAGGCGTCGGCGGTGTCGAGATCGGCCGGCAGTACGACACGTGCGGGCACGAAACGGTTGGTCTCGAGTGGGTCCTCCGGACGCCGCGTGCTGACGGGCATGAGGGCCCGGAGCTGTGCGGCGGGTCGTCCATGGACATGGTGGTAGCGGGAGAGCCCACGTAGGAGAGCGGAGACGAAGAGGTCGTTCAGGGTGAGGCCAGCTCGGCGGGCGACAAGATGGAGGTCGACCCCGGGAAGATCCACCGTCTCGAAGTGCCGATCGAGGCTCCGGCCCTGCATGAGGGGAGACAAGGGGGTCGGGGACGGCGCGACCAGGGCAGCGGAGTCGACAACCGCGTGGACCCACCGCTCGATCGAACCGGCCGGGTCACTCGCCGCCTTCCGAGCGGACTCGAAGAGGGCGCTCGGAAATCGCTCTGCCGCACCGACGATGCCACCGAGGACGGAGCGCGGCGAGCCGACGGAAGGGCAGAGACGAGACCGGTTGTCGCGCCCGATCCCCATCGGAAGCGTCCGAGGACCCGGCGTTCGTCCCGTCGGCGTCGGCCGCCCTCGTGACTCCTTCGCGGTCGGCATCGAGGATGTCGCCGACGACTTTCAACCCACCGACGCCGTCGATGACCGAGTGATGCACCTTGATGACGAGCGCCGCGGCAGCGTCGGACATCCCGTCGACGAGCACCGCCTCCCATAGGGGGCGAGCGGGATCGAACGGCCTTCCCGCCATCGATTGGGCCAGGTCGAGCACACCGCGGAGGTCGCCGGGCAGAGGTGCCCTGACGTGGGTGAGGTGGGAGGAGGCCACGAAGCCCGGAACCTCGCGCCAGCGAGGCGGACCCCAGAGAAGGCTCGAAGGGGTCACGACCGAGCGGAAATGGCGTCGACGCGCGCAGAGCGCTTCCACCCTGTCGACCACCCGTTCGAACGGAGGATCACGATCGAGCACCGCGACGGCGACGATCGTCGACCGGAGGAGGGGGTTGCGGTCGAGAGCCCAGAGGATGGCGTCCGCGTCGCGCATGGTGA
>CAVUGU010000027.1:0-28552 GCA_963741055.1 uncultured Acidimicrobiales bacterium | reverse complement strand
GCGATAGCAACCGATCTCGTGGATGCCCGGCCGCGAGACGAGTCCCCGCTCGCCGCGCGGGAAGGGCGATCCGACCGCCTGGTAGTAGGAGTTGAACAGCGCGGAGAAGGCGGGGTGGAACTCGCGGTAGGACGGGGTGGAGGGAGCGAGCAGGAACGTCTCGAAGAACCACGACGTGTGCGCCCGGTGCCACTTGGTGGGGCTCACGTCGGGCATCGACTGGACGGTCTGGTCCTCGGCGGACAGGGGCGCAGCCAGCTCCTCGGTCAACGAGCGCGTGGCGAGGAACCGATCGGTCAGCGTGCGATCTTCGGCGGTCGTCGCGTGATCGGCCATGCCCGCTCCTCCCGGTAATGCCCTGCTTCCGCCACGACTCACCGATCGGCTCGGATCGCCGCCAGATGAGAACATACCCGGATCTCCCCCGGAAACGATCCGCGAGCCGGCGGTGGGAGTCGAACCCACGACCTGACGATTACAAGTCGTCTGCGCTACCAACTGCGCCACACCGGCACGGCGGCGGAGAGCCCGGCGCCGCCCCAAGTGTAGGGTCACGACCGCCGCGAGCGGCTTCCACCTGCGAGAACGGTGTCGACCTCCGATGGCGAGGAGAGCGAAAGCTTGCTTCGTCACCCCCTGGTTGGCAGGCTGGCGCCCGGTGGACGACCCATCCCAGCCGGAGGAGGCCACGGCGGGCCACGGGCGAGGGCGGCCGGGGGGATTCCCGACCCTCCGCGCACTCGTGCTGCTCGTCGTCTTCGTGGTGGTCGCGGTGATCGCGCTCGGCAAGGTGCACGGCACCGCGGTCACGCCGTCGGTCGCGGCAACCACCACTACGCCGCACGTGGCCTCGACGACCACGACCGCCCCACACGGGAGCTCGGCGACGACCACCACCACCCATCCGCCGGGCACGGTACCGGTCCTCGTGGCCAACGCGACCAGTGTGAGCGGCGCAGCCGGGGGCGTCTCCAACCAGCTCCAGGCCGTCGGTTGGAGCATGCTGCCGGCAGTCAACGCGTCGGCGAGGGTGCCGACCTCCAAGGTGTACTACGTGGCCGGTCGCGAGCAGGAGGCCGCCTCGGTCGCGAGCACGCTCCATCTCCCCTCGAGTGCGGTCGCGCCGTACACGACGGCCGCGCCGATCAGTTCGATCGGCACCGCAGAGGTGGTCGTCGTGGTCGGTCCCGATCTCGCCACCTCGGCGTCGACGACGACCACTACCTAGGACCGGCCGCAGCACGCACGTGGCGCCTCCACCCGACGCGCTCCGTCGCGCGCTCGCTCCGTTGCTCGACGCGCCGGCGACGACGGCGATCGTGACCGACTTCGACGGAACCCTCGCGCCGATCGTCGACGACCCGAGCGCCGCAGCGCCGCTCCCCGGTGCCACCGAGCTCCTCGTCGATCTCGCCTCGCGTTTCGGCGTGGTCGCCGTCGTGTCGGGTCGCCCGGTCGCCTACCTCGAGGCCCACCTCGACCTCCCGCCGGCGTGGGGCACCGAGCGGCACCGACGGAGGATCCCGAGGAGCCACATCGCCATTGGCTATCATCGGTCTCTACGGGCTCGAGCGGGCCGAGCCGGACGGACGGATCGTTCTCGACCCCGGCCACGAAGCGATAGCTACCGACGATCACGGACAGCCGCCGCGCGCCTGGCGGCCGGCGCTCCACCGGGAGTCCTCGTCGAGGCGAAGGGCGCAACCGTCGCGGTGCACTGGCGCCTCGCCCCCGAGGCGGCGGCATGGGCTGAAGAGGCGGTGACCGAGGAGACCGAGCGGAACTCGCTCCGGGCCTATCCGGGCGGATGTCGGCCGAGCTGCGCCGCCGCTCGACGTCGACAAGGGCTCGGTCGTGGCCGAGCTGGCCCGCGACTCCAGCGCGGCCTGTTACTTCGGTGACGACCTCGGCGATCTGCCCGCCTTCGCAGCGCTGGCCGACCTGAGGCGACGACGCGGCGTCAGCACCGTGTCGATCGGGGTGGTGGACGACGAGACGCCGATCGAGATCGCCGAAGCGGCCGACGTGGCCGTCCCCGGACCTGGCGCCGCACTCGAGATCCTGGCGTGGCTGGCCGACGAGTCGCAGGGTCGAGGGTGAGGCGAGAGGTGCCGACCGGAGCGGACCGGCTCGGTCCGAGCCACTCTGCCGCCGCTCAGCCGACGGCGGCGAGTTGGTCCTCGAGCCAGTCGGACGGATCCGCGCCTCGATGCGGGCAACCGGGCGTCAGCCTCGCGACCCGCTCGTCGCGGCCGAAGTCGAGCGCCCGCCCGAGCGCCGCGGCGGTCGCCGAGACGTCGAAGGGGTTGACCTCGAGGCGCGCCGGAGCGAGCTCGTCGAAGGCGCCGGCCTCGCGCGACAGGGCGAGCACACCGTGTCGCCTGTTGACGAGCGGTCCCTCTTTCGCCACCAGGTTGAGCCCGTCGCGCACCGGGTTCACCAGCAGCACGTCGTAGCGGGTGAGGGCCGCGAGCGATCGGTTGTAGTCGTCCTCGACGTCGAGGAGGATCGGCGTCCAACCCGGCGTCGCCCAGCGTTCGTTGATCCGCGCCACCGTGGATTCGACCTCGTTCTGGTACGCGAGGTACTCGGGCAGTCCCTGGCGGGTGGGGTAGGCGAGCGCCACGAACACCACCCGTCCGCGACGATCCGGCTCGCATTCCAGGAGCTCGTCGAAGGCCCAGAAGCCGCGCAGCAGGTTCTTCGAGAGCTCCATGCGGTCGACCCGGACGATGACCTGGCGTTCGGATCGCCGACCCACTCCTCGATCCGCGTGCCAGCCTCTGCGACCGCCGGGTCCGCAGCCGACGCGGTGAGCCGACCAGCGTCGACCGAGAGCGGCGAGACGAAGGTCGGGTTCGGGCCGAGATAGCCGGCCGACCCGACGTCGAGCTCCGCCAGGCCGGCCCGGTACACGTTCGCCCACCGATCCGAGTGGAAGCCGCAGGAGCCGAAGGCCGCCATCCCCGCGAGGAGTTCCTCGCTTGCCGCGGTCGGAAGCATCCGGAGCACCGACGGGTCCACGAAGGGGGTGTGGGTGAAGTGGGCGGTGCGGAGATCGGGCCGGAGCCGGACCAGCTCGTTCGCGACGAGGGCCAGGTGGTAGTCCTGCACGAGCACCCGCGCACCTTCGGGCGCGACCTTGGCCAGCGGAGCGCGAAGAGCTGGTTGAGCTCGCGGTAGGCATCCCACGCCTCGCCCCATCGCCGGTCGATCCGCGGCCGGCGTGGTGCGTCGAAGAGATGGTGGTGGCAGAACCACATCGTGCCGTTCGACACCACGTTGTAGGCCATCGCGAAGAGCTCGGGATCCGCGTCGACCAACTCGATCCGGATTCCCTCGTCGACCATCATCCCGAGGCCCGCCGCGGCACGGTCGGCTTCACCGAGCGCCGCCGCAACCCAGGTTGCGCCCGTGCCGGCGACGAGCGGCCGAAGCGCACCGGCGAGCCCTCCGCCGGCGGTGGTCGGCTCCGGACGTCCATCGACCAGGTGGAATGCGAGCGGTCCTCGGTTCGACACGAGCACCGTGTCGGCGAGCGACCCGTCCCCCTCGGAACGGACCCGGTCGGCGGCCATGCAATCGACGCTACCCGGCTCGCAGCGCCAATCGGCAACCCCGGCCGTCCTCTTGACTTGTAAGTGAGTAACCACTTACAATCGACCGAGTGATGGTTCCGACCCGACTGACCGCCGAGGAGCGACGCACCGACGTGCTCGCCGCGGCGGTCTCCGAGTTCGCCCGGTCGGGCTACGCCGGGACCTCGACCGAGGCGATCGCCACCCGCGCGGGGATCTCCCAGCCCTACCTGTTCCGTCTCTTCGGCACCAAGAAGGACCTCTTCCTCGCCACCTACCAGCTCGTCGGGGATCGGATCATCCGGACCCTGACCGCGGCCAGCGACGGTCTCGAGGGCGAAGCGGTGCTCGAGGCGATGGGGATGGCCTACATCGAGCTCATGCAGGACCCCGACCTCCTGCAGGTGCAGCTGCACGGGTTCGCCGCCGCGCCCTCCGACCCCGACATCGCACGTGCGTGCCGGCGCACGTTCGAGGTTCTGTTCGAACTCGTCGCCGAACGGTCGCACCAACCCGAGGACCGGATCCGCGAGTTCTTCGCCATGGGAATGATGATCAACGTGATGTCGGCCATCGACCTGCTCTCGGTGTCGGACCATTGGGCACAGAGCTTCTGTCCCGCCCCGGAGAAGGCCCAGGCCATTCGCGCCGCGGTCGAGGCCATCAAGGCACGCCAGCGCGCCGAGAGGGCTCTGAACGAGGAGGTATCCGCATGAACCCGAACCAGCCCTTGGTCCCCCTTTTTTTGTCCCACGTAGCTAGTGACCACTCACAACTGAGGAGGTGGCGCACCGTCCGTCGTCCCACCACTCACGCCCCGAGCCATCCTTCCGCGGGGTCCGCCCGCGGGGCTGACGCCGGCGGCGACGAGGACCCGGCGCCCGCAAGGTCCGCGCTCGCGTGCGGTCTGGGCGATCGCCATCACCGGCCTCGCGCTCTTCATGGCGTCCCTCGACAACCTGGTCGTGCTCACCGCGCTGCCGGTGATCCGTGTGCATCTGCACGCAAGTCTCTCCGGCCTCGAGTGGACGGTGAACGCGTACACCCTCACCTTCGCGGTCCTCCTGCTCTCTGCGGCCGTCGTCGGCGACCGGTTCGGGCGCCGGCGCATCTTCGTCGCGGGCATCGCGCTGTTCACTGCGTCCTCCGCCGTCGCAGCCCTCGCCCCGAGCATCTCGGTCCTCGTCGCGGCACGCGCCCTCCAAGGTGCGGGCGGGGCGATGATCATGCCCCTCTCGCTCACGCTGCTCAGCGCCGCGGTGCCGGCGGAGCGGCGGAACGCCGCGCTCGGGATCTGGGGTGCGATCGGGGGGACCGCGGTCGCGATCGGCCCGCTGATCGGCGGCGCAGTGACCAGTGGATGGGCTTGGCAGTACATCTTCTGGCTGAACGTCCCAGTCGGCGCGATCCTGGTGCCGCTCGCCTGGTGGAAGCTGTCGGAATCGAGGGGACCGTCGAACCGCCTCGACGTGGCGGGGGTCGCACTCGTCAGCGCCGGTCTCTTCGGCATCGTGCTCGGTCTCGTGCGAGGCAACGCCCACGGATGGACGAGTACCTCCGTCCTCGCCTCGTTCGTCGCGGGTGCGATCGCGCTCGGTGCCTTTGTCGCCTGGGAGTTCCACTCCGACCACCCGATGCTCGACCTGAGGTTGTTCGCTCGGCGCGGCTTCGCTGCGGTCAACCTGACGGCACTGTTCTTCAGCTTCGGGATGTTCGGAGCGATCTTCTTCCTCACCCAGTTCTTCCAGACGGTGCAGGGGTACTCGCCGCTCGAGGCCGGCATCCGGGTGCTCCCCTGGACCGCGATGGCGATGCTGCTCGCGCCGATCATCGGCGTCCTCGCCGAGCGGTGGGGCGGCAAGCCGCTCGTGGTCACCGGGCTCACCTTGCAGGCCGTCGGGCTCACCTGGCTCGCGATGCTCACCACGCCGACCACTCCCTACGCGGATCTGGTAGCGCCCTTCGTCATCTGCGGAGTGGGTATGGCGCTCTTCTTCGTGCCGCTCGCCTCGTTGGTCCTCGGACTCGTGCCGACATCGCTCGAGGGGGTCGCTTCGGGAGCGAACAGCGCCTTTCGCGAACTCGGCGGCGTGCTCGGGGTCGCAGCACTCGGCGCGGTCTTCAGCGCCAAAGGCGGCTATGCCTCGGGTACCCAGTTCGTCGCCGGCCTCACCCCCGCGGTCGAAGTGGGTGCGGCGGTGGTCGCGGTCGGTGCGCTCTGCGCGCTGTTCATCCCGGGCCGGCGTCGGGCCCGCCGTGCGGCCGTTTCGCCGGTGCCGGCGGTGGACGCGCCGCTCGGGCGTGATGGGGAGCTCGAGCTCGAACCGCAGCGGGTTCCCGCCTGACGCCGGCGCTTCCTGATCCCCGAGCGGCTCGGAGTCAGCCCTCCGGGTCGCGCGGTGCGCGGGCGAGTGCCGCGCGGAGAACGTCGGTCGCCTGCGGCCGTAGCTCCTCGAGCGGGCGGTTCCGGTGCTCCCTGATCCCGAGATCGACCTGCGCGATCGATTCGGTGCCGAAGCGGGCGGCCACGTCGATCAGGAGCGCGAGCTCGACCGCGTAGCCGTCCGCGAGGCCACACTTCTCGAGCACCGACCGGGGCGCGGCCGTCTCACCGGCGAGTGGCTGTTTGACGACGGCCAGGTGCGGGAACAAAAGGTCGATGAGCGGACGGGCCACCAACTCGGTGACTCGGCCGCCGCCACCGGGCGCACCATGGAGCGGTCGCTCGTAATACCCCTTCACCAGTGCGAGCGAGTCGTCGGCGAGCAGGGGGCCGAGCAAGCTGGTGACGAAGTGGGGGCCGAAGTTGGTCACGTCCGCGTCGAGGAACACGATGAGGTCGCCCGAGGCGGCCTCGAGCGCCGAGCGCATCGCCTGGCCCTTGCCCCCGACCCCGCTCGACCGGGTCACCACCCGCGCCCCGGCTGCACGTGCGAGTTCACCGGTTTCGTCCGTCGAGCCGTCGTCTGCGACGACCACGTCGTAGACCAGTGGCACGCCGCCTCCTTCCTCGGTCAGCTCACGGACGATCGCGTCCACGATCCCCCCGACCGTCGCTGCCTCGTCCCGGGCCGGGATGCACACCGAGATCCGGCGACCGCGACGCAACGACGCCAGCTCGGCCGCATGGGCACCGTGGTCGCGACGCGCGTCTGGGTCGGGGTTGGTATGGCGTGCCACCGGCCCATCATCGCTCACTCCGAAGGCGGCGGCGATCTCCGGTGGGAGCCGTCGGTCACCACTCGACGGCGCGCGCCTCGCCGTTCCTCGGAGCAGTGCACGCGCCGGCACGGCAGGCAGACCCCGGTCGTCGGCTCCGGCGGTCCGTCCCGCTCGGCGTCGCACTGGTGGCGGTGACGCTTGGCGTCGTCGTTTCGGCGACCTCCTCGGTCTCGCTCCGCGCCGGTCCGCCCGGCGCGCCGCGTGGAGCCGCGATCGGCCCGACGTCGATAAAGAAGCCGGTCGAACCGGGAGACGGCCCGGCGAATCCGGACGCACCCGCCCTTATCCCCGAGCCGGATCAGAACCAACCGGATGCGTTCGTGTTCGCCTCCAAGTCGGGCTACTTCCTGTATTCGAGCCAGACCTCGATCTTCACTCCGCCGATCGTGGTCTCGTACTCGAAGGTGCTCGGCCGGTGGCCTTCCCCTCGTCCGGCTATGACGCTCGACCCTTCGTGGGCCACCCCGGGGTTCACCTGGGCCCCCGACGTGAGCCGGATCGACGGACGCTACGTCCTCTACTTCGACGCGCTGGCCAATCCTTCCTACCCCGGCGCACAGGGTCAGTGTCTCGGAGCGGCCACCGCGACGAAGGCGGCCGGTCCATTCGTTCCGACACCGTCGCCTCTGGTCTGCCAGCCCGCGTTCGGTGGCGCGATCGATCCCCGCACCTTCGTCGGCCCCGCGGGCGGGCACTGGTTGCTCTGGAAATCGGACGAGAACTCCGACTTCCAGGGTCCGACCGACGTGACCCACCTGTTCAGTCAACGCCTCAGCCGCAACGGGCTGTCCGTTGTCGGTCCGCAGTTCGAGTTGCTCTCGGCGGACGAAGAGTGGCAGCACCGCATCGTCGAGGCACCGGACCTCGTCGAGGTCGACGACACCTACTGGCTCTTCTACTCGGGGGGCTGGTTCAACAAGCCCTACTACGCGATCGGGCTCGCTCGCTGTCCGGGACCCGCCGGCCCCTGTACCGACCTCTCGCCGACCCCGTGGCTGGCCTCCAACACCCAGGGCCGAGGACCGGGGGAGGAGTCGCTGTTCGTCGACCGGGAGGGCCGCACCTGGATGGCCTATTCCCCGACGGCGTTGCTGTCGGAGGCGTCGGTCCGTCCGGTCGCGCTGGTGCGTGTCGCGTTGACCCCTGCGGGTCCCGAGCTGTTGGCCCCGATACTGCCCAGGACCGAGGTGGGAACCGCCCGGCCTTCGACCGGGCATCGTCGTGCGTGCCGGTGCGAGGTGCATTGACGCCGCATCACAAGATCGAACTACAATGGTCGACATCATCCAGAGCGGCTGAGGGACCGGGCCCAGCGACGCCGCGGCAACCAGTGAATGCACCAGGTGCCAATGCCCGAGCGATGAGGAGACGTCTGTGGACTTCGTAGCTGGCCTTCGTTGCCGTGAATGTGGTCGCACCTACCCTGCCGAGGCGTTGCACGTGTGCGACTTCTGCTTCGGTCCCCTCGAGGTCACGTACGACTACGAGCGGATCGCCGCCACCGTCGACCGAGCCCGGATCGAGGCGGGACCACGCACCATCTGGCGTTATGCGGACCTACTTCCGGTCTCGGACCCCGCACCGGTCGACCTCGGTGCGGGGTTCACTCCGCTGCACCGGGCGGATCGCCTGGCGGCCGAGCTCGGCCTCGGCGAGCTCTGGATCAAGGACGACACGGCCAACCCGACCGGTTCCTTCAAAGACCGCGTGGTGTCGGTGGCACTGACCAAGGCTCGTCGGCTCGGGTTCAAGATCGCGGCGTGCGCCTCGACCGGCAACCTCGCCAACTCGGTCGCCGCCCACGCGGCGCGGGCGGGGATGGAGTCGATCGTGCTCATCCCTCACGACCTCGAGGCCGCGAAGATCACCATGACGTCGGTCTACGGCGGCACGGTGGTCGCGGTCGAGGGCAGTTACGACGATGTGAACCGGCTCTGCGCGGAGCTCACCAGCGAGCAACCGACATGGGCTTTCGTGAACGTGAACGTGCGGACCTACTACGCGGAGGGTTCGAAGACGCTCGCGTTCGAAGTGGCCGAGCAACTCGGCTGGACCGCGCCCGACCACGTCGTCGTGCCCGATCGGATCGGGGAGCCAGCTCACCAAGGTGGCGAAGGGATTCCAGGAGCTCTGGAAGGTCGGTCTGCTCGACGAGGAGCCGTCGGTGCGCGTCTCGGGCGCCCAGGCGGCCGGGTGTGCACCGGTCGCGACGGCGTTCGCCGAGGGAACCGACACCGTCCGTCCGGTCAAGCCGGACACCATCGCCAAGTCGCTCGCGATCGGCAACCCCGCGGACGGCTTCTATGCGCTCGACGCGATCCGTTCCTCTGGTGGAGCATGCGCCGCGGTCAGCGACGACGAGATCCGAGACGGGATCACGCTTCTCGCGCGCACCGAAGGCATCTTCGCGGAGACTGCGGGTGGGGTCACCATCGCCAGCCTGGCCAAGCTGACCGGGCAAGGCGCGATCCGTCCCGACGAGCGGGTCGTCGCGATGGTCACCGGCCACGGGCTGAAGACGGTCGAGGCGCTCGCCGGCTCGACCGGCCCGACGGCCACGGTCGCACCGACCCTCGAAGCGTTCGCCGCCGCGATGGCCTCGATACCGGACGCTCCCGAAGACGTCCGAGGCAAGCGATGATCACCGTCCGTGTCCCGACCCAGCTGCGCACCCTGACCGGTGGCGCCGGAGAGGTGAGCGTCGAAGGTTCGACCGTGGGCGAGGTGCTGAAGGCGCTCGAGGTGGCACATCCCGGCTTCGCCGAGCGCCTCTTCGACGAGAAGGGTGATCTCCGGCGGTTCGTGAACGTCTTCGTCGCCGACGAAGACGTGCGCTTCCTCGACGGTCTGTCGACGACCGTGCGAGACGGCGAGACCCTCTCGATCGTGCCGGCGGTGGCCGGAGGCTGAGCCTCGAGCCTCAGCGGGCTCGCTCGCCGGTCCCGATCCCGCGGAGGAGGAAGGCGCAGGTTTCGGCGGCCACCCCATCTCGCGGCTCGGGCAGGGGATCGGCCGCACGGACGGCCATCGCACCGAAGATCTGCTGACCGATGAGCGAGGTCGCGCGGACCGGGTCGCCGGCGCAGAAGACGCCCAAGGCGACCCCGTCCTCGTAGATCTCACGGATGAGCTCTGCGATGTCCAGGCTGAGGAGCGCGAGCTCGTCGCCCACCCCCTCGGCGCCGCGGCCGAGGGTTCCCTCGATGACCAGTGCGAGGCGGAAGAAGGCCCGGTCGTCGTCGACCCGGGCGAGGAGTTCCTCGATCAGCGATTCGAGCCGCCCGACCGGTTCGGCGTCCCGGTCCCTCGTGGCGGTGACCGCTCGGACCAGCTCCTCGCGCAACCCGGCGACGCACGCGCGCAGCAGCTCCTCGCGGTTGGCGAAGTACACGTAGACCGTCGACCGCGAGAGCCCCGCCGCGGTGGCGATCTCGTCCATCGAGACGTCGGTGGTACCTCGCTCCGCGACCAGCCGACGAGCCACCCCGACGACCTGTTCCCTCCGGAAGTCGCGGATGACCTCCTTCAGATGGCCGGGACTTTTCGTCACGTCGCTCATGCAGCCACCCGAGGGCCTTGCGGGAACGCCACCGGAATGTGCTTGACCCCGTTGATGAACGGTGACTGCAACCGCTGGACCTCGCCGTCGAGCGCGATGTCGGGCATCCGGTCGAGCAGGTGCTCGAACATGGTGCGGATCTCGAGCCGAGCGAGGTTCGCCCCGAGGCAGAAGTGCGGCCCCCCCGCTCCGAACGCGATGTGAGGGTTCGGATCGCGGGTGATGTCGAAGGTGTGCGGATTCGGAAAGACCTTCTCGTCGCGGTTCGCCGACACGTGGTAGAAGACCACCTTCGAGTTCTCCTCGATGACCTGACCCTCGAGCTCGATGCGGGCGGTGGTCTGCCGACGGAAGTCCATGACCGGGCTCACGTAGCGGAGCATCTCCTCGACCGCACTGGGCAGCAGCGAGCGGTCGTTGCGCAGCAGCTGCCACTGGTCGGGGTTCTCGAAGAATGCCACCATCCCTCCGGAGATCAGGTTCCGGGTGGTCTCGTTGCCGGCGACGGTGAGCAGGAGGAAGAAGAGCTCGAGCTCGAGCTCGGAGAGCTTCTCGCCTTCGATGTCGACCTCGGTCAACACGCTCATCAGATCCTCGTGTGGGTCGGCCCTCTTGAGCGCGAACAACTCGGACGCGTAGGCGTAGAGCTCCAACGATGCCTGCTGTGCGACCTCGCCGGCGGTCTGGTACTCGGGGTCCTCGCTGCCGATCATCCGGTTTGACCAGTCGAACATCCGGTGACGGTCCTCGTCGGGAACGCCGAGGAGCTCGGCGATCACCACCAGCGGGAGCTCGGCCGCGATGTCGGTGACGAAGTCTGCCGAGCCGCGCTCGATCACTCGGTCGATGATGACATCGGTCGCGGCGTGGATCCGATCGTGCAGCTGGGCGATGGTGCGCGGGGTAAAGCCCTTGTTGACCAAGCGCCGGTACCGGGTGTGGAGCGGCGGATCCATGTTGAGCATGATCAGCTGCTGCTGGGCGAGGTCGTCGGCGGCCAGGTCCCAGAGGTAGGTGGCCTCGCGCTGAGAGGAGAAGTGCTCGTAGTCGCGGTTGACCGCGGTGCACCCGGCATGTGAGGTCACTGCCCAGAAGCCCGATCCGGCGTTGTGGAAGTACGGTCCGCTGGCCGTCTCCTTCTCCTCGAACCACCAGACCGGCGCGTTGGCGACGCAGGAACGCGAACCAGTCGTGGGGCACCCCCCCGACGAACTGCGTGGAGTCGGTCAGGTCGATGTCGTCGAAGCTGATGCCGCTGGTGTCGATTTCGGTGGTGCTCATGGGGCGACCTCCGGTTGGATCGGACACGTTGTCCGGTGATCCGGATCGTATGTCCGAGCCGACCCGGCGTCAATGCCGGGGCGAAGCCGCCTCCGAGCCGCCCAGCGGTTCGGAGGGTTCGGCCCTACCAGTCGACGGTTCCGTCCATGACCACCCGGGGCTCCTCGGTGACCACGAAGTGGAGGTCGTCGAGGTCGAGGAAGTTGGGTAGGTCGGCGAACATCTCGGGAAAGTCCACCTCGGTGGTGTGGGCGTGATACTCCTCCATCGAGGCGAACCACTGCTCGGTGACGCCGTCGTAACCCGACCGGTCGTCGTCACTCCGGTAGTCGTCGAGGGGACGGGGGTGCTGCTCGTAACGGAGGACGTGGCTGCCACAACGGGTGGCAACCACGAGCGGCCCGTGGTGGTCCCGCCAGTAGGCCTGGAACTCGGACGGCGTCATCCCCGCTCTGCGTTTGAGCAGGCAGGTGAGCTTCACCATCGGCGGCAACCTCCCGTGGTTCGGTGCGTGCAGCCACGCGCAGACCCCGCGATGTGGCGCACAGAGGATCTACCGAGGAGACAGGATCCGGCAAGCCCGGCGTCGACGAAGGCTTCGGAGTCGGTTCGCTCTGCGGATCAGGGGGCGATGTGGTCCGCGGGAAGGGGGCTGCACGCCCATGCGGAGCTGTCGCTGAGCGCGTGACCTATATACATCATTATACATCATTATACATCACCATGCGTGAAACTACATATGGGTAGGCCTGGGTCTCACGGCTGGCATATGGGTAGGCCTGGTCCCACGGCTGGCTCAGAATCGCCGCCCGCCGGCCAGCGACCTAGCTCACGACCGGACCGGCGCGCTGAAGAGATCGGTCAGGTAGGGGAGGGAGATCGGTTCGTCGAGAGTCGAGGCGAACTCGGCGACCTCGGCGAGCAGTGCCGCGCGCTCGGACTCGGGGAGGACCTGGACGTAGCTCCGAGTGGCGATCTGCTCGACGAAAGTGGCACGGTCGAGCTGCTGGGTGAAGGGGAAGATGGTCCGCTCGACGGCTCCGAACAGCCCGCTCCGGTCGAGGACCGCTCCGAAGTCCATTCCGACCGGGTAGGGCTGGCAGCGATCCCACTTGCTGATCCGGACCAGCTCGGCGACCATCGGGTCGCGCTCGTCCCGCTCGTTCCAGATGAGCGAGAGCGATCCTCCGGTCCGGAGCACCCGAGCGATCTCGGCGAGTGCCTCGACGGGCTCGAACCAGTGGAAGGACTGGGCGGCCACCACTGCGTCGAACGCCCCGGTCGCGACCGGTACCGCCTCTGCCGTCCCCGCCGTCATCGGAACTCCCGGCACCGCGCGCACGAAGACCTCGCGCATCGAAGCGGACGGCTCGACCGCGACGCACACCGCACCGCGGGCGGCGAGCTGGCGGGTCAGCTTCCCCGTGCCGGCCGCGAGGTCGAGGACCCGCGAGCCGGCGGTGATCCCGGAGGTGGCCACCAGATGGGCGACCGCTTCGGCCGGGTAGCCGGGACGGGAGCGCTCGTAGAGGTCCGAACCGGACTCGAAGCCCGCTCGCCCGAGCGTCGAGCGGGCTGCCGCGACGTCGTCGGCCTGGGGCATCCTCCAACTCTACGGATGCGCGACGGCGGCGAGTTGCCGATGGTGGCACCCGCTTCGTTCGACGGCCGACTGATCGGATACCGTCGCGGCGATGTCAGCGAACTCCGGTTCCGGGGAGACTCAGCTGCCCACCGGGCCAACCTCGAACGGAAACGGAACCTCGTCGCCGGCTCGACCCTTCGAGTCGGCTCCGGTGCCCTGGCGTGGCACCGGTCGGGGCGACCGTCTGGCCAACCGGCTGGTGCACGCCGCCTGGCAGTGGGTGGCCCGCCACGGTGCCATCGGCCCGGGCGACGTGGCGGCAGGGCGATTCGGATCCTTCGGCGAGGGCAGCTGTCTGACCTTTCCTCAGGGTGCGCTCTTCGGCGAGCGGTGGATCCACATCGGGCGCGACACCCTGGTGGGGCCGGACGTGAGCCTCTCGGCAGGGATGGTGCCGGGCCAGCAGATGATCACCGACCCGGTGGTCCGGATCGGCGACCGCTGCATGATCGGCCGGGGCAGCCACATCGTGGGTCACTTCTCGATCGAGATCGGCGACGACGTCTACACCGGCCCGTACATCTACGTCACCGACCAGAACCATGGCTACGAGGACCCCGACCAGGTCGTGCACGCGCAGTGGCCGCACGACGTCCCGGTCCGGATCGGCGACGGGAGCTGGATCGGGACCGGGGTCGTGATCCTCCCGGGGACCACCCTCGGCCGCAACGTGGTGGTCGGTGCCGGTGCGGTGGTCCGCGGCGACTTCCCCGACCACTCGGTGGTGGCCGGCGTGCCGGCCCGGGTGGTGCGCCGTTACGTACCGGGTTCGGGTTGGCTCGACGTGCCGCCGGCCACGACCGCTCCGGACACGTCGGAACGGGTCGCCGACTGACCGTTCGAGCTTGCCGGGAGGGTGCTCGTCCTCGGTCGGCCCCGGTGCCGGAGTGGGTGCCGCCGGGATCGGTCCTGCCTTGCTCCCGAGCCCGTAGCGCCGGACCACCTCTGAGGCCTCCTCACGGCCGTGCGCGATCAGCGCCTCGGTGGTCGAGAAGTCGTCGAAGTCGCGGGTCGCCTCCTCGCTGCCGACGCACAGGATCACCTCGACCCCGTCCGGGAGCTGGGCCATGTCCCGGGAGAAGCGCGCGTGGATCGAGACGAACAGCGCGTTGATCACCGCCTCGATGGGTCGCCTCGACGTGCCCGGCGTGTAGACGGGCGAGTTGCACAAGAGGACGACGATCCGGGTCGCTCCGGCGTCGATCGCCCGTCGGATCGGGACGTTGTTCACCACCCCGCCGTCGATGTAACGCTCCTCCTCGATCTCGATCGGGGGGAAGATGGCCGGCATCGCCGCAGAGGCGAGGACCGCCTCGGCCACCGGTCCGTAGGTGAACCACCGCTCGCGGCCGTCGGTCAGCGACGTGGCCACCACCTCGACCGGCACTGGAGTGTCCTCGAGACGTTCGACGGTGATCCCGTCCTCGATGATCTTCCGGAGCCCCGTATTCGAATAGACCGCTTCGCGCTGCTGGAAGTAGAGCCAGGGTCCGTGGAGACGCCCCTGCGGGAAGACGTGCTCTCGGTTGATTCCGGTCCAGATGCGGGTCATCCGCTCGACCCCCTCGACCGTCGGGTCGCAGGCGAACCCGACCCCGTTGACCGCACCGACCGAGCAGCCGTAGATCCGGTCGGGCACGAAGCCGTGCTCGGCGAGGACCTGGAGCATGCCGATCTGGACGGCTCCACGAGGCCCACCGCCACCGAGGACGAGCGCGGTCATCCCTCGGTCGTCCCCGTCCTTTTCGTCCTCGCATCCCCTCTTCGTCCGGCTCCTCGGACGCCTCGAGCCAGCGTGCGCGCGCGACCGCGGCGCGCTGCAGGGTGAACCGGACGGTCAGGACGATCAGGACCAGGGTGACGACGACAAAGATCGAAAAGAGGACGGCAAAGGCGGTCACCGACACCTCCTGTTCATCGTCCGAGAGGCTACCGGGAAGGGGAGACGATCGAGTGACCGTCACACCCTGGGGCGACACTCGTGCGGTGCCGGTGAAGACGACGGAACGTGCCCGCGGCGGGGGGAGATTTCGACCGAACCGCGAGCGCGACCTCTCCGCTGGCCGGCTTCGGCCGAACGTGGCGGGACGCCCGGCGGAGCGCCCCCCTCGTTCGGAAGCATGGTCGCGCCCCTGGCAACCGCTGGCCGGTCGGGCCCTTCTCGACCGTCTCCGTACCACCGGCCGTGCGCGTCCGGTGGTCGACCCCGGCTTCGCCGCCGGGTTGCGCTCGTCGATCGAGGGCGGGATCTCGTCGATTGGCGACGCATGTTCCGCGGCCGGAGGAGACTCGGTCCGGCGGCCCGTGTTGGTCCCCGCCGAGCCGCTCGTCGTGACGAGGGAGCGGCTGGCCCGCGCGCTCTGCTGTCCTGCACACGACTTCGCTCCCCGCTCAGGGAAGTTCGAGCCGTCGGTCGCCCTCGCTTGCGGCGCGCTCGTCTCGGTCCTTTTCCGCCAGCAGGTGACCGTCGGGATCATCGGCGACCCGATGACCGACGGGCTCGCCGCGCTCTCGCTCGACCCCCGGCAGGCCGCGCTGGTGGAGTGGATCGAGAGGCTGACCGGGCCTGCGCGAGCGGAGCTCGCCGCAGAGGTCGATCGGCAGGCCGAGGCGCTGGTCCAGCGTTGGCCGGCCCTGGAGGCGTCGTGGCTCCCGCGCACCAACGAGTCGATGCGGGCCGGCTTCGCCGGCGGCGCGGTGGTGCTCTCGGCTCGGGTCGACCTCGTGGTCGGGCGCCCCGCAGAGCGAGAGGCATCGGTGGCCATCGTCGAGCTCGTGTCGGGTTCGCGGCGGCCCCACCACCGAGCGGATCGGCATTTCGCGGCGTTGCTCGAGACCTTGCGGCACTCGGCGCCCCCGTTCGTGGTGGCCACGTACTACACGAGCAACGGCGAGCTCGACGTGGAAGCGATCACCGAGGACCTGTTGACCACCGCCGCTCGACGAGTGGTCGCGGGCGTCCACGCGCTGGTGGCCGGAACGGAGGGGAGCGACAGCACCCCGGGCCCGGCTCCCTTCTGCCCCTGGTGCTCGGTGTTCCCGTGGGACGCCGGAGGCACCGGGTTCACCTGGGACGCCGCAGGCGCCGGCTCCGAAATGCTCGGGGATCGACCGCCGGGTCGGAACGAGTCGTGAGTCGCGCGACCGAACTCACCGAAGCGGTGATCGCCGTCCCGCCGCACAGGGTCGCGCGGGGCACGGTCGAGAAGCTTGCGGGAGCGGCTCGCCGCCGACCTCGCGCCGGTGGCGGCGGCAGTGAGCCGCGGTGGTCCATTGGTCGTGACGCTTCCACTGCTCTGTCGGGCGCAGGCGAGGTCGACGGTCGTCCGTCCCGACGACGCCTTCGTCTGGCGTCCCTACTTCGTCCGACGGTCGCTCGGTGCGGCCATCGTCGACGAGTGTCTGCGCGGCCGGTACCGGAGCCCGGCCGAGGTCGCCCAGACCGTCCTCGACGAGGCCGTCGCCAACTGGCGACGTACCGGGGCGCGGCGCTTCCACTGGGAGCCGTGGGTGGCCGGCCTCCCTCCCGGGGGGCGGGCGAACGTGTTGGCGGACGCGGTCACCTGGGCGACCGTGCTGTGGTCCTCGTTCGACTGGTCGGCGTTCCCCGACCGACCGATCGTGGGCGGGCCGACGGAGCAGTGGACGACCCCGGAGGCCCGTGGTGTGCGCCTGACCAGCCGCACCGACTTGAGGGTGCGGGCGTCGCGTCCCTTCGACGGGCGGGACGGCTCCGAGCCGTTCACGCTGGTGTCGGTCCTGAACGGCGCACCGCCACCACCGGGGACTGCGGTGCTCGCCTACCCGGCGCTGGTGGCCGCGCTGCGGGCGCCCTGGGGCGGGCCACCGTCGAGGACCGTGGGCGTCTGGCCCGACGCGGGACACGTCGAGTCGATCGACGTCGACGCGGCGGCGCTCGACGCGGCTGCCGACCTGGTGGTCGAGACGGCGGTGCGCTGGTCGCAGGTGGCGGTGCCCGCGCTCTCCGGACCCGAGGTGGTCAGCGCCGATCCGTCAGCGAAGGTGGCTGCGGCTTCGTGAACAGCGAACGGGCCGCTCCGATGTCGGGTTTGGCTGCGGCGGTGAGTGGCACCGCCTCGACGATGATCAGTTCGCGCGGGATTTTGTAGCCCGCGATCCGGTCGCGGCAGTGTCGCTGGAGGTCGTCCAAGGTCGGTGGCTGCGACGAGGGGCGGGGCTGCACGACGACACCCACTCGCTCGCCGAACCGTTCGTCTGGGATCCCGACCACGATGGCGTCGAAGACATCCGGGTGTGCCTTCACTGCCGCCTCGACCTCCTCGGGGAAGATCTTCTCCCCACCCGAGTTGATCGACGCCGATCCTCGACCGTGCACCGTGATGGTCCCGTCGGGCTCGACCGACGCGAGATCGCCGGGCACCGACCAGCGCACTCCGTTCGCGTCGGTGGGGAAGGTCGCGTCGGTCTTTGCCTGGTCCTTGTGGTAGCCGAGTGGGATCCGGCCGGTGCGGGCCAGGTGGCCGATCCGCCCGTCCCCGGGGCTCAGCGGACGGAGCTCGTCGTCGAGGACGCTGGTCTCGTCGTTCATGACGAAGCGCGGGCCCGTCGCTCCCTCGTCGACCGCGCCCTGGGCCCCGCTCTCGCTCGCGCCGAAGCGATCCATGATGAGCACACCGGGCAACTGGCTCTTCAGTTCCTCTTTGACCGCGGCCGAAAGCATCGCTCCACCCGAGCCGACCGCGACCAACGAGGAGGTGTCGTAGGTTCCCGGTGGCGCGGTGGCGAGCGCCTCGGCCAGGGGGCGGGCCATTGCATCGCCGACCAGCGCGATCGACGCGACCCGTTCGTCGCCGACCGCTCTGAGCAGGGTGTCCGGCTCGAAGCGTGTCGACACGTTGAGGACCGCGGTTCCCGCCATCATCAAGGTGCTCCACATCGCCCACTGCGCGTTGCCGTGCATGAGCGGTCCGACGACGAGCATGACCACCCGACGGCTCTCGTCGGTGTTGAGTCGGCCGACCAGTTCTTCGGGGCGGGCGATCGGTGGCGCTCCCCAGCCGCCGCCGCCCATCGCGGCGAAGAAGATGTCCTCTTGGCGCCAGACCACGCCTTTGGGCATCCCGGTGGTGCCGCCGGTGTAGAGCACGTAGCGATCGTCGGCCGACCTCGGCCCGAAGGCACGCGCCGGCGATCCGGACGCGACCACCGCCTGGTAGGAGACGGTCTCGAGCGTGTGCATCCGGCCGGTCGGGTCGCCGTCGATCTCGACGAGTCGTGGTGACCGCGCGCCATCGCTCTCGAGTGCCGCCTCGGCCAGCTCGGCGAGGTCGTGCTCGAAGACCAGCGTGGTGAGGTCCGCGTTGTCGACGACGTAGCGAAGCTCGGGGGCCACGTAGCGGTAGTTGAGGTTGATCGGCACCGTGCGCGCCTTGTAACACCCGATCATCGTCTCGACCCACTCCGCCCGGTTGCGGGCGAGGATGCCGACGAAGTCGCCGGGCTGCGCGCCTTGGTCGAGGAGGTGATGAGCGAAGCGATTGGCCACTTCGTCGAGCTCGGCATAGGTACGGCGCTCGGGGCCCGCGACGAGTGCGAGGCGATCCGGGACGGTGTCGGCCACCAGTTCGAAGAGGTCGGCGAGATTGAATTCGGCGGGCATCGCGTCGTCTCCGATGGTCTTTCTGGTGAACCGGCTCCGGACGCCGGCCGGGTCCGGTGCGATGCCGGTGGGCGAAGGCCCGTAGCATGCTGCAGCCGGAACGGACACTCTGTAGCACGTCCGGCCAGGGCGCGGTCGACGGCCGTGCACGAGCGATGAAGGAGCGAGGTTGACCGACGAGACGGAGCAGGGGGGCATCGAGGGCTACACGGCCCTGGTCACCGGCGGGGGCAGCGGCATCGGCCTCGGGACTGCGACCCGTCTGGTCAGAGACGGCGCCGAGGTGACCATCTGCGGCCGCACCGAGGAGCGTCTTCGTGCGGCGGTGGACCTCCTCGGGCGCGAGGCAGCGGACTCGGGCCGCAAACGGGCCGGAGGCGCCCGGTACGTCGTCGCCGACGTAACCCACGAGGACGAGATCGCGGCGGCGGTCGCAGCCGCCGCAGAGGAACGGGGGCGACTCGAGATCCTCTTCGCCAACGTGGGCGGCGCGGCGCACATGGGACCGATTGCCGACGCCGACGCCGAGCAGGTGCGAGCGACGGTCGAGCTCAACCTCATCGGAACTTTCCTCACCATCAAGCACGCCGCGCCGTCGATGGCGGAAGGTGTCGGTGAGGCGGTCGGCGGCGGGAGAGCGAGCGGTGGCTCGATCATCGCGATGTCCTCTGGCGCCGGACATTTCCCGCACCGTTTCCTCTGGGCCTACGGCGCGGCCAAAGCCGGCATCGACATGCTCTGCCGGTACGCCGCGGAAGAGCTCGGTCCCTCCGGAATTCGGGTGAACACGGTTCGGCCCGGCATCATCGACGACGAGCTCATGGCGCCGATCACCGCGGGTGGACCACTGCTCGACGACTATCTCGAGCAGATGCCGATCAGTCGCCTCGGGACCGTCGAGGACGTCGCCGCAGCCGTGCGGTTTCTCGCCGGCCCCGAGTCCGGATGGATCACCGGTGAATGCCTCGCCGTCGACGGTGGACACCACCTCCGTCGCGGCGCCGACTACGGCCTCTTGTTCGGAGCCTGAGTCCGGCTCCACCAGATCGAGCCGGCGAGCCGGCGACCGTCATCGTCCCGAAGGCTGCGTTCGAAACGGACCGCGGGGTAGCCTTTCGACCTCGGTACGAGGCGCGGTCCACGACAGAGCTCGCGCGGTGGTGCACGTCCGGCGCCGCCCTATGGGGCGGGCGGGCGTGCGAGGGGTGTCGGAGGTACGGAGCATGCGCCAAGGTCGCAACGGGCAGTTGCGGTTAGGTACCCACAGGATCGGCCGAAGGGGCGCGGGAATCGCCGTCGCTGCGCTGTTGTTCGGCATCGTGACCCCTGTCGCCGGCATCTCCGCCGCGGGGGCTGCGGCGCCGACGGTCGGGTACACCACCCCCACCGCGAACGGCCACGTGTACCGGCACGGCGCAGTGCCCCGGATCGTCGGGGCGACCTCGGGTACGCCTGCTCCCTCCACGTCGCCCGTATCCAATGGCGCGGAGTCGGGCAGCTCGGGGAAGGACGTCACCTACGGAGGTGGACTGACCGCGGGCGGTCTGGTCGGCGCGGGGGTCACCACCGGCCAACCGCAGGTGTTTCTCGTCTTCTTCGGCGGTGAGTGGGGAACCGAGAGCACCGACGGGAGCGGACAGGCGGTCTTCAGCAACGATCCAGAGAGTGAGGCGCCGGCGCTGCAGAGCTTCTACGCGGGACTCGGCACCGACGGCGAGCTCTGGAGCGGGATCGTCACCCAGTACTGCGACGGCGTGGCCTTCGGCGCGACCTCCTGCAACTCCGCGAGCCAGAACATCCCCTACCCCTCACACGGGGTCCTCTCGGGCACCTGGTACGACAACTCGTCGAGTGCCACCTCGGTCACCTCGGCCGGCGCGACCGGTAACCAGCTGGCCGCCGAGGCCGAGGCGGCGGCGGCCCACTTCGGCAACCTGACCCAGGCTTCGAACCGCGACATCCAGTACGTCATCGCGTCGCCGACCGGCGCCGATCCGGACGGCTGGAACGACCCGACGAACGGTTACTGCGCGTACCACGACGACACCCACGATCCGTTCATCGACGGAGGCGGTCCGGTGTCGGGGCCGATCGCCGCGTTCACCAATCTCCCCTACGTCCCCGACGCGGGCGGCTCCTGCGGCGCCAACTTCGTGAACAGCGGGCCCTCGGGTGTCCTCGACGGAGCCACCTCGACGGCGAGCCACGAGTACGCCGAGACACTCACCGACCAATTTCCCGAGACCGTCCCACCTCCGGGATGGTCTGATTCCTCCGGTGACGAGATCGCCGACCTCTGCGTGTACATCACCGCGCCCGAAGCCGGCGCGATGTACGACCTGACACTGGCCACCGGCACGTTCGTGGTCCAGGGTCTGTGGTCCAACCAGGCCGATGGTGGCCACGGGGGTTGTGTCGACAGCGCGCCGGTCGACACCTTCGCACCCACCATCACCGGGTTCACCCCGCCGAAGGCTCCGGCCGGCGCCTCGGTGACCATCACCGGCAACGCACTCAACGGGGCCACAAAGGTTGCGTTCGGAGGCGTCCCCGCGTCGATCCTGAGCGACTCGGCGACCACCGTGGTCGCGGAGGTCCCGAGCGCGGCGAGCCTCGCCCAGATCACCGTCACCACTGCCGGTGGCACCGCGATCAGCCACCGAACATTTCTCCCCGAGCCGACCCTCTCCGGCTTCTCGCCCGGCTCGGGAACAATCGGGTCGCTCGTGACCATCGAGGGCTCGGGGTTCGCCGGCGCCCGCAAGGTATCGCTCCACGGCAAGAAGATGACCGTCCTCTCCGATGGCCCCACCCAGATCACCGCCGTGGTACCGAAACGGGCGGTGAGCGGGCCGATCGCGGTGAAGACCAAGGGCGGCATCTCGACCAGCGCCGCGGTGTTCACGGTCACGTGATCGCCGGCGAGGAGGACACCGCCCGGAGGAGTACGTGATGCGAGACCAGTCGTCGCATACCGGCCGAGCCGCACGCGTCGCGGTCGGGCTGGCCTGTCTCGCATCGGTGCTGGCGGCTTGCAGTTCGTCCTCCTCGACCCCGGCCTCCGGTTCGCCCGCCGCTCTGACGGTCACCTGGATGCAAGGGTTCGACGCACCGGGAACCCCGGCCAAGTACGACAAGGTCGGCGTGCTGAAGGTCGGAGCGAGCACTGCCAAGAACGTGCTCGTTCTCGAGCCGGGCACCTCGGCCGGGAGCACCTACTTCGTCCCCCTCGCCAAGTGGATCGTCTCGAAGCTTCCCGGTTGGCAGGTGTGGTCGGTCGAACGACGCGAGAACCTGCTTGAGGACCAGTCCAAGCTCACCCTGTACAAGCAACACAAGGTGAGCTCGGCCCAGCTGTACGACTACTACCTCGGCTATCTCACCGACAAGAGCATCACCCACCACGTCCAGAACGTCCCGGACTCCTCGGTCGAGTTCGCGAAGGACTGGGGGATGAGCGTCGCCGTACAGGACCTCCACGACGTGATCGGCGCGGCCAAGGGACTCGGCGGCAAGGTCGTGCTCGGTGGTCACTCGCTCGGCGGGTCGGTGGTCACTGCGTACGCCACCTGGGACTTCGACGGGCACCCGGGAGCCGACGGTCTCGCCGGGCTCGTCTACATCGACGGGGGGAGCGGCCCGCCGGTGAGCGCGGCGAGCGCGACCGCGACCTTGCAGACTCTGGACAACCCGATGACGTCGCCGTGGCTCGCCTTCGGCGGGATCACCGCTCCTTTCGCGGGTGTCTACAGCGCGACGGGTGGGGCCTCGGCGGTCTACGACCCGAACTCGCCGTCGCTCGGTCAGACCTCCGGCCTCCTGCCGAAGGACCTGGTCCCCGCGGTCCGGGTCACCAACGCCGCACAGTTCGGTTATGCCCTCAATGTCGGGACTTCGCCTCCGGCGCTCGAGGCGGCACAAGCCCACATGGGCACAGGAGTCTCGCCGACCGGACCGGTGCACGGTTGGGACGGGAGCGGCGCCATCACGCCGCTCTCGCGCTACGCCACCATGTTGTCGGGCGCCGGTGTCGAGAACGCAGACGGGATGGAGTGGTACTTCCCACACCGGCTCACCGAGGACACTGGTGCGGTCGGGAACGGTAATGCCAACCCGGCCCAGAGCGTCCTCGGCGTCGACGCCACCATGGGGCACGACCTGCCACACGGCCTGCTCATCTACGCGATCGCCACCGTGCTCGGCGGCCCGGCGGTGCTGAGCGCCGCACAGGCCCTTGCCGCGCAGTCGGGGATTCCAACCTCCAACCTCACCCTGGTCGACGAGCACACCGTCTACGCGCACAACGACCCGGCCGGCGCCTATCCGAACAACTTGTTCTTCGATCACCTCGTGCCCTACCTCCAGAAGGTGAGTCCGGCCTCGTAGCCCTCATGCGGCAAGGAAGCCGCCCGACTGGTGGTGCCAGAGGCGGCTGTAGACACCGTCGGACGCCGCGAGCAGGTCGCGGTGGGTGCCCTCTTCGACGACGCCCCCACGGTCCATCACCACGATGCGGTCGAGGCGGGCGATGGTCGCGAGACGGTGCGCGACGACCAACGCGGTCGAGTGCGCCATGAGCCGCCAGAGGGCCTCTTGCACCAGCACCTCGGACTCCGAGTCGAGCGCCGAGGTGGCCTCGTCGAGGATCAGCAGCGGGGCCCCCTTGGCCATCGCCTGCGCGATCGCCACCCGCTGGCGTTGGCCCCCGGACAACTTGAGCCCGCGCTCACCTACCACGGTGTCGTACCCGTCGGGAAGCTCATCCACGAACTCCTCGACGTGCGCGGCGCGTCCGACCACCCGGACCAGGTCCATGTCCGGCCGTTCGAGGGCGCCGACGCCGTAGCAGATGTTCTCGGCGATCGTGCGGTGGAGCATCTGGGGGTCCTGGGGGACGTAGGAGATGGCCCGGCGCAGCGAATGCTGGGTGACGAGGGAGATGTCCTGTCCGTCGAGGAGGATGGTTCCCTCGTCGATGTCCATGAAGCGGAGGAGGAGCTTGGTGAGGGTGCTCTTCCCCGACCCGGATGCGCCCACCAGGCCGACGTGCTCGCCGGGCTCGACCCGGAGGTCGAGGCGGTCGAACAGCGGACTGTCGGGTCGGTAGGAGAACGAGACGGCTCGGAACTCGATGCTGCCGTGTTCCACCTTCAGCTCGTCGGCTCCGGGGGCGTCGAGGATCTCCGCTCGTGTGGCGGCGATGCCGACGAACTTGGCGCAGCGACCGGCGGCCCGCGAGATCGATCGCATGAACTCGAAGGATTCCTCGAGGCTGCCGCCGACGAAGGTCGCGTAGAAGAGGATGAGGTAGACCGACCCCGCAGCGAGCACGTGGTGGAGCGCGAGCACGAGGCCGACCGTGACCGCCAGCCAGTTGAGCGCGGCCATCGAGGACTCCATCTGGAGCCGAGTGGTGGTGAAGACGCGCCGGGCCTTCAGATCGGCCCGGATCGAGTCGTCCACCACTCCGGCGACGTGCTCTCGTTCCAGGTCCTCGGCGGCCTGGGTACGCACGGTGGTGAGGTTGGAGATCGTGTCGGCGAGGACGCCCGTCGCCTGGGAGTGGGTGTCCGAGAACTCCTTCTCCGCCGCGACGACCAGGCCCATCCGGCGCACCAGCACCACGCCGAACACGACGACCAGCATCAACATCACCAGGGCCACCGGCCACGCCACCACCGCCAGGACGACGATCGCCCCGAGGACGGTCACCCCGACGCGCAGCACCCCCCAGGTGGTCATGTCGACGATCTCGACGAACGCCCACGAGAAGGTCTCGAGCGACGAGATGACTTCCCCCGAGGGTCGGTCGGTGTGCCAGCGGTGGCTCAGCCCGATCAGATGGTCGTAGCCGTTGGTGATCGCCCGAGAGAACGATCGGAGCGTGGCGCCCCAGTTCACCCAGCCGGCGACCCGCCAGCAGATCGTCGAGCCGGCGAGGACCACTGCGTAGCCGATGACCAGCGGCACGAAGCTCGAGAGGTGGCCCCCGACTGCTGGGAGATCGGCGATCCGTCCGAGCAGGGTGGCGAAGATCAACGGCCCGGCCACCGCAGTGGCGAGCGTCGCGACGACCACCGCCGACCAGGCGATCGCAAAGCGCGCGCGGTCCGGGCGCATCTGTGCCCAGCAATAGGCGAACGTGTCCTTGGTGTTCGCTGCGGGAAAGAGGGATCGGTCGTTCATTGGTGTGCTCCGGAGATGCGGAACGGAAGGAGACTCGACGCACGGAGTGCGTCGTCGCGCGAGCGCGGCGGCCCGGCGTCAGGAGCCGGAGAAGGCGGGGGCGCGGTTCGGCTCAGCCGAGCGGCACAGGCTGGGTCGGCACCCTTGTGCCAACCCCCGCGGGTGAAACCGTGGCGAAGCCGCAACGGTTCCGAACCACGACGCGGGTGACCACCACCGTGGATGCACGAGTCATTCCGGCCATCGGGTCACCTCGGTTCCGTCGTCGTTCACCATCAATGCTAACCGCGGATCGGCTCCTCGCGTCGATGGCGGGGGCCTCGTCGGGACCGGCGGTCCTCAGCCGAGCGCCATGCCGACCACGGGTTGGACGAGGCGCAGGCTGCCGGTCGAGCCTTGGAACGTGGCGCCGGGTCCGAACGCGAAGACGCCGCCGTCCGCCGCGACCAGGTAGTAGCCGTTTCCACCCGGAGCTGCCACGATCCCGACGATCGACTTGTTGAGCGGCGTCCCGCCCATCGAGCCGAAGAAGGGTGCGTTGAAGCTGAAGACGCCGCCATCCCTTGCGACCAGCCAGTAACCGCCAGTCGCCGGGTCCACCGCTACGCCGACCACTGGCTGGTTGAGGGGGTGTCCGCCCATCGAACCGTAGAACGTCCCTCCCGGGCCGTAGGCGAAGACGCCTCCGTCCGCGGCTGCGAGGTCGTACCCGTCGTTGTTGGGCGTCGCCGCGATCCCGACGATCGGTTGGACCAGCGGAAGCGCACCGGCGGAGCCGAAGAAGGGCGCGTTGGGACCCCACGAGAAGACGCCGCCGTCACCGCCTACGGTCCAGCACCCGTTGCCACCGGGAGCGGCCGCGATCCCGACGATGGGTTTGTTGGGGATCAACGGATGGGGGCTCATGCTGGTGCACTGGAGCGAGTTCTGCCCGATCGAGAACACGGTGCCGTTCGCCTCGGCGAGGTTGTAGCCGCTCCCGCCGGGTACGGCTGCGAAGCCGTTGATCGTCGAGTCGAGCGGTACACCGCCGGCCAACCCGCCGAGAAACGGGACACCGAAGCTGAACACCCCGCCGTCCGCGGCGCCGAGCCAATATCCCGGCGGTGTCGAAGACGGCACCGCAATCGGCTGAGGCGGTCCCGGGGGATTCGGCGCCATGACGCCGAAGGCGCACTGACCCGTCGCGAAGCCGGCAACCACGTTCGGTTGGCTGCCCGAGTCCCCGTACTGGACGGCGGGGGAGTTGTCGCTGCACAAGAGATTGCCGCTGACCTGATTGTCCAGGTTCTCCGACGCGTCCGGGTCCGAGAACCTGTTACCGGCGAAGGTGGCGCTGCCGCCGATCTGGTCGCGCAGAGCTCCGAACCAGCAGGAGTTCACCCCGGTGACCCGGAGGTTGCCACCGATGGCGTTGTCCTCGTAGTTGCTGTAGACCGGCGACGGGAAGGGAAAGCTCCCGAAGAGCCCAGACACCGCGCAGCTCGGACCGCCACCTCCGCCTTGCTGCAGGATGTCGCCGCGAACGGTCGAGCCGTGGACGACGACACCGAGCGCAGCGAGTCCGATCACGTCCCCGTCGACCGTCGCAGGCGAATTGAGCGTCGCGGCGTTCTGATGGGGGTCGTCGAAGCAAGGGAACGAAGTCGCCTTGCAGCCGAGGATCAGAGTGCCCACGTTGTCGACGACGATGGAGCCCTGGACCGTGATGCCCGAAGTACCCGGGCCGGAATGGTTGAGGGCGAACCCTGCCAAGAGAGCGTCGCCCGAGTCGACGGTGACGTTGTCGGTCACCAGCACCTGACCGGCATCGACGTCGCACACGCCGGTGACGACCAAGTCGGTATAGGCGCCGCCCGGCAGCGAGCCCGGCGAGGCGATCGTGCCCCCGCACGTGGTCGCGGAATGAGGCGTCACCGTCGCGAATGAGGCGACGGGCGCTCCGACCACGAGCACCGATGCCGCAGTCGTCGCGAGAGCGAGCAGGACCCGACCCGTCCAACGTCGCGTCGACGACCGGCGTCCAAAGTCTGTCGGCGGCATCTGCTCCTCCTCGCCTCGTCCCGAGGGTCGGGAGCCTATTGCGGATTCGGCAGAGATTCCTTCGGTCGCTCACGGTGGACCGAGACCAGCGCGATTGGCGAGTCGAACACCACGTCCGTCGACGGCAGCTGATAGAACTGGTCACGTCGACGACCCGGCGCGAGATGCGGTCGTCGCATGAGCGAGGAGGCAAGAGATGCTGGCGAGCCAGTACCCGCTGTTGGACCTGTTCTGGACTCTCTTCATGGTGTTCGCCTTCGTGATCTGGATCTGGGTTCTCATCGCGATCTTCAGCGACCTCTTCCGGAGCCACGACCTCAGTGGGGTTGCCAAGGCGCTGTGGGTGATCTTCATCATCGTGTTCCCCCTCATCGGGATCCTCGTCTACCTGATCGTCCGAGGGCACGGCATGCACGACAGGGCAGTCACCCAAGCGAACCAGCAGCAGCAGGAGTTCGACGCGTACGTCCGGCAGACCGCCGGCACCAACACTGCTGACGAGCTGGCCAAGCTCGGACAGCTGAAGGACAACGGGACCATCACCCAGGCCGAGTTCGACGCGCAGAAGGCGAAGC
This sequence comes from uncultured Acidimicrobiales bacterium, assembly GCA_963741055.1. Classification (GTDB taxonomy): domain Bacteria; phylum Actinomycetota; class Acidimicrobiia; order Acidimicrobiales; family RAAP-2; genus Bog-756. The sequence continues at coordinate 822 of CAVUGU010000027.1, read as the reverse complement.
TGCTCGCCTAGCTCGGGCTCACCCCCCGGCCCAACCCGGACGGGCTCAGCTTCCCGTGTAGCGAGGTGCCCGATCCTCGGCCCGAGCCGCCTTGAACTCGGCGAAGTCCGCCGACTTGTTGATGAACGTCTGGTACACGAGCTCCTCGTCCATCGAGGCGCGCACGCCGGGCTCGGTCAGGTGCCGAATGAGGCGCCGGGCCATCTTCACGGTGGCAGTTGGTGCTGCCGCGACCGACCGGGCGATCTCCCAGGCCTCGTCGTCGAGCGCGTTGCGCGAGACCACACGGGAAACGATCCCGTGCATGAAGGCCTCGTCGGCGTCCATGGTCCGTCCGGTCAGGACCAGATCGCTGACCACTCCCGGTCCACAGATCTGGTAGAGCCGACTGATCCCACCCGTGTCGGGAATCACGCCGAACCCGAGCTCGGGGAGCTTGAACCGGGTTCCGGTGGCCGCGATGCGGATGTCACAGAGCAACGCTCGCTGGAACGAGCCGCCGATCGCCCAGCCGTGGAAGGCGACGATGATCGGGATGTCGAGCTCGAAGACCTGCAGGATGCCGCGGTGACCTCTGGACATGAGCTCGTGATGGCTCAGCTCCGTCGCGTTGTGCCCGATCACCGACACGTCGCGCCCGGCCGACCACGCGTCGCCCTCGGCCCGCCAGATCGCGGCTCGCACGTCGGGACGACCCTTCAGTTCGGAGAGGATCTCGAACAGTGCCACGTCCATGTCGTCGTCGAACGCGTTCTTCTTTGCAGGATTGTTGTTGGTGATGACCGCAACGGAGTCCTCGACCTCGAGCGTGATCTTCTCCAT
>CAVUGU010000026.1:0-23142 GCA_963741055.1 uncultured Acidimicrobiales bacterium | reverse complement strand
GTCGGTGGGTGACCACCTCGGCGGCGTGTAACTGAGTGATGGCCTCCGAGAGGTCGTCACTCGTGGAGGCGCTCTGCTGGTCGACGCTTCGAGGCTCTTCCCCTGCCATGGACAGAGCCTTACAGGAGGGTGTGACGGTCAGCCCGGCAACGAAGGGCGCGCAGTCCGGGGTGCGCGACGCCGGCGCAACTCCGTCAGGCCTGCGCGAGGGCGCGCAGTGGCGTCAGGCGTCAGGTCGCGACGCCGGGCTCGGCCAGTGAATCGGGCGCGATAAGCGGGGGGCGGATCGCACCGAGGTCGCCGGACGTCCCACGAATGGAGTACGACGCGGATCCCTTGTGGCCTCCGGATCGGCACCGTCGAAGGCGTGGCTCAGAACGGCGTTCGACGTGTGCGGCGGGGTCGACAAGACTCGACGAGATGGCCAGGGTGTCCGAATCCGGATCCGAAGCACCGAGCTGGGTCGAGCGCGACGCGGCAGTCGTCTGGCACGGCTTCACCCAGATGTCCGCCTACCCCACCAACGTGCCGGTCGTCGTAGAGCGTGCAGAGGGACGGGAGCTGATCGACGTCGAAGGGAACCGTTACTTCGACGCGATCTCCTCGCTCTGGGTGACGACCCTCGGTCATCGTGTCCCGGAGCTCGACGCGGCGGTCACCGACCAGCTCGGGCGAGTGGCCCACGCGACCCTGCTCGGGAACGGCAGCCGGATCACCGTCGAGTTCGCCGAGGCGCTCGCCGACGTCGTGCCGGTCGACGACCCCCACGTCTTGTTCGCCTCCGACGGCGCGGTCGCCGTCGAGCAGGCACTCAAGATCGCCTTCCAGTACTGGATCAACCGTGGAGAGACGGGTCGCGATCGATTCCTCGCGCTCGGCGACGCCTACCACGGGGACACGATCGGCGCGCTCTCCCTCGGGGACGGTGGCTTCGGGACATCCCTGTTCGATCCCTTGCGCTTCCCGGTCGTCCGCACGCCGGGGTACGCGTCGCCCGACTGGGCGACCAAGCTCGTCGGTACGCTCGACGCCAATGCCGCATCCCTGGCCGCGGTGGTGATCGAGCCACTGGTGCAGGGGGCATCGGGCATGCTCGTTGCCGAGCCGGAGGATCTCGCGCGGGTCGGCGAAGCCTGCCGGTCGCACGGGGTCTTGTTGATCTGCGACGAGGTGGCGACCGGTTTCGGCCGGACCGGCAAGCTCTTCGCGTCCGAGTGGGCAGGACCCGGCTTCCACCCCGACCTGCTCTGCCTCGGAAAGGGGATCACCGGCGGCTATCTCCCGCTGTCGGCGACCGTCGCCTCGGGTGCGGTCTTCGAGGCGTTCGGTGGTCCCGATCTCGGGGAGACGACCTTCTACCACGGCCACTCCTACGGCGGGAACGCGCTCGCCTGCGCGGTCGCCCTCCGGCACCTTCAGCTCATGGACGAGTGGAGCGTGCTCGAACACGTCGTCACCGTCGCTGCACACCTCGCGGAACGCCTCGCCACCGCGGTCGCGCCGTTGACCGGGGTGCGCGAGATCCGCCAGCGCGGACTGATGGTGGGGGTCGAGCTGGCGCCACCGCGGGGCGCGCAGCGGTGGGGCAGACGGGTCTGCGCCGGTGCGGTCGATCGGGGAGTCCTGCTCCGGCCACTCGGCGACGTGGTGGTGGTCATGCCTCCGCTCACCACGACCTGCGATGAGATCGATCGGGTGGTCGACGTGCTCGCCGCGTCGATCGCGACGGTGTCGTCCGAGGACGTCGGTTGAGCCGCGCGGCAGGGCGGGAGTCTCCTTGGACCGCGTGGGTCGACGACGCTTGCCGGTCGGTCGAGGTCGCAGGGCAGTGGCGCGCACCGCGCACCTTCGATGCACGCGGGCCCGCCGGGCTCCTCGAGGACCCCCCCGGCCGACCGGGTGCTCCGAGTCCTTTCGGTGTCACGGACGGTTTGCCGGTCGTGTCGTTCGCCTCGAACGACTACCTCGGGTTGAGCTCGCACCCTGCGGTGGTGGGCGCGGCGAAGGCGGCTCTCGACCGCTGGGGAGCGGGCTCCGGCGCGTCACGGCTCGTGACCGGGTCGCGCCCGGTGCACGCCGAGCTCGAGTCGGCGCTCGCCGCTTGGAAGGGATGCGAGCGCGCGGTGCTCTTCCCGACCGGCTTTGCGGCCAACCTCTCGGTGCTCTCGGTCTTTGGCGCTGAAGGCGTGCACATCCACTCCGACGCGCTCAACCACGCGTCGATCGTCGACGGCTGTCGCCTCGCCAGGGCCACCGTCCACGTCTATCCGCACCGCGATCTCGACGCACTCGAGGCCGCCCTCGCGGCGAGACCAGGCCGTCACCTGGTGGTCACCGACACGGTCTTCTCGATGGACGGCGACACCGCCGACCTCGCCGGCCTGTGCGCACTCGTCAGCCGTTACGGTGGGCTGCTCGTTCTCGACGAGGCTCACGCAGTGCTCGGTCCAGACCTTCCGGATCCGGACAGCCTGGGCACCGGGGCTCCTCTCGACGTGTTGCGGGTCGGGACGCTCTCGAAGGCACTCGGTTCGCTCGGCGGATTCGTCGCCGGGCCGGCTGCCTTCGTCGACTTGCTGGTGAACTGCGGGCGGCCCTACATCTTCACCACCGCACCTACTCCGGCAGACGCGGCCGCCGCACTCGCGGCGCTTCACATCGTGCGAGCTGAAGAAGGGGAGCATCTGCGGGCCCGCCTCGCCGACCACGTGGCCCGCCTCGCCGAACCGCTTCGGATGACCGCCCACGCCACACCGATCCTGCCCGTGACCATCGGCGCCGAGGCCGACGCGGTGGCTGCCTCCGCGGAGCTGGCCGAGCGCGGCCTCTGGGTGCCGGCGATCCGCCCGCCGACCGTCGCACCGGGGACGTCGCGCCTCCGGGTCACCTTGTCGGCGGCACACTCGGACGACGACGTCTCGAGGTTGGTCGAGGGGCTCGACGCGCTCGGCGTGACCGGGCGATCTCCGGGTCGATCCCGTCGGCACGAGGTCACCGCGCCCGCCGCCCGTCCCGAGGTTCGTGGCGAGGAGCACCTTGCGTCCTGAGCAACTCGTCGTGGTCTGTGGCACGGGAACCGAGGTGGGCAAGACCTGGGTGTCGTGCGCATTGCTGGGCGAGCTCCGCCGGCGCGGCCACTCGGTGGCCGCCCGCAAGCCGGCCCAATCGTTCGATCTCGACGCCGAAGGCGCACGCCTCGGAGGCTCGACCGACGCCGAACGGCTCGGGACCGCGTCCGGGGAGCCCCCCGACTATGTCTGTCCGACCTGGCGCTCCTATCACTTGGCCATGGCGCCACCGATGGCCGCTCAGGCACTCGGACTCCCCGCATTCACCGTCGCCGACCTCGTCGACGAGCTCGCGTGGCCGGACGAGCAGGTCACGCTCGGACTGGTGGAGACAGCTGGTGGGGTCCGGTCACCCCAGGCCGACGACGGTGACGCGGTGGACCTGGTCGCGGCGCTCGAGCCCGACTTGGTCGTGCTGGTGGCCGATGCAGGGTCTCGGCACCATCAACGCCGTGCGACTCTCGCTGACGGCGCTCGGCGGATGGGCGGGCGGGCGCGAACCGGTCGTGGTGCTCGACCGCTTCGATGCTCGGCACGATCTCCATCGGCGCAACCGCGAGTGGTTGAGCGATCGCGACGGTTCTCGCGTCCTGGTCTTCCCCGGCGACGAACGTGCCCTCGCCGATTTCGTGCTCGGATCCTGCTCCGGAGGGTGAGCGTCGGGGATCGCGTCAGAATCCGAGACCGGCCGCGTCCACCACCGCCCTGCTGAAAGGCCGTGCGAGTGTGCGGAGCTCGGCGCAGGCTTCGTCGCCGAGCGCTTCGTATGGCCAGGTCGCCAGTCGGTCGGTGGTCTCCTCGATCTCCTGTCGCAATTCGAGGCCGAGCGGGCTGAGGGCAGGCGGTGCCGCTGGGTCGTCGTCCCCCCGGGAATCGATCAACCATCCGCGGTCCCGCGCGCTCTCGGTCCCCGCTGTCCACTGGTCCGACGACCAGCCCCGGGTGTCGCGCAGGAATGGAAGGGGGACCTCGCCGGAGGCGACGTGAAGGACCAGCGCTTCGACCGGTGTGATCCCGCGCCGGAGGAGCGTCGCGACGTGGCCGTCACCCCGGAATTCGCGGAGCAGGGTCTGTGCGTGCCAGAGCACGAGGTGCGGTTCGTCCGGCCAAGGGAGGCCGGCGTGGCCCTGCGAACAAGGGTCTCCCTTCATACCGTTCGCCGGCGCGCTCGGCCGCTCTGCGAGCCATCTCCGCCGCTCGCGCCATCTCCGCCGACCCGACCGCGTCCCCGAGCATCCTCCGGAGGGCGGCGTCCGCGGCGGCGAGGCGTGCCGCGACCACGGCAAGAGGTGGTGCCGTCTCCCACGCCCGGGGGATCGCCGCGCGGACCAGTGAGGGAGCGAAGTTGAAGAAGGTGGCGACGACCGTCTCGGCCGTGACTGCGCCCATCGGGGCAGACCGCGAGGCGAAGTAGCCGGCCTCCTGGGGAAGACCGAGCGCCGTGTAGGAGGCTGCCGACTCGGGTGCGAAGTAGATCATCCCGTGCAGCGGCTCGAGAGTCCGCCATGTCCGGCGCGCGGTGAGCGCCGAGATTGGGTGCGCGCCGGCCGCCACGGCAGCACACGCTAACCCGGACCGCGAGAAGAGGCTTCCGACCTGGTCGGATCGGATCGGGGTCAAGAGTGCCGGAAGAGCAGGGCTGCGCCGTATAGTTCGTAACGGAGGCGCAGAGCGGCCATGTGGGATCGGAGCCGAGACCGGAGGCGGGAGTCGACGATGCTCAACGGCGTGCCTGGGATGATCGGAGAGACCGCCGTGGTGAAGAAGCCGGTCTCCGACAGCCACCGGCCGGGTTCGGTCCTCACCCGCGGCGAGGAGTGGTACGCGGTGTCGCTCTTCCCGGGACGGACGATCCCCGAGGGGACGACCGTGGTCGTGGCCGACGTCGAGCGCGGCCTGCTCGTGGTCTATCCGACCGAGGACGCCTGAACACACTTCACGCCTACAGTGGAGCCAGGAGGTGGTCGTCATGATCATCGGTTCTGCAGCTGCAGACGTTGGGGTGGCGGTGGTCGGTTTCGCCGTCTTCGCCGTCCTCGTCATCTTCTTCAAGTCCTGCCTCAAGGTCGTCCAGCAGGGAAGTGTGGGGGTGGTCAAGCGGTTCGGCGAATTTCGCAACGTGCGCCAACCGGGTCTGCACGTTCTGCTCCCCCTGGCAGACCGGATGGACAAGGTGGACATCCGGGAGTTCCCCCGGACCGGCGATCAGCAAGCGGTGATCACCCAGGACAACGTCTCGTTGTGGGTGAGTGCGACGATCTTCTGCCAGGTGACCGACGTCAAGCTGGCCCTCTTCGAGGTGAACGACTTCGGCCTGGCCATCGATCAGATGGCCCGGACCGCGCTGCGGGCGGTCTTCGGCGAGCTCACTCTCGACCAGGCTCTCTCCGAGCGCGACACCATCAACACTCGCATGCAGGAGCACATGGCGGAAGCCACGCTCAAATGGGGAGTCCGCCTGAACCGCATCGAGATCCTCGACATCACCCCGCCGAACAACGTGTTGCAGGCCATGTCGGAACAGAAGGAGGCAGAGCAGCACAAGCGGGCGGCCATCCTCAAGTCGGAAGGTGAGCAGCAGTCCGCCATCAACACCGCCCAGGGCCGGAAGCAATCGGCCATCCTCGAGGCCGAGGGGCGCAAGCAGTCCGAGATCCTCGCCGCCGAGGGTCAGAAGCAGGCGATCGAGCTGCGGGCAGAGGCGGACAAGCGTGCGACCCAGCTGCACGGCGAAGGCGAGGCGGCCTCGCTCGAGGCGATCGACGAGGCGCTCATCAAGCCGAACACTCTCGCGGTCATGCAGCTCCGTGCGCTGCAGGCCGTCGCCAGCGCCCCCAATTCGAAGATCGTCGTTCCCTACGAAGCCGCCGGCTTGGTGGGCGCGGCTCAGGCGCTCGTCGACGCAGTGAAGGTCGCCGGTGTTCCCGACGAAACCGACGTCACGGGAAACGGGAGGGCGGCGACCCCGTCCTCCTGAGCGCTTCCTGATCGGTCCGGCCGCTCACGTTTCTGATCGGCCCGGTCGGTCACCCTCCCGATACAGCGTCCTCCCCGCCAGCCGGAGGGGTCGCGTCGTCGGCGTCGGCGTACCAGCCGTCGGGCAACCGAACCGGTCGTGGACCATTGGTGTGACCCCGAGCGATGCGGGCTGCCTCGGGTGGGAAGGGGAGTGCGGGGTCGAGGCCGCGGAGAAGCTCGTCGATCTCGTCGAGCGAGCCGGCGAGCCCGAGCGATCTGCGGATCGCCGGTCCGACCGGGAAGCCGGTGAGATACCAGCCGGCGTGCTTGCGGAACTGCCGGGTTCCGCCGTCCTCGCCGAAGAATTCGCAGAGCATCCGGGCGTGGGTCCGCATGACCTCCATCACCTCGCCGAGCCCTGGCGCGTCGCGCGGCGCCCGACCGGCGAACGCGTCGGCCAGATCACCGAAGAGCCAGGGCCGGCCGAGGCATCCGCGGCCGATGACCACGCCATCACAGCCGGTCGCCACGGTCATCGCGAGTGCGTCGGCTGCTTCCCAGATGTCACCGTTGCCGAGCACCGGAATGGAGACGACACCCTTCAACGCCGCGATCGCGTCCCAGTCGGCACGCCCCGAGTAGTACTGCTCGGCGGTGCGGGCGTGCAGGGTCACCGCGGCAACCCCTTCGTCCTCGGCGATCCGTCCCGACTCGAGGTAGGTGAGATGGGAAGCGTCGGTCCCCTTCCGCAGCTTCACGCTGACCGGCACCGCACCGGCCGCGCGGACCACGACCCGGAGGATCGAGCGGAACAAGTTGCGGTGAACCGGGAGCGCCGCACCCCCTCCGAGCCGGGTCACCTTGGCGACGGGGCAGCCGAAATTGAGATCGACGTGATCGACGCCCACCTCTGCGACCAGCCGTCGCACTGCATCACCGGCGACGCGCGGGTCGACGGCGTAGAGCTGCACGCTGCGAACCGGGTCGTCGTCTGCGAACGACGCCATCGCGAGGGTCTTCGGGTTCCCTTCCACGAGGGCACGCGCGGCGATCATCTCGCTCACGTAGAGCCCCGCGCCGTAGGAGCGGCAAAGCCGTCGGAACGGGACGTTCGTCACCCCCGCCATGGGCGCGAGGACCACCGGTGGATCGATCTCGAGCGGCCCCATCGCGAGCGCGCGACCCACTGATGGGCGGGTGGCGGCTGTGGTGCTCAATTCTGCGACTCCCGCCAGAGGTCGGTGACAGCGATCCCGAGCTCGGCGAGGAGACCGCGAAGGAGTGGCAGCGAGAGACCGATCACATTGCTCGGGTCTCCCTCGACGCCGTCCACGAAGGGAGCCGAGCGTCCGTCGAGGGTGAATGCACCCGCCGCGGCCAACGCCTCGCCGGTCGAGAGATACGCCTCGATCTCTTCGTCGCTGGTGTTGGCGAAACAGACCTCGGTGGCAGCCACGCCGACTGCCCTCCGGCCGGAGGACCCGTCGATCACGCAGTGTCCCGTGAACAGGGTGCCGCGTCGCCCGCGCATCGAGCGCAACCACCCGCGCGCCTCGTCGAGACTCTCCGGTTTCCCATGGACCCGCGATTCGAACTCGAAGAGGGAGTCGCAGGCGACCACCACGGCGTCGCCGGCTCGAGGCGCCACGGCGTCCGCCTTTCGCTCTGCGAGAGCACGGACGAGAGACGGGGTGTCGTCGGCATCGACGCCGTTCTCGCTCACCCCGCTGACCTCTACGACCGGGTCGAACCCGGCCTCCCGGAGGAGTCGGAGCCGCGCCGTCGAGCCAGAGGCGAGCACAAGGGTTCGGTCGGCCATCCCCGCAGCGTAGAGGTCCCGCGCGGCAGGGTCCGCCAGCATGGCCTCGGTCAGGGTTCCGCCAGCCTGGCGTTGACCGAGGTGTCGACCAACATGCCATCGACCGGGGTGTCGAGCGGCCGTGCACTCGGCTGCGCGATCCTGGTGGCGTGAGCGACAGCGGCACGACCCTTTCCCCCGAACGCACCGATCCGCAGCTCGACGGCGGCCACGAACGGATGAGCCACATCGTGCTCGAGGGATTCAAGCCACCCTCTGGCGACTTCCTCGCGACCGGTCCCTCGGTCGTCGAGGGGATGGTCAACGGCACTGCGGTGCGCGCCCTCTGCGGAAAGATCTGGGTGCCGGGTCGCGATCCACGTCGCTATCCGCTCTGCCCGACCTGCAAGGAGATCGCCGAGTCGCGCGGCTGGTCGGTGCCGGCGAGCTAACAGCCCGCAGTCAGCGGCTTCGATCAGTCTCAGTCTGCGATCCCGTGACATTGCTAGCTCCGAAACCGCTCGACGCCGCCGATAGGGGCGGTCCTGCAACTTCAGACCTGGGCCTCTGATCCCCTCTCTCCAGCAAGATCATCTGCGTGGACATTGATCGAGGAGTCCGGACGGCGAATGACCAGCAAAGCAACGTCGTCTTCATGATCGACGCCTGGGAGTTCACCGAGGATTCCCGCCATGTAGGCGTCCGAATCGCCTTCGAGACCTCTCACGGCCGCCGCGAGAAAGTCCATCCGTTCCTGGATGTCCGTTCCCCGCCTCTCGATCAAGCCGTCGGTGAAGGCGATCAGAGTGGCACCGGCAGGGAATTCGAACGTCTTCGCCTCATACGAATCCCGATCCAGACCGAGGGGCGGCCCGGTTGGTAGATCGAGATAGCGGCTGCCAAGGTGCGAGACGAAAAGCGGGGGAAGGTGGCCGGCACTCGCCAGGGTCACCGATTCCGTCGCCAGGTCGACCATTCCGACCAGCACCGTGGCGAAGTGGCCGTCCGAGATGTCGATTTCGTCTGCGGCTCGCTCCAAGATCTCTGCGGGTTCCATGCCGAGCTTTGCCAGCGTCCGGATGGTGAAGCGCAGGGGTGCCATCGACGTGGCGGCACTGACCCCGTGGCCCGAGACGTCACCGACGACGAACACGAACCGCTCGGGACTTGCCCGGATCACGCTGTACCAGTCCCCGCCCACCTCGACACTCTGCGTCGCCGGTATGTAGCGAGCGGCGATATCCACGCCGGGTGGCGACGGCGTCTGTCTGGGCAAAAGCGCGCCTTGCAGTGCCTCCGCGACGTCGCGTTGTTGTCGATACATCTGGCGAGACTCACCGGCGGCTGCCTCGGCGAGACTGCGCCGTCTGCCGAGCCACTCGGCAATGACGGCCGCAGCAGCCGTCAGCGCGAGGCCCGCAGCGAGGATCGCCCATGGAAGGTTCTCGGGCAAACGCCCGGACAGCGGAGAGCGCGGTGCTGCGACGAGTGTGAGCCAACTGCTCCCGAACGATTCCGTCACCGTGGAAGTAGAGCCACTGAGGGGAAGGCTCGGCGCGTTCGTCGCGATCAGATTGTTCGCGTTGACGCTCTTCCCGTAGTAAATCGCGACATTGAGCTGAGCATCGGGAGAGCTCGCGGGGACTGCAATGTGCGAATCAGCTGGGAGTTGTTGTGCCGCGCCGACGACGTAGATGCCGGCCGGACCGCGGGCGGAGACGAGGTAGCCCAACCTCTGGACTCCATGTGAGACCGCACGGGTCGTGACGAGCGAGGACGAGCTCGCCGTGCGCTCGTAGAGCTCAGTGGCAACGGTGCCTTGTGGATCTCTGATCGAGGCCGCGCCGAGGTGTGCGATCACCCGTGGTCCTTCCGGAGTCACGAGCGTCAGCGAGGAGGAGACGAATCGACCCCGCGGTTGCATCGACGGCGCCATCGATGCCTCGAAGGTGGTCACCGGGTCGCTCGACTCGGCGCTGAGGCCTGCCACCCGATCGAGCGTGCTCTCGATCTGGAGGGGCGCGGTTGCCAACAGCTGCCCAGTGAGACTCGTTTGCAAGGTCGTCAGTCGCTGTTCGGTATGCGCATAGTTGGCACGAGCCAGAATCGTCAGCACGATTGTGACGGCAAGACCGAGAACGGCCACGACGACGGTCGGCGTCCGCACCCGGGGTAGCAACCTTGTCCGCCGGACGCGGGTCGTGGTGCTCACGGTTTCCCGTACTCGTCGGTTGCTCGGCCACTTGTGTCGCCGCCGATTGCTCGGCCTCCCCGCCTCCGGAGTCGGGCTCGACTGCCGAGTTCGAGAATCTGCGAGCTGCCAGATCGGCCCAGACGATCTTCCCGTGCGGTCCCAATCGAACACCCCACTCGCGAGCGACTTTCCCCACGATGAGCAGTCCTCTGCCTCTCTGGTCAGATTCTCCGGGACGGCTGGGCACGGGCAGGTCCGAGCTGTGGTCTGCAACTTCGACCGTGAGGGTGTCCCTGTCGAAGCGCAAGGTGAGTCTCAGATCGCCGTGCGCGTGGACGATGGCGTTCGAAACCAGTTCCGAGACCACCAGCTCCAAGTCGTCCGCATCGACGCCCCAGCGGGTCGCCGCGGCAGCCGCGTCTCTCCTTGCTCTGGCTTCGGATTCTGGTTCGGCTGGGTAGTCCGCCTCTTGTCTCAACAAGCTCGAGCTCGGTTCCCGGTCCCGCCCTGGGTCTGGAAGGCCACCTTACGACGAAGGCCGGCCGGAGGGCCACGGCGCTGGCCCTGTGGGCGACGTCGGCCCAGATGGCACGGGCCGATTACGCAGTTGCTCCCCCGAATCTCTCCTCGTCCTGAGAGCACTCCGCCTTCAGTCCGTGGGGACAAAGGTCGATGGTCCTCCTATGAAGGGGCGGGGGCTGGGTGCCGCAGCGGTGATCGCGGTGTCGATGATCGGACCGCTGGCATCACCCGTCGGAGCGGCCACCAGCAAAGGTTGTTCCGGCTCCATTTCCTCAGTCGATTCTCAGGGTGCACCCCTCGAGAAAATCTCTGTGCCCGGCCCCGGTGGGTCGAATGCCAATCCATTTCAGCTCTATTGGGATCTGCCCCTGACCTGGACGGGACAGAGCACTCAAGCTGTGACCAGTGGAACGTGGCGTGTGACGGTCCAACATCCGTCCTGGCTCTTCGGCCTGGGTGAGCTGGTGCTCGGACATACCGATGGGCTCGCCGGCACCTTCGACGGCGGACAGGGCGGCACTTCGTTCAGCAATTCGATCACTCCGAGCTCCGTCGAGCCGGTCACACTGCCCGGAAAGTACGACGTCGACTTCACGGTGACCGGTCAAGGGGGTGTCGACTGCACCGTCGCGATGTCGGTGCGAGTGATGGACAGTCCCCTTCGCAATCCGCTTTGGTGGCTGGCCTTCCTCTTGATTCTCGCCGGACTGGTGATGCTGTTGGTGCTCGGCCTCTCCAAGTTGACCAGGCCCGAGTATGTCCGAGGGAGTGAACGCGAGGGAGAAAGATGAAGAACACCCGAACGAGACCCAGAACCAGACACATCTTCGCCAATACCCTCGCCGGCCTGTTCCTGGGTATCGGAGTGAGCCTGATGGTGACTCTCTACGGCGTCGTCGGCTGGAGCACGATCACCCCTGACCTGATCATCGTGTTCGGTCTGGCGCTCGGACTCGGCGTCGGCCTCCTTCCCGTGCGAACTCTTCGAGAATCGACAGCTCCGTCAGCCAAGACAGACGAATCCACTGCGTACATCGGACCGTCGCACCCTGCATCCGCATCGGCTCCAGGTGCTCGGTAGGGACTCCGCTGGAATCCTGTCCGAACCACGGCTCGGAGGCGGTCTTATGGTGTAGGCAGTACGCCGATGGAGCTTTGGGAGTTGACCGCCAGAGAACTCATCCGCGATTCCCTTGCCACCTACAACTGGTCAGGCGATGCCTACCGCCTCGAGGAGCTGGCAGAGACCTTTTGCGAGGACGGTGAACTCGAGATTCGCGGTCGGGACCCACTACAGGGCAGGGAGGCCATCGTCGGATTCCTCGGCCGTCACACCGAGCAAGGCGACGACGAGTCCCGCCGTGCAGCGTTGGCAGCGGCCTCCGCAGCACGCGGCGTGCGACGAATCGTTCGCCACACGTTGACCAATGTCCGCTTCCTCGAGCTGGTGCCGGACCAGGCCCGGGTGGCGTCCTACTTCACCGTGTTCACCGAGGTCGGCCTCGACCACTATGGGCGTTATCGCGACACGTTCGTCCCGGTGGGCGACGAATGGTTGATCCGGCACCGCTACGTCTCGACCGACTGGCGCAGTCCGACGTCGACGATGGCGCCCGCCTAGTCCTTGTACCGAGCTGGGCGCGCTTTCGCCAGGTCACCTGGGTGCCCTCTCCCCAGGTCGCCCGGGGACCCTTCGACCAGCTCACCGTGGTCGCGGCAATCGGCGCGATAGCCCGCGGGGCTGACCACGACCCGCAGCCGGCGACCGCAGTGCGGGCAGAAGCGCGGTGGGTCGAGGTCGCGCCGGCATCCCGCGCAGTCGGTCAGCGGCAATCCGCATCCCGTGCAGCGGGCATCGTCCCCACTACGGTCCACGGATGTCGAGAGTGGCTCAGAGGACGCCACTCAGCGCCCCAACCGGCATCCGAAGGTCTGCCAGCATCGCCAGGTCCTCGTCCGCGGAGCGGCCGAGAGTGGTCAGGTAGTTCCCGACGATCAGCGCGTTGATGCCGGCCGTCATCCCCATCGACTGCAACTCGCGCAAGGTCACTTCGCGGCCACCCGCGTAGCGCAGGATCACCCCGGGTAGACCCAGGCGGAACAGCGCGATCCAGCGGATGGCCTCCCAGGCGTCGAGCGGACGGTGGTCGCCGAGCGGCGTGCCGGGACGAGGGTTCAAGAAGTTGAGGGGCACCTCGGTGGCGCCCACTTCTTGGAGCTGCACGATGAGCTCGACGCGCTGCGCGTCGGTCTCGCCCATCCCGATCAGTGCTCCGCAGCAGAGCTCCATGCCGTGCGCACGCACCAACGCACAGGTGTCCTTGCGCTCGTCCCAGGTGTGTGTCGTGACCACCTGGGGAAAGTACGACCGGGCCGTTTCGAGGTTGTGGTTGTAGCGGTGCACGCCAGCGTCGGCCAGGCGACGGGCCTGCTCGTCGCTGAGGATGCCCGCGCTGACCGCGACGTTGAGTCCGGTCCGTTCCTTCACGAGCGGGACCAGCTCGATCAGCCGGGTCATCGTCCGCTCGTCGGGACCCCGAATCGCGAGCACCAGGCAGAACTCCGACGCACCAGAGGCCCGGGTCTCGTCCGCGGCCCGTAGCACCTCTTCGGTGTCGAGGAAGGGGGTGGCCTTCACCGGCGAGTCGAAGCGCGACGACTGCGAACAGAAGTGACAGTCCTCCGGGCAGCCGCCCGTCTTCGCGGACAGGATGCCTTCGACCTCGACCTCCGGTCCGCACCGGACCAGTCGCACCTGGTGGGCGAGAGCCGCGAGCGAGGTGACCCACCGGTCGGGAAGGACCGCGAGGTCGGTGAGCTCCGCCTCGGTGAGGAGCCGACCCTCGTCGAGGAGCACCTGTTCGGCGGCCGACAGCCTGGATCGGGCGACCGCGGTCTCGACCTCCGGACGGGCTTCGCCGGACGTCGGGCGGATCCGGATGGGCGAATCGACGCGGACAGTGGTACGGATGGAGGAGGACGAGCGGTCGCCGGGCATGTCGCAACGGTAGTGGGCCTGGCCGAACCGACCGGACGGGAAGACAAGCGAAGACAAGGAAGACAAGGAAGACAAGGAAGACAAGGGGGCCACCGTGGCGTGGGACTTCTCCACCGAGCCGGAGTTCGAGGAGCAGCTGGCATGGATGCGCAGCTTCGTGCGCGAAGAGATCTTCCCGCTCGAGACCATCGCGCTCGACCACGACACGATGAGTGAGGTGATCCGCCCCTTGCAGGAGGAGGTCAAGCGTCGCGGGCTGTGGGCCTCGCACCTTCCTCCCGAGCTCGGCGGGGGAGGGTTCGGCCAGGTCCGGCTCGGCCTGATGCACGAGATCCTCGGTCAGTCCCCCTATGCCCCGTGGGTCTTCGGCAACAACGCTCCCGACTCAGGCAACGCCGAGCTGCTCGCGATCGGAATCGAGCGTTCCGGACGAGAGGAGCAACGCGAGCAGTGGTTGCAACCTCTGCTGGACGGTCGGATGCGCAGCGGCTTCTCGATGACAGAGCCCGGCGCCGGAGCCGACCCGACGATGATCGCCACGACCGCGGTGCGCGACGGTGACGAGTGGGTGATCAACGGGCACAAGTGGTTCACATCCAACGGCTCGATCGCCGACTTCCTGATCGTGATGGCGATCACCAACCCCGACGTCCACCCCTACCAGGGGTGCTCCATGATCCTGGTGCCTGCCGACAGACCCGGGGTCGACATCCTGCGAGACGTCGCCACCATGGAGGACCCGGTCGAGCACTTCGGGAAGTTCGGCGGCCACGCCGAGATCCTCTACCGCGATGTCCGGGTGCCCTACGAAAACCTGATCGGCCTCGAGGGAGAGGGGTTCGTCCTCGCCCAGCAGCGCCTCGGCCCCGGGCGGATCCACCACTGCATGCGTTGGCTCGGCCAGAGCCAGCGCGCGTTCGACATGCTCTGCGAGCGCGCGGTGTCGCGCACGACCCACGGTTCGCTCCTCGCCGAGAAGCAGACCATCCAGAACTGGGTGGCCGATTCCCTCGCCGAGATGACCGCCGCGCGGCTCATGACCCTCTACGCGGCCTGGAAGATGGATCGCGAGGGCGCGTCAGCGGCACGGGTCGAGATCGCGATGATCAAGTACTACGGCGCGAGCGTGCTCTACAACGTGATCGATCGCGCCATCCAGGTACACGGCTCACTTGGATTCTCGACCGACCTGCCGCTCGAGTCGATGTACCGCCACGCGAGGGCGGCCCGCATCTACGACGGCCCCGACGAGGTGCACCGGGTCACCGTGGCACGGCGGACCCTGAAGGGCTATCAGCCGGTGACGGTCCCGACCGAGCACGTCCCGACCCGGCGCGCCGCCGCGATGGAGCGCTTCGGTCATCTGCTCGAGCTCGAGACCGCCGACCGCTGACTTCCGGCGTTCCGGCGATCCGGCGATCCCCCGGCGGTCCGCCGGGGTTCCTCAGTACCGGTAGGTGTCCGGCTTGTAGGGCCCTTCGACCGGCACACCGATGTAGTCGGCCTGCTCCGGGGTGAGCGTGGTGAGCTTCACCCCGAGCGCGGGCAGATGGAGCCGGGCGACCTTCTCGTCGAGGTGCTTCGGGAGTAGGTAGACCTTGTTCTCGTAGCGCTCGGCGTTGTTGTACAGCTCCATCTGGGCCATGGTCTGGTTGGTGAAGGAGTTGGACATCACGAAGCTCGGGTGTCCGGTCGCGTTGCCAAGGTTGAGCAGGCGGCCCTCCGACAGCACGATCACCGCGTGGCCGTCGGGGAAGACCCACTTGTCCACTTGCGGCTTGATGTTGACCCGGCGGATGCCCTCCGTCTTGGCCAGCCCTGCGATGTCGATCTCGTTGTCGAAGTGGCCGATGTTGCCGACGATCGCCTGGTGCTTCATCCGTGCCATGTGCGCGGCGGTGATGACGTTCTTGTTCCCGGTGGTGGTGACGAAGATGTCGGCGGTCTCGACGACGTCCTCGAGGGTGACCACCTGGAACCCCTCCATCGCGGCCTGCAGCGCGCAGATCGGGTCGATCTCGGTGACCACGACACGTGCACCCTGTCCCTGGAGTGAGTCCGTGCAACCCTTGCCCACGTCGCCGTAACCACAGACCACCGCCACCTTGCCCCCGATGAGCACGTCGGTCGCCCGGTTGATGCCGTCCACCAGCGAGTGCCGGCAGCCGTACTTGTTGTCGAACTTGGACTTGGTGACCGCGTCGTTGACGTTGATCGCAGGGAAGAGGAGCTCTCCCGAGTCCTGCATCTCGAGCAACCGGTGCACGCCGGTGGTGGTCTCCTCGGAGACACCCTTGATCCCGTTGGACAGCGTCGTCCAGCGCCTCGGGTCTTCGGTGAGACTGCGAGTGAGCACGCCGAGGACCACGCCGAACTCCTCCGAGTCGGCAGTCGAGGGATCCGGTACCGCGCCCGCCTTCTCGAATTCGACGCCCTTGTGGACGAGGAGCGTCGCGTCACCCCCGTCGTCCAGGATCATGGTCGGTCCCTCGCCCGGCCAGAGCAGGGCTTGCTCGGTGCACCACCAGTACTCCTCGAGCGTCTCACCCTTCCAGGCGAAGACCGGGACACCGCGGGGCGACTCGACGGTGCCGTCGGGCCCGACCGCCACGGCGGCGGCCGCATGGTCCTGGGTCGAGAAGATGTTGCAGCTGGCCCATCGGACCTCCGCCCCGAGGGCGGTCAGCGTCTCGATGAGCACCGCGGTCTGGATGGTCATGTGCAGCGAGCCGGTGATCCGGGCACCGCGCAGCGGCTGGCTGGCGGCGTGTTCGGCCCGCATCGCCATCAGGCCGGGCATCTCGTGCTCGGCCAGCTCGATCTCCTTCCGCCCGAACTCGGCGAGCGAGAGGTCTGCGACCTTGAAGTCGGGTCGTCGCATCTCGTCGGTCATGCATCGCTCCTTCGCTTCTGTCCCGGCACCGCGCGCGGAGCCAGAGTCGATGAACTCGCCCCCTCGCACAGAAGACCGTGACCGGGACGTCCCCTGGGGCGAAGACCTCGATGCGCGGATCCCTCTGGACCCGGGTCACGACCCCGCGAGAATAGCCGACCTCTCCGCAGACGCTGTTACGATCCGGCCGTGACGGGCACTTCGGAGCGGCGGAGACTCCTGCGCATCGACGGCCGAAAGTGGCCGAAAGGCCATGGTTGGCGCACCAGCGCCGCGCTCCTCGTCGCAAGCGTGAGTGTCGGAGGTCTGCTCGCCGCATGCTCGTCGTCCTCGTCGGGGCCGCCCACCACCCAGGCCGGCGCTGGAAGCGGAGCCGTCCTCCTCGTCGGCACCTTCCACGGACATCGCGGGCAGTACTCGACGATCCAGTCGGCAGTCGACGCGGCCAAGCCGGGGGACTGGATTCTCGTCGCGCCCGGGGACTACCACGAGAGCGACGACTTGACCGGTGGCGCGGTCGACCCCGCTCACGGTGAATCCGCCGGTGTCCTTATAAAGACGCCCGACCTCCACCTGCGCGGGATGCAGCGATCCCAGGTGGTCGTCGACGGCACCAAGGCCGGCGCTCCCGGGAGCTGCAGCGCGAACGCGGTCGATCAGAACCTCGGACCGCTCGGCGAAGGGGGTCAAGCGGAGGGACGCAATGGGATCGTCGTGTGGAAGGCGAACGACGTGAGCATCGACAACCTGACCGTGTGCAACTTCCTCGCGGGTGCAGGCGCCTCGGGCAACGAGATCTGGTGGAACGGCGGCGACGACAGCGCAAAGATCGGGATGCACGGGTACTCGGGCGACTACCTGTCCGCCACCTCCACCTACTTCGGCACTTCGTCCAATACCAAGGCCAACGAAACGACCGCCGCACAGTACGGGATCTTCTCCTCCAATACCGCCGGACCGGGGAGCTGGAACCAGCTCTACGCGAGCAACTTCAACGATTCCGGGATGTACGTCGGCGCGTGTCAGCAGGTCTGCGGCGTGACCATCGACCACGCGTGGATGGAGTACAGCGCGCTCGGCTACTCGGGGACCAACTCCGGCGGGGCGATCGTCATCGAGAATTCGCAGTTCGACAACAACAAGGACGGGTTCGACACCAACACCCAGATCAACGGTGACCCCCCTGCGCCGCAGAACGGCGCCTGCCCGAACAACGGGATCAGCCCGATCACCCACACCCACTCCTGCTGGGTGTTCATCCACAACTATTCGCACGACAACAACAATCCGAATGTGCCAGAGGCGGGCACCGCGAGCAACGGGCCGACCGGGACGGGGATGACTCTCTCGGGTGGCCGAAACGACACGGTGATGGACAACACCTTCTCGAACAACGGGGGGTGGGGCTTCTTGATGGTCCCCTATCCCGACTCGAACCCACCGGAAGACAACCAGTCGTGCTCAGGGACCGGCGGCGTCGAGTCGGCCGGGCTCGGCTGCGTCTACGACCCGATGAACGACGCCCTGGTCCACAACACCTTCGACCACAACGGGTTCTTCGGCAACGACGGGAACGCGGACTACGGGTTGCTCACCTTCAGCTCCGGGCAACCGGGAAACTGCTTCGCCGGCAACTCGGCCCCGAACGGAAGTTCCCCACCCAATCTCGAGGCGACCTACCCGACGTGCGGGAAGACCACCACCACCGCGCTCTCGAGCGGTCCCTTGCTCAATCAGGTCCTCTGTGACACCGGCTTCGGCGCCTGTTCGGCGTCGACCGTCTATCCGCAGAAGACCGGCGTGGTGATGCATCCGCTCCCGAGCGGTATCCCGACCATGCCCGACCCGTGCACCGGTGTGCCCGACAATGCCTGGTGCGCGAACGGCAGACCGATCGGGAACGCTTCGAGCTGATCGGCCGGTTCGCTCAGGGAGCCGCGACCGTCGTCGACAACGGCAGGTTCGTCGACGAGTCTCCGACCGAAATCGTGTAGGTGCCGGGGACCGTCGTCCAGCCACCCGCGAGGTAGGACTGGAAGGCACTGTCCGGGACGTCGAGGGTGACCGCGGTGGACTGCTGAGGTGCAAGGGTGACGGTCGAGAACGCGGCGAGCTCCGCCGGCGGCTGTGCGGCCGCGGAGGGGTCGGTCAGGTAGACCTGGGGCACCTCGGTCCCGGTCCGGGATCCGGTGTTGGTGACCTCCACCGTCACCGAGTAGCCGTCGCTGGAAGGCGTCACCGAGAGCCCATCGAACGCGAAGCCCGTATAGGAGAGACCGAAGCCGAACGGGAAGAGCGGCTGGGTTCCCGTGGCGTTGTACCAGCGGTAGCCGACGTCGAGTCCCTCGGAGAAGGTCGACGTCAGGTCGACGCCCGGCCACTGTGTCCCCGAGGCGATCGCGCCCTGACCGTTGGAAGACGGGAAGGTCACCGGCAGGTGCCCCGAGGGATCGACGTCGCCGAAGAGGAGCGCGGCGATGGCGGCGCCGTCCTCTTCGCCGGGGTACCACGCCTCGACGACGCCCGCGACACTGGACAGCCAGGGCATGAGCACCGGCCCGCCCGTGTTCAGGACCACCACCGTCCGCGGGTTGGCGGCGGCCACTGCAGCGATCAGCGCATCCTGGTCGCCGGGAAGGGCGAGGGACGGGCGGTCGAACGCCTCGGAGTTGTAGTCGGAGGCGAAGACGACCGCGACCTGTGCCTTGCCGGCCACGGTCGCGGCCGCGGTGATCAGACCGCTCACGTACTGCATGCCGATGG
The DNA here is from genome assembly GCA_963741055.1 of uncultured Acidimicrobiales bacterium. Lineage (GTDB taxonomy): Bacteria > Actinomycetota > Acidimicrobiia > Acidimicrobiales > RAAP-2 > Bog-756. Next base: position 3,948 of record CAVUGU010000026.1, on the reverse strand, counting down.
TGAGGGTGCCCGGGGTGATGACCGATTCCCCGGAGGGCGTCGTGTTGTCGAAGGGCGTCCAGTCGAGGACGACCTGGTAGTGGTGCCCGCCGACCAGGTCGACGGTCTGGGCCCAGCGTCCCCGTGCATGGCTCAGCGCGTCGGAGACGGCGGTCGAACCGTCGAGACTGAGGGTCGCGGCCCCCGATCCCTGGATGGAGAAGGTGTAGAGGCCTCCGCGCGGCGGCGTCAGCGTTCCCGTCCAGGTCGCGGTCGCCGCCGCCCAGCCGGCCGGCAGCACGATCTGCGAACGGGTCGACGGAATCGGACGCACCACCCTCTGACGGCCGCCGATGTTGAACGGCCTTCGGGCACCCACCGAGGGGAGCCCGGAGAGGGGAGTCAATCCGCCGTTCGAGGTGGGCAGGAGATGGCCGGTGACCGGATGAGGCGTGATGTTCAGGTCGACCGTCGGTTCTACCGACTGCATCGACTGCGGCCGACCGCCGCTCTCCGCCTGGGTGAGGGTGAGGGTGAGCCCGTTCCCGGACCCCGATGCGGGTGTGAGCATCCCGGTCGGGATCGGAGGGAGGGGCCGGGTGGTGCTCCCCCCGTCGGAGTAGCTGACGGTCGTGTGCGTGCCGGCTCGGTGCCGGATCGCGTCGAGTGGCTTCGAGACGAAGGGCGCGATGACCTGGGAGCTCCCGTGCCCGGTGGTGACCGGTGCCGTGCTGGCGTCCGCACCGATCACTGCGAGCGAGCTGACGCGGCTGGTGTCGAGCGGCAAGAGCGAAGCGCTGTTCTTCAAGAGAACCGCCGACTTCTCCGCCGAGTCCAGTGCGAACGCGGTGTCGGCGTCCGAATCCACCGGGTCGTCGGGGTCGCCCTGCGGAGGCCGCCCGATGACCCCGGTCCTGAACATCTGGGCGAGCACGGCGCGGACGTCCGTGTCGACGGCAGTCACCGAGAGCTGTCCCGAGGACACCAGCTGCATCAGGCGCCTCGGGCTCGCGGGCTTGATCAGATCGGTACCGGCTGTCACGGCTGCCGCCGGATCGTGGACCGCGCCGAGATCGGAGCGGACGAATCCGGTGAATCCCCACTGGCCGAGGAGACCGAGCAACTGGGAGTCCTGGCACTGGAAGGTGCCGTTCAGGCGCGGGTACGCGCACATCACCGACGCGACCCCTCCCTCGGTCACCGCCGCTTTGAAGGGCGGGAGGTAGATCTCGTTGAGCGCTTGCGCGGAGACCACGTCGTCGAGCGCTCCCCGGTCGGTCTCCTGTGAGTACGACGCGAAGTGCTTCGCCTGGGCCATCACTCCTTCGGACTGGATGCCCTGGATGTTCGCGACACCCAACTCGGAGACGAGGAGCGGGTCCTCGCCGTAACCCTCGTAGGCACGGCCGTCCTCGGGGACGCGGAGCACGTTGATGGTGGGCCCCTGTAGGACGTCGAACCCTTGCCTCCGCGCCTCGCTTCCCTCGACCTGGCCGTAGGCGTTTGCGAGCGACGGATCGAAGGTGGCCGCGACTCCGAGCGGCGCGGGCAACTGGGTGACGTTCCGCGCACCGGCGGCGACGCCGTCGGGTCCGTCCTGGAGGGCGAGGCTGGGGACGCACAGGCGGGGCACACCCACGTCGACGTTCTCATAGGGCCCGGTGGCGACCAACACGATCTCGCCGACTTTCTCGGCGAGGGTCATCCGGCCGAGGACGAGGGACGCGAGCTGGCTCGGCGACTCGCCACTTCTCATCGCATCGGCCAGCCACGGACACTGCGAGACGTCGGTGCTGGTGGTCACCGGAGGCAGCGCTGTCGGAGGCGACCCGCCGACCTCGGTCGTCCTGCCCCCGGCCGCACCGCCGAGCGCCGGAGCGCCTCCTGCTCCGGCCGCGCCGGCTCCGCCGGCAACCGCCCCTGCGGCATCCGCCCCGACCGGGCTCCGTGCGACGAGGACGACGACCGCGACGAACGCACCGAGTGCCACGCCCCAGAGCAAGAGTCTCGGACGGGACCGGCGCTTCGACGCTTCGCCTGGGTCCTGTTGGTGGTCTGCTGGTCGGTCCACGATCTCTGCGGGAAAAGATACCTATGCGGCGCCTTCGCGCCGGGTCATGTTCCGACCGTCGGGGCAGCGCGACGTTTCGGTCGGCCAGAGGTCCTCGGGTTCCCGGCCGCGAGTCTCGGGAAGTAACCAGAAGAGCGCGGCCGCGAGCACCGTCGGCAGGAAGGTCACGGCCGCGGCGGTGGCGAACCGGTTGTCGACGTCCGCGACCGCACCGAAGGCCACCAGGCCGACGACCGCACCGATGACCCCGGCCGCCACCCACCAGCCGGCCGCGGAGGCGCGCACCGAAGTGGGGAAGAGCTCGGCCAGGAAGGCGCCGATCGCGGGGGCGAGGATCCCTCCGGCCAGCACGCCGAGGACGTAACCGATCACCAGGGCGGCCGAGGTGCCCGCGTAGGCAAGTGTGCCGAACCCCGCGATCCCGACCATCGCCAGGGTCGCGGTCGGTCGCCTGCCGACCCGGTCGGCCAGCCATCGTCCGGCCAGTAGGCCGGCCAGCCCGGTCACGCCTGCGCAGACGACCATCGCCGCGGTGACGTACCCCCTCTGGTGGAGTACGTCTTGCGCGTAGAGGAAGACGAAGCTGTTGGCGGGGCCGGCGACCACCGAGATGGCGAACCCGATCACCGCGAGGACGACCAGCCGCTTTCGAAACCGCGGCCCCACCGCGCCGAGCACCGGCAGTGGTCGGTCGGTCGAAGCTGCCGCGACCTCGAACCGGTCGGGTTCGGTGACGCGCGCGCGGATGTAGGGCACCGCAGCCAGTGGGACCAGCGCGAGCGCGAAGATCCCGCGGAATCCGAAGGTGCTCGCAGCGAGGCTGTGGATGATCGCGGTGAGACCCGCCCCCACCCCGTAACCAGCGGCGGTCAGCGCCACCGCCGCGGCCCTGTCCTTCGCGCACGTTTCCTCGGCGGCGATCACCTCGGTCAAGGCGTTGGTGGCGCTGAGCAACGGTCGTCCCACGGCGAAGATGGCGACGAACCACCAGTAACCCGGGCTCGCGGCGGCAACGACGGTCAACGCGAGGCCGACCGTGAGCGTGGCGATGAGCATCGTGCGCCTGCCGAACCGATCGGCGAGACCGACCAAGGGAAGGCTCCCGAGCGATGCGAAGCGGATGATGGCGAGGCCCACCCCGAGCTTGGTACCCGAGAGGCCCACCTGGTCGGCGATCGAGGCTCCCGGTGCCGCGTGGCCGAGCTGCTGCGCGACGTCACCGAGCGCGGCGACGACACCGAATTGGGCGAAGCCCGACGCGAGGGCGGCGAACGCGACCGCGACGATGGTCGGGTCGGTCCACCGGTAGGTGACCAGCGGAGGCGCCTCCTTCGGGCGCGGTTGCGAGTCGTCATCGCGTCGCCGGGGGGTCCACCGTCGAGAGGCGCTTCCGGAGGGTGTTGCCTCGCGGGCGACACGCCGACGACCGGACCAGAACGGCAGGTCGAGCAGGGTGAACAGCGCCAGCGCGACGAAGGCGGCGGTCACGACGTACCAGGGCCACGGCCGAGGAGTCGGAGCAGGGTCCACTCGCTCGGGGGTCGCCGGAGGAACATGTAGTTCGAACCGGTGAGCGCGTCCACCAGGCCGACCAGCGCGGTGTAGGCCGCGGTGACCAGGAACACTCGCGGGACCGCGCCCGGTCGCGGTTCGACCGCATCCCGACCACGAGGAACAGCGCTGCCACCACGATCCCCAGGTGGCCGACCACGTACTGGAAGAAGACGAGGTGTGGAAAGCCCACGTTGAGATCGGGGTGAGCACCCCCTGAGTACCGGCGAGCCCCCAGAAATAGGTGATCTCGACGAGGAGGGGACCCGCCACCAGCAGGCGACCGCGGCGACCAGCACGCCCATGTCGCAGAGCGCGAGCGGTAGCGACGTCCGGGCGGACCAGGT
>CAVUGU010000025.1:0-27233 GCA_963741055.1 uncultured Acidimicrobiales bacterium | reverse complement strand
ACCTCATCAACGGCTGGAACACCGCGGGCAGCTTCGAGCGAAGCCTTGATCCTCGGCACCGGCAGTGGAGCGAAGCTGCGACCCCGGCCGTCGGTCCGCTGGCCTGACCCGACACGGCCCCCACGACCGGGCCCGAGCGCATGCTCCGTGCCCTGGTATCGGCGATCGAGCTCATGAGAATCGAGCCATCGAAGGGCATGAAAGGCGGTGAGGAGTCTCAAGCGAGCGGCGTGATCTGCCGATCACACGGTGAGGGACGAGTGCAGCGGAGGGGGGACCATGGGGTCGAAGCGACTCGCAGACCTGCGGATCGTCCGGAACCATCCGTTCTGCGCCGTGTGCGGGAGTCACGACGATCTCGTCGTCGATCGAGAGCCGGCGCAGGCGAGTCACATGGTGGTCAGCACGGTCACCGGAACCGTTCACGACGTCGAGTCGGGCAAGATGGTTCCGCGGGTGCTCTGTGCGGCCTGCCGCGCGAGGCAGCAACTGGCCGACGCCTCCTGATCCGTCAGGGGGAGAAGTCTGGTGGCGTGCGCCATTGAGCGCGCGTCCCGAAGCGGTGTGCGAGGGAGCGACGAGCACGGCGCCGGTCGGCAACACCATCTTCGGGCGACTTGGCAACAGGAGCGACACGCGAGAAGTCGTCCGAAGTCGTGGGATAGTGCAGGCATGGCGATCGCGCCGATCGAACCGTCCGTGCTCCGTGTGGACGACGACGGCATCACCCTGCTCGGCGGCTGGTCGGCGACGAGCGGCTTTCGCCACTTCCCGCACGCGGCGGTCTGTCCCTTCACCGGTGCCGACGACGTCGTACCGGTCGACCTGCCCGCCTCCGGAACGATCTGGCTGCACACGACGGTCCACCTCGCGCCTGGCGGATATGCAGGTCCCACTCCCTACGGGCTCGGGATCGTCGAGCTCGACGGTGAGCCGCTGCTGCGGATCGTGACCCGGCTCGAGGCCGAGACCCTCGTTCGCGGCACCCGGGTCCACCTCCGAGGGGAGGAGCTTCCCGGCCCCGAGGGCGATCCGGTTCTCACCTGGATGTTCCGCCCATGAGCGAAGTTCGGATCGCCGGAGTCGGGCTCCATCCCTTCGGCCGCTTCGAGGGGGTCACCGCGACCGACATGGGCGTCGTGGCGGTCCGGGGCGCGCTCGCGGAGGCCGGACTCGGCGTCCACGACGTCGAGGCCGCCTTCTGCGGAACCGCCTACGGCGGGGTGGCCTCGGGGCACCGGGTGCTCGGTGCGCTCGCGGGGACCGGCATTCCCATCTACGACGTCGAGGCGGGGTGCGCGTCCGGCGGCGCCGCGCTCCAGCTGGCCGCCGCATCGATCGCGTCGGGACAGTACGACCACGTCCTCGTCTTCGGGATCGAGAAGATGCCGAAGGGGGTCATCCGGTCGTCCTTCTTTGCTCCGTGGCAGGAGGCGGCGGGCTTGAGCCCGGCGCCCGCGTACTTCGCGCTGCGCGCGGCGAGACTGCTCGCCGAGACGGACCTGACCGCCGACGACCTCGCCGAGGTGGTCGTGAAGAACCGCGCGCACGGAGTCCACAACCCCGACGCGATGTTCCAGAAGGCGGTCACCGCCGAGGAGGTCCTCTCCTCGCGGATGGTCTGCCCGCCGCTGACGCTGTTCATGCTCTGTTCGCCGAACGAGGGAGCGGCGGCCGTGGTACTCGGCCGCGACGGAGACGGCGTGGGGGTGGCGGGCATCTCGCTCCGCTCGCACCTGCCCGGCAACGTGCTCGGCGAGGACACCCCGATGTCGGGCATCGAGGACACCGACATCACCCCACCGACTTCGCTCGCGGCCGAGGACGCCTACAAAGCGGCGGGGCTCGGTCCCGACGACGTCGACGTCGTCGAGTGCCAGGACACCGACGCGGCGCGCGAGCTGATCACCTGGGCCGAGCTGGGTCTCTGTGCGCCGGGCGAACAAAGGGCGATCCTGTCCGACGGGAGCGCAAGGGTCGGGGGGAAGCGGCCGATCAACCCATCGGGCGGCCTTCTCTCGAAGGGCGAACCGCTCGGCGCGTCCGCGCTCGGTCAGGTCGTCGAGCTGGTGCGACAGCTGAGGGGTTCTGCCGGTGCACGCCAGGTCGAGGGGGCCCGGGTCGCCCTCGCCCACGTGATCGGCCGTGGCGCGAACGCCTGTGTGACCATCCTGGTTCGCTGACGAAAGGAGTGGGCCGATGACCACCCACGGGAGTGACGTCGACCGGAGTGCGGAGTGGGAGGAACTGAGGACCAAGTACCTTCTCCCGCCCGGCAAGCGGTCGGCCTCCGCCGGGAGGGGACTCCACCACTTCGCCATCCTCTCGAGCGACGTCGAGCGGACCATCTCCTTCTACCAGGACCTCTTGGAGTTCCCGCTCGCCGAGCTCTTCGAGAACCGCGACTACAAGGGCTCGACCCACTTCTTCTTCGACATCGGCAACGGCAACTACCTCGCGTACTTCGACTTCCCCGGTCTCGAGCTCGGTCCCTACCGCGAGGTCTTGGGTGGTCTCCACCACATCGCCATCTCGGTCACACCCGAGCAGTGGGAGCGCCTGGTCGCGAAGCTGCGGGCGGCCGGGGTGGACGTCCACGTGGTCAACGGCGACTCGGCGTACTTCTCCGGGCCGGACGGCGAGCGGCTCGAACTGCTCTCCTACCCGTTGAACGACATGTACGGGACCGTGGTCGCCTGATCGAATCGGGCCGACCCGGCGCACCCGGTGACGGGCGATGGCCGGGGAGCTGCGCTCCTGGGATACTCGTGCCGTTGGAAAGGGGTGCCACGTGCCGTACTCCGAAGGCCGGATCGTCCACGACGCCGACGCCCACATCATGGAGACGCCGATGTGGCTCCGCGACCACGCAGAGGCCAGGTTCCGTGAGCGGTTGCCGGTGCTGCGCTATACGAGCGGGAACGAGCTGCGCCAGACCGGCAGTCCCGAGGAGCAACAGCGCGACCTGCTCGCCTCCTTCGATCGCCTCCGGGAGCGTCACGGCTCGGAGGAGTACCGGGCCGGCGAGGAAGCCGAGATCATGCAGCGGAAGAACTTCGCGGCGACCGGCGGGTTCATCGGGGAGGACCGGTCCCGCGCGCTCGACCTGCTCGGCTTCTCCAGCCAGCTGATCTTCAACACCTTTCACAACCAACGCTTGCACGACCTCGAGCACGGCAGCGACACCGAGCTCGCCTACGCGGCCGCCCGTGCGCACAACCGCGGGATGCTGGAGTTCTGCTCGGCGGATGTTCGCCTCCTTCCTTCGTGCTACGTGCCGCTGGTCGACCCGGACAACGCGATCGAGGCGACCAGGGACGCCCTGGCCGGGGGCGCGGCCGCGCTCCTGGTCGCGTCGGGGTGCCCGCCGGAGTTCTCACCGAGCCACACCGACCTCTTCCCGGTCTGGGCACAGGCCGAAGAGGCCGGCATCCCGGTCGTCTTCCACGTGGGTGGGACCGGCGACCTCATCGACCCGCACTACTTCGTGAACGGCCTCCCGGTGCCGCCCGACTTCCACGGTGGCGACGAGAACTTCCGGTCGGTCGACTACATGGGGATTCCCGGACCCCCGGCCCAGACCCTCGCCACGCTCATCTTCGACGGGGTGCTCGAGCGCTTCCCCGACCTGCACATCGGGGTGATCGAGCAGGGCGCGATCTGGGTGCCGTCCTGGCTGCGCCAGATGGAGTCGGCCTTCGAGGCCTTCTGCCGTCACGAGGAGCGCCTGCAGCAGCTCTCGCTCCGGCCCTCGGAGTACGTGCACCGACAGGTGCGCTTCACCCCGTACCCGACCGAGGACGTCGGGTGGATCGTCGCCGAGGCCGGCGCCGATCTCGTGCTGTTCTCTTCCGACTATCCACACGTCGAGGGGGGCCGCAAGCCGATCGAGCGGTTCGAGACCTCGCTCGGCGACGCCGCCGAGGAGGTCCGCCGGCAGTTCTACGTCGACAACTTCCTCTTCCTCATGGGGACGGCCGCGAAAGACTTGGTGGCCTGAAGCTCTCCTCCGGGCGCTCCGCGACGCCCGCCCGGTAGCGCACCTCGCGGTGGCGGGTCGCCGGAACCCGCGCCCCGCCGACCAGTCCGCCGGTCAGGTTCAGCGGGTCGGCACCGGCGACGGTCACTTCGGCACCCTTGGTCGGGTCGCGGCGAACCTCCGCGAGCATCGCGGCCGCTTCGGGCGTCGCGTACTGCTCGCCCGACACCCCGGCCACGAAACGCCCGCCGAGCGCCTGGCCGCGCGCCTCGAGGCGGCGCAGGGCCCGGATCACGTCGCGCCAGGGCACCCGGTAGGACTCGCGGGCCCAGACCTCCCAGCAGACCACGCCCCACCGGTCGAGCAGCTGCCAGGCGACGACCTCGGCCAGTTCCTCCTCGGGCGGCCCGGTGAGACCGGCAGCGCCGCTGATCTCCGGATCGGGGATGAGGGACCACCGTCCCTCCCCGACACCGCTCCCGACCGCGCTGCGCTGACGCCGCAACGCGGAGCGGCGGACGACCGGGCGGCTGCGATCTCTCCGGAAGCGTGCTCGGGTGCGCGCGGCAAGCAGTGCGCGGACCGCGGCGAACGCGTCCGCGGTCACGAAGCCGCGGGCGACGAGGTCCCAGAGCCCCTCGTCGACGTCGTCAGGGAGACGACCGGTGACGGGGGCGAGCTCGGAGCGGAAGCAGGCGCCCTTCTCGCGGAGCAGGGCCAGCACGTCGGCAGCCGCGCCGTGGGCAGGTTCGACCAGTTCGCGCTCCGCGCGCACCGCGGCGAGCGTCCAGGCGAGGTCTTGGCGCGCGACGAGTGCGAGCGGCGTCGCCGGGGAGGGAGTCGAGGAACCGCGCCGCGCGGGCGGTGGCGACCCGTCGTCGTGCCCGTCCGAGGGCTTCTCCGGGCGTGGCGTGAGCCGACCCCAGGCGACCTCCCCGGAGAGACAGAGCTCGTCGAGCCAGCGCGGGTCGTACCCGACCACTCGGGCGGGTAGGACGTGGCGCTCCCACTCGCCCGCGGCGACCTCGATCCCCTGGAGTTGGTGGATCACCTCGAGCAGGCCGCCCCGTCCTTCGGCCTGGGTGCCTGCGGCGACGTGTTGCCAGCAGGCGAGGAACCGGACGTAGTCGCTGATCGAAGCCGGGTCGATCCGCTGACGGCGCCGGCGCCGACTCGCCGCGTGGAGCCGCACCAGGAGGTGACGTGCGCACCAGCGGCCGTCGGGGAGCGCGATGGCCGACCCGGTGGCCTCGAGACGGGCGAGACCGGTGCGGGCGCGCGCCTCGGTGATCGGGGCGCCGCGAACCGAACCGGTCGGCAGGGGATCGCCGGCGACGAGCCGCTCGACGGTGATCGGACCGGCGACTTCGAGGTGACCGCTCACGCACTCGGCGAGCGCATCGTCGGCCTCGACCGTCGGGTCGACCAGCGAGCGCGCCAGTTGCTCGGCCCACTCGAGGCGCTCGGTCGGTGCCCAGCCGTCTCCCACGAGGTGAGCCCTGCCATCCGCGACCAGCACGTCGAACCACTCCTGCCACGCGGTCACCGGCCGTGCGAAGACGAGGGAGAGGAGGAGATCGTGGAGCTCGTCCGGGTTCCGGGGTTCGGGAGCGATCTGTTCGAGGACCTCTGCCGTCGCGGCTTCGTCGAGCGGTGCGAGCTCACCGGGTCCGACCGGTAGACCCTCGGGCAGACCGTTCGGACCGAGAGGTGGGAGACCCCGTGGCACCGCGACCGCCCGGGTCCGACGTTCCTCGAGCGGCGCGCCGTCGAGGAAGGTGTAGGGCTTGCCGTTCAGGATCCCGTGCGACAGCGGCGAGGGCTCGGCCGACTCGACGTAGTGCACCGCGATGCCGCCGCCTTCGAGCTCTTCGAGCAGCGCGACCAGACCGGCTGCGTCGAGCGGCTCGGAGAGACAGTCGCCGACGGTCTGGCGCACGAGCACGTGGTCGGGCACCGCGACCGGGCCGGGCCCCGCGTTGTCCTGGCAGGCCGCGAGGGCGGGCCACGCTGCAGCGAGCAGATCGTCGGCCTCCATCCGCTGGAGGTTGAGCGGCCGGCGCTGGCCACCGCGTTGACGCGGGAGGACGAGGGCGCGGTTGAGGTTCCACCGCCACCTCGCTCCGAGCATCGGATGCTGGAGCACGGCCTGGGTCAGGGTCTCGGTCGCGGTGCGGCTCGAGAGCATCTTCGGCACGTCGCTCAGCGGGAAGCTGTGCTGCGGGCCGAGAGAGAGCACCACCGTGTCGTCGTCGGCTGCGGCCTGGAGCTCGAAGTCGAAGGAGACGCAGAACCGCTTGCGCAGCGCGAGACCGAGAGCGCGGTTGATCCGCCCGCCGTGGGGGGAGTGCACGATCAGCTGGGTGCCTTCGGACTCGTCGAAGACCCGCTCGATGACCAGCCGGTCGCGGGTCGGGAGCGTTCCGAGTGCGGCGAGACTCGCGCCGAGGTAGACGACCACCTGATCTGCGACCTCTTCGGAGACACCGGCTTCCTCGCGGACATGGGCACGCGCGCCCTCTCCGTCGCTGGCCGCGAGCATCGGCTCGAGATGGGCGCGCAGCGCGCTCACCTCGTCGGAGAGCTCCGCCGTCCGGGCGGGCGCCTCTCCGAGCCAGAAAGGGATGGTCGGTGGCAGGTCGCCGGCGTCGAGCACCCGCACGGTTCCGGTCTCGACCTTCTTCACCCGCCAGGAGTGGGTGCCGAGGAGGAAGATGTCGCCCGCGGTGGCCTCCACCGCGAAGTCCTCGTGCACCGAGCCGACCGTCGTTCCCTCGGGGTCGAGGACGACCCGGTAGTCGCCTGTTTCGGGGATGGCGCCCCCGTTGGTCAGCGCGGTGAGCCGCGCCCCGCGCCGTGCTCGCAACCGTCCGTTGACCGCGTCGTGATGGAGGTGCGCTCCCCGCCGGCCCCTGCCGGTCTGGATGCCCCACGAGACCAGCTCGACCACCTCGTCGAAGGTTTCACGTTCGAGCCCCGCATAGGGCGCGGCGCCGGTCATCAGCTCGTAGAGCGCGTCGACTTCGTACTCCTCGGCCGCCGCGACCTCGGCGACGATCTGTTGGGCCAGCACGTCGAGCGGTGCGACTGGCGGCTGGAGGAGGTCGAGGTGACCGGCCCTGACCGCGGCGAGCAGGGCGGTGCACTCGACCAGTTCGTCGCGGGTGAGCGGATAGAGGCGGCCGGCGGGTGTCCCCTCGAGCTGGTGGTTGGCCCGGCCGACCCGCTGGAGAAACGTGCCGATGGCCCGCGGCGAGCCGATCTGGCAGACCAGCTCGACCGGTCCGACGTCGATCCCGAGCTCGAGCGAGGCCGTCGCCACGAGGGCGCGGAGGTCGCCGGCCCGCAGTCGTTCCTCGACGATGCGCCGGCGCGCCGCCGAGAGGCTGCCGTGGTGGGCGGCAACCTGGAGGGCCGGGTCGATCGGGCCGCCCTCGCGGGGTGGCTCGCCGGTGGGCGGACCGGTGCCGTTCGGAGCCGACCGGTGCCGGGCGGCGCTCTTCGCTCCGTTGTCCTCGAGCCGTTGCGCGAGCAGGTGGGCGACGCGCTCGGCCATCTTGCGGGTGTTGACGAAGACCAGCGTGGTGCGGTGTTCGAGTACGTGTCCGGCGATGCGATCGAGCACATCCGAGAACTGCCCACCGCTCGCCACCGACTCGAGCTCGCTCTCGGGCAGCTCGATGGCGACGTCCACGTCGCGACTGTGCCCGCAGTCGATGACCGTGGTCGGCCGCCGGGTCGGGTCGCCACCGGAGAGCAGGCGGGCCACCAGCTCGAGGGGGCGCTGCGTCGCCGAGAGACCGATCCGCTGCAGTCGGCCGCCGCGGGACTCGACGAGCTTGCCCAGGCGCTCGAGAGTGATCGCGAGGTGCGAGCCGCGCTTGTCGCGAGCAAGCGTGTGGACCTCGTCGACGATGACCGTGTGGACGTTGGCGAGCACCGCCCGCGAGGAGGCGGCGGTGACGAGCAGGTAGAGCGACTCGGGAGTCGTGACCAGCAGATCGGGAGGCGAGCGCCGCATCGCGGCCCGCTCGGACTGCGGGGTGTCGCCGGTGCGCACCGCGACGGTCATGGTCGGCCCGTCGAGGCCGAGGCGCTCCGCCTCCTTCGCGATGCCGGCGAGAGGGATCTGCAGGTTCTCGTGGACGTCGACCGCGAGGGCGCGCAGTGGCGAGACGTAGACGACGCCCGGCCCGGGCGCGGGCGGGTCTTCCGAGTCGGGAGAGCGGTCGTTTGTCGCCGCGTCGTGGGCCCGGTAGGCGGCGTCGATCGCGACGAGGAAGCCGGTCAGGGTCTTGCCGGTGCCGGTGGGTGAGGCGACCAGCACGTCACCGCCTTCGCGGATGGCCGGCCAGGCCAGCTGTTGAGGCTTGGTCGGTCCGCCCGGGAACCGGGACGTGAACCAGCTGGCCACCGCGGGGTGGAAATCGGAGAGGACCGGGTCGGCTACGGGGGTGGGCTCTGTCGTCGCCACGAGTGAGACCAGCCTACGGGTGTGGTGTGACGCCCGGCCCCTGTCTGCCCGTCTCCGTTGCGAGGAGGAGGTGCCGAGTCCGATCCTCGATTGGATGGAGTGGACCCGGCCGGGTGAACGGAGGGGAAGGGGGTGACCGCCAGAAGGGGGTCACCGCCAGGAGGGAGTCACCGCCAGAAGGCGCTCCCCACCTATAGGTGTCCCGCCGCGCGTGACATCTATATACATCGTTATACATCACGAGTCCGGACCCACCCGTGGGTGGGGAGGCGCTCGATCTCGTGGACCCGCCTATGGGTGGGCAGGCACCGATTCCCCCCGCCGGGCCACCGACCGGCCCTCGTCCCCTCAGAGCGAGTCGTGGGAGTCGGGAAGCTTCTTCGAGATCCAGGCCAGCCCGATGCACATCTCGTCCGACGATCCGTCGCCCCACGTGACGAAGTGGGAAGGGGTGCCACGCAAGGCGGGCAGTTCCTGGGCCAGCGTCGGGTCGTAGGTGCAGTTGACCTGGAGCGTCTCGCCTGCACGCACCGGAACGGCCGTGCTCAGGTTGTACGCCTTCTGATAGTGGAAGTTGTAGTCGGGGACGCTCAGCACGGTCTTCGCCTGAGGCGTACCCGGGTTGAGCACGAGCGTGAAGCTCTGGCCGAGCAGATGCATGTGGGCCTGGGCGCGCACGATGTAGCCGGTCGTGTCGATGTTGGTGTCGCAGGTCGCGGTGTCACCGACCGGTGGGTTCGAAGGGTCGTGTCCGCAGGAGGCCTCGATGCCGTCCACGATCTCGCCGGACACCGGACCGAAGCGCTGCACCTGGTTGGCAAGCGACGCCGCACGGTTGCAGAGCGGACCGGTGACACCGGCCGGGCACGGCAGATCCGGGGGTGCGAGTGCCATGTCGAGATGGAGCGGGAGCAACGGCGTCGAGACCGGGACCGTGTCCAAGATGAGCGAGTCCCGGACCGGATTGTCGCCGATCAGCAAGTTGTAGTGGACCTGCATGATCACCAGGCTGCCGACCGGGAGCGTGATGCCGGTTCCCTTGGGCAACGTGTCGGCGCCGTGCCCGGGAGCCCAGACGCTCAACAAGGGGGTGCTGAGGAATTGGGTGAGCGATCCTCCCGGCAGCGCGGGCGACCCGAAGCAGGTCCATCCCTTCCCGCCGGTCTGGGCGTTGACGGCGAGGGCCTTGGGCGCGACGGAAGGTGGTACCAGCGCGAGATCCGCGTGGTGGTCCTCGGCGCTGCCGGGAACGAATTGGCTCGAGACGATGTACGAGTTCTGGGTGACGTGAGGATTGATCAACGTGCAGTGGTAGTCGTCGGTCCCTCCGGGAGGTGCCTTCGGCTGGTAGAGACCGGAGGCCAGGGTGAGGGTGGTGACCGTCGGTGAGGCGGGTGACGCTGCCCCCGAGACGACGAGCCCGATCGACGCGAGACCGGCAACGAGGACCACGACGAGGAGGACCACGAGGGCTCGAGACCTTCTCGGGGAGTGGGGTGTCCCACCATCCGTGGCTCCGGCCGCCCTGCGTCCCGCCCCTCCGGCGGTCGTGTGTTCGAACGCCTCGGTCATCGTTTGTCTCCCCCCGGAGGTGGTGTTCCAGCCCTACCTGGTTCAAACCAAGAACGACGAATAACCCGATTCGTGCTTCTTCGAAGATGAACACGGTATCGCTGACGAGGCGCTCTCGCCGACGACCGGTCATGTGTGCCCGTTGCAATGCGATCCTTCGGATCTCGTGAACACCCAATGCAACTTGGCGCGGACCCGACCGCTGAATCCTCCTTCTGTTCGAACTGCGTCGATGTTGCTGGGACCGACGACTACGTGTCCCTGCTCATCATCCTGAGAGACCGCGACGGCACTGTCTGTCACCTGCGAGACAGCTCGGCTCGGCTCCTGCCTATGCTCTTGGCGACCCTGAACCCAGGAGGTGCGGGCGGAGATGCCGAGGTCGAGCCAGCATCGTCGGTTCGTGCGGCGCTACCTCGCGGCCACAGCCGGTGTGGTGGTGTTGATCACCGGCCTCGCCTGGGCGGGACTTGCGACCGGGACCTTCCTCGGGTTCGAGCGGGCGGCCACCGATTCGTTCTTTCCGGCGGCGCCCACCAGCCCGCACGTCACGGTGGTCGGGATCGACGCCAACTCGGTGAACCAGATCGGCGCCTACCCCTGGAGCCGCGAGGTCTGGGCCCAGCTGGTCAACCGCCTCGACCAGGACGGCGCGGCGGTGGTGGCCTTCGACGTCATCTTCTCCCCGCAGCGCCCCGGTGACGCCGACCTGGCCGCCGCGCTCGCCCACGCGCACGCCAGCGTGCTCGGCGCGCAGTTCAACACCGACCCGGGCTCCGGCAACGGTCCGCCGGAGGCGGTGACCGGCACCCAACCGGTCGCGCCGATGGCGGAAGTGGCAACGGCGATCGCTCACGTGGAGGTGAACGCCGACGCCGCGGACGGAGTGGTGCGCAGCCTGCCCCTCTACGTCCAGTCGAAGAACGGGGCGCTGTTGCCCGCACTCTCACTGGCCGCGGTGATGGCCTACCACCACCAGAGCGTGAACGCTCCGCCGACGTTCCGTCCCGAAGGAGTCCAGATCGGCAACCGGCTGATCCCGACGGACGACACCACCGCGATGACCGTCAACTTCTCGCAGACCCTCACCGATCCGACCAAGGTCATCTCGGCGGTCAACCTTCTCGACGGGAAGGTTCCGGCGAAGGCGGTCGCCGGCAAGATCGTGCTCGTCGGGGTCACCGACCCGACCCTCGGCGACCAGAGGCTGGTCCCGACCGAGAAGTCGACCGGTCTTCCCGGTGTGCTCATCCACGCGAACGCCATCAACACGATGCTGACCGGTGACTACCTGGTCCACTCGAGCCAGACCTCGACGCTGCTGTGGACCGCGGCGCTCGCGGCCCTGATGGCGCTGCTGGTGCTCCTCCTCCCGGTCTGGGCCTCGACCCTGATCGGGCTCGTCCTGCTGGTCGGCTACCTCTGGCTGACCCTCGTCGAGTTCGACCGGGGCACGGTGATGGACCTCGTCTATCCCACGCTCGGCCTGATCGTCGCGTACGTCGCGTCGATGGCGTTGCGCTACTTCGGGGAGACCCGCCAGCGCCGGAAGGTCACCGCGCTGTTCTCCCAGTACGTACCCGGTGAGGTGGCTCGACGCCTGATCGACGAGGACCGGGTGGCCGCGGCCATCCACGGCGAGCGGGTCGACCTGTCGGTGATCTTCTGCGACCTGCGCGGCTTCACCTCTCTGTCGGCCACGCTCGAGCCGACCGAGGTGCGGACCATGCTCAACTGCTTCTACAAACACATGGCGGAGGCGGTCCTCTCCAACGACGGCACGATCATGAAGTACGTGGGCGACGAGGTCTTCGCGGTCTTCGGCGCCCCGCTGCCGAACGAGCACCACCGCGAAGCAGCGATCGCGTGCGCGCTGGCCATGCAGCGGTCGCTGCCCGAGCTCGACAGCGACCTCTCCGGCCTCGGCATTCCGAGCGTGCGCTTCGGGATCGGGGTCAACTCCGGTCCGGCTGTCGCCGCCCACTTCGGCGACGGGCGGCGACGCCAGTACGACGTGGTGGGTGACACGGTCAACATCGGTGCCCGTCTCTGCGGGGTGGCCAAGGACGGGGAGATCGTGTGCTCCGCCGCGGTGCTCGAGGGCGTGGAGCCGCCACCGCCACACGAGCCGCTCGGACCGGTGGCCTTGAAGGGCGTCACCCGCGATCTCGGTCTGGTTCGTCTGGTCGTCGGCGGTACGAAAGACGAGCCATCGGAGCAGGTCGGAACCCCTGTGGGGACCGTTCCCGCCTGATCGAAGGTGTCCGGGGTGAACCGAGTTCTCGTTCGACAATTGTCTGGTCGGGTGATAGAACCAAGCGCAACCCGGGGCAGGGACAACCCCAGGTCATCGGCGGGATCTCGCGTCCAGCTCGGCGGAGGACGGGCATTGAAAAACAGCCATCGTGGCGTAGTTGGGGGGGTCCGCGTCGCGGCCTGCGTGTTCGTGGCGGGCCTCGTCGCTGCTGCATGCTCATCGGGGCCACCTACCGCGGGCAAGCTCAACGTCAGCAAGACCCACGTGAAGAGCGCACAGCCGCCCGATGCTCCGAGCGAGGCGACGAGCGGTCAGAGCGTGAACCCCGGTCAGGTGCTGAGCACCGACTCGACCGGCCTCGCCCAAGTCACCTATCCGGACGGTTCGCTGACCCGTCTCGACAGCGACACCGTCTTCAAGGTGGTCAATCTGACCGCCAACTCCGGGGGTCGCCAGACGCTCGGGTCGGTGAGCGGCGGCAAGGTGTGGAACAAGGTCACCAAGCTCTCGCGGTCAGGCTCCTTCGAGGTCGAGGCCGGAGGTACCACCGCGGCCGTACGCGGAACCTCCTTCGCCGTCGAGTGCACGGGCGGCAGCGATTGCAACATCATCTCGGTGATCCACACGGTCGTGGTGACCAGCTCGTCGACCGGCCAGACCGCGACTCTTCCGCCGACGTACGAAGTCAACGCCAACGGCGGCGTGCTCGGCGGGCGAGTCCAGCTGACGGCCGCGGAGCTGGCAGCCGACTCGTGGATCGAGTCCAACTTGCGCAAGGACGGCGAGAAGCCGTTCACCGCACCGCCTGCTCCGAAGCCGCCTCCGGCCCCGACGCCGCCGCCGGCGGCGCTGCCCTTCACACCACCGCCCGCGCCGACGGTGGTCGAGAACTGCTACATCGGATGCCAGCCGCCGAACGTCGTCGGTACCTCGGTCACTCCGACTCAACCGAGCAACGGCGTAGCCGGCTCGACGACTTCGACCGGAGGGACCTCCGGGTCGAGTTCTGGAACAACGGCGACCGGCTCGTCGGGGATCGCGGGACTGCCGTTCACCGGCGCGGACATCGTGCGGCTCCTGGTGATCGCGCTGATCCTGATCGGCCTCGGATGGCTCCTGATGAGCCGTTCACGAAAGCGCTCAGGCGACCAGCACTCCCCGTAAAGGCGCTGGCTTCCGCCCGCCCTCCGGCTTCAACGGTGGGTGATCGGGGTTGCCGTCACTGAGCGGCGACTGATTCCTCCTCGTCGTCGATGGTGTCGACGATCAGTACCGAGCAGTGGGCGTGGTGCGCGACGGTGTTGGGGACACTGCCCAGTACCCGCCGCGCCCCTCGCATCCCCTTGTTGCCGACCACGATGAGGTCCGCGCCCTCACGCTCGGCGATCTTCACGATCGCTTCTGACGGGGCGCCAGTGGCCGCGTGCACCTCGACCTCCAGACCTTGTGCCTTGCCGATCTCCGAGAGGTTCTTCAGGAGGGCGTCGGCAGGGTGGACCGACTGCGAGTAGCGCAGCTCGGGTGGCAGGTCGTCCGCACGCACCGACTTCGGATCGTAGGCGGTCACGATGTGGAACTTGCCGCCGTTCAACTTGGCGACCTCGGCGGCCGCAACCACAGCTTTGCGCGCGGTCGTCGAGTCGTCCGCTCCGACGAGCACATTCTGAAACATCGTCTTCCTCCCGTCCGACGCCGATCTGTCCGCCCGGGCAGCGACCGGCTGTAGTCCCATTTGTCGAGGCGGATGCTAGTGCGCTCTCGCAGCCCGCATCCCGGCACTGGCTTGGGTGGCTCACGTCGGGCGGACGCGGACGACGCCGCGCCGCCGCTGTGTTTAGATGACGGCGATGTCGCTGGGTTCGAGAGGACGCCACGTGGCAAGTGCAGTGACCGAGCTCTCTCAACTGACCCTGTTCGAGAGCTGTTCCCCCCGAGACCTCGAGCGCCTGTCGGCCGCGGTCACCGGAACCCGCGAGATCCTCGAAGGCTCGGCGCTCTGTCGCGAGGGCGAGATCGCCGATCGGTGGTGGATCGTCGTCGAAGGGACCGCCGAGGTCACCATCGGTGGCCTGTACGTGGCCACCATCGGTCCGGGCGAGTCGATCGGCGAGCTGGCCCTTCTCGACGGCGAGAACCGCAACGCCACGGTCACCGCCAGCAGCGACATGGTCGTCCAGGAGGTCGACGGCACCCGGTTCCTCGAGCTGCTCGCCGAGACGCCCGATGTCACCCTCGCGCTCCTCCGCGAGCTCGCGGTCCGCCTGCGGGTCACCAATCAGCTCACGGTCCGGCCGGTTCCCGGCGAACGAGAACCCGAGGAGGCCGCGGTACCGAGGCGCCCGAGGGCGCGAGGCGCCGGCGCGGTTACCTTCAATCCTTTCGCGCCCGGGTACTTCGCGAATCCCTACCGGCAGTATGCGGAGCTCCGGCAACACGACCCCGTCCACCTCGACCAGTTGACCGGCGCCTACCTCCTCACCCGCTACGAGGACGTACACCGTCTGACCCGCGATCGAACGTTGACGGTGGGGATCGACCATGCGGCTCCGACACCCGTGCTCGATGCAGAGCGGGCCCGCGACGTCGCCGGCGGAGGGGTGGTCCACCGCATGATGCTCCGTCGCGACGGCGAGGACCACGTGCGGCTCCGTCGTCTGTTGATGAGGACCTTCACCCCGAAGGCCATCGCCGCGTGGCGGGAGCGTACCGAGCTGGTCGTCGACCGGCTGCTCACCGACATCGAAGAGCACGAGTCGATCGACGTCGTCGACCAGTTCGCGGCGGTGTTCCCCGACCGGATCATCTCGGAGATGCTCGGGATGCCAGAAGGTGACACCGGGCAGTTCCGAAGGTGGTCCGAGGCCCTCACCAAGACGATCGACCCCCTCAATTCTCCTCACGAGGAGTCCGCGTCGATCGAGGCGAGCAAAGCGATGGTGGCCAGCATCGAGGGAGTCATCGAAACCAAACAGGCCTTCCCGGCCGACGACATCCTCACCCACCTCGTCCAGGCCGAGGAGTCGGGGGAGCAATTGAGTCGCGACGAGGTGGTCGCCCAGGTGATCCTCCTGTACGCCGCAGGCCACGAGAACGCCCGCAACCTTGTCGGCAACGGTCTGGTCCACCTGTTCGAGTTCCCCGGTCAGCTCGATCTTCTGCGGGCCCACTCCTCGCTCGACACCAATGCGATCGAGGAGTTCATCCGCTTCGATTCGCCGGTTCAGTTCTCACGCCGCATCGTGGTGGAACCGATCGAGGTCGACGATGTCGAGATCGCCCCGGGTTCGGTCCTTCTTCTCGGCCTGGGCGCGGCCAATCGAGACCCCGAGAAGTGGGGGCCTTCTGCAGACGATCTCAATCTGGCACGGCCGCGCGCCAATGAGCACGCCTCCTTCGGCGGTGGGCCACACCATTGCCTCGGCTCCGCCCTCGCACGCCTCGAGGCGCAGGTGGCTCTGCCCATGCTGGTGCGGCGCTTCCCGCGCATGGTGCCCTCCGACGATGGCCCGACCTGGGAGGCCCGGATGATGTTGCGGGGGGTCGAGTCGCTGCGGGTGGAGCTCCGAGGCGCCTGAAGCTCTGCCCTGCGTCGCCGTGCAGCCAGCGGCGCCTCAGCCGACGAGCTCGTCGACCTCGTTCATAGCGGGTCCGAGGTCCGGGAGATCGAGCTCGATCGCACCATCGGGGGTGAGGAAGACGAAGGTCACCTTGGTGACCGGCTCCCCGGTGGCAGCGCCGACCACCAAAGCGTACGAAGCGCCCTGCACGCGATAGCCCTCGACCCGGTCGGCCAGTTCTGTCGGGTCAGAAGTCGCCGATGTCTTGTAGTCGACGACGACCAGCCCGTCTTGACCCCGGTAGAGCAGGTCGATGTACCCCTCGAGCTGCCGGTCGCCCAGCGGCGCGCAGACGTAGAGCTCCTTCCAGTGGCGGCTCGCTGCGGCAGCGCGAACCGATGGCGACCCCAACGCTGCGGCGACCAGCCGCTGGACCTCGTCGGCGCGATCGACGACGGCCTCGGCCTCGCACTGAGACGCCACCGCAGCGTGGAGGCCTTCCCCGGTTGCGAGGTCGATCGCTTGCAAGACCCCGTGCACGGCCCGTCCGATCGCCGTCCCGTAGCGACCCTTCAACCAGGGAGGAAGGTCGAGATCACGGGGTCGCTTCTGCAGGCCGGGGTCGTCGGGTTCCTCCTCGACGTCCGGCTCGCCCTCCTCGGTCAACGAGGTCGCGGAAACCGTCGTCGGTCGAGAGGCACGGTCGAGGGCTGCAGTCAACTGGGCTCTCCACTCGTCTTCGGGCATGAGTGGCGGGGGTTCGGTAGCCACCGGTGGAATGACGCCTTCGGTCTCCACCCCGAGGTCGACCAGTTCGTCGAAGAGATCGCCCATCCCTGCCACCAAAAGCTCGGCGTTGGTCCGGTTTTCCGGCGGGGGTTCCGACGTACGAACCTTCCGGTGGGTCGAGACGACCAAGTGATCGCGGGCCCTCGTGCAGGCGACATAGAGGAGCCGGATCCGTTCGTGGTAGCTCATCTGCTCGTCGATCGGGACCCATTCGAGGTACTCGTCGGTCTTGACCGAGCTTCCGACCTTGTAGCCGACCGGTCCGCTCGGTGGGAACACCACTTCGGCTTGTGCCGGGCGCAACCGCGGGGCGGTGGACATGCCCGACACGATCGTGATCGGGAACTCGAGCCCTTTCGCGGCGTGGATGGTCATGATCCGAACGGCGTCGTCGTCGGTTTCGGGGAGAACTGCCTCGGCGACCCGCGCGCCTTCGGCGGTCTGCATCGCCACCCAGTCCAGGTACTGGCGGAGATTCCCGCCGGTCGCCTCGTCCCAGGCCCTTGCCTGATCGACGACGAAGCGCAGCCGGCGCCAGACGTCACGTGGGCGACCTTCGGCGAATCCGAGGTCCATGGCACGCCGTTCGCGGGTGATCAGGTCGAGCAGCTCCGAGGGTGCGAGCCAGTAGCGCTGCTCCCAGAGGGATCGCAGATACTCGAGGCAGCGCAGCACGGGATCATCCGCCGGAACGGTGTCCGGCTGCTCTCTCAGATAGCTCCAGTGGCCGCCGCGTTCACAGCGGAAACGGAAGAGATCGTCGTCACCGCACGCGAAAAGGGGTGTGCGCAAGGCCGCGAGAAGGTGGAGCCCGTTGGTGGGGTCGGCGATCACCCGCACGATCATCAACAAGTCGCGGACAGCCCGCGACGAATAGACGAGAGAGTTCGACTCGGCACGGTAAGGGATTCCCGCCGTGTCGAGACCCTCCTCGAGGAAGGGCAGGGAGGTCCGCGCCGGAACGAGGATGGTGATGTCGCCCAGTCGCGCGGGGCGCCATTGACCGTCTTCGGTCTCGACGCTCCAGCCTTCTTGAACCGCACGGGACACGGCGGCGACCACGTCGGCGGCCTCCCGTGCGCGGATCCCGTCCGCGTTGACTCCGTCGACGTGCGCAAGCGCACCGATCCGCGCAACCGCCGGTCCAGAGGGAGGAGCTGGCCGTACCGCGTCGAGCGATGCGTAGCGGGGCTGGGAGGGCACCGGAAGATCGGCCTCGCCGGCCACGTCGATCAGGCAGCCGAACGTCGCGTTGATCCACTCGATGATCGGCGCGGCGGTGCGGAAGTTGGCGCTGAGCTCGACCGTCCCGTCGGTCGCCGCGCCGAACCGTCGGGAGGCGTTCAGGAACATCGCGATGTCCGCCCGCCGGAAACGGTAGATCGACTGCTTCGGGTCGCCCACGAAGAAGAGGTGGCCGGGAGCGACCTCGACCGCGTCCCACTGGATGTCGGCGGGGTCTGCGCCTCCGAGCCCCGGGTCTGTCGCGGCGATCAGCACCGCGATCTCGACCTGGATCGGGTCGGTGTCCTGGAACTCGTCGAGGAGCAGTCTCTCGTATCGGGCATGCAGGTATTTCCGCACCGTGGCTCCGACCTCGGGATCGCGGAGGAGCGAACGGGCGATCACCAGGAGATCGTGGAACTCCAGTTCGCCGGCCTTTCGCCGTTTCTCGGCTTCGTCCAAGGTGAACCGCCGGAGGACCGTACCGAGACGCTTGACGGCTGCGCTTGCCGCGTCAGCCGGGATCTGGATGAGCCGGTCACCCGCCTCCCGCACACGAGCGCGCAGTTCGGCGACACCGTTGGGCCAGGCCTCTTTCTTCCCCCTGTTCGCGACTTTGAAGGTCGGCCGCTTCCGCGGACCCTTCTCGCCCAAAGCCTCGAGCAGGTCCAGCTCGTCGGGGATGGTGCGCAACCAGGCGACGTACTCCGCGATGTCGTCGAGGTGGAGACGGAGCGAGTCGCCGTCGTCGTCGCAGGGCTCACAGCAGATTCGATCGAGGTCGTCGAGCACCGAGGCAACGGCCGCGTGCACGTCGGGAGGCTCTGGCGAGGTTTCGGGAACCCGCTCTTCGACCAGGTCCCAATTGTCGTTGAAGGCGGCAGCCAGCAGGCGGAGGCTGTCGAAACGCACGTTCGCGGCGACCATGACCAGGATGGTGCGCTCGTACTCCGGATCGGCGAGCAGCTCGTCGCAGAATGAGCGCCACCTCGCGTCGAAGGCGACATCGGAGCTGACCTCGTCGCTCACCTCGACCCGGGGTGGCAGCCCGGCCTCGATCGGGTGCTCGGTGAGGATGCGCTGGGCGAACGAGTGGAGCGTCCCGATGGCTGCCCCGTCGAGCTGTTCGAGCGCGAGTCGGAGGCGATCCGCGCGCTCGCCGGAAGGTTTGGCGACGATCCTTCGTTCGATCTCGCGCCGGAGCCGGTCACGGAGTTCGGTCGCGGCCTTTTCGGTGAAGGTGATCGCTGCCACGTTGGCCAGTTCGGCGGAGCCTGTCTCGACGAGCGCCAGGACGCGGTCCACGAGCGCGGTGGTCTTGCCCGATCCGGCGCCCGCCTCGACGAACAGGGTCGCGCCGAGGTCCTCCACGATTCGGTCCCGCGCGCCCTGGTCGGGGGGCGTGGAGTGCGTCAAGTCACTCATCGACGCCCTGCTCCACTCCGAGGCCCGCGAGTGCATGGAACGGGGTGAGCGCGGGGTCGTCCGATTTGCGCTGCCACGCCCGCCGCAGACCGGTGACTCCGAGCCCGTCGGGATCGCAGTAGGGACACTCCACGAAGGGCTGGGTGCTCGACGCGGTCGGGAGGTGGGGGAAGACGCCCGTCTCGATCCCCTCGACGATGGTGGCGAGCGTGGCGCCCACCCGCTCGAGCACGTCTTCGGTGACCTGGTAGCCGATCCGCTCGAACCTTCCCTTCGTGGACGTGAACCAGTACTCGGCTCTGACCGGGGCGTCGGGCTCCCCGCGCTGTTTGCGGGCCGCCTGCCCGTAGACGGGCAGTTGCAGCTTCGTGCCACTCCCATCGGGGTCCTCCTCCGAGAGCCCCTGATAGGACTTCGGGCTGCCTGTCTTGTAGTCGACGACGTGGATGGTGCCGTCCTCGGCGACGTCCACCCGATCGGCACGTCCGTGGAATTCCACCGACCGACCGTCGGGGAGGGCGATCGACACCGGCCCCACCTCGTCACCTGCGAAACCGAAAGCCAACTCAGCTGCAACCGGGCGGGTGTTGGTTCTGGCGCGGTGCAGATTGTCGAGGTCGAGCACGCGCAGCAGGTCCTCGATGATCCGGCGCCTGTCCCGGTGCCAGAAGACCCGACGCCCGGTGAGGCCGTGGGACTCGAACTCCGCACACCGCCGTTCGGCGATGGCGATCATCCGATCGCGGTCGTCCTTCGACCACGGATCGGAAGGAGCGGGCTGGTCTTCGGAGGGGCGCCCGAGAACCTCACCGATGAAATCCTCGAGCACCTGGTGGACGAGTGAACCGCGGTTGCGTGGCGTGATCGTCAGCTCTTCTTCGGGGTTCTCGACCTCTTCGATGCCGAGCACGCTGCGAACCAGATAGGCAAAGGGGCACCTGCCCCAACTCTCGAGTCGGGTCGCCGATGTGGCGACTGCCGCCGGCGAAGGCACCGGAAGCCCCGACAGGTTGCCGTCGAAGCGGGTGAACCGGGAGCTGCGACGGGCCCGGATCACCTCGGAGCCCGCAGCGAAGAGACGGTCGACAGACGAGGTGACGTTGCCGCCCGAGGCGAGCATCGAGCGCAAACGGTATTCCTGCTCCGATGCCGGAAAGTCGACGGCGCGCAGGCCCGCGTCGAAGGACGCAACGTGCTCGAGCCACGGTTCGCCTCGGTGGGCGTCGAGGAGCTGGTCCGACCACCAGGTGGTGCCGGCCAGTTGGCTTGCGACTTGCAGCACCCAACGCGACGGGAACCCGTTCCCGACCTCCGCGCAGGTCGCCTCGTGGGACGCAGAGCAACTGGTGCGACGAACCCGCCAGCGTGCCGAGAAACTCGCGATGCCGTTTGTCGACCAGCCCTGCACGAAGAGGAAGCTCCCCGCCAGCCGATGCGCGCTCCTGATCGGGTAGCAAGGAGTCATCGCGTGTTCGGGGCGGGAACACCCCTTCGGCAAGCCCTACGAGGACGACGAGATCGAGGTCGAGGCCGACGCCCATGCTCACCGGGCCGACGAACACGCCCTCGCCCATCCTGCCCTCCCGACCGAGGTCCGCCTCGAGCTCGAGCTCGAGGGTCCGCGCGAAAACATCGAGCGTGACGGGTCCTTCGATCTCGCCGAGGCAGGAGAGGCGATCGAGCGCACGCTCGACGCGCTCGGCTGCTCGCTGCTCGACCACCGGCCAATGGGCGCGAGCCCGCTCACCTCCGAGGAGGCTCCAGAGCTGACCGTTGGCCCATCGTGCCCACTGCGACCAGGTCTTCGTGTTCGACGAGGCCGTGGTGAGCTCGTCGACGAGGCCCAGGACGAAGGTGCGGAGCTCGCGGGTCTGCTCGGCTTCGGTGCGCTTCAGCCGGCCACGCCCTTCGGAGGCGTCGGCGTCTTTCTCGGCGGCCTCGGCCTCGGCGTCACGCTCGTCGGCGATCCGAGTCAGCATGCGGTCCCACTGCTCGCGCCCGCCGAAAACTCCGGCGTCGCGTGAGAGCCGTTCCCACGCGGCGATCGGTGCCCACCGGCCGAGGTGGTGAATGCGGGCGCCGTTCATCCAGGCGAACAGCTCGTCGCGGCGGAAGCCACCCTCGGGAAGGGCCAGCAATCCGAGAAGGGTGCGGCCGGCGACCCTCGCCGTGAGTGGCATCACCGTGGTCCCGTTCACCGCCAGTCCGGCGGCCTTGAGCTGATCGTGTGCGAGTCGTGCGTAGGGCTCCGGTTTGGCGAAGACGAGCGCGATCCGATCGAGCGGAGTGCCGTTACGTACGGCGTCGACGATCGCACGGAGCCCGGCGCGCACCTCCTCGTCCGCGTCGGACGACGGTGACGATCCTGGTCTGCGACGCATCGACGACGTGCCATCGGATCCGACCTGGAGCTGAGCGTCGGCTCGACTGCCGCCGAGCCGCTCGACCGACAGGTCCGTATCGGCGTCGGCACGGGGGTCACCGGTGCTGCCGGCGATCACCACGACCTCACCTCGCTCGGCGACGTTACGGAGCAGCGCCGCGCCGTGGAGCGAGATCCGCTCCGGCAGGTAGACGACGACCCGCCCGAATTCCGACGAAACCGGATGCCCTTCTCCGAGGGCCTCGGCAGCCGCATCGAGCAGGTCCTCCTCGTCGTACCAGGAGGGCTCGAGCGCTCTGCGGACCTCTCCGTGCAGCCGGACCACGTCGGCCGCCCGGTGGGATTGGGTGCGAAGCCCTTCGAGTGCTCCCGGTGTCAGGTCACGAAGCTCACGGTAGGCCGAGACGAGCGCCATCTCGGTGGCCGGGTGGGTGGCGACCGGGCGGAACACGCCCGGCCGTTCGGCGAGTGCGCTCCGGAATGCCGCCCCGATGACCGGGGTGGACACGGGACGGCGACCTTCCGCGGCCAAGCGGGGAGCCCCCGAGCAGCTCGCCGAGTCGGTACACGGTGAGGAAGGTGACCGCGGCGACACCCTTTCCTTGTCCGCAGACCGAGCCGATACGCCCCGAGGCGAGGAGCCGCCGGGCGGCGACCCCCACGTGGTTTGAGGGGACGATGACGGTGACCGGGGCAAGGGGGTCGCCGTTCTTGGCGCCGGCGATTTCGGCGCGCAAGACCTCGGCGGCCGGCCGGCCGTAGACGACCCATTCGGTACGAAGCCCCACGAAGGCCGCATCGTAGGGGGTGGGTGCGACGGCGTGCCGTGACAGCGTCGGCCTGAGAGGTCCGATCGGACTCGTTACTTCTCCGCGCGTGACATCCATATACATCACGTGATGTATATGGGCCGAGACCACCTACCCCTGGGGCCGAGGCACCCCCTGTGGCGAACCACCCCCTGTGGCGAACCAACCCCGGACGTGGCGCAGCTCACGGCACGACCCACCCCAACGGTCCCCAGACCCCACAAGGCGAACCCATGCAGGAGGGCGTACCCGAGGCACTGGTCGCAGCCCAGAGCCCGGCGGACGCCGAGGCCCGAACAGGCCACAAAGAGCCTGCACCAGTCACCGCCGGCCGACCTTGTGCCAACATGGCGCAGCCAGTCCGACGACAGGGGGGAGATTGTCGTGGGGGGGAGCTCAGCTTTTGGGGCACGGGTGGGGAGATCCACCGCGGCGGTCGTCTGCGCCGCCGTCCTTGCGGCTGCCCTGACCAGCTGCTCGTCCACCAATTCTGCTGCCAAGACGACGTCGGGGTCCTCGCTCCCACCGGTCCCGCAGGGAGCCTTCAACGACCACACCGGCGTCACCGCCAATTCGGTGAACGTGGCCAACATCTCGACCCAAACCGCTGGGCTGTTCAAGGGTGCGGCCGTCGGCGTCGAGGCCTACGCCGCCTACGTCAACTCGCAGGGCGGGATCGACGGCCGGAAGATCATCGTGAACGCCTCTGACGACCAGTTCACCGGCGCGACGAACAAGCAGCTGACCGAAGAGGCGGTCCAGAGCGACTTCGCCACCGTCGGGAGTTTCTCGACCGAAGACAGCTTCGGTGGCGTGGTGCTCGCAGCGAACCCGCAGATGCCGAACGTCTCGATCGCTCTGGATCCGGCCACCCAGAGGCTCCCCAACACATTCGCGGCAGTGCCACCGGCTGCGTTCTGGCCGCTCGGACCTCTCGTCTACTTCAAGGACAAGTTCCCGACCAAGGTGCTGCACACCGCGACCATCGTCGCCGACCTCCCGTCCACGCTCAACCTCTGGAACTACGAGAAGGCGGCGATGGACCATGTCGGGTACAAGGTGCTCTATTCACCGGCGCTCCCGGCGACCACGACGGACTTCACGGCCCAGATCGTGACCATGAAGGACATGGGCGTGCAGATCCTCTTCCTCGAACAGGAACCGCAGAACTACGCGGCATCGATCTTCAAGGATCTCGACGAGCAGAACTTCCACCCGGTCGTCGTGCTCGGCACCGCGGCCTACAGTCATCAGCTGATCGCCAACTCCGGAGGTGCCTCCAACGTCGACGGTGCGTACTTGGAGCAGCAGGAAGCGTTGTTCCTCGGCGAGGACGCACCGGCAATCCCCGCAGTCGCGACGTTCAATACCTGGGTACAGAAGGTGTCTCCGGGTTTCACCACCGACTTCTTCACCCTCCAGGGATGGCTCGCCGCGGAGCTCTTCGGACAAGGCCTCCGCAACGCGGGGTCGAACCCGAGCAGAGGTTCGTTGCAGGAGGCACTCCGCAAGGTCACCTCGTTCAACGGCAACGGACTGGTGCCGACCAGCAATCCTGCGCAGAAAATCCCGAGTGGCTGCTACATCATCGGACAGGTGGTCCACGGAACCTTCCAACGGCTCGACGACCCGCCGATCGACGGGCCAACCCATGGGTTCCGCTGTGACCAGCCGGTGTACTACGAGAAGTAGCCAACATCACGGATCACGGGCGAAGATCGGGAGGGGTCGCCTTGCGGAGCTGATTGGGTAATGCTTTCTCTGTGCCCAAGGCATCGAAGCCCGTAAAGGCCGCGAAGCCAACAGCAGCCGCGAAGCCGAAGAAGCTGGCGAAGACGAACCCGACCAAGGCCCCCCTCTCCGAGTACCGGAGAAAGCGCGATCCGAGCCGCACCCCCGAGCCGATCCCGCCCGAAGGGAAGCTCACCACCAAAAGGAAGGCCGCCGCAGCGAGCAAGAAGAAGGCCACCAAACAGGCCCCCGCGACCAAAAGGGCCGCAGCAACCAAAAAGGCCATCACCACCAAAACAGCTCGCACGGACAAGAAGCAACCTCGCTTCGTCATCCAGGAGCACCACGCGACGAGCCTCCACTGGGACTTCCGGCTCGAGCACGACGGGGTCTACGTCTCGTGGGCGCTCCCGAAGGGCCTCCCGCTCACCCCGAAGGAGAACCACCTCGCTGTTCATGTGGAGGACCATCCGCTCGAGTACGGCTCCTTCCAGGGAACCATCCCGGCCGGTGAATACGGCGGCGGGCAGGTCTCGATCTGGGACAAGGGGACCTATCAACCCGAGAAGTGGCGCGACCGCGAAGTCATGGTCGTCCTCCACGGCAAGCGGGCGAAGGGTCGCTACGTGCTCTTCCCTACCAATGGCAAGAACTGGATGATCCATCGCATGGACCCCGCGCCCGCGGGATTCGAGCCGCTGCCGGCCGACCTCTCCCCGATGCTCGCCACCGCCGGCGAGCTCCCCATGAACAGGAACGCAAGGAGAGCCGAATGGGCGTACGAGTTCAAGTGGGACGGGCTCCGGGTGCTCCTCTGGATCGACGGCGGACGACCGAGAGCGGAGAGTCGCAACGGCAACGACATGACCGTGGCCTTCCCCGAGCTCCGTGACCTGGCCGAGGCGGTCGGCTCGGACCAGGTGCTGCTCGACGGCGAGTTGGTCGCGCTCGACGACGAGGGACGTCCCCGGTTCTCACGGCTGCAGCACCGCATGCACATCTCCTCGGCGCGCGAAGCAACAGCTGCGGCGGCCAAGTACCCGGCGAGCATGATCGTCTTCGACGTCTTGCACCTGAACGGCCGCTCGCTGCTCGACTCGACCTATGACGAGCGCCGGGCGATCCTCGAGGGCCTGAAGCTTTCGGGCCCGAGCTGGGGAGTGACACCCGCGTTCACCGACGACCCGGGCGATCAGGTCATGCGTACCGCGGTCGAGATCGGGATGGAAGGTGTGGTCTCCAAGCGGCGCTCGAGCATCTACCGCCCAGGGGTCCGCAGCCGCGACTGGATCAAGACCAAGCACGTCCGCACCCAGGAAGTGGTCGTCGGCGGGTGGTCCGACGGCCAAGGCGAGCGGAAGGCCACGTTCGGTGCGCTGCTGCTCGGCATTCCCGCGCAAGACCCCGCAGGCGAGACGACCTCCGCGCGCGACAAGTCCGCCCCGGGCAGTCCGCCCCGCCCCACCGGCCCGGTCCGACTGACCTACGTGGGCAAGGTCGGCACCGGTTTCACCGAGTCCGACCGGCGCGAGCTGCTGGCCAGGCTCACCCCGCGGTCGACTAGCCCGTTCGGAGGAGAGCTGCCGTCCGCGGTCACCCGCGGAGCCCACTGGGTCCGTCCCGACGTGGTCGGCGAGGTGAGCTTCACCGAATGGACCCCCGACGGGGTGTTGCGACATCCGGTCTGGCGAGGCGAGCGCGTCGACAAGTCGGTGAAGCAGGTGGTCCGTGAGCCCTAACTCCGCGGGTAGCTCGATTCGCACCACCGTCGACGGGCGAGAGCTGGCGATCTCCAATCTCGACAAGGTCTTCTATCCCGAGACCGGGTTCACCAAGGGTCAGATGATCGACTACTACGCGCGGATTGCGCCGTACATGCTCCCCCACATCGTGGAACGACCGCTCACCATGCACCGCTATCCCGACGGCGTCGAGGGCCAGTCCTTCTTCGCCAAGCACGTCCCGACGGGAACTCCGAAATGGATCGACACGGTGTCGGTTCCCTCGAAGGAGAACGACGGCCCGATCGAGTACGTGATGTTGCAGGACCGCCCGAGCCTGGTCTGGGCCGCCAACATGGGTGCGATCGAGATGCACGTGCCGCTGTGGCACACCGGGCGACGTCGGAAGCTGCCCGCACCGCCGGACCAACTGGTGTTCGACCTCGATCCGGGCGAGGGCACGACGATCGTGGAGTGCTGCACGGTCGGCGTATGGATCTCGGAGCTGCTCGAGTCACAGGGGCTCGAGTGCGTGGGAAAGACGAGCGGATCGAAGGGGCTCCAGCTCTACGCCCGCCTCGGTGGCCGACCGACCTGGGACAAATCGCGGTCAATGGCGTACGACATCGCGGTGCAGCTCGAGAAGGATCACCCGGAACTGGTGGTCTCCAACATGAAACGTCGGCTGCGGAGCGGGAAGGTCCTCATCGACTGGAGCCAGAACCACCCCGCCAAGACGACGGTGGCCGTCTACTCGTTGCGTGCCCGGTCCGAGCCCACCGCGTCCACACCGGTGACCTGGGACGAG
Organism: uncultured Acidimicrobiales bacterium; assembly: GCA_963741055.1. Taxonomy (GTDB): domain Bacteria; phylum Actinomycetota; class Acidimicrobiia; order Acidimicrobiales; family RAAP-2; genus Bog-756. Next base: position 504 of record CAVUGU010000025.1, on the reverse strand, counting down.
ATCAAGGAGTGCGCGTCGAAGGGCGATCCGGGGCTGCTCCGGTTCACCGCCGAACAGGTGCTCGATCGGGTCGAGGAGCTGGGGGACCTCTTCGAGGGCATCTAGTTGGTCCCGGCGAGAGCCCCGGACCGGCAACAGGTAGGCGGAACGGGAGTCCCCGGACCGGGAACAGAAGGGCAGGCTCCGCTCAGCCGGCCCGGAGAAGATGGTCCCTCTTGCAAGAGACCCCCCGCCGCCGGCATCCTGGCCTGGGTGGGCTCTGATGCGTCGGGCAGTCAATTGGATGTTCTGTCACCAATTGCGTCAGGATTGCCGGGCGGGGAGGCCCACCCCCCCTGGACCGTTGCCTTCGCCCGTAGCTGGTCCAGGGGGAACCGGGGCTCCGTCCCGATAAACGGATGCGGCTGCAGGATCGTTACGGCCACAGGCGCAGCAGGTGTTGCAGCGCTCACTGCGCTCCAGGTCTCTGGTGGCGATCATCCCCCCTATCCCGGCGTGCGAGGT
>CAVUGU010000024.1:0-29899 GCA_963741055.1 uncultured Acidimicrobiales bacterium | reverse complement strand
ATGCGGTGGCCGCCGAAACCTGCGCCTTCCTCCTCCGCGGGATCGGGACCGGCGAGCGAGCCCGCTGAGCTCGACTCGAGGCTCAGCCTCCGGCCACCGCCGGCACGATCGAGAGGGTCTCGCCGTCTCGCACGGTCGTCGACAGACCGTCGAGGAAGCGCACGTCTTCGTCGGCGACGAAGACGTTCACGAACCGCCGGAGTTCACCCTTCTCGTCGAAGAGGCGCTCGGCGAACCCGGGATGTGCCACCTCGAGCGCCTTCAGCACCTCGCCCACGGTCGAACCTTCGACGCTCACCTCTCCGGCGCCACCGGTCAGGGTGCGCAGCTGGGTCGGGACACGGACGGTGATCATCGCTTGCCTCGGACGTCTTCGGGAGCGTCCGGTATCGAGGCCATCGCGGCGGCGAACGCTTCGAGGGTCGGTGCGACCGTGGCCGTCGGGCCGGTCGAGCCGGCGAGCGCCTCGACCGTCTTCAGCCCGTGGCCGGTGACCATCGTGACGACCCGCTCGTCGGGACGGATCGCGCCTTGCCCGGTCAGCTTGGCCAGGCTGGCGATGGTGACCCCACCCGCAGTCTCCGCGAAGATGCCTTCGGTGCGCGAGAAGCGTGATCCCGTCTCGGATCTCGTCGTCGCTGACCGCGGCGCATGCTCCACCAGAGGAACGGATCGCGTCGAGCGCATAGAAGCCGTCCGCGGGGTTGCCGATCGCGAGCGACTTGGCGATGGTGTCCGGCTTGACCGGACGGACGGTGTCGGTTCCCTCGGCGAACGCCGTCGCGACCGGTGCACACCCGGCCGCCTGGGCGCCCGAGACGCGCACCGACGGCTCCTCGTCGAGCAGACCGACCTTCCAGAGCTCCTGGAATCCCTTCGCCACCTTGGTGAGCTGGCTCCCCGATCCGATCGGCACGACGACGTGGTCGGGCGCGGTCCAGCCGAGTTGCTCAGCCACTTCGAACGCGAGCGTCTTCGAACCCTCCGCGTAGTAGGTCCGCACGTTCACGTTCACGAAAGCCCATGTCGGTTGCTCGCTGGTGAGCTCCGCGCAGAGCCGGTTCACATCGTCGTAACTGCCCTCGACCGCGACCACCGTGCCGCCGTAGACCGACGTCATGGTGATCTTCGCGGCCTCGAGGTCGTGAGGGATGAGCACGATCGACTCCATCCCCGCCCGCGCCGCGTGGGCGGCGACCGAGTTGGCGAGGTTGCCGGTCGAGGCGCACGCCGCGATCTTGAACCCGAGCCGACGAGCCTTGGTCAGTGCCACCGACACCACGCGGTCTTTGAAGGAACCGGTCGGGTTGGCCGTGTCGTCCTTGATCCAGAGCTCGCCGAGGCCGAGCTCGGCCGCCAGGCGATCCGCCCGGTGCAGCGGAGTGAACCCCGCACCGAGGTCGACCGGTGCGGGGTCCGAGACCGGAAGTAGGTCCGCATAACGCCAGATGGTGCGTGGTCCCGCCTCGATACGGGCTCGGTCGACGGTGGCGGCGATCCGCTCGTAGTCGTACGTGACCTCGAGGGGACCGAAGCAGAAGTCGCACACGTGCAACGCCTCGGCAGGGTAGGTGCGACCGCATTCACGGCAACGAAGGCCAGCTACGAAGTCCATACACGTCTCCTCATCGCTCGGGCATTGGCACCTGGTGCATTCACTGGTTGCCGCGGCGTCGCTGGGCCCGGTCCCTCAGCCGCTCTGGATGATGTCGACCATTGTAGTTCGATCTTGTGATGCGGCGTCAATGCACCTCGCACCGGCACGCACGACGATGCCCGGTCGAAGGCCGGGCGGTTCCCACCTCGGTCCTGGGCAGTATCGGGGCCAACAGCTCGGGACCCGCAGAGGTCAACGCCACACGCACCAGCGCGACCGGACGGACCGACGCCTCCGACAGCAACGCCGTCGGGGAATAGGCCATCCAGGGGCGGCCCTCCCGGTCGACGAACAGCGACTCCTCCCCCGGTCCTCGGCCCTGGGTGTTGGAGGCCAGCCACGGGGTCGGCGAGAGGTCGGTACAGGGGCCGGCGGGTCCCGGACAGCGAGCGAGCCCGATCGCGTAGTAGGGCTTGTTGAACCAGCCTCCCGAGTAGAAGAGCCAGTAGGTGTCGTCGACCGCGATGAGGTCCGGTGCCTCGACGATGCGGTGCTGCCACTCTTCGTCCGCCGAGAGCAACTCGAACTGCGGACCGACAACAGACAGCCCGTTGCGGCTGAGGCGTTGACTGAACAGGTGGGTCACGTCGGTCGGACCCTGGAAGTCGGAGTTCTCGTCCGATTTCCAGAGCAACCAGTGCCCGCCCGCGGGGCCGACGAAGGTGCGGGGATCGATCGCGCCACCGAACGCGGGCTGGCAGACCAGAGGCGACGGTGTCGGAACGAATGGACCGGCCGCCTTCGTCGCGGTGGCCGCTCCGAGACACTGACCCTGTGCGCCGGGGTAGGACGGATTGGCCAGCGCGTCGAAGTAGAGGACGTAGCGTCCGTCGATCCGGCTCACGTCGGGGGCCCAGGTGAACCCCGGGGTGGCCCACGAAGGGTCGAGCGTCATAGCCGGACGAGGGGAAGGCCACCGGCCGAGCACCTTCGAGTACGAGACCACGATCGGCGGAGTGAAGATCGAGGTCTGGCTCGAATACAGGAAGTAGCCCGACTTGGAGGCGAACACGAACGCATCCGGTTGGTTCTGATCCGGCTCGGGGATGAGGGCGGGTGCGTCCGGATTCGCCGGGCCGTCTCCCGGTCCGACCGGCTTCTTTATCGACGTCGGGCCGGTCGCAGCTCCACGCGGCGCGCCGGGCGGACCGGCGCGGAGCGAGACCGAGGAGGTCGCCGAAACAACGACGCCAAGCGTCACCGCCACCAGTGCGACGCCGAGCGGGACGGACCGCCGGAGCCGACGACCGGGGTCTGCCTGCCGTGCCGGCGTGTGCACTGCTCCGTGGAACGGCGAGGCGCGCGCCGTCGAGTGGTGACCGACGGCTCCCACCGGAGATCGCCGCCGCCTTCGGAGTGAGCGATGATGGGCCGGTGACACGCCATACCAACCCCGACCCAGACGCGTGTCGCGACCACGGTGCCCATGCGGCCGAGCTGGCGTCGTTGCGTCGCGGTCGCCGGATCTCGGTGTGCATCCCGGCCCGGGACGAGGCAGCGACGGTCGGGAGGATCGTGGACGCGATCGTCCGTGAGTTGACCGAGGAAGGAGGCGGCGTGCCACTGGTCTACGACGTGGTCGTCGCAGACGACGGCTCGACGGACGAAACCGGTGAACTCGCACGTGCAGCCGGGGCGCGGGTGGTGACCCGGTCGAGCGGGGTCGGGGGCAAGGGCCAGGCGATGCGCTCGGCGCTCGAGGCCGCCTCGGGCGACCTCATCGTGTTCCTCGACGCGGACGTGACCAACTTCGGCCCCCACTTCGTCACCAGCTTGCTCGGCCCCCTGCTCGCCGACGACTCGCTCGCACTGGTGAAGGGGTATTACGAGCGACCGCTCCATGGTGCGCCCGGTGGTGGCGGCCGAGTCACCGAGTTGGTGGCGCGTCCGCTCATCGACCTTTTGTTCCCGCACCTGGCCGTCGTCAAACAGCCACTCGCCGGTGAGACGGCCGCGCCCCGGTCGGTGCTCGAGAAGTGTGGCCTCGCGGACGGCTACGCGGTCGAGCTGGCGCTCCTGATCGACGTGGCCGCCCGCTTCGGCACCGAATCGATCGCGCAGGTCGATCTCGGGATCAGGGAGCACCGGAACCGCCCGCTCGAGGAGCTACGGCCGCAGGCGACCGACGTTCTCCGCGCGGGCACTCGCCCGCGCACCGCGCGACCCGGAGGGCTGACTCCGAGCCGCTCGGGGATCAGGAAGCGCCGGCGTCAGGCGGGAACCCGCTGCGGTTCGAGCTCGAGCTCCCCATCACGCCCGAACGGCGCGTCCATCGTCGGCACCGGCGAAACCGCCGCACGGCGGGCCCGACGCCGGCCCGGGATGAACAGCGCGCAGAGCGCACCGACCGCGACCACCGCCGCACCCACCTCGACCGCGGGGGTGAGGCCGGCGACGAACTGGGTACCCGAGGCATAGCCGCCTTTGGCGCTGAAGACCGCGCCGAGTGCTGCGACCCCGAGCACGCCGCCGAGTTCGCGAAAAGCGCTGTTCGCTCCCGAAGCGACCCCCTCGAGCGATGTCGGCACGAGTCCGAGGACCAACGAGGCGAGCGGCACGAAGAAGAGCGCCATACCCACTCCGCAGATGACGAAGGGCGCTACCAGATCCGCGTAGGGAGTGGTCGGCGTGGTGAGCATCGCGAGCCAGGTGAGCCCGACGGCCTGCAAGGTGAGCCCGGTGACCACGAGCGGCTTGCCACCCCACCGCTCGGCGAGGACGCCGATGATCGGCGCGAGCAGCATCGCCATCGCGGTCCAGGGGAGCACCCGGATGCCGGCCTCGAGCGGCGAGTACCCCTGCACCGTCTGGAAGAACTGGGTGAGGAAGAAGATCGCTCCGAACATCCCGAAGCTGAAGAACAGTGCCGTCAGGTTGACCGCAGCGAAGCCGCGCCGAGCGAACAACCTCAGGTCGAGCATCGGGTGGTCCGAGTGGAACTCCCAGGCGACAAAGGCACCGAGCGCGATCGCACCCGCGACGAACGAGGCGAGAACGGAGGTACTCGTCCATCCGTGGGCGTTGCCTCGCACGAGACCGAGCACGATGCCGAAGAGACCGGCGCTGACGAGTGCGACCCCCGCCACGTCGAGGCGGTTCGACGGTCCCCTCGATTCCGACAGCTTCCACCAGGCGAGCGGCACCAGGATCGCGCCGACCGGGACGTTCAGCCAGAAGATGTACTGCCAAGCCCATCCGCTGGTCACTGCGCCGCCGATCAGCGGGCCGATCGCGACCGCGGTCCCCCCGATCGCACCCCAGATCCCGAGCGCGGCGTTCCGCCGCTCCGCCGGCACCGCGGCGCTGAGCAGCGTGAGCGAGAGGGGCATGATCATCGCCCCGCCCGCACCTTGGAGGGCGCGTGCCGCGACGAGGACCGAGATGTTCGGGGCGAGGGCTGCCACGGCGGAGGACGCAGTGAACAGCGCGATGCCCGCGACGAAGATGCGCCGGCGCCCGAACCGGTCGCCGACGACGGCCGCAGAGAGCAGGAGGACCGCGAAGGTGAGGGTGTACGCGTTCACCGTCCACTCGAGGCCGGAGAGACTTGCGTGCAGATGCACACGGATCACCGGCAGCGCGGTGAGCACGACCAGGTTGTCGAGGGACGCCATGAAGAGCGCGAGGCCGGTGATGGCGATCGCCCAGACCGCACGCGAGCGCGGGCTTTGCGGGCGCCGGGTCCTCGTCGCCGCCGGCTCAGCCCCGCGGGCGGACCCCGCGGAAGGATGGCTCGGGGCGTGAGTGGTGGGACGACGGACGGTGCGCCACCGCCTCAGTTGTGAGTGGTCACTAGCTACGTGGGACAAAAAAAGAGGGACCAAGGGCTGGTTCTGGTTCATGCGGATACCTCCTCGTTCAGAGCCCTCTCGGCGCGCTGGCGCGCCTTGATGGCCTCGACCGCGGCGCGAATGGCCTCGGCCTTCTGCGGGGCGGGACAGAAGCTCTGTGCCCAATGGTCCGACACCGAGAGCAGGTCGATGGCCGACATCACGTTGATCATCATTCCCATGGCGAAGAACTCGCGGATCCGGTCCTCGGGTTGGTGCGACCGTTCGGCGACCAGTTCGAACAGAACCTCGAACGTGCGCCGGCACGCACGTGCGATGTCGGGGTCGGAGGGCGCGGCGGCGAACCCGTGCAGCTGCACCTGCAGGAGGTCGGGGTCCTGCATCAGCTCGATGTAGGCCATCCCCATCGCCTCGAGCACCGCTTCGCCCTCGAGACCGTTGCTGGCCGCGGTCAGGGTCCGGATGATCCGATCCCCGACGAGCTGGTAGGTGGCGAGGAAGAGGTCCTTCTTGGTGCCGAAGAGACGGAACAGGTAGGGCTGGGAGATCCCCGCGCGGGTGGCGATGGCCTCGGTCGAGGTCCCGGCGTAGCCCGACCGGGCGAACTCGGACACCGCCGCGGCGAGCACGTCGGTGCGTCGCTCCTCGGCGGTCAGTCGGGTCGGAACCATCACTCGGTGATTGTAAGTGGTTACTCACTTACAAGTCAAGAGGACGGCCGGGGTTGCTGATTGGCGCTGCGAGCCGGGTAGCGTCGATTGCATGGCCGCCGACCGGGTCCGTTCCGAGGGGGACGGGTCGCTCGCCGACACGGTGCTCGTGTCGAACCGAGGACCGCTCGCATTCCACCTGGTCGATGGACGTCCGGAGCCGACCACCGCCGGCGGAGGGCTGGCCGGTGCGCTTCGGCCGCTCGTCGCCGGCACGGGCGCAACCTGGGTTGCGGCGGCGCTCGGTGAAGCCGACCGTGCCGCGGCGGGTCTCGGGATGATGGTCGACGAGGGGATCCGGATCGAGTTGGTCGACGCGGATCCCGAGCTCTTCGCGATGGCCTACAACCTGGTGTCGAACGGCACGCTCTGGTTCTGCCACCACCATCTCTTCGACGCACCACGCCGGCCGCGGATCGACCGGCGATGGGGCGAGGCGTGGGATGCCTACCGCGAGCTCAACCAGCTCTTCGCGCTCCGTCTGGCCAAGGTCGCGCCCGAAGGTGCGCGCGTCCTCGTGCAGGACTACCACCTGGCCCTCGTCGCGAACGAGCTGGTCCGGCTCCGGCCCGATCTCCGCACCGCCCACTTCACCCACACCCCCTTCGCGGACCCGTCGATGCTCCGGATGCTTCCGACCGCAGCAAGCGAGGAACTCCTCGCGGGGATGGCGGCCTTCGGCTCGTGCGGATTCCACTCGGATCGGTGGGCGAACGCGTACCGGGCCGGCCTGGCGGAGCTCGACGTCGGGTCGGCCGGCTATCTCGGCCCCAACCCGACCTTCGTCTCGCCGCTCTCGGTCGACGCGGGTCGGCTCACCGCGTCGGCTGCGGACCCGGCGGTCGCAGAGGCTGGCACGCGCATCGAGGAGTGGGTCGGCGATCCGCAACGCCAGGTCATCGTCCGGGTCGACCGCATGGAGCTCTCGAAGAACCTGCTGCGCGGCTTCTGGGCCTTCGACGAGCTCCTGGAACGCGAGCCGGATCGTCGCGGACGGGTGGTGTTCGTGGCGCTCGCCTACCCCACCCGCCAGGGACTGCCCGAGTACCTCGCGTACCAGAACGAGGTCGAATCCACGGTGGCGCGCATCAACGAACGCTGGGCGACGCCGGGTTGGACGCCGATCCTTCTCGACGTCGAGGACGACTACAACCGATCGCTCGCGGCCCTCACCCGCTACGACGTGCTGCTGGTGAACCCGGTTCGCGACGGGCTCAACCTGGTGGCGAAAGAGGGACCGCTCGTCAACAGGCGACACGGGGTGCTCGTCCTGTCGCGCGAGGCCGGCGCCTTCGACGAGCTCGCTCCGGCATGCCTCGAGGTCAACCCTTTCGACGTCTCCGCGACCGCCGCGGCGCTCGGGCGGGCGCTCGACCTCGGCCACGACGAGCGGGTCGCGATGGCTGACGCCCTGGTCGCCCGCATCGAGGCGCGCACTCCGTCCGACTGGCTCGAGGACCAACTCGCCGCCGTCGGCTGAGCGGCGGCACAGGGACCCTGACCGAGCCGGTCCGCTCCGGTCGGCACCTCTCGCCTCACCCTCGACCCTGCGACTCGTCGGCCAGCCACGCCAGGATCTCGAGTGCGGCGCCAGGTCCGGGGACGGCCACGTCGGCCGCTTCGGCGATCTCGATCGGCGTCTCGTCGTCCACCACCCCGATCGACACGGTGCTGACGCCGCGCCGTCGCCTCAGGTCGGCCAGCGCTGCGAAGGCGGGCAGATCGCCGAGGTCGTCACCGAAGTAACAGGCTGCGCTGGAGTCGCGGGCCAGCTCGGCCACGACCGAGCCCTTGTCGACGTCGAGCGGCGGACGCAGCTCGGCCGACATCCGCCCCGGATAGGCCCGGAGCGAGTTCCGCTCGGTCTCCTCGGTCACCGCCTCTTCAGCCCATGCTGCCGCCTCGGGGGCGAGGCGCCAGTGCACCGCGACGGTCGCGCCCTTCGCCTCGACGAGGACTCCCGGTGGAGCGCCGGCCGCGAGGCGCGCGGCGCTGTCCGCGATCGTCGGGAGCCATCGCTTCGCGGCCGGGTCGAGAACGATCCGTCCGTCCGGCTCGGCCCGCTCGAGCCCGTAGAGACCGATGAGCGACGGGCCCGGCCTCCGGGATCCTCCGTCGGTACCGGCCGATGTCGACGCCGGCGGAAGGTCGAGGTGGGCCTCGAGGTAGGCGACCGGGCGACCCGACACGACGGCGACCACGCCGAAACGCGAGGCGAGATCGACGAGGAGCTCGGTGGCGCCCGGGAGCGGCGCCGCGGCGCCCGGGTCGTCGACGATCGGCGCGAGGGTTCCGTCGAAGTCGGTCAGGATCGCCGTCGTCGCCGGCGCGTCGAGCAACGGAGCGAACGCGCGACGGAGCGCGTCGGGTGGAGGCGCCACGTGCGTGCTGCGGCCGGTCCTAGGTAGTGGTCGTCGTCGACGCCGAGGTGGCGAGATCGGGACCGACCACGACGACCACCTCCGCGGTGCCGATCGAACTGATCGGCGCGGCCGTCGTGTACGGCGCGACCGCACTCGAGGGGAGATGGAGCGTGCTCGCGACCGAGGCGGCCTCCTGTTCACGACCGGCCACGTAGTACACCTTGGAGGTCGGCACCCTCGCCGACGCGTTGACTGCCGGCAGCATGCTCCAACCGACGGCCTGGAGCTGGTTGGAGACGTCCCCGGCTGCGCCGCTCACACTGGTCGCGTTGGCCACGAGCACTGGTACCGTGCCCGGCGGATGGGTGGTGGTGGTCGTCGCCGAGCTCCCGTGCGGGGCGGTGGTGGTCGTCGAGGCCACGTGCGGCGTGGTGGTGGTGGCCGCGACCGACGGCGTGACCGCGGTGCCGTGCACCTTGCCGAGCGCGATGACCGCGACGACCACGAAGACGACGAGCAGCACGAGTGCGCGGAGGGTCGGGAATCCCTCCGGCCGCCCTCGCCCGTCGCCCGCCGTGGCCTCCTCCGGCTGGGATGGGTCGTCCACCGGGCGCCAGCCTGCCAACCAGGGAGTGACGAAGCAAGCTTTCGCTCTCCTCGCCAGCGGAGGTCGACACCGTTCCCGCAGGTGGAAGCCGTTGGCGGCGCTGGTGACCCTACACTTGGAGCGGCGCCGGGCACTCCGCCGCCGTGCCGGTGTGGCGCAGTTGGTAGCGCAGACGACTTGTAATCGTCAGGTCGTGGGTTCGACTCCCACCGCCGGCTCGCGGATCGTTTCGGTGGGAGATCCGGGTATGTTCTGACCTGGCGGCGATCCGAGTCGATCGGTGAGTCGTGGCGGAAGCAGGGCATTACCGGGAGGAGCGGGCATGGCCGATCACGCGACGACCGCCGAAGATCGCACGCTGACCGATCGGTTCCTCGCCACGCGCTCGCTGACCGAGGAGCTGGCTTCGCCTCTGTCCGCCGAGGACCAGACCGTCCAGTCGATGCCCGACGTGAGCCCCACCAAGTGGCACCGGGCGCACACGTCGTGGTTCTTCGAGACGTTCCTGCTCGCTCCGTCGACCCCGTCCTACCGCGAGTTCCACCCCGCCTTCTCCGCGCTGTTCAACTCCTACTACCAAGCGGTCGGATCGCCCTTCCCGCGCGGCGAGCGGGGACTCGTCTCGCGACCGGGCATCCACGAGATCGGTTGCTATCGCGCGCACGTCGACCGGGGCATGCTCGGACTGCTCGACCGTTTGCTCGACGGACCGACCGCGTCGCTCGTCGAGCTCGGCATCCACCACGAACAGCAGCATCAGGAACTGCTGCTGATGGACATCAAGCACGTCCTCTCGCGAAACCCCCTCCAGCCCGCGTACAGCCGCCTCGACGTGGCCCCCGGGTCCGACCCCGTCCCGACCGGGTGGAGCAAGTTCCCCGGTGGCTCCTACCGCATCGGACACGCCGGTCAGTCGTTCGGCTTCGACAACGAGTTCCCACGCCACGAGGTGCACCTCGAGCCCTTCGCCCTTGCCGATGCGCCGGTGACCTGCGGCGAATGGCTCGCCTTCATCGGCGACGGCGGCTACCACCGCCCCGAGCTGTGGCTCTCGGACGGTTGGGCGGTCGTGCAGGCCGAAGGGTGGGAGGCGCCGCTCTACTGGTCGTGCGAGGACGGGAGCTGGGAGGAGTTCACCCTCGGTGGCCCGAGGTCCCTCAACCCCGCCGAACCGGTTTGTCACATCAGCTACTACGAGGCCGACGCCTTCTCACGCTGGGCGGGCTGTCGCATGCCGACCGAGGCGGAATGGGAGGTGGCGGCGGCCGATCGGCCGGTGACCGGCCACTTCCTCGATCTCGACGTGCTGCATCCCCTGCCGGTCACCGATTCGACACCGAGCCCCTTCGGTGACGTCTGGCAGTGGACCTCCTCCGCATACAGCCCCTATCCAGGCTTCACCGTCTCGCCCGGTGCGGTCGGCGAGTACAACGGGAAGTTCATGGTGAGCCAGTACGTGTTGCGGGGCGGCTGTTGCGTGACCCCGACCGACCACGTGAGGGCGACGTACCGCAACTTCTTCCCGCCTTCGGCGAGGTGGGCGTTCAGCGGCCTGAGGATGGCCCGCGACTCGTGAGCGTGCCGGCAGGTGCCGGTTCGCCGGCAGAGGAGGACGGCCCAGGGCTGATGTCGGGGTGGCCGCGGCCGTGAGCGCCGTGATCGCCCCTACCGTCGAGGTGCACCTCTCCGGTTCCGATCTTCGGCGCGCGCTGGAGGACGACGTTCGTACCGGGCTCACCTCGGAACCGAAGGAGCTCCCACCGGTCTACTTCTACGACGAGCGCGGCAGCCGGCTCTTCGACGAGATCACCCGTCTCCCCGAGTACTACCCGACCCGTTCGGAGCGCTCGATCCTCGATGCGCACGCAAAGGAGATGGTGCTGCACGCCGAGGCGGACGTACTGGTCGAGATCGGGGCCGGCACCTGCGAGAAGTCACGGGTCCTCCTCGACGCCATGCAGGCCACGGGGCAGCTGAGCCGGTTCGTCCCACTCGACGTGAGCGAGGCCACCCTGCGCGAGGCGGCGGAGGCCCTCGCCGAGGAGTATCCCGGCCTCACGGTGACCGGCGTGGTCGGCGATTTCCATCGCCACCTCGACCGGCTTCCCGCCCCGGGGCGGCGGCTGTTCGCCTTCCTCGGCGGCACCATCGGCAACCTCGACCCGGAACAGCGGGCCGTCTTCCTCCGCGACCTGGCCTCGGTGATGGGAAAGGACGACCGTTTCCTGCTCGGGACCGATCTGGTCAAGGACCGAGCCCGGCTGGTGCGTGCCTACGACGACGCGGCGGGGGTCACCGCGGAGTTCAACCGAAACGTCCTCCACGTGCTCAACCGTGAGCTCGGGGCCGACTTCGACCCAGCCCGGTTCACCCACGTGGCGCGTTGGAACGAAGACGATCAGCGCATCGAGATGTGGCTGCGCTCCGATCTCGACCAACGGATCCGGGTCGCCGACCTCGACCTCGACTTGAGCTTCGCTGCGGGCGAGGCGATGCGCACGGAGATCAGCGTGAAGTTCTCTCCTCGTGCGCTCGAGGAGGAGCTGACCCGCGCCGGGTTTGCCGTCGAGGCGACGTGGGTTGCCACCGGTGACGAGTTCCTTCTCACCTTGGCCCGTCCGGTCTGAGTCGGCTCACCCCCCAGCGGGCCCCTGGGCGGTCACCCTCAGCCGGAGCGCGGGACGCTCGCCCGCCAGCCCGGACGCGCCCCTCAGGGACCCAGTAGGTAGGTCTCGCGGTGGTGACATCGATATACATCACGTGATGTATATCGGACCGATACAACATGCCCTTGGCCCCGCTGGTCCGACTGACCGCGACGGCCCTCGACGCCCTCGACGCCCTCGACGGCCACCGTCTCGCCAACTGAACCACCAACTACAATTTTGGAGTGCAGCGCGACGCGTTTCCCGGCCACGATGAGCCGGTCAACATCGAAGGCGACCCCGAGGACGTTTTGAAAACTCTCCTCACTTCGGAGACCGAAGCGAGCCCGGCGGACGAGGTCGAGCCGGATCTGGACGAGTAAACACCGAAGCCGTGGGATCCCTGGGGGATCCTCGCTGATCGCCTCCGCCCAAGAACGGCGCGCCGAGGAGTTACCTGGCGGGCGAATTCGGACCTGACAAGGTCCGACGGTGAGCGATCTCGAAGCAGGCGACCGCGCCGGCCACCGCCACGTTGAGCGAGGCGATCCTCCCGTGCTGCGGGATCGATGCCAGCACGTCGCAGCGCCGCTCGGCGAGCTTCGACAGACCGGTCCCCTCTGACCCGACCACCAGCGCGACCGGGGCATCCGTGAAGGACAGCCCGTAGACGGACTCGTCGGCATCCGCGACCAGGCCGACCGTCCAGACTCCATCGGAAGTGAGCCGCTCGAGCGCCGAGGGCACGCCCGCCACGAGCGCCATCGGGAGGTGTTCGACGGCTCCCGCGGCGATCTTGGTCACCGTCGGAGAGAGGTGGACCGCTCGGTGCCTCGGCAGCACCACGCCGGTCACGCCCGCGCACTCGGCGCTGCGGAGCAACGAGCCGAGGTTGTGCGGATCGGAGATCCCGTCGACGACGAGGAGGAAGGGGATCTCGCTCCGCGGGCCCGGCTCGCAGAGCGACCCGAGCGGCACCGCCTCGACCGGCCGGGCGAGGGCGACCACGCCCTGGGGCGCCTCGGAGCGGGCGAGCGAGTCGATCCGCCGCCGAGACACGTGGGCGACCCGGATCCGGCGCCGCGAGGCGAGTGCTTCGATCTCGTCGAGAATCGGCGCCTCGTCCATCCCTTCGGCGAGGAGGACCTGTTGGACCGCTCGCTGCCCGGCGAGGAGCTCGCGCACCGCCTGGCGGCCCTCCACCTGATCGCCGCCGAGGCCACGGTCGGAAGCCCCGGTCCGGCCAACCCGGCCGTCTCGGCCAGCGGCCCAGCCACACGCAGCGGCACCACCACGGCCAGCGGCACCACCACGGCCAGCGGCCCGCCCCGGCCAGCCGCACCGCGCCGTCCGGCCGCGCCACTCGCACCAGCCGCCCCCTCCCTCTTCCGGGGCGCCCGGGGCGGCTGGGCCCGCCCCCGAGCACCGCCTTGACCCTTCCGGGGCCTCCCTGCCGGGCTCACCGCTCCGGTTCGCCCGGTCCCCCGCCGACGGCCATCAGCAGCACCACCGCCACGCAGGCGATCCCCTCCGCCCTGCCGAGCGCCCCCAACCCCTCCGCTCGGGTCGCCTTCACGTTGACCGGCGCCCCGAGCACCGCGCCGAGGCGCTCGGCCATCCTCGCAACGTAAGGAGCGAGTCGCGGGCGTTCGGCCACGACGGTGCAGTCGACGTTGACCGGCGACCAGCCCGCCTCCCGCGCGAGGGCGACCACCCGGGCGAGAAGGCCGACGCTGTCTGCGCCCTCGAAAACGGGATCGGTGTCGGGCGCGTGGTGGCCGAGGTCGCCGAGGCCCGCCGCGCCCAACACCGCGTCGCACACCGCATGAGCGACCGCGTCGCCGTCGCTGTGCCCTTCGAGACCGCAGACGCCCTCCCCGGTGACCACGACCCCGCCGAGCACCAGAGGGCGACCTCGATCGTCGGAGAACCGGTGGACGTCGAGGCCCTGTCCGATCCGAAGGCCGAGAGGAACCGCCGGACCGGTCCCGCCCTCGGTCATCGCGACCTCACTTCGGTCGCTCGCGGAGAAGCGCAGCCGCGAGCTCGAGGTCCTCGGGGCGGGTGACCTTCACGTTGCGAGGATCACCTACCACCGTGCAGACGCCCACGCCGAGCTGCTCCAGCAGGCCGGCGTCGTCGGTCGCCTCGCCGCCGTCGCGGTGTGCACGGCGCAGCGTCGGCGCGTCGAACGCCTGAGGCGTCTGGACCGTGACCAGTCCGTCGCGGTCGACGGTCGAGCAGACCCGATCGCCCTCCACGCGTTTCAAGGTGTCCGAAACCGGGAGCGTCGGGATCGCGCCTGCCGCACCCGATCGGACTGCTTTGATCACGGCGTCGAACAGTGCGGCGTCCGCCAGGGGTCGAACCGCATCGTGCACGACGACGATCGCCGCATCGTCGGGCACCGCGTCGAGACCGGCGCGCACCGACGCCGCCCGAGTGGGTCCACCGGCTACGACCAGGTCGGCACCGAGGCCGGCTGCCTCCGCAGAACCACCGCCGGAGAGCGCGTCCTCTGCGGGAACCACCAGCACCGCGCCGTCGGTCGCGGCACGCGCCACGGCGAGGGACCACGACGCGACCGGACGCCCACAGAGGTCGTGGAACTGCTTCATCCCACCGAAGCGGTGGCCGGACCCGCCCGCCACCACGATGGACCAGACCGGACCCGGTCGGCTCAGGGCAGCGCCTCGTTGAGACGGAGCTCGGCGGTCTCCTCGTCGACTCCGAGGGCGAAGGTCAACTCGGAGACGAGGATCTGGCGGGCACGGCTGAGCATCCGCTTCTCGCCGGCCGAGAGGCCCTTGTCCTTGTCCCGGATCGAGAGGTTCCGGACGACTTCGGCCACCTGGTAGATGTCGCCCGAGCGCAGCTTCTCCGAGTGGTTCTTGTACCGCCGCGACCAGTTGGTCGGCATCCGGGCCTCCTTCTTTCGGAGCACCGCGAACACCTCCTCGACCTCTTCGTCGTTGATCACCTCACGAAGCCCCACCCCGTCGGTGTTGTCGGCGGGGACCATCAAGGTCAGATCGCCGTAGGCGAGGCGCAGCACCAGGTACTCCTGCTTCTTGCCGAAGGCCTCCTTGGTCTCCCTCCGCTCCACGACCGCTGCGCCGTGGTGCGGATAGACGACCTTGTCACCGATGTCGAACAACGTTCCTCCAGGTATTGCGCGCGTCATCCCGGGCAGAGCGGACGGGGCCGGGACCGCGAAGGGGAAGGAGGCAATTGTACACGGTGTGCTACTGGTACCGCTCGAAGATGCTGGCCTCGGCGAGACGCGAGAGGCCGTTCTTGACGGTGTGGGCCCTCGCCTGTCCGACGCCTTCCACCTGCTCGAGCTCGGTCAGGGAGGCCCGCATGATCTGCTGGAGGTTGACGAACCGGTCGACGATCCGCTCGATGATCGCGTCGGAGAACCGGGGCAGGCGGTAGAGAAGGCGGTAGCCCCGAGGCTCGACGGCCGACTCGGTTGCGTGCAACGGGGCGGGGAGGCGGAGGACCTCCGCCACCTTGGCCGGCTCGCGCAGCTCCTCGGCCGGCAGACGCGCGAGCTCCTCGACGATCCCAGCGACCGTGGCCCTGTGGTCGCCGTCCTCGGAGGGGAGCGGCACGCAGTAGTCGCGGACCACGAGCTCGAGGGCGCCGGCCACCCCGTCGGCCAGTTCGGCCGACTGCAGCCCGACCAATCGACCGTCCTCACCGAGCTCGACCAGATAGCCGTCGACCTCCTCGGCGATCCGGAGGACCATCTCGGCTGCTTGAACCACCCCGACCACGTCGCCGACCGACACGGTGTCCTCGACCTCGAGCACCGAGAGACCGTCGAGGGCGACGTCGAAGCGGCTCCGGAAACGCTGCATGGTCGCGAGAGCCTGATCGGTGCGGTCGTGTAACCATCCGATCGGCTGGATGGTGTGCTTCTGGTCGTTGCGGTAGACCGTGATCACCGACATCGCCGCCGACACCGAGATGACCGGGACGTCGATCGACCGCGCCACCCGCTCGGCGGTCCGGTGGCGGGTGCCCGTCTCGGTGGTCGGGATCGACGCGTCGGGCATGAGATGGACGTTCGCCCGCGCGATGCGCGAAGAATCGGCGGCGACGATGATCGCGCCGTCCATCTTCGCCAGCTCGGACAGGCGTTGCGGGCTGAACTCCGAATCGAGCAGGAACCCTCCCGAGCAGATGGAGAGGACCCTCGGGTCGTCGCCGAGCATGACCAACGCACCTCTCTTCGCCCGGAGGATGCGGTCGAGCCCGTCACGCAGAGGCTGCCCCGGTGCCGCCAGAGCGAGCGCGTCGCTGAGCTCCGGGCTCTGACGGGTGTTCACGTGGAAATCGTACCTGTCTGGCTGTGGCGATCCCCGCTACGAGGAGGGCGCGAGCGACGTGAGAGGCTGTGGCCTGGCGGGCGCGCGCATCGACCCAGCGGAGTGCGCGAGCGCGGTGATCGCCCCGCGGACCGAGTTGGCTCGGAGCAGCTCGACCCCCTCGGGTCCCTTCGGCGCCGAGGCCGGGACGATCGCCCGGTCGCAGCCGACACGAGCCAACTCCTCCAGCCGGCGGGGGAGGTGGGTGACCCGGCGGACCTCGCCCGCGAGGCCGATTTCTCCTGCACCCGCCACGCCGGTAGGAATCGTCAACCGAAGAGCAGCCGAGACAACGGCCAGCGCGATCGCGAGGTCGGCGGCCGGTTCGAGCACCCGCACTCCGCCGACCACCGAGACGAAGACGTCGGCGTCGGAGAGATCGAGCTCGATCTCCTTGGCCAGCACGGCGAGCACGATGGCGAGGCGGCCTCCTTCGATCCCGACCGCCGAGCGCACCGGTCGGCCCGAGCCCGAAGGGGTCACCAGCGCTTGTAGCTCGACCACCAGGGTGCGACGCCCCTGCAGTGCCGGGAGGAGGACGACGCCGGGAGCGTCCTCCCGGCGGTCGGCGAGGAGCAGCCGGCCGGGATCGGCGACGTGCTCGAGTCCGGACTCGCCCATCTCGAACAGTCCGAGCTCGCCGGCGGGCCCGAAGCGGTGCTTGACCGCGGTGAGCAGGCGGAGCGCGTGGTGGCGATCCCCCTCGAAGGAAAGGACGGTGTCCACCATGTGTTCGAGCGCCCGCGGCCCGGCGAGCGCGCCGTCCTTCGTGACGTGGCCGACCAGGATGGTTGCGACCTGGTGCGCCTTCGCCATCCGGGTCAGCTGCTCCGCACACCCGCGGACCCGGGTGACGCTGCCATGCGCGCCGGCGAGGTGTCGCTCGCCCGATGGCGTCTCGTCGTCGGTGAGCGCCTGGATCGAATCGACCGCGACCAGGTCGGGTTGGATCTCTACCACCGCGTGCAGGACGGTCGCGAGGTCGGTCGTGGCCAGGATCAGAAGGTCGGCCGGCACCGGCCCGAGCCGCTCCGCTCGCAAACGGACCTGGTGGGCCGACTCCTCGGCCGAGATCAGGAGAACCCGGTCACCGGCGGTCGCGCGTGCGGCGAGCGCTTGGAGCACGAGGGTCGACTTCCCGATGCCGGGCTCGCCTCCGAGCAGGGTCACCGAGCCCGGTACGAGACCTCCTGCGAGCACCCGGTCGAACTCGCCGACACCGGTCGGCACCGCGGCGGCCCCGGTGGCGTCGACCGCTCCGAGCGGCACGGGCATGGTGCCGGGATCGAGGACGTCCGCTGCGATGCCGAGCGGACGGCGGGGGACCTCCTCGAAGAGGGTGTTCCACGCGCCGCAGCCGGGGCAGCGACCGGCCCAGCGCGCGCTGGTGGTGTCGCACTCGCGGCAGCGGTGCCGTGCAGAGGATCTCGCCATCGCCGCGATGGTAGGGACCGGGTGTGTCGGGGACCGCCACGAGTGACGCAGGCGGTCCCCGACCTCACCGGGTCAGGACCTCACGAGGTCAGGTCCTCACGAACTGAGCGAATCGATCGGCGCGTTGAGCGGACTTTGGGCCATCGACCCGAGGAACTGCGCGTCGGGGAAGGCGAACATGCCGCCGTCGGCTGCGATCAGCCAGTACCCCCCGTCGTCACCGGTCGGGAGGATGGCCACCACCGGACCGTTGAGCGGCGTGCCGGCCATCGAGCCGAGGAAGGCTGCGTCCCCGAACGCGAAGACCCCGCCGTCGGAGCCGACCAGCCAGTAGCCCTTACCGGAGTGGGTGATCGCGATCCCGACGATCGGTCCGCCGAGCGCTTGGCCCGCCGCGGACCCGTACAGGGTGGCGTCGCCGAACTTGTAGACAACGCCGTCGGCCCCGGCCAACAGGTAGCCCTTGCCGTCGGGGGTGGCGGCGATGCCCACGATCGGACCGCTCAGCACTTGGCCGCCGAGCGAGCCGTAGAACGTGGCGTCGCCGTAGGCGAAGACCCCGCCGTCGGAGCCGACCAGCCAGTAGCCCTTGCCGCTGGGTGTCATCGCGATCCCGACGATCGGCGCGGCCAGGGGTGCGTTGCCGTGCGATCCCTCGTAGATCGCGTCACCGAAGGCGAAGACACCGCCGTCGACGGCGGCGAGGAAGTAGCCGCCGTTGTCCGGGGTGGTGGCGATCCCGATGATCTTGCCGTTCAGCGGTTGGCCGCCCATCGAGCCGTAGAAGGCGTCCTGGCCGAAGGCGAACACGCCCCCGTCGCTCGCCGCGGCCCGATAACCCTGGCCGCCGGTGACGGTCTGTCCGTTCACGGTGCAGTTCGGTGAGAAGGCGCCCGTCCAGGTCAGCCGGACCTCGACCTCAGGCGGCGAACCCGCTCCGTTGAGCGTGATCAGGAACTGCGGCAACGCGCTCTTGGTGGAGAGCCCGAGCGGGGCCAGATTCACCGAGCCCGAGTTGTCCAGGTTCTCGGCTGGCAGCCCCGGGATCGGGTTCCCGTCGAAGTCGAGGAACTGCACGCTTCCCGACGAGTACGACGAGCGGCCGGGCACCAGCACCTGCAGGGAGGTGTAGTTGGCCGGGATGCAGATGTTGTTCGGCGCGACGATGCTCGAGGCCAGCACACGGGTCGGGCCCTGACCACACGCCCCACCCGTGTAGGCGTCGAAGTTCTGGATCTGGGAGCTCCCGTTGTCCGAGTTGACCCAGATGCAGGTCGGTCGCTGCGGGTCGGGATTCACCGTGTAGAGAAGACCCAGGTTGAGCAGTTGCTTCGGGAAGTTGGCGCAACTCGCCGACGCGGCGTAGTCGTAACACTCGACCGTGTCGGTGTTCGCGTTGGGAACGTACACCCGAGCTCCGATGGTGAGCCCCGGACCGTTGTAGTCGACACTCTGGGTCACCGCGGTGGTCATGTGGGGTGGTGTCGAGACCGACACTCCACTCAGGTTGAAGCAGGGAACCCCGGTGATCGGCAGGCAGGTGCCGATCGGGGTGCCGTTGCTGTTGAGCAGCGGGAAGGGCGAGCCCGCCTCACCGGAGACGGTCGCCGGCCACGAGCCCGCGCAGGGCGTGTTGGTCGTGGTGTTGAAGCAGGCCAGCTCGTCGGTCGTCCCGTCGACCTGCGCGATCACGTCGTTGCCCGTGGCACCGATGGGCGCCGCATAGGTGAAGGGTGCGATCGGGTTGGCTCCGTAGCCGAGGTTGTAGGGCTGGCCCCCGCACGCGGAGTTGGTCACCACGTTGTAGCAGAGCAGCTTGTTCTCGGTCCCGGTACCGGCGCCGACCACCTCGTTGAAGGAGTACCAGTTGGTCCCGATGAGCACCGGAGCGGACACACCGGCCGTCGACGAGATCGGCGCGTCACCGACCGCGGAGAGCCGAGTGAAACCGCAGAACAGCTGCGCTCCGGTGGCCGAGGCCGGCTTGGTGGTGTCGATGCAGACCACGCCGGCGGTCGAGTCGGAGGTGCGAACCGCGAAGACGTAGAGGTGCCTGGTCCCCTGGTTGAGGTAGAGGCCCGGTCCGATCGAGGTCGCGAAGTTGTCGCCGCTGCCGTCCACCACCGTTTTCGGCCCCGTCCAGCACGAGGAGGCGTTGGACTGCAGATGGCAGGCGACGGTCAGCTGCGACTGGTGGTGGAAGACGTTGTAGACCGCGGTCGGCGTGAGGGCGACCGCCCAGCCGTCACCACCCGAGGACCCGTGGAAGTTGGACGACGGCGGTGCAGGAATGGTTTCCGTGGCCGAGTAGGTCACCGTCGAGCCGGTCGTCGCCGCACCCGCTCGCGAGCTACCGGTGTTCGCGGCGAGGACCGCCGACACCGAGAGCAACACGCCGGCAGCGATGGTGACGGCGAGCAGCACGCGCGCGAGCGCGGTCAGCTGATGGGTGGGATGGGTACTTCTGGGCATGCCAGCCTCCGGTGCTCTTTGGCAGCCCGCACGATCCCGCCCGGTTCGCTGAGTTCGTCAACGCCGCCACGATGATGCCGCGCCCGCCAGCGGCACCGCCTATTGGTTTCACTGCCAGGCAGGCGAAATGTTTATAGCCGCCTGCGCGTGGCGCGACAACACTTGTAGCGGAGTTCTTCCGACGAGGACGACGCTAGGAGATCGCGCGGTCACTGGAGGTGGTCGGACGTACGCGAGACCCCGCGACGACACCCGGTGGACAGCTTGGTTGGAAGAGGAACTCAGTCGGCGGACGCGTCGGCCATCTCGACCGGCGGAGGCTCGATGCCCTCGATCGCCCGGAAGGTCAGCTGCTGCTCGCCGACGACGAGGGGCGGGGCGCCCTTCACGTCGTGGGCCTCGGCCATCTCGGGCGTGATCGTTTCGACGTCCACGAGGACAGTCTCTCCGACCCGGAACTCCTTCCAGAGGATCCGCTCGGAGAGGGGGTCCTCGACCATCTGCTGGATGGCCCGCCGGAGCGGCCGTGCACCGAGCTGTGGGTCGTAGCCCTTCGACGCGAGGAGCTGCTTCGCCTCAGGCGTGAGCACGAGGGAGAGACCTTGCAGCTCGAGCTGGGTCGAGACCCGCTGGATCATCAAGTCGACGATCTCGACCACCTCGGCCATCGACAACTCGTGGAAGACGACCACCTCGTCGATGCGGTTGAGGAACTCGGGCCGGAAGTGCGCCTTCAGCGCCTCGTTGACCTTGGTCTTCATCCGCTCGTAGGTGACCGCCTCGGAGGACTTGGCGAAGCCGACGCTCGACTTGCGCAAGTCGGCGGTCCCGAGGTTGGAGGTCATGATCAAGACGGTGTTCTTGAAGTCGACCGAGCGTCCCTGGGCGTCGGTCAACCGGCCGTCCTCCAGGATCTGGAGCAGCGTGTTGAAGACGTCGGTGTGGGCCTTTTCGACCTCGTCGAAGAGCACCACCGAGAACGGCTTGCGGCGCACCGCTTCGGTCAGTTGGCCGCCCTCCTCGTAGCCGACGTAACCCGGTGGGGAGCCCACCAGGCGGCTCACGGTGTGCTTCTCCATGTACTCGGACATGTCGAGCTGGATGAGCGCGTCCTCGTCGTCGAAGAGGAACTCGGCGAGCGTCTTGGCCAGCTCGGTCTTCCCGACGCCGGTCGGCCCGAGGAAGATGAACGAACCGCTCGGGCGCTTGGGGTCCTTCAGACCGGCCCGCGTACGGCGGATCGAGCGCGAAAGGGCGGCGATGGCCGGCTCCTGACCGATCACCCGCTTGTGGAGCTCGTCTTCCATCCGCAGGAGCTTCGCGGTCTCCTCCTCGGTGAGGCGATAGACCGGGATGCCCGTCCAGTTGGCGAGCACCTCCGCGATGACCTCCTCGTCGACGACGTCGAACAGGTCGACGCCCTCGGCGCGCCACTCGGCTTCCATGGCCTCCTTGCTGTCGAGGCGATCCTTCTCCTGTTCGGCGAGCTTCTTCGCCTGATCGAAGGCCTGCTTCTCGATCGCGGACTCCTTGTCCGCCCGCAGCCGGAGGATCTCCTCTTCGAGCTTCTTGTACGCGGGCGGCGTGGTCATCCGCCGGATGCGCAGCCGGCTCCCCGCCTCGTCGATGAGGTCGATCGCCTTGTCCGGCAGGTAGCGGTCGGCCAGGTAGCGGTCGGCCAGGTTCGCCGCCGCGACGAGCGCCTGGTCGGTGATGGTGACCGCGTGGTGCGACTCGTAGCGGTCGCGCAGACCCTTCAGGATCTCGATGGTCAGTGCGACGTTCGGCTGCTCGACCTTGATCGGCTGGAACCGGCGCTCGAGCGCAGCGTCCTTCTCGAGGTGCTTGCGGTACTCGTCGATGGTGGTGGCCCCGATGGTCTGCAGCTCACCGCGGGCCAGCATGGGCTTCAAGATCGAGGCGGCGTCGATCGCGCCCTCGGCCGCACCCGCACCGACCAGGGTATGGAGCTCGTCGATGAACAGCACGATGTCGCCGCGGGTGCGAATCTCCTTCAGGACCTTCTTGAGGCGCTCCTCGAAATCGCCGCGGTAGCGGCTGCCCGCCACCAGCGCACCGAGGTCGAGTGTGTACAGCTGCTTACCGGTGAGCGTCTCGGGGACGTCGTCGGCCACGATGCGCTGCGCGAGTCCCTCGACGATGGCCGTCTTGCCGACGCCGGGCTCACCGATCAGCACCGGGTTGTTCTTCGTCCGACGGGAGAGCACCTGCATCACCCGCTCGATCTCTTTCTCGCGTCCGATGACCGGATCGAGCTTGTGGTCGCGCGCGAGCGCGGTCAGGTTCCTCCCGAACTGGTCGAGCACCGGCGAACCGGTGGGCGCGTCCGAGGACTGCGAACCGGGTGCACCTGCACCCACCGACTCCTTGCCCTGGTAACCGGAGAGGAGCTGGATGACCTGTTGGCGAACCCTCGGAAGGTCGGCGCCGAGGCTCTGGAGCACTTGCGCGGCGACACCCTCGCCCTCGCGGACCAGACCGAGCAGCATGTGCTCGGTCCCGATGTAGCTGTGTCCGAGTTGGAGTGCTTCGCGAAGTGAGAGCTCGAGGACCTTCTTCGCCCGAGGGGTGAACGGCGGCGAACCGGTCGGCGCGGTCCCGGCGAGTCCGATCGTCTCCTCGACCTTCTCGCGCACGGCCTCGAGTGAGACGCCGAGCGATTCGAGTGCCTTTGCCGCGACACCCTCGCCCTCGTGGATCAGGCCGAGGAGAATGTGCTCGGTACCGATGAAGCTGTGATTCAGCAGACGCGCCTCTTCCTGGGCAAGCACCAGGACTCGACGAGCTCGGTCTGTAAAGCGTTCGAACACTCCACCGCCTCCATCCGCGGTCTATCTCTTGAGCCAAAGTCTACAGGCGACCGTGTCACCCGCACCCGCACACCCCCACCTCTTGGAGGCTTTTCCCAGGCATCGGCATCCTGGCCTATCGTCTGTAGGAAGTGAACGTCGTCGAGCTCCTGGGGCTTCCCACACTCGAAGATCAGCTGCGGGGGCTCGAGCCCCTGCTCGTCGAGTCGGTGATCACCGGCGACACCTTCCTCGACGAGGTCACCACTCACCTGCTCGCGGCCGGCGGAAAGCGGCTCCGCCCGAGCCTGGCCCTGGCCACCGCCACCAGCGGCGCGCGCCCTGCCACACGGGAGGATCTCCTCGGGGGCGTCGCGGTCGAGCTGGTCCATCTGGCCTCGCTCTACCACGACGACGTGATGGACGAAGCCACCATGCGGCGCAACGTGGAGAGCGTCAACGCGCGCTTCGGGAACCTGATCGCGATCGTCGCAGGGGACTTCCTGCTCGCACGATCCGCAGAGATCGCAGCCGGCCTCGGCACCGAGATCGCCGGCCTGCTCGCCGCGACGCTCGGGCGTCTCTGCCAGGGGCAGATTGCCGAGGTCAGATCGGCGTTCCAGAAGAACCGCACCCGCGAGGAGTACACCGAGACCATCGCGTGCAAGACCGCCTCGCTCATGGCGACCTCCTGCCGGATCGGCGCCCTGACCGGGGGGCTGCCGCGCGAACAGGTCGAGGCATACACCGAGTTCGGGCGCTACTTCGGGATGATCTTCCAGGTGCGTGACGACGTCCTCGACGTCGTCGGGACCGAGGCCGAACTCGGAAAGCAGGCGGGCCAGGACCTGGCCGAAGGCGTCTACACCCTTCCGGTGCTGCTCGCGCTCGCCGACCCGGCCGCAGGCCGCGAGCTCAGCCCGTTGCTCGGCGCACGGCTGGACCGGCCCGAACGCGACAAGGCCCGGTCGATCGTCGCGGAGTCCGGCGCCATCGAGCAGTCCGTGCAGGTGGCGAGGGAGTACGCGCTGCTGGCCGCCGACGCGGTCGCGGCGGTGTCGAAGGGCCCCTTGCGCAGCGGTTTCGCCACTCTCGCCCACTCGATGGTCGACGGCATCCCCGCCGAGTGAGCAGCCCGCCAGGGGCGGCAAGCGCACGGCTCAGGGGCGAACCGCTTCAGGTGGAGGTGCTCGAGCCCGACGGCAGCGACACGTGGCACTTAGCCTCGATCGCCTGGGAGGCCTTGGTGAGCCTGTCCTTCAGCTGAGGGCTCTCGAGGCGGGAGAGGCGCTTCTGGAGCCGATTCGCCCGGTTTGTCTTTCCTCGGGCCTTGGCCTTGGCCTGGCGGTTGGCAAGGGCCGGAAACCCCTTTGCGATCTGGGTCTCGGTGCGCTCGATCCGGGCCTGCACCTTTGCGGCCCGGTCGCAGTTGAAGTGGGGCCCCACCCTCGGTGCCGAGGTGAGCAGGGCCGGAGCGGCGGCTCCGGCCGGAGCCGCCTCGAGGCCCCCGGCAAGGGCCAGGGAGAGAGCTCCTGCGGCCACCAGCCCGCTGACCAGCTTCTTCGCGTTCGGGATGCGCCTGCTCATGGGCTGCTCCTCGTCTCGCTCGGTATCGCCGGCCAACCGGCGTCCCCCCGTTATGCCCCGAGAAGATGCGGGAAGAGTGAGGCCGATGTTAGGAGACCATGAGGCCCACCGGTCCGCGGGTGCAATTGTCAGTTCACGTGCCAGCAGGTACCATTTGTGCGAGCCACTCTCGCACCGGTCGACGGAGCAGCGCACAAGGCACGGGCAGGGAAGCGACAGGCGGAAAAAGGTAGCGTCAGGCGTGATGGTCCGGATGGCGGGTGCGGAACCGAGCGCCCAGGAATCCCTCGATGGCAACGGGTACCCGGACGATCTGGTCCGCGTGGTTCCCGACGGCCGTCGACGGCGGCGGGTGCAGAACCGGCTCGCGGTCGTCGACGCCTTGCTCGACCTCTACGAGGACGGCAACCTTCGACCGGCGACCGACCAGATCGCCGAACGGGCCGGTCTCTCACCGCGGTCGCTCTTCCGCTACTTCGACGACGTCGACGACCTGGCGCGCGCCGCGGTCGCCCGACAACAAGAGCGCGCGCTCCGCTCGTGCCGATCGGCGTCAACACGGACGCGCCCTTGCGCGACCGGGCGAGCGGACTCGTCGAACAGCGCTTCCGACTCTTCGAGGTGGTCGGACAATCGGCAAAGGTATGGCGGATCCGCTCACCCTTCCAGCCGGTGCTCGCGGAAGAGCTCGCGCAGACCCGCGCGTTCCTCCGCAGTCAGTTGCTCGACCTGTTCGGGCCCGAGCTCGAGCGGATGAGCGGGCGCAAGGCTGCGTCGGTCGTGGCCGCAGCCGATGTGCTCACTTCGTTCGAGTCGTACCAATTGCTCCTCGACGACCAGGGCTTCGCGATGGACGAGGCGAAGACGGTGATGATCGAGTCGCTCGTGGCTGTTTTCGGAAACGGTGGGCGGGGTCGGCACTGACCGCGACGAGCGCGATCACTCGCGCGGCAGGGCTCCGATGGTCGCCGCGTTGCGCTCGAAGATGATCCGTAGCCCGTGCAAGGTCAGCCACGGCTCGACGTACTCGATCTCCTCCGCATAGGGCGAGATCAATTCGGCGAGGCCACCCGTTGCGACCACCGTGGACTCCCCGAGGACCGCCGCGAAACGACGGCAGAGTCCATCGACCTGTCCGGCGAAACCGTAGAGCGCGCCGGATTGGATCGACTCGACGGTCGACTTGCCGATGACGCTGCGCGGCTCGACCAGTTCGACTCGGCGCAGGGCAGCCGCCTGCGCGAAGAGCGCGTCGAGACTCACGGCGACCCCGGGTGTGATCGCGCCACCCAGGTACTCGCCGCCCGCGGAGATCGCGTCGAAGGTCGTCGCAGTGCCGAGGTCGACCACGATGCACGGGCCTCCGAACAGGTCGTAGGCGCCGACCGCGTTGGCGATCCGGTCCGCACCGACCTCCTTCGGATTGTCGTAGAGGATCGGCATGCCGCTCTTCACTCCGGGTTCGAGCACGACCGAGGGGACGTCGAACCACCGCGACACCATCAAGCGGAGGTTGGCCGTCACCAGCGGAACCGAAGAGGTGACCGCGATGCCGCTGACCGCGTGCTCGATGTCCAAACCGTCGAGGTCGAGCAGTTGGGTGAGAAGGAGCGCGTGGTCGTCCGCGGTGCGTTCCGCCACCGTCGAGAGCCGCCAGTGATGAGCGAGGCCGGTCGGTTCGCTGCCGTCGAGGTGACCGGTGCGGTCGGGCGGCTTGGTGAGGTCGTCGGCGAAGAGACCGACGACGGTCTCGGTGTTCCCGACGTCGATGGCGAGCAGCATGGTCAGCCCTTCCGTTTGCCCGTCGGGAGCCTGCGGGCCGGTCGCTCGAGGTCCAGTGCGAGATCGAGGGAAGGTGCCGAGTGGGTCAGCGCCCCGACCGACACGAGGTCGGCCCCGGCCGCGGCAACCGCCAGTGCACGCACGTGGTCGACGCCGCCGGAGACCTCGACCAACGCGGGACCGTGGGCGGCGCGGACCCGCGAGACGCACGCGGCCACCTGGTCGAGGTCCATGTTGTCGAGCATGACCACCGAGGCGCCCGCCGCGACCGCTTCGTCGACCTGCTCCTGACGCTCGCACTCCACCTCGACCATGCGTCCGGGCCAGCGTCGCCGGGCCTCGACGACCGCCTCTGTGATCGAGAGGGTCCCCAGGTGATTGTCCTTCACCAGCACCGCCTCCGAGAGACTCCCGCGGTGGTTGTGGCCACCGCCTGCCCGCACCGCGGCCTTCTCCAGTGCACGCAGCCCCGGGGTGGTCTTCCTGGTGTCGAGCACCCGGGTCGCCGGGTTGACCGACGACACCGCGTCGACGAAATGACGGGTCAACGTCGCGATGCCCGACAGGTGGCAGAGGAAGTTGAGCGCGGTGCGCTCCGCGGTGAGGATCGAGCGCAGACTGCCGGTGACCGACGCGACCTCGTCGCCCGGCGCCAGCGCGGCTCCGTCGCCGACTCGCCAGTAGACGAGCAGGTCGGGGTCGATCTGGCGGAAGGACTCGTGCGCGCAGGCCGTGCCGGCGAGCGTGCCGGTCGCGCGGCTCACCACCGCCACGGTCGTCTCGGTTCCCTCGGGGATCAGAGAGGCGGTCAGGTCCCCGATCGGCAGCAGGTCCTCGGCAATGGCCCGCGCCACCGCGTCGGTGACCGCGGCGTGAGGGGGATCGAATGCCTTGCTGATCTCCGCGCCCGCTCGCGAGAGGTTCACGAACCCCCGTCCTCACCAGCCGCGGCGTCGCAGACCGCGATGCCGTCCTTCGAGTGGACGATGCGGCGACGCCAGCGCTCGGACGTCTCGGGGTAGTCGCTCCGCACGTGCGCGCCTCGGGTCTCGCGGCGCACCGTCGCAGATCGCAGCATCCCGGCCGCCGCGGTCGCCAGGTTGGAGAGCTCCCCGAGGGCTCGGGAGGTGACCGGGCTCGCCGCCGTCTCGGCGCCGATCGCGTCGATCGCCTGACCTGCCACAGTGAGCGAACGTCGGCTGCGGACGACGCCCGCCCCCTCGGTCATCTGCCGCTGCAGGGTTTCGCGCGTCTTCACTTCGTCGGGCGGGCCCCCACCCGGGTCGGCTTCCTTCGTGCCCGCGTCGGCCCACGGTGCGGACTCGGCCCGGTCCACGACGGTCGCGCTTCCTTGGAGGATCGAGCGCATCACCCCGGTCGCAGTGGGCCCGCTCGCGCCACCGACGATCGCCTCGGCCAGGCGTGCGCCGAACACCATTCCCTCGAGCAGCGAGTTCGACGCCAGGCGGTTGGCACCGTGGACACCGGTGCAGGCGACCTCGCCGGCGGCCCAGAGCCCGGGGAGCGCGGTCGCGCCGGAGAGGTCGGTCACCACCCCGCCCGAGAGATAGTGCGCCGCCGGCGCGATCGGGAGCCAGTCACGCGAGGGGTCGAGACCGATCGCCGCGAGATTGGCCGCGATGGTCGGGAACCGCGTGTCGAACGACCTGAGGCCGGTCGCGTCGAGCCAGAGGCTCTCGACTCCTTGCTCGGCCATGCGGTCGGCCATCGCGCGGCTCACCACGTCGCGCGAGGCCAGCTCGTCGACGAAGCGTTCGCCGTTCGCGTCGCGGAGCAGCGCCCCGTGACCGCGCAACGCCTCCGACAGAAGGGGCCGGGGCATCGCCGGATGGTGGAGGGCGGTCGGATGGAACTGCATGAACTCGATGTCGGCAACCGGCACACCCGCACGGAGTGCCATCGCCAGCCCGTCGGCCGTCGCCTCTCGGGGATTGGTGGTGACCGCGAAGATCTGTCCGGCTCCGCCCGTCGCGAGCACGGTCTCGCGGGCGCGCACCTCGGTCAGGATTCCGAAGGCGTCGAGCGCAACCACCCCGCGGCAGCGCCCATGCTCGACGAGGAGGTCGAGGGCGAACCACTCCTCGAGAACCGCGGCTGCGCTCAGCCGGGTCGCGTCGACAAGGGCGCGCTCGACCTCGGCGCCAGTCGCGGCGCCACCCGCGTGCACGACCCTCGCCGTCGAGTGCCCGCCTTCGCGGGCGAGCGCGAGCGCACCGCCGGGGAGCCGGTCGAAGACCGCACCCATCCCGATGAGCTCGTGGACCCGCGAGGGCCCTCGTCCACCAGCACCCGGACCGCGTCGGGGTCGCAGAGTCCCGCACCGGCGGCCAAGGTGTCGGCGAGGTGCAGATCGGTCGAGTCCTCGTCGCCGCCGAGCACCGCCGCCACCCCTCCCTGGGCCCACCGGGTGGCCGCCTGGGAGAGCTCTGCCTTGGTCAGGACGCCGACCCGGAGTGCCGACGGGGCGCCGCCGGACGCAGACGAAAGGGGCGTCGCCATGCGGACCGCCGCCGAGAGGCCGGCCACACCGCTCCCGAGCACCAGGACGTCGAGCTCGGAGGCGGGCGGGGCCGCCCGAGGCGGGGACGGTGTCACGCTCAGCCGGCAGGCCGCGGGTCGAGGTTGTCGATCAGCCGAACCGGCCCGACGGTCGCTGCGATGAGCAACCGGAGCTGGCGGTCGGTTCTGCCGTCGACCGGCTCGAGGTCCGCGGCATCGACGAGGGCCGCGTAGTCGAGCGACGCGATGGGCTCGCCCGCGACCATCCGGCGCATCTCGGCCTCGACCGCTGCCGCCGCCTCGCCCCGCCCCCATGCCGCGGCACCGGCGCGCAGTGCACGCGAGAGGACGAGCGATGCTGCCCGCTCGTCCTCGGAGAGACGCTCGTTTCGGCTGGAGAGCGCGAGGCCGTCCTCACAGCGGACCGTCTCGCACCCGACGATCCGCGCGGGCAGCAAGAGATCGCTCACCATGCGCCGGACGATGGCCAGCTGCTGGAAATCCTTCTCGCCGAAGTAGGCGCGGCACCGACCGGTGGCGGCGAGGAGCTTGACCACGACCGTGCAGACCCCCTCGAAGTGCCCCGGACGCGAGGCCCCTTCCCACCGTCGGGCGAGCGCGGGCACCGACACCTGGGTGGCACTCCCCTTTGGCCACTCCGGGTACATCTCCTCGACCGCCGGCACGAACACCACGTCCACGCCGGTCGTTCCCGCGATGGCGACGTCGGTGTCGAGGTCTCTCGGGTAGGCGAGAAGGTCGTTCGGATCGCCGAACTCGGTCGGATTGACGAAGACGGTCACCGCCACGACGTCGCACTCGGCAGCGGCTCGCTCGATCGGCGCGCGGTGTCCGGCGTCGAGCCCGCCCATGGTGGGCACGACCCCGATCGTCTTGCCACAAGCCCGTTTCTCGTCGAGCAGCTCGGAGTACGCCGCGACGGTGTCGAGCACCGGGATCGCCGTCGAGCGCGAGGAGGGCGGCCAGGGCAGCGTCACCGTCGCTCTGGCGCTCCGCGACCTGTTCCGTCCCCGCGCCCGCCCCGAGCGCCGCGCCCGCACCGTCGGTGACCCACGTACCGAGGGCGAGACGGCGGGGAGCCGACCATCGCGTCGTAGGCGGCGAGCTCGGCGCGCCGGTCCGGC
>CAVUGU010000023.1:0-171730 GCA_963741055.1 uncultured Acidimicrobiales bacterium | reverse complement strand
GGAGCGGAGTGCGGGGCCAAGGGCTGTTCACGTCAGGCACGTCGGGGATAGCTGCATCGGCGCCGCCAACGGCGAAGTTAGTGGGCAGTCTTCTGTAACGACGTAGCAAGTGACCACTTGGTAGATTGCATCCTGGAGAGCCGGGAAGCCTGGTCGGCAAGTTGTTTCTGATCGTGAAACGGGGCCGATGTGGGTATCGGAGTCTCAGTCGCCGAGTTCGCGCTCGGGGCCCTAGTCAGCCTGCTGATGAGCTGGGTCCTGGTGACCCGATTAGAGCGAGTTGGCGAACGTTTCGGTCTCTCCGAAGCGTTGCTCGGAATGGTTGCGGCACTCGCGGCTGACACACCAGAAATCACTGCATCCGTCACTGCCCTTGCTCACCATCAACGGGCGGTTGGTGCCGGCGTCGTAATCGGTTCGAACGTTTTCAATCTGGCAGCCCTGCTGGGCCTTGGAGCGGTGGTCGCCGGTGGTTTCAGCCTTCACCGAAAGGTGGTTCTGCTGAATGGCGCTATCGCGATATGGGTAGCGCTCGTTTGTCTCATCACGGTCTCCGACCTGGTGAGCCCGATCAGTGGCCTCTTCCTTGTCCTGATTGTGCTGGTTCCCTACCTCGTCCTACTTGGGTCGTACCGCAGAAGCTTGCAGAGGGTCCCGCTACCGAGACGAGTGGTCCGGTGGCTTGTCTCGGCGGTCGACGAGGAGGAGCTGGAGCTTGTCGTGGCGATTCGCCCACCGAGGGGCACCCCATTGGATTTTCTCGTCGCCGTGGTCTCGCTTGTCACGGTCGTGGGAGCCAGCGTGGCGATGGAGCGAGGAGCCTCGACGCTTGGGATTCACTTTGGAGTGTCCGAGATCGTTGTCGGTGGGCTGGTTCTGGCAGCGGTGACCAGCCTCCCCAATGCCGTGGCGGCCATCTACCTGGCTCGACAACAGAGGGGGGAGGCAGCACTCAGCACAGGGCTGAACAGCAACGCATTGAATGTCGCAGTCGGCCTTCTGCTCCCGGCGGTACTGGTGGGGTTGGCGACGGCGTCAACTCAGGAGATCTTCATCGCCTGGTGGTATCTGGGGCTCACTATGCTCACTCTCGTTCTGGCCTATGTCGGGCGGGGATTAGGTCGGTTCTCCGGATCGCTCATCATCGCCGGCTATGGCATCTTCGTGGCCGTGGTCCTTGCCACGTCCTGAGAGCCGGAACCAGCTCGGCCCGTTTCGTCCGGTCTGACCGCCGGGAGACACTGCCTCCCAACGACCGCCTGCAACAACTTTGGCACCCCTGGACTAGCTACCTGATCGTCCCGCTGTTTGGCCTCGCCAACGCCGGTATCCCTATCAATGTCGGATTTCTCGCCCAGGCTTACTCCTCGCCGATCACGCTCGGTATCGTCGTCGGCTACGTCGTCGGCAAGCCAGCCGGGATAATGACCGTCTCCGCCATCGTCAGCAAAGTGACGAGGGGCCGACTGCGTCCGCCGGTTGGCTGGATGGCCGTCCTGGGCGGAGGCACCTTGGCCGGAATGGGCTTTACCGTCTCGCTGCTTGTCGCCTCAGTCGCCTTCATCGGCGTCGAGTTGCAGGAGGCCACGCTCGGGGTCCTCACAGCGGCCGTGGTCGCAGCTCTGCTGACCTCGTTCGTGTTCCAGATCGCGAGGCGACTACCGTCGCAGACTCGCACCCGACACTCCTCGGCCAGTCCGCCGCCATCGTGGACCTCGCCGATCCCGTCAATGGGGACCGCGACCACATCCGCGGACCGGCTGGCGCCCAGGTCACCCTCGTCGAGTATGGCGACTTCGAGTGCCCCTACTGCGGTCAGGCAGAACCCGTTGTCCGGGAGTTGCTCGCCGACTTCGGCGATCTGCGTTACGTGTGGCGCCATCTGCCCCTGAACGATGTGCACCAAGAGCTCAGTTGGCGCCGCTCCGAGGCAGCCGCAGCGCAGGGAGCCTTTTGGCCGATGCACGACCTGCTGCTGCACACCAGGATGAACTGAACCCCAAGGACCTCATCGGGTACGCGGAACAGCTTGGTCTCGATGTGAGGCCATTCATAGACGACTTCAGGAGAACCGATGGAGCGAGCACGTAGCCGCGGATGTCGAGAGCGCCGACTTGAGCGGGGTGGCGGGCACCCCGAGCTTCTTCGTGAACGGTCAGCAACAGGCAAGAGCATACGACATTGCCACGCTCAGCCCGCGCTGGGTCAGGACTGCTCGGGCTCAGGCAGACATCAAGGATCGCAGGTAACAGGACGACTGCTGGGTGGTGCGCGGAGTCAATGCGGAACAGTAGTTGCTATGGACTTAGCACGACCTCTATCGCCGGGAGCGGGTCAGTCATCGAGCGTGGCTGATCGGCACGACTGGCTACCCGAGCCGCGTCAGCCTCGACCGTTCTCGTCTCGATGCAGTTCGTCCTCGGCGCCTTTGGCCCGCTTTTCGGCTTGGGCCCCTCTCTCCCGATCGGCCACCTCGGGCCGGACGATCGAGCGTGCGCCGATGATCGAGGTGACCACTGGACCCGCCTCGCGGGCCGGAGAGGTGATGTCGAGACGCAGCCTGCCGTGCTCGAGGGCGAGCTCCACGTCCAAGAAGGGACAGCAGCGCGACTCGAGATCGGCGAGTTCGATCGCTGCCCGATAGAGCGTCGGGGCCAGCCAGAGTCGCACCCCGTCCGCGAGGTCCTCTCTCTCCGCGTCTTCACACAACGCTGCCCATGCCGCGAGACGGTCGGCAGCCGACCGCGCGTCGAGAGAACAGGAGACCTCGAGCGTCCGATGCAAGTAGTGGACGACCTTCACTCGAGGCAGAATAAGAGTTGAAGTGTGCTTCAAGTCAAGGAGGCCGGTGTGGTCCCGAG
Organism: uncultured Acidimicrobiales bacterium; assembly: GCA_963741055.1. Lineage (GTDB taxonomy): Bacteria > Actinomycetota > Acidimicrobiia > Acidimicrobiales > RAAP-2 > Bog-756. The sequence continues at coordinate 168,869 of CAVUGU010000023.1, read as the reverse complement.
TCAGTTGTCGCTCGCGGGCTTAGGGTGACATCCGAACTCGAACGGCATCCGACGGAGGGGGACCATGACCGGGCTCGTGATCTTCGGAATCCTCGGCGCGGCGAGCGTTGTCGTCGCGTTCCGGGCCAACTGGCGGCTGTTCGGCGCCCGCTCGGCTGGCCCGGTTTCGGCGCTCGAGGGCCTGTACTACGTGGTCGGGGCGATCTCGCTGATCCTCGGCTGGTACTTCAACGTGCGCTACGTCAACCTCTACGGCCACCGGGCCAACTACTGGAACTACACGACGTTGTTGTTCACCAATTGGGCCGCCGACTCCGCCGCACAGGACTACACGATCGTCAACCTGGTCCTGATGCCGTTCTGGACGATCGTCGACGGTCGGCGGCGGGGGTTGCGGATGCCGTGGATCTTCTTCGTGATGAGCCTCTTCACCAGCTTGGCTTTCTCGATCGCGATGTTCCTCGCGTTCATCGAGCGCCAGCTCCGCTACAACCGGCTCTCCGAGCGCGCCTCGAGCACCGCATAGCCGCAGTTGTAACCCGGGATGAAGGTGACCCCGGGTCCTCCGTGGCATCCCGCGCCACAGAGATAGAGCCCGTCGACCGGCACCGGCTGGTCGCTCCAACCCCGAGGTCCCGGGCGGAAAGGACCCATGAATTCCGGTTGCAGGAGGCCGTGGGTGAAGTCCCCACCGGTACAGCCGAACATCAGCTCGTACGCGTAGGCGGGATAGTTGAGCTGGCGTTCGATCAGTTCGGGGAAGTTGGGCGCGAACCGGGTGATCTTGGCGACGATCCGCTCGGCCATTTCGTCGCGTAGCTGGGTCTGGACCTCGCGGTCTGCGGTCACCGGCAGGTAGAAGGCGAAGCTGCTCGCCGCGTGCCTCCCCGGGGGGGCAAGGTCGGGATCGTGGAGCGTCGGGATCTGGAGGTTGAACGACGGTGAGGTGGGAACCTTGCCGCGTACGCACCCTTCGAAGTCCTGCTGCATCTGCTCGGCGGTTCCGAAGAAGGTCACGTTGTGGCACCGCCCCTCGCCGTTCAGCGAGTCGAACGGGGGCGCGTACTCCGGCAGCCCGGTCAGGGCGAAGTGCGCCTGGAAGTAGGCGGCCCGGTGGTCGATGTATGCGATCCGACGCCGGAAGCCGTCGGGCAGGCTCTCCGGGTCGATCAGCTGGCTGAAGGTGGCGGTCGGATCGAGGTTCGAGACGACGACCGGTGCGGTCAAGACGTCGCCGTCACCGAGCTCGACGCCCCTCACCGAGCCCTCGTCGACGACGATCCTCCCTGCCTTGGTGTGACGCCGGAGCTCCCCGCCATGGGACTCGAAGAGACCACGCAGGTGCTCGGAGATGGTCCCGATGCCACCCTTGACCTTGGACATGGTGACGTCGCCCGGTGACGCCAGTGCGAAGGCCAGACAGAGCGCACTGCCGGGAGAGAAGGGCCCACGGTAGGTCGAGTTGACCGCGAGAAAGCTCAGCATGCTGCGGACGGGCGCGTGCTTCTCGCGGTCGGGGAGGTACCGATCGACCACGTCCATGACGCTGCCGAAGAGCGCGACGCGGATCGCGTCCCGTTCGTCCTCGTTTGCGGCGGTGGCGAACATCTCGTCGAGTGTGAGGGGAGCCTTGCGCACGTCGAACCGGCCGATGGCCCGGGCCGGCGCCTCGGCCCACGCGGCGACCTCGGCCATCCCGAGCACCGCGTCGATCCCGAGGGTCTCGCCGAGGTGCTCGAGCAGCCTTTCCGGATCCGAGTAGAGATAGATCGGCGTCGCGGACGTCTCGCTGACCGAGGCCGACTGGATCTCGGGCTCGTAGATCGGACACGAGGCGAGATCGAGGTCGTCGTAGATCTCGCTCGGCACGGGGAACTGGATCGAACCCGCCAGCTCGAAGCGGTAGCCGCGGACCAACTCGGTGGATGACGCCATGCCGCCGATGAAGTGGTTCTTCTCGAGGCAGGCGACCCGCATCCCGCCGCGGGCCATCACCGTCGCTGCGGTCAGGCCGTTGTGGCCGGCACCGATGACGATGGCGTCGTAGTCGGTCATCTGCGCCGAACCCTACTCCGCCCGATGGATCGGGGGCTCTTGCCGATTCGGCACGGAACGCGAGCGGACCGGAGAAGGGTCGAGATGAGCACCCGGTGAAATCGAAGGCCGGACAGGACGCGGCCTATGACGTCGCGCGGCCACCGAAATTGAGGAAGCGTGTCTGTGGTGCTCGCATCTCCCGGTGGATCAATCTTCGCGGCGAATCCTCCCGGACGACGGATCGCGTCGTCGATGGGTTCGAGAAACTCGAACGCCTTTTTCACCGCTTCGGGATCGAGGTGCTCGTCCTGACCGGTCGCACGGGCGAGGTCCCAGGTGTGGAAGAGGGTGTCTGCACAGAGGAGCCGCCCCACCAGTGACTCGAACGGCTGGTCCGCGAACATCCCGCTGATCATCTTCGAGGAGAGCGCCGGATCGTCGAGGGCGGAGGCCACCGACGCGCTCGCCTCCGACCACTGGGCCGTCAGATCGCCGTCGGACTCCACTTCCCGGGGCGTCGACTCGGTCACGGTCGCGACCACCCGCTCATGCGTGGCGATCACGTGCGAGACGAGGGCGCGTACGTCCCAGTCGGGGCACGGCGTGATTGTGGACCATTGGTCTTCGCCCACGCCGGCGACCCGACGTCCGAACCCGTCGGCCACCCGCCGCGTACCTCGACTGGACTTCCGACACGCGGTCCACGGTACCGGAGGGGTCGGTTCGGCCGCAGGCCGGCCGAGGCCCGGCCGGTGCGCCCAACCCCGCGTTCCGGGCACGCCGAGTGGATAAGGTCGTGACCGATGTCGACTATCGGTACCCAGGGAGTTCGCGGGCGGCTGGCGACCTGGACCGAGATCCTGCGGACCACCAATCCACCCGACGACCGTCCGCTCGACTTCGTGGGCAGATGGTTGGTGTTGACCCGGGCCGCGGTCCTCCCGATGACCATCACGGCCGGTGCCATCGCGACTCTGCTCGCGGTCCGGCGCCCCGGCTTCGACACCGGCCTCCTCATCCTCGCCTTCGTCGGCATCGTTCTCGCTCATGTGGCCAACAACCTGATGAACGATCTCTTCGACGTCGAGGTCGGTGCCGACACGGCGGAGTATCCGCGGGCCCTCTACGCGCCTCACCCGGTGCTCTCGGGAATGGTCACCAGGCGCCGACTCGCAGAGGCCGCTCTCCTCGTCAACGCCGTCGATCTGGTGATCCTGGTCGTCCTCACCGCAGAGCGCGGCTGGCCGATCCTGGTCTTCGCGCTCGGGGGCTTCCTGCTCAGCGTGGCCTACACCGCGCCGCCGCTGCGGTTGAAGAAGCGGGGGCTCGGCGAACCGGACGTCCTCCTGGTCTGGGGACCCCTGATGGTGGGCGGCACCTACTACGCAGCGGTCGGAACCGTCACCTGGCAGGTGATCCTCGCTTCGCTTCCCTATGGCCTGCTCTGCACCGCGGTGCTGATGGGCAAGCACATCGACAAAGCCAGTTTCGACGCGCCACTCGGGATCCGGACCTTGCCGGTTCGCTTGGGGGAGGCACGGTCTCGCCACCTGACCAAGGCGATGATGATCTCCTTCTACGGGTTGGTGATCGTCTGCGTCGCGGTCGGGGCCATGGGGTGGCCAGCACTCGTCGTGCTCCTGGCTCTCCCCACGCTGGTCAAGGCATTGCGGGGTTTCAGCCGACCCAAGCCCAAGGTGCCACCCGACGGGTGGGTGATCTGGCCGCTCTGGTTCGCGGGCATCGCCTTCCTCCACACCCGGCGTGCCGGTGCGCTGCTCGTCCTCGGTCTGCTCATCGCGGCCGTCGCCGACATCCACTGAACACGATCCGCGACCCGCTAGACCGGAGGTGCCACTTCGAACCGTGGGGCCGTTCGACCAAAGGACCCGGACGGCCAGCACGGGTAGATCAGCAGGGAGGAGCTGGAGATGACCGATCTCGCGGACGTCGAACGGCTGGCAGAAGGCGATCACCACTTGGCGGTCGTCGCGACGACGAGGAAGGACGGATCGGTGCACGCCTCGGTCGTCAGCGCGGGCGTGATCGACGACCCGCTCGACGGATCACCGGGTATCGGCCTGGTGGTGCACGGGGGCTCCCTCAAACTCCGCCTGCTTCGGCGCTCGGGTCAGGCCACAGTGGTCTTCAAGGTCGGTGGCCAATGGGCAGCCGTCGCTGGTCCGGTGCGCCTGGTCGGACCCGACGACGGTGCCGATTTCGGACTCGATGTTCCCGCCGTCATCCGTTCCGTGTACCGCGCCGCCGGTGGCGACCACGCAGACTGGGACGAGTTCGACAGGGTGATGGCCGAGGATCGACGCTGCGCCGTTTTCGTCAGAGCCGATCGGATCTCGTCGAACGCTGCTGCATGATTCGCCGCTCGAACCGGCGGTCGATCTTCAGGCTGACTTCACCTTCCCACCGAGACGAGCAGGATCGAGCTCACAGAGACCGTCCGAATTGATGTTGAGGCCGATGTTGCTCACGTTGTAGAGGTGTTCGCTCGCGACGAGCCACACGATGTCGCAGATCTCACGGTCGCTGTAATAGCGGGCCAGCGCCTCGAATGTCTCAGGCCGAACCTCCTTCTCCGTCGTGAGCTCGGTGGCATAGTCCAGTGCTGCTCGCTCGGCGGCGGTGACTTCGATGGATTGGTCGCGTTCCTCGATCCCGATGTCGTGCTGCGGATCGACGGCAGCCCGGCGCGAGCCGCCGCCTCGATGGTGCTCGAGGGCGCGTCGGCGGTCGCCGAGCAGTCGCGAAAGGGGCTCACCTCCTGGCTGGCCCGGCCGGACATGGGGTTCCATTCCGCACTGGTCAACGGTGGGCCCGGCGTGATCGTGACCCTGGAGGACGAACCCGTCGTGGTCATGGGGTTCACCGTCGCCGACGGCAAGATCGTCGAGATCGATTCGATCGCGGACCCCGAGCGCGTCCGCCGCATCGCGGCCGCCGCCCTCCCCGAATGACAGTGCCGACGGGGCGTCTGCCAGACTGCGGGGATGGAGGTCCACCTCGTGGACGGCACCTATGAGCTGTTCCGGCACTTCTTCGGCCAGCCGCCACGAGCCGCGGACGACGGCAGCGAGATCGGCGCCGCTCGAGGGGTCGTCCTCACCGTGGTCGGAATGCTGCAGGAAGGGGCGACTCATCTCGGTGTCGCCACCGACCACGTGATCGAGTCCTTCCGCAACGACCTCTGGCCCGACTACAAGACCGGCGCGGGTGTCGCACCCGAACTTCTGGCGCAGTTTCCGCTCCTCGAGACGGCGCTCCGCGCGCTCGGCGTCGCGCTGTGGCCGATGGTCGAACTCGAAGCGGACGACGCACTGGCCTCTGCTGCGTCGGTCACCGCGAACGACGAGACGGTGGACCGGGTGATCATCTACACGCCGGACAAGGATCTGGCCCAGTGCGTGGTCGGGCAGCGGGTCGTTCAACTCGATCGTCGCAAGGGGACGGTGAGGGACGAGGCAGGCGTGTGGGAGAAGTTCGGTGTGGCTCCCTCCTCGATCCCCGACTGGCTCGCGCTTGTCGGCGACTCGGCCGACGGATTTCCCGGCTTGGCCGGTTGGGGACAGCGTTCGGCCTCGACCGTGCTCGCCCGCTACGGAACCATCGATGCCATTCCCGACGACTCGGCCGAATGGGATGCGGAACTCGGCAAGGTTCGCGGTGCAGCAAAGTTGGCCGCCACGTTGGCACGCGAACGCGAACGAGCCGAGCTGTTCAAGGAGCTCGCCACGCTTCGGATCGATCCCGGGTTGCTGGACAGTGTGGCCTCGCTCGGTTGGCGAGGTCCGAGGCCGGAGTTCGAGGAGGTCTGCCGGCACTTCAGGGACCCCGCACTCGCCGAGCGGGCGTCACGGATCGCGGTCGCCTGAGCCGGCAACCGGGACGGGCGTCGGGGGAACGATCAACCCTTCGTCGCGAACACCTCGTTCAGTTCGGTCGGGACCGGAGTGTCGAGCTGGGAGTAGACGCACGACGAGGGATCGCGATCCGGTCGCCACCGGACGAAGGACGTTGCATGACGGAACCGGTCGCCCTGCAGATGGTCGTAGGCGACCTCGGCGACCAATTCGGGACGGAGGGGTTCCCAACTCAGGTCCTTGCCCCCGGTCCACCGGCTCTGGCCTCCGGGGACCCGGCCGGCTGGCGTCTCCTCGAACACCCAGGGATGCGCCCTCGCCGCATCCTTCCGGTACGGCTCGACCACCCCGACCAGCTCCTTCCGAAAGGCGGTGCTGAACCCCGAGGCCACTCCCACGTGGTGGAGGACTCCTTCGTCGTCGAAGAGGCCGAGGAGCAGCGAACCGACGACACCGCCGACCTTGTGCCACCGGAAGCCGCCGACCACGCAATCTGCCGTTCGCTGGTGCTTGACCTTGAGCATGACTCGTTTGTCCGGCTGGTAGCGGAGATCGCCCGCCTTCGCGACCACCCCGTCGAGCCCCGCGCCCTCGAACCGGGAGAACCAGTCGCGCGCGACCTCGAACTCGGTCGTGGCCGGTGTGAGATGCACGGGCGGCTTGGCCTTTTTCAAGGCCTTCTCGAGGCTCTTTCGGCGGACGGTGAAGGGCTCACCCATCAGATCGGTCTCGCCCGAAGCGAGCAGGTCGAAGGCGATGAAGGAGGCGGGGGTCGACTCCGCGAGCAGCTTGATCCGCGACTCGGCGGGATGGATGCGTTGTGAGAGCGCGTCGAAGTCCAGACCGCCCGGCCCGACGATCACGATCTCACCGTCCACGACGCAGCGATCCGGCAGGTTGGCGCGCAAGGCTTCCGCCAGTTCGGGGAAGTAGCGGGTGAGCGGTTTCTCGTTGCGGCTGCCGAGAACCACGTCGGCTCCGTCGCGGAAGACGATGCAGCGGAACCCGTCCCACTTCGGTTCGTAGACGAAGCCGTCGCCGTCGGGAAGCTCTCTCGACAGCTTCGCCAACATCGGAGAGACCGGAGGAACCACGGGGAGCATCGCCGGCTCATGGTACCGGGGTGGTGCCGTCGGTACCTATCGACGTCGGGCCGGCGTCCGCCGACCCAGGCTTTCGTGTTTCGTGAGCTAGGCGGCGTGCCCTGCGGTCCACGCGAGGAGATCGTCGAGGGGCAAGGCGTTCATCACCCGCTCGGCCGGCACTCCCGCCGCCACTGCCACCTCGCAGCCGTTGCGCTGCCACTCGAGCTGGCCCGGCGCATGCGCATCGGTGTCGATCACCACCACACAGTCGAGCGAGAGAGCGAGGTCGAGCAACTCCACCGGAGGATCGAGGCGCTCGGGACGGGAGTTGATCTCGACCGCCGTGCCTGTTTGCGCGCACGCGGCGAACACTGCCTCCGCGTCGAAGGTGGATTGTGGGCGGCCGCGTCCCACGAGGATCCGGCCCGTGCAGTGGCCGAGGATGTCGGTGTGCGGGCTTTCGATCGCTCGGAGCATCCGCCGGGTCATCTCGGGTGCGTCCATGCGAAGCTTGGAGTGCACGCTGGCGACGACCACATCGAGCTCCGCGAGCAACTCGTCGTCCTGGTCGAGCGTCCCGTCCTCGAGGATGTCGACCTCGATCCCCGTGAGGATCCGAAACGGCGCGAGCTCGTCGTTGAGGTCACCGACGATCTCGAGTTGCTCGCGGAGGCGCTCGGCGTTCAATCCGTGGGCAACCGTGAGCCGCGGGCTGTGGTCGGTCAGCGCCCAGTAGGAGTGCCCGAGATCGCGCGCCGCTTCGGCCATTTCGCGGATTGGGCTCCCTCCGTCCGACCAGTCGGAGTGGCTGTGACAGTCGCCCTGTAGTCGGGCACGTAGCTCGCCGGCCGCTTCGCTGACCTCGGGCACCTCGGCAGCTTCGAGCTTCGCCAGGTACTGGGGCACCCCGCCGGCGGCGGCCTCTGCGATGACCTGCGCACTGGTCTTGCCGACGTCGGGGATCTTCTGGAGAGCAGCGGTGGTCATCGCGGAGAGCTCGTCGATCGAGCGATCGTCGATCGAGGCGGCTGCGTTCCGGAAGGCACGCACCTTGTAGGTCTCCGCCCTCTCGCGCTCGAGGAGATAGGCGATGCGTCGCAGCGCGGTGGCCGGGTCCATCGCGTCCTACTGCTTCTTCGCCCGGCTCGGCGACACCCGGGTCGGTTCGTCCGGCTGCTTCGGGTACTCCGGTGGCCACGGCGCATCGCGCAGGCCGGCGGCGCGGTCTCGTTCGGCCAGGTCGAGAAGTGGCTGTAGCGACTGAGGAAACTGGGCGATGCTCGCCCACGGATCGCCTCGCCGACGCACGAGCTCGGGGACCGTGGTGATCGTCAGCTCATCCGGTACGACCGAGTCGATCTCCTCCCAGTTCAAGGGTGTCGAGACCTGGCCGCCCACGCGAGGCCGGGCGAACCAGGCGCCGAACACCGTCTTGTGGGGCGCGTTCTGGTTGAAGTCGATGAAGATCCGCTTGCCTCGCTCCTCCTTCCACCAGTTTGCGGTGACGAGGTCGGGATACCGCCGCTCCAGCTCACGTGCGAGTGCGACCGCGCCGGCGCGCACTTCGAAGCTGTCCCACTGCGGCTCGAGGCGCACGTAGACGTGGATCCCGCGGTTCCCGGTCGTCTTCGGGTAACCGGTCATGCCGAGCTCCTCGAGCAGTGAACGGACGTGCGCCGCGACCACTCGCACCTCCTCGAAGGACGTTCCGGGCTGCGGATCGAGATCGATGCGGAGCTCGTCCGCGTGATCCGGATCGTCGACCTGGTACGGCCACAGGTGGAGGCCGAGACAGCCGAGATTGACCGCCCAGAGCACGTGGGCGATGTCCGCGATGACCAGGGCGTTCGACGTGGTCCCGTTCTGGTTGGTGACGATCGTGGTCTCGAGCCAGTCCGGCGCGTTCGCCGGGACCCTCTTCTGGAAGAAGGATTTCCCACCGGCCCCACCCGGAAACCGCTCGAGCAGGGCGGGGCGGCCCTGGGCAGTCACGTCGAGCGCGTCGGCCACGTCGAGGTAGTAGGAGACGAGATCGAACTTGGTCGCACCCAACTCGGGGAAGTACACCTTGTCCGGGTTCGAGATCTCGATGGTCCGACCCGACGCTTCAACGGCTCGAGTCTCTTTGCCGGCCACCCGTCCAAGTTATCGGTCCGATCGGGCCGCGGTTCCTGCGCCGCGAACCGGCCGCTTGCCTTCTCGTCGGCCGGTTCCGCGTGATCGAGCCCGTCGGGGGCCAGGCGATCGCGACGCAGATCTCGAGGCCATTCGGTACCGGAGCATCCGCCAACCGAGCGCCACCCCGGCCACGGCCAACAGCGCGCCCGCAACGTGACCGACGGCACCAGCAGCACGCCCTCTCCGATCATGGCGCAGCAGATCAGGTAACGCTGCCACGGCTTCGCTCGCAGCAGCGCCATTCGGATCAGTTGGCCCGAACCGTAGGGCATTCACCCATCCTCTCATCGTCGGGCCGCCGCGGCATCGCGACAGAACTGGAATAGTGACGCGGTTGAACTCGGACGATCCCACCCAGACCACTTCGCCGCGGCGCCTCCTCACCGTCGGTCACGGCACCCTCGGATCGGACGAGCTCACCTCTCTGCTCCGAGAAGCCGGCATCGTCTCCCTCGTCGACATCCGAACCGCACCGGGCAGCCGACGCTCTCCCCACCTCCACCGGCTCGAGCTCGCCCGTTGGTTACCCGAGGAGGGCGTCGACTACCGGTGGGAACCTGCGCTCGGCGGCTTTCGCAAGCCCGACCCCGAGTCGCCCAATTTTCGGCTCCGCAACAGCTCGTTCCGCGGCTACGCCGACTACATGGACTCACCGGAGTTCTGGGAGGCGCTCGACGCCGTCCTGGTCGAGGCGGAGGAGCGGAGGCTGACGGTCATGTGCTCGGAAAGCGTGTGGTGGCGGTGCCATCGAAGGCTGGTCGCGGACGCGGCCGAACTGGCCCGTGGCTTCGCGGTCGAACACCTGATGCACGACGGTCGATTGCTCCCCCATCGACTCACCGACGGCGTCCGACTGACCGATGACGACCGTGTGCGATACGACGGCGGGGAGGAGCAACTGCTTCGACCCGACGTCTAGGTGCGTCCGCTGCTCAGGGAGCGAGTCCGGCAAGTAGCGCCCGCATTCCTCTCGCCACTCGGTCACGGGTCTCGGCCGGATCGACCGAACCCGCGATGAGCATCGCCCCACGGGTCAACGCACCGAAGAGCAGACGGGCAAGTGTCTCGGAGTCGTCGATGTCGAGCTCGCCGCTCACCCGCGCGACTTCGAGCGCTGCGACCATCGGCCCGAAGGAGTGGCGCTCGTCCAACTCGGTGAATCGTTCCTGGCCGAGCACGGCCGGCGCATCGGTCACGACGATTCGCTGCACCTGCGGATCGAGCACCGCGTCGAGGAACGCCTCGAGCGCCCGCGCGATGAACTCGACCGCATTCGGCGCGTCGACGCCGGCGTTCGCCGACGCCTCGAGCACCTCGCCGTGGACCGTTTCGAAGACGGTTTCGAAGAGGGCCGTCTTGGTCGGGAAGTGGTGGTAGAGCGCGCCGGTCGTCACCCGAGCCTCACGCGCAAGGTCGTCGACCGAAGTCGCTGCAAACCCCTTCTCGCCGAAGAGCCGCGTCCCCGAAGCGACCAGGGCCTGCCGGGTCTGGGCGACTTGCTCTGCACGCAAGGACTCGGAAGGTGCGGGCTCTTGGCTCACAGGGGCTTGTATAGCCTTCCTTTTTTGAGTAGTATTACTATGCTACATAGTATTGCTATCTCGATCTGGGAGGAACCCATGCCACCTCGAGCGATCGACGCATTGCAGTCCGACCGCGACGCCCTGCTCACCATCTGCAAGGGAATCGATCTTCCCGTCTTCTCCGCGCCGAGCGGTTGTGAAGGCTGGTCGGTCAAGGACCTGGTCGCCCACATGGGTGCGCTCTTCCAGCTGGCCGTGGACGCGTCGGCCTTACCCGATGCGGAAGGACTCTCGACCGAGCGCGCCCAGGATCTCTTCGTCGAGAGCCGGCGGTCGTGGACTCCCGAGGAAACGGTGGCCGACTACGAACGCGTCAGCGCCGAGGCGCTCGAGCGGCTCGCGGGACTCGTCGGCCAAGAGTTCGAACTCGATCTCGGCGACCTCGGCACCTACCCCGCCGAGCTCCTCGTCAACGCGTTTGCCACCGATCACTACCTCCACATCCGGGCCGATCTGCACGCACCACGAGGGCCGCTCACGACGGCACCCCCTCCGTCCGACGAGTTCCACCTCGGGCCGGTGCTCGACTGGTTCGAAGCTGCCATTCCCCAGCAGAACCCGAAGCTGATGGACGGGCTGAGGGGCGCGGTCGAAGTCCGGCTCGAGGGAACCGGGGCCCGGACGTTCGTGATCGGCCGTACCGAACCGATCACCCGGCTGGCCTGCGAGGCGAGCGCGTTCGTATGGGCGATGACCCAGCGGGCGACCTGGGAGGATGCCGGGGTCGAGGCGAACGGCGACCTCGATCAGATCGCGCTGCTCCGGGAGATTCACGTCTTCTGACTCTCCAGGGGCGCCTTTCCGGAGGTAGGGAAGGGCCGACTCCTGCGAAGGCTCCGGGTCGAGACGTCCCCTACGGGGTTCCGCGAACTCCGCATCCGTCGTCTCAGGGGTCGACGCACTCGGCGCAGGTGCCGAAGACCTCGAGAGTGTGGCTCACCCCGACGAATCCGTTCTCGGTGGCGACCCGCTCCGCCCAACGCTCGACTTCGGGTCCTTCCACCTCGACGGTCCGCCCGCAACGCCGGCACACCAGATGGTGATGGTGATCGCCGGTCGCGCACCGGCGGTACAGCGACTCGCCCTCGTCCGAGCGCAGGACGTCGACCTCGCCGCTCTCGGCCAGGGCGCGCAGCTGGTTGTAGACCGTGGTGAGGCCGACGTTCTCGCCACTCGCCGCGGAGCTCGGTGTAGAGCTCCTGAGCGGATCGGAAGGTGTCGGAGGACTCGAGGGCGCCAGCCAAGGCCCGTTTCTGTCGAGTCGAGCGTTCCTGCGGAGCGCGCACCTCGACGTCGTCGACGCTGCCGGTCATCTCTTCAGTGTCCCAAAAGGGATCGGCCCGCCGAGACCGTGAATCGGATTTCTTAGTTGCACCGGTAACCATTTCCCATTATCTTATCGGAAACGATTACCAACAACAACGTCTGCGGCCACACGGCGGCGTAACGCCGTCGTCGCAGGTCGAGGAGGAGCCAGTGGCCAGATCCGGCAGCCAGAGATCCACAAGGGCGACAAGGACCATCGGCGGAGGACGGTTGCGCCGCGCCCTCGTCGCTTCGGTCGCGACGCTGGCGCTGCCGGCCGCGCTCGCGGCGTGCGGGTCGTCATCGGCCACCGGGGTCTCGTCGAACGGCATCGTGTCGGTCGTCGCCGCGGAGAACGAGTACGGAAACGTGGCCTCCCAGATCGGGGGCCGCTACGTGCAGGTCTCGTCGGTCGAGAGCAACCCGAACACCGACCCCCATACCTACGAGGTGAGCCCGAACGTGGCGGGTGAGGTAGCCGGCGCCGGCCTCGTCGTCCAGAACGGCGTCGGCTACGACACCTTCATGGACCGGATCGAGTCGGCCTCACCCAACGCGAACCGCAAGGTGGTCAACGTCCAGCACCTGCTCGGTTTGCCCGACGACACCCCGAACCCTCACCTGTGGTACGACCCGAAGACGATGCCGGCCGTCGCGACCGCGATCGGCAACGACCTCGCCAAGCTCGACCCGAGCCACGCGGCGTACTTCCACACCAACGTGACCACTTTCGACGCCGCCCTCCAGCCCTGGTTGAGCGCGATCGCCGCCTTCAAGGCCGAACACGGTGGCACGACTGCCGCGACCACCGAGCCGGTTGCCGACTATCTGCTCTCGGCGATGGGGATCGACAACCGGACGCCCTTCGCGTTCCAAGCCGACATCATGAACGGCACCGACCCCACCCCGCAGGACATCGCCCTCGAGAACGGCTTCTTCTCCAAGCACCAGGTCAAACTCTTCGCCTACAACCAGCAGGTCGTCGACTCGCTGACCGAGTCGATACGCGCCAACGCGCAACAGGCCGGGGTGCCGGTCGTGGGCGTCTACGAGACCATGCCGACCCCCGGCTACACCTACCAGTCGTGGATGCTGGCCGAAACCAACGCCATCGCGGCTGCCGTCGAGCACGGCACCTCGACCGTCCATCTATGAGCACGACGACTGTCTCGCCGAAGGCCGCGAGTGACGAGCCGGTTCTCTCGGTCGACGGCATCAGCGTCGTCCTCGGTGGCCGTCGGGTTCTCGACGACGTCAGCTTCACCCTCGAACCAGGTGAGTTCACCGGTCTGATCGGCTCCAACGGCGCCGGCAAGACCACGCTCTTGCGGGTCATCCTCGGTCTGCAGCGGCCGACCCAGGGCCGGGTTCGCACAGGACGCCTGGGCCAGAAGCGGTCGATCGGCTATGTGCCCCAGAAGGTGGCCCTCGATCCCGACCTCCCGATGCGCGCGAGAGATCTGGTCGAGCTCGGTGTCGACGGACAACGATTCGGCCTTCCCCTTCATCCGAAAATGCGGCGCGAGCGGGCCGAGGAAATGCTCGAGGCAGTCGGCGCCCATTCCTTCGCAGAGGCCCGAGTCGGTCGGCTCTCCGGCGGCGAGCAGCAGAGGGTCCTCATCGCCCATGCGATGGTCAGCAGGCCCCGGGTGCTCCTGCTCGACGAGCCCTTGGCGAACCTCGACCTGGCCAGCGGATCGGAGATCGTCGCTCTTCTCGACCGAGTCGCCAAGGAACACGAGGTGGCCGTGCTGGTGTCGGCGCACGAGATGAACGCGCTCCTGCCGGCGATGGACCGCGTCGTGTACCTCGCCGGTGGTCGTGCCGCGACCGGCACGACCGACGAGGTCGTGCGAAGCGACGTGCTGAGCAAGCTCTACGGCCACCACGTCGATGTGGTGAGACTCCATGGCCGCGTCCTGGTGGTGGTCGGACCGGGCACCGTCGAGCCGCATCCACCCATCGAGGTGAGTTGACGTGAGCTGGCTTTTCGAGCCGGGCTTTTTCTCCAGCCCCGAGGTCCACACCGCCCTGGTGATCGGCGGAGTGAGTGCACTGGTGTCGGCTCTCGTCGGGGTCTTCACGGTGATGCGGGGACAGTCCTTCGCCGGCCATGCCCTCACCGACGCGTCGGCGACGGGAGGGTCCGGCGCCCTCGTCGTCGGAGCCGATCCGCTCCTCGGATTCGTGGTCGGCTCGCTGGCCGGGGCCGGGGCAATGGAAGCCGTCGGTGTGCGCAACGTCCGAGGTCGCGATCTGGCGACCGGGATCGTCCTCGGCGCCTCGATCGGTCTGGCGTCGCTGTTCCTCTACTTGACGACGAGCACGACGGCCACGACCGGTGCCACCCAGCAGATCCTGTTCGGATCGATCTTCGTCACGGCACCTTCGACCGTCCCGACGGTGGCCGTCTTCAGCGTCATTTCGCTCGGCATCCTGACGGCCATCTACCGGCCCCTTCTGTTCTCCTCGGTCGACTCCGACTTGGCCGCGGCAAAAGGCGTCCCCGTCCGCATCGTCGAGTTGGCGTACATGGCCGCGCTGGCCTTGGCAGTCGGACTTTCCTCGCTGGCGATCGGAGCCATCCTCTCGACCGCTCTCTTGATCGGCCCGGCCGCGACCGCGCTGCGGTTGACCAAGCGAGTCGGTCGTGCCCTCGTCGTCGCCGCCGCGCTCGGTGTCGCGGCCACCTGGATCGGCGTGCTCCTCGCCTACGACAGCGCGGTGTGGGGATCGGGCCACGCCGAGCTCCCCGTCAGCTTCTGGGTGGTGTCCCTCGTCTTCGTCGGCTATCTCGTGTCCGGTCCCGTGTCCCGCCTGGCGAGGAGTGCTCGTGGAGCTGCCGTCCCTTCCGACAGGGCGGACGCGGCGTCGCAGTATCTCCTACCCGAGGAGGTGGCATGTTCTCGGGATTCATGACCAACGCCTGGATCGTGGCCACCATCGTCGCGGTCATCGCGGGTGTCGTCGGCTTCTTCGTCGTGTTGCGAGGCGATGCCTTCCCGGCCCATGCCATCCCGAACGGCGCGTTCGCGGGCGCAGCCGGTGCGGCCCTCGTCGGGGCCAACGCGCTGTTGGGCCTCGGAACCTTCGCGGTGCTGGCGGCACTGGTCATCGGCTGGTTGGGCCGGCGCGGCCGCCACGACGTCGTCACCGCGCTCGCCCTCGTCATGATGCTCGCCCTCGGAGCGGCCTTCCTCAGCCACACCACCGAGTACTCACCGCAGGTCTTCGCCCTTCTGTTCGGAGAGGTGCTCGGGGTGAGCACGACCGAGATCCTCCCGGTCGCCGTCCTCGCCGTCGTGTGCCTCCTGGCGATCGCGCTCCTGTACCGACCCCTCCTCCTGTCCTCGACCGTGCCCGAGATCGCCGAGTCGCGAGGCGTACCGGCCCACCGGATGGAGACGATCTTCCTCGTCGTCCTGGCCCTGGCGACGGCCATGACCGTGCCGGTGGTCGGGGCCCTTCTGATCTTCAGCCTGATGATCGGGCCGGCGGCCGCGGCACGAACCCTCACCTCTCGGCCGGTCGTCGCGATCGCCGTGTCGACCGCGATCGCCCTGCTCACGGTGTGGGCGGCCATCGCCTGTTCCTACTGGACGAACTGGCCGATCGGATTCTTCGTGGGGTTGTTCAGCGCTGCCGACTACGGCATCGGTCGGGGGGTCGCAGCGGTTCGTGCCGCTGCAGTGCGGGGCCGGCTCACTCCTCTGCCGACAGCCGCGGTCGCCTGACGGGCGGCGGCAGGCTCCGCGTGTCGAACCGAGGGCCGTGGTCGAGCCTCTGCCGGTGGTCGCGACCGTCGAGGACGAACCGTGGGTCGAGGCTCGCCGGACCGAAGCCGGGTGAGTGCTTCAGGAGCTGACGGTCTCGTGGTCCATCAGCGGAGTGGGCGGTCGCAGGTCGAAGTAGTGCCCCCGGTCGAGGTCCCCGACGAGACCGGGCTCGACCGGCTGCCAGTCGAGGAGTTCCCGCGTGATTTCGCTCGTCGCCGAGGAATCAGCGCCGAAGAACAGGCCCATCCATCCGAAGTGGGCCGCAGCCTCGTCCGGCGAGATCGAGACGACCGGAAGCTCGAGGTGTTGTCCGATGACCTCCGCGATGGTGCGGGTCGGGACCCCTTCGTCCGCGATGGCGTGCAAGACCGAGCCCGCCGGCGCCTTCTCGAGCCCGAGGCGGAAGAGCCGAGCTGCGTCGAGACGGTGCACGGCGGGCCACCGGTTGGAGCCTTCCGCGATGTACGCAGCGACCCCTCTGGCGCGTGCGATGTCGATGAGAGTCGGCACGAAGCCTCGGTCACCCTCTCCGTGGACCGATGGGGGAAGCCTCACGACCGCGGAGCGCACCCCGCTCTCGGCGAGAGAGACCGTCAGCTCGGCGGCCGGCGTGCGAGGGAAAGCTCGGATCGGGCGCGTCCCGTTCGGTCGCCGCCCGGCCGGGGGCCACCGCGCGGACCCCGGACGCGATGAGGAAGGGGCGGTCCGATCCCCCGAGCGCCCCGCCGAGGGTTTCGACCGCCTGCAGATCGGTGCGCACAGAAGCATCGAACTGGCTGAAGTCGTGAATGAACGCCAGATGGATGACACCGTCCGCTCGATCGGCTCCGGCGCGAAGGCTGTCGAGATCCTCGAGCGAACCCGGCTGGACCTCGGCGCCAGCACCGAGCAGTGACTCGGCCGACTCGTCCGATCGGGCGAGTCCGATCACCACGTGACCCGCGCCGATGAGCTCGGGAACCAGAGCAGAACCGATCCATCCGGACGCGCCAGTGACGAAGACACGCATGGGCACACCTCCAGGTTGAGGGTCCGGACCCGTCGTGCCGCCCGGACCTGATGTCAGCTACTGTCATCAGCCTAATGATGTCAGTAACTGTCGTCAAGGTGTAGGTTCGAGAGATGGGTCGATGGGAACCAGACGCCCGCGGCAGACTCGAGACGGCGGCTCTCGAGCTCTATCTCGAAAAAGGCTTCGACGAGACGACGGTGGCCGAGATCGCAGAGCGTGCCGGGCTGACTGAGCGCACCTTCTTCCGGCACTTCGCCGACAAGCGCGAGGTCCTCTTCGGCGGGGCGAGCCGGTTGCAAGACCTGCTGGTGACCGCAGTCGCCGAGGCGCCAAGGACTTCCTCCCCGCTCGAAGCGGTTGCAGGTGCGCTCGAGGCGTCGAGCGCGATCTTCGGGGAGCGTCGACCCTTCGTACGTCAGCGCCAGGCGGTCATCGCTGCGAACCCCGAATTGCAAGAGCGAGAGCTCATCAAGCTCGCGACACTCGCGTCCGCGATGGCTGAGGCGCTCCGCCGGCGCGGAGTCGAGGAACCCGCCGCCAGCCTCAGCGCCGAGGCAGGCATCGCCGTTTTCCGGATCGCCTTCGAGCGGTGGGTCAGGGAGATGGACCGGCGAGAGCTGTCGGAGGTCATCCGGGAATCGATCGAGGATCTGAGAGCCGTCACCGCGAGCGGTTGAGCAAGCACCGCCGCTCTGCGTTGCACCACTCATGACCCGAATCGGGTTACGAAGGCTCGTCGAGCGCGATGTTGACCTCGGGTGGATTGTCGAGGGTGTTGTGGACCGTGCAGTGGGACACCACCGCCAGCAGCGCCGCCCGCCGCTCGTCGGCCACGCCGTCGGGGAGATGGATGGCGAGGTCGACCTCGCCGATCCGGGTCGGATGCTCGGCCATGGTGAACTCGGCCCGCACGCTCAGGCCGTCGGGGAGATCGTGACGGGCGAGGTACCGCCGGGCGTAGATGGCGACGCAGGTGGCCAGACTGGTGACGAAGAGCTCGGTAGGTGTGGGTCCGAGATCGGATCCGCCGTCCTCGATCGGTTGGTCGACGTGTAGGCGATGATCGCGCACCGAGATCTCGAAGAGGTCGCCGGTCTTGTGGTCGATCTGGATGGTTCGTTTTTCCATAGCCTCAGCATGCCCAACCGGGCAGGTTCTGGGAAGGCGCCAGTGTCACACTTCCGGGTAGCGCACGTGTGAACGGGCAAGGAGGCCACGAGATGGGCGACGAACTGCGGAATCCGGCCCTTGCCGAGCTCCGGTTCCTTCTCGGGGAGTGGGAAATGACCCTCTCCGAGGGGTCCTTCCTCCCGGATCCGGACCAGACCGTCACCGGCCGTCTCGGGGTCGAGACGACGGAGACGGGAACTTTGGTCGTGATGCGGCATGTCCCCGATCCGTCGGGACCACCCCTGGCATCCTGGGTGATCGGACGCGATGCCGCCGGACCCGTCTACACGGTCCTCTACACCGACGACCGTGGAGTGTCACGTGTCTACGAGATGACCGTCAAGGGCGATGACTGGCGGATCTGGCGCAACGATCCCGAGTTCTCCCAGCGGTTCGAGGCGACGATCAGCGACGACCGAGGATCGATCACGGGTCGATGGGAGAAGCGCCCGGCCGGTTCGGACTGGCAGCACGATTTCAACGTCGTCTATACGCGGCTGCACGGGCAGGGTTGAGAGGATTCGCACTCTGCTCGGCGAGCCGGGCCAGGTTCAACAACTGGCGCCGCGCCATGACCAGGTCACCCATCGAGAGCAGCGGCGCAACCGCCCGTCGACACTTCATCACGATCTTGAGCAGGAGCCGGGTCACGTCGCCCTCGGGAACGAGGACATACGACATCACTGCGCCCATGATCTCGCCGGTCAGCGCTTCACCTGTCGTCGCCGCCACGATCCGGCCCAGCTGGCGTCCGCCCATCGCCGTGGTGAAGGGTTCGCCGGGAGTCGGATCGGGCAGGGAGTGGAGTCTCCGAGGAGACGGCCGGCCGAGGTTGTCGATCCAGTCGTACGAGTAGGGGGCAAGGCGGATTTGTGCCACCCAAGGCCAGATGTGTTGTGGCGCAGCTCGGACGGTCACTGCCCGCCAGACTTCGAGAACTGGATCCGGAACGACGTCGTCACAGGGGTAATGGCGCGCGACCTCGCTCGGCGTCACTCCCCAACGATCACCGATCATGCGCAGCGATCGCTGAGGCCCTGGGACCTATGCGGCGATGAACTCGAGGATGTCCTTGTCGAGGGCATCCTGGTAGTCGCCATAGATGCCGTGGGGGGCGCCCGGGTAGACCTTGAGGGTCCCTCGCTTGACGAGCTTGATCGACTTCTCAGCGGCATCGGCGATCGGCACGATCTGGTCGTCGTCGCCTTGCGCGATCAGGATCGGGACGTCGATGGCCTGGAGGTCCGCGGTCTGATCGGTTTCGGAGAAGGCCTTCACGCAGTCGTAGGCAGCCGCGAGGTTGACCTGCATGCTCTGTCGCCAGAAGTCGTCCTTCGCGCCCTGCGACACCTTCGATCCCTTGCGATTGGCCCCGTAGAACGGCTCGGAGAGGTCCTTGTAGTACTGCGACCGGTCCTTCAAGACACCCTCGCGGATCTGATCGAACACCTCGATCGGGGTGCCCTCGGGGTTGCTTTCCGACTTGACCATGATCGGCGGTACCGCACCTGCGGTGACCATCTTCGCGACTCGGTCCTTGCCGTACTTCGCCGCGTACTTGACCACCTCACCGCCACCGGTGGAATGCCCCACGAGGATGACATCCCGCAAATTCAGGGCGTCGACGAGTTCGGCCAGATTCTTCGCGTACGTCTCCATGTCGTTGCCGGTGTAGGTCTTGGTGGAGCGGCCATGTCCGCGGCGGTCGTGTGCGATGACTCGATAGCCGGCATCGGCAAAGACCTTGAGTTCGACCTGCCATGCGTCGGAGTTCAACGGCCAGCCGTGGCTCAACACGATCGGTTGGCCGCTGCCTTGCTCGGTGTAGTACAGCTCCGTGCCGTCAGAAGTAGTTACGTAGGGCATCCTTCGTCTCCTTCTCTCGGGAACGCTGCTCCTTGCGGAAGTCGCGCTGCTTGATTCGGACTCTACCGAGCGGACCTCGAGCCTGCGACAGCCGACTGGCTCGGAGAGCCGATGGCGCCGTTAACCGCCGGGGGCCGTGGGTAGAGGTGGGGAGGAACTCGTCAGCGAGGAGGAGACCATGGCCACTGCACGACAGAAGGAAGCAGCGCGGCGCAATCTCGAGAAGGCTCGCCGGGTACAGAGCGCCCGGGCACGCGGTGCGAAGATTCCACGCTCACCGGGGCTCAGCACCGCGCAGGAGAACCGCTTGCCGGACCAGGACTTTGCCTTCCCCAAGGAACGCAAGGAGCCGCTGGTCGACGCTCGCCACGTGCGCAATGCCGTCGCCCGTTTCGATCAGGTCGAGGGCGTGACCGACCGTGAACGTGACCAGGCATGGAAGCGGATCCAGCAGGCAGCGAAGCGCTTCGACGTGGAGCTCCAGGAGCAAAGCTGGCGTGAGCTGTTTGCAGGGGGCAAGGCGAAGAACCGCTGACCGCGCCGGCGTCGAAGGGGATCCTCCCCCTCGCGGGCTGTCACAATCCTCCGCCGTCGGGGGTCATAACCGTACGGCCGGAATTCCGGCCCGAGCCCGCCGTGCCGGCAGCCACCACCCGAGTCCGAAGGAGGATCCCAAGGATGGAACCACGCATCGAAAGTCCGGTTATGACGATCCCCGGCGCCATGAAAGCGCTCCAGCAGCTCGGATCTGCCACCAAGCACGCAGATCTGCCGGAGACCACACTCCTTCTCGTCGCGATGCGCGCCAGCCAGATCAATGGTTGCAGTGTGTGCGTCGACCTGCACTCCCGTGAGCTCAAGGCAACAGGAGAGCCCGACGAGCGGATTCTCACCATCGCCGCCTGGCGCGAGACGCCCTACTTCACGGATGCCGAACGCGCAGTACTGGCGTTGACCGAAGCGGTCACTCGCCTCGCGGATCGTCCGGACCCGGTCTCCGACGAAGTCTGGGAAGAGGCCGCCCGTCATTTCGACGACCGGGAGCTCGGGGCGCTCGTGCTCGCGATCGCCTCGATCAACGCGTGGAACCGGATCAACGCCGCCACGCGCCAGATCACCGGCGAGTGGATCAACCAGTGGATTCCGAGCAGCCACGAGGCTGCTTAGGTCGGCCTGGCGCAGAGCGACCGAGAACCGCCCCGGGTGATCCGGGTCCTACGCCTGCTCGATACGAAGCCGATTCCCTGCGGGGTCGCGGACCGCGCAGTCACGGACGCCCCAGGGCTGGCTGGCGGGCTCTTGCAGCACCTCGACTCCGGGGGTAGAGGCGACCTTGTCGAAGACCCCGTCGAGGTCGTCGGTGCGTAGATGAACCGGGTACATCTCGCCCTTGGCAAGCATGGCCGCGAGGGCGTCACCGTCGCCCTGCGAACGACCCGCATGCGGCTCGGACAACACGATTCCGATCTCGGGCTGGCTGTCGGTGACGAGGGTGATCCACCGAAAACCGCCGTTGGCGACTTCGTTGCGCACGGTCATGCCGAGGGTGTCGCGGTAGAAGCCCAGAGCGGCGTCGGGGTCGTCGACGAGGATGTGAACTGTGCTGAGTGAAACGGTCATGTCACCGACGCTACGCGGGTGCGCCGACGGATGCTTCTCCGAAACTGCTCTCTTCCGCGCGTTCGGGCACTCCGCTCTTGCGCGGGCGGGTCACCACCATCAGTTGGCAGCTGGACAGGAGAGGCAGTTCGTCGTGGCTGCGGGCGCGGTACTCGGAGGGTGTCTCGCCGACCAGCTCGGCGAAACGAGCCGAGAACGAGCCGAGGCTGGTCCAGCCGACTGCGAAACAGACGTCCGTCACGCTCAGGTCGCCCTGCCGGAGTAGGGCTTTCGCCGCGCTCGACGCGGCGGGTCATGAGGTAGGAGTAGGGCGTCTCCGAGTAGGCCTCGCGGAAGCGCCGGCTGAAGTGCGCCGGCGACATCAGCGCCGTGCGGGCGAGCGCTCGGACGTCGAGCGGCCGTGCGTACTCCCGGTCCATCTGGTCTCGGGCCCGGCGGAGCCGACGCAACTCGTCGAGATCGGGGTTCACGACCCCATTCTGCACCTCCGCTACATGGAGCGGCAGGGCGAGAGCCAACCGAGCTCGGTTCCATGCCGTGAGGGGCGGGCGGAGGGTTCAGGCCGGCGCCACAGTCAAGTAGCTACTTAGCTTTCTGAGTCCAGCTGACGAGGACCCAAAGCCTTCAGCGTCTGGAGGCGTCAGCTCCGGACGAGATCGCGGGCCGCCGCCGCGATGTGGTCCGCGTCGATGCCGGCCCACGCCATGAGCTCCGGCCCGGTCCCCGATCCCGGCATGCCACGCACTGCGAGGTGCGCGATCCGAAGATTGGTCTGCCCGTTCGCGAGCAGGCTGTCCGTCACCGCGGAACCCAGGCCCCCCTCGGGGTGATGGTCCTCTGCGACGACGAAACGTCCGGAGGTGACAGCCGAGGCCTCCGCCAGGGTCGCGGCGTCGACAGGCTTGACCGAGTAGCAGTCGACGACCCGTGCGCTGATCCCGTCTTCTCCGAGCCGGTCGGCCGCACCAAGGCAGGAGTGGAGGGTCACCCCGGCACCGACGAGGGTCACCTCGTCGCCTTCCGATGCCCGAAGCACCTTGGAGCCGCCCACCTCGAACGCTTCACCGAACTCGTAGAGGACCGGGTACGCGCCGCGCGTGGTGCGGATGTAGCTGATGCCCGTCGTGCGCGCCATCTGTTCGACCAGCGCGGCGGTGCTCGTTGCATCGCTCGGGTACAGCACCGTGGAACCGTGGACCGACCGCATCATGGCGATGTCCTCGACTCCCATCTGGGATGGACCGTCCGCCCCGATCTCGACCCCGCAGTGCGATCCCGCCAAGCGCAGATCCACGCCGGAGATGGCCCCCATACGGATGAAGTCGAAGGCACGAGTGAAGAACGCTGCGAACGTCGACGCGAAGGAGATGTGCCCCCGAACAGCGAGACCGGTCGCCGATGCGACAAGCTGCTGCTCGGCGATGAACATCTCGAAGTAGCGCTCGGGGAACTTGTGCGCGAACTCGTCGGCGAAGGTCGAGTTGCTCACCTCGCCGTCGAGCGCCACCACCAGCGGATTGCTCGCGCCCAAGGCCAGCAGCGCGTCGCCGTAGGCCTTGCGGGTGGCGATCGATTCACCGACTCGGTACTTGGGGAGATCCAGGGGTGATTCGGCGAGGGCGGTGACGCTCGCCTGATCGGTCTTCTCGGGGAGCGGACCTCTGAGCACCAAATGGCGTTCCCCGCCGAGCTCCTCGATCGCGCGTGCAGCCATGTCGGGTGGGAACGGTTTGCCGTGCCAGCCGTTCTTGTCCTCGACCTCCGAGAAGCCCTTGCCCTTGATCGTCTTCGCGAGGATGACCGTCGGCGCCTCGGCATCCCTGTCTTCGGCCGCCGAAAGTGCACCGTCGATCGCAGAAAGATCATGTCCGTCGATCACGATCGAACGCGCTCCGAAAGCCTCCACTCGCCGCGCATATCGTTCCAGATCCCACTGGAGCTCGGTCGGGCCGCGCTGGCCGAGCCGGTTGATGTCGGCCATCACCACCAGGTTCGACAGCTTGTAATAGGACGCCTTGTCGATTGCCTCCCAGATCGAACCCTCGGCCAACTCGCTGTCGCCGCAGAGCACCCAGACCCGGAACGGAGAGTGTTCGAGGTACTCACCCGAAAGAGCGATGCCCACGCCGTCCGGCAGCCCTTGACCCAGCGAGCCGGTCGCCACGTCCACCCATGGCAACACCGGCGTCGGATGCCCTTCGAGCCGTTGGCCGAACCGCCGGTAGCCGGTCATGAGCTCCTCGTCGCTCACCACCCCGACGGCTTTGTAGAGCGAGTAGAGGAGCGGTGACGCGTGGCCCTTCGAGAAGATCAGATGGTCGTTGGCGCGAGTGTGGGGATCATCCCAGTCGTAGCGGAGGTGACGCGCGGAGAGCACCGCGATCAGGTCGGCCGCAGACATGCTGGATGTCGGATGACCCGAGCCGGCGCTCGTCGACGATCGGATCGAGTCCACCCGGAGTTGCGCCGCCAGTTCCGCAATCGTGTCGAGGTCGGTCACCTGGGTCGCTGTCTCGCTGGTCATGGCAGCTCCTTTGACGTTCCCTGACCCCTTACCCTACGGCGCATCGCTCGACCCGAGCCCGTGCGAGGCCAACCCGGTCGAGAAGGGTGTGCCGCGCCGACCCGGGCAGCAGAGGGCCCGACCAGAGGAAGATTCCCCGCGGTCTGAGGTGGAGTCGCTCGCGGCTGAGCTGGAGGAACGCTGCACCAGGATCTCGGCAGGGCCGCCAACCTCTCGCCGCTCTCAACATATCGCCGAGTTGCCGCTTGCGACAAGGCCCCACTCGTGCCGCACAATCGCCTGCGTGGGATCGATCCGGAACCAGGAGGGGCGATGAACGAGCACGCGATCGTGATTGCAGGAGGAGGTCCGACCGGACTGATGCTGGCAGGCGAACTGGCGCTGGCAGGTGTCGATTTCGTGGTCATCGAGCGGCGCGTCAGCCAGGATCTCGACGGCTCGCGCGCGGGCGGTTTGCACTCGCGGACCATCGAGGTTCTCGATCAGCGCGGCATCGCCGATCGGTTCCTGTCGGCGGGACAGGTGGCTCAGGCTGCGTCGTTCTCATGGATTCCCCTGGACATCAGCGACTTTCCCACCCGTCACAACTACGCGCTGGGACTGTGGCAGAAGGACATCGAGCGAATTCTGGCCGCCTGGGTCGATGAGCTTGGCGTGCAGATCGATCGCGGACCCGAGGTGACGGATTTCGAACAAGACGACGACGGCGTCGACGTAAAGCTGTCCGACGGCCGACTGCTGCGAGCCCGCTATCTCGTGGGTTGCGACGGTGGACGCAGCGCGGTCCGTACGGCAGCCGGTATCGAATTTCGTGGATGGGATGCTTCGATGAGCTCTCTGATCGCTGAGGTCGAGCTGACCGAGGAACCGGAGTGGGGCACCCACCGCGACGAAAAGGGCCCCCATGGCCTGGGCAGACTCGCCGACGGCCAGACCGTGCGGATGGTAGTCAGTGAAGAGCGAGTCGGACGCACCGGCGAGCCAACCCTGCAGGACCTCAGCGAAGCTCTGATCGCGGTGTATGGGACCGACTACGGGGTGCACAGCGTGAGCTGGCTCTCGCGGTTCACTGACATGACTCGACAGGCCGCCTCCTACCGCGACCGACGGGTGCTGCTGGCCGGCGACGCCGCACACGTGCATTCGCCGATGGGCGGCCAGGGTCTCAACATCGGCGTGCAGGATGCGGCGAATCTGGGGTGGAAGTTGGCCCAAGTGGTCAAGGAGGTTTCGCCGGATCGCCTGCTCGACACCTACCATGCCGAACGGCATCCGGTCGCTGCCCGCGTCTTGCGCAACATCATGGCGCAAACCGCGCTCATCCGCCGCGACGACCGAATCGACGCCATGCGCGACACCATGTCCGAGCTGCTGGCAATGGACGAGCCTCGGAAGCTCCTCGCCGGAATGATGTCCGGTCTCGACGTGCACTACGGCCTCGGCGAGGGACACCCACTGCTCGGACGCCGCATGCCCGACCTCGACCTGGTCACCGCCGACGGCGACACCCGGGTATTCACACTGCTACACGATGCCCGGCCGGTGCTCGTCTCCTTCGGTGGGGCCGGCGATCCCGACCTCACTTCCTTCGCAGATCGTGTTCAGGTGGTCCACGCTCGATACGAGGGTCCCTGGGAGCTTCCTGTCATTGGCAAGGTCAGCGCCCCCTCTGCCGTATTGGTCCGCCCCGATGGCTATGCGGCCTGGGTCGGGAACCGAGGCCACCGCGGACTCGCGGACGCGCTCACCACCTGGTTCGGGCCGCCGAGCGGGAAGTAGGTCGCAACGCGGCGCTTGATCGCTGGGTCGTTGCCCTTGCGGAGGCACGGAAGGCTTCAGTCCAGAAGATCCTCCGCTGCCCAGTGGAACGGATAGGGCAGACCGATCGAAAGATAGGGATCCGGGTTGCCTGACCACTTCCACAACCGGACCTGAGACACACTTCGTCGACCGGTGAGGGCGCGGAAGAACTCGTACGCCGGCGCTTCGACTACTACCGCCTCGGGATCGCCATGAACGCCCAGCCACCAGTCTCGGGCATCGGGTGCTTGGAGCCGGAGCGTCGGGGCGGACGCGTCGGTCATGGTTTCACGCCACCGAGCGACCGATCCCTTGAGGGAAAGCACCACGGCGTCGGACGGTACTCGGCCTGCTCGTAGAGCACCGCGAATATCGGCCTCGTGCGTCACGGCATCTCCGAACGCCCAACGAGCTGGTGAGCCCATGACTGGATCGTCGTCGAGTTGCGCGAACCGCTCGGCGGCGACGCGCCATCGCTCCATGACCTGTTCGAGCGACTCGCCTGAGGCCCGCGTGACTTGCGCATCCGTCCATCTCTTTGATCCGTAGCCGTCCAGTCGATGATCGACCCAGTCCTCGCACAGCCCGACCAGGTGAGCAAGCACATCTCGGACGCGCCATCCTGGGCATGCCGGCACCGGCGTCTCGGGATCACCTTCAGCGCACGAGGGTGGCCACTCTGGCGTGGACCGCTTCGTAGGCCTCAGGGTTCACATCGTCAGTATGGCTCCCGGATCTGACCCTGTTGAGGGTCGGAGCTCGGTCGAGCGAAGAACGACCCTTGCATCGAACAACGGGATGCAGACGATGACCACGCTCGATCGGTCCCTCACGCGGGGTGGGCGGGGCGCCCCTGCTGGCATCGAGGCGGACTTCGTGACTCCTCAGCGCGTTTCGGTCAGTCTCGACTCACCCGGCGCGCCAGTTGGAGTTCTTCCGATGCTCTGCGACCTTGACTCGGTGATCCGAGTTCGTAACTCTGAGATACAAGAGGCCCGTTCAGGAACCGGCCGACGGCTGCGACCGGCAAGCAAGAAGGACGGCCAACAACCCCAGAGTGCGAAATCCAGGAGGAGCCTATGGCCAATGGAACTATGACCGTGCCTTGCCCGAAGTGCGGAAGCCTGGCGACGCCCCGCCTATCGATCGGACAGGAAGGTCGCCACGAAGTCGTAGTAGCTCGATGCAGGCACTGTAACGAAGAGTGGGCGCAACGCCCTAGCGTCGTCCTCCGGTGAGCGGCTGAAACCTTCGTCGAAATACAAGCGGCAACGGGACGATCCGTCCCTCAATCGACAAGTGGGTCGCGCAGCTTGGAGAGCGCAACCAATCGACGCTCCATCTTCGTCGGGTCGGACGCATCGCGAGTTCTGATGCGGCTCTCGAGTTCGTCAAGCCGCACGGCCTCGCGTTGAGCGAGCGCCACCCGCTCCTCACCTTGCCGTTGCCTCAGGGCTCGGAGAAACGCCGCGTGAGCGTCGACTGCTCGCCTGATCCCAAGACTCCTGGCGACCGCGGAGTAGGTAAGGCCTCTGTCGCGAAGGGCCAAGGCGTCTTCGTCGATTTCTCGGCCCGACTTGCCCCGCGACCTCGGACCTGATCGGTCCCTACGGTCCCCGAAGTCCTCGCGCTCGTCGTGACTGCCTCGCCTAGGCAGGTCGCACCGATTTGGCCTGAAGTCCCTTTGGTCCCTGCTCCGTCTCGAACTCGACCCGCTGACCCTCGGCCAGCTCGCGGTAACCAGAACCGTCGATCGCGGAAAAGTGGACGAACACGTCATCTCCGCCACCGTCAGGGGCAAGGAACCCGAAACCCTTCGACGCGTTGAACCACTTGACAGTGCCCTCGGCCATGTCCTCTCTCGTTTCTCCACGCACACACTTGCGGGAGACCGAGTGTCCACCCTCAACGACGATCGGCCTGCGTGATCCACCAATCGCCGCCCGACAGCGTAGCCGTCTCGTTCTCAGCCGGCTCGGTGCACTCCACGACCGCCTTCAGAAAGCACAAAACCCGGTGATGCCCGACGGCACTACCGGGTTCTGTCATTTGCACTCCCGAGATCGTGTCGAGAGGCCGTAGTGGCGGGGGCGGGATTTGAACCCGCGACCTTCGGGTTATGAGCCCGACGAGCTACCAGACTGCTCCACCCCGCGTCGCAGCCAGACAACCTACCATCCCGACCCGCCCGGCGACCCGCTCGAAGTGGCGGCTCGTAGAGTCGGTCAACCACTCGGGCTGGTCGTCGTCGTGGTGGGGCTCGGCACCGACGGGGTCAGCGAGCCAGTCAACTGCTGCACCTCCTGAAGGTCCTGTTCGAGGCCGTTGATGTCGGTCTGGTACGCCCCGAGGTTCCCGGCGTGGAGATCGGATTGGGATTGCTGGTAGGCGCTCTGGGCGGCCGCCAAGAGCTGTCGGACCTGAGGCGAGAGCGACCCTGCCGAAGAGCTTCCCGGTGTGGTCGAGACCGGACCGGACACCAGCGCGGTGAGTGCGTCGGCCAGTGTGCCGCCGATCGCGGCCGGCTGCTTCCCGTTGACCGCGATGATGTACTGCAGCGACGGGATGGCGTTCCGCGAGGACGCGACGTAGAGGGGTTGGACGTAGAGCAGGCCCTGGGCCACCGGGATCATCAGCACGTTGCCGAGGAGCGCGGAGGAACCGTTGCTGTTCAAGAGGGTGATCTGTCTGGAGACGTTCGGCGTCGAATCGATCTGAGCCGACACGATCGCCGGTCCGGGGACAGGGTTGTCCCTTGGGGTGACGAAGGTCTCCAATTGTCCGTAATGAGCGGGGTCCGACCCGGCGATCATGTATCCCGAGAGGGTCTGGATCTGGCTCTGCGACGAAACCGGCACGAACGCGTCGAGCAGATTGAACGACTGGTTCACCTGCCCCGGAATCCGCATCTCTTGGTAGAGGGGTGCCATCCGCACCAGCTGGCCCGTCGAGACCTGCTGTCCCTGCGCGTTGGTGGTGAAGGTGGTCTGGAGCGCCTGCGAGGGTGAACCCGCACCGGGTGACGGGGACAGCGTCCAGGCGTCGGCTGCGCTGTAGAAGCTCGAGGCGGTGGTGATGTGGTACTTGCCGTACATCATGGCCTGCTCGGTGAAGATGTCCTCCGGGTACCGCAGATGGGCACGCAGCTCCGAGCTCATCTTCGATGCCGGCGTGAACATCCCCGGAAATTCCTTCTCGTAGGCCTTGATGAGCGGATCGGTCGGGTCCATCACGTAGAAGGTCATGTGGCCGGTGTAGGCGTCGATCACCACCTTCACCGAGTTGCGCACGTAGTTGAAGGGGATGTTGAGCCCGCTCCCCGACGGGAGGGCAGTGGTGTCCGCGTTCTGCGCGTACGGGTAGTTGTCGGTCGTCGTGTAGGCGTCCTGGATCCAGTCGATGTGCCCGTCGACCAAGGCCGGGTAGGGATCGGCGTCGAGCTGCAGGAAGGGCGCCGCCTTTTGCACCCGGGCCTGCACACCCCGGTCGAACATGATGCGGGACTGACCGGTGATCTGGTTGGAGATGAGCAGGTTGATGTCGTTGAAGCGCACCGCGAACATCAGCCGCTTGAAGATCGACGACAACTGCACACCGCCATTGCCGGTGTAGTGGGTCTCGACGTTGCTGTTGTTGGTCAGCTGGTAGTCGATCTCCGGTTGCTTGGTGTTGGCGACCACGTAGCCCGCGTTGTTGAGCCCGAAGTAGACCGACGGCTGGGTGATCGTCTGCAGGCCGTTGCTCGAGGTCGGCGGGACGCCTCCCACGTCGAAGACCGGGGCACCGGTCGAATTCGCGGCGTTTGCGGGGGCGACGATCATCCCGTAGCCGTGGGTGTACTGGAGAGTGGTGTTCACCCACGAGGTGGAAGGGAGGCCCTGGTCGTTGACCTCGCGCACGCCGACGATCACCGGGGTCTGGGTCCCGTTGATCATGTAGCGGTCGACCGCGAGCGAATTGAACTGGTAGTAGGTGCGGATGTCCTGGAGCCGGTCGAACGTCGCCTGGGTCTGGGTCGGGTCCCAGAGGCGTACGTTGGCGAGGGTGTCGCTGTTGAGCGTGAGCTGGGGCGCGCTGAGCGTCGACGTCGCGGGATACGGAACGCTGGTGATCTTGTCGATGCCCATCGCGGCCCGGGTGGCGTCGATGTTGCGCTGGATGTACGGATGCTCGAGCGTGTTCTGCGCGGGATTGACCTTCAGACCCTGCACAGCGGCCGGGTAGATGGTGCCGGCGAAGAGGGCGACGAGGAACCACAACCCGACTCCGAGGACCGGGAGGGCCCAGCCCCGCCGGCGGATGTTGTAGATCAGCAGCCCGGCCGCCGCGAGCGACACCAGGATGAGCAGCTCGAGTGCCGGCAGCCGTGCGTGGACGTCGGTGTAGCCCGCACCTTGGACGTACCCGTTGCCCGAGAGATCGAGGTTGAAACGCGCCAGGTAGTAGCCGACCGCCTTCACCAGCGCGATCAGCCCCAGAATGACCGAGATGTGGGCCTTGACCGCCGGGCCAACTCGGGGGCGCGGGCCCTGCACCCGGATCCCGCCGTTCAGGTAGTGGCTGAGCAAGGTCACGATCAGGACCACCACCAGAGCGACCAGGGCCCAGTGGACCAGGAACTGCTGGAACGGAAGGGTGCAGACGAAGTAGCCGACGTTTCGATGGAACTGCGGGTCCGAATTGGGGAATGGGCACCCGTTCTTGAAGAGGATCCAGTTCTGCCACTGCCCGACGGCCTGGGAGCCGACGATCAGCGACAGGACGACCACCACGATGGCCCGGATCCAGCGCGAATACGGACCGATCACCTCGCGGTAGCGCCGGACGAACTCGTCCTCGGCGTCGAGTGACGGACCCTTCGGGGCCAGCCGCTCGGCGATCAGCAGGCTGGCGAACAGCATCGCCGCGAAGATCGCCGCGAAGACGAGCAGGAGGCCCGCCTTGATCTCGAAGAGCGTCACCCACACACCGTGCAGCGAGACCGAGGAGAACCACAGTGCGTCGGTGTAGAAGACGGCGAAGGTGCGGATCGACGCGAAGATGAAGATGACGATCACCGCGGCGGCGATGATCCAGCGCCGCCGGCGCCGCGACGCCGGACGCGGCGGTCGCGGCATGTCGGTCGGCGGACGCACGCTGGCAGCCTAGGTGGCGGACATAGCCAGCAGGCATCGACACCCGGGATGAGCGGGGGGGTGTCGGTGACCGGTGGGGAACGGCTCACCGGGTGACTGGGCTCCGCCCAGTCCGTTGTCCTCGCAGTCCGGACACGCGGCATCTCCCGATCCGGCCACGGCGATCCACTCGACCTGACCGGAGCCGCCCCGCTCGACCGCGGAGAGCGATCCGAGCGAGAAGGCGGCCACCACGCTGTCCCCGGCAAGCCGCTCGATGCGCTCGCCTTTCCACTCTCTGAATGCCGAGCCCACGTGCTCCACCACCGCGGCCTCGTCGCCGTCGGCCAGACCGGTTCCGTCGGCCAGGCGCCGCCGGAGCGGGTCGACGACGGAGTGGGCGAGCTCGTCCGCGATCCCGACCAGCGCGTCGGCCGGCGCACCCCCTGCGTCGCCGCTCCCGACGAAGGTGATGCCCGCCTCCGACGCCTCTTCGAGCGCGGGCATCGCCGCGGTGGCGTAGCCGTCGACGTGCTCGGTCTCGTCGGGCAGGAGCTCGGCCGACCACTGGTAGCCCTTCGAGCGTGCGCTGTCGAGGAGCTCGTTCTGGTTGTCCTGCAAGGTGCGCTTCAAGCGGCGGGCGAGGACCGTCACGATCGGCGCGATGAGCTCGTCACGCCGGATGGCACCGGGATTGCGCGCCTCGGGAGGACCCTCTGGCTCCGCCTCGTCCTCCTCGGTCTCGATCTCCGAGCCGACCGGCCGGCTCGGTCTCCTCGGCTTCGGCATCGGGTACCTCGCTGTCGTCGAGGACCTCGGACGACGCTTCGGTGACGTTCACCGGTTCGGGTTCCCCCTCGGCCTGCGGAGCCTCGATCGGAGCCGCCTTGCCGGCCGAGGCCTCCTCGGCCGCCACCGACTCGGGAACGTCTTGAGCTGCCCGCAACCTGGCGAAAAGGGCGTCGACCGACTCACCCGGTACGGGAGCGACCGCAGTGTCGCCATCCTCGTCGACGGAGGTCTCGAGCGCCGAGGCGACGGCGGCCGCCTCCCGGACCGCAGCCTCTTCTGCCAACACCAGCGCCGCGATCTCCTCGGGCGTTCCCTCGTCGGGTCGGCTGGCGACGTCGCGCGCGACCTCCTCCGCCGCGGCGCGAGCTTCGTCCTCCGCGACGAAGAGGTCGTCCGCGATCGCATCGACCGAGCGCCGGACGTCGACGATCGTCTCGGCCAGTCGCTCGCGCCCGGCCCGCAACTGCTCGATCTGCGAGTGGAGGATCTTCCGACGCCTGGAGAAATCCGCCAGCACCCGCGCCCGCAACTGCTGGGCCTCCTCGACCATTGCCTTGCACTCGTCGCGTGCGCGGGTGACCAGCTCCTCGGCATCCACGCGTGCTGCCTCGAGAAGAATGGCGGCCTCCGCCTCTGACCGTTCGCGGAGCTCGGACACGGCCGACTCCGCCTCTTCGGTGCGCACCGCGAGCAGTTCGGCGGCGCTGGTCCGGAGCCGCTCGGCCTCTTCTGCCGCTTCGGTGAGGATCTGCTCGGCCTGCTCGGTGGATTCGGTCAAGAGGCGAGTGGACTCGCTCTCTGCGTTGGCCACCACCTGGTCGGCCGCCTCGTGGGCACTGTGGAGCACCCGCGCGGTCTCCTGTCCGACCGCCGCGGTCAGCGTCGGCTCGTCGAGCACCGGGTTGGCCGCACGTCGCTCGGCTTCGGTCAGCTCATCGAGCAACTGCTGTTCACGCTCCGCGATTCCTCGCAGCCCGACCGCGATCGACTCGAGATAGTCACGTACCTCGCTCGGGTCGAACCCGCGTCGTACCGATCCGAAGGTGTGGCGGGCCACGTCGTCGGGCACCAAGTGCCAGGAGGAGGTGATGGTCATGCGGCGCTCCTCGGGCATGGTCGAGAGCCTACGACGACCGCTCGCTCCTGGCGCTCATCCCGACGTCGGCGTGGTGGAGGTGGCGGCGGACAATGGCGGAACGTGTCCGCCGTTCGCGGCGAGCACGGAGAGCGCCTGGTTGAGGGTCGACACCTTGAAGATCTTGAGCTCGGGCCGGTCCTTCGAGAGCGCAGCCGAGTACTCCTGGGGGGTACGAGGAAGATGGTCGCACCCGCGTTCTCGACGGCCACCGTCTTCTGGGGGACGCCGCCGACGTCGCCGACGTCACCACTGCTGTCCATGGTGCCGGTGGCAGCGACGGTCTTCGAGCCGGTGAGCGAGCCGTTGGTCAGCGCGTCCATGACCCCGAGGGTCATCGCGAGCCCCGCCGAAGGTCCGCCGATGTTGGTGACGTTGATGCTCACCGGGAAGGGATACGTGTAGTCGACCTGGTTCTCGGGTTGGATGCCCAGGTCGACGGGGACCGGCTTCGCCAAGCCGACGTCGACCAGAGTCCGCTTGAGCGTCACCGGCACCCGCACCGCCGCACCCTGGTTGTTCCGGAGCACGCTCAACTCGATCGTCTGCCCCGAGTGGTAGTGGTCGAGCGTCATGGTGAGCGCGACGGCATTCGGCGTCGCGACGCCGTCGATCGCGGTGATCACGTCGCCCACGTTGAGGACGGGGTAGGCCGGTGTCCCGGCGAAGGTACCGGCCACCACCGCGCCGACCGCGGCGGAAGTCACCCGATAGCCGAGACGGGTCAGGGCGGCGGTTTTCGCGGCGGTCTCGGCCTGGGACATCTCGAGTTGACCTTGTGCGAGCTGCTGAGAGGGTGGCGTTCCTCCGGTCACCGACGGCACCGATTCGAACGCGGTGTTGCCCTGCACTTTGAAATACAGGTAGGAGAGTGCGCTGACCCGCGCGATCTGCACGTCGGTGAGCAGCACCGGGTGGGTGACCGGATGGCTCTTTGCCTTTGGCACGGTGATGAACTGCTGGACCGACTGTGCGGTCCCCGGTTGGATGGCGTACTCGTTGAGATCGACTCTCGACGCCACGACGATCGCCACCACTACTGCGACGGACAGCGCCCAGAGCCAGACTCCGCCTGGGTCGCCCGGTCCGAGAAGGTGACACCTGGGTGAAGGTCGTCGAGGGCTGCTCGGTCGGGGTCGGGAGCGTCGGTCCGGCAAAACCCGTGGGGTTCGAAACCGGTACCCGGGGCCCCTCGTCGCCGCTCGTCTCCTCGGTCATAGTGGTGAAATGAAGCCTGCCACGGAACCTCCTGGTCGCAGCGTCACCGAGCGCCGGAGGGCGGTCGCCCTGGCAGGACATGTCGGCGACGTCGCGGCGGCGCGCGCCGGACTCGCCGACGGCGCGGCGACCGTGCGGGCGACCGCGCTCGGCGCGCTGGCCCGGCTCGGAGCGCTGCGAGATCGAGACCTCGCCGACGCGCTCGCCGACCCGGCACCCGAAGTGCGCCGGCGTGCGTGCGAGCTGTCCCCTGGCGCACCCACCGTGAGCATCGCCGCGGCGCTCGATGACCCCGACCACTCGGTGACCGAATCCGCAGCCTGGGCCTCGGGCGAGCGTCGCGACCCCACTTCGGTGCCCGCGCTCGGTCGCGATGGCCTCGACCAGCGAGGGGCATCACCGACCCACTCTGCCGCGAGGCCGCGGTGGCCGCGCTCGGCGCGATCGGCGATCGGCGCGGGCTCGCCGCGGTCATCGGGGCGCTCGACGACAAGCCGGCCATCCGGCGTCGTGCCGCAGCCGCGCTCGCCGGCTTCGACGACCCGGCTGCCGACGCCGCGCTCGAGCGCTGCCTCGAGGACCGCGACTGGCAGGTGCGCCAGGTCGCCGAGGACCTGCTCGACGCGGATTGAGTCAGCCGGGGCCGGAGAGCGCGGTGCCGGTCCTCTTCGATCAGCTGTCGGCCGCGGCGAAGATAGGGCGGAGGCTCTCGAAAGAGTCGAGGCACAACCCCGCTCCTTGCACGACGCATTCGAGCGGAGTCGCCACCAGGTGCACCGGAACCGCGGTCTCGTCAGCCATCCGGTTGGCCAATCCTCGGAGCATCGCACCTCCGCCGGTCAGGTGGATGCCCTCGTAGATGATGTCCTGGGCGAGCTCGGGTGGTGCCTCACCCAGACAGCCGAAGACGGTGGTCATGATCAGATCGACCTGCTCCCGGAGCGTGTGCCGCACCTCCTCCGGCGAGAGGACGACCGTCTTCGGGAGACCGGTCGACACCTCCCGGCCGCGCACCTCGGCCTTCATCTCGTCCGCGTACGCGAGCGCAGAGCCGATGGCCAGTTTGATCTCCTCGCCGGTGCGCTCCCCGATGGCCACGCCGTGCTCGTGACGGACGTAGTGCTGGATCGACGCGTCCATGTCGAAGCCGCCGCAGCGGATCGCATGCGAGGTGACGATCCCGCCGAGGGAGATGACCGCCGTCTCGGTCGTCCCACCCCCGACGTCGACGACCATGTTCCCGACCGGCTCGTGGATGTCGAGCCCCGCTCCGATCGCCGCCGCCATCGGCTGCTCGATGAGGTGGGCCGCGGAAGCGCCGGCACGCCGGGCCGCCTCCTTGACCGCACGCCGCTCGACCGAGGTGATCGCCGAGGGAACGCAGATCAGCACCCGGGGACGGTTGAAACGGTTGACCCCGGCCCGACGCAGAAGGAGCCGGATCATGCGCTCGGTGATCTCGAAGTCGGTGATCGCGCCCTCGCGCAACGGGCGCACCGCCACGATGTAGCCAGGGGTGCGGCCGATCATCTGCCACGCCTCGTCCCCGACCGCGAGCACCTCGTGCGTCCTCGTGTTGAGTGCGATCACCGTCGGTTGGTTCAAGACGATGCCCTGTCCCTTTGCGTAGACGAGGGTGTTGGCCGTCCCGAGGTCGATCGCCAGGTCGCGGGCCACGTCGTCATCGTAGGGCCGGCACTGGAGCGGACGCGTAGAGCCGCATCGTCACATCCGTGGCGTGTGCCTGCGAAGAAGCGACGCGACGTCCACCGCGAGGTCGCCGTCGGTAACCTCTCGACGTGGACGGTGACGACCAGGGGGGGCCATGGGGAGAACCGGACGACGGGGGTCCCGACGATGCGGATCGCATCCGCGGCTGGATCTCACCCGACGACCGTCTCTGGCGCCACCCGTCGGAGGGCGCCTCGTCCCCCGGCCCGCCTGCGGGTGACAGGGACGTCTCGCTCGCCGCGCGCCGCGCCAGGCCCAATACCCGGATCGTCGGCGGGACCACCCTCGCGCTCATCCTGGCCCTGGTCGCGGTCGGATTGATCATCGTCACGACCGACACCAACGAATCGAGCTCGGGTCCGCACGAGGTCGCGGCACTCACCCGGGCGCCGACCACCGAGCCGGGTACCGCCCGGCTCGAGAGCGAGAAACAGATGGCCGCGGTGATCGCCGCGGTGCGACCGTCGACCGTCGCGCTGCTCGTCACGAAGCGTTCCGGCACCCTCGTCCTCACCGGGTTGGTCGCCGAGTCGGGTGGGGTGATCGTCACCGCGGCGAACCCGCTCGCCGGGGCGAGCACCGTCACCGCGGTCGAGCCGGGAGGGTCCCACGACAGTGCCGAGATGGTCGGCGAGGACCAGACCTCGGGCCTTGCTGTTCTGCGGATCGGAGACGATCTGCCGGCTGCCACCTTCGACGAGAACGATCCCGCGCCGGGGGACCTCATGCTGGCTCTTGCGATGGAGCCGACAGGGCGCAGCGACGGCACGCCGAGGCCGCGGGTGTACGCGGGGACCGTCCTTTCTTCGGGGCGTTCGCTCGCAGTCGGGACCCTTGGTGCGGATTTCGCACCGACTGCCGTCGCGACACCGCTCGGCGACGCCGACCTCGGTTCACCACTGCTCGACGCGACGGGTGACGTCGCGGGTCTGCTCGCGGCGGTCGACACCTCGGGTAAGGCAACGACGTCGATCTTCCTCCCCGCGGAGATCGTCCTCGGCGTAGTGCGCCAACTGGTCGCGACCGGCAGCGTCGAGCACGGATGGTTCGGGATCGAAGGTGACGACGCCGACACGACCACGACGACGTCCGCGCTCGCCGCGACGACCGTGACCGTGCTGCCCTCGACCCTCGACGGCGCGTCGGTGGCCGCGGTGGAAGACGGTTCCCCGGCCGCGGAAGGTGGACTCGAGCACGGAGACGTGGTGGTTGCGATCGACGGCGACGAGGTGCACTCGATGGCCGAACTCCGAGCCTGGCTCTACGCGGATCCGCCGGGAACCGCGCTCGGCGTCACCTTCGAACGGGACGGCGCAGTGGAGAACACGACCGTCGTCCTCGGCGAAGACTCCGATGCACCAGGAGACGGCGCCTCCCCGTAGCATGAGGCGATGCCTCCGCAGTCCGGCGACGCAGGAAATCCCTTCCAGTCCCTGCTCGGCGATCTGATGCGGATGCTCGGGACCAGCGCACCCGACCAGTGGGAGATGACCCGGTCGTTCGCCCTCAACGTCGCGACCGGTGGCACCCCCGAACCGAACGTCGATCCGGTCCAGCGGATCCGGATCGAGCAGCTCTCGCGGGTCGCCGAGCTCAACGTGGTCGAGGCCACCGGGATGCCCGTCTCGCCCGACGGCCGCCGATTGACCTGCGTGCCGGTCGGCAGGGCGGACTGGACCGCGAGGGCACTCGAGTCGTGGCGCCCCGTTCTCAGCTCGATGGCTCCCCCGAGCTCGAGCTCGGCGAGGCCGCGGGCGATGCGGCCGAGGTGGTTCCCGCCGAAGACGACCCGACGGGGGGGATGGCCGGCCTGATCGGTCAGTGGGCGAGCGCCATCGGTCCGATGTTCTTCGGGCTGCAGGTGGGATCGGTCGTGGGCCATCTCGCGGCAGCGGACCCTCGGGCAGTACCCGGTCGCGATCCCCTGGGCGCCCTCGGACGAGCTGTTGCTCGTCACTGCCAACATCGCGGCCTTCGCCGCAGACTGGACCCTGCCCGAGGAGGAGATGCTGATCTGGGTGTGCGCGAGGGAGCTCGCCTCGAACACCGTCCTCACCAGGCCGGCGGTCCGGACGCGTCTCGAAGAGCTCCTCGGTTCACTCGCCGAGTCGTCGGCATCGGCCCAACAGACCCTCGCCGATCGTCTCGGCGGATTCTCGGCACCGGAGGGGTTCGAGAGCGCCCCGGGGATGGACCTCGAGTCCCTCGAAGGGCTCTTCGGCGATCCCGAGGCGTTGCTCGGCGAGTTGCTGACACCTGAGTCTCGCCGGTCCTCGGATCAGCTGACCGCGCTCGCGGTGGTGATCGACGCCTATGCGGACCACATCGCCGATCGGGTCGGCCAGCAGCTGGTCGGAGCCCACCGACGCCCTCGCCGAGGCCTGGTACCGCCGACGCATCGAGCGCGGCATGGGCGAAGAGGCCGCAGGGGCGCTGTTCGGACTCGACCTCGACCAACAACAGGTCGATCGTGGCCGCGCGTTCGTCCGTGGGGTGGTCGACCGCGCGGGTGAGGAGGGGCTGACCCAGTTGTGGACCTCCGCGGACCACCTCCCGACGCCCTCGGAGGTCGACGCACCCGGTCTCTGGCTCGAGCGGATCAGCCTGCCCGAGCTCGACGACCCCGGCCCCGCCGACTGAGACGGGGACCCGGCTACCCGGCCGGGTTCTCGCCCGTGGTCCCCTCTTCGGCCGTGGCAGGCGTCTCCTCCTCGGGGATGCCGAGGTCCCACTCGAGCAGGATGTTCTCCCGCTCGGCGTCACGAACCACCCGCTCTCGGTTGCGGCGGTACTGGGGGTCGTGGGGCGGGAGCAGGACCAGCCGGGCATTGGTCCGGCGGCGGAATTCCTCGACCAGCGCGGGGTCCCCGAAATCGGAGCGAACCTCCCAGTGTGGTGCGACCGGGCCCAGGTAGACGATGCGTATGTGCGCGACGGGGGGTTCCGGCTCGCCCTCTTCCTCGGGCAACAGGTTGTCGTCGTGAACCGTCGTCATCGCGGCAGGACCTCCTCGAGGTAGGGCCCGCCGATCCTACCCGAGGGCCTTCATAAGAAGGCCCAGGTGCTGAATAAGAATATTGTGAGGATTCCCTCAAGACTCGGGTAAAAGTCCCTGCACTCCACCAACAAATGCGACACTGGCGATGGAACGGATGTCGGTGGCTCGAGATCCGGCACCACGGCCGGATCACTGCCCAGCATCCCTGAGATCGACGGAGGCAACAATGGACGCGGACTGGATGAGCGCTGGGAAGTGCAGGGAGCTCTCCCCCTCGATCTTCTTCCCGAGCGACGGAGTCGGTGTCCAGGCGGCACAGAAGATCTGCGCGGAGTGCCCGGTCGCCGAGCAGTGCCTGCAGTATGCGCTCGAGGAGCGGGTCGACCACGGGGTCTGGGGCGGGAAGTCCGAGCGTGAGCGCCGCCGCATGCTCCGCCGCCGCCGGGTCGGCCAGGTCGTCGCCGTCTGATCTGCGGCGCCCGGGAGACCGGGCGGTCCGCGACGGGTCCGGCGAGCAGCTTGCCGAATGCGTCGTCAACTTCTCCGAGGGGCGTGACCTCGCGGTCGTGGCAGCCATCGTTGCCGCGGGGGGCGACCGGGTGCTCGACGTCCACTCCGATCCGACCCACCACCGATCGGTCCTCACTCTGGGCGGACCCCTCGACGCGATCGAACCAGCAGCTCGTGCAGTCGTCGCCCGGGCGGTCGAGCTGATCGACGTCCGAGCCCACACCGGCGTCCACCCGCGATTCGGGGCAGCCGACGTCGTCCCCTTCGTCACCCTCCCCGACACCTTCTCGACCGCCGCCGGGTGGGACGCCGTGCTCGGTGCGAGGAATCGCTTCGCCACCTGGGCCGGCGAGGAGCTCGCACTCCCCTGTTTCCTCTACGGACCCGAACGCTCCTTGCCCGACGTCCGGCGCCGGGCGTTCTCGACGCTCGCCCCCGACACCGGGCCACCCCACCCCCATCCGTCGGCAGGTGCGGCAGCCGTCGGCACGAGGGGGGTCCTGGTCGCGTACAACGTCTGGCTGGCCGGCTCCGACGAGTGCGACGCCGACGTGACCCAGGTGGCTCGGTCGATCGCGGCGGACCTCCGAGGTCCCGCGGTACGCGCGACTCGGGTTCGCACTCGACTCGGGGGCGCAGGTGAGCGTCAACCTGATCGACCCGGCGAACGTCGGGGTCGAAGCCGTCTACGACCTGGTCGCCGCTGCAGCCGAGTCACGGGGCTGCAGGGTGCTCCGTGCCGAGCTGGTCGGTCTGGTGCCGACGGCCGTCCTCGAGGCGGTGCCACCTCGGCGCTGGGCCGAACTTGACCTGAGCGAGGGATCCACCATCGAGCGCCGGCTCGACATCGCAGGGGCGAGTCCGGGGACGACGCCCAGTGACTGACCGGGCGCCTCGACTCAGGACGCGCTGACGGCGGCCCTCCGCTGGAGGGCGCGCTGGCGGCGGAGACGCCGACGCTCGCGTTCGGACAGACCTCCCCAGATCCCGAACTTCTCTCCGTTGGCTAGGGCGTACTCGAGGCAGTCCTCGCGCACGACACATCCCCGGCACACTTCCTTCGCCTCACGGGTCGATGCGCCCCGCTCCGGGAAGAACAGGTCGGGGTCGACTCCCATGCAGTTCGCCTTGGTCTGCCAGGTTCGCTCTTGGGGTCCGTACATCAGTGACATCACGTCCATTTGACGGGCCTCCCTCCCACTCATCGCACGCGGCTTCGGTCAAGTCCGCATCGCACTGGTGTAACTACAGATATGTCATCCTTCACGATCCGAGGAGGAAACGCAAGAAGAAATCTCCTGCTTGTGAACGAATGCGCAAGCGCAGAGGGGCCGTCGAGCCTCGCCTCGAGAAGGGCCGCGGCCGGGCGGAGGGATCTTCAGCCGGTCAGATAGCCGCGTGCGCGGCGGACCCGCTTGTGGCGGAGGAAGTCCACGAGGACGTAGTCGCCGAGCTCGTCGGGGGAGGTCGCGAAGGTCCGCCCGTGGTTGATCCGGGTGAGCTGCTCGACGAACCCCTGCAGCCCGCGGTCGGGATCGAGGAGGAAGGTGTTGATGGTGATCCCGGCCTTCGTGCACCGCATCACCTCGGCGAGGGTGACTTCCAAGGTCTCGGGGACCGGCGGGTAGTTGAAGAAGACGTCGTAGCCCACGCTCCCCTGGTAGGGGACGATGTGAGCGGTCGGTTCGCCGTCGGTGACGAGGATGATCTGCTTGGTCCCCTGCTGATGGGCGAGCATCTTGCGCGCCAGCATCAGCCCGTGCTGCAGGTTGGTCCCGTAGACGTAGTCCCAACTGACCGTCGGGAGATCCTCGGGCTCGATCTCGCGGGCGACTTCGGAGAAGCCCACCAGCCCGAGGTAGTCGCGCGGGAAACGTGACGCGATCAGCGTGTGGAGGGCGAGGGCCATCTTCTTCGCCGGGACGAAGTTGTCCCGCATGGGCATCGAGAGGGAGAGGTCGAGCAGGAGCACCGTCGCCGACCGGGTGAGCGCCTCGGTCTCGACCACCTCGAAGTCCTCGGGTGAGAGCCGGACCGGGACACCGCTGCCCGACCGGCGCACCGCGTTGTGGACGGTCCGCGAGAGATCGAGGTTGAAGGGGTCGCCGAACTCGTAGGGCTTCGTGGTCTCCTCGCGGTCGTGACCCGAGCCCTTCCAAGTCGTCGCGTGGGTGCCGACCCGGTCCTTGGTGAGCTGAGAGAACAGGTCGGAGAGCGCCTGGTGGCCGATGCGCCGGATCCCTTTCGGCGTCAGCTCGAAGCGGCCCTCGCTCTGGTCGATGAGACCTGCGTCGGAGAGCTGCTTGGCGAGATTCGCCAGACGGTCGAGCGAGCGCGCCGCATCCTCGCCGAGATGCCGCTTGACCTTGTCGAGGTCCACCTCCGACAGCGCCGCCGGCGAGTTGGCCGAACGCAGGAAGGCCTCCAGCTCGTCGAGGTCGCGCAGACTCTGCGCGGCATCGGTGGCCTCACCGAAGCCCATCGGCTCGTCCCCGGTGAACCGGTAGCGCTGCTGCCAACCGGCGTCGGGGAACGCGCGCTGGAGATTGCCTGCCAGGCGGTCGACCTGCCACCGGAGGTCGAGGTCCTCGAGGAGCGAATCGGCCAGGCCGCGGAGTTGGCTGCGCTGCTCGGGCGACATCGAGTTCCACATCGCCTGCGCGGCCGCCATCCGAGCCGCCAACTGCTCGAGCAGCTCGTCGAGGCTCTGCGGGTCGCCGGGGAACATGTCGCCGAAGCGCTCCATGAAGGACTCGAACGAAGGATCGAGCGGTTCACCGGCCTCGCGCTGCTCGAGCATGCGGTTGAGCGCGTCGAAGGCCTCGCGCATCTTCTC
Organism: uncultured Acidimicrobiales bacterium; assembly: GCA_963741055.1. GTDB lineage: Bacteria > Actinomycetota > Acidimicrobiia > Acidimicrobiales > RAAP-2 > Bog-756. Next base: position 126,704 of record CAVUGU010000023.1, on the reverse strand, counting down.
CAGCTGAGCGGGATCGGGGTTGGAGAGTGCGTCGGACATCTGGTCGAAGTAAGAACGGGTGACCTCTTCGCGCAGACGATCGAGGAGCTCTTCGAAGTGCTGGCGCGCCTCGGAGGACACGAACTCGTACTGCTGGAGGCCGCGCACCATGCCGGCGAGGTCGCTCGGAAGGAGGTCGAGCTGCATCCGTCGTTCGTCCGCCACCTCACGGGTCACCTCTTCGCGCCGCTGGTCACCTGACTCCTGTGCGTCGGCTTCGAGCGCTTCGATGCCTTCGCGTTCGGTGGCGACGACCTCGGCCAGCTCCTCGGCGATCTCGTGGAACTCGCCACCGAGGTCGCCTCGGTCGCGGATCTCTTCTCGCTCGAGGCGCAGCCGTTCGAGGAGGTCGCGCAGTCCCTCCACCTGCTCGCCGTCGGGGGTGCGCCAACCGCGGTTGAGCATTCGCTGGAGCGCCTCGTGGAGGTCACCGTTGGCGAGCAGGTCGTCGGTCAGCTGCGAGAGGACCGCGTCGGCGTCCTCGACGAGGGACTCCTGGGTCCCGTCCCACTGACGGTAGAGGAACCGCCAGGTCATCCTCGACCTCGGTAGAGCGCGCGCGACCCGGACGCCTCTTTGTTGAGGCGCTTGGTCAGATGGAGGCCCTCGAGGACGAACTCGACCGCGCTGGCCACGACCCCGGGATCCTCCGATCCGCCGGTCAGGGCGAGCACCGGTGCCGAGAGGGCCGGCAACTCGGCGAGGGTCTCCGCGTAGGCGGAGGCCGGCAGGTCGTCGCCGGCGTGGACGACGGTCTCCGCGGTGAAGGAACCGACCACCGCCTGCGGGTCGGAGAGCACCACTCGGCGACGGAAGACGAGGAGGACCGCCGCGTTGACCAGTTGGGCGAGGATGATGTCCTCGCGTCCTTCCTCGAGCGACTCGATCTCGACCTTTCCTTGGGTGGAGGAGACCAGCGCGGAGAGATCCGAGATCCGGGGCACCGCCTCGCTCTCGTCGTTGCGCAGCGCCCGGCGGGTGGCGTTGGCGACGAGTGTCTCGTAGTTGGCGATGGTCAGGCGCACCGAGACGCCGGAACGCTGGTTGAGGTGAGGACTCTCACGCGCGAGCTGGCTGAGCTCGGCCACGATCTCGGCCATGAAGTCCGGCACCTCCACCTTCAGATCGGCGTCGGTCGCCGGGGAGGAACCGTCGCCGTCCCGACCGGGCAGGTCGGCCTCGAGCTCGGCGATCCGGAGCTCGATGGCCGCGTCCGGCGGGTAGTGGGTGCGGACCTGCGCGCCGAACCGGTCCTTCAAGGGGGTGATGATGCGGCCGCGGTTGGTGTAGTCCTCGGGATTGGCGGTCGCGACGAGGACGATGTCGAGCGGGAGCCGTACCCGATGACCGCGGATCTGCACGTCGCGCTCCTCGAGCACGTTGAGGAGCCCCACCTGGATGCGCTCGGCGAGGTCGGGCAGCTCGTTGACCGCGAAGATGCCGCGGTTGACGCGCGGCACCAGCCCGTAGTGGATGGTGAGCTCGTCGGAGAGGTAACGACCCTCGGCGACGCGGATCGGGTCCACCTCGCCGATGAGATCGGCGATGGAGGTGTCCGGCGTCGCGAGCTTTTCGCCGTATCGCTCGCTGCGATGGACCCATGACACCGGCAGATCGTCCCCTGCCTCCGCGAGGAGGTCCTTGGCGAACCGGGAGACCGGGTGGTACGGGTCGTCGTTGATCTCGGAGTGCGCCACGATCGGGAGCCACTCGTCGAGCAGTCCGACGAGCGAGCGGATGATCCGGGTCTTGGCTTGCCCGCGCTCGCCGAGAAGGATCACGTCGTGCCGTGCGAGGAGTGCGTTCTCGAGCTGCGGCAGGACGCGGTCGTCGAAACCGAGGACCCCGCTGACCAGGGGCTCGCCCGCGGCGATGCGTGCGGCGGCATTCCGGCGGATCTCATCCGCCACCGGGATCGAGGTCCATCCTGCATGGCGCAGCCGGCCGAGTGTGGTGATGTCGGGGGGTGGCGTGAGCCGGGCGGAGGGGTCGAGTGTCGCCTCCGCCGCCCCGGAACGGTCGTGAGGGTCCGGCGTCGTCATGGAGGTGAGCCTACGCGTGGCGCCCCCGAGTCGGCGCGTCGCGAGCAGCATCTAGGGCGGCCCGCGGAGTTTCGCACCCCGTGCGCAGGGATGGAAAGATGAAGGCCCGTCAGCCAACCGGCCGCTCCTTCAGCGCGCGACGGATCCGGTCGACGCCGAATTGCGAAGAGGAGGAGGAACGTGACCACGGTCGAGGAGGTGAGCGTCACACCGGTGGTCCTCGGTGGGACCCGCGGCGGACCCCCGGTTCCGACGCTCCGCAAGGACCGCTGGTGGCTCCAGCCGGTGGTGACGGTGACCGTCCTCACCGCCTTCGTCGCATACGGCACCTGGGCGGCCTTCGTGAACAAGGACTACTTCGCGGGAGCCACACTCCACCGCAACCTGATCTCCCCCTTCTACTCGCCCTGCCTCACCGAGAGCTGCGTGCCGGGGAGCCACGGGAGCTTCGTGATCTCCTGGTGGACGATCTCGCCGGCGCTGTTGATCCTCATCTTCCCGCTCAGCTTCCGGCTCACCTGCTACTACTACCGCAAGGCGTACTACCGGTCGTTCTGGCTCGCGCCACCCGCGTGCGGCGTCGCCGACGCCCACCGCTCCTACACCGGCGAGTCGCGGTTCCCGCTGATCCTCCAGAACGTCCACCGCTACTTCTTCGTGATCCTGCTCATCTTCAACGTGATCCTGACCATCGACGCGGTCGAGGCGTTCCGCCAGCCGGGCTACGGAATCGGCATCAGCATCGGGACGGTCGTGCTCTGCGTCAACGCGGCGCTCCTCTGGATGTACTCGCTTTCGTGCCACGCGTGCCGGCACCTCTGCGGTGGCGGGGTCAAGCAGTTCTCCAAGTCCCCGCTGCGTTACCGGCTTTGGAAGGCCTTCACGCCGCTCAACGCCCACCACATGCTGTTCGCGTGGTTGAGCTTCGCCTTCGTCACCTTCACCGACCTCTACGTGCGGTTGGTGGCGAGCGGGACCATCCACGACTACGGCTTCCACTTCTAGGAGGTCGACCGACATGGCCGAGTACGAGACCCACGACTTCGACGTCATCGTGATCGGGGCCGGGGGCGCCGGCCTCCGTGCGGCGATCGAGGCGAACGCGATGGGCCAGCGCACCGCCCTGGTCTGCAAGTCCCTCCTCGGGAAGGCCCACACGGTCATGGCCGAGGGCGGTGTCGCGGCATCGCTCCGCAACGTCTACGAGGAGGACAGCTGGCAGGTCCACTTCCGCGACACGATGCGCGGCGGCAAGATGCTCAACAACTGGCGGATGGCCCAGCTGCACGCGCAGGAATCCCCCGACCGGGTGCGCGAGCTCGAGGACTGGGGTGCGCTGTTCGACCGGACGAAGGACGGCCTCATCCTCCAGCGCGACTTCGGTGGTCACCGCTACGCCCGACTGGCCCACATCGGTGACCGCACCGGTCTCGAGCTCATCCGCACCCTCCAGCAGAAGGCGGTCGCGCAGGACATCGAGGTGTTCATGGAGCTGAAGGTGCTCCGCCTGCTCCGCGACGCGGACGGGACCGTCTCGGGGTTGGTCGGGTACTGGCGAGCGTCCGGCGAGTTCGTGGTGTTCACCGCCCGTGCGGTGGTGGTCGCCACCGGAGGGGTGGGCAAGAGCTGGCTGTACACCTCCAACTCGTGGGAATCGACCGGCGACGGCCATGCGATGTGCCTCTGGGCGGGCGCGGACCTGATCGACATGGAGGCGGTGCAATTCCACCCGACCGGCATGGTCTGGCCGCTTTCGGTGCGGGGCATCCTGGTGACCGAGGGCGTGCGCGGCGACGGCGGCGTGCTGCGCAACTCCGAGGGCGAGCGCTTCATGTTCGACTACGTCCCGCCCATGTTCCGCGAGGAGACCGCCGACTCGGAGGACGAAGCGGACAAGTGGTACGCGGACCATTCGGCCGGACGGCGCCCGCCCGAGCTGCTCCCGCGGGACGAGGTGGCCCGTTCGATCAACAGCGAGGTCAAGGCCGGACGCGGGAGCCCCCACGGTGGCGTCTTCCTCGACATCGCCACCCGCAGGAGCCCCGAGTACATCAAGCGACGGCTCCCCTCGATGTACCACCAGTTCAAGGAGCTGGCCGGCGTCGACATCACCGTCGAGGCGATGGAGGTGGGCCCCACCTGCCACTACGTGATGGGCGGCGTGCGGGTGGACGCCGACACCGAAGTGACCTCGGTGGCCGGCCTCTACGCCGCGGGCGAGGTCGCCGGCGGTATGCACGGCGCCAACCGACTCGGCGGCAACTCCCTCTCCGACCTTTTGGTGTTCGGACGCCGGGCCGGCATCGGCGCCGCCGAGTTCGCAGCGGGCCGCACCGGCACGGTCACCGTCGACCAGAGCGAGGTCGACACCGCGATCGAAGGAGCGACCGCGCCGTTCGAACGCGACGGGGGCGAGAACCCCTACGAGATCCACCACGAGCTCCAGACGACGATGCAGGAGCTGGTCGGGATCATCCGGACCGGCCCCGAGCTCGAGGAGGCGATGGGGCGGATCGAGGAGCTGGAGGAGCGGGCCGAGAAGGTTTCGGTCAGCGGCGGACGCCGGTACAACCCCGGCTGGAACCTGACGACCGACCTCCCGGCCATGCTCACCGTCTCGCGGCTCACCACCCAGGGAGCGATCAACCGCAAGGAGAGCCGCGGCGGGCACACCCGGGACGATTTTCCGACCGCCGATCCGGAGATGGGGAAGGTCAACTTCGTCCAGCGCATCCCGTCGCCGGACAGTGCCCCTCGAGGTGTCGGCGGCATGCCGTCGGTCCGGTCGATCACGGTCCAGCCCGAGCCGATCCCGCAGATGCCCGACGAGCTCCGCGCACTGCTCGAGGAGGCCGGCTGATGGCGCTCGCTGACGAGATCACCGATACCACCGACGAGGAGACCGAGGCCGACGAGGTCGCCGGTGAGGAGACCGCCCCCGACGTGGCTCCTTCACCCGGCGGCGACGTGGTCATGCGCCTCTGGCGGGGCGACTCCTCCGGCGGCGAGTTCACCGAGTACACCCTTCCCGCCCAGGAGGGCGAGGTGGTGCTCGACGTGATCCACCGGGTACAGGCGACGAAGGCCCCCGATCTCGCGTGCCGGTGGAACTGCAAGGCCGGCAAGTGCGGCTCGTGCTCTGCGGAGATCAACGGAAGGCCGGCGCTGATGTGCATGACCCGGATGGACACGCTCCCACCCGGCACCGTCACCGTGGCGCCGATGCGGGCGTTCCCCATCCTTCGCGACCTGGTCACCGACGTGTCCTACAACTTCGAGGTGGCCAAGCGGATCCCGCCGTTCGACCCGCGGCCGAAGACGGCCGACGAGGAAGCGGCGGGCGGCTACCGGATGCAGCAGATCGACATCGAGCGGAGCCAGGAGTTCCGCAAGTGCATCGAGTGCTTCCTCTGCCAGGACGTCTGCCATGTCATCCGCGACCACGAGGAGAACAAGACGGCCTTCGCCGGTCCGCGGTTCTTCGCAAGGTCGGCCGAGCTCGAGATGCACCCGCTCGACGTCAACGACCGGCGGGAGCTGCTCCGCCACGAGCAAGGCCTCGGCAAGTGCAACATCACCAAGTGCTGCACCGAGGTCTGCCCCGAGCACATCAAGATCACCGACAACGCGATCATCCCTCTGAAGGAACGGGTGGTCGACGCGTCCTACGACCCGATCGCCTGGTTGGGACGGAAGATCCTCCGCCGCACCAAGCGCAGCGCCGAAGACGCCGCGAGAACGGCCCCGGTGGAAGGTCCGCCAGCCGTGCAGCCTGGCGGGCGGTGCGCACGGCATCCCCGGACCCGGCGAGAACGGGCAGGTGGGCACCACCGATGAGCCCTCGCCCGAGCAGGTCGACGACACCACGGCGACCAGGGAAGACGACGTGCCGGCGAACCCCGACGGCACGTCGGCCCCCTGAGTCGACTTCGCGCGGGACGCCCGTGGCGCGCTTCTTGACCGAGGAGTGGATCGACGAATTCAACGCGGCGCTCGATGGCGTCGTGCTCCCGCTCCCCGGTCCCGACGCCGGGCTCGCCGCCGCCGGGGGCAGCTTCGTGATGGTCGAGGAGATCCACGACGCGCCCGACGGCGACCTCTCGGTGACGCTGACCGCGGACGGCGGACGGATCCACCTCTCTCGACGCGCGCGTGGGGGTCGCGACGACTCGGACCGGGACGACCGTCACGACGAGGAGGCCGATGTGACGATCGTGCTCGCCTACCATGACGCCGTCGCCCTGTCGGCCGGAGAGCTCACTCCCGCCGAGGCGGTCGGTGCCGGGCGGATCCGGGTCCGCGGAGACCTCTCGGTGCTGGCGAGCGCGCAGTCGATGCTCGACGCGGCCCGCGAGCGCACCGGCGAGCTCTCCGCCACGACCACCTACTGAGCGGGAGGAGCGACGAGGTGGAGGTGCTGGCCAGCCGGACGATCATCCACCCCTCGGATCTCGCCCGCTCGCTCGCCTTCTACGGTGACGGCCTCGGGCTGGCCGTCGCCCGCGAGTTCGGTGCCGGGGAAGGTCGGGGGGTGGTGTTCTTCGCCGGCGGCGGCTTGATCGAAGTGGTCGGGAAGGCCGAGAAGCCACCGAGCCCTCCCCCGCTCGCCCTCTGGCTCCAGGTGCGGTCGGTGGCAGCGGCCGTCGCCGAGCTCGCGGCGCGCGACGTGCCCGTCCTGCGGGGACCTCGCCTCGAGCCGTGGGGGCTCATCGAGGCCTGGATCGAGGATCCCGACGGGCTCCGCATCCACCTGGTCGAGGTGCCCGCCGACCACCCGTTGCGACGCGACGTGAGAACGCCCGTCCAGTGACCTCGTCTCGAGTGAGCCGGCGACCCGGGCGATAGCGTCGCGGTCGATGACCGGAGACGGCGGCACCCACCCCTACCGGATCGAGTCGATCGACCACATCCAGCTCGCCATGCCGCCAGGGCCGAAGGCCGAAGCGCTCGCGGAGTCGTTCTTCTCGGGGCTGCTCGGTGTCCCACGAGTGGGCAAGCCGCCCGAGCTCGCCGCCCGAGGAGGCTGCTGGTTCGAACGCGGCAGGCTCAAGGTGCACCTCGGGGTCGAAGAGGACTTCCGGCCGGCTCGAAAGGCCCACCCCGCGTTCGTCGTCTCCGGACTCGACGACCTGTGCGCGCTGCTCGACCGGTCGGGTTACCCGACCCGGCGAACCGAGGACGTACCCGGTTCGCCCCAGTGGTACGTCGACGATCCGTTCGGCAACCGCCTCGAGCTGGTTCCTGCGGGTCCGTCCGGCGGTTGAACGCCGGCGGGGGTTCGCATCGAGTTCCTCAGGAGAGGAGCGCGGCAACCTCGTTCCGCTCCGCCTCGAGCTCCTCGGTGGTGATCCGGATGCGCTCCTTGGCGAAGGCGTCGTGGGAGAGACCCTCGACCACCGACCACTCGCCGGAGGCGTCGACGCGCACCGGGAAGCCGAACTGCAGTCCGTCGGGATCCCGTACTCGCCGCGAGAGACCACCGCGAGCGACGTCCAGCCTTCCGGCCCGGTGCCGGTGCGGATGCTCACCACGGAGTCGACGGCCGCGTTCGCCGCCGACGCAGCGGAGGAGAGACCCCGCGCGTCGATGATCGCCGCGCCACGCTTCTGGACGGTGGTGAGAAAGTCGCCCTGCAGCCACTCCTCGTCGCGGATGACCTCGGGCACCGAAGTGCCGTCGATGGTGGCGTGGGCGACGTCGGGGAACTGGGTGGCCGAGTGATTTCCCCAGATCGCGAGGTTCTCCACCGAGGCAACCGACGCGCCGGCCTTGATCGCGAGCTGGCTCTTCGCCCGGTTTTCGTCGAGGCGGGTCATCGCGAACCACCGGTCGGCGGGTACCTCGGGTGCGTGGGAACGGGCGATCAGGCAGTTGGTGTTGCACGGGTTCCCGACGACGAGCACCCGTACGTCGGACGCGGCGTTCTCGGCGATCGCTCGGCCCTGCGGCCCGAAGATCCCGCCGTTGACAGTGAGCAGATCGCCGCGTTCCATGCCTGCCTTTCGCGGGACCGAACCCACGAGGAGGGCCCACGACGCTCCGTCGAACGCCATTTTCGCGTCGGTCGTCGCGACGATGTCGGAGAGAAGCGGGAAGGCGCAGTCGTCGAGCTCCATCACGACGCCCTCGAGCGCCTTCATTCCCGGCTCGATCTCGAGGAGGCGGAGGACGATCGGCTGGTCGGGGCCGAGCAGCTGGCCGGAGCCGATCCTGAACAGCAGTGAGTAGCCGATCTGACCGGCCGCCCCGGTGACGGTGACGTGGACGGGTGACTTCGATGCCATGTCGGTGAGGCTAATCGCCCCCCTTTCCCCCGGTCGAAGCGGGGACGTCTGGTGCGCGACCGCGAAGGCCCGGGTTGCGCGGTGCTCGGCCCGAGTGTTCTCCTTGGGGCGGCGCGGCCCGGTGGAGGTGCCGAGCCCGAAGTCGTCGACGCGAGATGACACGAGAGGCGGAGGAGAAGGCACGACGCAGTGAGCGAACCGACGATCATCTACACCCACACCGACGAGGCCCCCGCTCTGGCGACCTCCTCGTTCCTTCCCATCCTGGCGGCGTTCGCCGATGCCGCCGGGGTGACCGTCGAGTCGCGGGACATCTCGCTCGCGGGCCGCCTCCTCGCGGCCTTCCCCGACCGGCTCACCGAAGGGCAGCGCCGCCGGGACGCCCTGGCCGAGCTCGGGGAGCTGACCGGCCGCCCGGAGGCGAACATCGTCAAGCTCCCCAACGTCTCGGCGTCGGTTCCCCAGCTGAAGGCAGCCGTCGCCGAGCTGCAGGCCAAGGGGTACGACCTCCCCGACTACCCCGAGGAGCCCGCGACCGACGAGGAACGCGAGATCCGGGCCCGCTACGACAAGGTCACGGGCAGCGCGGTGAACCCGGTCCTCCGCCAGGGGAACTCCGACCGGCGTGCGTCGGCGGCGGTGAAGGCCTACGCCAAGAGTCATCCGCACTGGATGGGCGCGCTGGTCGCCTGCGTCGAGGACACGGGTCGCGCACATGGAGGCCGACGACTTCCGCTCGACCGAGCGCTCCGTGGTCCTTTCGGACGAAGGCTCCCTCCGCATCGAGCTGGTCGGCAGCGACGGCGTGGTGACCGTGCTGCGCGAGTCCGTGCCGTTCGAGGCCGGTGAGGTGGTCGACGCGTCGGTCATGCGGGTGGCGGCCCTCCGAACCTTCCTCGCCGACCAGATCGCGCGTGCCAATGACGAAGGGGTGCTCTTCTCGGTTCACCTGAAGGCGACCATGATGAAGGTGAGCGACCCGATCATCTTCGGGCACGTCGTGCGAGCGTTCTTCCCGGAGACGTTCGCCCGCTACGGCGAAGTGCTGGCGGCCGCCGAACTCAACCCCGACGACGGTCTGGCGGCCATCTTCGCCGGGCTCGAACTGCTGGCCGACGGCGAGGAGATCCGGTCCTCCTTCGAGGCCGAGCTCGCCGCCGGTCCGCCTCTCGCGATGGTCGACTCGGACCGGGGGATCACCAATCTCCACGTCCCGAGCGACATCATCGTCGATGCGTCGATGCCGGCGATGATCCGCAACTCGGGCCACATGTGGGGCCCCGACGGCGAGGAGGGCGACACCCTCGCAGTCATTCCCGACTCCAGCTACGCCGGGATCTACGCGGTGACCATCGACGACTGCCGGGCGAAGGGTGCCTTCGACCCGGCGACCATGGGCTCGGTACCGAACGTCGGCCTGATGGCACGTGCGGCCGAAGAGTACGGCAGCCACGACAAGACGTTCGAGATCTCCCGACGAGGGCACGGTGCGCGTCGTCGACGACGCGGGGAGGACCGTCCTCGAGCAGCCGGTCGCGGTGGGCGACATCTTCCGGATGTGCCAGACGAAGGACGTGGCCATCCGCGATTGGATCAAGTTGGCGGTGACCCGGGCTCGGGCGACCGGCACTCCCGCCGTGTTCTGGCTCGACGAGGACCGCGCCCACGACGCGAGCCTCATCGCCAAGGTGAACGAGTACCTTCCCGAGCACGACACCGAGGGTCTGACCCTCGAGATCCTTCCTCCGGTCGCGGCGACCGCGCGTTCGCTCGAGCGCATCCGGCGGGGTGAGAACACCATCTCGGTGACCGGGAACGTGCTGCGCGACTATCTCACCGACCTCTTCCCCATCCTCGAGCTCGGCACGAGCGCCAAGATGCTCTCGGTCGTGCCCCTGCTGGCGGGCGGCGGGCTGTTCGAGACCGGCGCGGGAGGCTCGGCACCGAAGCACGTCCAGCAACTCCTCGAAGAGGACTACCTGCGATGGGACAGCCTCGGTGAGTTCCTCGCGCTCGTGCCGAGTCTCGAGCTGTACGCCGAGACGACCGGCAATCCCCGCGCACGGATTCTGGCCGAGACGCTCGATCAGGCGACCGCCACCTTCCTCGAGGAGGACAAGTCACCGACTCGCAAGCTTGGCGGGATCGACAACCGGGGCAGTCACTACTACCTCGCCCGCTACTGGGCCGAGGAGCTCGCCGCGCAGCGCGGCGACGCCGCGCTCGCCGAGGTGTTCCTCCCGGTGGCCGCGGCCCTGGTCGAGAACGAAGCGACGATCGTCGCCGAGCTGCTCGGCGTGCAGGGTGAGCCGGTCGACCTCGGTGGCTACTACCTCCCCGACCAGGCGTTGGTCACCGCGGTGATGCGACCGTCGAGGACGCTCAATGCCATCGTCGACGGCATCGGACCTGGCTGAGCGTTCGGTTCGCAATGGCCGACCCGGCCCCCGGTACCGTATTGCCCCGTGGCCGCGCCTCCCGGGGTGTCTGACATCGCGACGAACGACGCGACCGAGCGCCTGCGCGTGCTGCAGTCGGTCTGGGAGGAACAGGCGCAGGCCGACCCGCTCGGGGCCGTCCTGAGCGGGTCGGAGCTGGCGGGACGCCAGTGGGATCTCGACCGCTTCGCCTATCGTCCCGCGACGTGAGAACGAAGTGAATCGGTTGCGATCATCGGGAAGACGTGTCGCGAACTCGGATCTCGAGTCGGTTCCGGCCGCCGGAGGCCGTCGGGGTCGACAGCGCGAGTGGTCGGGAGATTCGATCGACCGGACCCGAAGGGGTCGATTCGTCGCAGGTGCAGGTGATCTCCTCGCTAGAAGAGCTCGAGATGAAGCTGAGAGAGATCGAGGCGGCGGACGCAGTCTCCGACGACGCCGTGCGCCAGGTCTTCGGCAGCTTCACCATGGTGCCTCCGAGCGATATCCCGGCCGATCCCTACAGCAAGGAGTACTCGGACCGGCAATTCGAGCTCTACCGCTTCGTCTCCGGGCACGACAGCTACGAGGTCGGAAACGAGCGCTCCGGCTTCCCTGTCGACGCCAATTGCCCTTTTCCGTACTACACCCAGAGCGCCGAAACGGTGGGCAGCCAGCTGATGGCCATCGGGTTCATCGTCAAGACCCTGGGGTTGCCGCCCGGGTCGTCCATTCTCGATCTGGGCTCAGGTTGGGGAAACACCACGATCGAACTAGCCCGGATGGGATATGACGTAACGGTGCTCGACATCGACGCCACATTCGTCGAATTGATCGAAGAACGCGCTGACAAGTTCTCGCTATCGGTCGATGCTCGCCGAGGCGAGTTCTTGGACGTTGATCAGCTGGGCCGCACATTCGATGCGGTTCTGTTCTACGAGTCCTTCCATCACTGCTCCGACCACCGGGAGCTGATCAGAAAGCTGGGCGGCGTCGTAGAGCCCAGCGGGAAGGTGTTCTTCGCCGCAGAACCAGTCACTGACACGTTCCCGATGCCGTGGGGAGTGCGCACTGACGGAGAGGCGCTGTGGGCGATGCGACAGTTCGGTTGGCTCGAGCTCGGCTACCAGGAGTCGTATTTCCTGCGAATGCTCGGCCACCTGGGTTGGATCGCCGACAAGCACGTGACGGATGCCACCTACCTGGGAGTCATCTTCGAAGCTCGACGCGCGAACGGGGTCTATGAGCTGGCGACCTTCCTACTGCCCCCCGATGAGGACGCGACCTGGGTCGCGCCGGATGGCCCAGGTGTCGAGATGCGCTACACGACGGGCCGCAGTCAGATCTCGCTCGAACGGGGTCGCACCAGCACCACGATCCAGATCGACGCGACCAACACGTGCCCGAACAATCTGCCGTACCGGGTGGAGCACGGGCGAGAGACGCGTCACCGGCACGGCTCCGGCTGGACAGGAGTTTGTCATCCGGCTGCCGTACGACCAGACGGCCGACGCACTGGTGATCGAGACAACGGAGTGGAGACCGGCAGAGGTGATGGACTCGATCGACGGGCGTGCACTCGGTCCTCGGGGCGACGCGGGATCACCGCCACTGACGACCGACGGCTTCACCGATCTTGCAGCCCCAGCTGCCGGGCTGACCCCTCCGGTTCAGGCCGTGGCGAGGTCGAGCGCCGAGTAGATCTCCCGAGTCGCGCTCGAGCGGTTGAGCGTGTAGAAGTGGAGCCCCGGTACGCCGGCGTCGAGGAGCTCGCGGCAGAGGTCGGTTGCGATCGCCACTCCTTCGCTGCGCACCGCGTCCGCGCCGCCTCTTTCGTCCGCGCGTTCGAGCCGCTCGACCATCCACGGTGGGACGGCCGCGCCCATCCTGGCCATGCTCGGCACCGAGCTCAATCGCTCGACGGGCATGATGCCGGGGAGGACCGGTTTGCCGACGCCGCGAGCGGCGAGATCGGCCACGAGCGACACGTACTCGCCCGCCTCGAAGAAGAACTGGGTCACCGCGAAGTCGGCCTCGGCCAGCTTCTCCGCCAGGTGGTCGCGATCGGTGGGCAGGTCTGCCGACAAGGGGTGACCGGCCGGCTGGGCGGCCACCCCGATCGAGAATCCGCCGATGGCTCTCGCGAGGGCCACCAGTTCACAGGCGTGGCTGAGCTCCCCTACCCCTTCTGCCGGGTCGGTCGGCGGGTCGCCGCCGAGCGCCATCAGGTTCTCGACGCCGGCGTTCCGGTAGGCGACGAGGATCTCGGCGAGCTCGAGCCGGGTGTGCGCGACGCAGATCAGATGGGCCATCGGGACGAGCGTGGTGGTGCGCAGCATGCCGGTCACGAGGTCGAAGGTCCGCTTGCGCGACTCCGCGCCACCCCGATAGGTGACCGAGACGAAGGAGGGGCCGAGCGGTTCGAGATCGCGCAACGTGCGAACGAGGGTCGCCTGCTCCTTGTCGTTCTTCGGCGGGAAGAACTCGAACGAGTAGGTGCGGCCCTTGGCCAGCAGGTCGGAGATCCGGGTCATTGGCGCAGAATCCTAACTGGAGCGTCGCTTGCGGCCACCCGGGTCCGGACTGTCACCGCGGTGCGTGGTGTCATGGTTCGGCGAAGTGGTCCTGCGTGCCGAGGCGACGCCGACCGGGGTCTCTGGTCGGGTCGGGATCCGAGCTCGGGCCGAGCTCGGCGCGAGCGTCTCTCCGATCGCCTCGATGCCGCGATCCATCATGGCTGCGAGACCCGGTTCGAGCTCGTCGGGGAGTACGTCGAGCGTCCAGACGAAACGGCATCCACGCTCGGCCTCGGGAAGGATCTGCGCGGATGCGCCGTAGAAGGTGCAAGTCGGCAACCCCTCGGTGAGCGTGTAGACGACGCGCATCCGTTCGTCGTCGATCGTGACCAGCTGCTCGGTCACCACCGAGCCGTTGAAGAAGGTCACCTGTCGCTCGCGTGGACCGGTCATCCGCGCGTCGGTCACGAACCCCCGGGCAAGACGCTCGTGCAGCGCGCCGAAATCGCGGAGCGCGGCCCAGCACGCTGCGGGGTCCGCGTCGAGCAGAGCCTCTTTGGTGATCGTTGCCAAGGTGTCCTCGTCCGAACCGGCTCAGGTCCCGCGCTCCGCCGCGCGGACCGCGTTCGTGAGCAGCATGGCCCGGGTCATCGGGCCCACTCCGCCGATGCGAGGGGTGATCCAGCCGGCCACCTCGGCCACTCCCTCGTCGACGTCGGAGAGCAGCTTCTTGCCGTCCCACGACGTGCCCGCTCCGACCACCGCGGCTCCAGGCTGGACCATGTCGGGGGTGACCAAACCCGCGCGCCCGGCTGCGGACACCACCACGTCGCCCTGACGGACCAGCCTGGCGAGATCCTCCACGCCGGTGTGGACGACGGTGACCGCGGCGTTGCACCCGGGTCGCTTGAGTGCGAGCAGCAAGGCGAGCGGCCGGCCGATGGTCAGGCCGCGACCGATCACCACGACGTGCTTGCCCTCGACCGGCACCTCGTTGGCGGCGAGCAGCTCGACGATGCCGGCGGGCGTGCAGGCCAGCGGTCCCGGGACGCCCATCACCAGCCGACCGAGATTGATCGGGTGGAGCCCGTCGACGTCCTTGTCCGGATCGACCTCGAGCAGGGTCCGCTCCTCGTCGAGGCCTGCCGGGAGCGGGAGCTGGACGAGGAAGGCGTGGACCCCGGGATCGGCGTTGAAGCGGGCGACCACCTCGTCGAGCTGCGCCTGGCTCGCGTCGGCAGGAAGGTGCTCGTGCACCGATTGGATGCCGACCTCCGCGCAGTCGGCGTGCTTCATCTCGACGTACCGTGAGGACGGCCTGTCCTCACCGACCAGCACCGTGCCGAGCCCCACGACCACACCGGCGCTGCGCAGGCGGGCCACCCGGTCGGCGACGTCGGCTCGGATCCGAGCGGAGAGCAGCTCGCCGTCGAGCAGTTTCGCGGTCAATGGCGGAAGTGACGCTCGCCGCCGGCCATGACCACCGCGATACCGGCTCGCTCCGCCGCGGCCACCACCTCGTCGTCGCGGATCGACCCGCCGGGCTGGACCACCGCGGCCACGCCGGCGCCGGCGAGCACCTCGAGGCCGTCGGGGAAGGGGAAGAACGCGTCGCTCGCTGCAGCGGCGCCAAGGGCCCGCTCCGCCGCCTTGCTCGACCGCGAGCTCGGCGGCGACCACCCTCGACTGCTGGCCGGCGCCCACTCCGACCGCCTGGCGGTCGGCGACCACCGCGATGGCGTTCGAGGTGGTGCGCGCACAGACCTTCCAGGCCATCACCAGGTCCCGCCATTGCGCCTCGGTGGGGCGGGCGCTCGTGGCGACCGTCCACTCCGAGGGATCCACGAGGAACCGGTCGCCGTCCTGCACCAGCACGCTCGCACCGAGCGAGCGGAACTGGCGGACGATCGGCTCGGGATCGGGTCCGGAGAGGAGGCGAGTCACCTTGCGCTTCGAGGAGAGGACGGCCAGCGCGTCCTCGTCGAAGGAGGCAGCGACGATCACGTCCGCCTGCGGCCCGCCGGCGATGACCTCTGCCAGCGTCTCGGTCACCCTCCCCCCGATGGCCACGACGCCACCGAAGGCCGACAGCGGATCACAGGCCAGGGCACGCGTGTAGGCCTCGGCGAGATCGACGTGAATCGCCGCGCCGCAGGGATTGGCGTGCTTGATGATGGCGACCGCCACGTCCTCGCTCTCCGGCGCGGGAAGCTCGTGGACGAGCCGCCACGCCGCGTCGGCGTCGAAGACGTTCAGGTAGGAGAGCTCCTTACCGCCGTGCTGGACGACCTCGTCCCACCAGGAGTCTTGGCCCCTGAGGCGGTAGCGGGCACCGTGCTGGTGAGGGTTCTCGCCGTAGCGCATCGAGGCGGCGTGATCGAGGGTGAGGTGGAGGGTGGGCGGCAGCAACGCGGCCGGATCGGTGCGCTCGGGACCGGTCAGGCTGCCCGGCACGGCCCCGACAGGCGGCTCGCGCTCGTCGAGCCACGCGACGATCGCCGCGTCGTACCCCGCGGTGTGGGCGAACGCGCGCCGAGCGAGACGCAGCCGCGTGTCGAGCGAGAGCCAGCCGTCGCGCCGTAGCTCCTCGAGGACAGGGCCGTAGTCGGCCGGGTCGACCACGACGCCGACGTGCTCGTGGTTCTTCGCGGCGGCTCGCACCATGGTCGGGCCGCCCACGTCGATCAACTCGACCGACGGAGCCGACGGGAACGGGTAGAGGTTGCACACCACCAGGTCGATCAGGCCGATACCGAGACGGCCGAGCGCGTCGAGGTGCTCGGGCTTCGACCGGTCCGCGAGGATCCCGCCGTGGACGACCGGGTGGAGCGTCTTCACCCGTCCGTCGAGCATCTCGGGCGCACCGGTCAGCTCGGCCACCTCGACGTGGTCGATCCCCGCCGCCGAGAGCGCGTCGGAGGTGCCGCCGCTCGACACGAGCTCCCACCCGAGGTCGACCAGACCACGTGCGAATTCCTCGAGGCCGGTCTTGTCGTAGACGGACACCAGCGCCTTCATCCACCCACCTCCCGCCGTGATCCTCGTCCATCGACGGCGCCCGCCGCCAGCCCGGCGAGGAAGGTCCGGATGGTCTCGGGGTAGAGGGTGCGCTCCACCGACTTGATGCGCTCGTGCAGCGTCGCCTCGGTGTCGCCGGGCAGGACCGGGACCCGCGCGCTCGCCAGCACCGGGCCTGCGTCCATCTCCAGGGTGGCGAGGTGGACGGTCGTGCCGGTCTCCTCCACGCCTGCCTCGAGCGCGTCGGCCACCGCGTGCCAGCCGGGGAAGGCTGGGAGGAGCGCAGGATGGGTGTTGAGGACGCGATCGGGGAAGGCGGCGTGGACGGCCTCGCCGAGCACCGTCCCGAACCCGGCCATGGCGATCACGTCGATGCGGGCTTCGACGAGCACGTCGGTCAGCCGCCGCGTGTACCCCTCACGGTCGAAGGAGGGACCGAAGCCGCCGAAGGCCGCGCGGTCGACGAGGATGCCCTCGACGCCGGCTCGCGCGGCGACATCGAGTGCGCGGCACCGGCGGTCCACCGCGACCAGCGCGACGGGGAGGTCGGCGGCAAGGATCGACTCGAGGATGGTCCCGCTGCCCGACGCCAACACCGCGAGCCGCAGACCGGAATGACCGGTGGGATCGGTGGCTGTCGCAGAAGAGGGGGACACGTCGGCAGGGTACCAGCGGCCTTCGTTTTCGCAGGCCCCTCGAATCGGTCGGCGCGCCGCCGTCGGACCCGGATGCGCGCGACGTCCGGGCGACGTAGCCCGACCGGCCTGCCACCGGTGCGGGCCGTACGTCGCTCGGTCCCCCTGCCCAGGGAATGCCCCTCGCAAGAGGGAGTATCGGCATCTCGGACCGGTTTCCGAAGCGGAATTTTCAGGGATCCCGAGGGGTGCCGTCCCGAGGTGGGGCCGCACCGAAGGAGGCCAGGAGCGCCCCGTCGAACTCCTCGAGCGAGCGGAGGAGCCGGTCACAGAACCCCCAGCGTGGCGACGTCGAGCGTGGCCGTTTCGGGTACCACCGCCACCCGCATCCGGGCCGCCTTGGCCGCGAGGGCTCCGTTGAAGGAGTCCTCGACCGCGAGGCAGGAACGGGCGTCGATCCCGAGCTCCGCCGCGGTGGTGAGGTAGACCGCGGGATGCGGCTTGCCGAGCGGCTCCCACTCGGCCGAGTGCCAGACCGCCACCTCGTGGGCGATGCCGAGCCGGGCCAGCGCGGCCTCGATCACGCTCGCAAAGGAACCGGAGCAGACCGCGATCGGTAGCCCGAGACGCCGGCAGGTGGCGACCGCGTCGAGCGCGCCGGGCATGGGTGTGCCGGTGCGCTCGACCAGCTCGACGACACGGTCGGTCACCGCGTGCGCGACCTCCTTGCGACTCGCGCCCTCCCAGGGGTGGCGCGACCACCAGTGCGCGACCGCGTCGTCGATGCGGAGCCCCATGGTCTGGCGCACCTCCTGCTCGGTGAGGTGGAGGCCGAGTGAGCCGAACACCTCGATCTCCGCCTCGCGCCAGAGCGGCTCCGAATCGATGAGCAGTCCGTCGAGATCGAAGATGACCGCCGCGACCGGGCGGTCGTCCTCGGCGGCCGCAGACGGGAGCTCGCCGCTCAGTCGAGCTTCCGGACCACGTCGACCATGGCCTCGCCGGCCTCGGTCGGGTTGAGCGCCACGGTCGCACCCGCCGCGCCGAGCGCTTCCATCTTGGCCTGGGCGGTCCCCTTCGAACCGGAGATGATCGCACCCGCGTGCCCCATCTTGCGCCCCGGCGGAGCGGTGACCCCCGCGATGTACGCGACGACCGGCTTGGTCACCGACGACGCGATGAACTCGGCCGCCTCCTCCTCGGCCGATCCGCCGATCTCGCCGATCATCATGATCGCCCGGGTGTCGGGGTCGTCCTCGAACCCGCGCAGACAGTCGATGAAGCTGGTGCCGGGAACCGGGTCGCCGCCGATGCCCACGCAGGTGGTCTGGCCCACTCCCTGCTGGGAGAGCTCGTGGAGCGCCTGGTAGGTGAGGGTGCCCGACCGGCTGACGATCCCGACCGGTCCGCCGGGCATCGCGATGTCGCCGGCGGTGATCCCGATGTTGCACTTGCCGGGCGAGATGATGCCCGGACAATTCGGACCGAGCAGCCGGGTGGAGGGAAACTCGCGGACCAGCCGGTTGTAGGCGACCGCCTCGTCCTGTGCCGGTATCCCCTCGGTGATGCAGACCACGAACGGCACTCCCGCGGCGGCGGCCTCGACGATCGCGTCGGCGGCGAACTTCGGGGGCACCGAGATGAACGAGGCGTTCGCACCACTCGCGTCGACCGCCTCGGCGACCGTGGCATAGACCGGGATGCCCTCGATCTCCTCGCCGCCCCGCTTCGGGTTGGTCCCGGCGACCACCTTCGTGCCGTAGGCGCGGTTGCGCAGACCGTGGAACAGACCCTGGCTGGTCGGGCTGATGCCCTGGACGACCACTCGGGTGCTCTCGTCGACGAAGATGCTCATGAACGTCCTCCTGCAAAGGCGACCGCCCGGCGTGCCGCGTCGAGCATGGTGGGCTCGGCGACCAGCCGGTCCGAGAGGTGAGGGGCGAGGATCTCGCGGCCGGCGACGGCATTGGTACCGTCGAGCCGCAGCACGATGGGCGAGGCGATGTCCACCTTGGCGAGGGCTCCGAGCACCCCGTTGGCCACCTCGTCGACCCGGGTGATCCCGCCGAAGATGTTCACCAGGATCGATCGCACCGCCGGATCCGAGTTGATGACCTCGAGCGCGGCGGCCATGACGTCGGCGTTCGCTCCACCCCCGATGTCGAGGAAGTTGGCGGCCGAGCCACCGCATTGGTTGACGACGTCGAGCGTCGACATCGCGAGACCCGCGCCGTTGGCGATGATCCCGACCGTGCCGTCGAGGCCGATGTAGTTGAGGCCCCGCTCCTTCGCGCGGGCCTCCCGTTCGTCTTCGACGTCGCTGCCGG
This sequence comes from uncultured Acidimicrobiales bacterium, assembly GCA_963741055.1. Lineage (GTDB taxonomy): Bacteria > Actinomycetota > Acidimicrobiia > Acidimicrobiales > RAAP-2 > Bog-756. The sequence continues at coordinate 107,426 of CAVUGU010000023.1, read as the reverse complement.
CGAACTCCTCCCACTCGGGATGGCGAAAGGCCGCGTTGTCGTCGAGGGTCACCTTGGCGTCGAGCGCGTGCACCCTGCCTTCGGGAGTGAGTATGAGGGGGTTGACCTCGGCGAGGTCGCAGTCCCCCTCCGTGTAGCACTCGTAGAGCTTGACCAGCAGCTCCGCAGCCTGTTCACGCGCCGACTCGTCGAGGCGCGCCTGTTCGACCCACTGGCGGGCCGCGGCGAGGCTCAATCCGTCGACCGGATCGACGTGGAGGATGGCGATCGCGTCGGGGTTGGTCGCGGCGACCTCCTCGATCTCGACCCCGCCTTCGGCCGAGAGCATCCCCAGGTGCTTCTTGGCACTGCGGTCGAGGGTGAAGCTCGCGTAGTACTCACGGGCGATGTCCGAGGCGTGCTCGATCCAGAGCCGCTTGACGACATGGCCCTTGATGTCGAGCCCGAGAATGTTCGAGGCGTGTGTCCTGGCCTCGGCCTCGTTCTCCGCCAGCTTGACGCCGCCGGCCTTGCCGCGGCCGCCGACTTTCACCTGCGCCTTGACCACCACCGGGTAACCGGCTGCGTTCGGCCTGTTCCACGGCCTCCTCGACCGTGTCGGCGACCCCACCCTTGGAGATGGGGATGCCGAACCGGGCGAAGTACTGCTTCCCCTGGTATTCGAAGAGATCCACCGGATCCGTTCCTCTCTGTCCTCTGTTGCTCTGTCTGCTCTGTCTGCTCGTCGATTCTCGTGCTCGTGTCGCTCGGGTCGTCTTGTCGCTCTGTCGAAGAGGCCGGCCGCTCGGTACTCGTTGCCCAGCCACGCGCCGAGCACCGTGACGGCACGGTCCTCGGCGACCCGCTGGCAAAACGTGCCCCCCGTGGCCGGCCCGGATCGGGTCGAGGGCCCGTCCGGTCGGCGTCGTGGTCAGGCCACTCCGGTCTCCCGCTCGTCGAGCGCGTCCGCGAGCCACTCGCCGATGGCCGGCAGCGGCGCCCCCGGGGTGAACACCTGGGCGACCCCGAGGTCCTTCAGAACCGGGATGTCCGCTTCGGGGATGATGCCTCCGACCAGCACCAGGACGTCACCACGGCCCTGCTCGGCGAGTCCCTTGATCACCCTCGGGACGAGGGTGAGGTGGGCACCCGACAGCAACGAGAGGCCGACGGCGTCGGCATCCTCCTGGACGACCGCCTGCACCACCTGCTCGGGGGTCTGATGGAGGCCGGTGTAGATCACCTCGAACCCGGCGTCCCGCAGCGCACGGGCGATGACCTTTGCGCCCCTGTCGTGTCCGTCGAGCCCGGGCTTGGCGACGACCACGCGGTACGGGCGCTTCACGGGGGCGAATACTAGCCCTGAGGGGTCTGCACCCCTCCAATCGGCGCAGCCGTCGCGAGCGTGGTCGGAAGGCCGTACCACGCAAAGGTGCCGCCCCCCTCGGGTCGCGGCGGGCGACCGAACAGCGAGGTCAGATAGGCGATCGCGGCCGTCGGGTTCTCACCGCGCCCGGGCACCGCCACCACGCTCCCGACCCGCCACGACCGGAGCTGGAGCAGAACCGACGCCCGGAGCGCAGGGGTCAGTGCCGGCGCCTCATCGACGGAGAGCTCGTAGAGGACCTGCGCCACCAGGGTGTCGCGCGTGTAGCCGAGCGGCGGCGAGAACGCGATCTTCTGATCCGGTCCCGGAACGAGGAAGTAGCCCCCGGGCATTCGGAAGTGCAGCGAGGAGATCGCCTGCCAGCCCTGCGCGTCGGGCGTCGGGGAGTTCGGGTACGGGTAGACGACCGCCACGCTCCCCGAGGGAATCCGGGCGATGGCCGGCGACGTGAAGTACGGCGGCGTTCCGACCGGTCCCACCGCCTCGAAGGGCGCAGCAGGCCAGAGCGGTACCAGGGCGACCACCGCGACCAGAGCCGGGAGGAGGGTGGCGCGAAGGGCGAGGTGCTGCCTGCTGCTCGGCCGGTGGCGTCGACCCGAACCGTCGGACCCGGTCCGGAGCGACCGGTGGAGTCGGTCGAGGATGACGCCGAGCACCAGCGCGGCGAACAGCTCCACGAAGAGCGAGTACCGGGCGGGGATGGTGTTCGAGAGCAGCGGGAGCTTCTCGAAGAGCCGCTCGGGCAAGGGGAAGCCGGTGGCGATCGCGCCGGGCCGGCCGGTCACGACGAGGCCCCCTCCGAGCGAGAGGACGAATGCCGACAGCGTGAGGATCGATCCGACCCGTACCACGGCCGATCGCCGCCAGAGGGCGACCGTTCCGATCAAGAGGACCAACAACAGGGTGATCCCCAGGTAGGAACCGTTCTCCTGTGGGCTGTTGGCGAAGTTGGCCGCGGTTCGGGCGAGGCCGGAGGGTGCGAAGCGCTGGACCGAGTCGGGCACGACCGCTCCGAGCAGATCGGCGCGGTAGCCCTGTGGAACCAGCTGGATCGGGCCACTGATGTGACCGGGGCCGGCCAGCGCGAACCACACCGGGTAGGCGAGCAGCACGACCGCGACGCCGAGGGCCCACGCCCCGCCTTCGAGCGCGTAGCGCAGATGGGCGCGCACGCTTCGACGGCCGACGATCGCGACGACCAAGAGGCCGAGGGCGGCGAACACGACGGTCGAGGCAAGGACCTCCGTCGAGACGAAGAACTGGGCGGTTACCAACAGACCGAGCACGATGCCCCACACGGCCGCCCGGCCCCGCTGCGCGACCACGATGCGCGACGCCACCAGGAGGATGAGCGGCGGGAAGACGACGAAGGTCAAGTTGGTATGGCCACCGTTGCTCTGCGCGATCGCGTAGGGGCCGAAGCCGAAGAGCAGGCCTCCGACGAACGCGGCCGGGCGCCAGGTGGTCCATTCGCGCACGAAGAGATAGCCCGCGCCGGCGGACGCGGCGAGGGCAAGGGTGCTGACCGTGTTGAAGGCGGCCACCGGACCCCACAGGACGGTCACCGGGGAAACCAGGGCCCCGAGGAAGAGCGAGCTGGTGTTGACGAGGAGGTTGAGCCCGAACGGGTAGTTCGCGAAGTTGGAGAAGAAGGGGTTGTGCGCGTGGGCGATGGCGAAGGGGACCCACTGGAGGAACCACATGTTGGAGAACTGATCGCCTCCCGGCTGGGAGACGGTGGCCGGGTGGGTGCTCCAGACGTTCCAGTAGACGCCGACCGCCAGGGCGAGGTACACGACGGCGATCACGAGACCTGTCCACACGGCCGGAGTGCCGCGAACGGCCAGCGGCGGCTCGTCGTCCATCGTCGGCTCAAACCTAACGGGACACCCGGAGCGGTGGCGGGACCGCAGACTGCCTCCCCACCGGCCGGTGACGCTCTACCCTGGGATCCGCAAGACACCTTCCCTGCGCAGGCGGCATACGTCCGAGCGCAGGCGTCACGATCGAGCACCGAGGACGCTGTGACCACTTCGGCAGAGGCTGTGGACACTCCCGACAAGCGGGCTGCCGACCTGCCCGGGCGGGCAGGCCCGTCTCTCACGATGGGACTGGTCCGGTTGGCACGGCCTCGCCAGTGGATCAAGAACCTGTTGGTCTTCGTGGCTCCAGGTGCGGCCGGCGTACTCCTCCACTGGGCCGTCTTCTGGCGGAGTGCGGCTGCTTTCGGCATCTTCTGCCTCGCTGCGTCGGGCACCTACTTCGTCAACGACGTGATCGATGCCGACGCCGACCGGCGGCATCCGCTCAAGCGGCTCCGTCCGGTTGCCGCAGGGGTGGTCCCCATCCCACTCGCGCTGGGCGTCGGCTCCGTCCTGATGGCCGCCTCCTTGGTGACAGCAGGCCTCTTGGCGGGCTGGCACCTGGCGTTGGTCATGGCCGTCTACGTCGCGGTCAACATCGCCTATTCGTTGGAGCTCAAGCACGAGCCGGTACTCGACCTGGTCGCAGTGAGCGCCGGGTTCGTCCTCCGGGCGATCGCGGGTGGCGTCGCCACCAACGTCGCGCTGTCCAATTGGTTCTTGATCGTCGCCTCGTTCGGCTCGCTCCTCGTCGTGACCGGCAAACGTGCCGGGGAGAAACAGCTCCTCGACGAGAACCACACCGATCAGGCCACCGTTCGCCAGACGCTCGCCACCTACACCTCTTCGTACCTGCGTTCGGTGTGGACCCTGTCGGCCGCGGTCACGGTGACCGCCTACTGCCTGTGGGCCTTCGAACGCGCGGCACAGGTCCATCCTGGCCACCACCCGATCTGGTTCGAGCTGAGCATCGTCCCCTTCGTCATCGCCCTGCTGCACGTGCTGCGGCTCCTCGACTCCGGCCACGGCGCGGCACCCGAGGACCTGGCCGTGCACGATCACCGGCTGCAGCTCTACGGAGTGTGCTGGGTGGGACTGTTCGCAGTCGGCGCGTACGCGCGGTGATCGGAGAGAACTCGGCGCCGAGGGCGCTGCTCACCGGCTGGGGACGCACCGCGCCGAGCGCCGCCGAGGTCGTCCACGCCCTCGAGCCCTCCGCGGTCGCCGCGCTTCTCCAAGAGTCCGCCGATGGTGGGGGGCGGGCGGATCGCGGAGTCATCGCCCGAGGGCTCGGACGGAGCTACGGCGACGCAGCCCAGAACGCCGGTGGACGGGTGCTGGACGCGACCTGGCTCGACTCGGTGTACCGCGCCGACCTCGAGAGCGGACAGGTGACGGTCGGAGCCGGAACCAGTCTCGAGACTCTCATGCGGCGGCTGGTGCCACTCGGCTGGTTCGTGCCGGTCACCCCCGGCACCCGTCAGGTCACCGTCGGGGGCGCGATCGCCGCCGACATCCACGGGAAGAACCACCACGTCGACGGTGCGTTCGGCTCGCACGTGCGGGCGATGACCCTGGCGACGCCCACCGGGACCGTCGACCTCACCCCGGAGTCGGACCCGGCTCTCTTCTGGGCCACCACGGGAGGGATGGGCCTGACCGGTGTGGTGACCGAGGCCACCGTGCAGATGATGCCGGTCGAGACGAGCTACCTGCTGGTGGACACCGACCGGGCGCGCGACCTCGACACCGCCATGGAGATGATGGAGCGAGACGACGCGTCGTACCGCTACTCGGTCGCCTGGATCGACTGCCAGGCGTCGGGGAGCCGGCTCGGACGCTCGGTGCTGACCCGCGGCGACCACGCGCGGCTCGAAGATCTTCCCCCGAGGCTGCGACGCGACTCCTCGCGGGCGCGCGCCTTTGCGCCCCGGTCGCTCGCACGGGTCCCGCTGACGCCGCCGAGCGGGCTCCTCAACCCGGTCACCGTCGCCGCGTTCAATGAGGCGTGGTACCGAAAGGCACCGTCCCACCAGGTCGCGCACCCCGAACACATGGCCAGCTTCTTCCATCCACTCGACGGCGTGGCCGAGTGGAACCGGCTCTACGGCACGAAAGGCTTCCTGCAGTACCAGTTCGTCGTGCCCTTCGAGCAGTCGGCGACCGTGCGCACCGTGGTCGAGCGACTGAGCAGCGAGCGGCTCGCCTCCTTCCTCGCCGTCCTCAAGCGCTTCGGTCCGGCGGATCCGGGGCCGCTCTCGTTCCCGATGCCCGGCTGGACGCTCGCGCTCGACCTGCCGATCGGCGCCGAGCGGCTCGGCCCGCTCCTCGACGAGCTCGATGAACAGGTGGTCGCGGCGGGTGGACGGGTCTACTTGGCCAAGGACTCTCGCCTCGCGCCGTCGAACTTCTCGGCCATGTACCCGCGCTACGACGAGTGGCTCGCCGTACGACGGCGGATCGATCCGGACGGCGTGCTCCGTTCCGATCTCGGGCGGCGCCTCGGTCTCTGCCCGCCCACCGAGAACCCTACGAAGCGAGGGTCGCGTCGGCGGACGAGCGGCCAGAACGGCGCGAGGCAGAAGCGGAGCACCTCTGTCCGCGACACCGACCGCGAGGGTGCCGCTGCGACCGCTCCGCCGGTGAGTCGTTCGTGATCGACGCGGTCGGACAACCCCAGTCGGTACTGGTCCTCGGCGGATCCTCCGAGATCGCACAAGCCATCGTCGACCGGCTGGTGTCGGCGCGCTGTCGGACCGTCGTCCTCGCGGGGCGAGCCGGTGAGCGCCTGCGTGAGGCACGCGTCCGTGCGACTGCGGCCGGAGCCGAGGTCGTCGAGACCGTCGAGTTCGACTCGACCGACGTCGACGGCCACCGGGCCCTCGTCGACAAGGTGTTCGACCAGTTCGGCGACATCGACTGCGTCCTGGTCGCTGCGGCGATCCTCGGTGACCAGGACGAGCTCGAGCACGACCCGGTCGCGACGGCTTCGCTGCTGACCACCAACTTCACCGGGCTCGCCGCCGCGATGGTCGCGGTCGCCGACCGTTTCCGACGGCAGGGACACGGACGTCTGGTCGTGCTCTCTTCGGTCGCCGGCGACCGGGTCCGCCGTGCCAACTTCGTCTACGGATCCTCGAAGGCCGGACTCGACGCGTTCGCGCAGGGGCTGGGCGACTCGCTGGTGGGCAGCGGAGCGTCGGTGATGATCGTCCGGCCGGGCTTCGTGATCGGTCGGATGACCGAAGGCTCGAGCCCTGCTCCGTTCCCGACGACCCCAGAGGCGGTCGCGGACGCAGTGGTCAAAGGGATCGCTTCGGGCGCAGGTGTGGTCTACGTCCCCTCGGTCCTCCGGTGGGTCTTCGCCCCGATGAAGCACCTGCCCCAGATCCTCTGGCGCCGCATGCCGCGCTGAAAGTCGGAGCCGGTGCCGCCCTCGGGCTCGCCCCGGATGGCCGTCGACCTTGCACCGGACCTTGCACGGACCTTGCACGGGCGGACCACTCGGCCGCCCCGCTCGATGTCCTCGGGGTGCACTACTTGCCGAGTAGGTACATCACGTGATGTACATATACATCACGCCCCCGCAAGTGAACTAGGGGGGTCCCGGCCCAAGGAGCCGAGAGCGGAGAGGGACCCGCCAGAGCCGACGCCTGAACTCCGCCGACTCAGCCCTTCTTCGACGGCCTCGTCGTCGCGGACTTGGCGGGCGGCGCGGTGGGCGTGGTCGGGGGTGTCGCAGGTGGGCGGATCGACATGGTGATGAAGTCACGGGACAACGGCGCGAAGTAACGGTCCGGAGCAGCCACCTCGTCCCGGGTGAGGGTCGTGCCGTTGGCGGGTGACGCGAGCTGGCCGGGCTGGGGAGCGAAACTCGTAAAGTTGACCCAGTCGGTGTTGATGTCGAGCTCCATCGCACGGAGCGCGCCGGCACGGGCGAGCACGTTGGCAAGGTCGACGATCGAGAGGCCGGTGCCGGCCGCGTACACGAGCGCACCGTCCGCGGTGACCCCGACCCCGGAACGCCAGACCTGGTCGCGGCCACCCAAGGTGAACCCCCAGCGGTGGTTGTCGTTGGCGTCGAGACCGGGAACGGGCTGCCCGTTCTCCACGATGAGCGCGAGGTTCTGTCGCACCGACACCACCGCAGGCGACATCTTCACTTCGGTCCCCCAGGTTCCGACCGTGGCCGTACCGTCCGCGGTGATCACAAGCGACGCGGCCCCCGGAATCAGCGGGTAACCGGACGCGGTCATGCCGTCGAGGTAGAACCCGCCCTGCGAATCGGGCATCCGGAATCCGGAGTTGAACGCGGCGTCGAGCGTCGAGAGCGCAGCTGACGGGATGGGGGCCTGGTTGGGCCAGGGCGGCCCGGGGCTCGGAATGATCGAACCCGCGTAGAGGGTCGCGGCCAGCAGAGTGGTGTCCATCCAGGCGACACCGGTGACCAGGCTGGTGTTGACTGCGTTCGGGCGGATATACGCGGCGTAGATCGCCGGGATGCCGTCGACCGTCCGGCCGATCGGGTGCCACAGACCCTCACCGGGCAGTGGATCGGCGACGAAGGGGACGACCGGTGCGGGCGCGGCAAGATGAACGGGCCCGGCGGGAACCGTCGTCTGGGTCGTGCTGGTGGCTTTGGGGATCGCTCCCGGCTGTGGCTTGCCACCCTTCGGCGGCGCATGCCACGTGTACCAGACGTTCTCCGCCCAGTTGACGACCGAGCCGCCGCCGTGGTCCCGCGCCCATTCGGTGAGTCGCGCCCCGACCGTGGGGCCGAGGGTGGCGTCGGTCGCGGCCGAGCCGGCCGAGTACCACACCGGAGTCAGCGCCAGCACGATGACCAGCACGACCGTCGACTTCGGGTGACGTCCGAACCAAGTGCGGCGCCGGCGGATCTGTGCTCGACGCCGCGCTCTGCGAGCGCGGCGCGACTCGTCGCGGATCGGCGACCCCGCGTCACCGCCGGGGCGGTTGCGCTCGCCAGGAGTGTTGACGGCAGGGACGCCGGGCGAGATCGGGTCCGGCACGGGTGCCGTCTCGTCCTGGTCGAGGGTGGTGTCGCCTCCCACGGCGTTCTCCGTGCTTCGTTCGTAGGTCTCGTCCGCGGTCGGTCCGAGGCGTGCCAGAGCGAGGGCGCTTCGTCCGGCCACGACCTCCCATTGAGGCAGACGGAACTGACGATCCGATGAACGGGCTGGACCGCGGCCGCGCTCGGTGGCAATTCATTCTCCCATGTGAAGTGCCCGATTTGCGGCGCGTGCCACTCCCACCGCATTCGAGGGCCTCACCTGCAGTCTTCCGAAACGTGATCGGACGTGGGTCTGTGATCTCCGGTGCGGGTCGGACCCGCCCGGCCCGCCTGCGCCGGCGGCGACCTCTCAGGCCCGCTTGACGGGTGCCATCCGCAACAGGAGCTGTTTGCGTCCGACCGAGGCGAAGTCGACGGCGGCCTCGGCGTCTTCCCCCTCGCCGGCGGTCTCGACCACGGTCCCCTCACCCCACTTTCCGTGCACCACCCGGTCGCCGACCGCGAGACCGAGGCGCTCCGCTCCGGTCGACGACGGCTCCTTCCGATGCGGGCCCGCGCCACCACGTCCGAAGACCGTACGACCGGGCGTACCCCCGTCGTCCTCTCGCCACGCGCGCCAGCTGGTGCCGGTGCCCGCGTAGATGGTTCCCTCCGCGTCGCGCACCAGCTCGTCGGGGATCTCGTTGAGGAAGCGGCTCGGGATGTTCGACGAACCGCTTCCATGGACCATCCTCGTCCATGCGTGCGAGAGGTACAGATGGTGCTCGGCCCGGGTGATTCCGACGTAGGCGAGACGCCGTTCCTCCTCGAGCTCGGCCGGATCGCCGAGCGAGCGCAGGTGGGGGAAGACGCCGTCCTCGAGCCCGACCAGGAAGACGGCCGGGAACTCGAGTCCCTTCGCGATGTGGAGAGTCATCAGCGAAACCTTCGTCCCGTCTCCCTCGATCTCGTCGGAGTCCGCCACCAGCGCGGCGGCTTCGAGGAACTCGGCCAGCGTGTCGTACTCGGAGGCCACCCCGGCGAGCTCGTCGACGTTCTCGACCCGGCCGAGCGCGTCGATCGTCCCCTCGCCGAGCAACTCGTTTCGGTAACCCGTTCCTTCGAGGATCGCGGTCACCACCTCGCCCGGACCGAGACGGCGCGCCGGTTCCTCCGGGCCGGTCGCGGCCACCAGGTCGAGCTGCTGGGCGACCATGTCGAGCTGCTCGGCCACCGGCTCTCGCACCGGCTCAGCCGCCGGAGCACCGCCGGCCGACTCCGCTCCTCCGAGGCCGTCGTCTTCGACCGGCGGGGGCACCGCCATCCGCGAGCGCAGCACGTCGAGGAAGGCGGAGAGCTCGACGAGAGCCCGACCCGCCTTCCCACCGACGCCGGCCTCCTCGGCATGGGCGACCGCCTCCCCGAAGGAGACGCCTTCCCGGCTCGCCCATCCGACCAGCTTGGCGACCGAGGAGTCCCCGACCCCGCGGCGCGGGACGTTGACCATCCGCCGCCAACTGACCTCGTCGTCGGGGTTGACCAGGACCCGCAGGTAGGCGAGGACGTCTCTCACCTCGCGGCGGTCGTAGAACCGGGTGCCCCCCACCACTTTGTAGGGGATCTCCGCGCGCACCATCGCCTCTTCGAGCGCGCGGCTCTGGTTGTTGGTGCGGTAGAAGACCGCGACGTCACCGAAGCGGAGACCCTGATCGCTCCGCAAACGGAGGACCTCGTGGGCGACCCACTCCGCCTCGTCGTGCTCGTCTTCGGCCCGATAGCGGACGATGCGGGGGCCCTCCCCACCCTCGGTCCACAGGTTCTTCGGCTTGCGCGAGACGTTGTTGGCGATCACCGCGTTCGCCGCGTCGAGGATGGTCTGGGTCGAGCGGAAGTTCTGATCGAGGGTGATGACCGTCGCGTCGGGGAAGGCCTTCTCGAACTCGAGGATGTTCGAGATGTCCGCGCCGCGGAAGCGGTAGACGGACTGGTCGCTGTCGCCGACCACCGCGATGTTGCGGTGCTCCTGCGCGAGCTGGACGGCGAGGGTGTTCTGGACCGCGTTGGTGTCCTGGTACTCGTCGATCAGGATCTGGGTGAAGCGGGCCCGGTAGTGGGCGAGGACGTCGGGGTTGGTGTCGAAGAGCCTCACCGTGTTGAGGAGGAGGTCGTCGAAGTCCATCGCGTTGGCCGCGCGCATGCGCTGCTGGTAGAGGTCGTAGACGTCGGCGACCTTCCGATCGAAGATCGAGACCCCCTCCGCCCGGAACTCGGTGGGGCCGAGCTCCGACGACTTGGCCTGGCTGATCTGGCCGAGCACCGCCCGCGGCGAGAACTTCTTCGTGTCCATCCCGAGCTCACGGGTGACCATCTCGATCAGGCGTCGCGAGTCCGCCTCGTCGTAGATGGTGAACGAGCTCTTGTAACCCAAGCGGTCGGCTTGCGCGCGCAGGATCCGCACGCACGCCGAGTGGAAGGTCGACACCCACATCCGCTCGGCCGCGCGGCTGCCGACCAGTTCGGCGACCCGCCGGCGCATCTCGTCGGCAGCCTTGTTGGTGAAGGTGATCGCGAGGATCTGCCAGGGCGCCGCGTCGCGGGTGGCGATGAGGTGGGCGATGCGACGGGTGAGCACTCGGGTCTTGCCCGAGCCCGCACCGGCGATCACCAGCAGTGGGCCGCCTCGGTGGACGACCGCCTCGCGCTGAGGTTCGGTCAGTCCTTCGAGCAGCTTGTCGGCATCGACCGCACTCGACCCGTAGAACCCCGCCGCTCTGTCCCTCTTCTCCGGCGGTGCGGAGGTCTCGCCCCCGCTCATTCCCACTCGATGGTGCCGGGCGGCTTCGAGGTGATGTCGAGTGCCACCCGGTTCACGCCCTCCACCTCGTTGATGATGCGGCTGGAGAGACGCTCCAAGACCTCGTAGGGGATCCTCGCCCAGTCCGCGGTCATCGCGTCGTCACTGGTGACCGCGCGGACGACGATCGGGTAGGCGTAGGTGCGGCCGTCGCCCATGACCCCCACCGTGCGGACCGCTGGCAGGACCGCGAAGCTCTGCCACAGCTCGCGGTAGAGACCCGCCCGGCGGATCTCCTCGACCACGATCGCGTCCGCGGCACGAAGGATGTCGGCGCGCTCGGGTGTGACTTCGCCGACGATGCGAACCGCGAGACCGGGGCCGGGGAAGGGCTGGCGCCAGACGATGTCAGGTGGGAGGCCGAGCTCCTCGCCGACCGCGCGCACCTCGTCCTTGAAGAGGAGGCGCAAGGGCTCGACCAGGTCGAAGGCGAGATCGCTCGGGAGGCCGCCCACGTTGTGGTGGGACTTGATGGTGGCGGCGGCGTCCGAACCCGACTCGATCACATCCGGGTAGAGGGTCCCCTGCACGAGAAAGCCCGAGGGCCCGTTCGCGCCAGAGGTGCCGTCGCCCTTGTCGGCGACCAGGTCGCGGGCCACCTCCTCGAAGATCCGGATGAACAGCTCGCCGACGATCTTGCGCTTGCGCTCGGGCTCGGTGACGCCCGCGAGCCCTTCGAAGAACCGGTCGGCCGCCTTCACATGGACCAGGTCGACGTGGAACTGGCGGCGGAAGGTTTCCTCGACCTGTTCGCTCTCCGCCGCGCGCATCAGCCCGGTGTCGACGTAGACACAGGTGAGCTGGTCGCCGACCGCCTTGTGGACGAGCGCGGCGGCGACCGCCGAATCCACCCCGCCGGAGAGCGCGCAGAGGACCGGAGAGGAACCCACCTGGGCGCGCACCGCCTCGACCTGCGACTCGATGATCGAGGTGTGCGTCCAGAGAGGAAGACAGTGGCAGATGTCGTAGAGGAAACGCTCGAGGAGATCACGGCCGCGCTCGGTGTGCACCACCTCGGGATGGAATTGGATCCCGTAGAGAGCGCGCGCGGAGTCGTGGAACGCCGCCACCGGTGCGTCCGGACACCGCGCGGTCGCCACGAAGCCCTCGGGGACCCGGGTGATCGCGTCGGCGTGGCTCATCCAGACCTGTGCATCCTCGGGCCAGTCGACGAACAGCGGCGAGCCACCGAGGACTTGGAGCGGCGTGCGCCCGTACTCGCCGCGGCCGGTCTTCGCCACCTCCCCGCCGAGATCGGCGGCGAGCAGCTGCGCGCCGTAACAGATGCCGAGGATCGGAATGCCCGTCTCGTAGACCGCCCGGTCGATGGTCGGCGCGGGTGTCTCGTTGACCGACTTCGGTCCGCCCGAGAGGATGATCCCCGAGGGACGACGCGCGACCAGCTCCGCGGCGGTGACGGTGTGCGGGACGATCTCCGAGTAGACGTGCGCCTCGCGGACCCGCCGCGCGATCAGTTGCGCGTACTGGGCGCCGAAGTCGACGACGAGGACCGGACCTTCACCGAGGTCGCCGGTGCCGGCGGTCCCGGAGGTCAATGGCCCATGCCGACACCCTGCGAGCGCTGAAGGGCCTTGCCCTCGGTCTGGAGCGCCGGCGCCACCATCACTTCGGCCTTCTGGAACTCCTTGACCGTCTGGTACCCGCAGGTGGCCATCGCGGTCCGCAACGCGCCGAACAGGTTCATCCGCCCGTCGTTTTCGTGTGCGGGCCCGAGCAGGATCTCTTGGAGGGTGCCGCGGGTCGTCGTCTGGACCCGAGCTCCTCGGGGCAGGGTCGGGTGGAAGGTGGCCATTCCCCAGTGGAAGCCGCGGGCGGGGGCCTCGACCGCCGAGGAGAGCGGCGAGCCGAGCATCACCGCGTCGGCGCCGCACGCGACCGCCTTTGCGACGTCGCCGCCTTTGGACATCCCGCCGTCGGCGATCACCTGGCAGTACACCCCGGTCTCGTCGAGGTGTCGCATCCGGGCACCCGCGACGTCGGCGATGGCAGTCGCCTGGGGGACGCCGATCCCGAGCACGCCCCGGGTGGTGCAGGCGTTGCCCGGCCCGACCCCGACCAGCACCCCGACCGCTCCGGTGCGCATCAGGTGGAGGCCTGCCTGGTAGGAGGCACAGCCACCGACGATGACCGGGATCTCGAACTCGCGGATGAAGTGCTTCAGGTTGAGCGGCTCGGTGGTCTTCGACACGTGTTCGGCGGAGACCACGGTGCCCTGGATCACCAGGAGATCGAGCTCGGCGGCGAGGATCGCGGCGGAGAGCGCCTGGGTCCGCTGCGGGGTGACCGAAGCGGCCGTGGTGATGCCGGCGGCCTTCATCTCGCGGATCCGCTCGGTCACCAGCTCGCTCTGGACCGGCTCGGCGTACATCTCCTGCATCCGGGCGGTCGCCTTCTCCGCAGGGAGCTCGCGGATCTCGTCGAAGAGCGAGGTCGGGTCCTCGTAGCGGGTCCAGAGACCCTCCAGGTTGAGGACGCCGATGCCCCCGAGGCGGCCGATCTCGATGGCGGTGGAGGGGCTCACCACACCGTCCATCGCGGCGGCCATCAGCGGCAGCTCGAACCGGTAGGCGTCGATCTCCCAGCTGATGTCGACGTCCTCTGGATCCCGGGTCCGCCGGCTGGGGACGATCGCGATGTCGTCGAAGCCGTAGGCCCTCCGCCCGGATTTGAAGATGCCGATCTCGATCTCAGCCACCTGGACGTCCTCCGCAACGCGCTCGATTCGACGGGACGACCGGGGACGGGTGGCAGGCCCTCCCACCGAGGCGCACGCCGTCTCTCCCGATCATGACCCACGATACCCCCTGACCACTCGCCGACCGCCGCCATCGAGGCACCGGGGAGACCTCACGCGACGGTCGGGGACTCCCCTCGTCGGTGGCGCAGCAGGGAGTCCGGCACCTCGACGTCGAGCACCAGGCACAGCAGCTCGACGAGGGTCCGCGCGGTCGCGCCCCAGACGATCTCCCCGGCCACCTCGAAGAACCAGACCGGGAACTCCTCGCCGGGAATCCCGGTGGTGCCAGGACGACCGGGCACCGACCAGAGCTCTTCGTGGAAGACGCCGTCCGCGACGAGCTCGTCGAGGGAGACGTCGAAGATCCGCACCACCTCGGCCGGGCTGGCGACGAGCCGCGGGCGCGCCGAGCAGGGTGGCGACCACCGGTGTCATCACCGTGTTGGACGCGACCGTCGGCATCGGAGTCAGGGCGGCGATCACCGTCACTGTTGCAGGGTCGAGCGCGACTTCCTCGTGCGCCTCGCGCAGTGCGCCGTGGACCACGTCCTCGTCCGCCTCGAGGCGACCTCCCGGGAAGGCGGCCTCACCCCGGTGGGTGCTGAGGCGCTCCGAGCGCACGGTGAGGACGACCCTCGCTACGTCTCGCTCTTCGAAGAGTGCGACGAGCACCGCGGCCCGGCGGACCTCCTCCGCCTCGTCGAGAAGAGCGCGCCAGGGCTCCTTCATGCCACTCCACTCGGAGGAGACCCGGGCCAACCCGCCCTCGGAGAGCGCGGCGACCACTCGTGCGACCGTGATCCCGCGGCGAGTCTCCGCCGGGAGGTGTGCCCAGGGCGCGGGGCCGCCCGGCCGGTTCTCCGGCGGTCGCCGGATCACCTGGCGCGGCACACTTCGACCGGGAGAGGTGGACATCGTGCACCGAGGATACGGGGGCACCGAGACAAGGACGTTCCGATCACCCGGCTCGGAGATGCGCCGTCGCTACGCTGCGGAAGCGGGCTCGGCGACGGTACCGGGCCGGCGGCACGAAGGAGCGGCACATGACCGATGCAGGCGGAACAGGGTCGGCCTACCCTCAGTTCCCGATCACCACCGCGCTCGAGTTCCCGGACTGGCGGATCGAACGGAGCCTCGGCATGGTCTTCGGCTTGGTGGTCCGATCGATGGGCGCGGCCAAGGGCATCACCGCCGGGTTCCGTGCGCTCGCCGGGGGCGAGGTGAAGCAGTACACCAAGCTTCTCGAGGACAGCCGGCGCCACGCACTCGACCGCATGATCGAGAACGCGCAGTTGATCGGTGCGAACGCCGTCGTGACGTTCCGCTTCGACTCGTCCGAGATGGGCCAGTCGCTCACCGAGATCGTCGCCTACGGCACCGCGGTCGTGGTCGTCGCGAAGCAGTGATCGTGCTGGTGCTGATCGGCGCCGCCGTCCTGGTCGCGGTGGTGATCAGCTTCTTCGTGCGCCGCCACGCCGAGTCCGACCGACCGCGGCCGGGCTGGACGCCGACCGACGAGGTCTTCCAGGACCCGGGCACCAACCGCACGATGCGGGTCTGGGTCGACCCCTCGGCGGAGCGCCACTACGTACCGGAACCGCCCGCTCGCTGAGCACCGGACACGCTGAGCGCCGGGCTCGCTGAGCGCCGGGCGCGCTGAGCGCCGGGCGCGACGACGGCCGGACCGCGAGGCCCGGCCGTCGTGACGACTCCAGCACCGGCCGATGGGCCGGCACCGGTCACATCATCCCGCCCATGCCTCCCATGCCGCCCATTCCGCCGCCCATCGCAGCAGCGGCCGCGGCGGCCGCCGCGGGATCGGGCTTCTCGGGCTTGTCGGCGACGAGCGCCTCGGTCGTGAGCAGGAGTCCCGCGATCGACGCCGCGTTCTGCAGTGCCGAGCGGGTGACCTTGGCCGGGTCGATGATCCCGGCCTTCACCAAGTCGACCAGGTTGCCGGAGAGCGCGTCGAGCCCGGTCGTACCCGACTCGTTCTCGACCTCACGCACGAAGACCGTCCCCTCGAGGCCGGCGTTGTCGGCGATCGCCTGTAGCGGCGCCTGGAGCGCGGAGGCCACGAGCGTCGCGCCGGTGGCCTCGTCGCCGGTCAACGACTCGGCGACCTTCTGGACCGCGCCGCGCGCCCGCACGAGGGCGGTGCCCCCGCCGGCGACGATGCCTTCCTCGACGGCCGCCCGGGTCGCGGAGAGCGCGTCCTCGATGCGGTGCTTCTTCTCCTTCAGCTCGACCTCGGTCGCGGCACCGACCTTCACCACCGCGACGCCACCGGCGAGCTTGGCGAGGCGCTCCTGGAGCTTCTCGCGGTCCCAATCCGAGTCGGTCTCGTCGATCTCGCGCTTGATCTGCGCGATCCGACCCTTGACCTCCTCTTCGGAACCGCCGCCCTCGACGATGGTCGTGTCGTCCTTGGTGACGATGACCCGCCGGGCACTTCCGAGCAGATCGACCGTCGCGGTGTCGAGCTTCAGGCCGATCTCCTCCGAGATGACCTGCGCACCGGTGAGGATGGCCATGTCCTGGAGCATCGCCTTGCGGCGCTCACCGAAGCCGGGCGCCTTGACCGCCACCGAGGTGAAGGTGCCGCGGATCTTGTTGACCACCAGAGTGGCGAGGGCCTCGCCCTCGACGTCCTCGGCCACGATCAGCAGCGGCTTGCCGGTCTGCATGACCTTCTCGAGCACCGGCACGAGATCGTGGACCGCACTGATCTTCGCGTTGACGAAGAGGATCATCGGCTCGTCGAGGACGGCCTCCTGGCGCTCGGGATCGGTCACGAAGTACGGCGACAGATAGCCCTTGTCGAACTGCATGCCCTCGGTGAACTCGAGGTCGATGCCGAAGGTGTTCGACTCCTCGACGGTGACCGTCCCGTCCTTGCCCACACGGTCGATGGCGTCCGCGAGGACCTCGCCGATCGCGGCGTCCGCGGCGGAGATGGAGGCGATCTGGGCGATCTCTGTCTTCGAGTCGATCTCCTTCGCCTGGTCGCGGATCGACTCGACTGCGGCGGCGACCCCCTTGTCGATCCCCTTGCGCAGGGCGAGCGGGTTGGCACCGGCGGCCACGTTGCGCAGTCCCTGACGGATCAGGGCCTGGGCGAGGACGGTGGCGGTGGTGGTGCCGTCGCCGGCGATGTCGTTCGTCTTGGTCGCGACTTCCTTCACCAGCTGGGCGCCCATGTTCTCGAAGACGTCCTCCAGCTCCACCTCACGGGCGATCGAGACGCCGTCGTTGGTGATGGTCGGCGCACCGAACTTCTTCTCGATCACCACGTTGCGGCCCTTCGGGCCGAGGGTGACCTTGACGGTCTCGGCGAGTTTGTTGACTCCCGACTCGAGACCGCGGCGCGCGGCCTCGTCGAACTTGAGGATCTTCGGCATTACTTCCCTACCTTCGCGAGGACGTCCCGGCTGGAGAGGATGAGCAGATCCTCGCCGTCAGAGACGATTTCGGTGCCGCCGTACTTCGAGTAGACGACGGTGTCGCCCTTCTTGATGTCCAAGGGAATGAGCTCGCCGGTGGACTCGGCGCGACGGCCGGGTCCGACGGCCAGGACCTCTCCCTGCTGGGGCTTCTCCTTGGCGGTGTCGGGGATGACCAGCCCGGAGGCGGTGGTCTCCTCGGACTCGCCCGGACGGACGACGATGCGATCGTCAAGCGGGTGCAGACTCATGTGTTGGGGCCTCCTCTGGCACGTTTTGCACTGACCGGCGTTTAGCAGTCGAGGGTTGAGAGTGCCAACGATACCTGCCGCGGCCCGGCTTGGCAACCGGGGAGCCCGAGTGCCAGGGCCGGCCTCGACCGGGTGCCCGGTCAGACCGCGTCGGCGAGCCGCAGGTTCGGGTCCGCGCCGAGATCGGGCGGGCTCGGGGGCCCCTGTCCGAGCCGCCACCACCCGGCCGCGGCCACCATCGCCGCGTTGTCGGTGCAGAGGGCGCGCCCGGGCAGGAAGGCGCCGATCCCGTCCTCCTCGCAGGCTTCGACGATCCGCCGTCGCAGCAGGGAGTTGGCGGCGACCCCGCCGGCAAGGCAGACCGCGGCCGCTCCGACCTCGGCTGCCGCGCTGCGGGCCCGCTCGACCAGCACGTCGACCACCGCCGCACGGAACGAGGCGGCGACGTCCGCGGTCGAGGCGTCCGGGTGCTTGCGGACCGTGTTGACGACGGACGTCTTCAGCCCGCTGAAGGAGAGGTCGTAGCCGCTGCCGGGCAGCGCCCGGGGGAAGGCGAAGGCGGTCGGATCTCCTTCCTCCGCGACCCGGTCGATGGCCGGACCTCCCGGATAGCCGAGCCCGAGGAACCGGGCGACCTTGTCGAACGCCTCGCCGGCCGCGTCGTCGATCGTCCCCCCGAGCGTCCGGTAGCGACCGGGCTCGGCCACTTCGACCACCAGCGAGTGGCCGCCCGAGACCAACAGCACCAGCAGGGGCCAGCCGAGGTCGGTCGGCTCGAGCAGGGACGCGAACAGGTGGGCCTCGAGGTGGTTGACCCCGATCAGGGGCACGTCCCAGGCGAGGGAGAGGGCCTTGGCCTCGGCGACGCCGACCAGGAGGGAACCGATGAGTCCCGGGCCGCAGGTCACCGCGACGGCGTCGATGCCGGTGCCCATCGGGTCCGAGCCGGCCTGCTCGAGCGCGTCGGCCACCACCGGCGTGAGCAGCTCGAGGTGGGCACGGCCCGCGAGCTCGGGCACCACGCCTCCATCGCGCGCGTGCAGATCGACCTGGCTCGAGACCACCGAGGAGACCACCTCGCTCCCGCCGTCGACGACCGATGCGGCGGTCTCGTCGCAGGAGGTCTCGATACCGAGCACGCGGTGAATGGCCGCCGGGCTCACGGCCTCACCACCTCACCACCTCACCACCGGCTGTGGACCTCGAGCCCGGGGTGACGTCCACGACGGATGCGATCGAGTCGGGCCCGGTACCGTGTCGGAGTCGATGTCCCGGGCCCACATGATCAGCGCGTCGTCACCACCCGCGTAGTAGCCCGAGCGCACGCCGACCGGAGCCAGCCCGAATCGCCGGTAGAGGGTGATGGCCGGTTCGTTGCCGACCCGGACCTCGAGGGTCAGATGACGTGACCCCCGCCCGAGCGCGGTTTCGACCAGGTCGAAGAAGAGGACCGCGCCGAGCCCGGCGTTCTGGTGCCCGGGATCGATCGCGATGCTGTTCACGTGCGCCTCGTCGTCGACGAACATCAGTCCCCCGTAGCCGACGAGGTGACGACCGATCCAGAGCGCGCGGTACGCGCGGGTGTTGCGTTGGGCGAGCTCCTCGGTGAACAGGCGGTGGGACCACGGCTCCGGGAAGACGGCCCGCTCGATGACGAGCACCGCCTTCACGTCCCGGCTGCGCATGGGGGCGATCACCACCTCGTCGCGGTCCTCGCCGCCCGTCGCGCCCCTCGCGCCCGGCCGGCCCGGTCGGGGCCGTCGCGGCCTTGCGACGGGACGTCTTGGTCCGAGAGGACCTCATGCCGGACGACGGTCGGCCGCGCCGAGGCCCTCGAGCCGCGGGCGCGGTGACCGCTCCTCCCAGTTGATGCGCGGCGTCCGCCTCTCGCCGGTAGTCCGGTCGGACCGCGTCGGGCGGCTCGGGCCGCGCACCGTTCGCCAACCGGTCGGCGGCCAGCCGGGCGAGCATCGCCGGGGGCGGGACCCGCAACTCGCTGGCGAGCGTGAGGTCGACGTCGGGCTCGGCGACCAACAGGTCGCGGTAACGCAGTGCGCCGTCCCCGACGGCCAACACCCGGCCCCTCCGGGAGAGTGCGCGCAACCGTTCGGCGAGCACCTCGGGCGCGATCGGGTGCGCCTCGTCGTCGCGCACCGACGCCGGGTCGAGCAACGCGGTCGCCGCCCCGGCGTTCGCCGCCCCGGGCTTTGCTGCCTTGGCCTTTGCTGCCTCGACGCCGATCGGCCCGTCGAGGTGGTAGACGGCGACGAAGACCTCCGCTCGGCGCGCGTCGACCACCGCGACCACCGCGGCGACCTGCTCCCCGGCGAGCCGTTCGAACGCGCCCGCGGCCAGGACGTCGAGGCTGGAGACCGGCACCACCCCGATCGAGAGCGCCTGCCCGAGCGCCTTCGCGGTCGCCACCCCGACCCGCAGTCCGGTGAACAGACCGGGCCCGGCGTCGACGGCGACCACGTCGAGGTCGGCTACCGAGAGCCCTGCAGTCGCGACAGACCTCCTCGATCGAGGGGACGAGCAGTTCTGCGTGGGCGCGACCCCCCTCGTGGAGGACCACCGCGGTGCCGGCGCCGTCTCGGGCGAGCGCGACCCCGACTGCGTCGGTGGCGGACTCGATGGCGAGGAGGTTCATCGGCCGCCGGCTCCCTCGAGCGACCCCGAGCGCGGCGGTGAGTTGCAGCCATCTCGCCGCCCACGAGGTGCCGTCGGCGGCGAGGGTGATCCGGCGGTGCACGTCGTCGACGATCTCGAACCGCACCGACAGCCACTCGGGGCCGAGCACTCCGCCGGCGACGTCGCCCCACTCGACGAGCGCCACTCCGCCGTCCTCGATCAGCTCGGCGAGTCCGAGGTCGGCGACCTCGCCGAGGGTGTCGAGCCGGTACAGGTCGGCATGGAGGAGCGCCCGGATGCCACCCGCGGTCGCGCACGAGGTGTGTGGGTGGAGCGGGTAGCGGCGAACCAGAACGAAGGTCGGGCTGGTGATCGGATCGCGGACGCCGAGCGCCCCTCCGAAGCCCTGCGCGAAGGTGGTCTTCCCGGCGCCGAGGTCACCGACCAGGAGGACCAGGTCCCCGGGGAGGCAGAGGGCGGCGAGCGCGGCGGCGAGAGTCCTCGTCTGATCGGGTCCGTCGGTCTCCACCACGAGCGGCGCGGTCGCGGCCGCGGACGTCGCTCACTCGCCCCACCCGAGCAGCTGCTTGGCCCGGATCAGATCCGCGCGCATCTCGGCGACCACGACGCCACCGGAGCGGAGCGCGGCCGAGGGGTGGTAGGTGGGGACGACGTTTCGTCCGTCGATCGGGTAGGAGCGTCCGCGCACCTTGGTGATGCCGAGATCGGTGCCGAGTAGGAGCCTCGTGGCGAAGTTCCCGAGCGTGACCACCACGGTTGGTGCGATGAGGTCGAGCTGGGTCTCGAGGTACGGCCGGCAGGCGGCGATCTCCTCCGCCACCGGGTCGCGATTGTCCGGGGGGCGGCACTTGATCACGTTGGCGATGTAGACCCGCCCCCGGTCGATGCCGAGCTCCTCCGCGAGCAACCGGTCGAGGAGCTTGCCCGAACGTCCGACGAACGGCTCGCCCTGGAGGTCCTCCTCGCGCCCCGGTGCCTCGCCGACGAACATCAGGTCGGCGTTCGGGTCGCCCACCCCGAAGACCACCTGGGTCCGGCCGGCCGCCAGTGGGCATCGAGTGCAGGTGGCCGCTTCCGCGGCGACGTCGGCCAGCTGGGTGCCGGGTGCCACCGCCGCATGGTAATGCCCGGGGTCTGCAACTCCTCCGGCGAACGGCGCATCGGCCGAGCTCGGCTGGAGTCGGTCTCAGCCGCCGCTGCCGCTCGCCTCGCCGACGACCACCCGGGGCACCCGTGGGCCGATGTCGCAGAGCACCTCGTAGTTGATCGTCCCGAGCAGCTCCGCCCATTCGTCGGCCCCGACCTCCTCGTCGCCCTGGCGGCCGAGCAGCACCACCTCGTCGCCGACCGCGACGTCCGAGGTCCCGACCGGGCCGCAGTCGATCATGATCTGGTCCATGGTCACGACCCCGGCGAGGGGTCGGCGCCGACCACCGACGAGGATCTCGCCGCCGACGTCGAAGAGGCGACGCGGCACGCCGTCGGCGTAACCGAGCGGCACGGTCGCGACCGTCGACGCGCACCGGAAGCGGCCGGGCCCGCCCGTAGGAGGGGCGCTCCCCCGCGGGCAGGTCGCGCACCGCGGCGACCTGCGCCCGGAGCGAGAGGACCGGCCGGAGCGACTCACCGGTGAGCTCGACGATGCGGTCTCCGATCGCGGGGGTCGGGGCGGCGCCGTAGAGCGCGATCCCGCACCGCACCAGGTCGCGCCGCGCGGCGGGGAACGCGACCGTGCCGGCGGAGTTGGCCGCATGGGTGAGCGGCGGACGGTGCCCGAGCGACGCCAGCTCGGCGAGGGTCCGGTCGAAGCGTTCGAGTTGGGCCTCGGTGTACTCGCGGTCCTCGTCGGAGGCTCCGTCGGCGACCGCCAGGTGGGTCCAGAGCGAGCCGAGTCGCACCGAGGCGTCGGCCGCGAGCGCTTCGACCAGCGAAGGGATCTCGCTGCGGTCCGCGCCGACCCGGTGCATGCCGGTGTCGACCTTCAGGTGCACGTCGACCGGCGCCGACCCGGTGTCGCCGACCACCTTGGCCAGCGAGGCGATCGCGCCGTGGGTGTAGGCGGTCGGGAGCAGCCGATGCTCGACGGCGGCGGGCAATGCCTCGGTCGGCGCCTCCGAGAGCAGGAGCACCGGCGCGTCGATGCCGGCCTCGCGGAGCGCGACTCCCTCCTCGACCAGCGCGACCGCCAACCAGGTCGCGCCACCTTCCAGCGCGGCTCGTGCCACCGCAGGGGCGCCGTGCCCGTAGCCGTCGGCCTTGACCACCGCGCAGAGCTCGGCCGGACCTGCGATGCGGGCGAGCAGCGACGCGTTGTGCCGGACCGCGTCGAGGTCGACGGTCGCCCAGGCGGGCCGCCAGTGCTCACCCATCGGTGATCCCCTCCTCTTCTTCGCGAGGAACGCCGGCCACCAGCTCGGACATGACCACAGCCACCAGCTCGGGGAGGTCGCCCGCGACGAGGCCCTCGCCGAACCCGAGATGCGCCGCGAGACCGTGGACGTGCGCCGCGAGCGCCGCTGCCCAACGCGGGGCGACTCCACGGGCGAGCAGCGCGCCGATCACGCCCGAGAGGACGTCGCCGGTGCCCGCGGTCGCGAGGCGCACAGTCCCATTGGTGTTGAGCAGCACCTGGCCCGCCGGGTCGGCGACCGAGGTGGTCGGTCCCTTGACCAGCGCGACCGACTGCGCGGCCGCGGCCAGCCGTCGCGCCGCATCGATGCGGTCGGGTCCGGGCGCGCAGCCCATCAACCGGGCGTACTCGCCGTCGTGGGGCGTGAGCACCACCGGTGCTCCTCCGGTGACCAACTGGCCCGCGTCGATCCGGTCGAGCGCGAACAGTCCGTCGGCGTCGACCACCACCGGCACCGGCGACTCGGCCACCAGCCGCTTGACCTCTGCCGCGGTCGCCGTCGCGCGCCCGAGGCCCGGTCCGACCACCACCGCCCCACAACGTTCCGCCGCTTCGAGCGCGGCGGTCGACCAGCCCGCCTCGTCGAGGTCGACGCCGACCGCCTCGTCGATGGCCACCGATCCGAGGGTGGCGCCCGGCACGCCGAGGCGCACCATCCCCGCGCCGCTCCGGTAGGCGGCTCGTGCAGAGAGCGCCGCTGCGCCGGTCATCCCGGGCGAGCCGGCCACGACGAGCACCGCGGCCGACCACTTGTTGCCGCCGTACTTGCGGGCCGGCACGAGCCGGGTGACGTCCTCGGCCTCGACGACGCCGATCTCCGAATCGCCCGGGTCGAGCCCGATGTCGGCGACGGTGACCTCTCCGGCCAGGTGCACCCCGTCCCACTGGAGGAGGCCGGGCTTCAGCGCGGCGAAGGTGACGGTGCGGTCTGCGGCGAGCGGGGAGCCGCCTGCCTCGCCGGTGTCGCCGCTCACCCCCGAGGGGATGTCGACCGCGAGGACCGGCGTGCCCTCTGCCACCTCGGGTGCGCGGTACTCGCCGTGGAAGCCGGTCCCGTACGCCGCGTCGATCACCAGGTCGGGTGCGCCGAGCGGGTCGCCCGCGCCGGCGTCGACGACGGCGACCCGTGCGCCGCGTCGGGTGAGCAGCTCGGCCGCGACCCGTCCGTCCGCGCCGTTGTTGCCGCGACCGGCGACGACGGTCACCCGGCGTCCGTAGGTGCCGCCGAGCAAGCTCGGTGGCCGCGCGCGCGGCAGCCCGACCGGCGCGGCCGACCAGGACCTCGAGCGGGGTGGTCTCGCGAGCCCGCGCGTCGACCGCGCCCATCTCCGCGACGGTGAGCACGGGCAACATCGTCCCGACGCTAGGGCGCCGCGGGCCCTCCCGCTCCCGCGCCTGCTCCCGTTGCCGCGCCTCCGCGGCCGGCCGCGACCACCATGGCCAGCGCGACCAGCCCCGAGTGGGTGAGCGAGAGGTGCCAGCGTGCCACCCCCGCGGCCCGCGCTCGATCGGCGGCCGAGCCGTGCAGCACCAGAGAGGGCGAGCCCGACGGGTCGCGCACCACCTCGACGTCGGCCAGCGCGAAGGCGCCGAGCCCGACCCCGAGGGCCTTCATCACCGCCTCTTTCGCCGCGAAGCGCGCCGCGAGGCGCGGGACCGGATCGGCAGCGGCGCGGGCATCAGCTCGCTCACCCTCGGTGAAGACCCGCTCGGCGAGGCGCCGACGCCGGCCCAGCACCACACGGAAACGGTCGAGGTCCACCGCGTCGACCCCGACCCCGACGACCGCGGCTTCGGCCGCGCTCGGCGCGATCGGCGCCCCCGGTGCGCTCGCCGCCTCCGGGCCGGAGCCGCTCACTCGACGGTGACCACCTTCGCCAGGTTGCGCGGGCGGTCCACGTCGAGGTGGTGGAGCCGGGCCAGGTGGTAGGCGAGGAGCTGTAAGGGGACCACGTCGACCACCGGCGAGAAGAGGTACTCGGTCGCCGGCACCCAGAGGACCGCGTCGGCGTGGCGTGCGGTCTCCTCGTCCCCGTCCTCCGCGACCAGCACCACCGTGGCGCCGCGGCTCTTGACCTCGGCCACGTTGGCCATCATCTTCTCCCAGACCGGCGTGCGGGTCGCCACGCCGATCACCACGGTCCCCGGCTCGACCAGGGCGATCGGCCCGTGCTTGAGCTCGCCGGCAGGGAAGCCCTCCGCTCGCAGGTACGAGAGCTCCTTCAGCTTGAGGGCACCTTCGAGTGCGACCGGGTAGCCGACCTGGCGACCGAGGAAGATGAACGACGACGCGTCGCGGATGGTGCGGGCGACCGCCTCGACCTGATCGGCACGCTCGAGCACCGATGCGACCTTGTCGGGCAGGACCCCCATCGCGGTCAGCTTGGCCTGCGCGTCGGCGGGGCTGAGCGTCCCCCGCACCTGGGCGAGGTAGAGGGCGAGGATCTCGAGGGCGACGATCTGCGCGAGGTGGGTCTTGGTGGAGGCGACGCCGATCTCCGGCCCCGCCCTCGTGTAGAGCACCGCGTCGCACTCTCGGGCCATCGACGAATCGACCACGTTGCAGATGACCAGCACCCTCGCGCCGAACGAACCGGCCGCCCGGATGGCCTGGAAGGTGTCGACGGTCTCCCCGGACTGGCTCACCCCGATGACCAGTGTCCGGTCGTCGACCACCGGGTCGCGGTAGCGGAATTCGCTCGCGATGTCGATCTCGACCGGCAGGCGCGCCCAGTGCTCGATCGCGTACTTGGCCATCAGGCCGGCGTGGTAGCTGGTGCCGCAGGCCACGATGAACACCTTGTCGACGGCACGCAGCTCGTCGGTCGAGATCCGGATCTCGTCGAGGGCGAGCGTCCCGTCGGGGAGGACCCGGTCGAGCAGTGTGTCGGCGACCGCCTTCGGCTGCTCGTGGATCTCCTTGCTCATGAAGTCGTCGTAGCCGTCCCTCCGAGCGGCATCGAGGTCCCAGTCGACGGTGAGCCGCGCCGGCTCGACCGGCGAGCCGTCGAGCGCGGTGACCGCGATCGAGCCGGGACGGATCTCGGCGACCTGGTCGTCCTCGAGCACGAAGAACTCGCGGGTGAGCCCGAGGATCGCCGGCACGTCCGAGGCGAGGAAGGCCGAGCCGTCGCTGACCCCCATCAGCAGCGGCGAGATCCGGCGGGCGGCCACGATGACCTCGGGATCGTCCGCGTGGACCACCGCGACGGAAAAGGCCCCGCGTACCCCGGCCAGCGCGGCCCGCAGGGCACCGGCGAGTCCACCGTCGGGGTCGGCGGCGAGCCGGTCCTCGACCAGGTGGGCGAGGACCTCGGTGTCGGTCTCCGACTCGAGCCGGTGACCGTCCGCGACCAGCTCGTCGGCCAGCTCCACGTGGTTCTCGATGATCCCGTTGTGGATGAGCGCGAGGCGGCCCGAGCAGTCGAGGAGCGGATGGGCGTTCTGCTCGCTCGGGCGGCCGTGGGTCGCCCAGCGGGTGTGGCCGATGCCGGCGGTCGCACCACCGGGCGCGCTCTCCGCACGCTTGGCGAGGTCGTCGAGGGACCGGGTGCCGTTGGCGGCCCGGGCACGCCAGACCCCGTCTTCGGATGTGCCGACCAGGGCGACGCCTGCCGAGTCGTAGCCCCGGTACTCGAGCCGTGCGAGGCCGTCGAGGAGCACCCCGAGCACCGGATCCGCATCGGGCAGCTCGCCATCCGCGGTGCGCGTCGTGGCGATGCCGATGATCCCGCACATGGGTTCGAAGGCTAGTGGCCCCCGCCGCTTGCAAACCCCACCCGGGTGCCCTTCGGGCCCGGCCTCCCGCAGGACAGCCCCCATGCAAAGCAGCAGATCAGCTCCCGGTCGAGGCCGCCGCGCGCAGTTCGAAGCCGACCAGGCGGGCGAGACGCTCGGCGATCTCCTCGGCCACCCCGTCACCCGGGGCCTCGACCATCACCCGGACCATCGGCTCGGTCCCGCTCGGCCGGAGCAGCACCCGGCCCCCCTCGCCGAGCCGCTCCTCCTCCTCGGCCACCGCGGACCAGACCGCGCTGGCACCGGCCAGCAACTCCGAGTCGGGCACTGCGACGTTGACCAGCACCTGTGGCACCCGGACCACCAACCCTTCGAGGAGCTCCGCGAGCGGACGGCCCGACCGCACCAACAGATCGGCGAGGAGAAGCCCGGTGAGCAGTCCGTCGCCGGTGGTGGCCAGCTTTCGAAAGACGAGATGGCCGGACTGCTCGCCGCCGAGCGCGAGGCCGTGCGTCTCGAGCTCGGCCAGCACGTGGCGGTCGCCGACCGGGGTCGCCGACACCGCGATCCCCCGCGCCTGCATGGCGAGGTGGAAGCCGAGATTGGACATCACGGTCACCACCACCGTGTCGCCGGCGAGCAGTCCCCGCTCGGCGAGATCGACCGCGAAGAGCGCGAGCAGCTCGTCGCCGTCGACGAGGTCGCCGTCCGCGTCGATCGCGAGCAATCGGTCGGCGTCTCCGTCGAGCGCGAGCCCGAGGTCGGCCTCGTGCTCGATCACCGCGGCCGCGAGCGTTGCCGTCGAGGTCGAACCGCAGCCGTCGTTGATGTTGGTCCCGTCGGGTTCGCACCCGATGGCGGTCACCTCGGCGCCGAGTCCCTCGAAGAGCTCGGCGGCGAGCCCCGAGGCCGCGCCGTTCGCGCTGTCGACGACCAGGCGCAGGCCGGTGAGACGCCGCCCTTCGAGAAGAGAGGCGAGGTGCGCGACGTAGCGCTTGCCGAGCCCGGGCTCGCCGACCAGAGTGCCGACCCCGTGTCCCGAAAGCGGGAGGGGCCCTTTGGCCGAGGGATCGAGGACCCGGGCGAGCTCCTCTTCGATCGCCGCCTCCACGCCGTCCCCGAGCTTCAAGCCGCCGGGAGCGAAGAGCTTGATCCCGTTGTCGGGAAAGGGATTGTGGGACGCCGAGATCACTGCGGCCGGCAGCTCGCGCTCCGCGGAGAGCCAGGCGAGACCCGGGGTCGGGAGCACGCCGACGTCGACCACGTCGGCTCCTTCGCTCGCCAGTCCGGCCGAGAGGGCCGCCTGGAGGAGCGGACCCGAGCGGCGCGTGTCGCGCCCGATCAGGAACGCCGGAGAGGCGATGGTACGGGCGACGGCCCTGCCGAACGCCAGGACCAGCTCCGGGTGGAGTTCGACGTTGGCGATCCCCCGTACGCCGTCGGTGCCGAACCGGAGTGGCACCGGGCTACCGCTTGGAGTACTGCGGAGCCTTACGGGCCTTCTTCAGGCCGTACTTCTTCGACTCCTTCTCCCGCGCGTCGCGGGTGAGGAATCCCGCCTTCTTCAACGAGGTGCGCAGCTCGGGGTCGAGCTCGCAGAGCGCACGGGCGAGGCCGAGGCGGAAGGCGCCCGCCTGACCCGACACCCCGCCGCCGTCGATCGTCGCGTCGAAGTCCCACGAGGCGGTGGTGTCGGTCATCCGGAGGGGTTCGGTCACGACCATCCGGTGGGTTGCCGAGGTGAAGTACTCCTCGAAGGGCCGTTGGTTGACGGTGATCGCGCCTTGCCCGGCGCGGACCCGCACCCGGGCGACCGCGCGCTTGCGCCGGCCGGTGGTCTGACAGAGCGGTGCTTGCGCCACGTTGTGGTTCCTCGCGTTCTCTCTACTCGCCTGCTCGCCGCTTACTCGCCACTGCGCGCCGAAGCGCGCCGACGGGCGCCGGGCAGGTCGAGTGGTTCGGGTGCCTGCGCGGCGTGCGGATGATCCGGTCCGGCGTAGACCTTGAGCTTGGTCGCCATCTGGCGGCCGAGCCGGTTCTTCGGGAGCATCCCCACGATGGCATTGCGGACCAGCTCGTCGGGGTGCTCCTCGAGCAGCACCCGATAGGGAGTGGCGCTGAGGCCGCCCGGGTAGCCGCTGTGGCGGTAGGACATCTTCGAGTCGGCCTTGCCCGAGGTGAGCACGACCTTGTCCGCGTTGACCACCACCACGTGGTCGCCGGTGTCGACGTGGGGGGCGAAGGTCGGCTTGTGCTTTCCCCGCAGCACCGAGGCCACCTCGGTCGCCAGCCGACCGAGGACCAGGCCGTCCGCGTCGACGACGTGCCAGGCGCGGGTGACCTCGGCCGATTTGGGTGAGTAGGTGCGCACAGGTGTCCTCAGTTCGATGGTGCCGGGCCGGCTCTGCCGGGTGCGCCGGACGAGTGGTGACGTCCGGGGCTCGCGGGTCGGCTCACGGGCCCTGGCGGGTCACGGGAGGTCGCTCCGGCGGCATCCCAGGATAGGTCGCCCCAGACGGGAGGGGCAAGCCGTCCGAACCGTCGTAACGCACCGCGACCAGGGTGAGCCCCCACGCGGGCGCCGGCTGGGAGGCGTGGCGGCGGTCGGCCGAGCGCAGGATCCAGGGGATGTCGGAGGGCCGTTTGCGGCCACGGCCGACGTCGACCAGGGTCGCCACGATCGAGCGGACCATCTGGTGGCAGAACGAGGTCGCCTCGATCTCGAAGGAATAGAGGTCGCCGACCGCGGGCACCGGGGCGACGGTCGGCGCCGGGGCGGCTCCCCGAGGACCCCGGCGGGCGCCTCCACACTCGGAAAGGCGGCTCCAGCTCGCCTCGAGCACCCGGCGGTGGATGGGCTCTCCCGGGCTGGTTCCCGCGGGGCGCCGGCAGAAGGCCCGGAAATCGTGCTCGCCGAGGAGCGCGTCCGCGCCGGCTCGCAGCTGGCGGAGGTCGAGGGGGTCGATCACGTGCCAGGTGAGGCCTCGGAGCAGCGGATCGGGCACCGGCGCGTTGAGCACCAGGTAGCGGTAGCGACGGGCGCTCGCCGAGCGGCGCGCGTCGAACCCCTCGGGGGCCGGCTCGAGCGAGCGCGCCACCACCGCGGGAGCCAGCTGGCTGTTGCACGACTTGGTGACCGACGCCGGGTCGATCCGGGCGGAAACCGATTCGTCGACGTCGAAGTGGACCACCTGGTCGAGGGCGTGTACCCCCGCGTCGGTCCGTCCCGCGCAGGTCAGCGTCACCGGCTCGCCGAGATCCGCTCCAGCGCCTCGGCCAGCGCACCCGCGACGGTGTGCTGCCCGTTCTGGGCGGCGAACCCGTGGAACCCCGAACCGTCGTAGGCGACGGTCATCCGCCAGCGGACCGTCCGCCCGTCGGCCCCCGAGGAGTCGGGGGCCGGGCTCACACCAGTTCGATGCGGGCCATCGGGGCGTTGTCCCCGAGGCGGGTGCCGAGCTTCAGGATCCGGGTGTACCCACCGGGACGGTCCGCATAGCGGGGACCGATCTCCTCGAAGAGCTTGTGGGTCATCTCCTTGTCCCGGATGAAAGCGACCACGTTGCGTTGCCGGGCGAGCCCGCCCTTCGCGGCCGCGGTGATCACCTTCTCGGCGACCGGACGGAGGGCCTTTGCCTTCGCCTCGGTGGTCACCAGGTACTCGGCGGCGATCGAGGGACGCGACGAGATTGCCCATCATCGCCTTCTGGTGGGCGGCGCTCCCGCCGAACCGGCGGCCTTTCTTCGGAGTCCCCCGCATCGCCCGGCTAGTCCTTCACCCGCAGCGCAAGGCCGCGCTCGTCGAGCTTCTGGAGCACCTCGTCGAGGGACTTCTGCCCGAAGTTGGTGATGTTCAACAGATCGTCGAGGGTGCGGTCGACCAGTTCGCCGATCGTGTTGATCTGCGCGCGCTTCAGGCAGTTGCGCGGCCGCTCGGTCAGGTCGAGGTCCTCGATGCGCAGGTCGAGGTCGGGTGAGCCGGTGCCGACGGTGCCGACCTCGCCGAGCTCGAGGCCCATGGGCTCCTCTTCCAAGTCCGCGACGAGGCTCACCAGGGTGCGCAAGGTGTCACCCGCCGACGCGAGCGCCTCTCGCGGGTTGAGCGAGCCGTCGGTCTCGATGTCGAGGACCAGCCGGTCGAAGTCGGTCGACTGCTCGACCCGGACCGGCTCGACGGTGAAGGCGACCCGGCGGATCGGCGAGAAGATCGCGTCCACCGGGATCACCCCGATGGTGGTCGTCCGCTTGTTCTTGTCGGCCGAGAGGTACCCGCGCCCGCGCTCGACGGTGAGGTCGACCGCGAGCCGCCCCTTCGAGTTGAGCGTGGCGATGTGCTGGGCGGGGTTGAGGACCTCGACGTCGGCGGTGATCTGGAGGTCGCCGGCAGTGGCGTCTCCCGGCCCGCGCTTGTCGAGACGGATGGTCACCGGCTCCTCGCTGTGCACCCGGAGGAGGATGTCCTTCAGGTTGAGGATCAGGTCGGTCACGTCCTCTTTCACCCCCGGGAGGGTGGTGAACTCGTGGAGGGCGTCGTCGAAGCGGACCTGGGTGATCGCGGCGCCCGGGATCGAGGAGAGAAGGGTGCGCCGGAGCGAGTTGCCCAGGGTGTGGCCGAAGCCCGGGTCGAGCGGGCCGACCGCAAACCGCTGTCGGTTGTCCTCCTCTTCACCGATGGCTTCGACGGTGGGTCGCTGGATGATGAGCATGGGGATCGTGGCTCCTCGGCAGTGTGCTGCGTGTTCGTCGGGGGTTGGTGGGTCTGTCGTTCGTTCTGTGCTGTGTGTCGCTGCGTGTTCGGTGACCGGCGAGCGAGCCGCACCGGTCGGGCCCGGACCGGCCGGCTACTTCGAGTAGAGCTCGACGATCAGTTGCTCCTGGAGGGGCTCGTCGATGTGCTCCCGCAGTGGGAGCGAGGACACCCGGACCTCGAAGGGGTTCTCGACCTGCTCGAGCCAGGGTGGGAGCACCCGCTCCAGGGTGTCCATGTTGCGGCGGACGTGGAAGAGCTCACGCGAGGCCTGCTTCAAGGAGATCACGTCTCCTTCGCGGACCCGGTAGCTCGGGATGGTCACCCGCTTGCCGTTGACCCGGACGTGCCCGTGGCGCACGAACTGTCGGGCCTGAGCGCGGCTCGCACCCCAGCCGGCCCGGAAGGTGACGTTGTCGAGGCGCAGCTCGAGCATCCGCAGCAAGTTCTCGCCGGTGATGCCGGGCGCACGTGAGGCCTCGACGTAGAGGTTGTGGAACTGCCGCTCGAGCAGGCCGTAGATGCGGCGGGCCTTCTGCTTCTCGCGAAGCTGGCCGAGATACTCCGACCCCTGGCGCATCCGGTCGCGCCCGTGCTCGCCGGGAGGGTAGGCGCGGCTGTGCCGGTCGGTGACCGCCTCGGACACCGGGCACTTCATCGAGTAGCAGCGCTCGCCCTTCAAGAAGAGCTTGGTGCGCTCGCGCCGGCAGAGGCGGCAGACCGGTCCGGTGTAGCGGGCCATCGAACTCCCCTCAGACCCGGCGCCGCTTTTTCGGGCGGCAACCGTTGTGGGGGATGGGAGTCACGTCCTTGATGCCGGCGACTTCGATGCCGGTGGCCGCCAGCGAGCGGATGGCCGTCTCGCGGCCCGAACCCGGACCGCGCACCAACACGTCCACCCGGCGTACGCCGTGCTCCATCGCCCGCCGGGCACACTGCTCGGCGGCGAGCTGCGCGGCGAAGGGCGTCGACTTGCGCGAGCCCTTGAAGCCGACGTTGCCCGCCGAGGCCCACGCCAGGACGTTCCCCTCGGGATCGGCGATCGAGACGATGGTGTTGTTGAACGAGCTCTTGATGTGGGCGACCGCGAAGGTCACGTTCTTGCGCTCGCGCTTGCGCGGCCGGCGCTGGGAGGCGGAGGACTTGGGCGTCTTCGGCATCTACTTGCGGACCTTCTTCTTTCCGGCGACCGTCTTCTTCGGTCCC
This sequence comes from uncultured Acidimicrobiales bacterium, assembly GCA_963741055.1. Taxonomy (GTDB): domain Bacteria; phylum Actinomycetota; class Acidimicrobiia; order Acidimicrobiales; family RAAP-2; genus Bog-756. The sequence continues at coordinate 75,128 of CAVUGU010000023.1, read as the reverse complement.
TTTCTGGTGCGGGCATTGGTGTGGGTGCGCTGACCGTGGACCGGCAGTCCCTTGCGGTGCCGGATCCCCTGGTAGCAACCGATCTCCATCTTGCGCTTGATGTCCTGGGAGACGTCCCGCCGCAGATCCCCCTCGACCTCCAGGTTCGAGTCGATGTAGTTGCGCAAGCGGGTGACCTCTTCGTCGGTCAGGTCACGCACCCGGGTGTCGCAGCTGGTCCCGGTCGCCTCGCAGATCTTCTGCGAGGTGGTCCGGCCGATTCCATAGATGTAGGTGAGGGAGATCTCCAACCGCTTCTCGCGGGGGATGTCCACTCCAGAGATGCGGGCCACCTCACTCCTCCCTAGACGACTTGCGCGAGACGACTCGCGCGCGAACCGGCGTCATCAGCCCTGCCGCTGCTTGTGCCGCGGGTTCTCGCAGATGACGAAGACCCGCCGATGCCGGCGGATCACCTTGCACTTCTCACACATCGGCTTGACACTTGGTCGAACCTTCACCTTGTCCTGCTCTCGTTGCTGGTGCTTTCGTTCCTGATTTCCTGATCCCTGCCCTGTGCCCGCCGGCTCTGCTCCGGGTCCTCCATCCGCGTGGTCCCGGCTCTGCTCGCCGCCCTTACTTGTACCGGTAGGTGATGCGCCCCCGGGCGAGGTCGTAAGGAGTGATCTCCACCTGGACCCGGTCACCGGGCAGGATGCGGATCCGGTGCATCCGCATCTTCCCCGAACTGTGCGCCAGCACCTTGTGCCCGTTCTCGAGCTCGACTCGGAACATGGCGTTCGGCAGCGGCTCGACGACCGTTCCTTCCAGCACGATGGCGTCTTCCTTGGGCTTGGGCAGGTGAGTCTCCTCGGCTCGTTCTCGTCCGGCCGACCGTCGGGTCGGCGTGCAGCACGTCCGACGACCGTCGTCCGTCCGCACCGCACACGGGAGCACGCCGGAGGAGCGCTGCCACACGCGGGATCGGCCCGCCACAGGCGCACCCGCGACCGGCCGAAAGGACAGTTTAGCCACTTCGCGCCCAAATTCCAGTCCGACGGCCCTTCCGACCAGGTCGGGCGCCGATCGGCGACGGCGCCAGTGGAGGCACCCCTCGCCGGCTCCGGGGAACGAGGGGGGTCCCTGGGGGACATTGCCTCCGGAGGGGTGATGTATATGTACGTCACCTGATGTACCTACCCCCGAACAAGGTATGGGAGGAGACCTCTCCACTCCCCGGGGCGGCTCGGACTCGGCCTCGAACTCCCCAGGCGGCCTGCACTTTCTTCCTGAGCAGCGGCGCGGTCGCCGTGATCACGGGGTCAGGGGTCAGGGAAGGGTCAGCACCTCGGGGCCGTCCTCGGTCACCGCGATGGTGTGCTCGAAGTGGGCGGAGAGCCGGCCGTCGGCGGTCACCACGCTCCAACCGTCCTCGAGCAGAGTGGTGGCCGGGCCGCCGGCGTTGACCATCGGCTCGACCGCAAAGACCATCCCGGTCTTCAAGGTCGGACCGGGGTTGCCCGGCCAGTAGTTCGGTACCTGGGGCTCCTCGTGCATGGCGGTGCCGATCGCGTGTCCCACGTACTCGCGCACCACCGAGAAGCCGGCCGCCTCGGCCACCGACTGCACCGCCCGGCCCACTTCGTGGAGGCGGTTGCCGGCCCGGAGCTGCTCGATGCCGGCCCACAGGCTCTGCTCGGTCACCTCCATCAGGCGGGTCGCCTCTGCGCTGACCTGCCCGACCGGCGCCGTGTAGGCCGCGTCGCCGTGGTACCCCTCGACGATGGCGCCGCAGTCGACCGAGATGATGTCCCCTTCCTCGAGGACGACCGACTTCGACGGGATGCCGTGGACGATCATCGAGTTGGTCGACGTGCAGACCACGGCCGGGAACCCGTGGTAGTTGAGGAAGTTCGACGTCGCCCCGCGCCGCTCGAGCACCTCGCGGGCCACCCGGTCGAGGTCCTCGGTCGAGACTCCGGGGCGGAGTATGGCGCGGGTCGCCTCGTGGATCTCGGCGACCACCTTGCCGGCCTTCCGCATCTTGGCGATCTCTTCGGGCGTGCGTCTCATGTGAGCCTCATGTGAGCCGGCCACCTCTCCGTTCGCGGCGCTCCTCGATGACCCGGACGATCCGGCGGGTGACCGTGTCCGGTGTACCGGTGCCCGCCACCCGGGCGAGCTGACCCCGCACCTCGTACCACTCGACGAGCGGGGCGGTCTGGCGCTCGTAGAGCTCGAGGCGGCGGGTGATCGCCTCTTCGGTGTCGTCCTCTCGCTGGACGACCTCACCGCTGCAGATGTCGCAGGTCCAGTTGATCCGCGGCGGCGCGGAGAGCGAGTAGTTGGCGCCGCAGTCGCTGCAGACCCTGCGGGCGGCCAGCCGCCGCAGCACCTGGGTGGTGTGGATCTCGATGTCGATGACGACGTCGAGGTCGAAAGGGGCGAGGATCTCGGCCAGCTTCTCGGCCTGGATCACCGTCCTCGGACAGCCGTCGAGCACGAAACCTCGCGCCCGCACGTCGCTCTCGCCGAGCCGGTCGGCGACCATGTCCATGATCAGGTCGTCACCGAGCAGCTCGCCACGGTCCATCTGGTCCTTCGCTTTCATCCCGAGCGGAGTGCCCTGCTTGACCGCCGCGCGCAGCATGTCGCCGGTCGAGACGTGTGGGACGACGTAGTGGTGGGACAGCCGGACACACTGGGTGCCCTTCCCCGCTCCCTGCTTTCCGAGGACCACGAGTCGGGCTCCGGGTACCACCTACTTGAGGAAGCCCTCGTAATTCCGCATCATGAGCTGGCTGTCGATCTGCTTCATCGTCTCGAGCGCCACGCCCACCGCGATCAGCAACGTCGTCCCGTAGAACGGGTAGCTCGTGATGTTCCACGCGGCCATCAGCAACGACGGAGTCACCGCGACCGCACCGAGGAAGAGTCCGCCCGGCCAGGTGATCCGGTTGAGGATGTGCGCGAGGTAACGCTCGGTCGGTTGACCGGGGCGGATACCGGGGATGTAGCCACCCTGTTTTCGGATGATGTCGGCCTGTTGATGAGGGTCGAACGCGACGTACACGTAGAAGAACGTGAACAAGAGGATGAAGACGAAGTAGGTGAGGATGTAGAAGATGCTGGTCGGCGTCACGTTGCTCTTCACCCAGTCTCTGGAACGCGGCGGAGGGGATCACGTTCGAGAGCAGGACCGGGATGTAGAGCACCGAGCTGGCGAAGATGATCGGGATCACGCCCGCCTGGTTGACCTTGAGCGGGATGTAGGTGTTCGAGCCGCCGTACATCTTGCGGCCGACCACCCGCTTGGCGAAGGTGACCGGGATCCGCCGTTGGCCCTGGTCGACGAAGACGATGAGCACCAACAAGGCCAGCGACACCAGGATCACGATCGAGAACTTGAGCCGCCCGCCCACCTGGAGGACCGTGTTGAGCCCGGAAGGGATGCCGGCGACCACGTTGGCGAAGATCAGGATCGACATCCCTTGTCCGATACCCCGCTGGGTGATCAGCTCCGCCAGCCACATCACGAAGGCGGTGCCCGCGGTCAAGGTGAGCACGATGAAGGCCCCGCGCCAGATCGAGTAGTTGAGGATCAAGTCGACCGACTGGCTGGTCCCGAAGAGCGCGCCGCCGCCCTTGTGGAAGAGGTAGACCAGGCCGGTCGACTGCATGAGCGCGAGCGCGACGGTGAGGTAGCGGGTGGTCTGGGTGAGCTTCTTCTGGCCGACCGCACCCTGGTCGCGCCACTCCTCGAGCTTGGGGATCACCGTCGCCAGGAGCTGGATGATGATGCTCGAGGTGATGTAGGGCATGATCCCGAGCCCGAAGACGGCCATGCGGGTGAGCGCGCCCCCCGAGAAGAGGTTGAGGAAGCCGAGCACCCCGGAGGACTTCGACGCCGCCGAGAGCTGCGCCACCTTGGAGAAGTTGACGAAGGGGACCGGCACGTTGGCCCCGAATTGGTACAGGGCGATGATGGTGAGGGTGAAAAGGACCTTCTTTCGGAGGTCCGGGATCCGGAAGATGTTGGCCAGACTGGCGAGCATGGGATTCCTCGACGGCGCGGTGGGCCGATGCTACCGGTTGGTGAGGGCGTTTCCCCGGGCCGGGGGTCGTCCGTGGCCGAACGGCGGCGGGACCACGGTGACGGTCCCGCCCACCGAGGTGATCGCCTCGGTGGCCGACTTCGAGAACGCATGGGCCGACACGGTCAGCTTGCGGGTGAGGGTGCCGTCACCGAGGACCTTGACCAGCTCGCCCTTCTTGGCGAGGCCGAGCTCCACGAAGCGGGCCACGTCGACGGTGTCGCCCTCGACCTCCTCCAGCGCGCCGACGTTGACCGGGGTGTAGGAGACCCGGAAGGGGTTGGTGAAGCCGCGGAGCTTCGGGATGCGCTGCATCAACGGGAGCTGGCCGCCCTCGAAGCCGAGCGGCACCGTGTCGCGTGCGCCCTGGCCCTTGGTGCCGCGACCTGCGGTCTTACCGCCCTTGCCCGCGATGCCGCGGCCCACCCGGCGCCGGGCGCGGGTGGAGCCGGCGGGCGGACGGAGGTCGTGGACCTTCATGATCGGCCTTTCTCGTCTTTCTCGTCGGAACCGGCGGGGATGACCTCGACCAGGTGGGGGACGCGGGCGATCATCCCACGGATCTCGGGGCGATCGGGCAGCAGGTTGGACCGGCCGATCCCGCGAAGGCCGAGGGCACGCAGGGTCCCGCGGTGCTTGGGCTTCACCCCGATCGCGGAACGGACCTGGGTCACCCGCAACCAGGCGGTTGCGGCGCCGGCCGGCGTCGAGTCGCCCGACGCCTTGCGCGGCGTCATCTCAGCTCACCTCCGTGAACAGGTCGTCGGCCCGCCGGCGCTCGCGGTAGGCACGCAGCATCGCACTCGGCGCGATCTCGTCGGCCTGCTTGCCCCGCAACGCGGCGATCTGGTCGGGGCGCTTCAGGTCCTTCAGCCCGGCGATGGTCGCGTGGGCCACGTTGATGCCGTTGGAGGAACCGAGCGACTTGGCGAGGATGTCGCGGATGCCGGCCATCTCGAGGATGTGCCGAGCGGCTCCACCGGCGATGACCCCGGTACCAGGAGCGGCCGGCTTGAGCAGGACCCGCCCCGCGCCCGACTCGCCGATCACCGGGTGGGTGATCGTCGACCCGGCAAGGGGAACGTCGAACATGTTCTTGCGAGCCTCTTCGATCCCCTTTTGCACCGCGAGGCCCGCCTCCTTGGCCTTGCCGTACCCGAGGCCCACCCGGCCGTTTCCGTCCCCGACCACCATCAGCGCGGCGAAGGAGAACCGGCGGCCGCCCTTCACCACCTTCGAAACCCGGTTCACCCGGATGGTGCGCTCTTCGAATTGCAGATCGCCTGGCGGCATCAGAACTCCAGTCCTTCGGCCCGGGCCGAATGGGCCAGCGCGGCGACCCTCCCGTGGTAGGCGAAGCCGCCCCGGTCGAACACCGCGGTGGTCACGCCCACGTCCTTGGCCCGGGTGGCGAGCAGTGCGCCGACCGCGTGGGCCGACTCGACGTTGGCCCCGCCCGAGTCGCGGAGCACCGACTCGGTCGACGAGGCGGCCGCCAGGGTGCGGCCCGCGTCGTCGTCGATCAGCTGGGCCGAGATGTGCTTGTTGGAGCGGAAGACCGCCAGGCGCGGACGGCCCGCGGTCCCGTGGACCCGCTTGCGCACCCGGGCGTGGCGCCTCCGGCGCAGCTCGAGCTTGTGGTCGGTGCGTGCCATCACTTCGCTGCCTTCCCGGCCTTGCGGACCACCCGCTCGCCCGCGTAGCGGATCCCCTTGCCCTTGTAGGGCTCGGGCTTGCGCAGCTTGCGGATGTCGGCGGCCACCTGGCCCACTTTTTCCTTGTCGATCCCCTTCACGATGATCCGGGTCGCGCTCGGCACCTCGAAGGTCACGCCCTCGGGCGCGTTCACCTCCACCGTGTGGGAGAACCCGAGCGAGAGCTCGAGGGCCGAGGGACCCTTCGGGACGGCCCGGTAGCCGACGCCGACGATCTCCAGCTCCTTCGAGAAGCCCTGGGTGACCCCGAGGACCATGTTGGCGACGAGCGAACGGGTGAGACCGTGCAGGGCCCGGTTCTGACGCTGGTCGTCGGGGCGCTCCACCACCAGCTCGTCGCCCTCTTGGCGCACGGTGATCGAGGTGGGCACGAAACGGGCCAGCTCACCCTGGGGGCCCTTGACCGTGACGTGGTTGCCCTCGCCGAGAGCCACGTCGACTCCCGAGGGCACCGCGATCGGCGAGCGTCCGATGCGCGACATCAGCGATCACCACACATAACAGAGCACCTCCCCGCCGATGTGGCGCCGGCGCGCCTCACGGTCGGTCATCAGTCCCTTCGAGGTCGAGACCACCGCCACGCCGAGACCACCGAGGACCCTCGGGATCCGGTCGGCGCGGGTGTAGATGCGCAGACCCGGCTTGCTGATCCGCTTGATCCCAGAGATGGTCCGCTCGCGGTCGGGCGAGTACTTCATGGTGATCTCGAGGGTCTTGCCGGGCTTGCCCGGCACGGTCGTCCACCTGGTAGCCGCTGATGTAGCCCTCGTCCACCAAAATGGCCGCGAGGGACTCCTTCAGCTTCGAGCCGGGCATGCGGACCGTCTCGAAGTGCGCGGTGTTGGCGTTGCGGATCCGGGTCAGCATGTCCGCGATCGGATCGGTCATCGTCATCGTCGGTCGCCTCCCCTCACCAGCTCGCCTTCGTCACGCCGGGGATCTCGCCGGCATGGACCATCACCCGCAGGCAGATGCGGCACAGCCCGAACTTCCGGTAGACGGACTTGGGCCGGCCGCAGCGGCGACAGCGCGTGTAGGCGCGCACCTTGAACTTGGGGGTGTGCCGCTGCTTTTCGATCAGTGCCTTCTTCGCCATGGGGTTATTGGTTCTCCTGTCGGAACGGGAAGCCGAACGCGGCCAGTAGGGCGCGGCCTTCCTCGTCGGTACGTGCGGTGGTGGCGATGGTGATGTCCATGCCTCTGGTGGTGTCGATGCGGTCGTAGTCGACCTCGGGGAAGATCAGTTGCTCGGTCACGCCGAAGGTGTAGTTGCCGTGGCCGTCGAAGCTGCGGGGCGACAGCCCGCGGAAGTCGCGGATCCGGGGGATGGCCATCGAGAGCAGCCGGTCGAGGAACTCCCAGGCCCGGTCGCCGCGAAGGGTGACCTTGGCCCCGATCTCCTGGCCCTCGCGGAGCTTGAAGGACGCGATCGACTTCCGGGCCTTGGTCACCACCGGCTTCTGGCCGGCGATGACCTCGAGGTCGCGGAGGGCCCCTTCGATGAGCGACCGCTGCTGGGTGGCGCGTCCCACCCCCATGTTGATGACGATCTTCGAGAGCCGGGGGACCTCCATGATGTTGCGCAGGCCGAGCGATTCCTTGAGCTCGGCCCGGACCGTCCCGTCGTACCGCTCCTTCAGGCGCGGCCTCACCGAAGTGGCGACTGCGGCGCTCACAGGTCCGCCTCGCACTTCTTGCAGACCCGCATCTTGCGGCCCTGCTCGTCGAACCGATGCCCGACGCGGGTCGGACCGCAGTTGCCGCAGACGAGGGCGACCGAGGAGGCCGACACCGGCATGAACTTGTCGATGACCCCACCCTGCATGGTCGCCCGGGTCGGCTTGGCGTGGCGCTTGGCGACGTGGACCCCTTCGACGATGACCTTGTTCTCGGAAGGGATGGCGCGGGCGACGTTGCCCTGCTTCCCCTTGTCCTTGCCGGTCAGGACCTGGACCTTGTCACCCTTTTTGATTCGCATCTTCTGCATCTAGAGCACCTCCGGGGCGAGCGAGACGATCCGCATGAACCGCTTGTCGCGCAGCTCGCGGCCGACCGGACCGAAGATGCGGGTCCCTCTCGGCTGCTGCTGTTCGTTGATGAGGACGGCTGCGTTCTCGTCGAACCTGATGTAGCTGCCGTCCGGGCGGCGCTTCTCCTTCTTGGTCCGGACGACCACGCACTTGACCACGTCGCCCTTCTTGACCGCGGCGCCGGGGATCGCGTCCTTCACGGTCGCCACGAAGATGTCGCCGATCGAGGCATAGCGGCGGCGCGAGCCACCGAGCACCTTGATGCAGAGCACCTCTTTCGCCCCCGAGTTGTCCGCGACCCGAAGGCGCGACTCCTGCTGGATCATCGGGCACGCTCCAGCACCTCGGAGAGCCGCCACCGCTTGAGCTTCGACATCGGTCGGGTCTCGACCACCCGGACCCGATCGCCGGTCTTCGCGGTGTTGTCGGCGTCGTGGACGTAGAGGCGCTTGGTCCGCTGGACGATCTTGCCGTAGCGGGCGTGGCGGACGCGCTCGATCACCGCCACGACGACGGTCGATTCCATGGCGTCGGAGACGACCAGTCCCTCGCGCACCTTGCGCCGGTTGGTCCTCGACCCCGCTGCGGGGCTCTCGTCGGCCATCACTCCTCCTCGTCCTGTGCATCGGCGTCGGCTCTTCGCTCGTCCTCGTCCTCGGTCTGGTCGGCGTCGTCCACCTCGTCGTCGACCTCGCCGGTCACGTCCTCGTCGGTCGCACCTCGTCTTCGATGAGGTCCTCTTCTTCGGCCTCGTCCTCGGCGGCAGCTTCCTGCGCGGCCTCGTCCGCCGCACGGGCGGCGGCGCGGCGCTCGGATGCCGTCGAACGGTCGCGCCCCAGTCGTTCGTCCTCGGAACGACGGCGGGCCGCGGCCCGGTGGCCGGGAAGCTCATCGAGGGACCGGCCCTCCGCCTCCGCGATCTCTCGGATCCGTAGCTCGGTGATCATCCGTGCCACGTCCCGTTTGACCTCGCGGATACGCGAGAAGTTGTCGAGCTGGCCGGTCGCCAACTGGAAGCGGAGGTTGAAGAGCTCGCGCCGGGTCTCGTTCAGCTGGCCCTCGAGCTCTTCGGTGTCGAACTCGGCGATGTCGGCGGCGGTGACCATCAGACCTGTACCTCCGGGGTCCCGTGGGTGCCGGGGCGGATCACGAACCGAGCCTTGAAGGGGAGCTTCTGGATCGCGCGCTCCATGGCCTCGCGGGCCAGCTGGGGCTCGACGCCGGCCAGCTCGAAGAGGATCCGGCCCGGCTTGACCACGGCCACCCAGTGCTCGGGATTGCCCTTGCCCGACCCCATCCGGGTCTCGGCCGGCTTCTGGGTCACCGGCCGGTCGGGGAAGACCCGGATCCACACCTTCCCGCCGCGCTTCACGTGGCGGGTCATCGCGATTCGGGCCGCCTCGATCTGGCGCGCGGTGAGCCAGGCCGGCTCGAGGGCCTGGATGCCGAAGTCACCGAAGGTCACCTCGCTGCCGCCCTTTGCCTGGCCGCTCATCCGCCCGCGCTGCTGCTTGCGGTGCCGGACCTTGCGAGGCATCAACACCTCAGTCCACCTCCTTGCGGAAGTGGGGGGTCTCGTGGTGCTCGCGGGTCCGGCGCTCGATCTCCTCGTCCTCGCTCAAGATGCGCTCGAGCTCGTCGGGTACCGCAGGCGCCGCGGCGATGTCGGCGGCGGAACGGTCGACCAGCCCCTCGGGGATGTCGGTCTCGGTGGTGTCCGAGTCGACGGTGACCACGCTGCCGGGCTCGCCCTGCTCGGCGCGGCGGCGGCCGCCGCCCGCGGTGATCAGCCGGCGGGGTGCCGCGCCCTGTCCGGACGTCTCGCCGACCGCCATCGCAGCCTCACGAGTGATCTTGTCCTCGGTCGAGAGCTTGTAGGGGAGGATGTCGCCCTTGTAGATCCACACCTTGACCCCGATCCGGCCGAAGGTCGTCTTCGCCTCGCGGAACCCGTAGTCGATGTCCGCCCTCAGGGTGTGCAGCGGAACCCGGCCCTCGCGATAGGACTCCTTACGCGACATCTCGGAACCGCCGAGCCGGCCCGAGCACTGCACCCGGACACCGAGCGCGCCGGCCTTCTGGACGGTCTGGATCGAACGCTTCATCGCGCGCCGGAAGGCGACGCGACGAGCGAGCTGGTCGCAGATGCCCTGCGCGATCAGGGCGGCGTCCAGCTCGGGCTGCTTGATCTCTTGGATGTTGAGCTGAATCCGGTTGGAGAGGCCGGTGATCTCCTCGATCTTCTTCTTCAGCCGGTCCGCCTCGGCGCCGCGCCGGCCGATCACGATCCCCGGGCGGGCGGTGTGGATGTCCACCCGGAGTCGGTCGCGGGTTCGCTCGATCTCGATACGACTGACCGCGGCGGACTCGAGCTGCGACATCAGGTAGTCGCGGATCTGCCAATCCTCGATCACGCAGTTCTGGTAGTTGCGCTCCTCGAACCAGCGCGACTTCCAGTCGGTGGTCACGCCGAGGCGGAAGCCGTAGGGGTTGACCTTCTGGCCCATCTCAGCCTTCTTTCCCGTCCGGCGCATCGTCGCCGGCCGGCTGCTCGTCGGAGTCGGTGTCGTCGGCGGCGTCGTCCTCGGACTCGGCGTCGGCGGCTTCGGACTCCTCGTCGGTCTCGACCTCGTCGGTCTCGACCTCGTCCGTTTCGATCTCGTCGGTGACTCCCTCTTCGGGCTCGAGCTCCTCGAGGGCCTCCTCCGGCTCCGCGGCCTGGGTCGCCGTCTCCTCCTGCGCCGCTGCCGCAGCTTGTCGACGGCGCGACCCGGCCACCCGGCGAGAGCGCTGCGCTCCTGCCGTGGCTTCCCGCGCCCGGCGCCGGGCGATCCGCTCGTCGGGCAATCTGCTCACGATGAGGGTGATGTGGGAGGTCCGCTTGCGGATGCGGGTCGCCCGTCCCCGCGCCCTCGGGCGCCACCGCTTCAGCGTGCCGCCCTCGTCTGCAAAGCAGGCCGAGACGTAGAGGTCCTCCGCGTCGAGCCCGTCGTTGTGCACGGCGTTCGCCACTGCCGAGGCCAACACCTTTCCGATCGTCGTCGCCGCCTCACGGTCCGCCAGCGAAAGGATCTCGCCGGCACGGTCCACGTCCTGGCCCCGGATGAGGTCGAGCACCTGGCGCGCCTTGTACGCGGACATCCGGCTGTGCCGGAGCACCGCCCGGGTTCCCTCGCGCTCGTTGGTCTTCACACCGGGCACGTCAGCGCCTCCCCGCCCGCTCTTGGCCGGCGTGGAACTTGAAGGTCCGGGTCGGGGCGAACTCGCCGAGCTTGTGCCCGACCATCGACTCGGTGACGTACACGGGGATGTGCTTTCGGCCGTCGTGGACCGCGATGGTGTGCCCGACCATGTCGGGGATGACGGTCGACCGCCTCGACCAGGTCTTGATCACCTTCTTCTCGCCGCTCGAATTGAGCGCGTCCACCTTCTTCAGGAGGTGGTCGTCGACGAAGGGACCCTTCTTCAAGCTCCGGGGCATGCGCGCGCCTCCTCAGGCCTTCCTACCGTCTGGCCCCGCGGGTGCGGCGTCTGCGGACGATCATCTTGTTCGACTCCTTCTTTCTTGCCCGGGTACGGCCCTCGGGCTGGCCCCACGGCGAGACCGGATGGCGTCCACCGGACGACTTCCCCTCGCCACCGCCGAGCGGGTGGTCGACCGGGTTCATGGCGACACCACGGGTCTGGGGCCGGATTCCCTTCCAACGATTCCGGCCGGCCTTGCCGATCTTGATCAGCTCGGCCTCGGGGTTCCCCACCGTACCGAGTGTTCCCCGGCAGTCGATCGGGACCCGCCGCATCTCGGTCGACGGCAGCCGGAGAGTTGCGAAAACGCCTTCCTTCGCGACCAGTTGGACGCTCATGCCGGCACCGCGGGCGAGTTTGCCGCCCTGGCCGGGGCGCAGCTCGACGTTGTGGACGGTCGAACCGACCGGGATGTAGCGCAGCGGGAGGGCGTTCCCCGGGCGGATCTCCGAGCCCTGTCCGGACTGGAGGCGATCGCCGACCTGGACCTGGGACGGCGCCAGGATGTAGCGCTTCTCGCCGTCGACATAGTGGAGCAGTGCGATGCGGGCGTTGCGGTTCGGGTCGTACTCGATGGCCGCCACCTTGGCCGGCACGCCGTCCTTGTCCCGCTTGAAGTCGATGACCCGGTACTGCTGCTTGTGCCCGCCGCCGCGGTGGCGCGAGGTCTTGCGGCCGTGCGCATTGCGACCGCCGGTGGAGGGCTTGGGAGCGAGCAGGGACTTCTCGGGGCGGTCGCGGGTGATCTCGCTGAAGTCGGAGACCGTCTGGAAACGTCGCCCCGCACTGGTGGGCTTGCGGGATCGGAGTGGCATGTTCCGGCCTGCTCTCTCAGCTCTCGAAGAGATCGATCGAGTCACCCTCCCGGAGGGTGACGATGGCGCGCTTGGTGTCGGCCCGGTGCCCGACGGTGTTGGTCCGCCGGTTCCGCTTGACCTTGCCCTTGCGGTTGAGGGTGTTGACCTTGTCGACCTTCACGCCGAAGGTCTGCTCGACGGCGTGACGCACGTCGATCTTGGTCGCCGAGGGATCGACGACGAAGACGTAGACGTTCTCGTCCATCAGTGAGTAGGACTTCTCCGACACCACCGGACGAATGAGGATGTTGTGGGGGTCTCTCACGATGCATCCTCCTCGGCGGTCTCGCTGGTGGCTTCGTCCTTGGCTTCGCTCTGGTCGGTGGCGTCGTCCTCGGTCTCGTCCTCCCGCTCGGTGAACGCGGTGGCTCCGCCGGGCAGGGTCTCGTCGGTGAAGATCACCCAGTCGTTGACCAGGATGTCGTAGGCGTTGAGCTCGCCGACCACGATCGTCTGGATGTCGCGGAGGTTGCCGAACGAGCGGTCCGCGTAGCCGTCTTCCTCTCCGAGCACCACGAGCACCCGTCCGGACGTCCCCATCGCCTCGAGGACCGCGATCGCCTCCTTGGTGCTCGGGACCTCGAAGTCCCACTGGTCGACCACGGCGACCCGGCCTTCCGACGCACGGTCGGAGAGCGCGGAGATGAGCGCGAGGCGAATCATCTTCTTCGGGGTCTGCTGCGCGTACGAGCGCGGCTTCGGGCCGAGGGCCACGCCGCCTCCCACCCACTGCGGGGAGCGGGTCGATCCCTGCCGGGCTCGCCCGGTCCCCTTCTGCCGGTAGGGCTTTGCCCCACCGCCGCGCACCTCGGCCCGGGTCTTCGTCGACTGGGTGCCCGCTCGCGCCGCGGCAAGCTGAGCGGTGACCACCTGATGGAGGACCGCCAAGTTGGGCTCGATGCCGAAGATCGACGGCTCGAGCACCACCTCGCCGAGCTCGGCTCCCGCTCCCGAATGACGCAGGGCGATCCGTTCCTCGGGGGCGGTCCGCTCGAGGCGGCGAACCTCGGCCGGCCGGGGAGCCTTCGACGTCGGCTCTGAGCGTTGCGCGACCTTCGGGCTCATCAGGCCTGCGCTCCCTTCACGAGCGGGGCCTTGATCGCGTCCCGCAGGACCACGACCCCGCCCCTCGGGCCCGGCACCGATCCCTTGACCAGGATCAGCTCGCGTTCCGGATCTGCTTGGACCACCTCGAGGTTGAGGGTGGTCACCTGGTGGCCGCCCATCCTTCCCGCCATCTTGGTTCCCTTGAACACCCGGCTCGGGGTCGCGCACGCACCGATCGAGCCGGGTGCGCGGTGGTGCTTGTGATTGCCGTGAGAGCCGCCCTGCCCCTTGAAGTTGTGCCGCTTCATTCCGCCGGCGAAGCCCTTGCCTTTCGACACCGCGATGGCGTCGACCAGTGCGCCGGCTTCGAGCACGTCGGCGGTCAACTCCTGGCCGACCTCGAAGTCCGAGATGTCGTCGAGCCGGAGCTCGACGAGGCGTCGCCCGGGGTCGACCCCGGCGCCGTCGAAGTGCCCGCGCTCGGGTTTGGTGAGGCCCGAGGCACGCTGGTGGCCCCAGGTGACCTGCAGCGCCGAGTAGCCCTCGCGCTCGGGGGTCTTGACCTGGACGATACGGACCGGCGCGACGCGCACCACCGTCACCGCGACGGCGCGGTGATTGTCGTCCCAGACCTGGGTCATGCCCACTTTCTCGCCCACGATCGCCTTGGTGGCCACTGGAGCTTCTCCGTCTCTGTCCTTTTCGATCCACTTCGTTCCGCACCATGCGCGTCGGGGGTGACCCCGCGACATCGGTACGTCCGCCAGATTCGCGACTGCCGTCGGCTTGCACGCAGACGCTCCGCTCGGAGATGACCCGAGCGGAGCGCTCGCCTGGCTCGGTCCGAGGTCCCCGTCACCTGCAGACGGGCGCTCGGACACATCCTTTCGTCCTTCTGACCTGGGTCCAGGCCGACCGGACACTATATACCAACGGTCAGCTCGCCGAAGGGCCGGCTCGAGGGTGTTCCGGGGTGAAGTGTTGCTTCGCCGAGCGTTTGACAGTGTCAAACGCTGACGGCACAAGGAAGGTCCCGAACGGCGAAGGGTCTCGTCGAGATCGTCGACTTTCCTGGCGCAGACCTCGAGCAACGCCGCAACACCCTGACCAGGAAAAATGAGGGTCCACCGGGGTGAGGGCGTCAAGGCGGCGGCTCTCCTCGGCCCGGACCGTCCGGACCTCGACCCGAACCTCCAACGGGTCGGCACTGAAGTTCGAGGTCGCCGAGGTCGCCGGAGTGCGCACCGAGAAGAATCAGCGGGGCGAACTCGGGCCGGAGGGGATCCGTGTCAACGGGGTCCTGCCGGTCAGGATCGCCACCGACCGGGTCCGTGAGCTCGACGCGCTTGCGGGCGATCCGGACGAGGTGCGGGCTCGCCGGTCTCAGGACATCCCGCTCCGCAGGTACGGAGAGCCCGCAGAGTTCGGGCGGGTCGCGGCGTTCTTGCTCTCGCCCGCCGCGTCGTACATCACCGGTGCCATGATCCCGGTCGACGGGGGCGCCATCCGCTCGATCTGAGAACCGGGCGCTCGTTCGACCGATGACTCATCGCGCCTACCTGCCGGTGCTCGACGCGCCGAGGCGCAGCTCGGAACAGCCGCGCACCTCGAAGGTCTGAGCGGAGCGGGAGCTAGTCGGGCACCCAGCCCCAGAGTCCGTAGAGCCCATCGGCCGTGACGGTTTCGGGCACACCGACGCTGGTGGTCGGCGTCATCGAGATGGTCTTGAAGACCCCCATCCCGTCGAGCTCGCCGGGGTCGCTGAGCTGAATGGTGACCGGAAACTTTTGAAAGCTGCGACTGCCGGCGCAGCTGGGGACGCAGTTGTTGATGGTGTGGGTTCCGGTGCCGGTGGCGGCGGACGCCGTCCAGCTCGTCCAGGTGATGGAACTCAGGTTGTCCGCGCTGGTGGCACAACCGATGAAGATCGCGCTCGGCCGAAGTCCGGGAGCGTTGGCCCCGGGACCGTCGTCGCACGGCGGCGCACCGGGGAACGACGGGGAACTGGCGATGCCGATCACCGGGGCCGCCAAGGCCGCTCCGGCCATCCCTCCCACATAGGGTGCCCCGCCGAAGGAGAAGACCCCACCGTCTCTTGCCACCGTCCAATAACCCGGACCGCTGGGGTTGGCCGACATCGCGGTCATCGCGGCGTTGAGAGGATGGCCGCCCATCGACCCCGCGAACGCCGCATCGCCGAAGGCGAAGATCCCCCCGTCCGATGCAACGAGCCAGTAACCCAGGCCGTCGGACGTCGACGAGATGCCGACGATCGGGGCGTTGAGAGGATGACCGCCCATCGACCCGAAGTAACCCGCGTCGCCGAAAGCGAAGACGCCACCGTCTGCCCCGACCAGCCAATAGCCCACTCGATCAGGAGTGGGTGCCATCGAGACGATCGGTGCATCGAGGGAGAGCGAGGCCGTACCTCCGAAGGGACCGGGCATGTCGCCACAACCCATGACTCCGCCGTTGCTGGCGGCCAGCCAGTAGCCGCCGCCGGTCGTCGAGGCGGCCACGCCGACCCAGCGTCCGCTCGCACCATTGAGCGAAGTGCAGCCGCTCCCCGAGCCGAGGCTTGCCTTCCCGAATCCGGTGGCGGACCGATAGGCGTTGACCAACCAGTAGCCGCTTCCATCCGGCACCGGCGCGACTGCGTCGCACCCGTCCGCGCCGCTCAGTGAGCTCGGCGGTTGTGGTGAGAACGAGCAGGCGTTGGGAGAGGACGAGTAGCCCGATCCGTAGAACGGCTCGTCGAAGGCGAACACCCCGCCGTCTGCCCCCACCAGCCAGTAGCCCGGAGTCGAGGCGGCGGTGGCCGCCGAGGCGACCGCGACGCTGCTCGTTCCCGGACTCACCAGGCTGCTCCCGAAACCCAGGGCCAACGCCAGACAGAGCACGGCCCGACGCCAGTAGGGACGCCCTCGCACCATCATGGGATGCCTCCGATCCCTTCGGGCTCAGCAGCTCACTGGGTCACCGGCGGCGGAGGATACTCCGCTCCCGAAGAGGAAGTCGGAGCCTCGCGAACAAGGGTTCGGGGACGACCCGACTGAGGTGAGGAGAGGGCCGGCTGGGCCGACCCGGCGAAGCGGAGGCGAGTCGGCTCTAGACCGTCTGGATCTTGATCTCGATGTCCACGCCGGCCGGCAAGTCGAGGCGCTGCAGGGAGTCGACCGTCTTCGGCGTGTGCTCGACGATGTCGACCAGCCGCTTGTGGACCCTCATCTCGAAGTGCTCGCGACTGTCCTTGTACTTGTGCGGCGAGCGCACCACCGTGTAGCGGTGCTTCTCGGTCGGGAGCGGCACCGGCCCGAGCACCTTTGCCTGGGTGCGCAGCACCGTCTGGACGATCTTCTCGGTCGACTGGTCGAGGATCTCGTGGTCGTAGGCCTTCAGCCGGATCCTGATCTTCTGACTGGGGCCGTCTGCGGCCATCGGTGGTGCGTCCTCTCCTGTCGGGTGTCGAGCGCCGGTCGGCTACTCGAGGATCTTGGTGACCCGGCCCGACGCGACGGTGCGGCCACCCTCGCGGATGGCGAAGCGAAGGCCCTCGTCCATGGCGATGGGCTTGCCGAGCTCGACGGTCATCTCCGTGTTGTCGCCCGGCATGACCATCTCGGTGCCCTCGGGCAGGGTGATCGAGCCGGTCACGTCGGTGGTCCGGAAGTAGAACTGCGGACGGTAGTTGGAGAAGAACGGCTTGTGGCGGCCACCCTCGTCCTTGTTGAGCACGTACACCGTGGCCTCGAACTTGGTGTGGGGCGTGATCGAGCCGGGCTTGCACAGCACCTGCCCTCGCTCCACCTCCTCTTTCTTCGTCCCGCGCAGGAGTGCGCCGATGTTGTCGCCCGCTCGCCCCTCGTCGAGCAGCTTGCGGAACATCTCGACGCCGGTGACCGTGGTCTTCTGGGTCGGGCGGAGACCGACGATCTCCACCTCCTCGCCCACCTTGACGATCCCCTGCTCCACCTTGCCGGTGACCACCGTGCCACGACCGGTGATCGACATCACGTCCTCCACCGACATGAGGAAGGGCTTCTCCACATCGCGCTCGGGCTCGGGGATGTAGCTGTCGACGGCCTCCATCAGCTCGCTGATCTTGCCGGTCCACTCCGAATCGCCCTCGAGGGCCTTCAAGGCGCTGACCCGGACGATCGGGGTGTCGTCGCCGGGGAACTCGTACTCGTTGAGCAGCTCGCGGACCTCGAGCTCGACCAGGTCGAGGAGCTCCTCGTCGTCGACGGCGTCCGCCTTGTTCAGCGCCACCACGATGTAGGGCACGCCGACCTGCCGGGCGAGCAGCACGTGCTCGCGGGTCTGGGGCATCGGGCCGTCCGCAGCGGACACCACGAGGATCGCGCCGTCCACCTGGGCCGCACCGGTGATCATGTTCTTGATGTAGTCGGCGTGTCCGGGCATGTCGACGTGCGCGTAGTGCCGGTTCGGCGTCTCGTACTCGACGTGCGCGATCGAGATGGTGATGCCGCGCTGCTTCTCTTCGGGCGCCTTGTCGATCTGGTCGAACGGCGTGAACTGGGTGGTCGGGTCGGCATCGTGCAGCACCTTGGTGATGGCCGCGGTGAGCGTGGTCTTGCCGTGGTCGATGTGTCCCATCGTCCCCACGTTCACGTGTGGCTTCGTGCGCTCGAACTTCTGCTTGGCCATGGCTCGGGTAATGCTCCTGGTCTCGGACGGAACCCCCTCGGGTCCGCCACGACGGAAGCGGCGCCTCCGTCATCTCCTCTTTTTCTTCGGTGCTGGTGCTCTCGGTGCTGGTGCTCTCGGTGCTGGTTGCTCGCTACTGCCTGTGCTTCGGTGCTGCCGGTGATCACTCCGCTTGCTCGGCCGCCGCAGAACACTCGGTGTTCCGGGGCGGGCCGGTGGTCATCGACTGCCTGACGCCAGCCACACACTGCCTGACGCCTTGCTCGGTGTGGCCCGGGGCGAGGACCCGGTCCTGTTGCCTACTCTCCGCGCGCCTTTGCGATGATCTCCTTGGCGATCGACTCGGGAACCTCGCTGTACGCGTGGAACTGCATCGAGTACGTGGCGCGGCCCTGAGTGCGCGAGCGCAGGTCGGTAGCGTAGCCGAACATGTCGCTCAACGGGACCTGAGCCCGGATGATGTGACTGTTGCCCCGCTGCTCCATCCCCTCGACCTTCCCCCGCCGGGACGACAGGTCGCCGATCACGTCCCCCATGTACTCCTCGGGGGTGGTGACCTCGACGGCCATCACCGGCTCGAGGAGGACCGGGTTGGCCAGATCGGCCGCCTTCTTGTAGGCCATCGAACCGGCGATCTTGAAGGCCATCTCCGAGGAGTCGACGTCGTGGTAGGAGCCGTCGGTGAGGGTCACCTTGATGTCGACGGTCGGGTAGCCGGCCAGGACGCCCGAGGTCATCGACTCGCGGATGCCGGCGTCGACCGAGGGGATGTACTCCTTCGGGATCGCGCCGCCTTTGATCTCGTCGTCGAACTCGTACCCTCCGCCGGGCCCGGTCGGCTCGAGGGTGATCACCACGTGGGCGAACTGGCCCTTGCCGCCGGTCTGGCGGACGTGGCGGTGCTCGACCTTCTCCACCTTCTTGCGCACGGTCTCGCGGTAGGCGACCTGTGGCTTGCCGACGTTGGCGTCCACGTTGAACTCGCGGAGCATCCGGTCGACGAGCACCTCGAGGTGGAGCTCGCCCATTCCCGAGATGACCGTCTGGCCGGTCTCCTCGTCGCTTTGGACCCGGAAGGTCGGGTCCTCCTCGGACAGCGCGAAGAGGGCCTTGCCGAGCTTGTCCTGATCCGCCTTGGTCTTCGGCTCGACGGCCACGTGGATGACCGGCTCGGGGAAGGTCAGCGACTCGAGGATGACCGGCTGGTCGGGATCGCAGAGGGTGTCGCCGGTCGTGGTCTGCTTGAGCCCGACCACCGCGACGATGTCGCCGGCGAAGACCGCGTCCATGTCCTCGCGCGAGTTGGCGTGCATCTGCAGGATCCGGCCGATCCGCTCCTTGCGGTCCTTCGTGGAGTTGAACACGCCCGAGCCCTTGGCCAGCGTGCCCGAGTAGACGCGCAGGTAGGTGAGCTTCCCGACGTAGGGGTCGGTCATGATCTTGAACGCGAGCGCCGAGAACGGTGCGTCGTCGTCGGCCGGGCGCTCGACGGTCACGCCCTCCTTCTTCGGGACGGTCCCGATGGCGGGTGGGATGTCGAGCGGGCTCGGGAGGTAGTCGACGACCGCGTCGAGCAGGGGCTGGACACCCTTGTTCTTGAAGGCGGAGCCGCAGAGCACCGGCACCGCGTGGCTGCCGAGGGTGACCGTCCGCAGGGCGCGACGCAGGTCCTCGGGGGTGATCTCCTCCTCGCCGAGGTACTTCTCCATGATCGTGTCGTCGTGGAACGAGACCACGTCGACCAGCTGGTGCTGGGCCTCCTCGGCGATGGCCTTCATCTCGACCGGGATCTCCTCCTCGGTCCACTCCTCGCCCATGCCGTCGTCCCACACCAGCGCGCGCATCCGGACCAGGTCGATCACGCCGCGGAATTCCCCTTCGGCGCCGATCGGGAGCTGGATGACCGCCGGCGTCGCGTCGAGCCGGTTGCGGATCATGGAGACCGCCTGCTGGAAGTCCGCGCCGACCCGGTCCATCTTGTTGATGAAGCAGATCCGCGGCACGCCGTACTTGTCGGCCTGGCGCCAGACCGTCTCGGTCTGGGGCTCCACGCCGGCCACCGCGTCGAAGACCGCCACCGCGCCGTCGAGGACGCGCAGCGACCGCTCGACCTCGACCGTGAAGTCGACGTGGCCGGGCGTGTCGATGATGTTGATGATCGTGTCGCGCCAGTTGCAGGTGGTGGCCGCCGAGGTGATGGTGATGCCGCGCTCTTGCTCCTGGACCATCCAGTCCATGGTCGCGGCGCCCTCGTGGACCTCGCCGATCTTGTAGTTCTTGCCGGTGTAGTAGAGGATCCGCTCGGTGGTGGTGGTCTTGCCCGCGTCGATATGGGCCATGATCCCGATGTTTCGGGTCTCGGCCAGGGAATGCTCGCGAATGGGGGAATCAGCCATGATGCTCAGTTCAACTCTCGGATCATTTGCGTGGGGGGTTTAGCGCTGGTGTAGGAAGCCCTACGGCTCCTACCAGCGGTAGTGGGCGAAGGCCTTGTTCGACTCCGCCATCTTGTGGAGGTCCTCGCGACGCTTCGCCGCAGCCCCGATGCCGTTCGCGGCGTCTCGGATCTCGTTCGAGAGCCGCTCGGCCATCGTCTTCTCGCGGCGCTGCTGGGAGTAGCCCACCAGCCACCGGATCGACAGGGTCGTGGCCCGGCGGGGCCGGACCTCGACGGGAACCTGGTAGGTCGCACCCCCGACCCGGCGGCTCCGGACCTCGAGCTCGGGGCGGGTGTTCTCGACGGCCTTCTTCAGCACCGCCACCGGATCGCCGCCGCTCTTGTCGCCCACGTCCTGCAAGGCGTCGTAGACGATGCGCTCGGCGAGCGTCCGCTTGCCCCGGCTCAGGACCCGGTTCACCACCTGGGTGACCAGCACCGAGTGGTACACCGGATCGGGCATCAGCTCCCGTCGAACGGCTGGACCTTTGCGTGGCACGTCAGGACTCCTTCTTCGCGCCGTAGCGGCTACGGGCCTGGTTCCGCTCCCGCACCCCCGAAGCGTCGAGGGTCCCGCGGATCACCTTGTACCGCACCCCCGGGAGGTCCTTTACCCGGCCACCGCGCACCAACACGATCGAGTGCTCCTGGAGGTTGTGCCCCTCGCCCGGGATGTAGGCCGTGACCTCGAGCCCGGAGGTCAGGCGCACCCTCGCCACCTTGCGCAGGGCCGAGTTCGGCTTCTTCGGGGTGTGGGTGTAGACGCGCGTGCAGACACCCCGGCGCTGGGGCGCACCCCTGAGCGCCGGCGTCTTCGACTTCGTCTGCTTGGTGGCCCGTCCTTTGCGGACGAGCTGCGAAATCGTGGGCACGCGGCTACCTCGAGACTGTGACCTTCAGGGAAACTGCGGGAACTGGTGCGGTCGAGCACCGAGCCCCACATGCCGGCATGGCGCACCGCCAGGCGCGCAGCCGCAAGCGCTCCATGCTACGACACCCTCCATTGTACGGGCAAGAGCGCCCCGATCCGTGCATGGCGGCCGCCCGTGCAGGCTCCCACCTGTCGAGCAAGGACCGCGAGGCGAGGATCAGGCTCCCGCTTCGAGCGAATCGTCGGGCGTGGAGGGCGCCTCGGAGCCGCCCAAGGTCGACGGCTCCTCCAGCTGCTCCGAACCCGGGACCGCGCCGAGCCAGCTCGCGTCGATGTCGCTCCCGAAGCCCCCGAGGGTCGCGTCGCCACCGGTGTCCCGCAGCCAGGCCGCGAGGTCCTCGGTGCCGGCGTCGCCGTCGCTCCCGAGCGCCCAGAACGGAAGTGCCTCCGCGCCCGGCATGTCGAGCTTGATGTCGCGGTAGCGCTCCATTCCCGACCCGGCAGGGATCAGCTTGCCGATGATGATGTTCTCCTTCAGCCCGAACAGCTGATCGGAGCGTCCCTCGATGGCCGCCTCGGTGAGCACCCTCGTCGTCTCCTGGAAGGAGGCCGCCGACAGCCAGCTGTCGGTGGCCAGCGAGGCCTTGGTGATCCCCATCAGCTCGGGCCGCCCCTCGGCCGGGCGCTTCCCGTCCTGGACGAGCTGGCGGTTGACCTCGGCGTAGGCGCGGCTGTCCACCCTCTCCCCGGGGAGGAACGTCGCGTCCCCCGGCTCGGCGACCAGCACCCGGCGGAGCATCTGACGGACGATCAGCTCGATGTGCTTGTCGTGGATCGACACACCCTGGTCGCGGTAGACCTTCTGGACCTCCTCGACCAGGTACTGCTGGGTCTCGCGGATGCCCTTGACCTCGAGCAGCTCCTTCGGGTCCTTCGGGCCCTCGACCAACGCGTCGCCAGCGTTGACCTCCTGGCCGTCGGAGACCTCGAGGTGGGCGCGCTGGGCCACCAGCACGGTGTGCTCCTCGCCGCCGTCGGCCACCACCGTGATGTGACGGCCCGACTCGTCCTCGACCACCCGGACCACGCCGGAGTGGCGGGCGAGCACCGCGGCACCCTTCGGGGTGCGGGCCTCGAACAGCTCGACCACGCGGGGCAGCCCGTGGGTGATGTCCTCACCGACGATGCCGCCGGTGTGGAAGGTCCGCATGGTGAGCTGCGTACCGGGCTCGCCGATCGACTGCGCGGCGATCACCCCGACCGCCTCGCCGAGTTCGATGAGACCGCCGGTCGCGAGCGACTGCCCGTAGCAGGCCGTGCAGATGCCCTGCTCGGCCTCGCAGGTGAGCACCGACCGCACCCGGATCCGGTCGACCCCGGGGTCGTCGCGCAAGCGGCTGACCAGGTCGTCGGTGAGGAGCGTCCCCGCATCGAGGGTGGTGCCGTCGGTGAGGGTGATCGGCTCGGCGGTGATCCGGCCGTTCGCCCGGGTCTCGAGGTACGAGCGCGCGCCCGCGCTGTCGGGCACGACGCCCTCGATCCAGATGCCACGGGTCGAGCCGCAGTCCTCCTCGCGGACGATGAGCTCCTGGGCCACGTCGACCAGGCGCCGGGTGAGGTAGCCCGAGTCGGCGGTCCGGAGGGCGGTGTCGGCGAGGCCCTTTCTGGCGCCGTGGGTCGAGATGAAGTACTCGAGGACCGAGAGGCCCTCGCGGAACGAGGACTTGATCGGCCGGGGGATCATCTCGCCCCGCGGGTTGGACACCAGGCCCTTCATGCCGGCGATCTGGCGGATCTGCTGGCTGTTCCCTCGAGCACCCGAGTCGACCATCATGTCGAGCGGGTTGAACGCGATGGTCGAGAGCGACTGCTCCATCGCCTTGCCGACCTCGGAGTTCGCCGAGGTCCAGATCTCGATCTCCTTCTGGCGCCGCTCGTCGTCGGTGATGATGCCGCGCTTGAACTGCGACTCGGCCTTCTCGGCCTCCTTCTCGTAGCGATCGAGGATGCTCTGCTTGTCCGACGGCGTGCGCACGTCGTTGATCGAGATGGTCAGCCCGGACTGCGCGGCGTAGCGGAACCCGAGATCCTTGATCCGGTCGAGGCTCGCCGCGACCTCGTGCTTCGGGAAGTTGGCCGCAACCTCCTCGACGATCGTCCCGATCGCGGTGTCCCGCTTGCCGACGATGTCGTTGATGTAGCGGTACCCGTCGGGGAGCGCCTGGTTGAAGAAGAGGCGTCCCGGCGTCGTCTCGACGGCAGGTCCCGGCTCACCGAAGTCGTCCTCGCCGTCGGCGTCACCGACCGTGCCGGCCTCGGCCGGTGCCGCACCGTTGGAGGCGGGCGCCTCGGAGCCGTTCGAGCTGAGGGAGCCGTTCGCCGCCGCGACGGACCGGGCGAGCGGGGAGCCCGCCTCGGGGCGCACGACGATGCGCGCGTGGAGATCCACGTCGCCCGAGTCGAAGGCCCGCTCGACCTCGTAGTCGTGCCGGAAGACCCGTCCCTCCCCCTTCGCGCCGTCGACGATCAGGGTGAGGTAGTAGATCCCGAAGACCATGTCCTGGGTGGGCACGGTGATCGGCCGGCCGGTGGCCGGCGAGAGGATGTTGTTGGCCGACAGCATGAGCACCCGGGCCTCGGCCTGGGCCTCGGCGGACAGCGGCAGGTGCACCGCCATCTGGTCGCCGTCGAAGTCCGCGTTGAATGCAGTGCACACCAGCGGGTGCACCTGGATGGCCTTGCCCTCGACCAACACCGGCTCGAAGGCCTGGATGCCGAGGCGGTGGAGGGTGGGCGCCCGGTTGAGCAGCACCGGGTGCTCCTTGATCACGCCTTCGAGGACGTCCCACACCTGGGGACGGCGCCGTTCGACCATCCGCTTGGCCGACTTGATGTTCTGGGCGTACTCGGCGTCGACCAGCCGCTTCATCACGAAGGGCTTGAACAGCTCGAGCGCCATCAGCTTCGGCAGTCCGCACTGGTGGAGCTGGAGGGTCGGGCCGATCACGATGACCGAGCGACCCGAGTAGTCGACCCGCTTGCCCAGCAGGTTCTGGCGGAAGCGGCCCTGCTTGCCCTTCAGCATGTCCGAGAGGCTCTTCAGCGGCCGGTTGCCCGGACCGGTCACCGGCCGGCCACGCCGTCCGTTGTCGAACAGGGCGTCGACCGCCTCTTGGAGCATGCGCTTCTCGTTGTTGATGATGATCTCGGGCGCGCCGAGGTCGAGCAACCTCTTCAGCCGGTTGTTGCGGTTGATCACCCGGCGGTAGAGGTCGTTCAGGTCGGAGGTCGCGAAGCGGCCACCGTCGAGCTGCACCATCGGGCGCAGATCGGGCGGGATCACCGGCACCGAGTCGAGGATCATCGCCCTCGGGTCGTTGATCCGGCGACCGTTCTCGTCGCGCCGGTTGAACGCGGTGACGATCTTCAGTCGCTTGATGACCTTCTGACGGCGCTGCGCCGACAGCGGCTTGCGCCCGTCGGCGGCGTCGATCATGTCGCGGAGCTTGTGCTCCTCGGCGTCGAGGTCGATGCGGTCGATGAGACGCGAGATCGTCTCGGCGCCCATGCCGCCCTCGAAGTACTCCTCGTAGCGGATGCGCAGCTCGCGCCAGAGCAGCTCGTCCTCGAGGATCTTGCGCGAGTGGAGGCTCTTGAACTCGTCGAAGGAGCGCTGGGCGAGCTCGATCTCGCCCTGGAAGCGCTCGCGCACCCCGGCGATCTCTTTCTCCGCGTTCCTCTGGCGGGCCTTGATCTCCGCGTCCTTGGCCCCGGACTTCTCGAGGTCGGCCAGCTCGGCCTCGAGCGCCTTGAACCGGCGGTCGATCTCGAGGTCGCGCTTCTTTTCGATGTCGGCGATCTCGATGCCGAGCTCCGCCTCGAGGTCGGGCAGGTCCTCGTGGCGCTTCGCCTCGTCGACCCAGGTGACCAGGTTGGCCGCGAAGTAGATGACCTTCTCGAGCTGCTTGGCCTTCAGCTCTTCACGCGCCTCGGTGCCCATGAGCAGGTAGGCGAGCCAGCTGCGGGTCCCGCGCAGGTACCAGATGTGGACGACCGGGGCGGCGAGCTCGATGTGGCCCATCCGCTCGCGACGCACCTTGGAACGGGTGACCTCCACGCCGCAGCGCTCGCAGATGATCCCGCGGAAGCGCACTCGCTTGTACTTCCCGCAGTAGCACTCCCAGTCCTTGGTCGGACCGAAGATCTTCTCGCAGAAGAGCCCGTCCTTCTCCGGCCGGAGGGTCCGGTAGTTGATGGTCTCTGGCTTCTTGACCTCGCCGTTGCTCCATCCCCGGATGGAGTCCGCGGTGGCCAGGCCGATCCTCAGCTGGTCGAAGTCGTTGACGTCGAGCATCAAAATCCCCTTTCCGCCGCGCGTCGTGCATCTTCCTCGTCCGACCCGCGCTCGGGCCGGCTGATGTCGATGCCGAGCTCCTCGGCCGTGCGGAACACGTCCTCGTCCAGCTCGCGCATCTCGATCTCCTCTCCACCCGGCGCCAGTACCTCGACGTCGAGACAGAGTGACTGCATCTCCTTGATCAACACCTTGAAGCTCTCCGGGATCCCCGGTTCGGGGATGTTCTCGCCCTTCACGATCGCCTCGTAGACCTTCACCCGGCCGAGGACGTCGTCGGACTTGATGGTGAGCAACTCCTGGAGCGCGTAGGCCGCGCCGAAGGCCTCGAGCGCCCAGACCTCCATCTCACCGAAGCGCTGGCCACCGAACTGGGCCTTCCCGCCGAGCGGCTGCTGGGTGATCATCGAGTACGGACCGGTGGAACGCGCGTGGATCTTGTCGTCCACCAGGTGGTGGAGCTTCAGGATGTACACGTAGCCCACCGAGATGGGGTTGTCGTAGACCTCGCCGGTCCGGCCGTTGTAGAGGACCGACTTGCCGTCGTCGGAGACCTGCACGGTCCCGTCGACCCCGTCGGGGTGGAGGCGCCGGAAGATGTCCTGGATGGTCGGATGGCGACCCGCGTCGTCACGCTCGTCCCAGTGGGCCCCGTCGAAGACCGGGGTCGACACCCACACCGCAGGGTCGGTGCGGGGACGGGTCTTCGTCTCGGTGCCGCGCTCGGGGATCTGCGCGTACTCGCCCGCGCCGTCCCAACCCCATCGCGCCGCGTAGCCGAGATGGGACTCGAGCACCTGTCCGACGTTCATCCGGCTCGGCACGCCGAGCGGGTTCAAGATGATGTCGACCGGGGTGCCGTCGGCCTGGAAAGGCATGTCCTCGACCGGGAGGATCTTCGAGATGACCCCCTTGTTGCCGTGGCGGCCGGCCAGCTTGTCGCCCTCGGAGATCTTTCGCTTCTGTGCGACGTAGACCCGCACCAGCTGCTCGACGCCGGGTGGCAGCTCGTGAGCGTCGTCGCGGGAGAACACCCTGACGTCGATGACCGTTCCCTGCTCACCGTGGGGCACCTTCAGCGAGGTGTCGCGCACCTCGCGCGCCTTCTCACCGAAGATGGCCCGCAGCAGGCGCTCCTCGGGGGTCTGCTCGGTCTCCCCCTTCGGGGTGACCTTCCCGACCAGCACGTCGCCGGGCCCGACCTCGGCGCCGATCCGGATGATCCCGCGCTCGTCGAGGTCGGCCAGGATCTCCTCGGAGAGGTTGGGGATGTCCCGGGTGATCTCCTCCGCGCCGAGCTTGGTGTCACGCGCGTCGACCTCGTGCTCCTCGATGTGGATGGAGGTGAGCACATCGTCCTTCACCAGTCGCTCGGAGAGGATGATCGCGTCCTCGTAGTTGTAACCCTCCCAGGGCATGAAGGCCACCAGCAGGTTCTTGCCGAGCGCGAGCTCGCCGTTGTGGGTGGCGGGACCGTCCGCGAGCACGTCGCCGGCCGCGACCTTCTGGCCCTCCTCGACGATGACCTTCTGGTTGATCGCGGTGTTCTGGTTGGAGCGGCGGAACTTGGCCAGCCGGTAGATCTTCTTGCCGAGGACGGCACCCCCGGCGTCCTTGGTGCCGGCCTTGTACTCGACCGTGATCTGGTCACCGGAGACGTCGACGACGGTCCCCTCGCCCTCGGCGATGACCACGTCGCCGGCGTCGCGCGCCGCGCGTGCCTCGACACCGGTGCCGATGTAGGGCGCCTCGGGCACGACGAGCGGCACCGCCTGCTTCTGCATGTTCGCCCCCATGAGGGCGCGGTTGGCGTCGTCGTGCTCGACGAAGGGGATCAGCGCGGTCGAGACCGAGACGATCTGCTTCGGCGAGACGTCCATCAGGTCCACCTCGGACGGGGAGACGAAGTCGATCTCCGACGTCGTGCCGTACGAGGTGGTGGCCGCACCCACCCTCACCCCGGTTCCCTGCGGACCGCGACGGACGAGGACCTTGTCCTCGGTGAAGCGGCCCGAGTCGTCGAGCGCCGCGGAGGCCTGAGCGATGACGTGCTCCTCCTCCTCGTCGGCGGCGAGATAGAGGATCTCGTCGGTCACCACTCCGTCGACCACCTTGCGGTAGGGGGTCTCGATGAAGCCGTACTCGTTGACCCGCGCATAGGTCGCGAGCGACCCGATCAGGCCGATGTTGGGGCCCTCTGGCGTCTCGATCGGGCACATCCGTCCGTAGTGGGAGGTGTGCACGTCTCGGACTTCGAAGCCGGCGCGTTCACGCGACAGACCGCCCGGACCGAGCGCGGAGAGCCGGCGCTTGTGGGCGAGGCCCGACAGCGGGTTGTTCTGGTCCATGAACTGGCTCAGCTGGCTGGTGCCGAAGAACTCCTTGACCGCGGCGACCACCGGCCGGATGTTGATCAGGGTCTGGGGGGTGATCGCCTCGACGTCCTGGGTGGTCATCCGCTCGCGCACCACCCGCTCCATGCGGGACAGACCGACCCGGACCTGGTTCTGGATGAGCTCGCCCACCGACCGGATCCGGCGGTTGGCGAAGTGGTCCTGGTCGTCGATGCGGTAGTTCGACTCGCCGTCGGCCATGTGCTTGGCCAGGTGGAGCATGTAGGTCGAAGCCGCCAGGATCTCCGAGGGGCTGAGGACGCCCTGGGTCGGCGAGGGCCGCTCGAGGTCGATCTTCAACAGATCCGAGATGCGTTCGATCTCCGGACCGAGCTTGCGGTTGAGCTTGTAGCGACCGACGCGGGTGAGGTCGTAGCGCTTCGGGTTGAAAAAGGCGTTCTCGAAGTACTGACGAGCGGCCTCGACCGAGAGGGGCTCGCCCGGGCGGGCCCGCTTGTAGATCTCGAGGAGCGCCTCCTCGCGGTTCGGTGCGAGGTTCTGCTCCTTCTCCCACTGGCCCTCGAGGAAGTCGAAGTGGCGCACGAAGCGCTCGAGGAAGGCCTGATCCTCGTAACCGAGGGCACGAAGGAGGACGAACAGCGAGAGCCGGCGCTTGCGCGCCACGCGACAGCCGGCCGTCACGTCCTTCGACGGCTTGGCCTCCACGTCGAACTCGATCCACTCCCCGCGGTAGGGGTGGATGGTGCCGGTGAAGACCGTCTTTGCGTCACGGCCGGGCTGGAAGATGACGCCCGGAGAGCGCACCAGCTGGCTCACCACGACCCGCTCGGTGCCGTTGACGATGAAGGTCCCCTTGTCGGTCATCACCGGGAAGTCCCCCATGAAGACCGTCTGCTCCTTGATCTCGCCGGTGCCGGCATTCATGAACCTCGCGCGCACGAAGACCGGCGCGGCGTAG
The DNA here is from genome assembly GCA_963741055.1 of uncultured Acidimicrobiales bacterium. GTDB lineage: Bacteria > Actinomycetota > Acidimicrobiia > Acidimicrobiales > RAAP-2 > Bog-756. The sequence continues at coordinate 46,239 of CAVUGU010000023.1, read as the reverse complement.
GTCATGTCCTTTTCCTTGCACTCCTCCACCGAGAACTTGGGTGGTGGCCGGAGGTCGGGGTCGGTGGGGTCGAACTCGAGCTCGAGGCTCAGCTGCCCGGTGAAGTCCTCGATCGGACTGATGTCGTCGAAGGTCTCCGCCAGTCCTCGGTCGAGGAACCAGTGGAACGAGTCCCGCTGGATCGCGACCAGGTCGGGCAGCGGGAGGGCCTCGTCGATGTTGGCGAACGAAAATCGTGCCGGGCTGTTGGACCGTGGGGGCAACGGCCTACTCCTCCCAGTTGCGTGGCGAATAGGGCAAGGACGGGGTACTGCGATGCTGTGCTGCTCGAGACCGCACTCCTGTGCGGGTTCCGGGGGTCGACGGCTGCCTCCGGAGGGGTCGGGGGGGTACCAGGGCGCGCGTCAGCCAGCCCAAACACACAAGTAGGCGTCAAGGAGAGGCACGGCAACCAACAAGCATACCTGCTGGCGCAACGATCCACAACCCGCGAACGGACAGAGCCGTCCAGGCCCCCCACACAGTAGGGAACCGACCGGCCCTCGTCAAGGATGGAGCCCCGGCCCGGGCCCTGGTCCGGAGTTCGTAGCCGTCCGGTCCGACCGGGAGCCGACCCGGCAGGGGGGCCGGCTCCGAGAGGTCGCCCTACTTGAGCTCGACCGTCGCCCCCGCGCCTTCGAGCTGCGCCTTCGCCTTGTCGGCGTCCTCCTTGTTGACGTGCTCGAGCACCGGCTTCGGTGCGCCGTCGACCAGATCCTTCGCCTCTTTGAGCCCGAGGCTGGTGAGCGCCCGCACCTCTTTGATGACCTGGATCTTCTTGTCGCCGGCCGCCGTCAGGATGACGTCGAACTCGCTCTTTTCCTCATCGGCTCCGGCTCCCTCCGCGGCGCCGCCCGCAGCCGGCGCGGCCGCGGCGATCGCCACCGGCGCGGCCGCAGTCACGCCGAAGCGCTCCTCGAACTCCTTCAAGAGCTCGCTGAGCTCGAGGACGGACAGCTCGGAGATGCCGTCCAGAATCTGGTCCTTGGTCAGGGTGCCTGCCATCGTGATTGCTCCTTGGTTCTCGTGGATCTCGTCAGTTCTCGTCGATCGTGTCGGTGGTGGCCCGCCGGCTACGCCGGTTCCTCCGGGGACTCGCCCTGGTCGCCACTCGGCGGCGATCGGCGGGAGCGACCTCCGCTTCGGCGGTCGGCTCGGCTGGGGCCTCCGCTTCGGCAGTCGGCTCGGCCGCAGGGGCTTCCGCCTCGGTGCCAACCTCCGCTTGGCGCTTCTCGACCAGTGCCGAGAGGCCGTAGGCCAGACCGCGTGGGACCGCCTGGATGAGCGAGGCGAGTTGCTGGAGCGGTGCCGAGAGCGCACCGGCGAACTGCGCGAGGAGGGCTTCGCGAGAGGGCAGCGAAGCGAGAACGTTCACCTCACCGGCCGAGAGCGGCTCGCCCCCCACGATCCCACCCTTGATCACCAGATGGGGGTTGGTCTGCGAGAAATCCCGAAGGGCCTTCGCGACCGCACTCACCTCGCCGTGCACGAAGGCGATCGCGGTCGGGCCGGTCAGCAGGTCGAGGACACCCGAGTGGGGGCCGTCGGCCACCGCGAGTCGCACCAGTGTGTTCTTGTAGACCTTGTAGTCACCGCCGGCCGCGATCAGCTCGGTGCGGAGCTGGGCGAGCTCGGCGACGGTGAGCCCGCGGTACTCGGTGAGCACCGCGCCGCTGGACCCCTCGAGGCGTTCGCGCACCTCGTTCACCACGGCGACCTTGTCGGCCCTCGGGTTGTCCATCGTGCCTCCACCGAGCGTTTGCAGCTCGGGCTCCGGCCGTACGACACCCGACAGGCGGTGCAAAGCGGGCAATCGATGCCCGTCTCTGAACGCCTCTTCAGGCGGACCCTCTGGGTCCCTTCGGTACCGGGTCACCGGTACACCGGAGGTCTACGGCAGTTCTGTCAGTTGTGTGGATCGCAGTCGATCCGAGTGCGACACCCTAGCCGATCTGGCCCGGGCGCCTGGTGCGGGGAGAGGTGAGCCGCGTCGTCGCCGTGATCAGGCGCTCGCCGCGAGCTCCTCCTCGGACCGCCGTGCGACCTGGGGATCGATGCGCACACCGGGCCCCATGGTCGAGGCAACGGTCACCGCCTTCACGTAGCGACCCTTGGCAGAGGCGGGCTTGGCACGGTGGAGCTCGTCCATCACCGCGTGCAAGTTCTCCAAGAGCTGCGCCCGGTCGAAGGAGGCCTTCCCGATCCGCAGGTGGACGTTGCCCACCTTGTCGGTCCGGTACTCGACTCGTCCACCCTTGAACTCGCCGACCGCGCGTCCGACGTCGTCAGTGACGGTGCCCGTCTTCGGGTTCGGCATCAGGCCACGGGGACCGAGGACCCGACCGAGGGTTCCCACCTGACCCATGAGGTCGGGCGTCGCGATGGCCACGTCGAAGTCGAGGAAGCCCTCGTCCTTGATGCGCGCCACCAGGTCGTCGGCGCCCACGACGTCGGCTCCCGCCGAGCGAGCCTCGGCCGCCTTGTCGCCCGCGGCGAAGACCGCCACCCGGGTGCTCCGCCCGGTGCCGGCCGGCAACGAGAGAGTCCCGCGGACGATCTGGTCGGCTTTGCGAGGGTCGACCCCGAGACGCACCGCGAGCTCGACCGTCTCGTCGAACCCCGCCTTCGGGAACGACTTGACCAGGTCGATCGCCTCCGCCGGCGTGTAGTGATGCTGACGATCGAACTCGCCCAAGCTCTCCTTGTACTTCTTTCCCTTGGACACCTCTGTCTCCGTTTCCCGTGGGTCGGCCGGCCTCAGCCGGCGACCGCGATCCCCATCGAGCGCGCGGTCCCCGCCACCTGGCGCTTCGCCGCCTCGATGTCGGCCGTGTTGAGGTCGGGCATCTTGATCGTGGCGATCTCCTCGAGCTGGCGGTCGGTGACCGTCCCGACCTGTTCCCGCCCGGCCGTCGACGCGCCCTTGTCGAGCCCGGCCGCCTGGCGGAGCAGCACGGGCGTCGGCGGCGTCTTCAGGATGAACGAGAAGGTGCGGTCCTCGTAGATCGAGATCTCGACCGGGATGATCGAGCCGCGCTGGCTCTCGGTCGCCGCGTTGTACTGCTTGCAGAACTCCATGGTCTGCACCCCGTGCGGGCCGAGCGCGGTCCCGACGGGCGGCGCGGGCGTCGCGCCCCCGGCGGGGAGCTGGATCTTCACGACCGCGAGGACGCGCTTCTTCGGTGGCATCTCCGTCTCCTTACCGGCCGGTCGCTAGAGCTTCGCGACCTGGCTGAATTCGAGCTCGACCGGCGTCTCGCGGCCGAAGATGTTGACCAGCACCTTGAGCTTGAGCTGGTCCTCGTTGATCTCCGCGATCTGGCCGGAGAAGTCCGCGAACGGCCCCTCCTTGACCCGCACCGTCTCGCCGACCTCGTGCTCGAGCCGGGGCCGGGTGCGCTTGGTCGGCGCCTCCGCGCCCTCCACCTTGACCTGGAGGATGCCCTCGACCTCGCGCCGGGACAGCGGGGTCGGCTTGGTGCCGGGCCCGACGAAGCCGGTGACACCGGGAGTGTTCCGGATGACCGACCAGCTGTCGTCGTCGAGCTCGCAGCGACAGAGCAGGTAGCCCGGAAAGACCTTCTTCTGGACGACCACCTTCTTGCCGTTCTTGAACTCGACCACGTCCTCCATGGGGATCACGACCTCGTAGATCCGGTCCTCCATGTTCATCGACGCGGTCCGGCTGTGGAGGTTGGACTTCACCTTGTTCTCGTAGCCCGCGTACGTGTGGACGACGTACCAGCGCCCGGGGCGGTCGTACGGGCTGACGACGTAGGGCTCCTCCTCGTCCTCTTCGACTTCGTCCTCCAGCTCGTCGACTTCGGCCTCGTCGACTTCGGCTTCGGCGGTCGCGTCGACCGTCACGGCCACGTCTTCCTCGGCGGCGACACTGACCCCTCCCCTGCGACCGGGGGCTCCGCCTCGGCGGCGGCGAAGGGATCGACCCCGACCACGGGTTCCTCGGCCGCCGCGAAGGGGTCGGCGACCGGCTCGGCGTCGGTGCCGGAAGGGCTCAGCGACGACGGTTCCGCGGACGCGACGAAGCCCTCCCCGGACGACGCGGGCTCGCCGGCCCCCGTCGGTGGATTGGTGTCGTCGTGGGTCACTGTCATGCCGTTCACGTGTTGAAGAGCCAGAGCACGCCCTTGGCGAAGGCGTAGTTGAGTACGAAGATCAAGGCCATCAGGCTCAGGAGGGTGACCAAGGTCACGGTCGTGTAGTTGATGACCTCCGACCGGTTCGGCCAGGCCACCTGGCGCAGCTCCGATCGTACCTCCCGCATGAACTGTCCGATCCGGAACGGCTCGCGCTTGGCCGGCCGACGGGGTGGCTGCTGGGTCCGTTTCGGCGGAGCCTCCCCCTCGGGGTCCTGGCCCTGCCGCTGCATCATTCGCTTCGTTTCTCGGTTCACGTGCCGTGTCCTTCGACCATCGTCACCTGGGGTTCTGTCACCGCGTCACCTTCGAGCAGGGCAGGAGGGACTCGAACCCCCAACCTTCGGTTTTGGAGACCGGTGCTCTACCGGTTGAGCTACTGCCCTCTGCCGATCGCCACGCCTCGAGCGCCGAACCGATCGCGGGGGCGGCCATTCAGGGTACCACCGCCACCCTGGCCGGACCCAGAGGGCCCGGTACAGGGACCGGCCCGGCGGGGAGGGTCAGCGGGTCTCCTTGTGCAGGGTGTGCTGGCGATCCCACCGGCAGAACTTCTTCATCTCGATGCGCTCGCGGTCGTTCAGCTTGTTCTTGGTCGTGATGTAGTTCCGCCGCTTGCAGACCTCACAGGCCAGGGTCACCTGGACCCGCTTCTCGTTCTTCGGCACCTTCGGCTCCTCATCTCTTCGTCGCCCCGGCGGGGCGGGCCGCTCGGGTCTCCGTTCCTCATGTCGATTGTCGCACCCTCGCTGCGACTGGTAGCGGCGGCCGGACTCGAACCGGCGACCCCACGATTATGAGCCGTGTGCTCTGACCAACTGAGCTACGCCGCCATGGGTGAGCCCCCTGTCGGAATCGAACCGACGACACCAGCCTTACCATGGCTGTGCTCTGCCGACTGAGCTAAGGGGGCAGTGCGGCTCGAGCGAGCAGCAGGCCCACGATCATAGCGAACCCCAGGTCGCAGGAGCCTCTCGGACCCGATGGTTACCATCGTCCGATGCACGTCCGCCTCGCGAGGTCCGCCGACGCCGAGGCGATCCGTTCCGTCTACAACGCCGAGGTCGTCGGCTCGACCGCGACCTTCGACCTCGTGCCGCGCACGCTCGACGAACAGGTGCTCTGGCTCGCCGACCACCGCGGTCCGTACCCCGCGCTCGTCGCCGAGGACGACTCAGGGGTGGTCCTCGGGTTCGGGTCGTTGTCCGCCTATCGCGACCGGCCTTCGTACTCGACGACCGTCGAGGATTCGGTCTACGTCGGGGCGACCCACCGGGGTTCGGGGGTCGGCCGAACCCTCCTCGCCGAGCTCGTCGTCCTCGCCGGGCAGCACGGCTTCCACTCGATCATCGCCCGCATCGGTGGCGACAACGACCCCTCGATCCGGCTCCACCAAGGCTGCGGCTTCCGCCTGGTCGGCGTCGAACGGGAGGTCGGGCGCAAGTTCAACCGGTGGCTCGACGTGTCGGTCCTCCAGCGGATGCTGTGACGACCGCACCGCCGAGGTCGGGTCGGACTCAGCCCGCCTTCGCCGCGACGGGCGGCGCGATCCATCCCTTCCCGACGGGACCCGAGCCCGGGCCGATCCCACGTCGCGAGCGGGACGGTCATCACCACCAGGATGCCGAGGAGGGTGAGGACGATCAGGAGCGGGTCGCCGGTCAGGAGACTGGAGACCAGCTTGGTCGCTCCCGGCAACTCGATGAAGGCCGTCACCATCGAGAGCCCGATGATCAACGAGCGGAGACGGCCGAGGGCGACCGGCGCGAGGAGGATCAGCCCCCACGACAGGTACCACGGCTGGAGAACCGGACCGAGCACGACGAAGAGCAGAAGGGTCGCACCGAGCGCTTTCAAAGTGCCCACCCGGTCGCTGTTCAAGAGCATCCAGACCCCGATCACCCCCGAGGCGAGCAGGCCGAGGAACCGGGTGGCGGTGAGCACGCCCGCGAAGCCCACCCCGACGTGGGCGAAGTGTGCCAACCCCGAGAAGATGAGCGCGAGAGAGGTGGTCGGCGCCGTCCACGAGCGGACCGCGCCGGGCGTTCCGAGGATCGTCACCCATCCCCATCCGAGTCCGCTCACATAGGAGAAGAACCCGAGGATCCCTCCGCCGATCAGTCCCGCGGTGAGCACCGGGCGGATCCGATCTCGTAGCGGCGCCTGCGCGCCGAGCCAGCTCCACCCGCAGTAGAGGATGCCGAGGGCGGCGGGTGCTTTGATCGCGGTGGCCAGCGCGCAGAGCACGATCCCGAGGACGGGCCGTTTCTCCTTCGCCGCGGTGAGCCCGGCGATGAGCAAGCCCGAGCATCAGCGCGTCGTTGTGCGCGCCGCCGATCAGGTGGAAGATCGTGACCGGATTGAGGACCATCAAGGTGAACAGCTCCGCGCCATCGCGATGGTAGAGGCGGGCCAACCTCGGTACGCAGAACGCAATCATCACCACGCCCGCGAACGCGAGGAGCCGCAGCAGGATGATCGTCGCCAGCTCGTTGTGGAAGGTGATCTGCGCGAAGAAGCCGTCGATCTGGAGGAAGAGCGGACCGTAAGGAGCGGGCGCGTTCCCCCAGAGCTGGTCGACCGGGTTGGTGTAGGAGTTGTTCCCGAGCTGGAACGGCCCGTACAGGTAGGGGTTCATGTGGTGGCTGACCATCTCGCCCTGTGCCGCGTACGAGTACACGTCGCGGCTGAACAGCGGGGCGATCACCAGCATCGGGAGCGACCACAGTGCGAAGACCCACATCATCTTCTTGAAGGGGACTCCCGGACAGCGCGAGTAGAGACGGGTCATCCCCCACCAGACCCTCATGAAGAGGAACAGCCCGCCGTAGACGGCGGCCAAGGTGAAGTAGAGCCCCCATTGGCTGCCCGCCTGGGTGGAGGGCTCGCCGAAGAACCAGACGCCGGGCATTTCGAGTTTGAAGGGAGAGCTCGGCAACGACGCACCGATGCTCACCGCGAGCACGGCGGCGAACCCGAGCAGCGCCGGGCGAAGCACCAGTCCTCGGGGCTGTCTCAGCTCGCCACGGTCGGCCGGCCGATCGCCGCTCAGTCCCATGCCGTCGCCGAGACGCCTGCGCAGCGAGCCGACCAAGTCGGTCGTGGCCCGGAAAGCGGATTCGGTGGCGGGCCACCAGCTCGGTCTCCGTCGGATCGAACCCGCACGCACGTCGACGTCCGCGCTCGTCGCCTCGAGCGGTGGACTCGGGTGACATGGAGGGTGGGGGCTTCTCCTCGGTCGGACCGCCGATCGATCAGTCGGTCCCTGTTGGCAGCGGCGGCTGCGGGTCCGTCGCCCTGTGTGTCACGTGCGTGCCCCGACAGGCTCCTCCGGACCCGGCTGAGCCATGACCGCAATCATTCCGTAACGGCATTGTAACCCTGGAGCTATTGCGGGCAAGACCGCCGGAGCGCCCGGTCTGATCAATCGGCGACGATCAGGGAGTCGGAGAAGCGAACCGTCCGTCCGCTCGAAGAGCAGGCAGGACGTAGCGCCGCCCCGACCGGGTCCTGCCCTCGGCCCGGTCGGGACGACATACGACGGTGCCGGTCGGCACCCCTTACCCACCAGGCCTTGCACCCGGCGGGCTCGAGGCTCATCCTCCGGTGGTCGACGCCCCCGCCCGTTGTGGGGCCGGTTGCCTACCTGCCCCTTCGGCGGCCACGCGATGCGATCGACCGAATGCCTCCGCACAAATCGGTCGCATCCCTTGACCCCCGTTTTCGGTTCCCACCAAACTGCTGGTCTCCGGTCACGGCAGGACCGTTCCCGTCATGGAGACCGTCAGAATCTCCTCCGACGGTAGCCGGTCGGCGGGCACCCCGCTCGTCGTCTCCCCGACGGCTCCACCACCTGAACCGCACCGACCCGATCGCCGCGCACTGGCAGACCCGCTCGCGCGGCGGCCGACGTCGAACAACGCTTCGACTCTTGCCGCGACAGCTCGCGGTGGCCGAGCCGGCCGTGGCCGGCGCGCCGAGACGACAGCATTACCGCGAGGGCACTGTGCGCATCACGCGCACCGCACTCGGACCCTTCGCCTACGGGTCGCTGTCACTGGTGGGCCGGGAAGGATTCGAACCTTCGTAGGCAGAACCGGCAGATTTACAGTCTGCTCCCTTTGGCCGCTCGGGCACCGACCCGCAGGGCGGAAGGATATCTCCTGGTGGAGCGGTACTGTTTCGATATGCCCACCTTCGACGTCGTTTCCGAGGTCGACATGCAAGAAGTCCGCAACGCGGTCGACCAGGCCAATCGCGAAGCTGCCACCCGCTTCGACTTCAAGGGCACCGACTCCTCCGTGGAGCTCTCGGACAAAGAGGTGCTGCTCTCGTCGTCGACCGAAGACCGTCTGCGTGCGCTCTTCCAGGTGCTCCAGGAGAAGCTGGTCCGCAGAGAGGTCTCGCTCAAATCCTTCGAGGTCGGCAAGATCGAGGAAGCCTCACGCGGGGCCGCGCGTCAGCGACTGGCCATCCGGGCCGGCATCTCCTCGGACCACGCGAAGAAGATCAACAAGTTCATCAAGGACCTCGGGCTGAAGGGGGTGAGCTCGCAGACTCAAGGCGATCAGCTGCGAGTGACCGGGAAGAAGCGGGACGACCTGCAGTCGGTCATCTCGTCCTGCAAGGCCGAAGACTTCGGGATCCCTCTGCAGTTCACCAACTTCCGCGACTGACCCCCTGCGACGGGCGCTCAGAACCGTGCGCAACGGCACGGTGGGTTCAAGCGGAGCGTTTACGGGCCACCCTCCAGATCGAGACGGACAGCAGCCCGACCACGGCGAGCGGAAGCAGGGCGGACGCGACGGTGCGCAACGCCGGATCGCGGCACACCAGCGCGACGAGGCCGAGGATCACCAGCACACCCACGAAGAGCTCGGGTGTGTCACCGACGAGGAAGTCCCACCAGAAGCGGCCGAACGCGCTGATCGCGCGCCGCGGCCACGACCCGGCGGACGGTCGCGTCGACTCAGGCACCGTGCCCTCCCGCCGCGGGGACCACGACCGGGGCGGGCCGTTCCGCTGCGGAGCGCTTCAGGACCCCGATGGTTGCCCACGTGGCGAGCCCGTAGAGGCCGACCAGAACCGGGATGGCCAGATCGGAACCGGGCCAGTGCACACCCACTCCTTCGCCCGACCAGAACGAGCCGAAGCTCACCAGCATGAGACCGACCGCCATCTTCATGGCGTTCTCGGGAACCGAGGAGAGCTGACGCGCGACCACCAGTCCCGCCAGGGACACCACCACCACCGCGGCGGCGGCTGCGGCGGCGGCCAGCCCGAGGTTGTGGGAGGTCGACCCGAGAGTCAGCACCACCACCACGACTTCGAGTCCTTCGAGGAACACCCCCTTGAACGCCACGAGGAAGCCGGCCGAGTCGCGCCTGTTGTCGCCAGAGCCGGTCGCGGACAGCTCGGCGACCTGCTCGTCGAAGATCGCGTCCTCGTCGTGCTTGGCCTTCAGTCCCGAGGCTCGAAGGATCGCCTTGCGCAACCATTGGAGCCCGAAGACGAGCAGAAGCCCTCCGACGACCAGACGCAACGTCTGCAGGGGCACCAGGTGCACCAGGGCAGGGCCGAGCAGCAACACCAGAACGGTCAACGTCGCCAGCGCGGCGCACGCCCCCTCGAGAGCGGTGCGCCACCCCTTGGTCACGCCGACCGCCAACACGATGGTGAGCGCCTCGACCATCTCGACGGCGCTCGCGAGGAACACGGCGGTCACCAGCACCACGGAACCTCCGCTCGTCGCCGTGGCGATCATGGTCCCCTCCGGACGCCGTGATCCAGCACGGACACCAAGCTACCGCTGCCCCTCGACGCCACGCGAACGACCGTCCGGGCGAACGCACCCGTTACGGGTGGCACCCGCAGTTCAGAGCGCTTCGACCAGCTCGTCGAGCTCCTCCAGGGGATGCACCCGGAAGAGTCGGTTGAAGACCAGATACTTGAGGACCCAGAAGACCCCGAACGAGACCACGTTGGCGAACAGCACCAGCGCGGTCTGCTCCGGATGACTGAGGTGGTGCACGGTGCCGATGTGCTTGGCCACGGAGGCGCCGACGATCGACACCGCGATGCCGATCGCCGACATGCACCAGAAGGGGACGACCTCTTTGATCAGGTGTGAGCGGCCGCCTTTGCCCCAGACCCACTTGCGGTTGAGGTAGTAGGAGGGCACCGTCGCGACCACGTTGGCGAACACCGTGCTCGCGACCTCGCCCCAGAGCCGGAACACACCGAAGACGATCGCCAGCACGCCGAAGGAGACGGCCGTCGAGATGACCGAGACCATGGTGTAGCGGAACAGGCGCTTGGCCTCGGGTGTGTCTCGCCGCTCCCAGAGGTGCAGCACGCGCACGGTGAGACCGCTCATCGGGGGAACCTTAGTCGTCACCATGTCGGGACATCCGTCAGCGCCGCGGTCAATGTGTCACGAACTCGGCGTGAGTGTGTTGGCGCGCGCCACCCCACCGAGCCACTTCGAACTCTCCTTCGGGCGGCGCTCGAAGGTCGACCGGTCCACCGCGACCAGACCGAAGGTCGGCCCGTAGCCGAGCACCCACTCGAAATTGTCGAGCAGGCTCCAATAGAAGTAGCCCCGCACGTCGATGCCGTCGTCGAGACACCGACCGACCCCGGCGAGCGCGTCAGCGACGAACTCGATGCGCTGATCGTCGTCGTCGGTGCCGATCCCGTTCTCGGTCACGTAGACGGGAAGTCCGGTCATCTCGGTCGCGCGCCGGATGGTGGCTTCGAGCGCATCCGGCCACACCTCGTAACCCATCTGTGTGGTCGGCACCCCGGCTGCCGGTCCGAGGAAGCCGTCGGGACCCACCCGGGTGCGCGAGTAGGTCTGCACACCGATGTAGTCGTCTCCCTCTGTCGCCTCGAGGAAGACGTCCTCGGACGGTCGCCGGACCCGTTCGAGCCACTCTTCGCCGCCGGGGAGCAACTGGTAGTCGCTCATCGAGAGGGTGAGCCCGACCGGGAACTCGCCGGGCCCCGATCGGATCGCCTCCGTACCTTTGCGGTGCGCGGCGATCATTCCCCGGTTGACCGCCTCGCGCCGCGCACGGTCGCGCACACCCGGCGGGAAGATCCCGTGACGCCAGCCCATCGTCGCCACCACGTTCGGCTCGTTGAGGGTGCAGGCGATCCCGATGAGGTCGCCGAGGCGGGCGGTCGCCCGTTCACAGAAGCGGGCGAAGAGATCGGGCGCGTCGGGTGCCTCCCAGGCACCCTCGGCGGCGAACCAGCGCGGGTGGGTGAAGTGGTGGAAGGTGACGACGGGCAGGACGCCGTGCTCGCGGCACACTTCGGCCATCCTGCGGTAGTGATCGAGCGCGACCGTGGAGAACTCTCCCTCCGCGGGCTCGATCCGACTCCACTCCAGCGAGAACCGGTAGGCCGAAAGACCGAGCGCGCCGACCAGCGCGATGTCCTCGGGGTAGCGGTTGAACGAGTCGCACGCATCGCCGCTCACCTCCACACAGCCCGACGCAGGGTCGTGCTCGAACGCCCACCAGTCGTTGTTCACGTTGCCGCCTTCGATCTGATGGGCGGCGGTTGCGGTGCCCCACACGAATCCGTCGGGGAAGTTCACGGTCGGCACGGACGCTCACCGTAGTGGCCTGACAGGATGGTGGCGTGAGCCTCGATCTCGACTTCCTCGTCGACCTGCTCGACCTCGAGCCGATCGAGGTCAACATCTTCCGTGGGGTGAGCCCGGACGAGGACCGCCAGCGCGTGTTCGGCGGTCAGGTGGCGGCGCAGTCGCTGACCGCGGCGGGCCGAACCGTCGACTCGGGGCGTCCCCACTCGCTGCACGCCTACTTCCTCCGGCCCGGGGACCCGACCATCCCGATCCTCTACGAGGTGGACCGCATCCGCGACGGCCGATCGTTCACCACCCGGCGAGTGGTCGCCATCCAGCACGGACGGGCCATCTTCAACATGTCGGCCTCGTTCCACGTGGACGAGCCCGGTCTCTCACACCAGTTCCCGATGCCCGAGGTCCCGCCCCCCGAGGAGCTCGACACGATGGCCACCCGACTCGAGCCCTTCCGTGAGACCCTCGGCAACTGGTTCGAGCGACCCCACCCGATCGACCAGCGCTACATCGGCGATCTGCCGTTCACCCACGGGGCGGGCACCGAGCCCTACCAACGCCTGTGGATCCGTGCCGACGGAAAGCTGCCCGACGACCCGCTGCTCCACGCGTCGATCGCCGCCTACGCGTCGGACATGTCGCTCTTCGACACCATGCTGGCGCCCCACGAAGTGAAATGGGACGACGCCGAGTTCATGGGGGCGAGCATCGACCACTGCATGTGGTTCCACCGAGCGTTCCGCGCCGACGAGTGGCTCCTCTACGACATGGACTCGCCGGTCGCCCACGGTGCACGCGGCCTGGCGCGGGGGTTCCTCTTCACGGAGTCGGGCGAGCTGGTCGTCTCGGTGGTGCAGGAGGGCCTGATGCGGATCCGATCCCGCGTCTGAGGAAGGATCCCTTCGGCTCAGCGCTCGACGATCGGGACGTAGTCGCGTGAGGCCTCACCGATGTAGAGCTGGCGAGGACGCACGATCTTCGAGTCCTGGTCGAGCATCTCCTGCCAGTGGGCGAGCCAGCCCGAGGTGCGTGGGATGGCGAAGAGGACCGGGAACATCTCGAGCGGGAACCCCATCGCCTGGTAGATGAGGCCCGAGTAGAAGTCCACGTTGGGATAGAGCTTGCGAGAAGTGAAGTACTCGTCGGAGAGCGCGATCTCTTCGAGCTTGAGGGCGATGTCGAGCAGCGGGCTCTTGCCGGTGATGGCGAACACCTCGTCCGCGGTCTGCTTGATGATGCGGGCCCGCGGGTCGTAGCTCTTGTAGACCCGGTGGCCGAAGCCCTGCAGTCGACCGCCGGAGCCTTCCTTCACCGACTTGATGAACGACTCGACGTTCTCGATCGAACCGATGTCGGTGAGCATCCTGATGACTGCTTCGTTCGCCCCACCATGGCGGGGGCCGTAGAGCGCGGCAGCGGCTGCCGCGGTGGCGGAGTACGGATCGGCGTGCGAGGACCCCACCACCCGCATGGCGGTGGTCGAGCAGTTCTGCTCGTGGTCCGCGTGGAGGATGAACAGCACGTCGAGGGCTCGTGCCAGGGCCGGATTGGCATCGAAGCGAGGCTCTGCGATCTTCCACATCATCGAGAGGAAGTTGGCGGTGAAACCGAGAGAGTTGTCCGGGTAGACGAAGGGCTGGCCCACGCTGAAGCGGTGGGTCGCGGCGGCGAGCGTCGGGATCTTGGCGATCAGCCGGACGATCTGCTTGTTGCGGGACTCGACGTCGAAGATGTCCTTCGCATCGAGGTAGAAGGTCGACAGAGCGGCGATGGCCGACACCAGCATCCCCATCGGGTGGGCGTCGTAGTGGAATCCCTCGAGAAATCGCTTGCGTACGTTCTCGTGGATGAAGGTGTGGAGGGTCACCTCACGCTGCCAGGCATCGAACTCTTCGGCGGTCGGCAGTTCGCCCTTCAGGAGCAGGTACGCAACCTCGAGGTAGGTGGACTGCTCTGCCAGCTGCTCGATCGGATAACCCCGATAGCGGAGGATGCCCTCCTCCCCGTCGAGATAGGTGATCGAGCTCTCGCACACCGCGGTCGAGACCAGACCCGGGTCGTAGAACCAGATGCCGGGAAGGAGCTTCGACCACTGCGCCGCCGACACCCCGCCGTTCTCGATGGGGATCTCGTGGGACTCGCCGGTGCGGTTGTCAGTGATCGTGATGCTTTCGGCCACGGACCCACACCTCTCTCTCTTCGACCCGTCGCTCTTGCTGGTCGTTTCTCGTCGTTGAGGACGCTGACAATCCTAGAGCGTGATGCCTACCATCCGACCATCCCCCGAGGAGATCGCGCACGGTGACATCGAGCCGCCCCTCAGGGGGCGATCTGCACCAGGAGCTCCTGGGACGATCCGGTCGGGTTGGCCTGTCCGGGCGGGATCGCCACGCTGACCGTCAGCAGGTAGGTGTGTCCGGATGCGACCGCGATCGGCGAGAGCGCGACGCCGGCGGATGCTCCGGAACGCACGCTGACCTTCGATAATTGCTTGCCGCCGCGCGTCCCGGCCGGAGGAGGTGCGGTCCCCGGGGCATCGGCCAGGGTCAACGTCTCGGTCACCGCGACTCCCGTCTCGGTGACGGTCCCGCAATTGGTGATGGTGACCTCCACGGCGAGCTGGTTGGTCGGCGGGACGATCGTCGGGGCGCTTCCCGGTGCGGGCGACACCGCGAAGGGCGCAGCGCAGGATTCACCGATGATGCCGGTCCCGCCGGTCGCGACCGCGGGGGGCGTGAGCCCGAGCGCACTGATCAGCAGCTGGTGGAAGGGAGCGAGCGCCGCGGAGGCGGAGAGCGTGGTGGCCGCGCTCCCGAGCGAGACCGGGCTGAGGGGCGAGTGCGCGTCCGCGGTCGGGACCCAGACCGAGGTGGGGAGGCGGATCGCGAGCCGTTGGTGACGGATGGATGCGAGCAGCGAGGCGTACTCGGCGTCCGCGCGTTGAAAGAGGGCACCCGCCGCGGTCATCGAGCGGGCCGCCTGATCGATCGAGACCAGCGGCACGGTCCCCGGCGTCGACGAACCGGCGGTTGCTCCGGCGACGGGGAGGGGAGCCATGCCGAGTCGTTGGTCGACGGCCGTCCGCAGGTCGGAGACCGCGGTCGCCCGGTCGTCCATGACCTGCACGAGCTGCCCGCTCACGTTCCCGAGGGGATCAGGAGGGACGAGATCCGCCGCGGCGTCGGCCTCTTGTCCCGAGGCGAGCACAGCCTGGTCGAGGCCTTGTTGGACCTGGGTGCGGGCCGCCGCGACGTAGGGGGCCTCTTGGTTGGGAAGTCCGGGTGCCCGGGCCATCAGCGAGGCGAGCTGACCACCGGTGCCGTTCGAGTCGTCCACGACTCGCGAGGCGAGCTCGCCGTACCCGGAGTCCGTCGACGTCCGGTAGGCGCTCGACTCGCTGGAGATCTTGCTGATCGATCCGATCACGACGACCGCAGCGACCGCGATCGCGAGGGCCTCCAGGGCGAGCCTCACCGAGCGTGGAGTCCCCCGGCGACGTCTTCGTCGGGCTCTCGGCATCCAGACGACGATACTGCTGGCCAGCTGCTCCGGCCCTGCGCCCCGGACGTGCGCCGAGTCCCAGCGGAGCGGTCAGCGGGTCGGTTCGACGCCGTGACCTGGCTCGGTCAGGCCGGGCTCGTCTCCCGCTGCCTCGTTGCCCTCGACCCGTTGGTCGACCCGTTCGTCGACCCGGCGTCGGGCGACCCGGAGCTCGTCACGAGGTCGCTCGCGGTCGCACGCCACTCGACCGTCGGCAGGATGGCCGCCGGGTCGACCCGGCCCTTGAACTTCTCCGCCACGTCGAGGATGGACCTGATCACCTTCGAGTCGAGCAGGTGCGGCATCAGTCCGAGATCGAGCAGCTTGGTGTGCGCCGCCCGGTAGTGGTGCTCCTCTTTCTCCACCCGCGGGTCCGGCGTGTGCTCGATCACCGCCTGAGCGCCGAATTCGGCTTGCACCATCTCGGCCATCTGCAGCACCGACCACGATTCGGTGAACTGGTTGAAGACCCGGAACTCGCCCGGGTCGGCCGGATGGTCGAGTGCCAGCTCGACGCAGGCGAGTGTGTCGAGGATGTTGAGCATCCCCCTCGTCTGACCGCCCGAGCCGTAGACGGTGAGCGGGTGACCGGTCACCGCCTGCACGCAGAAACGATTGAGGACCGTGCCGAACACACCGTCGTAGTCGAACCGGGTGGTGAGCTCGGGATGGAGGACCGTCTCCTCCGTCTCGTGCCCGTAGACGATCCCCTGGTTGAGATCGGTCGCTCGCAACCCCCAGATGCGGCAGGCGAACATGATGTTGTGGCTGTCGTGGACCTTCGAGAGGTGGTAGAAGGAGCCGGGCTGCTTCGGGATAGGGAAGCACGTCGGTCCGCCCTCGGTGGGTGATCTCGATGTACCCCTCCTCGATGTCGATGTTGGGGGTGCCGTACTCCCCCATCGTCCCGAGCTTGACCAGGTGGATGTCGCGATTGTGCTCCGCGATCGCGTAGAGAAGGTTGAGCGTCCCCGAGACGTTGTTGACCTGGGTGTAGA
The DNA here is from genome assembly GCA_963741055.1 of uncultured Acidimicrobiales bacterium. Taxonomy (GTDB): domain Bacteria; phylum Actinomycetota; class Acidimicrobiia; order Acidimicrobiales; family RAAP-2; genus Bog-756. The sequence goes on along the minus strand of CAVUGU010000023.1, from coordinate 29,893 downwards.
CGGCGTGCTTGCGATCGATCATCGAGTAGGGAGCCGAGCGCTGCTCCGCGAAGTGCACGACCGCGTCGGGGGCGAACGACTGAACGGTGGTGTCCACGAACCCCGCGTCGACGAGGTCACCCACGAACACGTCGAGCTCGATTCCCGACACTTCCTTCCAACGACGAGCACGTTGCTGCATACCGACGATCGGGACGAGGCTTTCGACCCCCATCTCGATGTCGTACCCGCGACGCGCGAAGTTGTCGACGATCCCCACCCGATGACCGCGACGCGACAGATACAGGGCGGTCGGCCATCCGAGATAGCCGTCACCTCCGAGGACGAGAATCCTCATCCAAATCCTCCTGTTCGACGGAGCGTCCACATGGACCGTGCCGCATGGACGGTGGGGACTACGTCCCAGTTTTTAACCCGTCGAACTTGGAAAACCCTGAGAGGAGGACACAGGCGGGGAATTTCCGGCCTCGGCCCGAAGGGCGGCGTTCGTGCACCAGGCGTGCCGGTCCGTGTGTCCGGTCAACCCTCGAGCGCGGTCGGAGCGTCGTCGGACAGGAGGACGGGCGCCACCGGCAGGTCGAGCACCGGAGCATCACCTTCGGTGGAAAGCGGCCTCGTGGTCGCCTCGACGGGTGCCGGGACGGGCAGCTCGCGGTCCCCGGGACTCACCCCGAGCTCGACGAAGCGCTGGGCCGTCTTCATGACCCGGGCCTCGAGCGACCCCACCGCGCGGTTGTACGAGGTGACCGCGCTCGAGAGTCCCTTGCCCACCCCCGACATGTGGTCGCCGAACACGCAGAGGCGCTGGTACAGCTCCCGACCGAGCGACTGGATCGCCTTCGCATTGTCGGCGAGCGCGTCCTGCTGCCACCCGTACGCGACGGCCCGCAACAGCGCGATCAGAGAGGTCGGGGTCGCGAGCAGCACGTGGTTGGCCGCCGCGTGCTCCATCAGACCGGGCTCGTGTTCGAGCGCCACGGTGAGCAGCGAATCTCCGGGCACGAACGCGACGACGAACTCCGGCGAGAGATCGACCTTCTTCCAGTACTCCTTCTTCGCGAGCGCGTCGACGTGGTTCCGCAACTGGCGGCCGTGGTTCGCCAGCAGTGCCCGCCGCTCCGTCTCGTCGTCGGCTTCGTTCGCGTCGAGGAAGGACTGCAGTGGGACCTTCGCGTCGACGGCGACGTTCTTTCCGCCTGGAAGGTGCACGACCATGTCCGGCCGGATCCGCCCGTCGTCCGCGTCGGTGGTCACCTGCTCGTCGAAGTCGCAGTGCTCGAGCATCCCCGCCATCTCGACGACCCTGCGCAACTGCATCTCGCCCCACCGACCCCGGGTCTGGGGGGAGCGCAACGCGGTCACCAGGTTGCGGGTCTCCTTCTGGAGCTGGTCGTGGGAGGTCGAGAGGTCCTCCATCTGCTTGGTCAGCAGCCGGTAGGCGCCCTCCCGCTCGCGCTCCAGCCGCTGCATCCCCTCCTCGTACTTGTTCAGCTGCTCACCGATCGGCTTGAGCAGCGACTCGATCGCCTGCTGACGCTTGGCGAGCTCACCGTCGGCGGCCTGACGAGTCTCCCCGAGCTTCGCATCGGCCAGCTGGAGGAATTGCTGGTTGTTCTGCTGGAGTGCCACGGCAGAGAGCCGTGCGAACTCGCCGGTGAGCTGGCGGCGACTCTCCTCGAGCACCGCCGCTCGCTCGTCGTTCGCGCCGCGTACGTGGTCGAGCTCGGCCGAGACCCGAGCCAGCTCGGTACCGAGGGACGAGGATCGGTCCTGAGCATCCGCCGCGACGACTCGTGCGTCGGCGAGGTCGCGTTCGAGGACCTGGTTGCGTTCGCGTGCATCGACCAGCCGGGACTCTGCGGTGCGGGCCGCACTGAGCGCGCCCGTTCGGGTCAACAAGCCCACCACGAGCCCGACCACCGCCCCGACCGACAGGCCGACCAGAAGACCGGTGATCATTGCGTCCTCCTCGGATCCTCGTCTCGGATACGCGGATACCGACTGTTCGGCACCGCGCCCTGCGCGCGCCAGCGTACTGAGGGGGTGTGACAGTTCCGGGGACTCCGTGGGCCTGCCCTGAGCAGCGCGGATACGGTGACCAGGGTGGAAAGCCCACTCGAGCACATCGACCGACTGGTCCTTCAGCTGTTCGCACTGGTCGGCGAGTCGATCTCCGGTGCCACCCACGCGTTCCTCGCCGGCGACCGCGAAGCGGCCAAGGCCCTCGCCGACCGCGACGAGGAGGTGGTGGACACCCTCTATCACGACATCGAGGACCTCACCCTCCAGCAGCTGACCGTGGCGGGCATCACCTCGCCCGAAAAGCTCCGGTTCCTGGTGACGGTCATCCGGATGCTGCCCGACCTCGAACGCAACGGCGACCTCGCCGAACACATCGCGCGGCGAGCCGCACGCGGCCTCGGCGGCGAGCTCTCCGCCAGGAGCCGTGGACTCGTGGAGCGCATGGGTGAGGTCGCGGTGCACATGTGGCGCGCGACCACCGACGCCTACGGCGAGCGCCTGACCACCGCCGCGGCGGTCGTGGACTCGCTCGACGACGAGATGGACGACCTCCACGTGAGCCTCACGGTCGAGGTGGTCGCCGGCACGATGCCGCTACCGGTCGCGGTCGAGCTGGCCATGGTGGCCCGCTTCTACGAGCGCTTCGGCGACCACGCGGTCAACCTGGCCAAGCGGGTCGCCACGCTCGCCCCCTTGCCCAGCGCCGCGCCCTGAGCCAGGTGGCCGGACGGGAGTCCGGCCCCGAGGAGCCTGAGGAAGCCCCTAGGAGGAGCACCGAGGAGCACGCCGGGGTGGGGTTGTTCGGCGACACGTTTGACAGTGACAAACGCACGACGAACCAACATGGCCAAGGCTGATGCCGGTTTCGGAGGAAGAGCGCGACACGACCGCACCCGGCTGTCGGGTAACCCGGGTCGGTCGGGCTCGGAAGAGGCCCGACGAGGTCTAGCCGACCGCGCCCCTCGCGATCAGGGCCTCCGCGATCTGCACCGCGTTGAGGGCCGCCCCCTTGCGCAGGTTGTCGCCGCTCACGAAGAGCGCCAGCGCGTGGTCGTCGCCTTTCACGGCCCGGATGCGGCCGACCAGCGAGGGATCGGTCCCCGCGGCCCGGAGCGGGGTGGGCATCTCGACCACCTCGACGCCCGGTGCCTGCCCGAGGAGAGTCGGTCGCCTCCTCGGGACCGATCGCCGAGTCGAACTCGGCGACGATCGCGTGGGAGTGCCCGGTGAACACCGGGACCCGTACGCAGGTGCAGGTCACCGAGAGATCGGGCAGACCGAGGATCTTCCGGCTCTCGTCGCGGAACTTCTGCTCCTCGTTGGTCTCGCCGCTCCCGTCGTCCAACAGGTGGCCCGCGACCGGCAGCACGTTGTAGGCGACGGTCTCCGCGAAGACGGTCGCCGGAGGGAACTCCACGCTCGCGCCGTCGAACGTGAGCGACGCCGCCTCGTCCACCGACTTCCTCAGCTGGCTCTCGAGCTCGGCCACCCCGGCGAGACCCGCGCCCGACACCGCCTGGTAGGTCGCAACGGTCAGCCGCCGCAGCCCGGCCGCCTCGTGGAGGGGCTTGAGCACCGGCATCGCCACCATCGTCGTGCAGTTCGGATTGGCGACGATCCCCTTCGGAATCGACCCGAGAGCGTCCTCGTTGACCTCACTGACCACCAAAGGGACCTCGGGGTCCATCCGCCACGCCGAGGAATTGTCGATCACGATCGCGCCCGCGGCGGCGAAGCGCGGCGCGAGCTCCCGGGAACCCGGCGCGCCACAGGAGAACAGCGCGAAGTCGAGTCCGGCGGGATCCGCCGCCGCGGCGTCCTCCACCGTCAAGTCCTCGCCGCCGAAGGGGAGCCGGCGGCCGGCCGAGCGCGCGGAGGCGAACACCCGGAGCTGATCGAGCGGGAAGTCCCGCTCCTCCAGGATGGCGCGCATCACGCCGCCCACTTGCCCGGTCGCGCCGACCACCCCGACTCGCATGCCGTTCAGTCTACGAGCGTGGGGCGCACCCACGACGGCCGCACGCCGTCCGACCAGGGAGCCCGGCGCTCACCCGACGCTCAGGACAGCTCGAACGCCTCGTGCAGCGCGCGGACCGCCTCTTCGACCGCGGCCGCGCGGATCATGCAGGAGATCCGGATGGACGAGGTCGAGATCATCTCGATGTTGATGCCGTGGGCCGCCAGGGTCTCGAAGGTTCGTGCGGTGACGCCGGGATGCGACTTCATGCCGGCTCCGACGATCGAGATCCGCGCCACCTCGGCATCGCTGTCGACGCCGGTCGCGCCGAGCTCGGGGAGGAGTCCCTTGCAGACCTCGGTGCTGACCGCGAGGTCGTCGTCGTCGATGGTGAAGGAGATGTCGGTCGTCCCGTGCGCCGAGGTGTTCTGGACGATCATGTCCACGTTCACGTTCCGGTCGGCCAGAGCCCGGAAGAGACGTGCGGCGAGGCCGGGGCGGTCGGGCACGCCGGACACGGTGACCTTGGCCTCGGATTCGTCGTGGGTCACCGCGGTGACCACCGGCTGCTCCATGGTCGTGTCCTCCTCCTCGACCCAGGTCCCGGGTCCCCAGGTGAAGCTCGAACGTACATGCAGGGGCACGTGGTGGTTGCGGGCGAACTCGACCGATCGCAGCGCGAGGACCCGACCCCCGGTGGCGGCGATCTCCTGCATCTCGTCGTAGCTCACCCGCGGGAGCTTGCGCGCGTCGGGTACCAGCCGGGGATCGGCGCTGAAGACTCCGGGCACGTCGGTGTAGATCTCGCAGGCATCGGCGCCGAGTGCGGCGGCCAGGGCGACCGCCGTGGTGTCCGAGCCGCCCCGCCCGAGGGTGGTGACGTCTCGCTTGTCGGACACCCCCTGGAAGCCGGCGACGACCGGGACCCCGCCTCCGTCGAGCGTCGTGGTCAGCCGGTCCGCCCGGATCTCGACGATCCTCGCCCGGGTGTGGACCCGGTCGGTGATGATCCCGGCCTGGCTGCCCGTATAAGAGGTGGCCTCGACGCCGGCGTCGGCCAGGGCCATGCAGAGCAGGGACATCGAGATGCGCTCGCCGGCGCTCAGCAGCATGTCGACCTCGCGGATCGGGCGGACGCCGCTCACCTCCGAGGCCAGCCGGATCAGATCGTCGGTGGTCTTCCCCATGGCGCTGACGACGACCACCACGTCCTCGCCGCTCCGTCGTGTCCGCGCGACGTGGTCGGCGACCGCGCGGATCCGGTCGGCGTCGGCGACCGACGAACCACCGAACTTCTGCACCACGAGCGACACGGGATCAGGCTAACCGTCGGTTCCGGCGGGTCGGGAAGCCCTTCGGGCCGCAGTCGCCTCGCGAAGACGACCGGCTACCCTGATGCCCCGTGCCGACCGAGAAGCGACAGCGTCAGAAGGCCGCCCGCCAAGCCCGGCTGGCCGCGGAGCAGAAGACGCGCAAGCGCCGCCAGACGCTGCGGCGGGTGGTCATCGTCGCGATCGTCGCGGCGGTGGTGGTGGGGCTCTCCATCCTCATCTTCCGTCCTTCCAAGAAGTCGGCGAGCTCCACGACCACCACGACGACGCCGACGTCGTCCGCCCAGCTCGCCGCGAACAAGGCGTCGAAGGCGGCGGGGTGCCCGGAGAGCCCGAGCACGCCGCTGCCGGCACCCACCTGGAAGTCGCCGCCTCCGATGACCATCGACACCTCGAAGACCTACACCGCCACCATCAAGACCGATCTCGGCACGATCACCGCCGACCTGGATGCGAAGACCGCGCCGACCACGGTCAACGACTTCGTCTTCCTGGCCAAACAGAAGTACTACGACTGCCTCTCCTTCCACCGGGTCATCCCGCAGTTCATGGACCAGACCGGTGACCCGACCGGCACCGGGTCGGGCAACGTCGGCTACACGGTCCAGGGCGAGGTCCCCGCGACGGCCAGCCCCCAGTACCCGATCGGCTCGCTGGCGATGGCAAAGACCTCCCAGGCGCCGAACGGCACCTCGAGCAACCAGTTCTTCATCGTGGCGGGTCCGCAAGGCGAGTCCCTGCCACCGCAGTACGCACTCTTCGGCAAGGTCACGAGTGGCCAGAACGTCGTCGACGCGATCAATGCCGACGGGGACACGAGCGACAACGGAACGCCGCCGAAGGTGATCCACCGCATGTTGAGCGTGACCGTCTCCGAGTCCTAGCCGTGCTGGCCGGGACGAGTCGGCGATTCGCACCACCGAGAGGAGAGCACCGTGAGTCCAGAGATCCCCGCTGCGGACGGCTCGAGCCCGCAGAACCAGCGGTTCGACGGCCCGCCGCCGACGATCATCGATCCGCAGAAGCGCTACACCGCGGAAGTCGTCACCTCGAAGGGAACGATGACCATCGCGCTCGACCCGCTCGCTGCGCCGAAGACCGTCAACAACTTCGTGTTCCTCGCGCGCTGGCACTACTACGACGGGATCGTGTTCCACCGGATCATTCCCGGCTTCATGCTCCAAGGCGGTGATCCGGAGGGGACCGGCAGGGGCGGCCCCGGCTACCGGTTCGAGGACGAGCTGCCTGCACCCGGTCGCTACGAGATCGGCTCGCTGGCCATGGCCAACGCGGGGCCGGACACCAACGGCAGCCAGTTCTTCATCGTGAGCGGCCCGGACGGCACCGCCCTGCCGCCGAGCTACTCGCTCTTCGGAAAGGTGGTCAACGGACTCGACGTGGTGAAAGCCATCGAGGCGACCGGGAGCCGCTCGGGGGCGCCGTCGGAACGGGTGGTCATCGAGTCGGTCACCATCACCGAGGCGGACTGAGGGACAGGCACCAGCGCGGGCGGCGGTCAAGCCGGGAGTGCCGCGAGCCCCACTTCGGCCGGCGCGCCGTCCAAGAAGACCGCGACCGGTTGGGCTCCCGCCACTCGCCAGGTTCCCTCGGGCTCGCGGAGCAGCGCCGTCCGCTCGGGGATGCCGACCACCGGGGTGCCGGCAGGCGCGAGCAGCACCGCTCGGTGCATCTTCTCGCCGTGACCGTCCTCGCGGGTGTCGCCGAAGTGGGGGACGACCGCCACCCCGTCGAGGAGGCCGAGCCCGATGGTGAGCCCGCCTCCGCGTGCATCCACCATCGGATCGGTGAGCGCCATCGCTGCGCCGGACGAGCCGGCGACGACCGCGCCGTCCTCCCATGCGGCGAGCAGCGCGTCCCACACCTTCGAGCTCTTCAACACCGAGCGGATGTGCAGCGGCGAGCTTCCCGCGAGATAGATGAAACGCGCCTTGCGCAACACGTCGGCGGCACCTTGGTCCTCGGCATCGGGCCGCGAGAGCACCATCAGACCTTCGACCTGAGCCCCGAGGGAGGCGAACCACTCAGCGGCCTTCACCACCAGATGCTCGGGATGCTCGTAGGCGGCCGCGGTCGGAAGGACCAGGACGTCCTCGCCGCCCGAGCGGGCGAGCAGCTCCGCGTCGAACGAACAGCCCTCCTGCCATTCGCCGCCTCCGACCAGAGCCAGCAGACCGCGCCCGTGTGGCATGTGCCAACACTAGAACGCGACGCAGCCCGGGTGTCTACGACGCGGTCGTCGCGGCCGAGCGGCGCATCAACCGGCCCGCTGCTTCGGCGATTTCGGTCGCGAGCGCCAGACAGACCGGGTTGATCCCCATCCCCATGAACCCGTGGATCTGGTCGTCGTAACACCGGTACCCCACTTCGACTCCTGCTGCCCGGAGCACCTCCGCGTACTTCGCCCCGTCGTCGCGCAGCGGATCGAAACCGGCGGTGACGACGAGGGCGGGTGCGAGGCCCGAGTGGTCCGGTGCGCGCAGCGGCGAGGCCTTCGGCGACTCGCGGTCCGCAACGTCGGGGAGGTAGCTGCTCCGGTAGAACTCCATGAGCTCCTGGGTGAGGAAGAAGCGCTCGGCCATCGACCGGTAGGACTCCGCATCGAAGTCCGCGTCGACCACGGGATAGACGAGGATCTGTGCGACCGGCGCCACACCCTCGCCCAGCCCCGAGCGCGCCTCGAGCGCGACCACCGCGGCCAGGTTGCCGCCCGCGCTGTCTCCCATGACACCGACCTGGCCCGGCTCGAATCCGAGCTCGTCGGCGTGGCGGTGGACCCACTGGTACGCGCTCAGTGAGTCGTCGACGGCTGCCGGGAAGGGATGCTCGGGCGCAAGGCGGTAGTCGACGGCCACAACGAGACATCCGCTGACCGCCGCCAGCAACCGGCAGGACGCGTCGTGGGAGTCGAGGTCGCCGACCACCCAGCCACCCCCGTGGTAGTAGACGATCGCCGGTGGTCGCCGGCGCCCCATGCGGTCGTCGCCGACCCCGGGCCCGACACCTACACCCGCCCCGAACCGCCGGTAGATCCGAACCGGGATCGGCGGAGTGTCGCCAACGGCTGGAATCACCCGTTCCGTCACGTACACGTCGGTCCGGACCGGCATCACCTTGCGGGCCCAGAAGGTGAGCTCGCGCCGCATCGCGACGGGATCGAAGGGTCCACGCCCACTGGTCGCGGCGCGTCGGACCTCTGCGCGCTCGACCGCGGTGAGGATCAACTGCCGCGCGCCGATCGAGCACCCGACCGTCGACCTCGATCGGTGGACGCCCGCGTAGCAACGCTTCGACCAGACCGGCCCGCGAGAGGACGGCCGCGCCGGCCTGGCCGAGGAGCGGCCAGTCCTCGTGCATCCGTTGGATCCGCCGGTTGTAGAGGGCCGCGGACCTACGACGCCCGCCCCGCGGACCGGCCCACTGCCAGGGCCGCTCCCCACCTCCGCCGTTTCCGTCCGGCGCGGCTTGCGCAGAAGCCGGCGCTCCAGCCTTCTTGGAGGTGGAGGTCCGCCGGCGAACCGGCTTGCTCTCGGACGCCTGGGCAGGTTCGGTCATCGGCCACCATCGTGTCGAGCGGATCTGCGCCGGGCAAGCCCGCCGCCGGTCAGCGCCGAGGACACCCTTCCGGTCCACCGCTAGCATCGTCTGCCATGTCCATCGCACGTGTCGGAATCGTCGGTTCAGGGATCATGGGGTCGGGCATCGCCGAGTGCGCCGCCGGCAGCGGGTTCGAGGTGATCCTGCGATCCCGCAGCCAGAGCACCGCCGACGCCACGCTCGCCGCGATCGAGAAGTCCCTCAACAAGCAGATCGAGAAGGGGAAGAAGACCGAAGAGGAGCGCGACAAGACGCTCTCCCTCGTCACCGGTACCTCCGACCTCGGCGCGCTGAAGGACGTCGACCTGGTGATCGAATCGGTCGTCGAGGACCTCGCGGTGAAAAAGGAGCTCTTCAACGAGCTCGATCGCATCACCCGCGACGAGGCCATCCTCGCCACCAACACCTCGACGCTGCCGGTCATCGAGCTGGCCATGCAGACCGGCCGGCCCGAGAAGGTGTGCGGGATCCACTTCTTCAACCCGGCGCCGGTCATGGCGCTCGTCGAGGTGGTACGCCCGATCACCGCGTCCGACGAGACGATTTCCTCGGCACAGCAGTTCGCGGAAGGGTGCGGCAAGACGCCCGTCCAGGTGAAGGATCAAGCGGGCTTCATCGTCAATGCCCTCCTGTTCCCCTATCTCAACAACGCGGTGCGGCTCTACGAGCAGGGTGTCGCTTCGATCGAGGACATCGACACGGCGATGCAGGGAGGATGCGGGTTCCCGATGGGCCCCTTCGCTCTGCTCGACCTAGTGGGACTCGACACCTCGCTCGCCATCCTCGACGCGCTCTACGAGGAGTTCCGCGACCCCAACTACGCCGCGATGCCGCTGCTGCGCCGGATGGTCGCGGCCGAGCAGCTGGGCAGGAAGTCGGGCCGGGGGTTCCTCGACTATCACCGGTAGCGCGGTATCCCGGCCGGGCGGCGACCACCACGCGCGGACAGGGAGGCAACAATGGGGGAGATGAGCGGCGTACCCGACCGGCCCTGGGTCATGCGGACCTACTCGGGCCACTCGACGGCCAAGGCGTCGAACGAGCTCTACCGGACCAACCTCGCCAAGGGCCAGACCGGGCTCTCGATCGCCTTCGACCTCCCGACCCAGATCGGTTACGACCCCGACTCCCCCGAAGCCGCGGGCGAGGTCGGCAAGGTGGGCGTGCCCGTGGTGCATCTCGGTCACATGGCTCAGCTGATGGACGGGATCCCGGTCGAATCGATGAACACCTCGATGACCATCAACGCGACCGCAGCCTGGCTGCTCGGTCTCTACATCGCCAATGCGGAGGACCAGGGAGCCGACACACGCGCGCTGTCGGGGACCACCCAGAACGACATCGTCAAGGAGTACCTGAGCCGGGGGACCTTCATCTTCCCTCCGGCCCCGAGCCGCCGGCTGACCGTCGACGTGATCGCCTACACGGTGCGACAGGTCCCGAAGTGGAACCCGATCAACGTCTGCAGCTACCACCTGCAGGAGGCCGGGGCCACTCCCACCCAGGAGATCGCCTACGCGCTCGCCACCGCCATCGGGGTGCTCGACGCCGTCCGCGAATCGGGACAGATACCCGAAGGCGACTTCGACGACGTCGTCGGGCGCATCTCCTTCTTCGTCAACGCCGGTGTGCGCTTCATCGAGGAGACCTGCAAGATGCGCGCGCTCACCGAGCTCTGGGACCGGGTCTGTGCGGATCGCTACGGCGTCTCGGACCCGAAGCTCCGTCGGTTCCGCTACGGCGTGCAGGTCAATTCGCTCGGGCTCACCGAGGAGCAGCCGGAGAACAACGTGCCCCGCATCGTCCTCGAGGCCCTCGGGGTCACCCTGTCGAAGCGGGCGCGTGCTCGCGCCATCCAGCTGCCGGCGTGGAACGAGGCGCTCGGGCTGCCGCGGCCGTGGGACCAGCAGTGGTCGTTGCGCATCCAGCAGATCCTGGCATTCGAGTCGGACCTCCTCGAGTACGGGGACATCTTCGACGGGTCGCCGGTGATCGCGGCGAAGACCGAGGAACTCATCGAGTCCTCGTGGGCGGAGCTGGAGGACGTCCTCTCGCTCGGCGGCGCGTTCGAGGCGATCGACGAGCTCAAGTCGCGCTTGGTGGCGAGCCAGTCCGAGCGGGTGCGACGCATCGAGACCGGCGAGCTCAAAGTGGTGGGCGTCAACTGCTTCACCGAGACCGCGCCCTCACCGCTCGCCCCGGCGGAGGGGAACGGCGAGGGATCCGCGGCCTCCATCCTCAAGGTGGACCCGGCGGTCGAGGCCGAGCTGCGGGCAGACGTCGAGGCGTGGCGCTCCGCGCGTGACCAAGCGGCAGTGACCCGTGCGCTCGACGAGCTGCGAAGGGCGGCTTCGGGTAGCGACAACGTGATGCCCGCGACCATCGCGCTCGCGCACGCCGGCGGAACCACCGGCGAGTGGGCGGGCGCGCTCCGCGAGGTGTTCGGCGAGTACCGGGCCCCGACCGGAGTGGGCGGCGGGGTCGGGCACCGCGGGAGCGAGTTCCGCACGGTGCTCGACCGGACGAAGGCGCTCGCGGAGCGGACCGGCGGGCCCCCGAGGCTCCTCGTGGCGAAGCCGGGCCTCGACGGCCATTCGAACGGCGCCGAGCAGATCGCGGTTGCCGCCCGCGATGCGGGGTTCGAAGTCGTCTACCAGGGAATCCGCCTCACGCCGGCCGAGATCGCGGCCGCCGCCCGCGACGAGGACGTCGACGTGGTCGGGATCTCGATCCTCTCGGGCAGCCACTTGGAGCTGGTGCCCGAGATCGTCGAGCGGTTGCGGGAAGCCGGCGTCGACGCACCGGTCGTCGTCGGGGGGATCATTCCGCCGGAGGACGCGGAGATCCTGGCCGGCAAGGGCGATCGCCCACGTGTACACGCCGAAGGACTTCGAGCTCGGCAAGATCGTCGGCGACCTGGTCGACCTCGCCGAGCGACACCGCACCGCCACTGCGGCCTGAAAGGCCGAGCCGGCGGGGCCGGTCAGAGCAACGGCGAGGGACGATCGCGGCGGCTGGTCGCCGGCCGCGACCACCAGCGGCCACTGAACCGCCAAGCGGGCACCGTGTCGCGCCCGGGCTCCTCGACCAGCCGCGGTCGCGGCCAGACCTGGTCGACGGCGGCGGCGATGGCTGCCACCACCTCGGGAGGCGGAGTGGGCCGCGTGTTCACAGGGGCATGTTCCCGTGCTTGCGCTTCGGGAGCTCCTCGCGCTTGGAAGAGAGCACCGCGAGGCTTCGGACGAGGAGGCGACGGGTCTCGGCCGGATCGATCACGTCGTCGACGTACCCGCGCTCGGCGGCCGCGTAGGGGTTGGCGTACTGCTCGGTGTACTCCTCGACCAACTCCTTGCGCCGGCCGACCGGGTCGTCCGCTTCGGCGAGATCCCGTCGGTAGACGATCTCGACCGCTCCCTCGGGCCCCATCACCGCGAGCTCGGCCGACGGCCAGGCATAGGCGAGGTCGGCGCCGATCGACTTCGAGTTCATGACCACGTACGCGCCGCCGTAGGCCTTTCGGGTGATGATCTGGACGCGGGGCACGGTCGACTCGCAGTACGCGTAGAGCAGCTTCGCCCCGTGCCGGATGATGCCCCCGTACTCCTGGTCGGTTCCGGGCATGAAGCCAGGGACGTCCACGAAGGTGATCAGCGGGATGTTGAACGCGTCGCAGGTCCGCACGAAGCGCGCGCCCTTCTCCGACGCGTCGATGTCGAGCACCCCGGCGAGCATCTGGGGCTGGTTGCCCACGATGCCGACCGATCGGCCGTCGATGCGGGCGAAACCACACACCAGGTTCATCGCCCAGTGGTGGTTGACCTCGAAGAACTCGCCGTCGTCGACGACCGCCTCGATGACCTTGATCATGTCGTAGGGCTGGTTGGGGGACGTGGGCATCAGGTCGATCAGCTCGGGGGTCAGCCGTTCGGGGTCGTCGCCCGACGCGACGACGGGCGCCTCCTCGAGGTTGTTCGACGGGAGGAAGCCGAGCAGGTAGCGGACGTCGTCGAGACAGGACTTCTCGTCGGGGGCGACGAAGGCCGCCACGCCCGACTTGGTGGCGTGGCTCATCGCGCCACCGAGCTCCTCCAAGGTGACGTCCTCGCCGGTCACCGTCTTCACCACGTCGGGACCGGTGATGAACATGTGACTGGTTCCCTGCACCATGAAGATGAAGTCGGTCATCGCGGGGCTGTAGACCGCGCCGCCGGCGCAGGGCCCGAGGATGACGCTGATCTGGGGGATCACCCCGGAGGATTCGGCGTTGCGATGGAAGATGCCCCCGTAGGCGTGGAGGGAGACCACCCCTTCTTGGATGCGGGCGCCGGCGCCGTCGTTGAGCCCGATCATCGGCACCCCGATCGAGGACGCGAGGTCCATGACCTTGTGGATCTTCTCGGCGAAGACCTCGCCGAGCGCGCCGCCGAAGACGGTGAAGTCCTGGCTGAACACGCAGACCCGCCGGCCGTCGATCGTCCCGAAGCCGGTGATCACGCCGTCGGTGTAGGGACGGTTCTCCTCCAAGCCCATGCCGTGGGCCCGGTGGCGAGCCAGCATGTCGAGCTCCTGGAACGAGCCGTCGTCGAGCAGGTAGTCGATCCGCTCCCGCGCGGTCATCTTCCCTTTGGCGTGGTGCTTCTCGACCGCGTGCGGCGTGCCGGCGTTGAGGGCCTGCTCGCGGCGTTCGGCCAGCTCCGCGAGGCGCTGCGTCATCGGATGGTCCATCGGCCCGAGGCTACCGGACCCGCCTCCCGCAGTCGGCTCCGCTCACCGACGCGAGTCGGACCGGGCGGCGCGCTCAGCCCGCCGTGTTGACCCAGTGGGGCCCGCACCAGACGTAGGTCACCGGGCTCTCCCGCCCGGCGGCCCGGTACGTGGCGACCGACCTTCCGAGGTAACGACTCTCGAGCTCCTCGTCGCGCACACCCACGAACGAGTAGCGCAGGTCCGAACGTCGCGGTGCCACTCGACCCGGTCGGCTCCCAGTGGTCGATCCGGAACACGGCGGCCACCAGCTCGCCGACCACCAGGACGGCCCACCGGGGCGACCGTGGCGCGCCCGGGTCGATCCAGCGTCTGCCGATCCGCCAGCTGTGACGAGCGATGTCATAGGAGGCATCGGCACCGGGGCCACCCACCCGCAACAGCACCATCTGGTGGGAGCGCTTGAACTTGGCACGCTTGGCGAGTGCCACGTCCATCTCACCGGCGGCGCGCCGCTGGCTCGAGAGCTTCGACTTCACCTCCAGACCGAGCGCGTCGGCGACGGCTGCCTCGACGAGTTGCGCCTCTCTGGTGCCGAGGCCGTGCCGGAGGATGTCGATGCGGACCTCGCGCCCGTCGGACTCGGCCTCGCGGATGCGATCGAGCACGGGATACGGGTCTTCCCCGCGGCCCTCATCCCCTTCATCGGCGGGCCGATCGCGCGGCGGCGACGTGATCGAAGCAGCGGTCACCGCGACCCTTGCCCACGAAGAAGGGGCGCCCGGTGCGCGGGTCGACCAGCAGGTAGACGTAGCAGCGGAGCTTCGAGACGATCGGAGGAGCAAAGTGCTCGGGTGCGGGCGTCGGCGGTGACAGTGGAGGTTCGGGGACCTCGATGGCCGGCACCGCCTGGGCGGGAGCCTTTCGCGCGGCGCCGAAGGGATCAGGTGGGAGCTGGGTCGGCGGTGCCTTGGAGCGTCCGTGCACCGCGTTGCCGGTGCGTGGCGGGCTCGCCGCGTCCACGAGCGGTGTCCGCCTACTCCTGCACGAGCTCGATCAGGGTGCCGAAGGCGCCTTTCGGGTGAACGAAGGCCACCGTCGTGCCCCGCGATCCGGGGCGAGGGACCTCGTCGATGACCTGGCCACCGTGGTCCTTGACCGACTGGAGGGCGACCGCGCAGTCGTCGACCCGGTACCCGACGTGGTGGAGGCCCTCCCCCTTCTTCTCGAGGAACTTGGCGACCGTCGAGTCGGCGCGGATCGGGGTCAACAACTGGATGTAGCTGTCGGCGACCCGGATGAGTGCCTCTTCCACCCCGTCCGTCTCGATCCGTTCGCGGTGCTCGACCGAGGCCCCGTAGGTCTCCGCGTAGTACGCGACGGCGGCCTCCAAGTCCGCCACCGCGATGGCCACGTGGTCGATTTCGGTGAGGAGGGGCGCGGTCACGCCCCGTGCCTCCGGAACAGGGTGATCCGGTCCTCTCCGATCCGCTCGCGCAGCTCGGGGTCCTCGATCCCGAGCCCCTCCGACGGCGCGAGACAGAGCACGCCGATCTTTCCCTCGTGGAGGTTCTGGTGGACCTGGTACGCCGCGTCCCCGACCTCCTCGAGGGGGTACAGCGCCGAGAGCGGCGGAAGGATCTTGCCTTCGCAGACCAGCTGGTTGGCGTCCCATGCCTCGCGGTAGTTGGCGAAGTGGGATCCCTTGATCGTCTTCAGCTTCATCCAGAGGTGGCGGTTGTCGTACTCGATCATGTAGCCCGACGTCGCCGCGCAGGTGACGACGATGCCGCCGCGCTTCGCCGCGAAGACCGACGCGCCCATCGTCTGGCGGCCCGGGTGCTCGAAGACGATGTCCACGTCGTCGCCGACCAGCGCGCGGATGTCCTTCCCGAAGCGCCGCCACTCCGACTCGTCCTGGGTGTGCTCGTCCTTCCAGAATCGGTAGCCAGCCGCCTTGCGGTCGATCACCGCCTCGACGCCGAGGTCGTGGAGGAGCTCCACCTTCTCGGGTGAGGACACCACCCCGACCGGTGTGCCGCCGCCGTTCATCACGTACTGGACCGCGTAGGCACCGAGTCCGCCCGACGCGCCCCAGACCAGGACCTTGTCGCCCTGCTGCATGTGCGCGCCGTTCTTGGAGACGATCATCCGGTAGGAGGTCGAGTTGCACAACGCGTTGACCGCGGCCTCCTCCCACGTCAGATGGGTGGGCTTCGGCATCAGCTGGTTGGCCTTGACCAAGGTGAGATCGGCCAGACCGCCGAAGTTGGTCTCGAACCCCCAGATCCGCTGGTTGTCCGCGAGCATCGAGTCGTCGTGCGCACTCGGGCTCTGGTCGTCGACGTAGTTGCAGTGAATGGTGACCCGGTCGCCCGGCTTCCAGTTGCGCACGGCCGACCCGGTCCGCAACACCACACCCGAGGCATCCGAGCCGACGATGTGGTAGTCGAGCGCGTGACGCGCCCCCCACGCCGACTCCTTGCCGAGCCGGTCGAGGAAGCCGAAGGTCGGGAGCGGCTCGAAGATAGAGGTCCACACCGTGTTGAAGTTGATCGCGCTGGCCATGACCGCCACGTAGGCCTCGTCGGGTGCGAGCTCGGGACGAGGCACCTCGCCCACTTGCAGCGATTTCCTCGGGTCCTTGTCCGCGCTGTCGAGTCCGTCGAACATCGAGACGTCCGCGCGCCGGACGTACGCGGCCCGATAGGTCTCGGGCAGCGGGATCGACTCGATCACCTCGGCCGAAGCATTGGATTCGATCGCTGAAAGGAACTCCTGCACCGAACCGGAGGATAGTCCGCGTGCTCGCTGGCGCCCGTGTGGAGGGGCCTCGTTCCGCCCGCGTATCATGGGGCCCTGTCGTCGTGGCGGACCCCCGGGGGATCGCCGCCTGAAATGGCCGCATGGCCTCGGAGGTCGTCATGTCCGGAACCGTCATCGCCGCTGGTGCAAGAACTCCGATCGGGAAGTTGTCGGGGGCGCTCGGCGGGTTCTCCGCGGCGGAACTGGGCGGCTTCGCGATCGCGGCGGCGCTGGAGCGGGCCGGCGTCAAGCCCGACGACGTCGACTACGTCCTGATGGGCCAGGTGCTCCAGGCCGGGGCCGGCCAGATCACCGCTCGCCAGGCCGCGTCGAAGGCCGGGGTGCCGATGACCGTGCCGGCCACCACGATCAACAAGGTGTGCCTGTCCGGGCTGAACACCATCTACCTGGCCGATCTCCTGATCAACGCGGGCGAGGCCGAGATCGTCGTGGCGGGCGGCATGGAGTCGATGACCCAGGCGCCCTACCTGCTCCCCGGTGCGAGGGGCGGCTACCGGCTCGGGGACGGGACGCTCGTCGACTCGATGATGTACGACGGGTTGTTCTGCGCGTTCGACGACTGCGCGATGGGCCTCGGCACCGAGCGCTACAACGGCGCCGACGGCGTGTCGCGTGAGCGCCAGGACGCCTTCAGCGCGCTCTCCCACGAAAGGGCGGCCGCCGCGATCAAAGACGGACGGTTCGCGGACGAGATCGTCGCGGTGCAGGTGCCCCAGCGGAAGGGCGATCCGCTGATCGTCGACACCGACGAGGGAGTCCGCCCCGAGACGACGGCCGAGTCCCTCGCCGCTCTGCGCCCTGCCTTCGACAAGAGCGGGACGATCACCGCGGGCAACGCGTCCCAGATCTCCGACGGTGGCGCGGCGGTCATCGTGCTGTCCAAGGCCAAGGCGGCCGAACTCGGCATCACACCGCTCGGCGAGCTGGTCAGCTACGGCCAGGTCGCAGGCCCGAGCCCGTCGCTCCTCCACCAGCCGTCGCACGCGACGACGGTCGCACTGGAGAAGGCGGGACTGCGCATCTCCGACATCGACCTCTTCGAGATCAACGAGGCGTTCGCCGCGGTCGGCGTCGCCTCTGCCGACGATCTCGGTATCGGGAGCGACGTGGTCAACGTCAACGGCGGCGCGATCGCACTCGGACATCCGGTCGGGATGTCGGGGACGCGGGTCGCCTTGACCGCGCTGCTCGAGCTGAAGCGCCGCGGGGGTGGGACCGCGGCCGTCAGCCTCTGCGGCGGCGGTGGGCAGGGCGACGCGGCCATCCTCCGCACCATCTGAGACACCGGGCAGGTCGCGCCGTCCGAGCGACTCAGTACGGCGGGCGAAAGACCCCGAGCAGCGTCCCGCGACCGCGGGCGACGTCCTCCCACGCGCCGAGGTCGAGGGAGAGGACCGCGAGCGCACAGGTCGGGAAACCGTGGGCCTCGAGGGCGGCGACGTCACGATCGTCGTCGTCACGATCGACCAGATCGAGCGCGGTGGCGAAGACGGTCGGATTGTGCCCGACGAGCAGGGCGCTCTTGACGCCCTCGTCGATCTCGCGGAGGTAGCGGAGCACGACGTCGAGGTCGGCGTCGTACAGCGCGGCGTAGGAGTCGAGCGGGGTCCGACCGCCCATCGCCTCGATCACCCGGTCCGCGGTCTGGCGGGTCCGCAGCGCGGCCGAGCAGAGCGCGAGGTCGGGTCTGCGCACCCCGTCGAGGCCCGGGAGCGGTGGATCGGACACCAGCCGCGCGCCGAGCGCGGTGGCGTCGCGCCGACCGCGAGCGGTGAGCGGGCGTTCGCGGTCGCTCCCGCCCCACGGCGCATCGGACGCGGCCTTGGCGTGCCGCAGCAGCCACAGATGCCGAACGGGCGCTCCGGATCGACTCGGCATCCACTCATGGTGCCCCAACCAGGCGGCCACGCGCCCCTCGGCACCGGCGAACGCGGTGGGCCTACGCGTCGACCTCGCGCCGGCCCTCGAGTGCGCGACCGAGGGTCAACTCGTCCGCGTACTCGAGATCGCCACCCACCGGCAGACCGCTCGCGATGCGGGTGACGGTCAGTCCCAGCGGCTTCAAGAGGCGGGCGAGGTACATCGCGGTCGCCTCTCCCTCGAGGTTCGGGTTGGTGCAGAGAATGACCTCGCGGACGTCCTCCGACTCGACGCGGGCCAGCAGCTCGCGGACCCGCAGCTGATCGGGACCGATCCCCTCGATCGGGTTGAGGGCGCCCTGGAGCACGTGGTAGCGGCCGGAGAACTCGCCGGTCTTCTCGACCGAGACGATGTCGCGAGGGTCCTCGACCACGCAGACCACCGTCGCGTCGCGTCGATCGTCGGTGCAGATCGAGCACAGCTCGCCCTCGGCGACGTTGTAACAGCGGGTGCAGAGGGTGATGCGCTCTTTGACCGCGATGATCGACTCGGCGAGGCGGAGCGCGTCCTCCGGTGCCACCTTGAGGAGATGGAAGGTGATGCGTTGTGCGGACTTCGGGCCGATGCCCGGCAAGCGACCCAGTTCGTCGATGAGGGACTGCAACGGCCCCGAGAAGACGGCCACTCAGCGGACCTCTTCGGCGCCGGGGAACGCCTGGAGCACCCGCGCCTCGGCCGAGGTGTCGACCTCGGCGACCTCGAGCCCGCTGTGGTCGAAATCCATCACGTCGTCGATCGGCGGCTCGGCCTCCTCGACCGGCGGCGGCGAAGTCTCCCGAGCCGCCCGGGATCGGCCACGACTCGCTCTGGCGGGTGGCGCGCTTTCTCCCGAGGGGTCGGAGCGTGACGGCGCGGGCGTGGCGCCGGGGTCGATGACCAGGTCGATGTCGACCCTGCGACCGAAGTGATCCGAGAGCGCGGACTCCACCTCGGGCCGGACGTCCTCGCAGCGAACGCGATGGGTCTCGTTGGGAAGCCCGAAGACGGCACGCTCGCCGTCGACCGCGACGAACCTTCCGGCTTGGAAGAGCGCCTTCGCCTTCGGACGGAGCCCGGCGATCACCTGGTCGCCCCAGGCCTGTACCAGTTGGTCGCGAGAGGGAAATCCGGCCTCGGACCCACCCGGCGCAGGCGCGGCCGTCGCGACGACGGGGCCAGGAGCTGGCTGCGCCTGGGCGGCGTCGGCGTCACCCTCTGCGAGCTCGGTCACCGAAGGCGCCGCCGCCTCGGTCGCGCCGACCGCGCGCTCACGCCGGAGCGCGCCGAGCGTCTTGGTCGGCGCGGGGGAGGGGTCCGGCGCCTCGGCGGATTCGCCGTGTCGGTGATCTCGGTGTCGGTGGCCTCGGTGATCTCGGTGGCGGTGACCCCGGTGCTCGGGCGCGTCAGCGGCGTCTCGGGCTCGCTCCGCGCTCGGCGAGCCTCTCCCGCCGAGCCCGGCCTCGAGGCGCTCGATTCGGGCGAGGAGCGCACCGGGCGAGTCGTCGGCCTCGGGATGGGTCAACCGGACCAGCGCCACCTCGAGGTCGACCCTCGGGTCGGGGGCGTCGCGCATGGTCACCTGGGACTGACCGAGGAGTTCGATCGCGCGCACCAGGGCGGCGAGGCCCACCCGGGCCGCACGCGACTCGACCGACTCGGCGGCCACGCCGCTGCTCGCCACGAGCTCGGGGGCGACGAGGGAGAGGAACCCCTGGCGGAGCTCGTCGATGAGGTCGGTCGCCAGCTGTTGAGGGCTGAACCCGGCCGAGGTGAGGTGGGCCACCGCGGCGAGGGCGCGCCCGACGTCGCGCTCGGCCAGCGCCTCGACGACCTCGTCGAGCTCGGGACGGTCGTCGTCGATCGCGTCCGAGGCGAGTACCTGGTCGAGGACCGAGAGGGCGTCGCGGGCCGATCCGCGACCGTCGCCGCACGGCCAGTTCGATTGCCTCGTCGGAGAGGTCGAGGACGGCGTCCTCACGCACCGAGGACAGCAGTTCGGCGAGCGTGTCCGACCCGAGGAGGCGGAACTCGAAGTGCTGGGTGCGGCTCCGGATGGTGGGCAGCACCTTCTGCGGGTCGGTGGTCGCGAGCACGAAGATCACGTGGGCCGGCGGCTCCTCGAGTGTCTTCAGCAGCGCGTTCGACGCCGCGGTCGAGAGCATGTGGACCTCGTCGACGATGTACACCTTCTGCCGGCCGGGAGTCCCGAGGGCCGCGTGGGCGACCAGGTCACGCATCGCCTCCACCCCGCTGTTGGAGGCCGCGTCGAGCTCGTGGACGTCGAGCGAGGTTCCCTTCGCGATCTCGAGGCAGGAGACGCAGACTCCGCAGGGCTCGCCGTCACGGAGGTCGGCGCAGTTCAGCGCCTTGGCGAGGATCCGCGCCGTCGAGGTCTTGCCGGTCCCACGAGGCCCACTGAACAGGTAGGCGTGGGCGACGCGGTGCTCGCGGACCGCGTTGCGGAGCGCGAGGACGACGTGGTCCTGACCCCGAATCTCTCCGAAGGTCGCGGGCCGGAAGCGTCGATAAAGGGATTGATAAGGAGTGTCGTCAGGAGCCTCGGCCACGCCGGGTGAGCCTACCGGTCGGCACCGGGGCGCTCCCCGGTCCGGCCGCGCGCCATCGCGCCTGTCGCCACCGCGTCCCGGAGCTCGGTGCGACGGCCAGATTTGCTGCGGCACACGGCCTGACCCGCTGAGAGCTGCTGCCTTCCGACCCTGACTCGGTTCACAGGAGGACGTTGCGCAGGACCCAGCCGTCGCACCCAACTCCGGGGCGCACGGATGATACTCCGGCGCGTCGCGAAACCCGGTCCGCTCCACGCGTGTCGAGCTCCAAGGGAGCTTCGCCCAGGCTGTGGGCAGGAAGTCGCGGAGTAGCCTGTGCCCGCTGCAGGGGCCGTCGCGAAGTTCCCAGGTGGACGAGCGACGTGCCCCGGCGCCCGGAGGTGTGCGAGAGCGGCCGAATCGGCACGACTGGAAATCGTGTGTGGGGAGACCCACCGTGGGTTCAAATCCCACCGCCTCCGCCATGGCGACCCGTCCGCCACGCGAGATCGAATCCGAGTCCGGCGCGCGAGCGATCGAGGATCGCGTCACCGACGACGCGGCGATGGGACGCGCCCTGGAAGAGGCACGGGCTGCGGCCGCCCACGACGACGTGCCGATCGGCGCCGTCGCGCTGCACGAGGGAAGGTTCATCGCCGCCCGGCACAACGAGCGGGAACGGAGCGGAGACCCGACGGCGCACGCCGAGATGTTGGCGATCGCCGACGCGGCGGCGGCGCTCGGCACCTGGCGATTGCACGAGGTCACGCTGGTGGTGACCCTCGAGCCCTGCCCGATGTGCGCGGGCGCCCTGGTCGCGGCACGAGTGGGTCGGCTGGTCTACGGCGCTCCCGACCCGAAGGCCGGGGCGTGCGGTTCGCTCTACAACCTCTGCGCCGACCCCCGCCTCAACCACGAGGTCGCGGTGACCGGAGGTGTGCGGGCCGACGCGGCGGCGGAGCTCCTCACCGAGTTCTTCGCCGAGCGCCGAAAGGGGTAGCCGGCACGGTCGGGGGTTGCGCCGGGCGCGCCGGTGCCCGGGCGCTACGATCTTGTGTTTGCGTCGTCGGACGCCGGCGCCGGGAAACCGGTGCATCGAGCCGGTCGACGCGGATTGCTCTCGGAGGGATGCGAGAGCGGACGAATCGGGCGGTCTCGAAAACCGTTGTGCCCTATGGGTACCGTGGGTTCGAATCCCACTCCCTCCGCCAAAGGAATATGCGCCGCGACGCGAAGGGGTCCCATGGAGAAGATCACGCTCGAGGTCGAGGACTCCGTTGCGGTCATCACCAACAACAATCCGGCAAAGAAGAACGCGTTCGACGACGGAATGGACGTGGCGCTGTTCGAGATCCTCTCCGAACTGAAGGGTCGTCCCGACGTGCGAGCCGCGATCTGGCGGGCCGAGGGCGACGCGTGGTCGGCCGGGCGCGACGTGTCGGTGATCGGGCACAACGCGACGGAGCTGAGCCATCACGAGCTGATGTCCAGAGGCCACCGCGGCATCCTGCAGGTCTTCGAGCTCGACATCCCGATCATCGTGGCCTTCCATGGCTGGGCGATCGGCGGCTCGTTCCAGCGAGCGTTGCTCTGTGACATCCGGATCGCGGCCACCGGAACCCGGTTCAAGCTCCCCGAGCTCGGGTTCGGCGTGCTTCCCGACACGGGCGGGATCAGTCGGCTCTACCAGATCTGTGGACCGGGAGTGGTCAGCGATCTGGTCCTGACCGGACGGACCATGGACGCCGACGAGGCCTTCATGCACGGGATCGTGTCCCGTGTGGTCTCGCGTGACGCGCTCGACGACGAGGCCTGGGAGATCGCCCGCTCGGTCGCGGCAGCACCGACTGCCACCGTGAAGATGGCTCGGCGCCTCATCCGGCACCTGACCGAGCCCGGCGTGCGCGCCTCGATGGACGAGGAGCTCGTGTACCAGACGTTCATCAACAAGTCGGCCGACTTCGCCGAGTTCAAGGCGGCTCGGGCCGAGGAGCGGCCACCTCGCTACACGGGAAGCTGAGCCCGCCCGGGGTTCGACCGGCGGTGAGCTCGAGCTAGGCGAGCAGCTTGGCCTTCTGCGCGTCGAACTCGGCCTCAGTGATGGTCCCGTTGTCCTTCAGCTGTCCGAGCTTGGCCAGCTCGTCGGCGGTGTTGGTGCCGGCGGTCTGCTGGACGTACGCGTCGAACTCCTGCTTCTGCTCGTTTGCTTGGGTGACTGCCCTGTCGTGCATGCCGTGCCCTCGGACGATCAGGTAGACGAGGACCCCGATGAGCGGGATCACGATGATGAAGATCACCCACAGCGCCTTGGCGAGCCCACTGAGGTCGTGGCTCCGGAAGAGATCGCTGAAGATCGCGATGAGGACCCAGATCCAGATCACGAAGGCGAACACCATGAAGAGAGTCCAGAACAGGTCCAACAGCGGGTACTGGCTCGCCAGCATCTCTTGCCTCCTCGCTCATGTGACGACCGAATCTCGCGCCGAGTCGTCGACGCGACCAGTTCTATCAGCTGCCGTCACCCGAAGGGGTGTTCGACTCGGCGATCGCGCGATCTCGATCCATCGCGGGTCACCGACCGAAGGAATCTCTGCCCAATCCGCAATAGGCTTCCGGCCCTCGAAACGAGGCGAGGAGGAGCAGATGCCGCCGACAGACTTTGCACGCCGGTCGTCGATGCGACGTTGGACGGGTCGGGTGCTGGTGGCTCTCGCGACGACTGCGGGATCGGTGCTCGTGGTGGGGGCGCCCGTCGCCTCATTCGGGGCGGTGACGGCTCATTCCGCGACCACGTGCGCGGGCACGATCGCCTCGCCGGGCTCGCTGCCGGGCGGCGCCTATACCGACCTGGTCGTCACCGGCGTGTGCGATGTCGATGCCGGTCAGGTGCTGGTGACCGACAACGTCTCCGTCGACGCGGGCGCTGCTCTCTTGGCGGGATTCGCCCTCAACCACTCCGGCCCGGGTACTTCGGGCATCACGGTCGAGGGCTCCATCGTCGTCGACAACGGGGGCACGCTGATCCTCGGCTGCAAGGCGACTTCGTTCCCTTGCTTCGACGACCCCCATCAGAACGCCGCGACGCTCAATTCGCCTGCGACGGTCGACGGGGACGTGATCGGACTCGCTGCGCTCGGTGTCGTCGTGCACGGCTCGACCGTTCGCGGCGACATCCTGCAGCAAGGCGGGGGTGGCGGTCCGAGCTGCGGGGTGTCCGGGCTCTTCGGGAGCTTCCCGTTCCCCTCCCCCGTCTACAGCAACTACGAGGACAACACCGTCGGTGGCAACCTCCGGGTCACCGGGGTGAACTCTTGCTGGTTCGGAGCTCTGCGCGACCAGATCGGCGGCAGCGCCACCTTCGCCAGTAACACGTTCTCGGATCCGGACGCGTCGGAGAACTTGGACAATCAGGTCAGCGGCAATCTGTTGTGCACTGCCAACTCCCCCGCCGTCCATTACGGGGACTCGGGTAGCCAACCGAACGTCGTGGCCGGCTTCGCGACCGGTCAGTGCGCCTTCGGCGTCATGGCGCCGAATCCCCCGGGACCGCCTCAGCCGATTGCGGTGCCGTCTTCGACGCCGTCGGGATATTGGCTCGGCGCCGCGGACGGCGGGGTGTTCAGCTTCGGTGTCCCGTTTCTCGGCGGGTTGGCCGGAGGTGGACCGCTCGACTCGCCGATCACCGGTATCGCGGCCGTACCCGGCGGGAGCGGCTACAACCTCGCCGACGGGAGCGGCACCGTGTTCTCGATCGGGCAGAACTCGCTCCAGTGCTCCAGCATGAGCCCCCATCCGTTGGTCCCCAACAAACCCGTCGTCGGGATCGCGGCCGCTCCCGGTGGTAACGGGTGCTGGACCGTCGGCGGCGACGGCGGCGTCTTCTCGTGGGGTCCCAACGCGCCCTTCTTCGGCTCCGCCGGAGCGCTTCCGCTGGTCCAACCGATCGTCGGGATCGCGGCGACGCCGAACAACGACGGGTACGACCTCGCGGCCGCGGACGGAGGCATCTTCGCCTACGGCCCGGGAGGGGCCTTCTACGGCTCGATGGGCGGACGCCCCCTCAACCAACCGGTCGTCGGGATCGCGGTGGACCCGGCGACCGGCGGTTACTGGCTGGTCGCAAGGGATGGCGGCGTCTTCAGCTTCAACGCACCCTTCTTCGGCTCGATGGGCGGGACGCCGCTCAACAAATCGATCGTCGGGATCCAGGCGGCTCCGGGTGGAAACGGCTACTACCTGGTCGCGGCGGACGGCGGCATCTTCGCGTTCGGACCCGGTGCCACGTTCCAGGGCTCGACCGGCAGCCTGCGCCTCGCCCAACCCGTGGTCGGCATGTCGCTCGGCTGAGCACGGCCGGTCCCGACCAGGCACGCGCCATCGACGCGAGGAGCCGATCCGCGGTTAGCATGGATAAGGAACGACGACGGAACCGAGGTGACCCGATGGCCGCAATGACTCGCTCATGCACGGTGGTGGTCACCCGCGTCGTGGTTCGGAACCGTTGCGGACTCGCCACGGTTTCACCCGCGGGGGTTGGCACGTTGGTGCCGACCCAGCCTCTGCCGCTCGGCTGAGCCGAACCGCGCCCCCGCCTTCTCCGGCTCCTGACGCCGGGCCACCGCGCTCGCGCGACGACGCCTCCGTGCGTCGAGTCTCCTTCCGTTCCGCATCTCCGGAGCACACCTATGAACGACCGATCCCTCTTTCCCGCAGCGAACACCAAGGACACGTTCGCCTACTGCTGGGCGCAGATGCGCCCGGACCGCGATCGCTTTGCAATCGCCTGGTCGGCGGTGGTCGTCGCCACACTCGCCACCGCGGTGGCCGGGCCGCTGATCTTCGCCACCCTGCTCGGACGGATCGCCGATCTCCCCGCGGTCGGGGGCCACCTCTCGAGCTTCGTGCCACTGGTCATCGGCTACGCAGTCGTCCTCGCCGGCTCGACCATCTGCTGGCGGATTGCCGGCTGGGTGAATTGGGGCGCCACGCTCCGATCGTTCGCTCGGGCGATCACCAACGGCTACGACCATCTGATCGGGCTGAGCCACCGCTGGCACACCGACCGACCCTCGGGGGAAGTCATCTCGTCACTCGAGACCTTCTCGTGGGCGTTCGTCGAGATCGTCGACATGACCACCTGGGGGGTGCTGCGCGTCGGGGTGACCGTCCTCGGCGCGATCGTCGTCCTCGCAGTGGTGGCCTGGCCGGTGGCCGTGGTGATGTTGATGCTCGTCGTCGTGTTCGGCGTGGTGCTGGTGCGCCGGATGGGCCTGGTCGTCGCGGCGGAGAAGGAGTTCTCGGACACCCACTCCCAGGCGACGGGCGTTCTCGCCGACACGATCTCCAACCTCACGACCGTGCGTACACAGGCCGCCGAGGACTTGGAACGTGAGCACGTCGCCCGGGTCGTGGACGACTCGATCCGGGCCGACCTGAAGGCCCGACGCGTCTTCACGACCACCCGGCTCCAGATGGAGTCCTCGATGGCCGCGCTCAACTGGCTGGCGGTCACCGTCGGCCTCGTGCTCGCGCTCCACCACGTGCTCGCCGCGGGCTCGGTCTACCTCATCCTCTTCTACGCGACCTTCGTCGGCGGCAGCCTCGAGGAGTCCTTCGAGTTCATGCGATCGATCTCGCGGGCCGCCGGTCGCTGCGCCAAGTTCGTCGGCATCGCGGCCACACGAGCGGAGATCCTCGACGTCCCCGGCGCCCACGAGCTGAAGCTGGAACGCGGCAGCATCGAGTTCCGAGCAGTCTCGTTCTCCTACCGACCCGACAGCCCTCTGTTCGACCGCCTCGACCTCCGGGTCGAGCCTGGCGAGCACGTCGGCCTGGTGGGCGCTTCCGGGTCGGGGAAGAGCACCCTCACCAAGCTCCTCCTCCGCTTCATGGACATCAACGAGGGGACCATCCTCCTCGACGGACAGGACATCTCTCTCGTCACCCAGCATTCGCTGCGCCGGGCCATCTCCTACGTCCCCCAGGACCCCCAGATGCTCCACCGCACGATCGCCGAGAACATCTGCTACGGCGTCGGCGCCCTGGAACGGCCGGACATGGAGCTCGTCCGGGTGGTCGGACGCGCCGCGCACGTCGAGGAGTTCGTGGACGAGCTTCCCGACGGGTACGACACCGTGGTCGGTGAGCGCGGGCTCAAGTTGTCCGGGGGCCAACGCCAGCGAGTGGCGATCGCGCAGGCGATGGCCAAAGGGGCGCCGCTGCTGATCCTCGACGAGGCCACCTCGGCGCTCGATTCGGAGTCCGAGGTGCTGGTGCAGGAGGCCCTCTGGCGACTCATGCAGCACTCGACCGCCTTGGTCGTCGCGCACCGTCTCGCGACCATCGCCCGCCTCGACCGCATCGTGGTGATGGACCGTGGGGGCGTCGTCGAAGAGGGCACCCACCGCGATCTGCTCGCGGCGTCCGACGGTGTCTACCGCCGCCTCTGGCACCACCAGTCGGGCGGCTTCCTCGCCGCATGAGCTACGAGGCCGGGCTCACCTTCTCGAGGTAGGGCACGAGGTGGTCGAAGAACAAGTTGTTCGGATAGGCGCCGGCCGGGTCGTTGTGCGCGTAGACGGTGTGCTCGTCGACCAGGGTGAGGTTGGAGGTTGGAATCCCCGACTGCGCGGCGAGGGTCTGTGCTGCGCTCAGCACCGCCGGGCCGCCGAGCACGGTGGCGATCGCGTAGATGAGCAGGCCGTGCGGCAGTTCGTGCCCCATGGTGGCGTCGACGCCGAGGACGCTCTGGGCCGGGTTGGCATTACCGTTCCCGACCGCACCGGTGTCGTCGGTGAGCCGCTGCGGGAAGTACCACTCCGATCCGTCCGCGCTCTCCACACCTGCGCCCGACAACATGGTGGCGTAGCGCGAGAGCGGCGTGATGGCGCCGCTCCCGTCCCAACCGTGCACCGCTCCGGTCAGCGAGACTCCCGCGCCCATGTGAGCTTGCGCCGCCTCGAGCGCCGGAGGCGAGGTCCCGACGTTCAAGGCGTAACCGAACTGTGCGGCGTTGGTGACCCGGACCGCGGGAACCAGGTCCTTCGGCAGGAGGCCGGAGGTCTGACCGAGCGACGGCGAGTTCGGGTCGTAGACCGCCGAGGCCCCACCCGTCGCGCTGTAGACACCCGCGAAAGGAGCGGTGATCCCGCCGAAGGCGAGCCAAGGCGACGCCGTCGGGTTGTTCAAGGTCTGCAAGCTCGCGGTCGCGCTCGCCGCGCTCACCGCCGGGCCGCTCCCCCCGTCGATGTAGACGAGCCCGGCGAGACCATCGGCTCCCGCATGCCCGTCGAAGTCCCAGGTGGCGTACGCGGTCACCACCGACCCGCCGAGCGAGTGACCACCGAGCACGACCTTGCCGCCGAGTCCCTTGGCCGCGCCGATTACCTCGTGGAGGTCCTGTACGGCGACGTTCATCCCCCAGTCCTTTGCGAACTCGACCGAAGAGTCCGCGACGTTCTGGATGTGGTGGGTGATGCTCTTGTCGGTGAGATAGCCGAGGTAGTAGTCGTACAGCTGGGCCGAGCTCACCTTGTGCTGCTTGTAGAGGTTGAGCTCGGACTGGTCTTCGAGCAGGTTCTCGCGCCGTTCGACCGACCAGACCTGCCAACCGGGAAGCTTGCCGACGATCCACTTGGCGAGGGGGACGAAGTAGGTGCTCCCGGCCGAGGTACCGGGCTCGAGAACGAGCACGTTCTTGGCAGTGGTCGCTCCGACCTTCAGCACGCCGACCTTGTCGTACTTGGCCTGAGTTCCTGTTGCGTCGAACCCTTGCATCCAGGTGACCGTCAGACGCGGCGGGCGAACCGGAGGCCGGGGTCGGAGGAGGACGAGCTGCAAGCCGCCAGCACCGATGCGAGACAGGCCAGGCCGACCGCGACGCGTGCGGCTCGGCCGGCATGCGACGACTGCTCTTGCATCACGTCCTCCTCCGGCCCGTGTCCTCGCCGGCGATCACGTGACCGTGAACACCGCGGCGCTGGTCGAGATGCCGCCCTTGGTCTTCACCGCGATCGGCCCGCTCACCCCCCGTTTCGGTACCAAGGCGGTGATCTGGGTGGGGCCGTCGGAGAGGACGGTCATCTTCTTGCCGTGGAGCGATACCTTGCGGGCGCCGGCGAGCCCCGAGCCCTCGATGGTCACGAGCGACCCGATTGTTCCCGAGCCGGGCGAGAAGCCCGAGACGGTCGGCTCGGGGAGAAACGTTCGGTGGCTGATCGCGGTGCCACCGGCGGTGGTGACGGTGATCTGGCCGAGGCTCGCCGCGCTCGGGACCTCCGCGACCACGGTGGCCGCCGAGTCGCTCAGGATCGACGCGGGGACGCCTCCGAACGCAACCTTTGTAGCCCCGTTGAGCGCGTTGCCGGTGATGGTCACCGAAGCGCCGGCCGGAGCCTTCGGGGGAGTGAACCCGGTGATGGTGGGTGCGAAGGTGTCGACCGGCGCGCTGTCGACGCAACCCCCGTGACCACCACCGGCCTGGTTGGACCAGAGACCCTGGACCACGAACGTGCCGGTGGCGAGCGTCAGGTCGTACATCGCGCCGGCTTCGGGGGCGGTGATGTACACGCAGAGGTCGGCGATCTCGTCACCCGAGGAATCGGACCATCCCGGAGGTGGGACGGTCTCGGGAAATTGGTCGCTGAGTGTCTCGGCGTACTCGTGGCTCGCCGTCGAGGTGGCTCCGTCGAGGACACCCGAGGGCCCGCTGTTCACGAAGTTGGCGCCGCAGGAACCGCCTGCGTCGGGGACGTAGGGGAGATTGGTGAACGCGGCGATCGGCCCCGACACCGGACCGCCTCCGTCGATGAAGGGATCGTGGGTGTCGTCGTGGTACGCGAGTAACCGTTCGTCGGGTCGTTCCAACCGTCCGGATTGGCGCCGGTCGGCGACGCGATGACGTACTGGGTGTCGCGGTTCGAAGCCTGGGTCAGGTTGCCGAAGTGAGCCGCCGCGGCCTCGGCCTCGGTGGCCAGCTGGTTACCGGTCGCGCC
>CAVUGU010000022.1:0-152361 GCA_963741055.1 uncultured Acidimicrobiales bacterium | reverse complement strand
CCGCGACCCTCACCTTGGCAAGGTGATGCTCTACCAACTGAGCCACGTCCGCGTGAGGTGACAACTCTAGCAGTCACCGCCTTGTCGACTTCGGCCAGACCTGGCGGTCAGGCCGGGAGCTCCGAGTGCCACCACGGGATCGGGCGCTCGCGTCGAGCTGCCTCGGCGACCAACTCGTCCAAGCACACCTGCATGGACTTTGCGATCACCCCGACCTCTCGAACTTGGTCCCAGCAGCCCAGTACGCCGACGTGAACCGTATCGAGATAGGAGAACACGGTGATGTTGACCCCGACTCCTTCGACGATGGGACCGAACGGGTAGATCCCGACCAGCCGGGCACCGGCGAGGTACAAGGGAAAGTCGGGACCGGGCACGTTCGAGACGATGACGTTGAAAGGCGGCCCCATGCGATCGAACACACGGAGATTGGTCAGGAGACGCGACAGGCGGCTGGTCACGGCCGGCACCGCTGCATCGGCCCAAGCGGTGAACAAGCTGGGTCCGATCGTCTCGCACTGCTCCTTCGACGCGGCCATCCCGGTCCGAATTGCCTCGAGGCGCGCGGCAGGCCCCTCGAGGTCGGTCGCGAGCGATACCAGGGTTGCGCTGATCCGATTTCCGAGTACACCCTCCTCGCCCTCGGTCCGAACCGACACGGGCACCATCGCGACGAGCGGACCGTCGACCTGTTCGCTCCGCGTCGCGAAGAACTCGCGGAATGCGCCGGCCGCACAGGCCAACACGACGTCGTTGGTCGTCCCGCCGAGGATCTGGCGCACCTGACGGATGTCGGCAAGCGGCAACTCGCCAAAGGAGCTCCGACGATGCGGTGAGATCGCCCGGTTGATCGAGGTTCTCGGTGCCTTGAACGGCACCGGTGCCGCCGACACCTGGTCGCGTCGCAGGGGAGCCGAGCTGGCGAGCCGTCTGCACGGTTCCGGTCATGGCCCGGCGGACCGCATCGATCTGTCCCGGTAACGAGCAGATCGCTTGACGCCAACGGGCGAGCTCGCTCGGCAAGACACCCGCTCCCCCGTTCCGGTCGTCAGCGCCGGTAGCGACACCCGGCTCCTCGGGATCGTCCTCCCCGGTGGCAGCTGCCTCGGCAGGAGCGGACCGGCGAGCCCTTGTTCCGCCGAAGAGTGGGAGGGGCGACGGGTCGGCCGAAAGATCGAAGAGCCCCGCAACCAGCTCCGCGCCGGAGACGCCGTCGATGATCGAGTGGTGCACTTTGGTCACCAGCGCCACGTGTTCTCGTTCGAGACCCTCGACCACGTGGAACTCCCACAAAGGTCGGCGGCGGTCCAGCGGTCTCGATGCGACGTCTGCCACGAACGCCGCGAGCTCGTCGCGGCCGCCCGGACTCGGAATCGCGGCTCGGCGCACGTGGTAGTCGAGGTCGAACTGCGCGTCCTCGACCAACGACGGGTGGTCCACCCCGAAGGGCACCTCGACCAACCGCATCCGGAACGCCGGGACCAGGTCGATCCTTTCGGCCAGCACGTTACGTATGCGGCGGAAGGTCACCCCGCCCCGCGAATGCTCGGCGTCGAAGATCAGTGCCGCGACGATGTGGAGATGTGTGGTCGGGGATTCGAACGACGAGAAGCCCGCGTCGAGTCCGCTCAGCCGCTCCACCGCTAACGACCGGTGGACCCGAAGCCATCGAGGCCTCGTTCGCTCGCGGGCAATCGATCGACCTCGGCAAAGCTGGCTTCCTCCACCCGCTCGAGAACCAGCTGGGCGACGCGGTCACCGCGCCGAACCTGATAGTCCTCCTCGGGGTCGGTGTTGACGAGGAGGACGACGATCTCGTCCCGATAGCCCGAGTCGATCAAACCGGGTGTGTTGAGACAGGTGACGCCGTGCCGCAATGCGAGGCCGCTTCTTGGAAGGACGAAGCCCGCGTAACCCTCGGGAATTGCCACCGCGATCCCCGTCGGCACCGTCGCCCTGCCACCGCCCGCCGGCAGTTTCACGTCGATCCGCGCCGCGAGATCGGCACCGGCGTCACCCGGACGCGCATAGCGCGGGAGTGGGAGATCCGGATCGAGCCTGACCACGGGAACGGCGAGCGACGCGCTGGCTCCGGCGTGAGACGACCTCTCCGCCGGACCGGTGGAACTCCGCGCTGCCATCGCCACCGTCGTCTCCTTCCGCCCTCGCTCGTCCGCACGGACCACGCTCGACGGACGCTATCGCTCCTCACCTTCGCGTGCCGAGGCCGAGTGCCGAAGCGCTGCCGCCACCGGCCCTTGGCCGCTTCGGCGACAGCCGCTAGCGTTTCCGCGTGCTGGTGTGGATGGATCTCGAGATGAGCGGCCTCGATGTCCACCGGCACGTCATCCTCGAGGTAGCCACTCTGGTGACCGACGACGAGCTCGTCGTCCTCGAAGAGGGCCCCGACCTGGTGGTCGCGACCAGCGCCGAACAGCTTGCCGCCATGGACGAGTTCGTCCGCGAGATGCATACGCGCAGTGGCCTCCTCGAGGAGATCGCCTCCTCCACCGTCACCCTCGAGGAAGCCGGCGAGGCCACCCTCGATTTCATTCGGCGTCACGTTCCCCAGCCGCGCTCGGTGCCCCTGGCGGGAAACTCGATCGGTACGGACCGCCGCTTCCTCGCCGCCTATCTCCCGGCCGTCGACGACTACCTCCACTACCGCTCGGTCGACGTCTCGACGGTCAAAGAGCTGGCCGGTCGCTGGTTTCCCCGGGCTGCCAAGAAGGCTCCGCGCAAGGCGGGCGGCCACCGGGCCATGGACGACATCCGGGAGAGCGTGGCCGAGCTGGCGTACTACCGCTCGGCGGTGTTCCGGGAGCCAGAGACGGAAACGGCGGCGGAAGCACCGGCACAAGAGCCCCGATCGGAACCCCCCGAGAAAAAGCCCAGTTCAGAAACGGAATGACCTGAAGCAGGACCGTCGGCTCTCAATACCCTTGTGTCGTGGAATGTTTGACACTGACAAACTCTCGGGAGAACACATAGACCCCTGACCCACCCCCGAACCCCGGGGCACCCGGGGCATCCCCGGGCCCCGACCCCGGACCCGGACCCCTGGGCACCCGGACCTGCGAGCGCCCCCGACCGCCGCCGAGCCCCAGAAGAACCCCAGAAAAGCCAACCCCCGAAACATCGAGACCGGAAGGACACCCATGGCCACGACGGCCGACGAGCAACCTGGCAAGACCGAGGAATCGGCGACACCCTTGACCCTTGCCGAGGCGACGGCCGTCCTGACCGCATCCGGTCAGCCCTTCGAGATCGAGGAGATCACCATCCGAGGTGTGCCCACCCGCACCTGGAAGAGCGCGCCTGCCACCTTGCGTACGGTCCTCGAGCTCTCGAAGCTCCACGGCGACAGCGACTTCCTCGTCTACGAGGACGAACGGCTGACCTTCGACGAGCACTTCGCGCAGGTTGCGTCGCTCGCCCACCAGCTGGTCGGCCGGTTCGGGATCCGCAAGGGCGACCGGGTGGCGATCGCCATGCGCAACCTCCCCGAGTGGATCATCGCCTTCTGGGCGGCGATCGCGGTCGGGGCGATCGTGGTGCCGCTCAATGCCTGGTGGACCGCTCCGGAGCTCGCCTACGGCCTTCGCGACTCGGGGACCACCTTGGTCGTGACCGACGAGGAGCGGCGCCAGCGGATCCTCTCCCACCTGGACGATGCCGGTGCGCTGTCGGCAATGATCGTCACCTCCGAGGAGCCGGGCGAGGACGGACGTCGGCGCACACCGGCCGCCGAATCAGTCGAGCGGCCGGATCAGGAACCCCTCGTGGTCGTGCCCTTCGCCGATGCGGTCGGCACGGTCGACCCGGAGGCGACGCTCCCCGATGTCGCCATCGACCCTGACGACGACGCCACGCTCTTCTACACCTCGGGCACCACCGGGCGGCCCAAGGGTGCGGTCGGCACCCACCGCAACAGCATCTCCAACCTGATGAACCTCTTCTTCGTCTCGACCGTCGGCTCGATGCGCCGGAAAGGCGACGTCGCCGACACCACGGGCAGCGTCCAGAACTCCAACCTGCTGTCGGTCCCGCTTTTCCACGCGACCGGCTGCCACGCCATCCTGGTCTCCAACACCGCGGCGGGCGGGAAGCTGGTCATGATGCATCACTTCGACCCCGAACGGGCCCTCGAGCTCATCGAACGGGAGCGGATCACCATCTTCGGCGGCGTGCCGGCCATGGTGATGCAGGTCCTCGACTCGCCGAGCTTCGCGTCCCGCGACACCTCGTCGGTCCGATCGATCTCCTACGGCGGTGCGCCCGCGCCACCCGATCTCGTGCGCCGGATCAAAGAGCACTTCCCCGGTGGTGCGCCGGCCAACGGCTACGGCCTCACCGAAACCTCCGCGATGACCACCATGAACCTCGGGGACGACTACGTGCGAAAGCCCGACAGCGTGGGACCGCCGGCACCGGTCTGTGACGTGGCGGTGGTTGCGGACGACTACCTGGGCGAAGAGCCGCCGATCGAGGAGCCGGACCCCGAGCGGGTCGGCGAGCTCTGGATCAAGGGGCCGAACGTCGTGCGCGGCTACTGGCACCGTCCGACCGAGACGGCCGCGACCTTCACCCATGGATGGCTCCACACCGGCGACGTGGCCCGCATCGACGAGGAGGGATTCGTCCACATCGTGGACCGGGCCAAGGACATGATCATCCGAGGCGGTGAGAACGTCTACTGCGTCGAGGTCGAGGCCGCGTTGTTCGAACACCCCGCGGTCGCCGACTGCGCGGTGATCGGGGTGCCCCACCCGATCCTCGGAGAAGAGGTCGGTGCGGTGGTGGTCCTGCGGCAAGGAGAAGAGGTGACCGCCGACGAGCTCGCCCGCTTCGTCGCCGAGCGCATCGCGGCGTTCAGCGTCCCCACTCGGTTCTGGTTCCGTACCGAGGAGATCCCCCGCAATCCGGCGGGCAAGGCGCTCAAGCGCGAGCTCCGGGCCGAACTGCTCGGCGACCAGCAGGCGAGCTGACCCTTCGGACGACCCAAACGCCGGCGGAGGCAGCGACTCAGCTCTGCCGGGTGAGCCTCGCCCGGGTCGTCGCGACGTCGCGGTTCATCTGCTCGATCAGCGCGTCGGTCGTCTCGAACGCGATCTCGTCACGCAGCCGGGCGACGAAGGACACCCGCGCCTCTTCCCCGTAGAGGTCGCCGGAGAAGTCGAGCAGGTATGCCTCGACCAGCACGGCACCCTCGCTGCCGTAGAAGGTCGGCCGCCGACCGACGGAGATCGCCGCCTCCCACCGGGTGCCGTCCGCCGGCCGCTCGTACCACCCTGCGTAGATGCCCGTCGCCGGAAGGCAGATCTCCTCCGGCACGTCGACGTTGGCGGTCGGGAAGCCCAACTCGGCGCCTCCCCGCCGGTCTCCCGGCACGACCCGTCCCCGGACCTGATGGACGCGCCCCAACAGATCGGCGGCCTCTTCGACCCGCCCTTCGGCGAGGAGCATGCGCACCCTGGTCGACGAGATCGGCTCGACCGGAGCCTCCCCTCGCGGGACGTCCGCGCGGAGGGAGATCCCGTCGACCTCGAAGCCGTCCTCGTCCCCCATCCGCCGAAGCAACTCCACGTTGCCCTTGCGCCCGTGGCCGAAGTGGAAGTCCTCGCCGACCACGACCAGGCGCGCCCCGAGGCGCGAGACGAGCACCTCGGACACGAACTCCTCGGCCGTCTCGTTCGCCCGCTCCTCGTCGAAGGCGATCACGACGGTCCGGTCGACCCCGACCTCCTCGAGCAGTTCGAGCTTCTGTTCGAGGTCGCAGAGGAGCTTCGGTGCCGACTCGGGACGCACGACCATCGCCGGATGGCGGTCGAAGGTGACCACCACGGTCGCCAGGCCGTCCGCGGCCGCCCGGGTCTGCAGCTCGGCGAGGAGGGCGCGATGACCGAGGTGGACTCCGTCGTAAGCGCCGATGGTGACCGCCGAACCCCCTGCTGGCGGGAGGCACGTCAATAGGTCGGTCACTCGCTCCATCGGCTGAAGGTTACTTCCGAGTCACTCGAGGCGGTCCGGAGCCAACTGTGGTCGTGCGCGCTCAGCGTCCCGCCGGGACGACGACGGCCGGGCGGATGCGGTCGGTGTCGGTGGCCTCGTAGACCGCGAGCAGGCGGTGGTGCCCGTCGACCAGCCCCCAGGGCCCCTCGCCGGTGACCCCGAGCGGCACCCGGTCGAGCGGCAGCCCGCGTGCGACCTGGGTCTCGGCGTCGCGGGGCACGACCACCTGGTCCAGATCGCGCAGCGCCTCGGCAGGAGTGAGCACGTCGTCGGGCTCGAGGTCGTCGACGAGGTGCGCGTCCGCGAGCCCGAACGACCCGATACGGGTGCGTCGGAGGTTCCGCAGGTGCGCACCGCCGCCGAGCGCCGCACCGAGATCCGCGGCCAGCACCCGCACGTAGGTGCCCGACGAGCAGTCCACCTCGATCCGGAAGATCCCCGGCTGCGACCCGGGCGCGACGTCGAATCGGTAGACGGTGACCGGCCGCGGTGCCCGCTCGACCTCGATCCCCTCTCGGGCCAGCGCGTGCAGGCGGCGCCCGCCGACCTTCACCGCGGAGACCATCGGCGGCACCTGCTCGATCTCTCCGGTGAGGGTCGCGGCGGCCGACCGCACCTCCGCGAGCGGGACGTCGTCCATCTCCCAGGTGCCGGTCACCTCTCCGGACGCGTCGAGCGTCGACGTCGCGGTGCCGAGGACGACCTCGCCCACATAGGACTTCTCGAGTGCGGTCAGGAAGCGCACCAGACGAGTGGCTCGTCCGAGCCCGATCAGCAGCACCCCTGTGGCGTCGGGGTCGAGGGTGCCGGCGTGGCCCACTCGTCGCTGGCCGAAGATCCGTCTGCACCGGGCGACGACGTCGTGGGAGGTCCATCCGGCCTCTTTGTCGACGACGACGAGACCGCTCACCTGGTCGGCCTCGCTCACCGCTCCCCCGGCCCGGACGCCCCGGACTCTGCTCCCCCACCCTCTTCCTGCTCGTGGATCCGGCGCAGAGCCTCGTCGACCCGATTCCCCTCGGTGACCGCGGGGTCGACCTCGAACCCGAGCTGCGGCGTGCGCTTGAGGCGGATCTGGCTGGCGACGGTGCGCTGCAGCCAGACCCTCCGTCCCGCCAGTGCTGCGGCCGACTCCTCGGTCAGCGAGCTCAGGTAGACGGTGGCGTGACGGAGATCGGGCGCGGTGTCGACCGCGGTCACCGTTACCAGACGCAGTCGTTCGTCCGCGTCGGCGAGACGTTCGATCTCCTCGGCGACCACCTCGCGCAGGACCTGGTTGACCCGCAGCGACCGCGGGAAGGGTGCGACGCCTCTCTGATCGTGCCGACGACTGACCACACTTTCCTCCGCTTCGCGACCGGGCCCGGGCCCCGTCTCGGTGCCCGGAGTGGTCTCAGGTGCGCGGGATCTCCCGCTCGTCGAAGGTCTCGATGATGTCGCCTTCCTTTAGGTCCTGGTAGTCGGAGAGCCCGATCCCGCACTCGAAGCCCGCCTGCACCTCACGGACGTCGTCCTTGAACCTGCGGAGCGAAGTGATGGTCCCCTTCCAGATCACCGCGCCGTCGCGGAGGAAGCGGACCTTCGAACCGCGGGTGATGACGCCGTCGCGCACGAAGCAGCCTGCGATGGCGCCGATACGTGGCACCCGGAAGATCTGGCGGACCTCGGCTTCGCCGGTGACCACTTCTTCGAACACTGGGGCGAGGAGGCCGAGCATGGCGGCATCGAGGTCCTCGAGCAGCTTGTAGATGATCTCGTAGGTGCGGATCTCGACGTGCGCCTTGGCGGCCATCTCCCGCGCACGTCGATCGGGGCGCACGTTGAACCCGATGATGGTGGCGTTCGAGGCCTGGGCGAGCTGGACGTCGTACTCGGTTATCCCTCCGACGCCGCGGTGCACGAAGCTGAGCTTGACGTCGTCGCGCTCGAGCTTGCGCAGGCTCTCGGTCACCGCCTCGAGCGAGCCGCGCACGTCCGCCTTCAAGATGAGGTTCAAGGTGGCGGTCTCGCCGCGCTGGATCTGCTCGAAGAGGTCCTCGAGCTTCGCCCCGCCGAGCGCGGAGGTCGCGGCGGGCACGTGGCCGGCGACCCGGTACCGGTGTGCGCGGGCCTCGCCGATGGTGCGGGCCTGGGCGAGCTCGGGGGCCACCCGGAACTCGTCGCCGGCCTCGGGCGGCTCGGAGAACCCGAGCACCTGCACCGGCGTCGAGGGAGGCGCCTCTTTGATGTGCTCGCCGTGGTCGTCGACCAGGGCCTTCACCTTCCCCCATGCGGCGCCGGCCACGATCGGGTCGCCGACTCGGAGGGTGCCGCGCTGGACGATGACCGAGGCCACCGGACCGCGGCCGATCTCCAGTTCGGCCTCGAGGACCACCCCGCGGGCCCGGCCCTCGGGCGTGGCGATGAGCTCCTCGACTTCGGCGACCAGCACGATCTGCTCGAGGAGATCGTCGATCCCCAGGTTCTGCAGCGCCGAGATCTCCACCGTGATGGTGTCGCCGCCCCACGCCTCGGGCACCAGCCCCTGCTCGGAGAGCTGCTGGAGCACCCGGTTCGGATCGGCCTCTTCGCGGTCGATCTTGTTGAGCGCGACGATGATCGGGACGTCCGCGGCCTTCGCGTGGTCGATGGCCTCGACGGTCTGTGGCATCACACCGTCGTCCGCGGCCACTACCAGCACGACGATGTCGGTCACGTCGGCGCCGCGTGCGCGCATCGCCGTGAAGGCCTCGTGGCCCGGCGTGTCGATGAAGGTGATCGGGTGTCCCTGCCACTCGACCTGGTACGCGCCCACGTGCTGGGTGATCCCCCCGGCTTCGCCGGCGGCCACGTTGGCCGACCGGATCCGGTCGAGCAGGAGCGTCTTGCCGTGGTCGACGTGGCCCATGACGGTGACGACGGGTGGGCGCGGACGGAGCTCGGACTCGGCGACCTCTTCGTCGTCGTCGTCGAAGAACTTGGCGAGGAGCTCGGCCTCGCGCTCTTCGCCGGGGTCGACCAGCCGCACTTCCGCGCCGAGCTCGGCGGCGAAGAGATCGATCATGTCGTCGGTGAGCGACTGGGTGGCCGTGACCATCTCACCTTGCAGCAGAAGGAAACGGATCACGTCGCCGGCCGAGCGGTTGAGCTTCGGGCCGAGGTCGCGCGCGGTCGACCCGCGCTCGACGATCACCTCGGTGTCGGGCACCGGTGCGGTCGAAGGGGTGTAAGCGGTGAGCTGGGTGGGCTCGAGCTCTTCGAGGTTTCGACGGCGCCGACGTGGCCGGCGTTGGTTGGGCCGACCTCGGCCGACCCCCGGTCCACCGCGACCACCCGGTCCACCCGCACCGGGGCCTCCGGGGCCGCCGGGGCGGCCGGCATAACCGCCGCTCGGGCCACTCCGACCGCCGTAACCTCCCCCGCCGGCCCGGGGTGCGGGACGGGCGCTCCCGGCACCGGGACGCGAGCTGTAGCCGCCGCCCGAGGGCCCGGTCCGCGATCCCGCAGGGGGTGGCGTCCGGCGCCCACCGGCACCCGGGGGTGGCGGGATGGGCTTGCCGGTGACCGAGCGCGGAGGACCCCCCGGCGGAGGCGGGATCGGGCGGCCCGACGCGGACGTCGGCGAACGCCGGGGCGCGGAGGGAGGCGGTGCGCCGCCGCCCGGGTCGGGTGGCGCGGGACGGGGCGCGCTCGGCGCCTGGGTCGACGCGGCCGGCGTCGCAGGACGACGAGCCGGTTGGCCCGGGGTCGGAGCGGGTGGGGACGATGGGGCGCGGGGCGGAATCGACGGGGCGCGGGGCGGAATCGACGGGGCGCGGGGCGCTGGCGCCGCTGTGGTCGGCTGTTCGGAAGCAGGCCGGCTGGTGACGAGACGCGGGCCGCTACGGGCCGCGGCGGGCGCCGGGGTGGCGTGCTCCTCGGCGGCCGGTGCGTTCGCGCGCGGGAGCCTTGGCCGCAGGCGCGAGGGGCGGCGACTCGACGGCCGTGGCGGGCTCGGGACGCTCGGCGGCGGTCGATGGCGGCGCCGCCTTCTTCGCGGGCGCCTTCTTCGCGGCCGCCTTCTTCACGGGAGCGGGCTCCTCGGGCTGGACCGGACGGCGGAGACCCTCTCGATCGGCCTTGCGACGGGCGCGGTCGGCCTGGGCATCCTCGATCGAGGACGAGTGGCTCTTCACTCCCATCCCGAGGGACAGGCAGAGGTCGAGCGCCTCCTTGTTCGTCAGGCCGAGCTCATGGGCAAGCTCGTAGACCCTGATCTTCTTCGGCAACGGTCTCTACAGCCCTTCTGCTGACACGATCGTCCGCTCAACCACGCGTAGACGACCCTCCATCCTCGCACATCACGACACCGGACCCGCAGAGGCCGGTGCCTCGTCCACACCGCCGAGCAGCGCACTTCGCACCTCGGCGACCTCGTCTTCTCCCACTCGACATCGCAGCGCACGGTCGAACGCCTTGCCGCGGACCGCCCTCTCCAGGCACTCCTGCGAACCACGACAGAGCCAGGCGCCACGTCCGGGCCGGTCCCGCCCGATCGCCAACCGCCCGCCTTCGGTGCGGGCCAGCCGCACCAGTCGATCGGTCGGGGCGCTGCGCCGGCATCCGACGCAGGTGCGGTGCGGCGTTATGCCGGACCCTCCTCCGCCGGCTCCTCCGACTCGGCCTCGGGCGCATCGGTGGCGCCGACGCTGGCGGTGACCACGGCATCCTCGCCCGGCTCGGCTCGGCCCCCGGCATCCTCGCCCGGCTCGGCTCGGCCCCCGGCATCCCCGCCTCCGCCCCCGGCGTCCGCGTCGGTGCCTGCATCGGCCACCGCACCGCC
The DNA here is from genome assembly GCA_963741055.1 of uncultured Acidimicrobiales bacterium. Classification (GTDB taxonomy): domain Bacteria; phylum Actinomycetota; class Acidimicrobiia; order Acidimicrobiales; family RAAP-2; genus Bog-756. Next base: position 141,548 of record CAVUGU010000022.1, on the reverse strand, counting down.
GTCCTCCAAGACCGCAGCCACCTCGGTGGCCTCCACTCCCTGGGACCACTCGCTCGCCGACACCGCGGTGCCGCCCTCGGCGGGCTGCCAGACCATCTCGCCGGCCTCGTTTTGGATCCACTCGCCCTCGGCCCACTCCTCGCCGCCGTAGCCGGCCTCCTCTTCGGCGAGCTGGGTCTCGCTCTTGATGTCGATCCGCCAGCCGGTCAGGCGCGCAGCAAGCCGTGCGTTCTGTCCCTCCTTGCCGATGGCGAGGGAGAGCTGGTAGTCGCTCACGATGACCGTCGCAGTGCCGGTGTCGTCGTCGAGGCGGACCTCACGGACCCGAGCCGGTGCCAGAGCCGACTGGATGAGCTCGACCGGATCGTCCGAGAACGGGACCACGTCGACCCGCTCGCCGCGCAACTCGTTGGTGACCATCCGCACCCGAGAGCCGCGCGCGCCGACGCACGCCCCGACCGGGTCCACGTTCGGGTCGTTCGACCACACCGCGATCTTGGTGCGGTGACCTGGCTCGCGGGCGGCCGCCTTGATCTCGACCGCGCCCGAGGAGATCTCGGGGACCTCGAGCTCGAACAGCCGCTTGATGAGGCCGGGGTGGCTCCGGCTGACCACGATCTGGGGGCCCTTGGTGGTCTTGCGGACCTCCACGATGTAGGCCTTCAGCCGCGCACCGTGCTCGTAGCGCTCGTAGGAGACCTGTTCGGCCTGGGGCAGGAGCGCCTCGACCTTGCCGAGATCGAGCAGTGTGTAGCGGTTGTCGGTCTGCTGCACGATGCCGGTGACGATGTCGCCCTCCCGGCCCGCGTACTCCTCGTACTTGAGATCGCGCTCGACCTCGCGGATCCGCTGGAGGATCACCTGCTTGGCCGTCTGGGCCGCGATCCGCCCGAAGTCGTCGGGCGTGTCGTCCCATTCGCGGATCACGTTGCCCTCTTCGTCGAGCTCCTGTCCGTAGACCCGGATCTCCCCGGACTCCGCGTCGATGGTCACGACCGCTTCCTCGGCCGCGTCCGGGCGCCGCTTGTACGCGGCGACCAGCGCGTTGGCGAGGGCGTCGAGCAACGTCTCGACCGAGATGCCCTTGTCGCGCGCGATCTGGCTCAGCGCGTCGAGGAATTCGAAATTCGTCTTGCTCATCCGTTCGCTACCCGCTTCCGCGTCCGCGTTTCCTTCGTCCGTACCCCGCGCTCCGGGCGCGGTGCGGCACCCCAGCTGAAGACCGTGCGCACCTTGTCGACGTCCGAGTAGGACAGGTGGCGTCGGCCCGGTTCCGGGTCGCCGACCTCGATCTCGAAGCCGCGGTCGTCGGCGCCGACAAGGGCCGCGACCAGGCGCCGGTCGCCGGGAACCTGTGGCCGGGTCTTCACCGACACCGTCTCGCCGATCGCCCGCGCGAAGTGTGCGGGCGTCCGGAGGGTTCGCTCCACACCGGGGCTCGAGACCTCGAGGGAGTACCGACCATGGATCGGGTCCGCCTGGTCGAGCGCCACCGAGGCAGCCCTCGTGGCCTCGGTCAGTGCGTCGAGGTCGACGCCGCCCTCCTTGTCGACGGTGACCAACAGCACGCCCGACCTCAGCTCGACGTCCACCAGTTCCAGGTGGGCGGCCCGGATCACCGGCTCGAGTACGGAGACGAGATCGTCGGTCATCGCTGGCGCCTCCCTCCTGTCCTCGGGATCCCGTGTCGGCCGCTCCGGGACCTGCTGTCTTGCCTGATCGATCCTGCTTTCCCTGTCACACCGGTCGGCGTGTCCGCGCCCAAAACAAAAGCGTGGGCTGTCCGCCCACGCTTTTTAAGCGTCATCCACTCCAACCGAACGGCTTGAGAAGTATACCAGTGGCCCCCTGCCAGGGAAACGGCGTGACGGGTCGCTTCGCCGGCTCGCGCGGGCGAAAACAAGCCGGGCCCTCGGCCGGGCGGCCCTCAGCCCGACGGCTCGCCGAGCAGCTCCGCGACGCCCGCCTCGAGGCCGAGCTCCGCGCTCTTCGCCGGTCGCACGGGAGCGCCGCTCGACCACACCTCGCGCCAGGCCCTTCGCCCCGACCACCAGCCGGGTCGGGATGCCGAGCAGGTCGGCGTCGGCGAACTTGACCCCTGGGGACGCGTCACGGTCGTCGAAGAGCACGTCGACCCCCGCCTCCACCAGGCGGGCGTACAGCCGCTCCGCCGCCTCGGCGACCTCGGCCGAGCGGTCGGCGCCGAGCGCGAGCAGATGCACCCGGAACGGGGCGACCTCGACCGGCCAACGGAGGCCCGCCTCGTCGTGGTGCACCTCCGCGAGCACCGAGAGGAGCCGGCTCACTCCCATCCCGTAGCAGCCCATGGCGAAGGTCGCCTCGTCCCCTTCCTCGGTGACGAAGCTCCCACCGGTCATCAGGTCGGAGTACTTGTGGCCGAGCTGGAAGGTGTGCGCGGCCTCGACCGACCGGACCAGCGAGACCGGCTCGCCGCAGCGCGGGCAGGGGTCCCCTTCGGCCACCTGCGCGAAGGAGCCCCACTCGTCCACGTCGAAGTCGCGGCCGAGACGCGCGCCGGTCACGTGATGGTGGAGCCGGTTGGCGCCGGTGATCCACGGCTCGTCGCGGTCCACCGCGAAGTCGGCGAACACCCGGATCCCCTGCGACTGCAGGCCGCTCGGCCCCACGTACCCCCTCACCAGGGCGGGATGACGGGCGAAGTCCTCCTCCTCGAACAGCCGCCAGCCCGACGGCAGTCGCACCTCGCGGTCACCGGGGACCAGCACCACCGCGGCCCGCCCGGCGTCGTCGAACACCGCCATCGTCTTCAACAGGTCGGCGGCGGTCACCCGGTCGTCGGCGAAGAACGCCACCACGTCTTCGATGCCGGCCCGGTCCGGCGTGTGGTGCTCGACCATCGGTCCGGCACCATCGGTGCGGACCGGTGGGTCGTCGTTCGCGCCCCTCGTCGCCGCCTCCACGTTGGCCGCGTACCCGCACGCCGGACAGGACACGAAGTAGTCCTCCCCCACCGCGGAGGGAACCATGAACTCGTGGTTCACGTCGCCGCCGATCGCGCCGGACGACGCCTCGACCGGCACCACGTCGAGGCCGAGCCGCTCGAAGATCCGGAGGTAGGCGTCGAACACCGCCAGGTAGGAGGTCCGCATCCCGTCCGAGTCGGCGTCGAAGGAGTAGGCGTCGGCCATGATCAGCTCGCGAGTACGGAGCAGGCCGAAGCGGGGCCGCGCCTCGTCGCGGAACTTGACCTGGATCTGGTACACGGTGACCGGCAGCTGGCGGTAGGAGTCGACCTCCGAGCCGACGGTGACGGTCACCACCTCCTCGTGGGTGGGTCCGAGCACGAAGGTCCCGCCGCGGGCCTCGACGGTCATCGCGGGCAGCGCGTCGTTGCCGAACAGCGCGGCGCGCCCGCTCTCCTCCCACAGCTCGATCGGGTGCAACGCCGGCAGGAGCAGCTCTTGGCAGCCGGCTCGGTCGAGCTCCTCGCGGACCACCGCCTCGATCCGCGACAACACCCGCGTCCCGAGCGGCAGGAAGGAGTAGATCCCCGAGGCGAGACGCCGGATGTAGCCGCCGCGCACCAGCAGTCGATGGCTCGCGACCTCCGCGTCGGCAGGTGCCTCGCGAAGGGTCCGGAGCAAGAGGCGCGACATCCGCATGGCGCCCGATCCTATCGGCGGCCTCTGCGCTCACCCGGAGGACGAGATCGCGACGCGTCGTCGCGTCGACGCGCCGGGCGCCTACTTCTTCGGCGGCGTCTCCTCCTCGGCCGACTCGTCGGGGCCGAAGCGTTTGCGGATCAGTTCGATCTTGGCCTCCGAGGCGTTGGCGTCGCCCTTCTCGTCGAGGAGCGCCAGCCGGTCGGCTTCCGCCTCGGCCTCCGCGCCCTCGTCCGCCGCAGCGAGCCGCGCGGCCACTCCGTCGGCCACCAGTCGCTCCGCCTCGGTCACCAACGCGTCCACCATCTCGTCCTCGGGGACGACCCGCACGATCTTCCCTTTGATGAAGAGGTGGCCACGCCGCCGACCCGCCGCGATCCCGAGGTCGGCCTCACGGGCCTCGCCGGGCCCGTTGACCACGCATCCCATGACCGCGACCTGGATCGGCAGCTCGCGGTCCTCGAGCGCCTTCTGCGCGGCGCGGGCCACCTCGATGACGTCGATCTCCGCGCGGCCACAACTCGGGCAGGCGATCAGGTCGAGCCCCTTGCGCTCTCGGAGACCGAGCGCCTCGAGCAGCTGACGCCCGGCTCTCGCCTCTTCGACCGGGTCGGCGGTCAGCGAGTAGCGGATGGTGTCGCCGATCCCTTCGGCGAGCAAGGTGGCGATCCCGGCGGTGCCCTTCAGCAGACCGGCGGGCGGCGGACCGGCCTCGGTCACGCCGAGGTGGAGCGGGTGGTCGAAGGTTTCCGAGGCCATCCGGTACGCCTCGATCATGAGGGGCACCGAGGACGCCTTCACCGAGATCTTGACGTCCTCGAAGCCGACGTCGGCGAAGTAGGCGAGCTCGATGCGGGCCGACTCGACGAGTGCCTCCGGGGTGGCGCCGCCGAAGCGCTTGTAGAGATCCGGATGGAGCGAGCCGGCATTGACCCCGATCCGGATGGGCACGCCCCGGTCCTTCGCCTCGGTCGCCACCTGCTTGATCTCCGCCTCCTTGCGAAGGTTCCCCGGATTGAGGCGCAGACCTTGCACGCCCGCCTCGAGCGCGGCGAGCGCCATCTCGTGGTGGAAGTGGATGTCGGCGATGATCGGGACCGGCGAGCGCGGCACGATCTGGGCGAGCCCTTCGGCGGCCGCCTCCTCGTTGCAGGTGCACCGCACCAGATCCGCGCCGCTCGCCGCGAGCGCGTAGATCTGAGAGAGGGTCCCCTCGGCGTCCGCGGTCTTGGTGGTGGTCATCGACTGGACGGTGACCGGTGCCCCACCGCCGACCGCCACCTCGCCCACATGGATCTGTCGGGTCGGTCGTCGGGCGCTCATCGTCCCCGTATGTGGCACGAACTCCATGGTAGGGCTCCCGCCCGTCGGAAGGTCCCGCGTCCCCGGTACGGATCAGCCGAAGGGGTGCGCGGCCGGGTGCAGGATGTCGGTGAGCAGCGCCGGCAACACGATGATCCCGATGAGCGCCAGGGTCGCCCATGTCAGCGGCAACAGCTTGGCCGCATCGGCGTGGTAGGCGACACGGCGCCGCCCGGTGCGGATCCGCTCGTAGACCGCGATGGCGATGTGCCCGCCGTCGAGCGGCAGCATCGGGAAGAGGTTGATGACGCCGAGGAAGACGTTGAGGATGATCAGCAGCGAGATGAGCACCGCGATCCCGGCCTCGGCCGCGCTGTTGGCCACGTTCACGATCCCCACGATCGAGTAGGCACGAGTGCCGTTGGCGGCCGCCTGGTTCGCCGCGGAGGCGCTCGAGACCTGGTGGAACCTCTGGGAGATGCCGCTCGGTGACACGATCTGTCCGAGACCGACCACCGACGACCTGGTCACGCTCCAGAGGTCGGCCGGCACCCGCCCGAGCGCGCGAACGGGATTCTCCCGCGCCAGCGGCTCGCCGAAGGTCACGCCGATCACGCCGAAGGGTGCAGAGCCCGAGGGGGCCTGCGCACCCTGCTCGTGCTCGACTCGGCCGTTCGCCGGGGTCACGGTCAGCGTCTGTCGCCGACCGTTCCGCTCGACCACCAAGGTGAGCGGGACGCCCGGGTGGTGTTGGACCGCGTCGGTGAGCACCGAGCTGTTTCCACCGACGGCCTTTCCGTCGACCGAGACGACGATGTCCCCGGCGCGCACGCCCGCGAGCTGCGCCGGGCTCGGCTTGCCGCCCACCGAGTTGAGGCCCTGGAACTCGACCTGGTTCGAGACCGGCACGCCGACGAAGGTCACCAGACCCCAGGTCAACAGGATCGCCAGGAGGAAGTTCATCGCCGGTCCGGCGAAGGACACCGCGATCCGCTTCGGGAACGACTGCTCCCGGTAGGAGCGCGCCTCGTCGGCCGGGTCGACCTCGTCGAGGTTGGTCATACCGGGGATCTTCACGTAGCCGCCGAAGGGGAGGGCCTTGACCCCGTACTCGGTCTCCCCACGTCGGAACGACCAGATGCGTGGTCCGAACCCGACGAAGTACTCGGTCACCTTCATCCCACTGCGCTTCGCCGCGACGAAGTGTCCGAACTCGTGGAGCATCACGATCGCCACGAGGGACAGGATCACGAAGAAGAGATCGAGGTGACCGGTCGCCGCGCTCAGGGCCACGAGGAACGCGATCGCCGTCACCAGCTCGACGACCGAACGCCGGGAGGAGCGACGGGAAGAACGGCCCGGTGGGGAGGCGACCGGCGCCGGGTCGGCGTGGTCGGGTTGCGCTTCGCTCCGGGTGTCGAGGGCGCTCATGCCGCCGCCCCCAATCCGACGATCACCTGCTCGGCCGCGCGCCGTGCCGTCGCGTCGGCCTCGAGCACCTCTTCGACGGTGCGGACCGGCTCGCTTCCGGTGGAGGAGGTCGCAGCCGGCGCGACATAGCGGTCGAGGGTCCTTGCGACCACGTCCGCGATATCGGTCCACCGGATCTGTTGCTTGAGGAAGGCGGCCACGGCCAGCTCGTTCGCCGCGTTGAGCCAGGCGGGGGCGAGATCCCCGGCACGGCCCGCCTGGTAGGCGATGCCGAGGCACGGGAAGAGCGCGTGGTCGGGCTCTTCGAACTCGAGCGTGGCGCAACGGCTCCAGTCGATGGCACCGAACTCGACGGGCAAGCGCGAGGGGTACGAGAGCGCGTACCCGATCGGAAGGCGCATGTCGGGCTGTGAGAGCTGGGCGATGACTGCGCCGTCGACATACTCGACCATCGAGTGCACGATCGACTGCGGGTGGACCACCACCTCGATCGCGTCGTAGGCGATCCCGAAGAGCTCGTGGGCCTCGATGACCTCGAGGCCCTTGTTCATCAGGGTCGAGGAGTCGACGGTGATCTTCGGACCCATCGACCAGGTCGGGTGGGCGAGCGCCTCTCCCACGCCGACCGAGGCCAGTTCCTCGCGACGACGGCCCCGGAAGGGTCCACCCGACGCGGTGAGGACCAGTCGTCGGACCTCGCCCTTGTCGCCGGCCCTCAGGCACTGGTGGAGGGCGCAGTGCTCCGAATCGACCGGGACGATCTCGGCGCCGGGGGTCCTTCTCGCCCGTTGCACCACCGGTGCACCGGCGATCAGCGACTCCTTGTTGGCGAGCGCGAGTCGACGGCCGGCCTCGAGCGCGGCGAGCGTCACCGGCAGTCCCGCGAAGCCGACCACCCCGTTCACGACCACCTCCGCCAGGCTCGCGATCGCGGCGAGCCCCTCGGTTCCGGTCACGAGCTCGATCCCCGACGGCAGCCGCCGGGCGAGCTCGGGAGCGAGGGCGGGATCGGCGATGGCGACCACTCGCGGCGACAGGCGCTGTGCCTGCGAAACGAGCGTGTCGACCGATCGAGACGCGCCGAGGGCCACCACCTCGAACGCCTCGGGACACTCCTCGATCACCTCGACGGCCTGGGTCCCGATCGATCCGGTCGACCCGACCAGGCTCACCGACACCCTCCTGGCCGAGGGGACCCCGGGCTCGGAGGCGGCCCGCCGGTCGGCGAGACGCCCCTCGTGGGATGAGCCGGTCATCCCTCTAGCCTGCCCGAGATTCAGGCGATGTTCAGCGCACGCACCAAGTAGTAGGTGGCCGGGAGCACGAACAACAGCGCATCGACCCGGTCGAGCACCCCGCCGTGGCCAGGCAGGAGACGGCCCATGTCCTTCAGGCGCAGATCACGCTTGAGCATGGACTCGCAGAGATCGCCGATCGGTGCGACCACCGCCACCACCAGGCCGAGCAGCGCGGCCTTCCCCACCGTCCACGGATGGATGTTCCCGACCACGACGGCCGAGATCACGATCGAGAAGACCGCCCCCCCGATCACGCCCTCCCAGGTCTTGTTCGGGCTGATCCTCGGCGCGAGCGGGCGTCGCCCGATCCACCGCCCGACCACGAGGGCGCCCACGTCGTTCGCCACCGTCGCGATCACTGCGCCGACGAGGAACGCGATGCCGTGGCGGTTGGGAAAGAGCGACGGTGCAAGGAGGAGCCCGGCGAAGGAGCCGAGCAGCGAGACCCACCCGATGGTGAAGAGGGTCGCGGCGGTGCCCGCGACCGCTGAGCCCTCCTCGATCCCGAACACGTACCAGAGGAGGGTGAACACGGTGATGAGGACCAGGATCAGGGGCAGGGCCTCGACACCTTTGGTGTAGGCGCCGACCATCAACGAGATCGTCCCGACCAGGCCGAGCGGCGTGGCGGGGTGGTACCCCGCTCTCCGCAAGACCCCGAAACATTCGCCGGCAGCGAAGGTCACCACGATCACGCAGAGCACGAGGGAGGTGACCGTGCCGAGCTCGAACGCGATGATGGCGATCACCGCGGCCGCGATGCCGGTCCCGATCCGCAGTGCCAGCCCGCCGGCCGGCTCGACCGGCGCGTCGGCTCCTTCCGCGAGCGCACGCCGCGATCGGCGAGGTGGGGGCGGCCCCCCGCCGGTCCCGACCGGGGCCTCGGGTTGGGCGACCAGCAACGGGTTCGCTCCCCGGCTTCGGCGCCGTTCGCCGGCGGCCGCGCTGTCCGCACCGGCTGCGGCGACGTCGGTGTCGGTCAGCGCCGCGGTCGGCACGCCGGCCGACTCGTCCGCTTGGGCAGCCTCTCTCTCCGCGGTTCTCTCCGCGGTCCGATCGGCCGCGGCGAGACCGGCGAGGCCGACTCGTTTGCGCCCGGCGCCGGGAACCTCGGTCACCGCGGCACCCGGCGGCTCCGCGGCGAGCGGTGCCCCGGCGACGTCGTCGTCGGGGCGCTTTGCACGCATGCGCCCCGGCCGCAGAACCGAACGACGGGCCCGCCCCGAACGCTTCGTCCCGCTCGGGCGTGCCCCGCTCTCGAACAACTCGTCTTCGGACGTCCCCTCGCGGTCGCCGGCCGACTCGCGCACCGGTACCGCCCACTCACTGGTCTCGACATCCCGCTCGTCGGTGGCCGACGGACGTTCGCCGAACTCCGCACTCGCTGCCGCGATGCCGGTGAGCGCCTCGGTCGGCGCGCCGGTGTCCTCGGGAGGCCGGACCGCCGGACCCGAGCCGGTCGGCTGTGGGTGGAGCTCGAATTCCCAGGGGCGCCGTTCCTCGGCCCGATCCGTCTCGTCCAGGGAGCCGAGCGGAGCGTGCTCTTCGCCGAACATCGAAGGTTCGAATTCCTCTTCCTGCGCGACCCAGTCGGCATCCTCCTCGCGCCAACTCGGTGGGATGATCCCTGAGCCCTGGCGCTCGCTCTCGGGTCCGCGTGCCAGCACGGCAGGGACCTCACCCGTCGGCGGCTCGGTCCAGTGGGGAAGCTCGGTGGAGGACGGAGGGGCGGCGGGAGTCGCGGTCTGACCGGGTACGACCGGTTGGACCGCCGCCTCGTCGGTGCCCGCGTCCCCTGGCTCGTCGGTTACCCGAACTCTCGGCTGATCGAATGCGCCACCGAAGGTGCCCTGACCGACCGGTCCGGGTGCCTCCTTCGCCGCCTGCCACCCTTCGACCAATTCGTCGCTGCCCTCGTCGGGCGCGCCCGCCGCCCACGCCTCTTCTTCTCCTTCGAGTTCCTGCTCCTCGCCCAGACCCCTGACGACGGGGAGCTCGTTCGTCGCGGCCTCACCGGCCAACTCCGCGCCGGCGATGCGGACGGGACCGGACGGCTCAGGGCGCGTCACCGGCAGGTCGACACGGGTGACGTCGTCCTCGGGATGGTCCGGACCATTGTCCACGTCAGCTGTTTCCTCCCAGGGCCACCCGAGCGGGTCGGCCCCTGTCAGATCTCGAGGAGCTCCTGCTCCTTGTTGGCGAGCAGCCGATCGATCGCCGCGACGTGCTCGTGGGTGATCTTGTCCAGGTCCTTCTCTACCCGCTCGAGCTCGTCACCCGACAGGTCGCCGTCTTTCTGGATGCCCTCGAGCTCGTGGCGCGCGGAACGCCGGATGTTGCGGACCGTCACGCGGCCGTCCTCCGCCTTCTGCTTGACGACCTTGACCAGTTCCTTCCGGCGCTGCTCGGTCGGGACCGGGAACGTCAGGCGGATCACCGACCCGTCGTTCGAGGGAGTGATACCGAGATCCGAGCTCTGCAGCGCCTTCTCGACGGCCGACAGCGATCCCTTGTCGTAGGGCGAGACGACGAGGAGACGCGCCTCGGGCACCGAGAACCCGGCGATCTGTCGCAGCTCGGTCTCCGCGCCGTAGTAGTCGACCTTCAAGTGCTCCACGAGCGCGGGGGTCGCGCGACCTGTCCGGATGGCACCGAACTCCGCCTGCGCGTGGTCGACGGCTTTGCCCATGTGCTCCTTGGCATCGCTGACGACGAGCGCGACCAGCTCCTCGTCCATCAGACGTCTCCTGCGGAACGGACGGTCCCGTCGTCCGGTGCGATCACTGGCGGTCCAGCGTAGCCAGCAGGTGCCCGACCCTCCACCAGCGACTTCACCGCACCAGCGTGCCGATGGGCTCGCCGGCGAGGGCTTTGTAGATGTTGCCGGGCGCCATGAGGTCGAACACCCTGATCGGCAGGCCGTTGTCCTTGCAGAAGGTGATCGCCGTCAGATCCATCACCCGGAGATCCTTCGCCACCACCTCCATGAAGGTGAGCTCGTCGTACCGAGTGGCGGTCGGATCGACCCGCGGGTCCGCCGAGTAGACGCCGTCGACGCCGTGGGTCCCCTTGCAGAGCAACTCGGCCTCGATCTCCGCCGCCCGCAAAGCCGCCGAGGTGTCGGTCGTGAAATAGGGGTTGCCCATGCCGGCCGCGAAGATCACCACCCTGCCCTTCTCGAGGTGCCGGATGGCCCGGCGGCGGATGTAGGGCTCGGCGACCTCGGCCATCTGCACCGCGGTGAGCACCCGGGTGGGCTGCCCGTGGTGCTCCAGCGCGTCCTGCAGGGCGAGGGCGTTGATGACCGTGGCCAGCATCCCCATGGTGTCGGAGGTCGACCGGTCCATGCCGGCGCCCGCCCCGGTCGTCCCTCTCCAGATGTTGCCCCCGCCGACCATCACCGCCAGCTCGAGGTCGAGCTCCTGGAGCGACCGTGCGATCTCGCCGGCGAGCTGCTCGACCGTCGAGGAGTCGATGGTCTCGTCCGACGCCGACGAGGCGAGTGCCTCGCCGGACATCTTCAGCACGATGCGCTGCTGACGGCCCATCGCTTCTGCCGCCGGCCTCAGTCGCCGACCACTACCTGGGCGAACTGGGTGACCTTCGCCGGTCCGAGCAGGGCCGCGATGGTCTTCTTCTCGTCCTTGATGTAGCCCTGGTCGAGAAGGACACGCTCCTTGTACCAGCCGTTCAGGCGACCCTCGACGATCTTCGGAAGCTGGGCCTCCGGCTTGCCCTCGTTGCGGGCGATCCGCTCGACCGTCTCGCGCTCCGCGGCGACTTCGGCCTCGGGCACCTCGTCACGGGAGATGTAGGTCGGACGGGCGAAGGCGATGTGGGTCGCGACGTCGTGGGCCAGCTCGGCGTCGCCGCCGGCGAGCGCCACCACCACCGCGTTGACCCCCCGGCCCGCCTGACGGTGCAGGTACGAATCGACCACTCCGCCGGGCGGCGCCTCGATCCGCACCACCGTCCCGACCGAGATGTTCTCCTGCAAGGTGGTCTTCATCCGCTCGAGGTCCTCGGCGCGCTGGTCGATGGCCGACTCACCCTCTGCGGCGACCAGGTCGGCGAGGGTAGGCGACCATCTCGACGAACTGGTCCGACTTCGCGACGAAGTCGGTCTCCGAGCGAAGTTGCACGATGGCGGCCGCGTTGCCCGAGCGCCCGATCGCGACCGCGCCTTCCGATGCCTCGCGGTCGGCACGCTTCGCCGAGCTCGCGAGGCCCTGCTCGCGCAGCCACAACGTGGCCTTGTCCATGTCGCCCTCGCTCTCGTCGAGGGCACGCTTCGCGTCGAGCATCCCGACACCGGTCGACTGTCGCAGCCGCTGGACGTCCTTGGCAGAGTAAGCCGCCATCTCAGGCACCCTCCTCGGTGCTCGCTCCGGCAGCGGTACTCGCTGGCTCGTCCGGGCCCGACGAGCCGGACGGCTCGCTCGCGGCAGGTGCGGGGGCCGTCGCGACTGCCGCACCGACCGGCTCGGCGGAGGCGGCCGGGGCCGTCGGTGCCGGCGCCGTCGCGCTGGTGGCCGGGCTGGTCGGAGGAGTGGAGGTCGGAGCGGGGAGCGCCCGCCGGAGGCGCGGGGGGCCGCTGGTCGGCGATGAAGCGACCTTCCACGACTGCGTCGGCGATCACCCGGCAGAGAAGGGTGCCGGAGCGGATCGCGTCGTCGTTGCCCGGGATCACGTAGGTGATCAGGTCCGGATCGCAGTTGGTGTCGACCACCGCCACGACGGGCATCCCGAGCTTGTTGGCCTCGGTGACCGCGATGTGCTCCTTTTTTGTGTCGATGACGAAGATCGCGTCCGGAAGCTTGTCGAGCGCCCGGATGCCGCCGAGGTTGCGCTGGAGCTTCTCGAGCTCCCTCGTGTGGCGAAGAGCTTCCTTCTTCGGCATGGCGTCGAAGTCGCCCGCCTTCTGCATGGCCTCGAATTCCTTCATGCGGCTGACCCGGGCGGAGACGGTCTCGAAGTTGGTGAGCATCCCGCCGAGCCATCGCTCGTTCACGTAGGGCATCCCGCAGGCCTCTGCGTAGGTGGCGACGGGACCCTGGGTCTGCTTCTTCGTACCCACGAAGAGGATCGTTCCACCTCCGGCAACCAGGTCGCGGACGAACCCATAGGCCTCCTCGATCCCCTCCATGGTCTGGCGGAGGTCGATCAGGTAGATGCCGTTCCGTTCGCCCAGGATGAACCTGCGCATCTTCGGGTTCCAGCGGCGGGTTTGGTGCCCGAAGTGGACACCTGCTCCGAGCAGCTGCTTCATGGTGACGACGGCCATCTGGGGGGACTCCTTCGACGGTTGTTTCGACCCCGGTTGCTGCACCCCGCGAACGGGGCGACCGTGGACGCGACCGGGTGCGTGATCGGTTCCAGCTCGTTGCCCCTCCGGACAGAGGAGCGGTGCCATCGTAGTGCCCAGGCGCAAGCGGCTCCACCTGCGCCGGCCTCGGTCGGCCGAGGGACTACCCGGTCGAGGACGAGACGCGCTTCTGGTCGCCCGCACCGGCTCCCGCTACGGCCGGTGACTTCTCTCCGCCCGCATGCCGGGCCGAGCCCTCCGGTCGGTCGGCGAGCTTCGCTCGCAGCTGGAGGACCGCCTTGGTGTGGATCTGGCAGACCCGGCTCTCGGTGACACCCAGGATGTCGCCGATCTCGGCGAGGGTGAGGCCTTCGTAGTAGTAGAGGGTGAGCACGGTCTTCTCCCGCTCCCCCATCTGGCTGACGGCCGTGATCAGCGCATCCTTGGTCTCCTTGACCTCGAATGCCTCGCCCGGGCCGGCCGTGCTGTCGGGCAGGGTCTCGCCGAGCGTCGAACGGTCGGACCGCTCGCCCCCACGGAACACCTCGTCGAGCGCGACGACCCCGACGAAGGAGATCTTGCGGAGCGCGGTCTGGAACTCGCCGTCGGTCATGTCGAGGTCCGCGGCGACCTCCGCATCGGTCGGCGTGCGGTGGAGGGTCGCCTCCAACTTGGAGTAGGACTGCTCGACGGCCCGCGCCTTCGCCCGCACCGATCGGGGCACCCAGTCGATCGAGCGGAGCTCGTCGATGATCGCTCCTTTGATCCGGGGGATCGCGTACGTCTCGAACTTGATGTTGCGGAGCGGCTCGAAGCGCTCGATGGCGTCGATGAGGCCGATGATGCCGTAGCTGGCCAGGTCGGCCTCGTCGACGTGGCGGGGAAGGCCGACCGAGACGCGGCCCGCGACGTACTTCACGACGGGCGCGTAGTGGACGATGAGCTGATCGCGAAGCTCGCGCGCCCCTGTCTTCTTGTACTCGGTCCACAGCCAGTCGATGCCGTGTCCCGCCGTCTCCGCGCCGGTCGCCATGGTCCCCTTACGCTCGTGGATGAGTCCCCGAGTACACCGTCAGCAGGCGTTCCTTGCTCACATGAGTGTAGACCTGCGTGGTCTGCAAACTGGTGTGGCCCAGCAACTCCTGGACCACACGCAGGTCGGCGCCTCCATCCAGCAGGTGGGTGGCGAAGCTGTGGCGCAGGGCATGGGGGTGGGTGGGCACCGGCGAGCGCCGATCGAGGATCCGCCGGACGTCACGGGGACCGATCCGGCGGCCCCGGCGATTGAAGAAGAGGGCCCGGCGCTCCTCGTCGGCCGGCAGGGGCGCCCCGCAGCCCGGAGCCCCGGCCGAGGCCACCCTCCCCCGGGGGCCGTCCAGCCAGGCACCGACCGCCTCCGCACACCGCTGGTGGATCAGCACCTGCCGTTGCTTCGAGCCCTTGCCGACCACGGTCACCACCCGCCGCCCGAGGTCGACGTCACCCGTGTCGAGCGAACACAGCTCGGCCACCCGGATTCCGGCGCCGTAGAGCAGCTCGAGCACTGCGTCGTCACGGAGGGCCACGTCCGGAGGCGCCTCCCGGCCGATCGGCGGGCCGTCGAGCATCCGGTCGAGATCGCTGTGGCCGAGCACCCGGGGCAGGCGCGAGTCGGGTGAGGGGGCAGTGAGTCGGGCCGAGGGGTCCGAAGCGACGAGCCCACGGCGAGCGCACCATTGGAAGTAGGACCGCAGCGAGGCGGCGGTCCGCGAGATCGTCGACTTCGAGTAGCGCCGCGTCGAGAGGTACGCGAGGTAGCGACGCAGCATCAGACGGTCGACGTCGGCGGGCCCATCGGCCCCACCCCGGCCCGCCCACTCCGCGAACCGGCCAAGGTCACCTTCGTATGCCCGTACCGATGCCGCCGAGAGGCCCCCGACCGAACGACCGAACGCCTCGAGCTCCCAGCTCACGGAAGAACAGTACCGGGGCGGGGCCGACTGGTCGGGCATCCGCCACCCACTTGGCGCAGCCCTCCCACCGGCGGGGCGCGAGGGGTAACGTCAGGGCGTCACGTGCTGGTCACGTCGCGCGAGGCGACCGCCGGGTCACGAGCGGACGGAACCAACGACATGACGCCAGCCCCGGCGACGGAGGTCGGCGGGCCGGTCCTAAGGGGGAACATGTCTGATCGAATCGACCGCCGCTCGTTCTTGGCCCGTGGCGCGGCCACCGGCGTCGGCCTGGCGGCCATCGGCTCCTCGGGAGGCCTCCTCGCCGCCTGCAGCTCGGGTTCGAGCTCGGGCGCGTCGGGCACCGGCACCGGCAGCCACCCGAACGGCGTCTCCAGCGCGACGCCGAAACCCGGCGGCACGCTGATCTTCGGCACCGAGGCCGAGGAGAAGGGCTTCAGCACGACCCAAGGCACCTTCGACACCACCGGCATCCTCTACGCGCGCACCGTCTTCGACCCGCTCGCCATTCTCGCCGCAGACGGCTCGGTCCAGCCGTACCTCGCTCAGTCGATCACCTCCAATGCCGACTCGACGGTGTGGACGATCACCATGCGGCCCAACCTGATGTTCCACAACAACACCCCCTGTGACGCGGCGGCGGTCGCTTCGAACCTCGAGCAGCAGAAGGCCTCGGGCCTCACCGGGCCGGCGGTGACCACCATCGACAAGGTGACCGTCACCAGCCCGCTGGTGGTGACCGTTTCGATGAAGTCGCCGTGGGTGCCCTTCGACTACTACCTCGCGGGTGGCATCGGCGGGCAGTTGGCGTTCATCGCCGAGCCCAACTGGCTGAACACCGGGAGCCAGACCAACCCGATCGGCACCGGTCCGTTCATCTTCCAGAGCTGGACACCGAACGACCACTTCACCGCGACCAAGAACCCCCACTATTGGCGGTCGGGACTCCCCTATCTCGACTCGATCACCTACAAGCCGATCCCCGACAGCCAGCAGTTGCTGGCGAGCCTCAATTCGGGCGCGGTCGACATCATCCACACCTCGACCTCGCAGGTGACGAAGAGTCTCCGCCAGAACACCTCCCTCGGCTACATCGACGACGCGACCAAGGTCGCCGGTGAGCCCGACATGGGGTGCGTCCTGCTCAACCTCTCCGAGGCGCCTTTCGATCAGCTCAAGTTCCGCCAGGCCGCGGCCATGGCCATCGACTCGGCGCAGTACGTCGCGGTCATCGACTCGGGGGTCAATCCGACGTCGAACGGTCCCTTCGTGCAGGGCTCTCCCTACTACGTCAGCGACAACGGGTATCCGACGTACAACCCGACCAAAGCGCGCCAGCTCGTCCAGGAAGTGCAGTCGTCCGGGCACTCGATCACCTTCACCCTCAACCACGTGCCCGACCCCAACACGACGAAGATCGCCGAGTACCTCCAGCAGCAGTTCAAGAACGTCGGGATGCAGGTCAACTTGAACCCGATCGAACAGGCCCAGATCATCAACACCGCGCTGCTCGGCAAGTTCCAGGCCCAGGTGTGGCGGCAGTTCGGCGCCATCGACCCGGACCTCAACTACATCTTCTGGAGCCCGACGCAGATCAACTCGGTGTTCTCCATCAACATGGCCCGCAACACCGACCCGAACATGGAGACCGCGCTCATCCAGGGACGTCAGTCGACGCAGCAGTCGGCGACGGTCGCCGCCTACCAACAGGTGAACAAGCTGATGGGCGCCGACATCCCCTACATCTGGACCGACCGCGCCGTCTGGTCGATCGGCGCCCAGCCCAAGGTGCAGAATTTCAACAATCCCACCACGCCCGGCCGGCCAGCCGGCCTTCGGTTTCATCACCGGCGCGGTGTGGTGCACCCAGATCTGGCTCAACTCCTGAGAGCACCGGCCGCTCGCGCAGTTCGCGGGTGGCCATGGGATGATCGGTTGGTGAGCCGCATCCTGATCGTGGAGGACGACGAGCGGATCCGTTCGTCGATGCGTCTCGCCCTCGAGGACGAGGGGTACGCGGTCGACGTGGCCGGCACCGGCGAGGAGGCCGTCGACCAGGTGTCCGCACAGCCGATGGACCTGGTCCTCCTCGACCTGATGCTCCCGGGCATGGACGGATTCGAGACCTGCCGGAACCTGCGGCGCCACAGCGCGGTCCCGGTGATCATGGTCACCGCCCGCACCGACACCCACGACGTCGTGGCGGGACTCGAGGCCGGGGCCGACGACTACGTGACCAAGCCCTTCGTCGCGAAGGAGCTCGCCGCGCGCATCCGGGCCCTGTTGCGGAGGTCGCGCACCGGCGACGCCGACGACACGACGCTCAGCTTCGGAGACGTCGAGATCGAGCCCGAGGCCGGCGTCGTCCGCCGCGCCGGCGAGGAGGTCCACTGCACGCGCACCGAGTTCCGACTGCTCTGTGAACTCGCCGATCACCCGGGCAAGGTGTTGAGCCGCGAGCACCTCCTCGAGCGGGTGTGGGGGTACGACTACTTCGGCGACGGCCGCCTGGTCGACGTGCACGTGCGCCGCCTCCGCACCAAGGTCGAGCCCGATCCGGCGAATCCCCGGTTCATCCTCACCGTGCGGGGCATGGGCTACAAGCTGGCGGTCTGACTTTGCCCGGCGAAGAAGAGCCCGCCGTTCGCTCGGACCCGGAGACGACCGGCACCTCTCGCTCCTCGGGTGATGCGCCACGCCCACGGCGCTCCCGCTCTCCCGCCGGCTCGGTCTGCGGGCGCGGGTCACCGCGGCGTTCACCATCGGGGCGTTCGTCCTGTCGACCTTGATGGCGGGCATCACCTACTTCACCGCTCGCCAGACCTTGCTCAGCGACAGGGAGTCCGCGATGCAGCGGCAGGCGTTCGCCAACGCCTCGCTCCTCCAGAGCGCGCTGCGCGCGCCGGGGACCCAGGTCAGCGAGTTGATCGGCTCGGTCGACACGTTGCCCGGCTCGTTGTCGGTGCTCTACACCGGCGGACAGTGGTACGCGACCTCGATCCCGGTCGGTCAGAACGCGATCCCGCAAGCCGAACGCAGCCGTGTCCTCTCGGGCACGCCGGCGTCGGAGTTCTTCGTCCTCGCCAACACACCGGAGTTGGTGATCGGCGTGCCGCTCCCCGCAGCGCGTTCCTCGTACTTCGAGGTCTTCTCGCTCGCCGAGCTCGCCGGCACCCTGCGTGACCTGGCGTACGCCCTGGCCGGCGCAGCGTTGGTGACCACGCTGGCCGGCGCCGCCCTCGGGCGGTGGGCGAGCAGCAGGGCGCTGCGCCCCCTCGCCGACATCACCGATGCGGCCGTCGCGATCGCCGGCGGCGAGCTCGACACCCGGGTCGACGCGGGTGACGACGTCGACCTCCAGGAGCTGGCGTCGGCCTTCAACCGGATGACGTCCAACCTGCAGGACCGGATCGAGCGCGAGGCCCGCTTCACCTCGGACGTGAGCCACGAGCTCCGCTCTCCGCTCACCACCCTCGCGGCGACCGTCGGCGTGCTCGAAGCGCACCGGGACGAACTCGATCAGCGCGCGCAGAGCGCGCTCGATCTGCTCGATGCGGACCTTCGTCGCTTCACCCGGATGGTCGACGAGTTGCTCGAGATCTCGCGTTTCGACGCGGGCTCGGCGGAGCTCTCGCTCGACGAGGTCGATCCTCGCGAACTGGTCGTGCAGGCCCTCACCACGTCGTCCCCGGGCTCGTCCACCGGCGAGGGGGCCCCACCGCGCGTCGCCGCCCTTCCCCGTCGAGGTGGGCGAGGGCGTCGACGGTCTACGGCTCCGGGTCGACAAGCGACGCTTCGAGCGAGTGATGACCAACCTGGTCGACAACGCCACCCTCTACGCCGGCGGGGTGAGCCGGGTGGTCGTCGAGCGCTGGCCCGCGGTAAACGGCAGCGGCGAGGAGGCCCGCTCCATCCGGGTGATCGTCGAGGACCGGGGCCCGCCGATCCCAGCACGCGAGCGCCCGCACCTCTTCGAGCGGTTCTACCGGGGAGGCCGCGCCGGCCAACGCGCCTCGGGGCACGGCACCGGCCTCGGTCTCTCCCTGGTGGCCGAGCACGTCCGCCTCCACGGAGGCCGGGTCTGGAACGAGCCCGCGCCCGATCGCGGCAACCGATTCGTGGTCGAACTGCCCCTTCAGAGCCCCGCGACCGAAGGTGAAGGAAGGCTCCCCGAACACACCGGCAGCACCGATCACGCGGCTTCGAACGCGGGTCGCGGTGGAGGAAGCGCGGAGGTGGTGTCGTGAGAGGCCGCGTGGCTCGGCGAGCCTCGATCGGTGCGGCGCTCGCCCTCGCTGCGGTCTCCGCGGCGTGCGGCATCCCGAGTGGAGGCGCGCCGACCGACATCGCGAAGGCCAACGTCCCCTTCCATCTCCTCAACCCGGCCCCCTCGACGACCGTCCCCACGCCGCCGGCGGTCGGGGTCACCGAGACCATCTTCCTGGTGGTCGGTGGACAGCACCTCCAACCGGTCACCCGCGACGTACCGGTGCCGGCGAACCTCACCCAGATCCTCGGCGCCCTCCTCGACGGCCCGACCGCTGCCGAGTCGTCCGCGGGACTCCAGACCTTCCTCACCAGCACCCACATCCAGGTGACCGCCTCGGTCGCCAACGGGATCGCGACCGTGAACTTTGCCAGCAACCCGGTGCAGGTGGTCGGGCCCGACCAGACCCTCGCGGTCGCACAGGTGGTCTTCACCGCCACCCAGCAGCCGGGAGTCGCCGCGGTCGCCTTCGAGATCGCCGGTCAGCCGATCGGTGTGCCGACCTCGAGCGGTGTGCAGGCGTCAGGGCCGGTCAACCGGATCCTCTACGCGCCGGTGGCTCCGCTTTCCTGACCCGGCGCGACACCGGGTTTCGCCCCGGGTCCGTCGCGGTTCGCCGCGCGTCCTCAGCCCGACACGCCGTCCCAGGGTACGCGGGGAGCCGCGTTCCAGAGGTGTTCGAGGTCGTAGAACTCGCGGGCCTCGTCCAAGAACACGTGCACGAGGAAGTCCCCGTAGTCCATGAGGACCCAGCGGGCGTCCGCCGCGCCCTCGATCCGCAGGGGTGAGATCGATGCCTCTGCCTTCACCCGGCGCTCGATCTCCTCGACGATGGTGCGTACTTGCCGCGAGTTCCGGCCGCTCGTGATCACGAAGGCATCGGTGAGACCGAGCAGCTCGCCCATCGCGAGGACGACCGTGTCCTCACCCGATTTCGCATCGGCCGCCCGCGCTGCGGCCACGCATCCTGCGGGCAGCCCTCGGACGAGGTCGTCGACGGTCGGGTTCGCGCTGGTCGAGATCAACGGATGCCTCCTTTGGACGCTGCGACGTCCGGTGTGTTCGGTGACGGATGGGACGAGAGAACGAGCGGCCGGACCACCCACCGCGGCGACCAGCGCCGATGCACCGGTGGTCGAAGACGGTGGGCGGTCGCGGGCGAGATCGACGATGAGGATGGTGAGCGCCAGGCACGCCGCGATGGCCAGCGCGCAGAAGATCGCCAGTTTCTGTCGGCGTCGCCTGGCCTCTCTCAGTGCCCGGCGGGTGGGCTCCGGCTCGGACGGTGGCACCGCCGCCGGATCGGGATCGGATGCGGGTGTGGCGCTGCCGGACGCGGGTGGCCTCATCCCGACGATCATCTCCTCGTAGCGTACAGACCGCGCCGCTCGATGCAACGGATCACGGCATCGGGAACCAGATCTTGTACCGGCTGACCTGCACCGAGACGCCGGCGGAGCTCGGTGCTCGAGACGTCGAAGGGCGCGACCGGTACCTCGACCACCTTCCAGCCCTCCGGTGCCGGGGATCGCGCGCCCGGCCGGCCGACCACCGCCACGGTGACCATCTCCCGAAGGGCGGCTTCCTCCTTCCACGACCCGAGCTGCGCGGCCACGTCCGAGCCGACGATCAGGACGAGCTCGACGTCGGGATCGCCTGCCTTCAGCTCGCGCACGGTGTCGATGGTGTAGGAGGGGCCGCCTCGATCGATCTCGATCCGGGAGGGCTCGAGGCCCGGCCACTCCTTCGCCGCGGCCGCCACCATCGCGTAGCGGTCCTCGGCGGGCGCGACCGGGCCGTCCTCTTTCTGCCAGGGCTCGTTGGCCACGACCAGGAGCACCCGGTCGAGTCCGAGGGCGGTGCGCACCGTTTCGGCGACCGAGAGGTGCGCGCGGTGGATCGGGTCGAAGGTCCCACCGAAGATCCCGACACGCTGGTGTGGTTCGGCCAATTCAGGTCCCGGTCAGCTCCGCCACCACCGGGGCGAACGCCTCCATCTCCGCCTCGTGCACCACGATGTAGGAGAAGCCGAATCGCTCGCGGCGTGCGCGAAGGGTGTCCGCGATCTCGTCGATGGTGCCGATGAGCGCGATCGGGGTCCCCGCGACGTGCTCGTCGGCAACCGACAGCGCAGCGGCAAGCCGCGCGACCGCCTTGTCGCGGTCCGGGACGATCTGGACGACGAAGGTCAAACACTGGAGCTCGAGTCGGCAAATCGCTGCCCGGCCGCGCTGCGCACCCATTCGAGACGCCGGTCGTAGTCGGCGGGGGTGGTGCCGGCGAGGACCTCGGGGCCGACCACACCGGCGGCCAGGCTCGGGTTCACGCCCACGATGTCGGCCTCCCGCGCGGCGATACCGAGCACCCGTGGTCCACCGCCGCCGATCACGATCGGTGGGTGCGGACTCTGGTAGGGCCGGGGCTCACCGGCCGCGCCCTCGATGCGGTAGTACTTGCCGTCGAAGGTGCACGAGCCGGTCGACCACAGCTCCTTCATCACTGCCAGGCTCTCTTCCATCCGGTCGATCCGCACCGCGGGCGAATCCTCCTCGAGACCAGCCTGCTCGTAGTCGGCGGTCATCCATCCCGCACCGAGACCGAACTCGACTCTGCCCTCCGAGAGGAGATCGAGGGTGGCGATCTCCTTCGCGAGCACCATCGGGTGCCGGTAGTCGTTGCCGAAGACGAGTGACCCCACCCGGAGCGTCGTGGTGGCCTCGGCGGCCACGGTCAGGGCGACCAGCGGACCGAACTGGTCCTCGAAGTGATCCGGGACGAACAACGTCGAGTAGCCGAGACCTTCGATGCGCCGTGCGAGCTCGCGCCACGCGTGCCCCGACGCCGCACGCGACAGCTGGACCCCGAACCGGAACGGTGGCATGCGCGCCTAGTCGGAGTCCGACCTCGACATGGCACGAGCCTAGGGCCCGAGGTCGTACGCTGTTGCGGTGGCGACTCCCCCTCCTCACCGCGCGTGGGCACCGGACTCCTGGCGGTCGAAGCCGGCCGCCCAACAGCCCGACTGGCCCGACGAAGGCGAGCTCAAGCGGGTCCACGCCCAGCTCGCGGGACTCCCGCCCCTGGTCTTCGCCGGCGAGGCCCGCCATCTCACTTCGACTCTCGCCGAGGCAGCCGATGGCCGGGCCTTCGTGCTGCAGGCCGGCGATTGCGCGGAGTCGTTCTCCGAGTTCAGCGCCGACGCCATCCGCGACAAGCTCAAGCTGATCCTCCAGATGGCGGTGGTGCTCACCTACGGCGCCGGGGTGCCGGTGGTCAAGGTCGGCAGGATCGCCGGGCAGTTCGCCAAGCCGCGAAGCTCGCCCACCGAGGAGGTCGACGGTCGGGTGCTCGAGTCGTTCCGCGGCCACATGGTCAACGACGACGCACCGGAGGCGGACGCGCGGGTTCCCGATCCCTCTCGCCTGATCAGCGCGTACCAGCAATCGGTCTCGACGCTCAACCTCCTGCGCGCGTTCACCAAGGGTGGGTTCGCGGACCTGAGCCAGGTCCACGGGTGGAATCAGGAGTTCGTCGCGTCCTCACGAGAGGGCCAGCGCTTCGAGGACATCGCAGAGGGAATCGACTCGGCGCTCCGGTTCATGGCTGCCTGCGGCATCGATCTCGTCGCCGAGGACTCGCTCCATCAGGTCGACTTCTGGACGAGCCACGAGGCGCTCATCCTCGAGTACGAGGAGGCGCTGACCCGGCGCGACTCGCTGACCGGCGATTGGTACGACTGCTCCGCACACATGTTGTGGGTGGGCGAGAGGACCCGACAGCGAGAAGGCGCGCACTGTGAGTTCCTCGCCGGTATCCACAATCCGATCGGATGCAAGGTCGGACCGAACGCCACGCCCGACGAGGTGGTCGCGCTCTGCGAGCGCCTCGACCCCGACCGGGTCCCCGGGCGGCTCACCCTGATCACCCGTCTCGGCGTGGACGCGGTCGCCACGGCGCTCCCGCCGTTGCTCCGTGCGGTCCGCGACGAGGGGCACGCGGTGGTGTGGGTGTGCGACCCGATGCACGGCAACACCTTCACCTCCGAGGGCGGCCACAAGACGCGCCGGTTCGACGACATCGTCGGCGAGCTCACCGGGTTCTTCCGCGCCCACCGCGAGGTCGGGACCTGGCCGGGGGGCCTCCACGTGGAGCTGACCGGCGACGACGTGACCGAGTGTCTCGGCGGCGTGGAGGACATCCTCGAAGACCAGCTCCACGAGCGCTACACCACCGCCTGCGATCCGCGTCTCAACGGCCGCCAGGCACTCGACCTGGCCTTTCGGGTGGCGGAGCTGCTCCGGGCCTGACCGCCGGCGACGTCGACGCCGGATCGAACGGTCCGCGCGGACGACCCCGGACCCTTGACCCTCGGGCAGGCGACGTGAAGAATGACCGGGTTCCGATCGGTCGTCACCGGTCGTGGCCCACCAGCTCGCATCGCGTACGTGCGAAGGCTCGGAGCGCAGGCGAGCTTCCCGAGCCCCGAAAGGTCCCCCGGTCATGGTCGAACATCTCTCTTCTCGCGTTTGCCACGTCCCGAGGCTCGACGCGCTCTCGCGCGGGACGCGGCGTCGTCGCGGCACTCTCCGTCGTAACTCGCCTGCGTGACCGTCGCCGGGCTGCTCGCGGCGACGGATGTCGCCGGTCAGCGCACCGGAAGCCGCGGCCACACCGACGTCGCACACGTCGACGGTCCCCGCCTACTGGCTCGTGGCGTCCGACGGCGGCATCTTCGCCTTCGGCGGGGTTCCCTTCTACGGCTCGATGGGCGGCCACCCGCTCAACCAGCCCATCGTCGGGATGGCCGGTGCGGCGGGCGGTTCGGGGTACTGGCTGGTCGCGGCCGACGGCGGCATCTTCTCGTTCGGTCACGCCGGTTTCTACGGGTCGACCGGGGACCTCGTCCTCAACCGGCCGGTGGTCGGAATGGCCGCGCTCCCGAACGGAGGCGGGTACTGGCTCGTGGCATCCGACGGCGGGATCTTCGCCTTCGGCGGCGCGCAGTTCTACGGCTCGATGGGAGGCAAACCGCTCAACCAGCCGGTGGTCGGGATGGCCGCGACTCCCGACGGAAAGGGCTACTGGCTGGTGGCGGCCGACGGCGGCATCTTCGCGTTCGGCGACGCCCGGTTCTTCGGGTCGACCGGGAGCCTCACCCTCAACCGGCTCCATCGTCGGGATGGCCACCAGCCCGGACGGGCGCGGCTACTGGTTCACCGCCTCGGACGGCGGGCTCTTCGCGTTCGGCGACGCGGGGTTCTTCGGGTCGCTCGGCAGCGTGCCCCTCAGCCGGCCGGTGGTGGCGATGGCCTCGACCACCAACGGGAAGGGCTACTGGTTCACCAACAACAACGGCGGCGTCACCGCCTACGGCAATGCGACCTACTGGGGCTCCACACCCCAAGTGCTCGCCGCACCGGTGGTCGGCATGGCCGAGGCACCGGGCACCGACCACTTCGCCGCTTCGCCGTACCCGTCGGGCTCCTTCGGGTACGACGTCTCCAACTTCCAGTGCGGGGGCTTCCCGCCACCGCCCCACACCATCGGGATCGTCCAGGTGGTCGGCGAGTCGCTCGGCGGCACCAACCCTTGCCTGGCGCAAGAGGCCGGCTGGGCCGGAGCTGGTCTCAATCTGTACATGTTCCTCACCTTCTGGACGTCGGGAGTGGACGCCGACCCTGCCTGCAACGCGACCGCGTTCGCGCCCGCCTGTCAGTACGGGTTCCTCGCCGCGCGCGACGCGTTCTCCAAGGCGCAAGCCGCCGGCGTCGACACCCAGGTGCCCTGGTGGCTCGACGTCGAGAGCTACTCGCTGCCGGGGATCCCCTCGTGGCAAGGCGATTCGGCCGAGAACGCCTCGCTCGTGCAGGGCGCGATCGAGGGACTGCAATCGGAGGGACTCAACAACGTCGGCATCTACTCGAGTCCGGGTGTGTGGAACGGGATCGTGGGCGGCTACCAGCCCTCGGTCGCGTACTGGGCGGCCTCGTGGGGGATCGTCCCTGCCTTCACCTGCGCGAACGTCCGCAGCCAATTCCCCGACGCAGCGCTGCCGTCGGGGCCGATCCAGATCGTCCAGTACAGCTCGCCGTCGACGCCGCTGGAGCTCGGCGGGATGAACACCGCCTTCGACGACGACTACGCCTGCTGAGCCGCCGGTCGCTCGTCGCGTGCTCGCGACCCACGGGCCGGATCGACCAGATGCGCAGCGTCGTTGTAGGAGAGGAGGCGCCACCTCCCTGCGTAAGCCTCCCAGGTGGTGAGTGAGGTGTGTGCGGTCCGCAGTTGAAGGCGCGCGCCGTCGAGCCCGCCGTCGACCGGCACCTTGGCGAGGAGCGACGCCTCGACCACCCCCGCGTGGGTCGCGACGACCACCAGCTCGCCGGGATGGCGCGCCGCGAGCACGTCGAGCATCGCCGCTACCCGCCGGACGAACCCGGTCCAGCTCTCGCCCCCCGGCGCGATGGGTTGTGACGGATCGCTGTCCCAGTCCGGTCCACCGAAGGCCGCGGTGAATTCCTCCCACGACAAGCCGTCCGCCTCCCCGGGGTGGAGCTCGCAGAGGTCGCACTCGGTGACGAGCGCGGGCACGGCACCGGCGTCGTTCGACAACGCGGCCGCGATGCCGGTCGCGGTCTCGACCGCCCGCGGGAGGACGCTGGCGTAGAAGGCCGACGCCCCGCGGAGCTCACCCGTCGCGCAGAGCCGGTCGTGAAGGATGGCCACCTGCTCCCTCCCGAGCTCGGTGAGCCCACGACATCCGGCCGGCCCTCCACAGATTCCCGAGACGTTGCAGACCGCCTCGCCGTGGCGGACGAGGACGATCCGGGTCGCGCCGGGCGCCTCGCGCGGGATGGTCCGCACCCCGTCGGGCGGACGGCCCTCGGAGGGTGGAGGGGTTGCCCCCGACAGTCCGTCGAAACCGGCGCCGGCCCCGCTCACCGGTGCGCCGTTCACGTGAGCTCCCCGACGAATCGCTCGAGCTGACGGAGCGTGCGGCACTCGACCACCGCGTCACAATGCCGCGCGTACTCCCCGACGATCGAGTCCCCCGAGTCCCAGTAGGTCTGCGGCTCGGGGTTGAGCCAGTAGACGTGGCGGGCGCGGGCCTGGAGCTCTTTGACCACCCAGGCCTGCGGTGCGTGGTAGTTGTTGCGCGCGTCCCCGAGAAGCAGCACGCTCGTCTTCGGGGTCATCTCCTCGCCCCAGCGCTCCCAGAACACGGTGAGCGCGTGGCCGTAGTCGGAGTGCCCGTCGACCCAGATCACGTCGGCCTCGGTGTTGATCCGGTGGACCGCGTCCGAGGGATCGTCGGCCCCTTCGAAGAACCGGGTCACCTCGTCGATCCCGTCGATGAACACGAAGCTCCGTACCTTGGAGAACTGGGTCGAGATGGCGTGGACCAGGTGGAGGGTGAACCGGGCGAACGACGCCACCGAACCGGAGATGTCGGCGATCACCACGATCTCGGGCTTCGACGGGCGCGGGTAGCGGAACTTCGGGTCGACCGGCACGCCACCGGTCGACAGGGAGTGCCGCATGGTCGACCGGAAATCGAGGGGTCCCTTGCGACCGTGTCGGCGCTTGCGGGCGAGGCGGACCGCGAGCTTTCGGGACAACGGCTGGAGGGACTTGCGCATCGCGACCAGCTCCTCGCGGGTCGCGTGCATCATGTCGACGTCCTCGGGCAAGGGCTTTCGCAACGAGCGGGCGAGGGCTTCGCTGCCGCGGTCGGCGACGAGGCGCCGGCGGATCTCGTTCTCGATCTCCTGGCGGAGCTGTTCGATGCGCGCCTGGTACTCGTCGCGGAGCAGGCGCTCCTCGAGCGGGGTGAGACTCACCGGAGGGGCGCCCGCGCCGCCGCCCTCTTTGTCGCCGCCCTCGCCGAGGGCCGATGCGGACTGCCGGGCCTCACCGAGGAGGCGTTCGAGCACCGCGTCGAGGTCGAGGTTGCGGAGCGTCCGGTAGAGGTAATAGGTGCCACCGACCGGGCGGCCGGCCTCCATGCCCGCGTAGCGGGACACCGCCTGGCGGGCCACCGCGGCGACCATCGCGGCGTTGCCGCCGAGCAACGCCTTGTAGAGCAGGTCGGCGAGCTCCTGGGCGGTCATCCCCTCCTCCGGTCCGCCCCGCCCGACACCGGGTCGTTCGCCGGCGCCGGCTTCGGTCGGAGCTCCCTCCGTCTCGGCCGGCTGCTCGGGCTCCTGTTCGATCTGGTACTCGGGGCCGCGCAGCGAGAAGTAGATCTCGAAGGTCGTCTCGTAGGCGCGCCAGTGTGACGAGGACTTCACCAGGCTCGCCCCGAGGGTGTACTTGATCGCCTCGCGGTCCTCGAGCGGGATGTGCCGGAGGGCCTCCGCCGCGTCGAGGTGTTCGGTGAGCGAGACCGGGATGCCGGCCGCGCGCAACTCGGTGACGAAGCCGGTCAGCAGATCGAGCACTGCGGGCGCTCTAGTCGGGGAGCTCGGGCCCCGCCAGCTCCTTCGCCGCCCTGTCGATGTCCGACTGGTACTTCAACAGGATGTGCAGCGTGTCGCGGGCGCGCTCGGCGTCGATCGACTCCACCCCGAGGACCACCAGGGTGCGCGCCCAGTCGATGGTTTCGGACACCGAGGGGTTCTTCTTCAGATCGAGTGTGCGGATCGAGCGGACGATGCGCGCGACCTGGTCGGCGAGCGCCTGGCTGATGCCGGGCACCCGCGTCTCGATGATCGCTCGCTCGCGGTCGAGCTGGGGGTAGTCGATGTGCAGGTAGAGGCAACGGCGTTTCAGCGCCTCGGAGAGCTCGCGGGTGTTGTTGGAGGTGAGGAACACCAGCGGGATCCGAGTGGCCCGCACCGTGCCGAGCTCGGGGATCGACACCTGGTACTCGGAGAGGATCTCGAGCAGCAGCGCCTCGGTCTCGAGTTCGACCCGGTCGACCTCGTCGACGAGCAGCACCACCGGTTCGGTCGAGCGGATCGCTTCGAGCAACGGGCGGGTGAGGAGGAACTCCTCGGCGAAGATGTCCTCCTCGAGCTGCTGCCACGAGCTGTCCGAGTCGGCCTGGATCCGCAGCAGCTGCTTCTTGTAGTTCCACTCGTAGAGCGCCTTCGACTCGTCGAGCCCCTCGTAACACTGGAGGCGGATCAGCCGGCTGTCGGTCAGGCGGGCGACCGACTTGGCCAGCTCGGTCTTGCCGGTGCCGGCAGGCCCTTCGACGAGGACCGGCTTGGCCAGCCGATCGGCCAGGAACACCACCCCGGCGATGCCGTCGTCGGCCAGATAGTCGACCCCGGCGAGCCCGTCGCGCACCTCGTCGATCGAACCGAACCGGGGAATGTCGGCGACCGGGTAGCCCGAGGTGATCTGCTCGGATCGGGTCACCGCGTCTTGGTTTCCGTCGGGCGCGCTCACGTGCGCACCTGCCCGTCGCCGGTGAGCACGAACTTGACCGAGGTGAGCTCGCGTACCCCCATCGGCCCCCGGGCGTGCAGCTTCTGGGTCGAGATTCCGATTTCGGCACCGAGACCGAGCGCTTCTCCGTCGACCAACCGCGTCGACGCGTTGACCACCACCGCAGCCGCATCGACCTCGTTCACGAAGCGGGTGGCACTCGAAAGGTGGGTGGTCACGATCGCCTCGGAGTGACCCGAGGAGAAACGGGCGATGTGGGCCATCGCGGCGTCCAGATCGTCGACCACCGCGACCGAGAGCTTCATCGCGAGGAACTCGGTCGCGAAGTCCTCCTCGCTCGCCTGCCCGATCCCCGGATCGAGAGCCTGCGCGCTCGCGTCGCCGACCAGCTCGACCCCCTCCAAGGCGGCCGCCACCCGCGGCACGAAGTCGTCGGCGACCGCCCGGTGCACGAGAAGGGTCTCCGCCGCGTTGCAGACTCCGGGCCGCTGGGTCTTGGCGTTGACCACGATGGCCTCCGCCATGTCGAGGTCGGCCCCCGCGTCGACGTAGACGTGGCAGTTGCCCGCGCCGTCGAGCACGTAGGGGACGGTCGCGTGCTCCTTCACCGTCGCGACCAGGTCAGGTCCGCCGCGCGGGATGAGGCAGTCGATGAACCCGTCGAGCTGCATGAACGCGATGGCCGACTCACGGGAGGTGTCCTCGACGAGCCCGACTGCACCGACCGGGAGTCCCGCCTTTTCGAGGCCGTCCCGCATCGCCTCGGCGATCACCTGGTTCGAAGCGAGCGCGGACGACGAACCGCGGAGCAGGACCGCGTTGCCCGACTTGAGGCAGAGTCCCGCCGCATCGCTCGTGACGTTCGGCCGGTTCTCGTAGATGATCCCGATCACGCCGAGGGGGACCCGGACCCGCTCGACGCGGA
Organism: uncultured Acidimicrobiales bacterium; assembly: GCA_963741055.1. Lineage (GTDB taxonomy): Bacteria > Actinomycetota > Acidimicrobiia > Acidimicrobiales > RAAP-2 > Bog-756. The sequence goes on along the minus strand of CAVUGU010000022.1, from coordinate 112,028 downwards.
GCCCGTCGGGGCGCACCCACCCGTCGACCACCTCGCCGACCGGGTCGGGCAGGCCGGCCACCGCCCGGAGACCGGCAGCCATCGAGGCCACCCGGGCCGTGTCCAAGCGGAGCCGGTCGAGTGAGGTGGCGTCGGCGTCGGACTCCCTCGGCTCGCTCGAGGTCCGCAGCGTTCGCCGAGAGGATCTCGGCGCTCCGCTCCTCGAGGAGGTCGGCCGCCCGCTGCAGGGCGTCCACCCGAGCGCCGGCGGGCGCGGCCGCCAGGCTCCTGCTCGCCTCCTTGGCGCGACGGGCGAGCTCCGTCAAGGCGGATGTGGGGCTGGTCGGCACCGTTCCAGCGTAGTGGGCGCGGAATTCGGAGCGAGGCGGGCCCGGGCCGGGTGGCGCGGGTCAAACGCCGGAGCCGACACGGTCAGGGGAGAGGGCCGGAGCGACACGTCAGAGCGACAAGTCAGACGGAGCAGACGGGCTGGGCAGAGGGAGGCCACCCAGTATCTATCTTCGGTGCTTATACATCACGTGATGTATGTCGATGTCGTCACTCCGGAGACAACCTTCCCCCGGCAGACTGCTCGGCACCCCTCCGGCGAGTCCGCACCCCTCGGGAGACTCCGCACCCCTCCGGCGAGTCGGCACTGAAGCGACCGCGCCGGCTGGAGGCGCCCCGAGTTCAGCCGAGGACCACCATGTCGTCGCGGTGGACGACCACTGGCGGCAGGTCGTCGGGCAGCTGTTCGGATCGGTGACCCGCCCAGGTCGCGACCACCGCCGCGGGATGCCGCACCAGGCCCTTGGCGAAGATCTTCCCGCCGGGACCCGCGATCTCGACCGCATCGTCGATCGCGTACTCGCCGGTCGTCGACACCACCCCCGCCGGGAGGAGCGAACGCCCTCCGACGATCAGCGCATGGCGCGCCCCCTCGTCCACCTCGATGATCCCCGACGAGCCGATCGCGAACGCGATCCAGAGTTTTCGCGCCGGCAGGCGTCGATCGCGGGGACGGAACCGGGTCCCGACACCCGGCGCCGCCTGCAACACCTCGTCGAGCACGCCGGGCCGCGCGGCGTCGGCGATGACGGCTTCGATCCCCGACCAGACCGCGATCTTGGCGGCCGCGAGCTTCGAACCCATGCCGCCGCTGCCGATCGCGGTACCCGGGCCTCCGGCGATCCGCTCGAGCTCGTGGTCGATCTCGACCACCTCCTCGATGAGCGACCCCGTCGCCGAGCGCCCCGGGTCCTCGGTGAGCAGACCGGCGGTGTCGGTCAGGAGCACCAGTAGGTCGGCACGGACGAGGTGCGCGACCAGTGCGGCGAGACGGTCGTTGTCACCGAAGCGGATCTCCTCGTCGGCGATCGCGTCGTTCTCGTTCACCACCGGCACCACCCCGAGCTCCATCAATCGGCCGAGGGTCCCTCTCGCGTGCAGGTACTGACTGCGGTGCACGAAATCGAGCGGCGCGAGCAAGACCTGCCCGGCCGCGAGTCCCCGGCGGCCGAACGCGTCGCTCCAAACCTGCATCAGCCGGTGCTGACCGACGGCGGCGACTGCCTGGAGGGTGGCGAGATCGGCGGTCCGTGGGCGTTCGGGCGCGAGCGCCGACCAACCTGCCGCGATCGCGCCGGAGCTGACCACCACCACCCGCTCGCCCCGGGCGCGCAGCCCGGCCACCTCGGACGCCACCTTCTCGATGCGCGGCCTCGTCCACACCACCGGACGGGGTGGTGACCGACGACGAGCCGACCTTGACCACGAGCGTCCGACCGGAGCGGTCGGGACCCGCCTCGGTGGCGGTCACCGGCGCCGGCGCCTGCGGGGCGGGCTCTCGCCGACGGCCACCTGGTCGGGGTACCACTCGAAGGCCAGCTCACCGATCTGCACCAGGTCACCGTCGCGAGCGCCGGCGCGGGCGAGCGCTCGGTCGACACCGATGCGACGCAGCCGCGCCTGGACGACCGCCGCCGCTTCGTCGGTCGTGACGTCGTTGAGCGCCACGGCTCGCTCCGCGGACTTCCCGGTCACGACGAAAGAGGCCTCACCGGTCCGCTCCACCTCGAAGCCCTCGGGAAGCGGACGGTGGTGGACCACGATCGCGTCGGCGGCGACGGCCGGCTCGCGGGCTCGCGTCTCGTCGACCAGCGCGGCGAGCCGCCGGACGAGCTGGTCGATGCCGAGCCCGGTCGCCGACGAAAGCACGAGGTCGAGCGCGACGCCGGCGGCGCGCTCGCCCGCCGGGGCGAGATCGGCCTTCGAGCCGATGACGAGGCGCGGCCGTTCGAGGAGCTCGGGCCGATAGCGAGAGAGCTCGTCGAGGAGCACCCGGAGCTGATCCGCGGGCGGCGAGGGCGCCGCGGGTCCGAGGTCGAGGAGGACGGTGAGCACCCGGGCGCGGGTGATGTGGCGGAGGAAACGGTGCCCGAGTCCCTTGCCGGAGGCCGCGCCCTCGACCAGCCCGGGGATGTCGGCCACGGTGAAATCGGAGTCGTCGAATCGCACCACGCCGAGATGGGGTTCGAGCGTAGTGAAGGGGTAGTCGGCGACCGCCGGGCGTGCGGCCGAGATGCGCGAGATCAGGGTGCTCTTCCCCACGTTCGGGAAACCGATGAGCGCGACGTCGGCCACCAGGGCCAGCTCGAGGTCGTACCACTCCTCGTGGCCGCGCTCGCCCTGTTCCGCGAAGGACGGTGCGCGCCGCCGATTGTTCAAGAACCGCGCGTTGCCCCTCCCGCCACGACCACCCTCCCCGGCGAGCCAGCGGTCGCCGGAACGGGCCAGATCCGCGAGCAGTGTCCCGTCCGCGCGCCGAGCGCGGGTCCCGACCGGGACGGGCACCTCGAGGTCCGCACCGCGCGCGCCGTGCCGCTTCTTCCCGCCCCCGTGGGTGCCGTCGCCCCCACGCCGGTGCGGATGATCGCGAAAGCCGAGCAGCGACGATTGGTTGGTGGTCGCGACCAGCCACACCGACCCGCCATTCCCTCCGTCGCCGCCGTCGGGGCCGCCGCGGCTCACGTGGGCCTCTCGCCGGAACGAAACCGCGCCTGCACCGCCGTTGCCGGCTTTCACGTGCACCTGGGCCTCGTCGACGAAGCCGGACATGGCTGCGATCCTACCGACGCGACCGCTCCCGGCCCGTTTCCACCTGGGGCCGCGCCGGGTGCACGGCTGTTCGGGTTGGGAGGCGTCGACGCCGCTAGGCCGTGACCCGAACGGGCTCAGGCCGCGACGAGAAGGTTCCCGCGGAGCTGCGCGATCGCCTCGGTCACCCCGAGTGCCGCAGCGAGACTCTCGTAGCTCCCGTAGACGGTGCGGATCGACTCGAGGAACTCCTCCATGGTCTCGGGCACCACGTGGAGGATGGCCGGCGCAAACTTCTCCACTTCTTCGACCGAATCGGGGTACTCGGCCTTCAGTCGTTCGAGGAGGCGGTCCATCGCGGCCGCACTCGAGCGCGTAGTCCTCGACGATCGTCTCGTCGGGCACGTCGAGGAAGGCGAGCACCAACGCCGAGAGCACCCCGGTCCGGTCCTTGCCCGCGCTGCAGTGGACCACCGCCGGCAGCGATCCCGCCGCGGCGAGGATCTCGATCGCCTGGGTGAGGACCGGCCCGCCCTCTTCGACCATCCGCCCGTAGCGGGAGGCCACGTAGGAGGCCTCGCCCCAGTCGGGCAGCTCCTCGGGTGAGGGCAGCACATCGGTGAGTGGCAGGTCGACGTAACGCACCGGGACCTCGTCGACCGGAAAACGTCCCCGCTGCTCCGCCTCGTCGACCGTCCGCAGGTCGATGACGGTGGCGAGCCCGAGCTCGGTGAGCAGCGAACGATCGGAGTCGGAGAGCCGGTTCAGCCCGTCCGCCCGGAACAGACGCCGCCAGCCGATCTGGCGACCGTCACGAGTCCGGTACCCCCCGAGATCACGGAAGTTGACGCACCCCTCGAACACGAGGGTCCGGGTCGGCATCGATGAGGATCCGCCGACGATCAATCGGCGACGACGTCGACCAGCTTCCGCCCCTTGCGACTGGTGAACCGCACGGTGCCGTCGGCGAGGGCGAAGAGCGTGTCGTCACCGCCCCGGCCGACGTTCGCGCCCGGGTGGAACTTGGTGCCGCGCTGACGCACGAGGATCGCACCGGCGCGGACGGTGGTCCCGCCGAACTGCTTGACCCCGAGGCGCTGAGCGGTCGAGTCCCGCCCGTTTCGGGTCGAGCCTCCGCCCTTGGTCTTGGACATGCCGACTGCTCCTTGTTCTCGTTCGTTGGTCGCTCGGCTCAGCCGCTCCCCTCGCTCAGCCGCTCGCCGGAGCCGCTCAGGCGAGCGGTTCAGGCGGTGATCGACGTGATGGCGATGGTCGAGTAGCGCTGCCGGTGACCCCAACGGGTCGACTGGCGCGACTTGTTCTTGTAGGTGAAGCCCCGGATCTTCTCCCCGAGCTCCTCCCCCACCACGGTGGCAGTCACCGACGAGCCGGCCAGTTGCGCGGGCGTCGCGAGGACCCGGTCGCCGTCGACGACCAGGACCGGCTGGAAGGTGACCTCGGTGCCGGGGTCACCGAGCAGCTCGACGCGGAGCTCTTGGCCCTCGGCGACCCGCTCCTGCTTTCCTCCGGTCTTGATGACGGCGTACATAGGCGTGCGAGTCTACAGCTCCGGATCCTCGAGGACGATGCCGCGCCCCCCGCAGATCTCGCAGGTGGTCGAGAGCGACTCGATCAACCCCTCCGACACCCGCTTGCGGGTCATCTCGACCAGGCCGAGGTCGGAGATGTCGAAGACCTGGGTCCGCGTCTTGTCCCTGGCCAAGGCCGACCGGAGTGCGCTGCCGACCTTGTCGCGGTTCTCCTTGACCTCCATGTCGATGAAGTCGATGACGATGATCCCGCCGATGTCGCGGAGGCGGAGCTGCCGGGCGACCTCGTCGGCCGCCTCGAGGTTGTTGCGGTAGACGGTCTCCTCGAGGTTGGTGGTGCCCACGTTCTTGCCGGTGTTCACGTCGATGACGGTCAAGGCCTCGGCCCGGTCGATGACGAGCGAGCCTCCCGAGGGGAGATAGACCTTGCGATCGAGGGCTTTGTGCAGCTGCTCGTGCACGTGGTAGCGCTCGAAGAGGGGAAGCGTCTCGACCTCGGGATCGAAGAACTCGACCCGATCCGCGAGCTCGGGGTTGAGCGCACCCACGTACTCCTTGACCTGCTCGTAGAGAGCGAGGTCGTCGATCACCACCGCTCGGTACTCGCGGTTGAGCTCCTCGCGGATGACCCGCACCGCGATGGCTGGTTCGCGGTAGAGCAGGGAGGGGCCCTGGCCCTCGAGGGAGTCCGCGGCGATGGTCTCCCACTGGTCGATCAGGCGTTGGACGTCGTCAGCGAGCTCTTCCGCGCTGGCTCCGGCCGCGGCGGTGCGCACGATCAGCCCGTGCCCCTCGGGGCGGACCGCGTCGACGATCCGGCGCAGACGCCGCCGCTCGCTGTCGTCGAGGCGCTTCGAGATCCCGAACGCGCTCGAGTTCGGGACGAGCACGACGAAGCGCCCGGGAAGCGAGACCTCCTGGGTCAGGCGGGCGCCCTTCGCCCCGATCGGGTTCTTCGTGACCTGGCAGAGGATGTTCTGTCCCGGGCGGAGCAGCTGCTCGATCCGGGGCTGCCCGCGGGTTCCCGTCTCGACGTCGTCGGTGTCGTATCGGACATCGCCGTGGTAGAGCACGGCGTTCTTCGGGGTCCCGATGTCGATGAACGCGGCTTCCATGCCGGGGAGGACGTTCTGCACCCGGCCGCGGTAGATGTTGCCGTCGATCTGGGTGGTGTCGTCGGAGGCACGCGAGACGTAGTGCTCGACGAGGGTGCGGCCCTCGAGGAGGGCGATGTGGGTCACGTCGCCCCGCACGTGCACGCAGATCATGTAGCGACCGACGGCCTTGCCCCGCCGCTCGCGACCACCCCGTCGACCTTCGGCCGGCTCTGCTCGCTCGGCCCTCTGACCGTCGCCGTTGCGAGGCGGTGCCGACTTGCCCGCACGCCCGTTCCCCGACCCGCTCGGAGCCGACTTGCCGGGAGCGGGCTCGATCGGCGCTTTCGGACGCTGGCGGGTCCGTGTGCCGCCCCCGCCGCGTCCGCCGCTCGAGGTCGCCGACGGTGGAGCGGGCCTGGTGTCGCCGATCTTCGGTCGCTCCCCGGTCACCCGGGACGGGGCGGCTGCTCCTCCTGGAGCTGAATCTTGCGAGGAGGCGGTCGCGGCGAACGGTGGTGGACCGGCGCTCACCGCGGCGTCCGCGTCCTGCAACATCGGCGGTACCCGCCCGAACCGCTCCGGGGGCCGATCCGTTGCCCGATGACGAACCGGACCCTGACCGTGAACGGCCGCGCCCACCGCGCGATCCGCGACGCCGGCGCGGGCGGGTTCCTCGCCCTGGTCGCCGGAGCCGGCCGCGACTCCGGTGGTCAGCCCTCCGTCACCAGCGGCGCCTTCGCCACCTGCATCGGGAGGTGACGGCTCGGCCTGCGCCACCGGCGGCGCACCAGCCTCCGAAGGGACCTCCGCCGGATTCCCGGCTCTTGCATCTGACATCGAATTCCCTTCCGATATTGCTCATCACGCACACACCACGGTGTGCACGGCGCGCCCGGCCGCCTGGCGGCCGTCCCCGGCGGGGAGCGGCTCCACTCGGCAGCCGTCGCGCTCGATCCACTGTTTCGTCCTGCACGCCCGGTCGATGGCCGGGTTCCGGGCTGTCTCGCCCTTACCGGCGACACCTGCTGCCACCACGATTCCCTGCACGAGCTCGGCCGGCCGGATCCCCCGTGGGTGGGTCGCCGTCTCGGCGACCAGCGCCGCCGCTCCGTCCACCTCGGCCGCCGCGAGGGCCAGCACCGAGGGGCGGATGTCGTCGGCCGCCACCCGGCCCTTCCGCTCGCGGCTCACCGACACCGCCGCAGCGGCGACGAAGGCCCCGACCATCTCCTCGACCTCGGCTGCTTCGGCTCCCCGCAGGCGGATCTCCCATTCGCAGGAGCTCACCTGCTCCTGCAGGGACGACGGGCCTCGCTCGATCGGGGCGGCGGCGACCACCTCGACCCCCTCGGGCATGAGATCCGAGAGTCCTGACGGCAAGGTGGAGGCCTCGAGGCCGCCGGGGCCGATCCGGTCCTCGTCGAAGGCCACGTCCACGTACTCGGCCAGCGATTCGCAGGTGGTCGGGAGGGCGAGACCGAAGCTGAGCTGGGGCCGCGGCGAGAAGCCCTTCGAGTAAGCGACCGGCAGCGCCCCACGGCGCAGGGCACGCTCCCACATCCGGGCTACGTCACGCTGGCTGGTGAAACGAACCTTGCCGAGCTTCGCGTAGCGGAACCGGACCCGCACGTCAGCTACCCCTTCCGGCCCGCAGGGCCGCGTCGACCGCCGAGCGCCCCCCACCCGGCCCGGCGCCGGACGGCGCCGTGGACAAGAATCGTACCGGCACCCGGCCTCCAGTTGAGAGATCCTGCCCGGTCCCCTGGCTCCCGCCGGCCGGCGGGACCGCCGAGGCGACCACGTGTTCCACGCCGAAGCCGGTGCAGGCACCGCAGTCGTAACAGGCGGTCCACCTGCAGTCCTCGAGCCCGTGCTCGGCCAGCGCATCGACCCAGTCCTGCCAGAGGAAATCACGGTGCAGGCCGGCGGAGAGGTGGTCCCAGGGCAGCGCCTCCCCCTCGCTCGCGATGGCGGTAGACGGTGTCCTCGAGCGACATCCCCTTCGCTGCGAGCGCCTCGGTCCAACGGTCGAGGTCGAAGTACTCGGACCACTCCTGGAAGACCCCGCCCCGGCGCCAGACGTACTCGACCACGTCGCCCATCCGCCGGTCGCCTCGGCTCACCACACCCTCGGCCGCGGTGGCCCTCGGGTCGTGCCACTTGAAGGTCAGCCCCCTCACCCCCCGGGTGGCGTCTCGGAGCAGCCGGACCTTGCGGGTGAGCTCTTCCACGGTGTTCTGTCCGAACCACTGGAACGGAGTGTGGGCCTTCGGCACGAAGCCACCGACCGAGGCGGTGACCGACGCGCCACGATGATGGCTGCGCCCGATCTCCACGCAGCGGCGGGTGAGCTCGGCGATCCCGAGGGTGTCCTCGTCGGTCTCGGTCGGGAGGCCGATCAGGAAGTAGAGCTTGATGCGGCGCCATCCCTGGCTGAACGCGGCGTCGACCGCCGAATAGAGGTCCTCTTCGCGGATGAGCTTGTTGATGACCTGGCGCATCCGCCAGGTCCCACCTTCGGGCGCAAAGGTGAGTCCGGTTCGCCGCACCCGTTGGATCTGCGCGGCGGTCTCGACGGTGAACGCGTCGACCCGGAGGCTCGGGAGGCTGACCGACACCTGACCCGAACACGCCGGATCGTCGATGATCGACGAGATCGTCCCCTCGATGCCCGAGTAGTCCGCGCTGGAGAGCGAGGTGAGGGCGACCTCGTCGTAGCCGGTGCGGGCGAGCCCCGCCGAGACCATCTCGCGCACCTGCTCCACCGGCCGCTCGCGCACCGGTCGGGTGATCATGCCCGCCTGGCAGAACCGGCATCCGCGGGTACAGCCACGGAAGATCTCGACGTTGAGACGGTCGTGGACCACTTCGATGAGCGGCACCAGGTGCTGTTTCGGATAGGGCCAGGCCGCCAGGTCGGCCACGGTCAGCTTCTCCACCCGCTCGGGTGTCTCGGGATAGCGGGGCACCGTCTCGACCAGGCGATCGGGACCTTCTCCGCCGCCGAGATCCGCGTACCGGGGCTCGTAACACGAAGGGACGTAGACGCCGGGCACCACCGAGAGCCGGCGCAACAGTGCCTCCCTCGGCGCGCGATGACCGGCTGCCGCCAGCACCTCGTTGATCTCGCCCACGGCCTCCTCGCCGTCCCCGAGCACGAAGCAGTCGACGAAGTCGGCGAGCGGTTCGGGGTTGAACGCGCAGTGGCCGCCGGCGACCACGAGGGGATGGTCCTCGCCCCTCGCGGCCGTTCGCACCGGCATGCCCGCGAGGTCGAGCAGGTTGAGCACGTTGGTGTAGACGAGCTCGGCGGAGAGGTTGAAGGCGATGACGTCGAAGCCCGCGGCGGGCAGATGGTTCTCCAGCGAGAAGAGCGGTACCTCGGCCTCGCGCATGGCGGCTTCCATGTCGACCCAGGGGGCGTAGGCCCGCTCGGCGACCGCGTCGTCTCGTTCGTTCAGGATCTCGTAGAGGATCTGGAGCCCCTGATTGGGCAGGCCGATCTCGTAGGTGTCGGGGTAGACGAGCAGCCAGGAGACCTGTCGGGGCAGGTGCTCGCGGGCCTGCGCGCCGAGTTCACCGCCGATGTAGCGAGCAGGCTTCGTGACCTGGGCCAACAGCGGTTCGACCTGTGGCCAGAGCGACTCCATCTCCCCCGCCATGCTAGAGCCGCTCCGAGCTGGGCCGGGCGCGCCGGGCTCGTTCGGGCCGTCGGCGGCTCAGCCTTTGGCCGGCGTGGTGGTCGGAGGGGTGGTCACCGGAAGCGGCACCGGCGTCGTCGACTTCACGATCTGGCTCTGGGGAGGGATCGCGGGCGCGGTCACCGGGTGTGAGGCCAGATAGTTGTAGATCTGACCGACCACCGGTGCCGATGCGGTCACCCCGAAGCCGGCCTGATCGATCACGCAGACGACGACGTACTGCGGATCGTTGATCGGACCGAACCCGACGAACCACCCGGTCGGCTCCTTGCCCGGCTCGGTGTCCGCGGTTCCTGTCTTGCCGGCAACGCCGCCGGGGAACGAACCGAGCCCCGGTACCCCGTAGGCGGTGCCGTTCGGCGAGTTGACCGCGCCTTCGAACCCGGCGAGCATCGGCTGGAAGGTCGAGGGTGGCAGGTTCACGTGGCCGACCACCTGCGGGGTGAACCGCTTCACCACCTTGCCCGACGACGAGACGATCGCAGCCGCCACCTGCGGCGCGTAGCGGGTGCCGCCGTTGGCGAAGGTCGCGTACGCCACCGCCTGCTCGATCGGTGTGATGACCGTGCCGCCCTGTCCGAAGGCCATCTCGACGTTGTCGCCGGTGTACCAGTAGGTGTTGGGGAAGGCGACCGGGTTCTCGGCGTGCAGCTTGACCCGCTCGGCCTGGCTGTCGACCCGGGCGGCGGTCGTCTCACCGGGCAGGTCGATGCCGGTCTGCTCACCGAGGCTGTAGGCATTGGCGAAGTCTTGGATCGGGGTCGGCCCGTACTTACCGGTCGCCCCGTAGAAGAGTGCGCCGAGGTTGTAGAAGAAGTCGTCGCTCGAGACGGTGAGCGCGGTCGTGATGTCGATCGAGCCGAAGCCGCCCTCGCCTTCGCTGTTGTGCAGCGGGGTGCACGACCCGGTGTTGGTCTTGCAGCCGGGGAAGCTGAAGGTGCCGCGTCGTCGTAGGTATCGCCCGCGTTCCAGAGCCCCGAGTCGAGGGCGGCGGTCGCCGTGTTGAGCTTGAAGGTCGATCCCGGCGTGTAGAGCCCGTCGATGGCCCGGTTGAGCAGCGGCTCCTGGTTGGCGGGGTTGCTCAAGGCCGCGTACTCGGCGGTCGAGATGCCCCCGACCCAGACCGAGGGGTTGTAGGAGGGGTAGGACGACATGGCGTAGACCGCGCCGGTCTGCGGGCTCATCACCACCACCGCCCCGCTGGTGGCCGCCGGGTAGCACCCGGTGCCGTTGTTGCACGACGGGTCGACCCCGCCGCGCAGCTTCAGGATCTGCTGGGCCAGCGCGTTGTCCGCGACCTGCTGGAGCCCGGTGTCGATGTTGGTCACGACGTTGTCACCCGAGACCGCCGGGGTGGTCTTCAACGTCCCGGCCACCTGGCCGGTCGAGTCGACTTCGAGTTCCTGGCGACCCGGGTTTCCCCTCAGGTAGGGCTCGTACTGGTACTCGAGGCCCGACTGCCCGAACGCGTCACCGGCCTGGTAGCCCTGCGAGGCTCTCGAGGCGAGCTCGGTGCTGTTGATGGTCCCGACGTACCCGAGCACCTGCGAACCCGGGTAACCGTTTTGCGCCGGACCGGCCATCTCCAGTTGGGGGTAGCTCCGCTGGCTGGTCGCGACCGAGCTCACCCCCGGGAACTCGCTCTGGTGTTCCTTGATGTAGATGATGTCGGACAACGGCGCGTTGGAGAGGACCGGGACGGGCTTGTAGAGGCTGAAGCGCGGATCGGCGATGGTCGCGTCGACCTGTGCGGTGGTCTGACCGATCAGGGCGGCGAGCCGTCCCACCACGTCGGGGTGCTGCTGCGCGGTCAGACGCGAAAGAGTGATCTGCTCGGTGACCGTGTCACCGACGAGCGGGTTGCCGTAGCGATCGAGGATCAGACCCCGGGTAGGGGCGACCGAGACCGTCCGGATCTGATTGGCGGTCACCGCCTGGGCCGCGGCCGGCGCCTGGAGGACCTGGAGGGTCCACAGGCGCAAGCCGAGCAGCGCGAAGAGCACGACGACTGCCAGGCCCGCGATCCGCAGACGGAGCCCTGGCCTTGCCGCGGTGGTGTCGGGCGCGTCGAGCATCGCCTCGACGGAGAAGCGACTCTGTCGCATCTTCGGCTGCCGCGGCGACCGGGTCTTCGGGCGGCGCTCGGACGCGGGACGGGCGAAGCGCTTCGAGCCGCGGAAGGGGTGGCGGAGTGAGCGGCTCACGGGTCCCCAGTATCCCAAGCCCCGGCCGGGCAGCGTGCGCGCCCGGCCCGCAGGTCCCTACTCACCTGGTGGCCCCCGAGGACAGGGTCGAGGTGGGGATCCCCTCGGTCGAGGAGGCCGGCATCGCCCAGGCGACGAGGCGCATGGCCGGGAGCGCGAGCACCGCATTGGTGACCGAGACCACCAGCACGATGCGGAGCAGATCGACGTGGAGCATCTGGGGCTGACCGAGCACGGAGCCGAGCGACGCGTACAGCAGCTCGTAGACCGCGCTGCCGCTGAAGGCCGCGAGCGGCGGCAGCCACCACGCGGAGCGGTTGAGCACCAAGGTGGCGACGCCGCTGGCGAAGCCGACCAGGCTCCCGACCAGTGCAGAGAGACCGTAGGGCGTCGGGAGGAAGAGGTCCGCCACCAACCCTGCCCCGAAGCCCATCACCGCGCCGCGGCTCGGGCCGCCGATCAGCCCGGCGAGGATCGGGAGGAGCACCATTACGTCGGCGTGCACCGAACCGACCCGGAGATCGAGGACGATGGTCTGCTGAACCACTTCGAAGAGAAGGACCACGAGCACGAAGCGGGCCACGTCGCGACCGGTCACGTGGCCGGCCCCCACAGCACGACCGACACGTAACGGAGGTGCTGGAGATCGGCGAGCGGCTGGAGGGTCACCGTCTCCTGCGACGAGGCGATCCCCGAGCGCGACGAGACGACCCGAGCGATCGGGATCCCCGGTGGGTAGATCGCACCCTGCAGTCCGCTCGTCACGAATTGCTGGCCGTCGCTCAGTTGCGCGTTCGGCGGAACCAGGTCCGCGTCGAGCGGCTTGCCCGCACCCTGCCCGTTGAGCACTGCGAGCGCACCGTTCCCTCCGTAGCGCGCGCCCACCGACGACTGGCCGTCGGTGATGAGCCGCACCGTCGCGGTGTGGTGATTCGCCTGGACGACTTGGCCGACCAGTCCGCCCGCGCCGACCACCGGCATATTGAGCTGTACGCCGTCGTCGCGCCCCACGCTGATGCCGATGGTCGCGGCGAAGTCGCTCGTCCCGTAGTCGGTCACCTCTGCCGGGACGGTCTGGAGGTTCGGGAGGAACGGCAGATCGAGTACGGCGCTCAGCTGCTTCATCGCCTGGACGGTGTCGGCCTGCTCGGAGGCTTGCATCCTCAACTTGCCGATCTCGGCCTGGAGCTTCTGGTTCTGCTCGCTCACCGCCCCGTAGTGGACCGCCCCCGCGAGGAAGCTCCCGATCGGATCGATGACGTCGTTCACCCCGGTACGGATCGGGGCGAAGGCGTCGGACGCGACCGACTTCAGCCCCGAGGTGACCGAGTGGAAGCCGCTCCTGGCATCGAGCGTGATGATGGTGACAGAGGCAAGAACCAGGAGGAGCAGCGTCGTACGGGGACGGCGGGAGCGCCGCTGCATCGCCACCTACGCACGGCCTCCGGGGACGATCAGCGGGCCGACGACGTGATGAGGACCTGCTTCAGCGCCTCGAACTCCTCGAGACACTGCCCGCTACCGATGGCCACGCAGTTCAGGGGATCGCGGGCGACCACGATCGGCATGCCCGTCTCCTGGGTGAGCCGGCTGTCGAGCCCGTGGAGAAGGGCGCCGCCACCGGTCAGCACGATGCCCTGCTCCATGATGTCGGCGGCGAGCTCGGGCGGGGTTCGGTCGAGAGTGACCTTGACCGCGTCGACGATCGCCGACACCGGTTCGTCGACGGCCTTGCGGATCTCCTGGGTGGAGATGACCACCGTCTTCGGGAGTCCGGTCACCAGGTCGCGTCCGCGGATCTCGGCGTGCAGCTCCTCTTCGAGCTCGTAGGCGGAGCCCAGCGCGATCTTGATCTCCTCTGCGGTGCGCTCGCCCAGTGCGAGGCTGTACTCCTTCTTCACGAAGGAGACGATCGCCTCGTCGAGCTCGTCGCCGCCGATCCGGATCGACTGGCTGGTCACGATCCCACCGAGCGAGATGACCGCGACCTCGGTCGTGCCGCCGCCGATGTCGACGACCATGTTGCCGGTCGGCTCGTGCACCGGCAGTCCGGCCCCGATGGCCGCGGCCATCGGCTCTTCGATGATGTAGGCCTTGCGGGCGCCCGCGTACTCGGCTGCCTCCATCACCGCGCGCTGCTCGACGCCGGTGATCCCCGAGGGCACGCAGATGACCATCCGAGGCTTGGCGAAGCGACGCTGGTGGACGCGGTGGATGAAGTAGCGGAGCATCTTCTCGCAGATCTCGAAGTCCGCGATCACCCCGTCCTTCAGGGGCCGGATGGCCTGGATGTGGCTCGGCGTACGGCCGATCATCCGCTTCGCCTCGGCTCCCACCGCAAGCGGCCGTCCGTCCTTCACGTTCACAGCCACCACCGAGGGCTCGTTCAGGACGATGCCGCGCCCGCGAACGTAGACGAGGGTGTTGGCAGTGCCGAGGTCGACCGCCATGTCGCGGCCGAGCAGTGAAAACCCGTTGTCAGGCATCGGAGAGCGCTCCTCCGTCGATGGTCGGTCCGGAACTCTGGCGGCGTGCAGGGCACACCATGGCTCCCCCTCCACCGGTCGTCACCGACCCCGGAGCCGCACTCAGGCTACGGGATCCGGTCGGGCGATACAAGGTCGTCCCGGGGCTGTCGTCGGCGACGAAAGCGCACCGGAGAAACCGGCGCACGAGCGCAACGTGAGGTGCGTCGCCGAGTCCGGTCAGGCCAGGCTCGGGAAGAAGATCTCGATCTCGCGGGCCGCGGACTCCTCCGAGTCGGAGCCGTGGACGAGGTTCTCTCCGGTCTCGAGGGCGAGGTCGCCCCGGATGGTGCCCGGAGCGGCCTCGATCGGATTGGTCGCACCCATCAGGTTCCGCACCACCCGGAAGGTCTCCGGAGGTCCTTCCACGACCATCACCATGACCGGCGAGCGTGTGATGAACCGGACCAGTTCGTCGTAGAAGGGCTTCTCGGAATGCTCCTCGTAGTGGCGAGCGGCGATCTCCGGGTCGATGGCGCGCATCTCAGCGGCGACCAACCGAAGACCCTTTCGCTCCATTCGGGCGATGATCTCACCGGTCAGTCCGCGCTCGACCGCGTCGGGCTTTGCGATCACCAGAGTGCGTCCCACGAGCGTCGCAGGCTAGTCGACGCTCTCGGCGGTGTCAGGACGTCGCGGGTCAGGCGACATGTCCGCCGAGCAACTCCCGTGCGTCAGTGACCACGTAGAGCGAACCGCACACCACGATGCGGTCATCGGCGCCGGCTCGTCGCAACGCGAGCGCGACCGCCTCTGCAGGCGTGCGCGCGTCGACCACCTCCATGCCGAGACCGGTACCTGCCTCAGCCACCACTTCGGAAGGAAGCGCGCGCGGCGAATCCGGCGCACAGGCGACGAGGAAGCCGAACCCGGTGTCGCGCAACGGCTCGAGCATCGCCACCGGGTCGCGGCCCGACAACATGCCGACGACCGCGATGGACCCGCCGGCCGTCCCGAATTCCTCGACGAGCGCGTTGGCCAACGCGCGCATTCCCGCGACGTTGTGCGCTCCGTCCACGATCACCAATGGGTGGCGCCCCACGACCTCGAGCCGCCCCGGCACGTCGAGGCCCGCGAAAGCGCTATCGACCACCGCCTCGTCGAGCGGGGCCCCGAAGAACGCCTCGACCGCAGCGAGTGCGCACGCGGCGTTGTCACCCTGATGAGCGCCGTGGAGCGGGAGCAGCACCTCTCGGTACTCCGCGCCCGGGGTGCGGACGTCGATGAGGCGGCCCCCGACCGCGAGCCGGTTGCCGACGCACGCGAAGTCCTCGTCTCTCACCCACACCTGTGAGGCACCGACGACGCCGGCCGCCGTCCGGATGAGGTCGAGCAGCGTGGGGTGGGTCTCCCCGATGACCACCCGGCTATCGGGTTTGATGATCCCGCTCTTGTCGCGGGTGATGTCCTCGAGGGTCGGACCGAGCACGTCGGTGTGGTCGTAGCTGATGTTGGTCAGCACGGCGACGTCGGCGTCGACGACGTTGGTCGAGTCCCAGCTGCCTCCGAGGCCCACCTCGATCACCGCCACGTCGACCGCCTCGTCGGCGAACCAGGCAAAGGCGGCAGCGGTCAGCAGCTCGAATCGGGTGGGACGATCCTTCATCAGGGTCTCGAGGCGCGAGAGCGAGGCCAACACCTCGACGAGGGAGTCGTCGTCGATCGGCTGGCCGTTCCGGGCGATCCGTTCGTTGACCCGGCTCAGGTTGGGACTGGTGTAGGTGCCGACGGTGAGACCCTGCTCGGCGAGGAGGGCGGTCGCCATCGCCGCGGTCGACCCCTTGCCGTTGGTGCCGGTGATATGCAATGCGGGGTATGCGGCTTGCGGATCACCGAGGAGATCCATCAGTTCGCGCATGCGATCGAGGGTGGGAAGGGCGCGCCGCTCCGGCATCGACGCCTCGAAGTCGATGTGCGAGTCGAGCCACTCCAGGGCTTGGGGAAGGTCGTCGAAGCTCATGGCCATGTCGCGGGAGTTCGTCCCGCAGCTCGGCAGAGGCATCCCGTCACGGGATGCTCGACCGCCCGTCCGCCGCTAGGAGGCGGCCCGCCGGCTGCGCGACGACTTGGCCGGCGGCCGGTTCAGCGGAACGAGGGTCGGATGCACCTTGTCCAGGACGACCGCCCGGTCGACGACGCACTTCGAGATGTCGGTCCGGCTCGGTAGGTCGTACATCACCTCAAGGAGCACCTCCTCGAGGATCGCCCGGAGGCCCCGTGCGCCGGTACCCCGGAGGAGCGCCTGCTCCGCCACGGCCTCGAGCGCATCGTCGGTCAACTCGAGCTCGACATGGTCGAGCTCGAAGACCCGCTTGTACTGACGGGTGAGGGCGTTCTTCGGCTCGACCAGGATCCTGATCAGTGCGTCCTTGTAGAGGTGGGAGACCGCGCCGACCACTGGGAGGCGGCCGATGAACTCGGGGATCAGCCCGAACTTCATCAGGTCCTCCGGGAGCACCAGCCGGAGCAGCTCCGAGTCGTCGCGCTCTGAGGCCTTGCGCACCTCGGCGCGGAAGCCCATCCCCTTGCGCCCGATCCGGTTCTCGATGATCGCGTCGACACCGGCGAAGGCTCCACCGCAGATGAAGAGGATGTTGGTGGTGTCGATCTGGATGAACTCTTGGTGGGGGTGCTTGCGCCCGCCTTGGGGCGGTACCGAGGCGGTCGTTCCTTCGAGGATCTTGAGGAGCGCCTGTTGCACTCCCTCTCCCGAGACGTCCCGGGTGATCGACGGGTTCTCGGACTTGCGGGCGATCTTGTCGATCTCGTCGATGTAGATGATCCCGGTCTCGGCGCGCTTGACGTCGTAATCCGCGGCCTGGATCAGCTTCAACAGGATGTTCTCGACGTCCTCGCCCACGTAGCCGGCCTCGGTGAGCGCGGTGGCGTCCGCGATGGCGAAGGGGACGTTCAGCATCCGGGCGAGGGTCTGTGCGAGAAGTGTCTTGCCGCACCCGGTCGGGCCGAGCAGAAGGATGTTCGACTTGGCCAGCTCGACGTCGTTGTCGTGCGCCCCGTTGTTGCCCGCTTGCACCCGCTTGTAGTGGTTGTAGACCGCGACCGAGAGGATCTTCTTCGCGTACTCCTGCCCGATCACATAGTCGTTGAGGAACTCGTAGATCTCCTTCGGCTTCGGGAGGTCCTCGAAAGTGAGCTCTGTGGTGTCGGCGAGCTCCTCGGCGATGATGTCGTTGCAGAGCTCGATGCACTCGTCGCAGATGTAGACGCCCGGCCCGGCGATCAGCTTCTTCACCTGCTTCTGCGACTTGCCGCAGAAGCTGCACTTCACCAGGTCGCCACCGTCTCCGAATTTCGCCACGTCGGTTCCTCTTGTCCTTTGGTCAGCGGTCCCAGTCGTTGCTCGGTCGTCGGATCGGGGTCCGGGCCGGCCGGAGCGGCTGTCGAATCCTAGCTGCTCGTCCGTCGGCCACCTTCGATCTTCGATCGCCTAGGCGGCGCCCACTGCCTCCATCGCCGGCGCATCCCTGGCCGTGATCACCTCGTCGAGCAGCCCGTAGCCGACGGCTTCCTCTGCGGTCATGATGAAGTCCCGATCGGTGTCCTTCGACACCCGCTCAATCGATTGTCCGGTGTCGTTGGCCAGCATGCCGTTCAAGAGGTCCCGCATCCGGAGGATCTCCTTGGCCTGGAGCTCGATGTCGCTGGCCTGACCCTCGACACCTCCGAAGGGCTGGTGCAAGAGGATGCGTGCGTGGGGCAGAGCGAATCGCTTGCCCTTGGTCCCCGCTCCGAGGAGGACCGCCGCAGCCGACGCGGCCTGGCCGAAGCAGAAGGTGGAGGTGTCCGGCTTGATGTACTTCAGGGTGTCGTAGATCGCGAAGAGCGCCGTGATGTCACCGCCCGGCGAGTTGATGTAGAGGTGGATGTCCTTGTCAGCTTCCTCGGACTCGAGAAAGAGCAACTGCGCACAGACCAGGTTGGCGACTGTGTCGTTGATCGGGGTGCCGAGGAAGATGATCCGCTCCTTCAGCAGCCGCGAGTAGAGGTCGTAGTTGCGCTCACCTCTGCTGGTGGACTCGACCACCCAAGGGACGCTGTAGGCCTGTGGTCCGGGTGTCGTGACTGCTTCGCTCTGGGTCATCGAGAGTCCTCCTCGTCCTCGTGCACCTCTAGCTCCTCCCGCGACATCGGCTCCCCGTCTTCACCGACCAGTTCGACGTGGTCGACCAGCCATCGCAGGGCTTTGGCCTTGCGCCGGTCTGAGCGTACCGTCGAGAGACGGCCCGACCGTTCCAGACGGTCCCGGACCTGGTCGGCGTCCATCTCGAGGCGTTCCGCCATCTTCGCGAGCTCCTCGTCGACTTCCTCATCGGTCACCTCGAGGGACTCTGCATCGGCCAGCGCCCGCAGCGCGAGGTCGCCTTTGACGCTCCGCAACGCGGCCTCGCGCAACCCTCCGATGAATTCAGCTTCACTTTGGCCGGTCGCCCGGACGAAGTCCGCGACGCCGATCCCCTGCGCCTCGAGGCGGTGTCCGAGGTCGTGGATCCGCTCACGGAACTCCTCGTCGACGAGTTGCGCCGGGATCTCCTCGGTCACCAGTTCGATCAGCGCGTCCACCGCCAGTTGATCGAGCGCGAAACGCGCGCGGGCGATGTGACGCTCGCGGAGCCGGGCCCGCAGGTCGGCCGTCAGCTCGTCGACCGTCTCGAACTCCGAGGCCTCGGCGGCCCATTCGTCGGTCAACGGGGGAAGGACGAGCTCTTTGACCTCTTTGACCAGGACCTGGAACGAGACCGATTCGCCCTCTGCTCCGAGCGACGAGGTGAATCGGAAGATGTCGCCGGGCCGAGCGCCTTGCAAGTGCTCGTCGAGCTCGGGTGCGACTCCCCCGCTTCCCACTTCGTAGAGGAAGTCGGTGGCGTCGAGATCCTTCGATGCGTCGTCCCCGGTCGCGCCGGCGCGGGTGCCGTGCAGGTCGATCGTCACCTGGTCGCGGTCACGTGCGGGGCGCGCCACCTCGACCAGCTCACCGGAGGTCGAGCGCAGACGGTCGAGCTGCTCGGTCACCTCCTCGTCGGTGACGGACAGGGGCGGCAGGGTGACCACGAGACCCTGGTATCCCGGTATCCCGACGGAGGGCCGCACGAGTACCACCGCGTCGAACGCGACCGCGCCACCCTCGCTCCCCGAGGTGATGTCGATGTCGGGATTGTCGATCGGATCGAGATCGGTATCGCTGACCGCCCGCGCGTAGAAATCGGGAACCGCCTCACGGATCGCCTCACTTCGGAGTGCGTTCGCTCCGCCCATTCGGGCCTCGATCACGCGGCGCGGCACCTTTCCGGGACGGAAGCCGGGGACGCGCACCTGCCGCGAAAGCCGCTTCACGACCTCCTCGAGTGCCTTGTCGACTTCGGCTTCGTCGATCTCGACGGTCAACCGGACCTTGTTGCCCTCTTCGGGAGCCGCGGTGGCGCGCATACGAGAGAGCAAGTGTATCGGCGCACGTCGTGTGCAATTCCGGGCGGCTCGGATCGCCAAGTCAGATCATGAACCCCATGGCGTCGAGCACCCGGCGTCCGAGTTCGACGTCGCCGTCGAGCGTCACCGAGCCAGAGGACAATGCCTCGTCGGAGCCGACCCTCCCGAACCCGAGCCGCCAGAACGTGTCCTGGTCCATGATGAGGGCGACAGTCGGCGACTCGAAGGACGTCGAGGTCACGATGGAGGCGCGGCCGCCGTCCATCCTGACGAGCTCCTGAGCGCCGAGTTCGCCGCCGACGTCGAATCGCACGGTCGTGCCGTCAAGAGGGGCCACTCGCTTGCCGACCACGAAGGGCATCGCGCCGAAGCAACGCTCGAGCGAAGTGGCCTCGCCCGGTCCGTTGCGGCCGCCCGGACGGCCGAGCGCCCGGCGCACGTCCTGTTCGTGGGCCCAGCTGTCGATGACCCGCGTCTCCATGAACTCGCGGTAGGGCACCTGCCCGATCGGGCTCGGTCCGATCACGTCGAACTTCTCGGGCGACATCGCCCGGAGCGACTCCAGGCGTCGGTCGGTCGTCTCGACGAACTCGGCGAGCACATCGTCACCCGGAACCGGTCGCCTCGCCGCGACCCAAGCCTCGTTGAGCTGCCCGACCGGATTTCGTACGTGCTCGGCTGTCGGGACGGATGCCGGCGGCGAAGGCTCACCGAGCAGCATCCGCTCAACGCCGATGAGATGGGAAAGCTGATCTTTCACCGACCATCCCGGGCAGTCGGTCGAGAGAGCCCACTGATGGTCGTCGAGGTGCCCGCAGGCCAGAGAGAGCGAGGTCCACACCTCGCCGAGATGGTCGACGACCGGCTCGCTGTTGGATGGCGTCATCGCCACGCGATCCTCGACGAGTCCGAGGGTTCGAAGTCAGGCGGGGAGATTCGCCTCGATGGCGTCGATCACCTCGGGTGCCTCGGGATCGACCATCGGCCGGAAGCGTTGGACGATCTCACCGTCGGGGGAGACCAGGAACTTCTCGAAATTCCACTGGATGTCTCCCGCCTCTCCGTCGGCGTCGGGGAAAGAGGTGAGCTCGTCGTAGACCGGGTGGCGTCCCTCCCCGTTGACCTCGATCTTCTCGAACATGGGGAAGGTGACCCCGTAGGTGGTCGAACAGAAGGAGGCGATCTCCTCCGCCGAGCCGGGCTCCTGCTCGCCGAACTGGTTGCAGGGGAACCCGAGAACGGTAAAACCCTTGTCCGCGTATGTCTTCTGGAGTCGCTCGAGCCCTTCATACTGAGGGGTCAAGCCGCACTTGGAGGCGACGTTCACCACGAGGAGCGTGTTGCCCCGGTAGTCCCCGATCGAGGCCTGTTGGCCGCCGAGGGAATGGAGGTCGGGTTCGTAGATGCTCATGGCCGCAGTGTAGGGCGCGAGCCGCCCCGCCGCTCCGAAGAAGCCCTGGTTGAGTTGGGCGTCGAAGGTTAAGAAACTGGCAATTCAGGACGATGGTGAAGTGGAGCCTCGCCGAGGTCTCCGGGTCCGGACCGGAACCGAGGGGTTGGATGACGAGTCACGCACAGCTTGACCAGTCGGGCCATAGCACCGGGCAACTCCCGGGGGTGTCGGGCGCCGTCGTGCACGTGCTCATCGACCTCGTTCGCAGGCGCGCCGGCGAGATCGGCGTCGCTCAGGCACTGGCCCTCGCGGACGATCACCGCACCTTCTCCGATCTCGACGACTTCGAGAGGTGGAGCAGTTTCGAGGAGGGCGTCCGCCTCTTCAACGCAGCGGCTCTGGTCACCGGCGACGAGGCGGTCGGTCTCCATGTGGGCGAACGGCTTCTGTCGACGGCCGACGGGAGCGATTTCGTCGAACGGCTCCGCGCGACAGGTTCACCCGAAGCAGTGTTCGCCGAAGTCGGTAACGTGCTCGCCCACTTCGAGAGTGCGTCACAAGCTGTTGCTCTCGAGGTCGAGAGCGATCACGCGCTGATCAAGGTCAGCCCGCTCTCGTCGCGACCACGCCACGCGCACCTCTGCGAGATGACCAAGGGCATCCTCGCGTCGGTTCCGACCCTCTTCGGGATGCCCGCAGCACTTCTCACCGAGCACGAATGCAGCGCCCGCGGCGGAAGGGCCTGCCTGTACGCACTCAGCTGGCACGACGGGTCGAAGAAGGGCGCGACCGAGGTCGTCAGTGGTTTGGAAACCGAGCGTGGACGCGAGTCGTCTGGGGCATGGGTATCCGCTGTGACCCCGGCGGCACCTGAGCGGCGCGAGAACGGCACGTTCGAGCACGAGGAGCCGGTCGAGGCGGAGCATCCGGTCGAGGCCAGCGCGCCCGAGGCGGAGGATGCCACTGCGTCCGACGATGTCGAGAACCCGGAGCCGGAGGATGCCACTGCGTCCGACAACGCTGAGAAGCCGGAACCGGAAATAGTTTCTCTCACTGCGGCCGAGGCAGTCGAGGCGGACGACGTCGCGGCGGAAGTTGTCGAGCTGCTGATGTCCGAAGCTGCGGACGAGTCAGCTGCGGACGAGTCACACGAAGAAGAGATCGAGGCGGTCGAGCCGGCATCGGAGGATGCGGTGCAGGCGGTCGAGGAGGAAGAGTCGGCTGAACCTGCGGAGCCAGTTCGGGCGGAAGCCCCGGAGCCGGAGGTGGTTGCGGCGGCGTCCGAGTCAGTAGAGCCGCACATGCCCGAACCACCGGAAGAGCCGTACGAGCTAGAAGGAGAAGAGAACGCCGTTGCGGCCGAGGCGGTCGAGCCGGCATCGGAGGATGCGGTGCAGGCGGTCGAGGAGGAAGAGTCGGCTGAACCTGCGGAGCCAGTTCGGGCGGAAGCCCCGGAGCCGGAGGTGGTTGCGGCGGCGTCCGAGTCAGTAGAGCCGCACATGCCCGAACCACCGGAAGAGCCGTACGAGCTAGAAGGAGAAGAGAACGCCGTTGCGGCCGAAGTGGTCGAGCCCGTATCGGAGGATGCGGCCGAGGAGGAAGAGTCGGCTGAACCTGCGGAGCCGGTTCGGGCGGAAGCCCAGGAGCCGGAGGTGGTTGCGGCGGCGTCCGAGTCAGTCGAGCCGCACACGGCCGAACCAGCGGAAGAGCCGTACGAGCTAGAAAAGGAAGAGAACGCCGTTGCGGCCGAAGTGGTCGAGCCCGTATCGGAGGATGCGGTGCAGGCAGAAGTCGCCGACGTCGCGGCCCAAGCAAAGAGCGAGCCCGCAGCGACCGAGACAGAGAGCGCCCCTGCGGAAGACGCCGCGGAGGACCAGGGAATCCTCGCTCGGCAGATGCACGAACAGCGGACTCGTGTGCAGCGCGTACTCGCAGAGCAGGCGCAGGCGCAGGTGACCATCGAAGGCCTCGAAACAGAGGTCCGACAGCTGCGCATCTTGCTCGATGGCGCGCTCACCACGACCCCGGAGCTACTCGAAGACGGTGTCGAGTACCTGCTCTCGCAGATCGCGGGCCGCGCCGACTCGGTCATCACCTCGCCGAGCTACCTCTTGATGGTGCGAGTCGGAGCGGGCACCCCGATCCAGCTGCACCATCGGGGACTCGATCCCGATCGCGCGCAGGTCCTCGCCGCGGAGCTGTGGCGCGAGCACCCGGACGACGCGGGTGGCACCAGGCTGGTCGTCGACATCGCCTCTCACCGCCGGCGCTATGGGCGGGTCGCGGTATTCCGCCAGCCCGGCGGCACGATCCCCGAAACCGAGGCGCGGGTGCTCGGCCTCTTCGCCGACTACGCCGCCACGGCGCTGGACGTCTTCGGTGTGGTCACCGACGCCAAGCGCTCGGACGCGGCGGCACGGTCCCTGCTCGAGTTCTCTGACGCGCTCTCCCACGTGACGACCCTCGCCGAGTCGGTTCAGTTGCTTGCCGACACGGTCCCCGACGTGACCGACTGCGACCGCGCGATCGTCTTCCTCTGGGACGGCGAAACCAACCAGCTCGCCCCACGAGCGATCACCGGGGGGACGAACGTGGCCGACGCCCGCATCCCTCCGATCGTGCCGTTGGCTCGTGCTGAGACTTCCGCCGATCGGCGTCCCATCACACCGGGCCAAAAGGACAACGCTGCTGGAACCGGCACGAACGGACGGCCACCGGGGGCCCACCGCGGATCGCGCTCGCCCTCGAACGGTGCGGACCGGATCCGTTCGAGGACCGAGGTGGTGGCGATCCGGACGGACACCAACGAGTTCGACCAGCTCGTCGGCCGCCGCGAGGTAGTCGTCCTCGACGAAAACACAGAGGACCCACAGGTGAAGCGGCTGATGGAGGAATCCGGTGCCGTGGTCTCGATCGTCGCACCGTTCTACGCCGCAGGGGAGTTCCTCGGGGTCGTCGCGGCCAACTTCGGCCCGAACACCTCCACCGCGTCGGTCCACGACTCCGACCTCCACGAGCGGCTCACCGGTCTCGCGGATCAAGCCGCCACCGCCATCTGGAACCTCGACCTCCTCGAAGAGGTCTCCCACATGGCCTGGCACGACGCCCTCACCGGGCTACCGAACCGGCGTCTCTTCGAGGACAGGGTCGAGCAGGAGCTGGTGCGGTCACGCCGGGTCGGAGAGCCGGTGTGCATGTTCTTCGTGGACATCGACCACTTCAAGACGGTCAACGACACCCTCGGCCACGCCGGAGGTGACGACATGATCCAGCAGGTGGCCGATCGGTTGACGGCGACCGTGCGGAGCCAGGACACCGTGGCGCGGGTCGGTGGCGACGAGTTCGCCATCCTCCTCCCCGGGCTTGCCGATCAGCTGGCAATCGAACAGCTCGCCCAACGCACGCTCGAGTCCCTCGGCGAGTCCTTCGTCCTGTTCGGCGAAGAGGTCGAGAGCTCCGCTTCGATCGGGATCGCCATCGCCCCCGAGCACGGTGACACCTACGACGACCTGCTCAACCGGGCGGACGAGGCGATGTACGAGGCGAAGGACCGAGGGCGGAACGCCTACTGCATGTACGCCCCACCGCCGGACGGCAGCGTGCGCGAGCGGCCGACCCTCGACGACCGCACCATGTATGCCGACTTGATCCACGCGCTCGACAACGGTGAGTTCTTCCTGCTGTACCAGCCCTACATCGACCTGAAGAGCGGCGACGTGGTCGGGGTCGAGGCGCTGGTGAGGTGGAACCACCCCACCCTCGGGGTCCTCGAGCCCTTGTCCTTCATCACGCTCGCCGAGAAGAGCGACGTCATCGTCACGCTCGACAGCTGGGTCCTCGCAGAGGCCTGTCGCCAGATGCACGACTGGATCGATCGTGGCCTCGAGACGCTCAGGCTCTCGGTCAACCTGGCCTCGAGGGACCTCTCGAGCCCCGACCTGTTCGAGAGCATCCGCCGGACCCTCGACGTGACCGGCATCGATCCCAGTTCGATTGACCTCGAGATCACCGAACGAGTGGTGCTCGACTCGTCGGGCCCGGCTCGGGACAACATCGAGCGACTCCGGCGCCTCGGCGTGCGGTTCACGGTCGACGATTTCGGCCTCGGGAACTCCTCGCTCAGCCGGATCGGCTCCTTCCCGGTGAGCACGCTCAAGATCGACCGCTCCTTCGTCCAGGTCCTCGGCCCAGACGGCGAGAACAACGCCCTGGTATCGGCCATCATCTCGATGGCCGATCGTCTCGGGCTCGACTGCATGGCCGAGGGAGTCGAGACGACGCTCCAAAGCAGGATCCTCTACCAGCGTGGCTGCACCACCGCCCAGGGCTACTTCTTCAGCCCTCCGCTGCCCCCCTCGGAGATCGAGCGGCTCTTGGCGGAGGGGCGGCCGGTTGAGGAAGAGTCCCTGTTCGGAAGGATGGAAGAGGCCCGCGCAGAAGGCCCGACCGAATCAGGGGACGTCTCGGAAGAGTCGGGACCAGCCCCCAGCGCCAGCTCCTCGTGGCCCGAGATGCCTCCGGAAGGCTCTCCGGGTGCTAGCTCCAGCTAGCATTTCTCCGGCCCATCCCCCCCTCGATCGGACCCGGCCGGTACCTTTCGGTCCATCTGATCACCGGATGGTCGCCACTGATGAGGAGGAACCATGGCGTCGTACGAGGGTTACTGCGTGAAGTGCCGCGAGAAGCGGCAGTTCGAGGGCGAAGAGGTCGAGATGGCAAACGGCCGGCGCTCCGCAAAGGGAAAGTGCCCCACCTGCGGCACCGGGATGAACCGGATCCTCGGCAAGAAGTCCTGACCGCTAGCTGACGGCGGGCGTGCCGGGCGTGCCGGGGGTGCCTAGCGGCGCCCGGCACGAAGCGAGAGAGCGTCGAAGACGGCGCCTTCTCGAAGTCCCCACTCGCTGACCACCAGCGAGCGCAGTCTGAGACGCTCCACCAGCGTGGAGAGCACGACGGCGCCGATCGGCAGCAGCGGCGCTCGCCGGGCCTGGATCCCCGGGAGGGCAAGCCGGGCTTCGAGATCGAGTCCGGCCAGCCGCTCCGCGAGCTCGTGGATCTGCCCTGCAGGCAGCTCGACCTGGTTGACGGACATCGGAGGGGTCGACCTCGATTCCGGTACCGCACGGTGCAGGCCGATGGCGAGGCGAGCAAGCGCTCGCAGGGTCCCGCCGCTCGCGATCACCCGTTCTGCGGCCATCGGCGTCCGGGCGATCATCTCTTCGATCGGGCCCACACGGGCGATCGCCAGCCGTCCGATGGCAACGCGGTCCGCGTTCGTCAGCACGTCGCCCGTCCCGAGCTCGCCACTCATCCGTGCAGTGCCGAGGGGAACGCTCGCCACCTCGTGGACCTCGTCGACCGTGCCAACTCCCGCTTCGAGGCTCCCACCACCGAGGTCGAGCCCGAGCACCGGATCGGCGCCGACCCAGACGCCGGCACGCTGACCGAGAAAGCACAGGCGTGCCTCCTCCTCCCCGGTCAGCTGAGTGACCGGATGGCCGAGGACGTGCTCGATCCGGGCAAGCAGCTTCGAACCGTTGACCGCATCTCTCAGAGCTGCGGTCGCGAGGGCGACCACGACGTCGACCCCGGCGTCCTCGGCGGCGAGCTGCAACCGTCGGACCGTTCTCACTGCCGCGGCCGCCCGATCCGCGGGGACGCCGCCGGTGCGAGCCACCTCGGTCCCGAGATGGAGAAAAGAGCGCCGCCTGAGCACCGGATCCAGCCCACCGTCGCGGTACACGTCGACGACCATGAGGTGGAACGAGCTACTCCCCAGGTCGAACACCGCGACGCGGACGCTGGACACGGCGTGACGCTATCTGTTGTCCACTCCAACAGGGGTGACTCGGCGCTGTGGCCTACGCTGTCCGTGAGCAGGACGGTCCTGCCGAACCGGGAAGTGGCGCAGCTTGGCAGCGCGCCTGCTTTGGGAGCAGGAGGTCGCGGGTTCAAATCCCGCCTTCCCGACAGCGCCTCGGCTCGAGGCGGCGCATTCCCGAGGCTTGTTCGATGGTCATCATCCGATCCGCGACCGCTGTCGACATCCCGGCAGTGCTCGCACTCTGGCGTGAGGCGGGCGCCGAACCGTCCCACACGGACGACCCCGAGTCCCTCGGCCGATTGATCGACGTCGACCCGAGCTCGCTGCTGGTCGCGGAATCGGAGGGTCGCATCGTGGGTTCGGTCATCGCCGGCTGGGACGGGTGGCGGGGTTCGATCTATCGGCTCGCGGTCGACCCTGAAGTGCGTCGGACCGGCCTCGGGCGACGGCTGGTGGCCGAAGCGGAGGCGCGCTTGGCAGAGGTCGGAGCCCGGCGACTCCAGGCGATCGTCTCGGCCTCGGAAGGGCCGGCGAGGCAGTTCTGGCAGAGCAGCGACTGGAACGAGCAGGTCCAACGGGTGCGGTTCGTCAAGGGGTAGCTGCGGTGGGAAGGGGTCGGGCGGCCCGGGCCCGCCTGCGAGGGGTGAGCGGAGGAGAAAGGGTCCTCCCAGGCAGGGTTGTTCGCTCACACGTTTGACACCGTCAAACGTGGGGCTGCGCAGATGGGGCACATGGGAGGCAGTACCGATCGGCCCTCGGGCCGCGATGGGGGTGCCGACCTCGAGGGGCCGGAAGTGTCGCCGCACGCGGATCGGGCTCTGTCGGAGAGCCCCGGCCTCCGCCGTTCGGTCCCGCCCGCTGACCTGCTCGCTGGGTCCGGGCCGGCTACCCCAACCTTCAGGCGCTCGCCGCGTGGCCGAGCTGGGCCGCGATCGCGGTCGCCGGCATGGCTTCCGAGAAGAGGAAGCCCTGTGCAAGGTCGCACCCGAGCCGGCGAAGGACGTCGAGCTGGGCGGTGGTCTCCACGCCCTCGGCCACGACCTTGAGCCCGAGAGCGTGCGCGAGCTTGATGACCGCCGAGACGATCTCCTCGTCCTCGGGGCTCACCCCGAGCTCCTCGACGAAGAGACGGTCCACCTTCACGATGTCGAGTGGGAAGCGGGAGAGGTAGCTGAGCGACGAGTAACCGGTCCCGAAGTCGTCGATGGCGAGCGAGACGCCCACGTCCTTCAGCGCTCGGAGCACGACCGAGCGCGCCGGCTGCGTCGCGCATGAGGGCGCTCTCGGTGATCTCGAGGGTGAGGTGCTCCGGCGGCAGCCCGGTCCGGAGAAGGATCTGCTCGACCGTCCGGACGATGCGGGGGTCGTCGATCTGGCGGGCGGAGAGATTGACCTCCATCGACCCGAAGTGCGCGCCAGGGGCCCGGTCGTTCCAGTCACGGAGTTGGCGGCAGGCCTCCTCGAGCACCCAGGCCCCGATCGGGATGATCATCCCGCTCTCCTCCGCCACCGGAATGAAACGTCCCGGCGCGACGAGGCCCGAGCCCGGCTGATGCCACCGGATCAGCGCCTCGAGGCCGACCGTCGTGGCACGGTCGATCTCGACCACGGGTTGGTAGTGCAGGGTGAGCTCGTGTCGCTCGATGGCGCGATGCAGGGCGTATTCGATGGTCATCCGGTCGAGAACCTCGAAGCGCATCGACTCGCCGAAGGTCACGACACTCGATCGGCCACCGCGCTTGGCGCGATACATCGCGGCCTCGGCGTTGGAAAGCAGCGTCGCGGCGTCGTCCACGCCGAAGGTGTTGAACGCGACGCCGACCGACGCGCTGAGGAAGATCTCGGTCCCGTTGACCACGAAGGGAGCCGCCAGGCTCCGGCCCGCACGTTCGATGAAGGACGATGCCCGCATCGCCGCGGCACCCCCGTGACCGACGAAGAGCGCGAGGAACTCGTCTCCACCGAAGCGCGCGATCAACTCCGCTTCGCCGGCGACCCGCACCAGCCGCTGGGCCACCAGGGCGAGGAGGAGATCGCCGGTTTCGTGACCCATCGTGTCGTTGATCGCCTTGAATCGATCGATGTCGAGCAGCACCACCGCGACCTCGCCGGGGGTGCCCCGCCCGGCTGCGACCGCTCCCGTCAATCTCGCCCCGAAACGCGCTCGGTTGGGAAGACCGGTCAGCGGATCGTGCAGATCGTGACGGGCCGCTCGCGCGGCCGGGTTACCGTCGGTGGACGCGAATCACCCCTCCCACGTCTCCTCCGACGAAGCGCGCTCGGTGATGAAGCCGCCGACGGTCCACTCGGGTCCCGACCCGGTCGCGAACAGGCAGGCCTCGGCGACGACCCGGTGCCCGGCCTTGTGGACGAGCTCGAATTCCCGGTACGCCCCGCCATCGCCGCCGATCCCCCCGTCGTGACCGACATCCGCGAACGGCGAGACCCCGAGCTCTGCCGGCAACATCGTCTCGTCCACGCCCCGCCCGACGACTTCGTCGCGCCGCCACCCGAAGACGCGTTCGGCCTGCGGGTTCCACTCGGTCACCACGCCTGCGGCATCGACCTCGACGTAGGCCTCGGGACAGAACGCGATCAGTCGCCCGAGCGTGTTCGTCTCCCGCCCTGAACCTCGTCGCAGTCGGGTCGCCGATGTCAACCACGACGGTTGGGACCATCGTCGGCTGATCGACCATCGTCTCCCGTCCGACCCGGAACCCGTGGCACGCGACCCTTCAGTAAGGACCGCATCAGCTGCATGGTAGGCACTGTCCTCGCGCCGTTCAAGGAATTGCGGCACGCTCGAAGGTGCCGTGTACCGTGCCCCTGTGGTCCTCGTCACCGGCACCCTCCAGAAAGAGGCATGGGACAACCAGGAGCTGCCGCCGGTCGAGCAGGTCCGGAGCGGCCTCTGGTCGATCCCGGTCCCGATCCCGAACAACCCCCTCCGCTATGTGCTCGTCTACGCATTCGAGCTCGACGGAGGAGGCGTGGCGCTCGTCGACGCGGGCTGGAACACCGACGAGGCGTGGGGCGCGCTGGGCGACGGCCTCACGACCGCGGGTGGCTCCATCTCCGACGTACGAGCCGTCCTCGTCACTCATATCCACCCGGACCACTACGGGCTCGCCGGTCGGGTGCGCGAGGCCTCGGGTGCCTGGATCGGTCTGCACCCGGCGGACGCGGTCATGCTGAGGGCTCGCTACACCGACACTGATCGTCTCGTCGAATCGATGGTCCGCCTCCTTGCCGAGTCGGGCGTGCCACCCGAGAAGCGACCCGATCTCGCGCTCTCGTCGATGGCCATCAAGTCACTCGTGACGATGGCCGAGCCCGACGTGCTCTTCGAGGACGGCACGGACATCGATCTCCCCGGCTGGCCCCTTCGGACCATCTGGACACCCGGGCACTCTCCCGGCCACGTCTGCTTCTACAGCGACGATCGCCGGTTGCTGATCTCGGGCGATCACGTGCTGCCGCGGATCACTCCCAACATCTCGGTGCACTCGCAGCAGATCGCCAACCCGCTCGGTGACTACCTCGACTCACTCCGCAAGGTGGACGGCCTCGGAACCGAAGAGGTTCTTCCGGCCCACGAGTACCGGTTCTCCGACCTGTCGAGCCGGCTCGAGGAGATCGCCGCCCACCACGCCGCCCGGCTCGAGGAGATCGTCCAGGTCCTCCGCGACCACCCCGGTTCGACCGCGTGGGAGATCACCCTCTCGCTCCGCTGGTCGCGGCCCTGGGACGAGATCGCACCGTTCATGCAGCGCCAGGCGAACGGGGAGACCCTCGCGCACTGCGTGGTGCTCGAGTTGCGAGGTCGGATCCGTCGCGAGGGGACCGACCCGGCGCGCTTCTTCCTGACCGAGCCCTGATCGTGCCGGCGAATCGATCGGAGCGAGGCGTTCCGATCGGGGTGGATGCGGGTCGGCGTCGAGCGGCTACGCCTCGGCCTCGTCGCCGCCGACCGGTATGCCCATCTCGCTCGTCCAGCTGTTCGAACTCGCTCGCCACCCGCCGACGTTCGCGCCGGTTGCGGACCACCTTGACGGTGATCGCGACCAGGGCGATCGCGGCGACGGCCGCGAGCGACCACAGGCCTATCCTCGACAGCACGCGGCCGAACGAAACGCCGACCACGAATCCGAGCAGCGTGTAGCCGACGCCCCACAGCAGACCGCCGCACGCGTTGTAGAAGAGGAAGGTCCGATACCGGAGGCCGCTCATCCCCGCGATCCCCGGGATGATCGCCCGAGCGAACGCGACGAATCGCCCGAGGAACACCGCGGGACCGCCGTAACGTTCGAGCATGGCGATGGTTTGACGGACCGCGGCGCGCCCTTTGAGCGCACGACGCTCGAGGATCCACGGGCCGGACTTCCGGCCCACCTCGAAACCGGACGAGTCCCCGACGATGGCGCAGACCACGACCACCGCCATCATCACGAAGAGGTTGACCCGGTGGAGGCCCGCCAGTGCCCCACCGATGACCACGGCGGTCTCGCCGGGGATGAAGAAGCCCACCATGAGGCCGGCCTCCGCGAAAGTGAGGAACCCGACGATCGCGTAGGCCACGGGGCCGTGGAAGTGGAGGAGCCAGCCTTCGATGCCGCCCGGGGACTGACCGCCGGAGGAGGTCGCGAGCACAGCGCTCATCCAGAGCGGTGCAGGGAGGTCACCGCGAGCAGGTCACGCTCGTCCAGGTGCGCGTGCGACACGCCGGACACTTCATCCACCGGTCGAACTCGCGCCTCGGGAGCCAGGCTCCGAAGGGAAGCTGCAAGAAGAGGAACCCGACGAGACCGACCCGGGTCACCGCTCCGCACGAAGAGCAGGCGACGGTGAGCAACCCTCGTGAGGGAAGCGGCTCGGTGGCGGTCGCGGACGAGGTGGCGCGTACGGCCTCTGCCGCGGGGGTCGCGGACGAGTAGAGGGCGCGCTTGCCTGCAGGTCTCGCGTGGCGGCGGGCGACCTCTCGCCGGTTCTCGACGCGTCGGGCCCCCGGGCTCGCCTCTTCTCCTGAAGGTCCTGCCTCCGCGTCGACCGGCAGCCAGAAGAGCGCCCGCTTCCCGAGTGGGTCGGGGCCGTCGGGCACTACCGAAGGGTGCCGGCCGGCACGCCCGTCTCGAGAAGCGTACGGGCAAGCTCGCGGTAGGCGAGCGCACCCTGCGAGGTGGGCGCGTGCTGGATGATCGACTTGCCACGCGCGGGCGCCTCGGCGAAACGGATCGACTTGCGCACCGGAGGCTGGAGAACCGGCAGGCCGTAGCGGGTTCCGACCTCCTCCATGATGTGGCGCGAGTGGCGGGTGCGGTCGTCGTACATCGTGACCACGATGCCCCGCACTCGGAGCGAGCTGTTGGCGAACGCACGGACGTCCGCGATCGTCTCGAGCAGCTGGCCGACGCCCCGGTGCGAGAGCGCCTCGCACTGGAGGGGGATGAGCACCGCGTCCGCGGCGGTGAGCCCGTTGATGGTGAGCACGCCGAGCGAGGGCGGGCAGTCGATCAGGACGAGGTCGTAGCGGTCGAGGACCGGTTCGAGCGCGCGCTCGAGTACGTGCTCACGCCCGGTCCGGGTCAGCAGGTGGACCTCCGAGCCCGCGAGATCGATGGTCGCCGGCAACACCTCGAGCCCCGGCACCCCGGGGACCGGCCGAGCCACCTCGACCACCGGGTCACGCCGAACGAAGACGTCGTGCAGCGAGCGGTCGAGGCGGTCGGGGTCGAAACCGAGCGAGTAGGTGAGGCAGGCCTGGGGGTCGAGGTCGATGACCAGCGTCCGACGTCCGAACTCGGCCGAGGCCACGCCGAGGGAGTGGACCGTGGTGGTCTTGGCCACCCCACCCTTTTGGTTGGCCACAGCCAGGACCTCGCCCACGCCGGGAGTCTAGGTCGGGCGCCATCATCACTGCCGAGGCGCGGAACTCCGCTCCTCGCCGTCGTCGACGTCGGCCGAGGCGGCTCAGAATCCGGCGGTGCTGACGACCGGTCGGTTGAGCGTCGTCGCCCCCATCGAGCCGAGGAACGGGGCCGAGAAGCTGAAAACGCCCCCGTCCGCGGCGGTGAACCGGTACCCACTCCCATTGGCGGTCTCCGCCAGGGCGACGATGGGTGCGTTGAGTCGGGTTCCGCCCGTCGAGCCGTAGAACGGCGCGCCGCCGAAGGAGAAGATCCCACCGTCGGCGGCGACCTCCCAGTAACCGCCGGTGTTGACGTCGTTGGTGGTGCCGACCACCGGCGCGTTCAGCGCCGCACCGCCCATCGAGCCGGAGAAGGGTGCGTCCCCGAAGGAGAAGATCCCACCGTCGGCGGCGACCAACCGGTAGCCGTGCCCGTCGGTCGAAGCCGAAATCCCGACGACCGGGCTGTTGAGGTGCTGCGCCGCCCATCGAACCGAAGTACGCGGCGTCACCGAACGCGAAGATCCCACCGTCGGCGGCCACCTCCCAGTAACCGCGGCCGTCAGGGGTTGCCGCCATTCCGACCACGGGTTGATCGAGCTGCCGGCCCCCCATCGAACCGTAGAAGCCGGCCTGACCGAAGGCGAAGATGCCGCCGTCGGCACCGACTTCCCAGTAGCCACCCATTGCCGGGGCCATCGCCATGGCGACCACCGGCGCGTTGAGGTGCAGACTGCCCGTCGAACCGCAGAACGGCATACCACCCGCGGGGAAGGTGAAGATGCCACCGTCGGACGCGGCGAGGTCGTAACCGCTCCAGGCGGCGGCCGGCACCGAGCACGCCGGGATCGACCCGGCCGGCGGCGTGCCGCCGGCGTTGCCGGTGAGCTGTGCGTCGTGGTGAAACATCGGCCATGCCGATCCGGCGATTGCGGCCGCGCCGTTCGAGCCGCTGATCTCGTAGTGGTCGATCTCGCCCACGCCGTTCGGCGAACCCGCCGACGCGACGTAGCCCGCCAGGGTGATCCCGATCGTCCCGTTCGGGTCTTCGGTCACCAGCGGTGCGTTCTGCAGTCCGAGGAACGGGGACAGCACCGCGACGGTCTGACCGGAGCGGCCGTCGAGCACCACCGCACCTTCGGTGGTTGGCGCGATCACGTCGTCGTAGCCGGTGCCGAGGTCGGCCGTCACCACCGATCCGATGATGCGGCCGACGTCGTGCGCCGACCAGATGACGGCGCCTGTCGCCGCGTTGAGGGCGAAGACCGACCCTGAGCGATTCGGCCCCTGATCGGTACCCTCGACCACCTGCAGCGAGCCGTCGCCGAGCACATCGGAGAGCGCAGGCGACGAAAAGGTGCTCCCGTCGAGTTTCGTCGACCACCGGAGGTTGCAGCGAGTGTCGTAAGCCTTCAGGCTGTCGGTGTCGGACGCGCCGGGGAAGAAGGAGCCGGTTCCGACCACGATTCCGGTCGCTCCGCCGGGAAGGATTCCCCCGACTGCGGGCGAGGAGTCGACGACTTGGCTCGGTGTCGGCGCGGCAGATCTGGTTACCGGTGGAGCTGAGGATCCGGAGATGCCCACCGTTTTGGTACACCTGGCCGCGCCCTACTCCCGCCGACTGGTCCCCGCCGACGACGATCTCGCGGCGTCCGGTGCCGTAGAGGTCGGCGGTCGCGGCGGTGGAGTGGGTGCTGTCCGAGTTGAAGAAGGGCCATCCGGTGAGAGGAGCCCCGTTCGACGCCGACAGCGCATAGGAGACCTGACCGAGCGAGCCGGCGACCAGGTCGGCGCCCGACCCGAAGGGCGCGACCGACACGCCCGCTTCGACGCCGACCAGGGGTTGCGTATCGGTCGGCGGGTTCTGCACACCGGCGAACCAGAGGAGCGACGCCGACGAGCGGAATGCCTGATAGCCGCCGACCGTCGGATCCGCGTCGTTCCCCGATCCGACCACGATCGTCGGGTTCGGGCCCGCGGAGGTCACCGACGGGGTCGAGTCGATCGGACCGCTGCCGTCGGTCGCCGGCCAACCGGGAACGGGCGTCCCCGTCGGGGACCCGCTACCCAGCTCGTACGCGTAGACAAGTCCTCGCCGGTCACCGACCACCGCCGCGGCCTTGCCGCCGAGGTCCGCAGGGATCGGCGACGAGAGGGCGATCGGGTCGCCCACGTCGGGGAGCGGACCGGTCGACCAGGTCTCGGTCCAACCGGACGGCAGTCCGGCCAGATCGGTGAAGAGGTGCGTGGGCGCCGAAGCGGCGGCCGCCCCGGGCGCCGAGATGGCCACGGACGAGGCCGGCACGGATGCAAAAGCGGCGAGGCACGCCGTCGTTCGCAGGATCGCCCGGAGTCGCCCTTCGGAGGTGCGGTCGGCGCTCCACCTGCGGACTGCCGTTCCGGGTGGTTGGATCGGATCACACTAGGCGAGGGTCCTTCGCGCGGTCAGCGCGCCGCGGGTGGGAACGCCGGGGAGTATCGCGAAGAAGCGGCGATCGGATCGGGACACGACGACTGCCTGGTGGTAGCGTGCCTTTGCCGTCACGTGCCGTGTGCCTTCCCCTCTCGTGATGGTCGCCGCCCCGATTGGATGAGTGGCGCCCGACCGTTGGAGTGGGTCGGTCCTCCGAGGAGAGACGATGACCACGCTGCAGACCGAGTTCTCCGAAGCCGAGTTGCTCGAGGGACACGAGATCGTCGAACCGGTGATCATCGACGGTCTTCGGTGCCATGGCGGATTCCTCGACGACGGCACCTACGTCTCCCCCCGGACCAAGAACCGGGTGCCGGCCATCGAGGCCTGGGAACGGCAACGGCTCGAGCAATTCTCGACGCCGCTGCTCGAGGTGCCCTTCGAGGCCATGCCGCCCACCTTCCCGAGCGTCGAGCAATCCAAGTTCCTCCTCCGCAACAACGTTCCCGAACCGACCATCGCCGCGCTCACCCGGATCGGGACGCTCGAAGGCTTCGCGGGGATGCTCCGGCTCCTCCCGACGCCCGAATACGAGAAGTGCTTCGAAGAGGACATCACCGGGACGGCGATCGCCCACATTGCGAACGGGCTGTTCGAAGCGCACGCCCGGGACGAATCGGGTCACGACGGCCAGGCCGGGCACGACCAGATGTGGTTCAAGTCGCGCGACATCGCATTCGAGAACCCGCTTGCCGAGGACGAGAACGCGAAGTGGCTCTCGTGGCTCGGGCTGATTCCTGGGTCCGGGTCCAGCGGAGCGACCATCTCGATGAAGGCGGACGAGTTCGGCGACCGGGTCCTGCCCGAGGACATCGACCCCGACCTCGAGCTGGTCGCGACCCGGATGATCGGGCTGCTCTTCATCGAGGTGTGGGCCTTCCACTCCTTCGACTGGGCTTCCGGTGTGCTCTCCGACAGGGAGCTGGTGGCCGGAGAGGGCTCGGCGGCCACGCTCGTCGACTTGATCCGCCGCGACGAAGCACCTCACATCGCCTGGCTCCGCACCGCCCTTTCGGAGATGCGTGACCGGACCTGGGTCGGCTCCAGCGGGCGCACCTATCCCGGTAGCGAGATGTTGCAGCAACTCTGGGACAAGACCATGCGCAACTCGGTCATCGTCCGGCGCCAAGCCAACTTGGACGTGGCGATGGGGATGGTGGTCCAAGCGCTCGACGATCGCCCGGACCGGGACGACCTCCTCGAGGAGATGCTGTCGATGGGCACGGTGATCCGCCGAGAGGACGGGTCGCCCTTCGACACCGCTTTCGCCGGCCGATAACCGCCGGCTCCTTTCCACCCAGGCGGCCGCGCGGATCGCGGGCCCGTCATGCGTAGGTGCGGACGAGTGAGAGGACGGCAGCGCCGTCAGGGCCTTCCGCGATGAGACAGGTGGCAGGCGGTTCGACCCGGCGGGCCGCTACTTCGCAGAGTTCGGCTGCCGGTCCGTCGAGGGTGGTCGTCGCAGGCTCGTCGGGTTCGAAGTCCCAATGGACGCCCGTCGGCGAAACGAGATGGAACGCGACGGGACCAGGCGGAGCGAGGCCGGCTCGCACAAAGGCGTAGGGAAGGGTGCGCCAGGCAAGGCGAGCGATCGGCCCCAGACGGTCGGTCGGAGTCCGCGAGATTCCGAGGGCGGCTGCCACGTCTCCTCCGTGGATCCAGGCTTCGGCGAGGCGCGTCGTGGCGAGGGTGCGCGCCGAGAGCTGCCCGGTGATCCACGTCACCCGCGTCGAGAGGTCCATGCCGTCGAGCAGCTCGACAAGGGTGCCGGCACCCGACACCCATCGCTCGAGGAGCACCTCGTTCGGCAAGCCGCGCTCGCGGGCGACCAAGAGCGCCGCCCCTTCGTCGACCGAGCCGACGCCCGCGAGCTCCTCCGTCCATGACGGTCGCGGTTCGCTCGGACCGTCGGTCAGGCTGGCGACGGCCATCTCGTCGGTCTGCGCCAGATGGAGGACGACGTCGGCGACGTCCCAACCCGGACAACGAGTGGGCTCCGCCCATTGATCGGGCGACAGGCCTCGCAGGAGCCGCTCGAGGTCGCGGAGCTCCGCATCGAGATCGGCGAGAAGGGGCTCCATAGGTCAAGGGCAGGTCTGCCCTCGTCGGCCCGTCCCCGCCTTCAAGCCGAGCCGTGCACGAAAAGTTGGAGAGCGCCGAGTGCGGCGGCCATCGAAATCGGGACGAGCACCACCCCGACTTTGGTGTAGGTCCAAGCCGAGGGTTTCCCCCCTTCGTGGCGCGCGATCCGCATCCAGAGCATCGCGGACAACGCGCCGGTGACGACCAGGTTCGGGCCGAGATCGAGCCCGATCAAGAGCGCCTCGGGATGGGCGGGAGGACGGGAGGCCAGCAGCGCCGCGGCGGGCAGGTTGTTCACCGCGTCGGCGGTGCCCGCACCGAGTAGAGCCGAAGGCCACCCCCCGATCGAGGCCATCAGCCTGCCCGGAGCGCCCCACGACCTCGCGAGCGTGCCGAGCGCGACGACGAGGGCGAACAGGCCGACGAGGGTCGGTGCGCCGATCGATCGCAACGCCCCGCGAGGCTCCAGCCGACCGCGCCGTGCAACCTGGATCGTCACAGTCACCACCCCGAGAACCAGCACCGGAACGGCCGGGTTGCGAAGGGTGAGCACGAGGACCGCGGCGACGAGGACCGCCGGCAGACCGGGCCCGGGCCGAAAAGGTGCGACCAGCTCGCGTCCGGTCTCGGGAACTCGGAGATCGCTCCAGCGCCAGACGAGCACGACGCCGGACGTCACCACGATCGCCGCGATCCACGAGGGGAAGAGCTCCGCGGCGAAGGCGCTGCCACTCGAGTGGGAGTGGGAGAGCACGAGGAGGTTGGTGAGGTTCGAACCCGGCAGCAGGAGTGACGCCGAGTTCGACATGAACACCGCGCCGTAGAGGAAGGCGATCTCACTGAGCCCGCGGCGCCGAGCCGCGTGCACGAGGATTGGGGTCAGGAAGACGACCGAGGTGTCGAGGTTCAGCACGGCGGTCACCGCGGCCACCATCCCCATGGAGCCGCGAACAAGGAGAGCCCGCCGCCGGGCAGGCGCGCGATCCGTGAGCCCGCAGCCTCGAAGAGACCGTCGGACGCCGCGGCCAGGCCGATGAGCAGCAGCCCGGTCACCAGGACGAACGGCGGCCAGGCCTGTCCGAGCGCGCCGGTGAACGCGCCGTTCACCTGGTCAGCCCAATCGCCGCGGTCACGACCGGCTGTCCGAGGCGTGGCAGGGCCGATCGCGGCCTCCGCGTCCGACCGGACGTCGGAGGTACCGTGACCCCATGACCAGATTCGGCGTGCAACTGCCCAACTTCACCGGTCCCTCCTCCGATCAGCTCTTCGAGCATGTAGCCAATCTTGCGTCGGCGGTGGACGACGCCGGATTCGACTCGCTGTGGGTCATGGACCACTTCTTCCAGCTCCCCGCTCTCGGCGGTCCCGACCAGCCGATGCTCGAGTCCTACACCCTCCTCGGAGCGCTGGCCGCCAAGACCGGCCGCGTGGAGCTCGGCACACTGGTGACCGGCGTCACCTACCGGAACCCGGGAATTTTGGCCAAGATCGTGACCACGCTCGACGTCATCTCGAAAGGCCGGGCCGTACTCGGGATCGGTGCCGCCTGGTACGACGTCGAGCACCACGCACTGGGCGTCACCTTCCCGGCTGACGGCGTCCGCCTGGACATGCTCGAGGAAGCCGTTCAGATCTGTCGCGCGATGTTCCGGGATGACGACGTTTCCTTCGACGGCACCTATTTCCACATGGACCACGCCCGGAACCTGCCCCGACCCGTCCGGCCGGGTGGGCCGCCGATCATGATCGGAGGAGGTGGGGAGAAGCGAACCCTCCGTCTCGTCGCCCGATACGCGGACCGGTGCAACGTGACCGGTGACGTCGAGACGCTCACCCGGAAGATCGAGGTGCTCCACGCCCACTGCGCCGACGTGGGACGCGATCCCGCGGAGATCGCGGTCACCTGGATGACCCCCTTGATCCTCACCGTCTCCGAGGAGAACACCGCCCAGGTCCGCGAGATGCTCGATGCGGCAGCCCCGCCCGAGGAAACGGCGGGTTTCACCGTCGGCCAGCCTCACCAAGTCCCCGACCTACTCGCCGGTCACCTCGCGGCGGGCGTCGACGAAGTGATCTTCAGCTTCGCGTTCCCGGAACCGGCGGCGATCGCCTCGGTCGCCCAGGCTCTCGGCCTCGGCGCGAAGTCATCAGTCTGAGCGGGTCCTCACAGGAGCGCGTTTCGCAGGACCGCGGCGGCTCACGCCCAGCCCAGCTCCTCGAGGCGGCGATCACCGATGCCGAAGTGGTGGGCGACCTCGTGGACGACGGTGATCCGGACCCGGTCCACGACCTCCTTGCGGGAGTGGGACGCCGCGAGGATCGTCTCCATGTAGATGGTGATGCGGTCGGGGACGGCCGAGGAGTAGTGGTTGCCGCGCTCGGTGAGGGGAATCCCCACGTAGAGGCCGTAGAGGTTGCCCGGCGGGCTTTCGTCGTCGATCACGACCGCGACGTTCTCCATGGCAGAGCGCAGCTCGGCGGGGATGCCGTCGAGCGCATCGGTGACAAGCTCCTCGAACGCGGCAAGGTCCATCCTGACCATCCCGCCGATCTTGCCAAGCGGACGGTCCCGAGCACCACCGGAAATCTGGTCTATTCGGCCCCTTGCTGTTGCAGACGGGCCGCGCCGCGGGTGGCCGCCGCAAGGATGAGCCGGACCACCACGACCAGGACCACCAAGTCGGCCATCATCTGGACGGTGGTGACCAGCCGGGCGACGTCCGTCTTCGGGGTGATGTCCCCGAAACCGACGGTCGAGAAGACCGTGACCGTGAAGTAGAGGGCGGTCACTCTGCTCATCGGTCCACCGAACGCCGCCGGGTCGGATCGCGACATGGTGAGGTAGATCCAACTGAAGAGCACGATGAACAGCGGGATGATCGTCGCCATCGCCACGGTCGCCCGAAGCATCGGTTGACCGTGACGGGTGATCTGGCGGATCTCGAAGATCAGGACGGCGATGAAGAACGCCAGCGCGACGCTGAGCCGGAGAAGGATCGACTGGTGCGCGCGGTGGATGATCGGCACCGTGAAGTAGAGGGCGAGAACGATCGAGGCGGTCGCGATCGCACGCACGCCTGCGCCGAGGACGTGCGACCGGTCGAACTGGCTCAGCTCGGGCGTCGAAAACGGGGCCATCACACCCAGCCTCGCAGCTCGGTTCGGCTCGGAAGCGGATCCCGGTGACGTGGGTATCGCGGGCACCCCGGCCATCGAATCAGAGCGATGCCAGACTGACCGGCCGTGGAGATCGTCCGATTCGACCGCGAGGCGTCGGTCGCCCGAAGACCGCCGAGCTCGGACGCGTGGATCGCCCCACTCGCTCGCACCAATGATGCGATCGTCGAGGTGCTCAGCGTCGGGCCAGGTGGTCGAGTGCTGTTTCCCCCGAGTGACCGGGAACGACTGCTGGCAGTGACGGCCGGCACGGGATGGGCTCGCAACGTCGACGGGATACGTGTTCCTCTCGCGACGAGCCAAGGCGGGTTCTGGCAGGCCGGCGAGTCATTCGAGGTCGGGAGCGATGCGGGCATGACCGGAGTACTGCTCGAGGGATGGCTCGAGGTGCGCGCCTTCCAGGTGACCCGCAACATCGTGGTGCTCGACTACGACCCGATCTGGCCGTCTTGGTTCGAGCGGCTCTGCGTGTACCTTCGAACCGCTTTGGGTGACGACGCGAGGATCGACCACGTCGGTTCGACCTCGGTTCCCGACCTCGCCGCGAAGCCGATCATCGACCTCGACGTCGTCGCACCGTCCGAGGAGTCGGTG
Organism: uncultured Acidimicrobiales bacterium; assembly: GCA_963741055.1. Lineage (GTDB taxonomy): Bacteria > Actinomycetota > Acidimicrobiia > Acidimicrobiales > RAAP-2 > Bog-756. The sequence continues at coordinate 70,983 of CAVUGU010000022.1, read as the reverse complement.
CCCGCAGTGATCGGGCAACTCGAGTCGCTCGGCTACCGGTGGAGGGGCGACCTCGGTGTGAGCGGCCGGCAGGCCTTCGCTTCACCCGACGATGCCGGCCTGCCCTCGCACCACCTCTACCTGGTGGTAGAGGACAATCGTGCCCATCAGGACCACTGGCTGCTTCGCGACCTCCTCCGCGAAGACCCGGCGAGCCGCGAGCGGTATGCGACGCTGAAACGTGCGAACGCCGAGTCGGCCAACCGCAACATCGACCTCTATTTCGAGGCAAAGGCCGAACTCGTCGCCGAGCTGCTCACTCGGGCGCGCTCGGAGAGAGGCCTCCCGGCGGTCGAGTACTGGAGACCCGAACGCCCGAACCTGAGGTCGGCAGGACTCCGCTGCAAGCAGTCGAGTCAGCCATCTCGAAGACGAGCAACGAGACCCCGAAGATCGCCGTCCTCGTCGCGCCACGTCCGGACGGCTTCGAATCCGGCGCCGGCGAGCGTCGGGGCGAGCAGCTCGTCCTGTTCGCCGCCGAGCTCGACCAGCAACCAACCGCCTGGCCGCAAGACCCGAGCGGACCCGGTCACCACGCGGCGGACGACGTGCGAGCCCGTCTCGACCACCGTCGAGCGAACGTCTCGGCTCGTAGCGCTGCACATCGCGGGGGAGAGTCCGGAAGCTCGTCTGCCGGTACATAGGGTGCGACCGCCGTCACGACGCCGAATGCGGACGACGCGAGCGGTTCGGCGAGGTCGCCGACCACGACGGGGACGCCGTTCCGACGAGCGCACTCCGCGGCCGAGCGATCGATCTCCACGCCCACGACGTGCGCAGCGGGCACGGCTGCGAGCAGGTACGCCGCGATCGGGCCCGAACCCGTGCAGAGGTCCGCGGCCGAGCCGCCCTCGGTGACCAACAGCTCAGCGGCGCGGTGGGCCAGCTCCTCGCTCTGGCGCCTCGGGACGTAGACGCCCGGATCGACTCGGAGCTGGTGGCCGGCGAACTCCTCGAGCCCGGTGATCCAGGCCAGTGGCTCTCCCTGCTCACGCCGCGAGATCCACGACTCGGCGGTCTCGTCGTCCCCGGCCAGGGCGAGAAGATCGCGCGCCTCCTCCTCCGCGGCGACGCAACCGGCTGCGGCCAGACGATCGGCGACGGTTGCGGGCGAGAACGACGAGGGCACGACCACAGTCTGTTCGGTGCCCCCGGTCCGAGGGACACTCACCTCGACCTGGCATGATGGGCTCCGTGAAGAGGGTCGAGTCCGACGCCCTGCGGAGCGTGCAGGAACTGGTGGACGCACTTGCCGATGCACGCCGCGCATTCCGCGAGGTGGAACAGTCGTTTCAGAGAGCACTCAGAAAGGCGGGTCGGAACGGGGACGTCGAATCGGCCCTGCTCTCACCTCAACTGGCCGTGTCGCGACAGAACGTCAACGACGCCATCGACCAGATCGAACAGCAGCGTCGCGAGATGCGCGTCAAGCTGTTCGCTCTCGGAAGGAGCGAGGACTACTCGATCGGCGAGTTGGGAAGAATGTTCGGCTTCTCGCGACAGCTGGCGAGCAAATACGCCAACGAGCTGAGTCGTCGACGAAGCTGATCCCGAGCCGGCGAAGTAGCCGACGCCAAGCGACGCGTGGCCAAGTGAGGCTTCGTCGCCGCCGCGGGGTCGCGGCCATAGGCGACTTCGACCAAGCGCCCCCGGCAGGAGTCGAACCCGCAACCTGATGGGTAGAAACCACCTGCTCTATCCAGTTGAGCTACAGGGGCTGGCGCAACGAGACCCTACGCACCCCGAGCCTCTGCCGGCGTGTGCCACACTAGAGGCTCCTTGGTGGCCGTAGCTCAGTCGGAAGAGCGCCGGGATGTGGCCCCGGAGGTCGCGGGTTCGAGCCCCGTCGGCCACCCTCTAGCCCGGCGACGATTCCAGCGATGCCGGAGCATGGCCGCTCGGCAGCAGCGCCTCTAGCTCAACGGCAGAGCAACGGACTCTTAATCCGCAGGTTCTGGGTTCGAATCCCAGGGGGCGCACCATGTGGCCTGTACCGGACCACGGTTGATCGGTGTCCGTGGAGTAACGCCTGATGAGTGACTCTATAACGCCTGATCGGCGACGCAGTAACGGTTGATGCTTGACAGTCTCGCCCGACGGCGCAACATGCGAGCCGGACCCTTTCGGCGGACCGGTGTTCTGAGGGCTCAGTACGACCAAGTCCCGTCGACCTGGCCGTCGTCGCTGCCGTTGTACACGATCAGTCCGTGCAAGCTGGGCACGTCGATCGTCACTGTGCCGGTCGCGGACTGGCCCGGAAAGATGTCGGGGGCGTTCCCGAGATCGTTGTCGAGTTCCGCCCAGAAGCCGTTTCCACCGAGTACGCCGGTCTGATCGCCGTTCCCGTAGATCTGGCGGTCAGGCTCCTGGACGTAGAAGTCGTCCGAGTCCGGAACGAATTCGTCCTTGCTCGCGACCGGCGCGATGTCGGTGGTGGTCACCGTGAATGTGGCGAAATACCCGTACTGCGGTGTGTCCCCGTCCGAGTCGGACGTGGAGAAGGTGGGTGCCGACACCTTGATCGTCGCATACGGAACCGATTCGTCCGGGTCCCAGAGCCGGCCGGTCTGTCCGATCGAGTATCGGATCACTCCAGGTCCGGCATCCATGTAGCCCGCGCTCGGATCCGGGCCCGGACCCCCACTCGGAGTTCCACCGGCGCCGGCCGGCGCGGTGGTGCTCGTCGCCGACCCACCACCGGCACCTGTCGTCGGGAGTGCAGCAAGAGGCGACGATGGGTTCCCCGGATCGTGACCAGTCGAACCCGAGCCGGTCGGATGGTCCGAAGCAGTGGAGCCTCGAACCGTCGGCTTTCCGTGAGGAGTCGAACCCGAGCCGGTCGGATGCCCGGGGGCCGTCGATGCGCTCGATTTCCCGCTCGCGGTCGACCCGGATCTGCCGTGAACAGAAGACGAACCTGACCCGCTCTGCGAAGAGGGCACGCCACCACACGCTGCCGCCGCGACCGTGATCCCGACGAGCGTGAAGACAAGTCGTCTCTGTGCCATTCGTTCCGCTTTCCGCTCCCCCGCCAGCGCAACCGGGGACGACCCCGGCATCTCTACAGGAAATCGTAACGCCACAGAACCGCACTTCGTCATCGCCACTTCTGATTCGGACAAGACCGAGGCCCAGAACGGGCGGAGCCAAATCGGCACGTAGGCTGTAATGCAGCGGGACGTTCCGACTCTTGCAGTCCACTACGCCCGCGAGCAGGCTGACAGCGTGCAGTATCCCCGGTCGAGGACGAGGTGAGCTCGAAATGGAATTCATCGGTCTCATCCTTCGCAACATCTGGTCGAGAAAGGCCCGATCACTCGGGCTCGCGTTTTCCGTCGCCATCGCAGTGATGGCCGTGGTGACCATCGACGTCACCAGCAACGGGCTCGAGCAATCGGCGACCGCGATCATCTCAGTCGGCAAAGCCGACTTCACCGTCGCGCAGAAGGGCGCGTCGAGTCTTCTCTCCAGCACCATGGACGAGAGCGAGATGGCCCGGGTCAAGTCGACGCCCGGTGTGTCGAGCGCGATCGGAGTGCTGGTCGAGACCGAGAAGCTCAATGCGGACAATCCGGTCTTCATCGAGATCGGCATCAACCCGGGCGATCTCGCCGGCTTCGGGGTCAAGGTGCTGGCCGGGCAGCCTTACGCCCCGACGGCGAGCAACGAGGTGATGCTCGGCTGGCGGGCAGCCAGCAACTTCGGTCTCCATGTCGGCGACCGCTTCTACCGATGGAGCGGTGGAACACCGTGACCGGCATCTTCTCGACAGGTAATTCCTTCGGCGACGCGGGCGCAATGTTCCCGCTCCCGACCCTCCAGGGGTACAACCGGGTGGCCGGGTTGGTCACCCTCGCATTCGTGAAGGTGGTGCCCGGAACCTCCCCGGCCACCGTCGCCAAACACATCGACTACTCGCTGCCCGAGCTGACCACCATTCGCACCGCCACCCAGTTCGGTAGAGCCGACCAGGGGCTCGTCTATCTCCAGGCGGCTGTCAACGGCAGCACCGTCCTCGCGATCCTCATCGGGGCGGTCATCGTCGGCAACACGATGCTCCTCACGCTCTTCGAGCGAACCCGAGAGTTCGGACTGCTGCGGGCTGTCGGTTGGACGTGTCGCCGCACCGTGGGCCTGCTCATCGGCGAGAGCCTGCTCTTGGCGCTCGCCGGAGCAGTGATCGGCGTTGCGCTCTCGTTCCTGATTGCCAATGGACTTGCCCAGCTTCCGGCACTGAAGGGCGTGCTCCACCCAGCCTTCTCCCAAGATGCGTTTTGGCGGGCACTGCTCACCGCCCTAGCAATGACACTTCTCGGCGCGGTCTACCCGACCGCTCGGGCAGCGCTCCTCTCACCGCTCAAGGCACTGAGCCATGAGTAACGGGAGCGGTTCCGCCGGGGCTGCTATCGAAATCCGGGGGGTGACAAAGGTCTATCCCGGCAACGTCGAGGCGCTTCGCGGCGTCGATCTCACCGTCGGGGATGGGGAGTCGGTCGCCATCACAGGTCCGTCCGGCTGCGGTAAGTCGACTCTCTTGCACCTGCTCGCGGCGATCGACTCGCCGACCTCGGGTTCGGTCGTCGTCGGTGGCCGTGACCTGAGCCAATTTCGTGACTTGGGCTCGTATCGCCGAAAAGAAGTCGGACTTGTGTTCCAGTTCCACGATCTCCTTCCCCAGCTCTCCGCGCAGCTCAACGTCGAGCTCCCGATGTTCGGCACACACCGCTCCGCGCACGAGCGCCGAGCCCGTGCGGCGGAGCTTCTCTCCGAAGTCGGCCTCGGGGGTTGCGAGCACCGACTTCCGACCGAACTCTCGGGTGGCGAGCGACAGCGGGTGGCCATCGCCCGCGCACTGGCCAACGAACCGAAGGTCCTGCTGGCGGACGAGCCCACCGGGAGCCTCGATTCGGAGTCGACCGAGCACTTTCTGGGATTGTTGGACCGTTTGGGCTCCGCCGGGATGACCATCTTGACGGTGACCCACGATCTCGAGGTTGCCGCGCACGCCCATCGGATCATCACCATGCGAGACGGCCGGGTCGTCGCCGAGGAGCGCTCTGGTCATAGCAAGGCCACCTCGCCCACGGAGGTCGTGACGGCTCCGGATCAGGCGGCACTTCCGTAGAGTGGCGCGCCTGCAGCGTTCAGCGCGGAGTGATCCCCCACGAACCGGTCCACCGCGCGCCGGGTGTCAGGACGACGACATCGGTGCCGGAGCGGAACGCGTCGGGCGGACAGGACATGGGCTCGACGGCGAGTGCGGTGCGACGCTCATCCGGTGGGAGCGTGTCACCCGAGTAGACCATCACGTACTTGAAACGATCGTCGGCCCAGAGGGTGATGCCACCGCCTCCCTCCGCGAGGTCGAGCTCGATCCGGCTCCGTCCGTCCGCGTCGCGCCGGAGATCGCAGAAGGCAGTATCGAGTCGGGTAACCCCGACCAGCCGTCCTCGTGAGAAGTCGAACTCGGTCCCGCCGACGGGACCCTTCCGCACCGGCAACCCGCGTTCGTCGGAGATGAGTCGGGCCGACGCCGGGACCTGCAGCCGCCACTGGTCCACCCAATCGACACCCAGAGTCAGGTATGGGTGGAAGCCGATCCCGAACGGGAGGTTGCCCGAGCCGATGTTCAAGGCGGATGCGGTCACGACCAGGCCGTCGCGTCCGACCCGGTATTCGACCGAGAGCCGGAGCGCAAAGGGGTAACCCGGCGAGGGCCGGAGTTCGTACTCCATCGTGACCTGGTTCTGGGCCCGAGCGACCATCCGCCAGGGCACCCACCGCACGAGCCCGTGGATCGCGTTGCCGGTGGCAGGTTCGTCGAGCGCGGCCTGGGCGGTGATCCCTTCGAAGGTGTAGCAACCGTCCCCCAGGCGATTCGGCCAGGGGGCGAGGACCTGTCCCCGCCCTCCCTGGCTCCACTCGTCGCTCGTAAAACCCTCGATCAGCGAACGATCTCCAACGGTGAACGAGCGGAGGGTGGCTCCCATCTCGGTGATCACCGCCCGGTCCTCTCCGTGGCCGATCACCCACTGGTCGCCCGTTGCAGCAGTGGTCTCCGCCGGACGCTGGTCCTCGGCAGTGGGTCGTGAGGTCATCGAGGTGGTGGGCTGCTCGGGTCGAGGATCCGCCTCTTTGACGGACCACGGAATGGCCGGTGCCGCCCGGTATGGTAGGCGAAGAGGCCGAAGCGCCCACGATCGCTCCTTCATTGGGCATGCGCGTCGACGCGTGCCGTCTCCTCCCCCACGGACACCACACCTCCGATGCGCATCCTGATCACCAACGACGACGGCGTGTTCGCTCCGGGCATCGCAGCCCTCGCAAGGGGTCTTTCCGCCTCCCTCGGTCCGGAAGACGATCTGATCGTGGTCGCCCCGCTCACCAACCAGAGCGGTTGTGGCGCCGCGGTCGGTGCGGTCTACGACCGCGAGTCCATCGCGTACCAGAACGTCGAGATCCCCGGGCTTGCGCGGATTCCGACCTATGGCATCGACGGGTCTCCTGCCCTCGCGGTGATCCTCGCGGCCATCGGCGGATTCGGTCCCGAGCCCGATCTGGTTGTGTCGGGCGTCAACGAGGGTCTCAACACGGGCCGCTCCGCGCTCCACTCGGGCACCGTGGGCGCGGTGTTGACCGCCGCTCAGTTCGGGGTCAGCGGTCTCGCGGTCAGCATCGCCTGGGCGAGTGAACCGATCCCCTGGGAGACGCCGGTCCGGATCGCGACGGACCTCCTCCCCGCGCTGACCCGGATGGCACCCCCGACCGTCCTCAACCTCAACGTGCCGGCGGTCCCTTTGGACCATTCAAAGGTCTCCGACACGGAACCCTCGGCAAGATGGGTCTGATTCGAGCCGTCCGCCCCGAGAACACGCCCGAACCCGTCGCCGGAGCGCCCCTCGACAGGACGTCCGGGTCGATCACCCTGACCCTCCGCGGGGCCTCGGGGTCCGACCGCGTGGCCGAGCGTGCCGAGCTCGAACCTGGATCGGACGCGGCGATCGTCGCGGACGGCTGGGGATCGGTCACGACGCTCCTCGGAGTGCACGAGGACACCTCCCCCGCCGGCGAAGTAGCACTGGCCGCTGCGCTCGCCACGTACCCGACGCCAGCCAGCGAATCGCACTGACCCGGCGAGCCTCGCCGATCGCGCGTTTCACGCTCCGCCCGCAACCTCCGGATCGGTCGTCCTCTGCAGCGAAGTCGGATGCCGTGGCTGATAGAGCCCGAGCTCGCCCCCACTCGGAAGTCTCATCTTCGTCACGCTCCCCACCGCTCCTCCTCGGCCTCGGTCAAGAGCACTCCGCGGTCGGCAAGGGATTGCATCTCTGCGGTGAGGTCGTCGCACATGAGGTAGAGCGCGGCTCCTCCACCTTCGGATGGATGAATTGCCATCTCCGCGGGTGGCAGGGCGAAGATCAGCCACCCGCCGCCGGCGTCCACCGAGTCGAGGCCCGACACGTCCGACAGGAACGACCGGGCCGCATCGGCGTCCTCGCTGAACAACACGAGATGCGCCCCGAAGATCATGCTCCCCACCCGAGAGGATCGGAGCCGCTCGGTGCCCGAACGGGCGCCCCGGATCACGGCGGGAGGTATCGCTCGAACCAGTCGATCGCCAGCCCGGCGACCATCTCCATGGCGCCGGGCTCCTCGAACAGGTGGGTCGCACCCGGAACGATCGTGAGCTGGTTGATGCACCGCAAACGGACGCGGCCTGGCGGTTGAGCGCAAGGACTTCGGTGTCGGCGCCTCCCACGACGAGCAGCGTCGGGCATCGCACCGCGGCGAGGCGCCCCCCGGCGAGGTCTGGACGCCCGCCACGCGACACCACCGCGGCCACCTCGTTGCCGGGCGTGGCGGCAGCCGAGAGCGCGGCCGCCGCGCCGGTGCTCGCACCGAAGTAGCCGACTGGCTGGTGTCCCAACCCGTCTGCGTACGCAACCACACCGTCGCGCCGAGCAGCCGCTCGCCGAGGAGGTCGACTCGAACACTCGCCGGCGGTCTGCGGCCTCCGGCTCGGTGAGCAGGTCGAAGAGGAGCGTCCCGAAGCCGTGAGCTCGGAGAGTCCGAGCCATCGCCTGGTTGCGAGGGCTGTGTCGGCTGCTGCCGCTGCCGTGGGCGAAAAGCACGACGCCCTTCGCCGGTTCGGGAACCACCAGCTCGCCGGCGAGGTCGACCTCGCCGGCACGTACCGTCACCTCTTTGCGGACCGACCCGTGTGTCCACCGGTGATCGGCTCTTCGGCGAACGACCGTTCGTCTCACGGAGCAGCGACCCGACCTCGCGATCCGAGGCTGCTCGAAATGCTCATACCACGCCCCTACGGCGACGAATTGTGGTGGCACGAACAGGCAGACCACTTGGTCCGCCTCCGATCGGAGGCGGGCGACCGTCTGGGTGGTGCCACGGGCACCGCGACGACGACCCCCCGAGCGCCCATCGCCGGGCAACCTGGACCGCGACACGGGCGGTCCCCCCGGTGGCCACGCCGTCATCCACGATCACCGCGGTGCGTCCGAGTACGCGAACCGGGGATGCCCACCCCGGTAACGGGCGGCCTGTCGCTCAGCTCCCTCCTTTCCGAAGTGATCACCCGTTGAATGTCCCGGTCGTCGAGTCGTGCTCGCTCAACGAGATCACGGTCGAGGACCGTCACCTCACCCTCGCCGATCGCGCCGAACCCGAGTTCGGGCTGGAACGGAACACCGAGCTTTCGCACGACGATCACGTCGAGAGGTGCACCGAGGATGCTGGCAACCTCTGCCGCGACCGGGACGCCGCCCCGGGAGAGCGAGGACGACGGGCCGCTCGTCACGGAGAGGCAACAGACGCTCACCGAGCAATTGTCCAGCTTGTCGCCGATCGCGGAAAACCCGGCCCGACTCGTCGGCTCGCAGTGCGAATGCCACCACGCCACCTTTGCCGCGACGAGCCCTCGGCGCCCCGGGGGAGGCCGAATGCGCCTCTCGGCGAACTAGTCGAACAGACCGTCCAGCCAGTCGAAGGTGACCTGGGCGGAGAGTCGCATGTTGTCGGCCTGGCAGTGGGTCGAGGCCCCGTCGTCCGCCGTGAACACCACCGGGTCGACCGGCCCACCGACCCCCTCGACGAACCTGGCGAACTGCGCCAGCGGCTCGGCGCCCTCCCGGTCACCGACCATGGCCAGCCCGGGCAGCGCATCGGCGGAGCCGGTCCCCGAGCCGGAACTGCTCCATGGCCTCCCGCCAGGCGTGGAACGACGGCACGCCGAACCGGTGGCAGATCGCCGCGATGCCCCACTGCATCTGGCGCGGCATCAGGTCCTCGGGCACGCCGATGACGTCCTCCGGCCGGATGTCCCGCGACATGCGGAAGACCTCGGCGCCGACCCAGGCCTCCATGTACCGGCTCATGTCCACGACCGGCGGGTTGGCCACCAGGGCGCCCACCCGGGTGTCGGCGGCGGCGCCCCGGGCGGCGAAGTACGAGCCGAAGCTCTGGCCGGCCAGGGCCAGGCGCTCGGGGTCGACGTCGGGACGGGCGCCGAGGTGGTCGATCACGGCGCCGATCGGCACCTCGTAGTCGGGCCGGAAGGTCAGCGACGGGTGCGGCGCATGCACCCCGGTTGTCCGGGCCCGTCGAAGACGAACACGTTCCAGCCCCGCTCGGCGCCCGGGCGCCCCAGGTGGAAGTAGAGCTCCTCGGCGCTGGAGTCGAAGCCGCCGACGCCCACCAGCGTCGGGCGCGGGCCGCCGGCGCCGCGGGGCGCGGACCAGGTAGCCCGGGAGCGACCCGTCTCGAACGGCACCTCGACCGGCTCGACCGGCGGTTCGCAGGAGCGCCGCGGCCTCGGCGAAGCAGGCCTGGCTCCGCTCCCCGGCCGTGCGGCGTCGTTCGCTCCCCTTCGGCGTAGTACTCGGCGGTCCGGTAGTAGGTCGACGCCCGCAGCAGATGGTCCCGCGCGCTCACCCTGCGGCCCCGGTCGAGGCACGCCCGCCCTCGGTCCTCCACCCGGGCGGCGAGCCGCTCGAAAGCGGCCGCCCAGCTCCGCGGGCTCCCGTCGGCGATCTCGGCGACGACCGCCAGGCACTCGCCCACCGTCGACCCGCCGTAGTCGGCCACGCCCATGGCCCGGATCAGCTGGTAGTTGAACTCGTCGTCCCGGAAGCCCTCCACCCGGACGGCGCTGCGGACGATGTCGGAGTCTTCGAACGACACGGCACTCTCCCTCGGCGGCCGCACCCAGCGGTCGGGTCGATGCATCCGGTCATTGTGCCCGACGCTCGACCTACCCTGTGGCATGCGGGTCGCCGCCATCCAGACGACTGCCGGGCCGGACCGCACGGAGAACCTCGACGCCGCGACGCCGCTCGTCGAGGGCGCCGCCGCCCGCGGTGCCGAACTGGTCGTCCTGCCCGAGTACTTCTCGGTGGCCGGAAACGCCGACCCACCTCCGCGCCCACGCGGAGGACCTGGCGGGCCCACCGTCACCTGGGCGTCCGACCTGGCCGGCCGCCTGGGCGTCCAGCTGGTCGCCGGCAGCTTCCCCGAACGCGCCGCGGATCCGGCGGGCACGGCTGTCCAACACCAGCTGCCTGGTCGGACCATCGGGTACGGTCGAGGCCGTCTACCGGAAGATCCACCTCTTCGACGTGGCGCTCGACGGGACGACGGTGCAGGGAGTCGGCGGCGATCGCCGCGGGCGACCGACTGTGCGTCCTGCCCCTGGCCAGGTATCTCGCGGAGGACGAGCCTGTGCCGGTGCTCGGGATGTCGATCTGCTACGACCTCCGTTTCCCCGAGCTCTATCGGATCCTCGCCCTCGAAGGCGCCACCGTCGTGGCGGTGCCGGCCGCGTTCACCGCCGCCACCGGCCCGCCCCACTGGGAGCTGCTGCTCCGGGCGCGGGCTGTCGAGAACCAGATCTTCGTGGTCGCCGCCGCGCCAGGTCGGCGTACTGCCGCCGGGAATGCCGGCCTGCCACGGCCACTCGATGATCGTCGATCCCTGGGGAGACGTCGTCGCCGAGCGTGCTCGACGACGAACCGGGCTTCGTCGTCGCCGATGTCGACCTCGGCCGGCTCGAACAAGTGCGTGCCCAACTTCCCGTTTTGGCGCACCGCCGACCCGACACGTACCGTTGGCCCGATGCAGGCTGAGGGGGCAGGGACGGACCCGGTCGCGCGACCGGCGGGCGGACGACCGAGAGCCCACGCCGTCGGCCACGCCGCCCCGCCCTACGAGGTCGGCATGTTCGAGTCCGGCGACGTCCGTCTCTCCTACGAAGTCCACGGGCACGGCCCGCGGGTGCTGATCTTCATGCACGGGATCCTGCTCGACGCCAACCTGAACCGCCGGCTCGCCCAGGACCTCGCCGCACTCGGCAACCGGGTGATCCTGCTCGACCTCCCGGGGCACGGGCTCTCCGAGAAGCCGCGCGGGCGTCCTTCCACCGCATGGACACCTACGCGCGACCACGTCGTCGCGCTGCTCGACCACCTCGGCATCGAGACGGCCGTGATCGGCGGCGTCTCCCTCGGCGGCAACGTCAGCCTGCTGGTGGCCGCGCAGGCTCCCGACCGGGTGCAGGGCCTCGTCATCGAGATGCCGGTCCTCGAGTGGGCGCTTCCTGCCGCGGCCGTCACCTTCGTCCCCATGCTGCTCGCGGTCCACTTCGCCCGCCCGGTGGTCCGGACGCCTCGCCTCAGCGTCCGGCGGCTCCCCCGCACCGGCATCGGGCCGGTCGACAGTGTCATCAACGCGTTCTCCAACGACCCGGTCGAGACGGCCGCGGTCCTCCACGGGATCCTGGCCGGGCCGATCGCCCCCACCGTCGCCGAGCGTGCGGCCATCGACGTCCCCGGCCTGGTGATCGGACACCGGGTCGACCGGATCCATCCTTTCCACGACGCCGAACAGCTGGCGCGCCGGCTGCCCCAGGGCGAACTGCTCCAGGCCAACTCACTCCTCGAGCTGCGGTTCCGCCCCGAGCGCCTGACCACCGAAATCAACCGGTTCCTCGACGCCGCCTGGAGCAGTCCGAAGCGCGAGCGGCGAGCCGGCTGAGCGGGTCACTCCTCGATCGGTCGGACGCCGGGCGCGCTTGCGCTCCGAGAGGCGCCGTTTTTCGGAGAGCCGCCGCTCGGTCGCGCCGGCCGAGGGACGGGTCGGACGTCGCGGCTTCTCGACCCGGAGCGCCGCGGCCATCCGCTCGCGGAACCGCTCCACCGCCAGGCTGCCGGTTCCGCGCCTGGGAACGCTCCTCGTCGACCACCACCCGGACCTCGGTCCCGAGCCGGTCGAGCAGGCGCGCGCGCTGGTGCTCGGTCGAGCGCGGAGGAGGCTGCCACGTCGAAGCGGAGTTCCACCCGGGTGGCGACCTTGTTGGCGTGCTGGCCACCGGGTCCGCCGCTCGGCCTGAAACGGAAGTGCAACTCGGAGAGGGGGATCCGCAACGAGCGGGTGATCACCACGGACGCCTCCTCGCCGGGTGAGCTCATGCACCGTCCTCCGAGCTGTCGGATGCAGGCTCGTCGACCACTGGGTTGGTGAGCGCTCCGATCCCCTCGACCTCCACGCTCACCGTGTCCCCGGCGCGCAACCAGCGCGGCGGGTCTGCCCCGGCAGCGACACCCGCCGGGGTGCCGGTCGTGATCAGCATGCCTGGCTCGAGGGTGAAGGCGGTCGAGAGATGCTCGATCATCTCCGCGCAGGAGAAGATCATCTCCGAGGTCCGCCCGTCCTGGCGGAGCTCGCCGTTGACCCGGGTCCTGATCGCGAGATCCTGCGGATCGCCGAGCTCGTCGGGGGTGACGATCCACGGACCAGCCGGCCCGTGGGTGTCGAAGCCCTTGCCCATCATCATGGTGGGGGTCCGCCACTGCCAGTCGCGCACGCTCACGTCGTCGATCACGAGGAAGCCGGCGAGGACCTCGAAGGCACTTGCGGCGGGGACGTGCCGGCACCGGCGACCGACGACCATCCCGAGTTCGCCCTCGTAATCGACCGCGGAAGAGACCGTGGGTACCTCGATCGGCGCGCCGGGACCGACCACGCAGGTCGGCTGCTTGGAGAACCAGGTCTGGAACTCCGGACGGTCCCGGCCGAGCTCTCGCAGATGGTCTTCGTAGTTGAGGGCGATCGCGAGGAACGAAGGCGGATGGGGGACGGGAGAGAGGAGGTCGACGTCACCGAGCGCGACCCGGCGGGCTCGGGTCGAAGCTGCTTCGGCGAGGGCATCTTTCGAGTCCGCTCCGAGGCCGAGAAGCTCGACCATCGCGCCCGGCAACCCGATCGCGGGATCGGTGAGGTCGACCACCTCGTCGCCCACGACGAGACCGGTGCGCACCGTCCCCTCGAGATAGCTCACCAGCCGCATCGCAAGAACCTAGGCCAGGCCGGGCCGTACACTCGTCCGATGCCCGACCCGACCGCTTCCGCACCGCGCAACTCTCTTTTCGACGGTCGGGTCGTTCTGGTGACCGGCTCGTCCGTCGGCATCGGCGCGGCCTGCGCCCGGCGCTTCGCCGCCGAGGGCGCGACGGTGGTGGTCAACTCGGTGGCGAACGTCGAGGCCGGCGAGCGGGTCGCCGCCGAACTGCCCTCCGCCAGCTACTGCCGTGCCGACATCGCGGACGCGGGGGAGGTCGACGGGCTACTCGAGCACGTGTCGGAACGGCACGGCCGCCTCGACCTCCTGGTCAACAACGCCGGCACGACCCAAGTGATCCCCCATGCCGAGCTCGACGCGGCGACACCGGAGGTGTGGCGGCGGATCCTCGACGTCAACCTCATCGGGACCTGGCTGGTGACCGTCGCCGCGCTCCCCCTTCTCCGCTCGTCGGACCAGGGGCAGGTGATCAACGTCTCGTCGATCGCGGGCCAACGTACGACGGGAAGCTCGATCCCGTATGCGTGCTCCAAGGCTGCGGTCGACCACCTGACCCGGCTGCTCGCCAACACCCTCGGGCCCGAGGTCCGGGTCAACGCGGTTGCGCCCGGGCTGGTCGACACCCCTCGCACCGCGGAGTGGGACGGTCCCCGCGACTTCGTGACTGCGGCAGCACCGCTCCGACGAGTGGCGACCCCCGACGACGTGGCGGACGTCGTCCACGGAGTGGCGTGCTCCGGCTACATGACCGGCGAGGTCGTGCTGGTCGACGGCGGCATGCATCTGATCTGATTCTTCTGAGATCGAGTCACCAGGCCGGCCTCTGGGTCTCCGGGTCTCCGGGTCTGCACTGGGTCTCGGGTCTCCGGGTCTCTGGGGGCACTAGGCGAGCTCCACAACACCTATGGGGTGCAGACCTCCGCGACGCCGGCTCGTTCGAAGTCCCAGACCTGGAACCGCCCCTCAGGAGCGATCCCGTTCGCGATCGAGCCGCCAGATTCCGTGCGGCGCCTGCGGGAAGGTGGAGAGGACCCGCTCCTCGACCAGGCGGAAGCCGAGGCGCCGCGCCACCGAGGCCGACCGTTCGTTCTCCGGGAGGATGACGCTGAAGACCTGTTCCGCGCCGAGCTCGTCGAAGGCATAGGCGATCGACCGCTGACCGGCCTCCGTCGCGTACCCCCTCCCCCACCGTGACGGGTGGAGCACCCAACCCACCTCGAGCCCGGGCCAATCGGGACGCTCCGGGAGGTGCAGGCCGGCCCGACCGACCAGCTCGCCGGTCGAGCGCTCCTCCAATGCCCACTGACCGGATCCGCGCAGCTCCCACTGGCCGAGCCAAAGCGCCATCCCGTACCACGCGTCGGACCTCGAGTACTCCTCGGGCAGGTGGAGGCTCTGGCGCACCTCCGGCGCAGTCATCACTTCAGTGAACGCGTCGAGGTCGTCTTCCCGAAAGGGCCGGAGGACCAGGCGTTCGGTGGCCAAGGTTGGGCACGCGGACACTGCCGCAGTCAAGCACGGGCGGGCAGCGTGCACCGGGCTGGCCGCGCCCGCTCTTCCTTTCGGCGACCCGACGTGTGAAAGTAGCCAGGTGGGGTCGATCACGCCGTTGCCGGTGGGCGGTCGGGAAGGAGAACCCGAAGCCACGACGCCCGGAGCGAACGGTGCGCCGATTTCTCGGTCTCACCTTCGACAGCTGGATCGTCGTTGCGGCCATCGCGGCTCCGATCGCGATGGCCCTGCTGCTCATCCCCTGGCGCGACCGGCTCGACGCTGCGGACGGCGCGCTCTTCCTGGTGGTGGTCATCGTCGCCATTGCCAGCACAGGTAGGAGGCTCGCCGCCGTTCTCGCCGCCGTGGTCTCCGCGCTGGCCTTCGACTACTTCCTGACCATCCCCTACGAGTCCTTCCGCATCACCAACCACCAGGACCTCATCAGCGAGATCCTCCTCGTCGTGGTCGGTCTCGCGGTGGGCGAGCTGGCGGCACGTGGACGACACCATCGCGTCGCCGCGTCGACGGCCAGCCAACACGTCGCGCAGCTCCACGCGATCACCGAGCTCACCGCGACGGGAAAGGATCCGGCACTGGTGGTCGCGACGGCGGCGAGCGAGCTCCGTGAACTACTCAGCCTCCGCGAATGCCGGTTCACCCGTGGCGATGCCGGCAACGCGACGGCCCGCATCACTCCCGACGGCCTCGTGGTGGTCGGGAGCGAGACCTGGTCGACCGAGGGGCTCGGACTGCCGACGAAGAGCGTCGACCTTCCGGTCAGGAGCAGCGGGTGGCTGCTCGGACACTTCCTCCTCACACCGACCCCCGGCGTCCCCGTCTCTGGAGAACAGCTCCGAGTGGCTGTCGCGATCGCCGACCAGGTCGGGGCCGCGCTGTCCGCCGAGGAATCACGACCGTCGACCGGCGGGCCCGATGCACCAGGTCCCGCGCCCCTACCGGATACCGAGTCGCGCTAGCGCCGGTGCTCCAACTGGGCGAGGCCCTCGTTGAGCTGCAGCACCACGATGTACGAGCTCCCGAGGAAGCCGAGCTCGGCGCTGTTGGTCTGCTGGCTGACCAGCGAGCGGAGGGCCGCCTGGCTCACTCCGGTCGCCTTCGACACCATCGGCACCTGCACGAGCGCGTCGGCCTGGGTGATGTCGGGGTCATATCCGCTCCCCGAGTTGGTCACCAGGTCGGGTGTCGGGTTCGGCACACCGAGCTTCTTCCAGTACTGCACGAGTTCCTTGGTGTTGTTCAACAGGGTCTGGGAGCGAGGTCCGAGATTGGTCGCGCCCGATTCGCCCGGGTTCCCGTTGGCCTCGAGTGGATTGTCGCCACCGGCGACCGCCGGTGTGGCTTTGGGATTGGCGGCATACGGCCCGGTGTCGTCCGGTCTCCCGTGGAAGACGCAGCTCCCGATCGGATGACCCGGACAGCGAACCTGCGACCAGTTCTGACCGATCAGGGTCGATCCGTTGGCCGTGATCGATCCGTCTGCCTGGTGGGAGAAGAGCGCTTGAGCGACGCCGGTGCCGGCGAGCCCGTAGACGAACCCGAAGAAGACCAGACACAGAACTGCCATGATCAGCGAGCGGCGGAGGTGGACGAGCATCAGGTGGTTCCCATCAGTACGCGTGCAGGGCGACCAGGATCAGGTCGATCAGCTTGATGAAGATGAAGGGCACGATGATCCCGCCGACCCCGTAGATCCAGACGTTGCGGCGGAGGATCGCCGCGGAGCTCGCCGGCCGGAACCGCACCCCGCGGAGGGCGAGTGGGATCAGCGCGACGATCACCAGCGCGTTGAAGATCACTGCGGACAGAACGGCGCTCTGTTGATTGTGAAGATGCATGATGTTCAGTGACTTCAGTTGTGGATAGGTCGCAATAAAGATCACCGGGATGATCGCGAAGTACTTGGCGACGTCGTTGGCGATCGAGAAGGTGGTGAGTGATCCGCGGGTGATCAGCAGCTGCTTGCCGATCTCGACGACATCGATCAGCTTGGTCGGGTTGGAGTCGAGGTCCACCATGTTGCCCGCCTCCTTGGCCGCGGTCGTCCCGGTGTTCATGGCCACCCCGACGTCTGCTTGAGCGAGAGCCGGCGCGTCGTTGGTGCCGTCCCCGGTCATCGCGACGAGCTTCCCGCCCTCTTGTTCGGCCTTGATCAGCGCCATCTTGGCCTCGGGAGTCGCCTCGGCGAGGAAGTCGTCGACCCCTGCCTCCTGGGCAATGGCTGCCGCGGTCAGCGGGTTGTCGCCTGTGATCATCACCGTACGGATGCCCATCTGGCGCATCTCGTCGAACTTCTCCTGGATGCCTTGCTTCACGACGTCCTTCAGCTCGATGACCCCGAGGATGTGCGGCCCGTCGGCTACGACGAGAGGGGTCGAACCCTCCCTCGAGATGCGTTCGACGATCGGGTCGAGGTCGTCGGGCACCGTGCCGCCTTGCTCGATCACCCACCGTTTGATCGAGTCGGCAGCCCCTTTCCGGATCTGGCGACCCTCGAGATCGAGTCCCGACATCCGGGTCGTCGCCGAGAAGGGGACGAAGGTGTGCTCGCCTTCGAGGTCCCGCTCGCGGATGCCGAAACGCACCTTGGCGAGGACGACGATCGAGCGTCCTTCGGGAGTCTCGTCGGCCAGTGAGGCGAGCTGGGAGGCATCGGCCACCTCCTGTTCGGCGTGCCCGCCGACCGGAAAGAAATCGGAGGCCATCCGGTTCCCCAATGTGATGGTGCCGGTCTTGTCGAGGAGGAGGGTCTGCACGTCGCCAGCCGCTTCGACCGCACGGCCGCTCATGGCGAGGACGTTCCGCTGCACGAGCCGGTCCATGCCGGCGATCCCAATGGCGGAGAGCAGCGCGCCGATGGTCGTCGGGATCAGGCAGACCAGCAGGGAGACCAGGATCACCACCGAAACACTCGCTCCGGCGTAGATGCCGAACGGCTGGAGGGAGACCACTACCGGGATGAAGACGATGGTCAAGACGGCGAGCAGGATGGTGAGGGCGATCTCGTTCGGGGTCTTCTGGCGGCTGGCGCCCTCGACCAGGGTGATCATCCGGTCGAGGAAGGTCTCGCCGCGCTCCGCGGTGATCCGGACCACGATCCGGTCGGAGAGGACCCGGGTGCCGCCGGTGACCGCCGAACGGTCGCCGCCTGATTCGCGGATGACCGGGGCTGACTCACCGGTGATCGCCGACTCGTCGACCGATGCGATCCCCTCGACGATCTCCCCGTCGGACGGGATCAGGTCGCCCGCCTCGCAGACCACCATGTCCCCCTTCGCCAGACTCGCCGCTGGCACGAGCTCTTCGCGCCCGTCGGGGAGGAGGCGCCGCGCCTCGGTCTCGGCTCGCATGCGACGGAGGGTGTCGGCCTGGGCCTTACCCCTACCCTCGGCCATCCCCTCGGCGAAGTTGGCGAACAGCACGGTCAAAAAGAGCCACACGGTGATCGACCAGGTGAAGATGCCGGGGTGGGCGATCGCCTCGAGGAAGGTGATGACCGTGCCGACCAGCACGACGAACATCACCGGGTTCCTGATCTGCACGGCCGGATTGAGCTTGACGAACGCCTCCCCGAGGGCCTTCCAGAGGATTTCGCGGTCGAACAGGCTCCGGGACTCGGCCACTCCGTGCGCCTCGACCAGGGGCGTCTGGGGCTCGTGTTGTGACGCGGTCGCGACGTCGTTCATCAGAAGAATTTCCCGTGGCTCAGCTGCTCGACGATCGGACCGAGCGAGACCGCGGGAAAGAAGGTCAGGCCGCCGATGATCACGATGACACCGATGGTCAGTCCGACGAACATGGTGTTGTCGGTACGGAAGGTCCCGAGCGAAGCAGGCACCACGTTCTTCGCCGCGAGGGCGCCCCCGAGAGCCAAAGCGGGGATCATGATCCCGAAGCGGCCGATCAGCATGTCGATCCCGCCGATGATGTTGTAGAAGGAGGTGTTGCCGGTCAGGCCGGCGAACGCCGAGCCGTTGTTGTTTCCCTGCGAGGTGAGCGCGTAGAGGATCTCGCTGAAACCGTGGGGACCGGAATTGAGCGGCCCGGCGCGGCCGGCGTGGATGGAAACCGCGATCGCGGTGAGGATGAGCACGATGATCGGCATGACCAGGGCACCGAGCCCGGCCAGCTTGACTTCTCTGGCTTGTATCTTCTTCCCGAGATACTCGGGTGTTCGCCCGATCATCAGTCCGCCGATGAAGACGGCGATGATCGCGTAGATGAGAATGGTGTAGAGCCCGCTCCCGGTTCCTCCCGGTGTGACCTCACCGAGCATCATCCCGGTCAGGAGGAAAAACCCACCCATCGGGGTGAAGGAGTCGTACGAGGAGTCGGCCGAACCGGTCGAGGTGCTGGTCGACGCGACGCCGAAGGCGGCGGACGTGGTGTCGCCGAAACGCGATTCCTTGCCGACCGTGTTCCCGACGGTCGAGTGCACGCCGGCTGCTGCCACGGCTGGGTTCTGCCCGTGCTCGGCGTAGACGGCACCACCCATCCAGACCCCGAAGATGATGACCATCGCGGCGAGCAATGCAGCCCCGTGGCGCACGCTGCCGACCATCTTGCCGAAGGTGTAGGTCAGGGCGAAGGGGATGGCCAACAGCAGGTAGATCGAGAGCCAGTTGGTCAGCCCGGTCGGGTTCTCGAAGGGAGTGGCCGAGTTGGCATTCAGGAACCCGCCCCCGTTGGTGCCGAGCTGCTTGATCGCCTCCATGAAGGCGATCGGCCCGAGCGCGATCGTCTGGGTGACACCGTTCAAGACGTTGTGGATGGTGGTCGGCCCTGCCAAGGTCTGCACCGCGCCCTGGCCGACGAAGATGATGCCGGCGACGAACGCGATCGGAAGCAGGATGTAGAGCATGCAGCGGGTGATGTCGACCCAGAAGTTCCCGATGGTCGGTGAGTTGCGCCGTGAGAACCCGCGGACGAGGGCGATGGCCACCGCGATCCCGACGGCTGGTGTCACGAACTGCTGGACCATCAACGC
This sequence comes from uncultured Acidimicrobiales bacterium, assembly GCA_963741055.1. Classification (GTDB taxonomy): domain Bacteria; phylum Actinomycetota; class Acidimicrobiia; order Acidimicrobiales; family RAAP-2; genus Bog-756. The sequence continues at coordinate 51,073 of CAVUGU010000022.1, read as the reverse complement.
GCCCATTTGCGAGAAGTACGACATGGTCGTCTCGCCGCCGTAGTTCTGCCAGTTGGTGTTGGTGGCGAACGAGGAGGCGGTGTTGAAGCTCAGTGCTTGGGGAACCTGGCCGAGATGCTGGGGGTTGAGCGGCAGCGAACCCTGGATCCGGATGATCACGTAGGTGAAAGCGATCGAGACGGCGGAGAAGATGACCAGCGCGCCGGCGTAGCGCTGCCAGGTCTGCTCCTGCTCAGGGCTCGTGCCGAGGAGTCGGTAGACCGGACGCTCGGCCCACCGCAGGAAGTGCACCCGTCCCTCGAACACCGCCGCCATATAGGAGCCGAGGTACCGCCAGGTCAGTCCCAGCGCCACCACGAGGGTGACCAAGGTCAGGGCGATGCCCATCTAGAACTTTTCGGGCTTGAACATCGCGACGCCGAGATAGATGAACATCACGATGGCAACCCCAAGGAGGATGCCCTGGGTGACGGTCATACCCGGTCGAGAGCCCAGATCAGCGCCAGCCCCAAGACGGCGAACCCGACGATGCCCAGTACTGCGAAGAAATCGGCCATGACGTCAGTATCCGCCTGCCCATCTGAACAGGATCTGAACGGCACCCCGGAGTTCTGAATAATTCCTCAACAGGTGCAGCCGCCGCGCGCAACCCTCCCCGAACCGGACGACAATGGAGGCGTGCGAAGAGGCCTGATCGGCGCAATGGTCGGCGTCGCCCTTGCGGTCGGTGCCGGAGCGGTGATGCTGCCGTTCCGAGCGCACCTGAGCGTGGCGACCGCGGCACTGGTGCTGATGCTTCCCGTGCTCGCCGGCGCCGTGATCGGCGGCATCGTGGCAGGAACCGCGGAGCGTCGTCGCCGGCTTCCTCGTCTTCGACCTGCTCTTCGTCCCGCCTTACGGGAGCCTTTCCGTGCAGCAACCGCAGAACCTGGTGGCGCTGGTCGTCTACGCCGTGGTGATGATCCTCGTCGCGAACCTGGTGTCCCGCCTCGACGCGGCGAGGGCCGACGCCCGGGCGAGAGCCGACGAGGCCCGCCGGATCCTCGACCTCTCCGATCTCCTCGTCGAGGATCGGTCGACCGACGACCTGCTCAAGTCGGTGGTCCGCGCGGTGGCGCACCTCTTCGACGTTCCGGGCGTCGCGCTCCTCGTTCCCGATCCCGAGTCCGGAGGGTCGCTCCGAGTCGCGGCGTCCGCAGGCGAGGCGACTCAGCGGAGCCGAGCTCCGCGGCCTCGAGCCTCGCTCCGGTGTCCCGGTCGGCCTCGGGACGATGTCCGCTCTGCCGGACGAGCTCCAGACCGTCGCGCTCATCGCCGGCGGCGAACCGGTCGGTCTGCTCGCGCTGCGCTCCATGCCCGACGCAGAGGAGGAGCGAGTGCTGCTCCGCTCCTTCGTGAACCACGCCGCGCTCGCCCTCGAGCGCGCACGCCTTCGCGACCAGGCGCTCCGCTCGGAGCTCCTCGAGGAGGTCGACCGCCTGCGCCACGCGATGGTCGGTGCGGTCTCCCACGACCTGCAGACCCCACTCGCCACGGTCAAGGTCGCCTCCTCCACGCTCGTCGACCCGAAGATGCCGCTGTCGGACGAGGACGTGGACGAGCTGCACGGCCTGATCGACATCGAGGTGGACCGCCTGATCCGCCTGGTGACCAGCCTGCTCGACATGACCCGCATCGATGCGGGCGTGCTCGAGCTGCACAGGGGCCCGCGTTCGCTCCCCGAACTGGTGCGCGAGGCAGTCGGGTCACTTCACGCCTCGCTCGGCGACCGCGACGTCGCCACCGAGTTCCGCGAGCCCCTGCCCGACGTCGACGTCGACCCGGTTCTCATCCGCCAGGTCCTCGCTAACCTCCTCGACAATGCCAACCGTCATGCCCCACCGGAGAGCGTGATCACCGTGGCGGGCGAGGTACGGGGCGACCGGGTCGCGTTGTCGGTCAGCGACGAGGGACCGGGCATCCCCGCGGAAGAGCGCGAGGTGGTCTTCGACCGCTTCGTTCGCTTCGATACGGGGGGCCGGACCGGCCTCGGCCTGACGATCGCCAAGACGTTCGTCGAGGCCCACGGCGAGAAGATCTGGGTCGAGGACACCCACGGGAAGGGTTCGCGCTTCGTGTTCACCCTTCCGACCGCGGCGACCGACGGAGCCGAGGCGGCGACCAACGGCGCGAAGGCACGCCATGGCTAAGGTCCTCGTCATCGACGACGACCCGTCGCTCCTCCGTGCTTTGCGGCTCGGACTCCAGGCCGGCGGTCACGAGGTGGTGACCGCGGCGAACGGTGCGCAGGGGATCTCGACGACCGCGGTCGCCTCACCGGACATCGTCGTGCTCGACCTCGGTCTTCCGGACCTCGACGGACTGGCGGTGTGCAGCCGGATCCGAGAATGGAGCGAGGTTCCCATCATCATCCTCTCGGCGAGTGGGACCGAGGACCGCAAGGTCGCGGCGCTGAACGGCGGAGCCGACGACTACGTGACCAAGCCCTTCGGGATGGCCGAGCTCGAAGCGCGGATCCGCACGGCCATCCGGCATCGCTCGGGCGAACACGCCGACAGTGCTCCGCCCACCCTCGCCGTCGGTGACCTCGACCTCGACTTCGTCCACCACGAGGCCTCGATCCACAAGAGGAAGCTGGATCTCACCACGAAGGAGTTCGAGGTGCTCTCCTACCTCGCCCGCAACTCGCCGAAGACCTGCACCCACCAGATGATCCTCCATGCCGTCTGGGGTCCCGGCTACGGACGCGAGGCACACTACGTGCACGCGTACGTGCACCGGCTCCGCCACAAGCTCGGCACCGACGAGGGAATGATCCGGACCACGCCCGGAGTCGGATACCGACTCGACCCGGACTCCCCGGAGGAGCCGGGCGGAGCGCAGGACTCCCGGCCGGTCGCGAGGGCCTGAGCAGTGGCGCGGGGAAAACTTCGTCTCTATCTCGGAGCGGCTCCCGGCGTCGGCAAGACCTACGCGATGCTCAACGAAGGCTGGCGCCGCAAGCACCGCGGGACCGACGTGGTGATCGGCTGGGTGCAAGACCACGGCCGGCCACAGACCGACGCCCAGATCCGCGACCTCGAGATCTTCCCCCGCAAGCAGATCGAGTACCGGGGCCAGACCTTCGAGGAGATGGACGTCGACGGGCTCCTCGCGCGCAAGCCAGAACTGGTGCTGGTCGACGAGCTGGCCCACTCCAACGTGCCCGGCTCGAAGCACGCCAAGCGGTGGCAGGACGTCGAGGAGCTGCTCGACGCGGGGATCAACGTGATCTCGACGATCAACCTTCAGCACCTCGAGTCCCTCAACGACGTGGTCGAACAGATCACCGGGGTCGAGCAGAAAGAGACGGTGCCGGATCCGGTGGTGCGGGACGCCGACCAGGTCGAGCTGGTGGACATGTCCCCCGAGGCGCTCCGGCGGCGGATGGCCCACGGGAACATCTATCCGCCGGAGCGGATCGACGCGGCGCTCTCCAACTACTTCCGCACCGGCAACCTCACCGCACTGCGCGAGCTGGCGTTGCTGTGGCTCGCGGACCGGGTCGACGAAGAGCTCAACGACTACCGCGAGCGCCACAACATCGCGCGCCCGTGGGAGACCAAAGAGCGGGTCGTCGTGTCGATCACCGGGGCCAAGGGCAGCGCGGTGCTCATCCGGCGCGCCGCCCGGATGGCCATGCGGACCAAGGCCGAGCTGGTCGGAGTGCACGTGCGCAGCGACGAGAGCCTCTCTGGGTCGGCGTCGAAGGGGCTCGCCGAGAACCGCTCCCTCCTCGAGGACCTCGGGGGCCGCTTCGTCGAGGTGGTGGGCACCGACGTCGCGCCGGCGCTGGTCCAGGTGGCCCGTGCCGAGAACGCCACCCAGCTGGTGATGGGGGCGACCCACCGCAACCGGCTCAACGAGCTCTTCAAGGGTTCGGTCATCAACTCGGCCATCCGTGCCGCCGGCGGCTCGCTCGACGTCCACGTGATCGCGACCGATGCCGAGTCCGACTGCGGATCTGCGCGAAGGCGAGGCAGAGAGCGGCGAGGGCGGAGCGCCTGCATCGCAGCAAGAGCCCCGGCACGGGCGAACCAACCTCCGGCGTTACGTCTCGCCGCTGCCCCTCCGGCGGGTGGTGACGGCTCTCGTCATCGGTGCGATCGGCTTCCCCCTCCTCACTCTGGTCCTGACCTCGGCCGGCAACCATGCGGGCCTCGCGACCGCGCTCAGCGCGTATCTGGTCCTCGTCGTGATCGTCGCGGCGATCGGGGGCGTGTGGCCGGGCCTGCTCGCCGCGGTGGCCGGCTTCCTGCTCTCCAACTACCTGTTCGCCCCACCGGTCCACACGTTCACCATCGGCAATGCGCGCGACATCCTGGCGTTGACCATGTTCCTCGTCACCGCGGGGGTGGTCAGCGTACTGGTCGACCTCGCCGCGCGGCGGACCGCTGCCGCCGCCCGTGCACGCAACGACGCGAGGGTCCTGGCGAGGGTGGCCGCCCGGCTGGTCTCGCCCGAGGGCAACCCCCTCCCCGCACTTCTCGACGAGCTGCGGATCGCGTTCCACCTCGACGCGGCGGCGGTCCTCCGTTCCACCAGCGAACCCGGCGCCGCACACGGACCGTCAGAGACCACCTGGACCCAGTGGTCGCCCGTCGCGACGTCGGGAGAGGACCCTCCGCTCGACCCCAAGGGCGCGGCGGTCGTCCTTCCGCTCACCGATCGAGAGGTGCTCGTGCTGCGCGGACCCGGTCTCGCGGCCGAGGACCGAGACGTGCTCGCCGCCTTCGCCGCGCAGCTCTCGGCCGCACTCGAGGGCGATCGCCTGCAGGCGGAAGCGGCCGAAGCAGGGACGCTCGCCCAGGAGAACCGGCTCCGCTCCGCGCTGCTGGCGGGGGTGAGCCACGACCTGCGCGCGCCCCTTGCCGCGATCAAGGCGGCTTCGAGCAGCCTGCTCTCCGATCGGCTCACCTTCGGACCGGAGGAGACCGCCACGCTGTTGCACACCGTCGACAACGAGGCGGATCGGCTGAACGGCATGCTCGAGAACCTGCTCGACATGGGTCGGATCGAGTCCGGCTCGGTGCAGGTGATGCGAGTCCCCACTCAGGTGGCCGAGGTGGTCACGAGCGCGGTGGAGGCGCTCGGACCCCGGCGCGCCGAGGTGGTCGTCGACGTCCCCGACGACCTTCCCCCGATCTCGACCGATCCCGGCCTGCTCGAGCGCGCGATCGCCAATCTGCTCGACAACGGGCTGGTGCACGCCGGCGGGAAAGGACTGCGAGTCGAGGCGGGGACCGTGGCAGGTCGCATCGACATACGGGTGGTCGACCGGGGCCCCGGCATCCCCCGCGAGGATCGCGAGCGAATCCTCGAACCCTTCGAGCGGGTGGGAGAGCCGGGCGGCCAAGCGGGAGTCGGCCTCGGGCTCGCGGTCGCCCGCGGCTTCGTCGACGCGATCGGTGGCGACCTCGATCTCGAGGACACCCCCGGGGGCGGGGCCACCTGGATCGTGCGGCTGCCGCTCGGGGTGGCCGGACGGGCGCGGAACGCCGACGAGCCGGACAGCGCGCCCTCTCTTTCCGAGCCCTGACCCTCTCACCGGGCCGGCGTTTTCGCCCCTACCATCGCCTCGTGCACCGATCGACCGTCGACATCTACGACGACCGCGGACTGGAGTGGGCCGCGTCCCACTCCCGAGCCGGCCAGCAGGCAGCCGCCGAGGAGTTCGCGAAGCAGGTGGGGCCGGACGCGGTCCGGGTCGATCTCGGCTGCGGAGCCGGTCGCTATCTCCCACATCTCGGAGCGCCAACCGTCGCGCTCGATGCGTCCGAGGTGATGCTCGAGGCAGTGTCGCAACCGGATCCCCGATGCGCACTATGTCCTCGGCGATGTGGAGAGGCTTCCTTTCGCCAGTGGCTCGTTGCGAGGCGGATGGTCGTGGATGACCCATCTCCACGTCGAGCGAACCCGCCTGCCCCTCGCGCTCTTCGACCTCCACCGGGCGATGGCGGTGGGTGCGCCGCTCGCCATCCAGCTGCTCGAGGGCGACTACGAGGGGGATGCGCTACCCGACGACGAGGTCGGTGGCCGGTTCTTCGCCGGGTGGCGCGCCGACCAGCTCGACGACGTGGTGACCGGTGCGGGGTTCACGGTCGAGCCCGGGTCGGTCACCGTCGACGGCGACGAGATCCGGCTCCGTGCGGTGCGGGCCCGCACCCTCGCCGACTCGGTCGGCGCGGGGATGCGCCTGCTCGTCTGCGGGCTCAACCCCTCGATCTACTCGGCAGACGTGGGTGTCGGTTACGCGCGCCGCGGCAACCGTTTCTGGCCGGCCGCACTCGCGGCGGGTGTCGTGGAGAAGGACCGCGACGCGCTCGACGCGCTGGTGAACCACGGGGTCGGGATGACCGACTTCGTCAAACGAGCCACGCGGGCCGCGGCAGAGCTGACGCCGGCCGAGTTCCGCGAGGGACACCGGCGGGTGGAGCGGCTCGTCGCATGGCTGCAGCCCGGTGCGGTGTGTTTCGTCGGGCTCGCCGGTTGGCGCGCCGCGGTCGACTCGAAGGCAGTCCCCGGTCCGCAACCGGGCGACATCGGAGGTCGGCCGGCCTACGTGATGCCGTCGACCAGCGGCCTCAACGCCGCGCACCTCGCTCGACGAGTTGACCGTCCATCTGCGGGCCGCGTGGGAGCTCGCCGGCGAATCATGATGACCCGGCTCGCCCTCGCCCGCCGCCGTCGTCAGAGCAGGCCTTCGACGCCCTCGTAGTGGTCGACCATCGGTGAGCCCTCGAAGTACTCACCGATCTCTGCGCGCCATCTGGTGAAGGCATCGGACTGCCGGAAGCCGACCATGTGGTCGTCGAGGGTCTCCCATTCGACGAGCAGCAGATAGCGGTCCGGATCCTCGATCCCTCGTCGCAACTCGAGCGAGACGAAGCCCCGGACACGAGGCGAGAATCGGTCGAGCCCTTCCGAGCGCGGCCTCGAAGTCCGGACCGCTGCCGGGGCGCACCGCGATCAGCGCATGCTCGAGGATCATGACCGACGAGAATAGAGGGCCGGGCGGCTCAGCTTCCGATCATGCCGTAGGCGTTGGTGGCACGCAGCGTCGCCACCACTCGCTTCTCCTCCACCATCGCCTCGGCGAACTCGTCCCAGTCGGGATGATCACCCACCGCGAGCTCGTACATCTCGCGCAGCTCGGCGACGACCGCATCGTCCGCCGACCTTGCCGGAGGAGAGAGGGCGACAGTGCCCTCGAGCACCACATACGCGAAGAAGTCCTCCCGCGTGACGTACAGCGAGGCCCTCGGGTCGCGGCGAAGGTTGCGGGTCTTCGCTCGAGAATCGGTCACCGAGATGCGCACCAGGTGGTCGTCACCGGGGACGTAGAGGATGTTGGAGAGCTGGGGGCGTCCGTCACGTTTGAGGGTGACCAGGACGCCGTGATCGAACTGTTGGATGAACCCGAACGCGTCGTCGAGGGCAACAGCCATCATCCCACGGTAGTAGGAGGCGCGGCCTCGACGAGCCGGAACGCACCGGCCGCCACCTCCCCCGTGGCACCTACCAGCTCGGAGCTGACCGCACGCCGTGCGAGCTCGGTATCCTCGCTGATCGCAAGGCAGCGTCTGCCGTCCTCGGTGTCGCAGAGCACGAGCACGCGGACCGGGTCGAGGCCGTCGTAGGTGACGGTGTAGGTGGCGACGGTGGCGCGGCCCCGGTAACCGTCCATCGTCTCGACCGCGTCGATCACCTCGGTCGCCGCATCGGCCTCGAGCGCCAGGTCCGAGAGGAGGGGCGGACGGCCGTCCGGGTCGGCCGACCAGACGCCGATGCCCGGCTTGGTCAACAGCCCGCTGACCGTGGTGATCGCACCGAGCGAACCCGGCTCGCGACCGGAGGCGGCGTGCGACGGCCGCGGTCGACTGGAGGACGAAGTTGTTGAACGGACCGCCGGCGAAGGCCATCCCGCCGGTCACCGTCGGAATCGTCGCTGCGTCGAATCCGAGCTCGCGCCGTTGTACGCGGACCGCGGCCGGGAAGCAGCTGTAGAGCTCGACGACCTCCACCTCGGAGATCGGCCGACCGATGCGGGATCGGACGGCACGGCCGAGCACCCCCATCGCCGGCCACGCGTCGAGATGTCGACGTCGCACCAGCGAGACCGCGTGGCTCGACTCGACTCCCACCAATGGGAACAGCCATCGCTCGGGCGGCACACCGAAGCGTCGGGCCGCTGCCACCGAACAGATCAGAAGCGCCGCGGCCTGGTCGACCGTCCACTGGCTGGCGTGCCACTTGTTGTACGGGAAGGCGAGCGGACGATTGGTCGCCGAGGGTGTCGCGATCTCCTCCGCCTCCATGGGTTCGCCGAACGCCGCCTCCGGGTTCGAGCGAGCCACCCGGTTGAAACCTGCCCACAGCTCGGCGACTTCGCGGGTGTGGTCGGTGATGCTCTGGCCGTCGGAGGCCCGCAGGGCGTTCTCGATCATCGCGTACTGGAGTATCGGGTCCCAGAGCCGATGGGCGACCTCGACCGGTTCGAGCAACGGTCCCGGCCGGCGTTTCACGACGTCGGGTTCGCCGTCGTCCTGGAGCGTCTCGGTCGGCTCCCCTGCACGCTCACGCTCGCGGGCCCAGCGCTTGGCCTCGCCGCCCACCACCACCGCCACCTCCGACTCGCCGGCGAGCACCGCGCGCGAGCGCGTCGTCGATCAGGCTCTGCTGCGGGATCCCGAGCTCGACGAGGTGGGTGCGGGCGTCCTTCGCTCCGACGCTCGCCGCGACGAGCCGGGCAGGGTCCCGGTACGACCAAGTGCCCTGTGGGACTGCGATCCGATCGATGGATCGAGCGATCGAGGCGGGACCCGCGTCGTCGATCGCCGCGAGCAGCGCCCGGGCCATCAGGTCGGTGGCCTCCGCGTCGTCCGACGCGGTCCCGACACCGACCAGCACCGGCAGACGCGGGTCGAGGGCGGGAGTGCTCACGGATCGCTGTGCGCGGGACCGCTCGATGGGCGTCGGCTCCGCAACATCCGGCCGAGCTCACGCCAACTCACCGCCACGGCTCCCATCTCCAGCACCTCACGCCGAGCACGTTCGGGCACGTCGTAGTGCGCATGATGGGGACGGCGCTGCTTGTGCTGGAACCACTCCCTTCGCATGCCGAGGCGCGCGGCGAAGGCGTGGAGCTCCTCTTCGGTGTCGGCGACGAGATGGGACCAGCGGTCGGCCACCTTCCCGAGCCGTGCCGGCTGTCGCCAGTCGTCGAGGTAGACGGTCATCGAAGCTTCGGTCGCAGCCTCTCAGGCGCTGCCGGCTGCCGTCGCGGGCAAGTGCATCAGCTCGATCCTCGTTCCGTCGGGATCGGTGCAGTACACGAAGTCGAGGGGCGTCCCCGCTACGTCGAGCCTGGTCCGGGTACCGGCGATGACGGCTCCACCTGCGCGTTCGATGGCCGAAGCGGCCGCGTCGACGTCGTCGACCCGGAAGGAGAGGTGGGTGAGGCCGAGCCGGTTCATCGACCGCCGCACCGGCTCGCCCACGTGGCCGGGAACCCGGAAGCGGAGCAACTCGACGGTCACACCGTCGCGAGCGAGCATGACCGAATCGACGTCGACACCGGGGACCTCCATGAGCGAAGCGAACTCGTCACCCACGTGGTGCGATCCGACCTCGTCGAAACCGAGACCCTCGCAGTAGAAGCGACGTGACCGCTCGAGATCGGAGACGCAGACCCCGACGTGCGAGAAGGCAGTCGGGCTCACCGACCCGGAACGGAGACGATCGGACCGTCAGGCCGGCTCGGCGGCGAGCGCGGCGCCGATCTTCAGCAACTGCTCGGTCGCCCCGCCGAGGGTGAGCTCGATCTGCTTGGTCATGAGGAAGTAACGGTGGAGCGGGTAATCGCGGTCCACGCCCACCCCGCCGTGGAGGTGCACCGCGGCGTGCACGACCCGCTGGCCCCCGTCCGCGGCCCAGAACTTCGCGATGGCCACCTCCTGCTCGGCGGGCATCCCTTCTCCGATCCGCCACGCGGCCTGCCAGGCGGTCAACCGGATCGCCTCGGTGTCGACGTAGGCGTCGGCCGCGCGTTGGCCGACCGCCTGGAACGTCGCGATCGGCTTTCCGAACTGCTCCCTCGTCTTGGTGTACTCCGCCACCAGCGCGAGCGCTGCAGAGACGGCACCGGCTTCGACCAGCGCGAGCGCTGCGGTCGAACGGAGCAGGAGCCAGTCGGTGATGGCCCTTCCCCGCTCCGGTGAGCCGAGCAGCGCGTCCGGTCCGACCTTGACCGCGTCGAAGGTGAACAAACCCTCGGGCCTGCCGGTGTTGGTCATCTGCCGCTCGCGGCTCAACCCCGGCGAGCCGGTCTGGACGATGAACACCGCCACCGAGTCGGGCTCGACCCGGGCCGGCACCACCAGCGCGTCGGCGATCATGCCCGAGGGGACACACGCCTTGGTCCCCGACAACGACCAACCCTCTCCGTCACGTTCGGCGACGAGCGACGGCGCGAGCGGGCTCCCTCCGAGCTCCACCAGTGCGGTGGTGATCACGGTGTCGCCACCGACGATCCCCGGGAGCCACCTGGTCCGCTGTTCCTCGGTACCGAACGTGGCGATGGCCGGCGCCGCGGCCGCAAGGGTCTCGACGGCCGGGACGTACGCGGCGGTGCGGCCGGCGGCCTCCACCACGAGGCCGGTCTCGACGAAGCCGAGACCCGCGCCCCCGACCTCTTCGGGAAGCGAGATGCCGAGGAGACCGGCCGCGGCGAGCTCCGACCAGAGCTTGCGATCGAAGTGGTCTCCGTCGGGCGCCGACTCGATCTCGCGTAAGCCGCTCGTGCGTGGAGAGATCGGTGAAGATCCTCTCCGCGAGCTCGCGGACTGCTTCTTGTTCCTCGCTGAACGAGAAGTCCATGGGTGATGCTCTCCTATCGCAGGGACCGGGGCAGCCCCAGTCCGAAGATGGCGATCAGGTCTCGCTGGATCTCGTTGGTCCCTCCCCCGAAGGTGAGGATCACCAGGCTCCGCGCGTACATCTCGAGCCGCCCCGCCAGCACCGCCTCGGGACTGCCGCGGCTCAGGTAGCCGGCCTGGCCGACCACCTCGAGGAGCAGACGGAAGGCCTCCATGTAGAACTCGGTCCCGAAGACCTTGGTGGTCGAGGCGTCGGCCACGTCGAGATGACCCTGGGTCGCCGTCCACGCCACCTTCCAGTTGATCAGCTTGAGGAACTCGAGCCGCGCGTGGATGCGGGCGAGGTGGATCTGCACCCACTCCTGGTCGATCACCCGGCGCCCGTCGGCGAGCTTGGTCTGCTGTGCCCAGAGGCGCACGTCGGTGAGCGCGCGCTCGACGATCCCCGCGGAGCAGAGGGTGACCCGCTCGTGGTTGAGCTGGTTGGTGATCAGTGACCAGCCTTCGTTCTCGCCCCCGACGAGGTTGGCGGCCGGCACCCGGACGTCCTCGTAGAACGTGTAGTTGATGTTGTGCTCGCCGAGGAGGTGCATGGGGACCACCTTGATGCCCGGCGTGTCCATCGGGACGATGAAGATCGAGATGCCCTTGTGCTTGGCCACGTCGGGATTGGTCCTCGTCGCCAGCCAGATGTAGTCGGCGTCACCGGCCAGCGAGGTGAAGATCTTCTGGCCGTTGATGACGTACTCGTCGCCGTCGCGGACGGCTCGGGTCTGCAGCGACGCGAGGTCGGTCCCGGCGCCCGGCTCGGTGTAACCGATGCAGAAGTGGATCTCGCCCGCCAGGATCCGTGGCAGGAAGGACTCCTTCTGCTCGGGCGTGCCGAACTGCATGATGGTCGGTCCCACCGTGTTGATGGTGAGCATCGGCACCGGCGCTCCGGCCCGCATCGACTCGTCGAAGAAGATGTACTGCTCGATCGCCGAGCGACCTTGTCCCCCGTACTCGGTCGGCCAGCCGATGCCGAGCCAGCCGTCTGCTGCCATCTGCTTCACGACTCGGCGCATGTTCGGTCCGATGCCGTGGCTGTCGGCCAGCTGCGCCTCCACCTCGGGGGTCAGGAGCTCGGCGTAGTACTCGCGCAGGCGGGTCCGGAGTGCCTCTTGCTCTTCGGTGTAGCCGATCTCCATCGCTTCCCTCTCGCTGACGCGCTGTCCCTGCGGACGATCGTTGAGCGCTAGAACACGTTACATCAGGGGTTCCGGCCCGAACCCGGGCCCTGGTGTCGAGCGCGGCCGCCAGGGCCGGCGGGCTGGCCGGATACCGGGGACGAGCAAGTAGCCTGCGCGAGCGACCTGCATCCGCGGCTCGGAACCAGGATCGCTCGTCATCTTCGAGGAGCCGCCCGAACCGGAGGAGCCCACATGCCCGAAGCCGTCATCGTCGCCACCGGGCGCACCCCGATCGGGCGTGCCCGGAAAGGTTCCCTCGTCGATTGCCGACCCGATGATCTCGCCGCGCTGGTGGTCAAGGAGGTCCTCGCCAAGCTGCCGGTGCTCGACCCCAACACGGTCGAGGACGTCCTGCTCGGCAACGGGCAGCCGGCCGGTGAGGCCGGCTACAACGTCGGCCGGGTCGCCGCGCTCCTCGCCGGGCTGCCGGACGTGCCGGGAGTAACGGTCAACCGCTACTGCTCCTCCTCGCTCCAAACCATCCGGATGGCCGCCCACGCGATCCGTGCCGGTGAGGGCGACGTCTTCGTCGCCGCCGGAGTCGAAGCGGTCAGCCGTTACGGGTTCGGTGCCGCCGATGTCGGCCCGCACAACGAGGCGTTCGCCACGGCCGAGAGCCGGACCGCCGAGCGCACGCCGAAGGCGGGCGCGCCCTGGACGCCGCTCGAGGGAGTCCTCCCCGACGTCTACATCGCGATGGGACAGACCGCCGAGAACGTGGCCGAGCTCAAGAAGGTCACCCGCGAGGAACAAGACGAGTTCGCCCTCCAGTCGCAGATCCGCGCGGTGGCCTCGCAGGAATCGGGGTTCTTCGAGCGGGAGATCATCCCGGTGACCACCCCGGACGGCAAGGTCGTCACCAAGGACGACGGTCCACGACCGGGTACCACCCTCGAGGGTCTCGCCGAGCTGAAGCCGGTCTTCCGGGAGGGCGGCACGATCACCGCCGGCAACGCCTGTCCGCTGAACGACGGCGCGGCCGCGGTCGTGGTCATGAGCGACACCCGGGCCCGCGAGCTCGGCCTCAAGCCGCTCGCCCGGATCATCGCGAGCGGAGTTTCGGGACTCAACCCCGAGATCATGGGACTCGGCCCGGTCGAGGCCGTGCGCCAGACGCTCCGGCGGGCCGGGATGACCATCGACGACATCGACCTGGTGGAGATCAACGAGGCTTTTGCCGCGCAGGTGATCCCCTGCGCGAGGGAGCTCGGCATCGGCTGGGACAAGCTCAACGTCCGCGGCGGCGCCATCGCCCTCGGGCATCCCTTCGGCCAAACCGGGGCCCGGATCATGACCACACTGCTCAACGCTCTCGAGGACACCGGCAACACGATCGGGCTCGAGAGCATGTGCGTCGGCGGGGGTCAGGGCATGGCCATGATCGTGGAGCGCCTCAACTAGCGCTGCTCCGGCTCCCGAGCGAGGAGTCCACCGGTCGCGGCTGGTGGCTCAGAGCCCGGCTATTTCGAATTATCCGCGATCCCGAATAATTCGGGATAATCGGTCGCGAGCTGGCCTTTTCGCGCTTTGGGTGGCGTGCCGACGGTCATGGCACGCCGACGGATCGGTCCCGGATCCTCTCCTCGGGCATACCTCTCATCGGGTTGGTGACATCAGGTGATGTACATAGACGGCCTCAAGGGGTGAGCGCGACACCGAGATGATCGAGGTGTCGAATGGCGAGGTTCCCGGACGCACGCCTGTACCCGGCCTACCGAGCGATCGCCGAGGGTGCCAGCCTGGAGGAGGCGGGGGCCCTGGTGGGGGTGGCGGCATCCACCCTGATGCGGCGGTTGCGCGAGGACCCTGCCGTGTGCATCGACGATTACGCGAAGACGCCCTCACGCTGGAAGAGCGCGAAGAGATCCGCCTTGGGATCGACCGGGCCGAGCGCGACACCGAGATCGCTCGGCGCCTGCGACGCCACCGGGGGACGATCGGCCGGGAGATCAAGCGCAACGGGGGCAGAGCGCAATACCGGGCCTTTGCCGCCTCGGACCGTGCGCTCGAGACGGCCCGGCGACCGAAGCAGCCCTGGACCGCGAGTCGCGCCGAGCTCTGGGACGAGGTCCAGCGATTGTTGCGGACGAAGACGTGGTCGCCCGAGGCGATCGCTCGTCGGCTGCGCCGGGACCATCCGAACGAGCCAGAGTGGTGGGTGTCCCACGAGGCCATCTACCGGGCCATCTACGTCCAGGCCAAGGGCGGGCTGCGCTCGGAGCTGATCGCCTGCTTGCGCAGCGGGCGGATCCGGCGCCGACCCCAGGGCCGGGCCCAGCGAGGTCCGAAGATCGTCGGCATGGTCCACATCTCCGAGCGGCCGGCCGAGGCCGCCGACCGGGCGGTGCCCGGACACTGGGAGGGCGACCTCATCAAAGGATCGAGGAACCGGTCGGCGGTCGCCACTCTGGTCGAGCGCTCGACCCGCTTTGGCATGCTCTTGAAGCTCGACGACCAAAGCGCCGAGCACGTCGCCTCGCGCATCGAAGAGCACGTCGTGCGCCTTCCGGCCGAGCTGACCCGCTCGCTCACCTGGGACCAGGGCGGCGAGCTCGCCGAGCACGCCGCCTTCACCGTGGCGACGGGGATCCCGGTCTACTTCTGCGACCCGAGAAGCCCGTGGCAGCGGGGCAGCAACGAGCAGTGGAACGGCCTCGTCCGCTGGTTCCTCCCGAAGGGCACCGACCTCTCCCGCTACAGCCAGGATGAGCTCGACGAGTTCGCTGCCCTACTCAACGGACGGCCCCGCAAGACCCTCGGGTGGGATACTCCGGCCGAGAGGTTTGCCCAACTTGTCGCGTCCACCACTTGAGCCCGCTCATATACATCACGCCCCGCGAAACGACCCTCTGGAGGCCGAGCCCCCGGCGACCAGAAGCTTGTTCGTCCGGAGCTTGTGTGGGCCGAGCCTGTGCACGCCGAGCCCTCTAGAAGCGGTCGAGCAGTGGATCCTCCGGTCGCCGCCCACCACCTGCGAGGCGCCACGCGATCCCCGACAACGCCTCGAGCGCGATCCGGTTGCCGAGGAAGGCGGTGACGTCGGCGTGGTCGAAGGGCGGTGAGATCTCGACGATGTCCACCCCGGCGAGCGGCAGCTCCATCGCCACCCGGCGAACCGCGTCGAGCAGCTCACGCGCACTCAGACCACCCGGCTCGGGCGTCCCGGTGGCAGGTGCCGCGCCGGGGTCGACGACGTCCACGTCGACCGACATGAAGACCGCGTCGCACTCGTCGGTCGCGATCTCGAACGCCTCGCTCAAACAGACGTCGAGGCCGCGGTCGACCACCTCGGTCATCTCGTAGCTGCGCATCCCCTGGTCGGCCATCCACTCGAGCACCGGGGGACCCGGCCAGTAACCCCGCAGCCCGATCTGGAGGAATCGGTCCCCGCGTACCGCTCCGGACTCGATGAGCCGGCGCATCGGCGTGCCGTGTCCGAGCAACGAGCCGAACTGGGTATCCCCGGTGTCCGCGTGCGCGTCGAAATGGACGACCGACACCTTTCCCCACCCGACGTGGCGGGCAACCGCGGTCACGTCGGGCAACGCGATGGTGTGATCGCCTCCGAGCACGATGGGGATCGCCCCGGTCGCCGCAATCCTCGCCACCGCGTCCTCGAGCCGGGAGATCGAGAGCTCGATGTCGCCGGGAGGCATCTGCACGTCGCCCACGTCGCACACGCCAAGCTCGACCAGCGGGTCGACGCCGAGCGCGAGGTGAGGTCGCTTGCCGTCGTGGGGCAGGTAGTCGGTGCGCCGGATGGCGAGTGGGCCGAAGCGGCACCCGGGTCGGTAGACGGTGCCCCCGTCGAAGGGGGCACCCACGATGACGGCGCGGGCACCGGCGAGGCTCGCCGGATCGTCGAGATCCACGCGGGGCACACCC
The DNA here is from genome assembly GCA_963741055.1 of uncultured Acidimicrobiales bacterium. GTDB lineage: Bacteria > Actinomycetota > Acidimicrobiia > Acidimicrobiales > RAAP-2 > Bog-756. Next base: position 35,040 of record CAVUGU010000022.1, on the reverse strand, counting down.
GCGAACGTCGTATCGGGACCGAACATGTTCAACCGCGGCGAGCGAGTCGCACCGGCGGCACGTGATCAGTCGGGAAGCTCTTCGATGGCGTACTCGGGACAGTTGGCGATCGCGAGACGCGCCTTGTCCTCGAGCTCGGGCGGGACCGTCCCGTCCCCCACGACCGACGAGAGCCCGTAGTCGTCGACCTCGAACAGCTCGGGTGCGAGTCCGTAGCAGCGGGCGTGCCCCTGGCACTTGTCGGGATCGACACGGATCCTCATCCGAACACCACCGGAAGCTGTCTCGGACCGCGCACCTGGCCGCCGGCCCAGGTGACCTCTGCCCCTTGCGCCAACGAGAACTCGGGGATCCTCGCCAGCCACTCCTCGAGCGCCACCCGCAGCTCCATCCGGGCCAGATTGGAGCCGGCGCACCGGTGGATGCCCGACCCGAAGGCGACGTGCCGGTTGAGCTCGCGGTCGAGGAGCACCTTGTCGGCGTCGGGGAACACCTCCGGGTCGCGATTGGCGGCCGGGAAGTTCATCAGCACCTTCTCCCCCGCCTTCATCGGGCACCCCTCGAACACGATGTCGGTGGCGACCTCGCGAGCCATGGTGACCGGCGAGTAGGCCCGCAACAGTTCCTCGACGGCGAGTGGCATCAGCTCGGGTTCGGAGGTCAGGCGCTGGCGGTCACGCGGGCGAGGTCGCGAGATGCCAGAGAGAGGAACCGATTGCGCTCCAGGTGGTGTCGACTCCGGCGATGAGCACGAGTGCCGCGATCCCGAGCACGATGCTCTCGTCGATCGGCTTGCCGTCGAACTCGCTGTGGAGGAGCTCGCTCAAGAGGTCGTCTCCCGGGTCGGACTTGCGGCGTGTGACCTCCTCGATGAAGAAGTGCAACAGTCCTTCGGCGCCCCGATGTCGCCGCTCGGGCACGTCGGCGAACTCGAGGACGTCGCGGACCCATCCGGTGAAGGTGTCCGAGAGCGAGGTGGGCACCCCGAGGATGTTCGCGATCACCCGCACCGGAATCTGCTGCGCGTACTCACCTGCCGCGTCAGCCTTCCCGTCCGCGACGAACCCCTCCACCAATCCGGCGCAGAGCTCCCTCGTCATCGGTTCGTAGGAGTCGACCCGACGGTGCGAGAACCACGGCAGCAGGAGTCGTCGGGTCCAGGTGTGCAGCGGCGGATCCGCGGAGATGGGAGGGAGGCCGTAGAGGAGGACCGGCTGGGTGGGCAGCTCGGCGTCTGCGACCGGGATGACCGAGATCTTCTGCGAGCTGAAATGCTCGATGTCGTGGGCGAGGGCGACGACGTCCTCGTAGCGGGTCGGCAACCAGGTGCTGCCCCTCCGTCCGGTGTGGGCGATCGGGCAGGTCGCCCGCAGCTGGTCCCAGATGGTGAACGGGTCGGCCACGTACTCGGGACTGAGCACGTCGAAGTCGGTTTCCCAGTGCTCAACCGGAAGCGGATGCGACATGTGCTGATCTCCCGTCGAAGGAATCGCTCACGTCCATCTTGGCACGACTGCTCAGATGGTGAGCCCCCCGTCGACCGAGAGGACCGCGCCGGTGGTGTAGGACGACTCGTCGGACGCGACGAAGGCGATCGATGCGGCGATCTCGGCCGGCGTCGAGAACCCGAGCGGCGTCATCATCTTCTCGAGCTCTTTCACGTCCGCGCCCTCGGGCAGTGCGAACGCTCCGATCAACGGGGTGTCCACCCCGCCGGGCGCGACCACGTTGACCCGGATCCCCCGGGTCAGGTACTCGGCGGCCAGTGCCTTCGAGAAGCCCAGCAGACCGGCCTTCGAGGCGCAGTACGCGGCCGAGTACGACTGCCCCATCAACGCGGTGTTGGACGCGACGTTGACGATCGAGCCTCCGTGCTCCAGCAGGTGGGGTAAGCGCGGCGCGACAGACCAGGAAGGGCCCGGTGAGGTTGACCGAGAGGATGCGGTGCCACTGCTCGAGGGTCATCTCGGCGGTGTGGTAGAAGCCGCCGACGCCGGCCACGTTGCACACCACCGTCGGTGCTCCGAGCTCCTCGATCAACGCGGCGAAGGCCGCGCCCACCGACGACTCCGACGTCACGTCGCACTCGAAGGCGGCCGCCCGGCCTCGTCCTTCACCTTCTGTCGAGTTGATCGCCTCCACCGCGGTGGAGACCGCATCGTGCGAGACGTCGAGTGCCGCGACCACTCCGCCTTCGGCCACCAGGCGGTCGGCGACCGCGCGACCGATGCCCGATCCCGCGCCGGTCACCACCGCGGTCTTGCCGGTGAACCGGCGGCCGGTGAACGAACGGATGGCGGCGTCGGCTTCCTCGGCCTCCGCACTTCCCTGTCCGAGGGTGACCCGGCGGATGGGGCTCACGAGTGTCCCCCCGAGGTCGCGGCGGTCGCGAAGCGCTCGCGCAGGGCGGTCTTCAGGATCTTGCCCGCCGGATTGCGCGGGACCGTGTCCACCAACTCGAGCTGTTCGGGGATCGCCTGGGTGCGCAACTCCTTCTGGCGAAGGAAGGCCACCATCGCCGTCGAAGTCGAACTCCTCGCCGTCCTTCACCGCGACGACGGCACAGGCCCGCTCGCCCGTCTTCGGGTCGGGCAGCCCGATCACCGCCACGTCGGCGATCGCCGGATGGGTGTAGAGGAGGTCCTCGACCTCCTTCGCCGAGATGTTCTCGCCGTGGCGGATGATCACGTCCTTCAACCTGCCGGTGATGGTCACGTACCCCGCCTCGTCGACGATCCCGAGGTCGCCGGTCCGGAAATAGCCGTCGCCGTCGAAGGCGTCTGCGTCGAGTGCGGGGTCGAGGTACCCGCGGATCACCTGTGGTCCTTTCACCCGGATCTCTCCCTCCTCCCCGGGCTCGGCTCGGCTCCCGTCCAACCGGACGACCAGGAGATCGACTCCCGGGGTCGGGCGTCCCTCGGTGTCGGCGAGCTTCTCGTCGGGGTCGGTGGTCGAGGCCATCACCACGATCGGAGCCTCGGTCAGGCCGTATCCCGAGACGATCCCGAGGCCGCCCACCTCGCGCTTCAGGTCGTAGTGGAGCTGCGGGGGCTTCGGCGCGCCGCCTCCGGGGAACGAGTGCACCCCGGGGAAGATCGGCTCGTCGCCGGCCGCCCGCTGCGCCTCGAGGTAGGCGCGGTGGAACGGGGTGCCCGACCCGGCGAGAGTGACCCGGTTCTCCGCGAGGAAAGAAGGCGTCGCCACCGGGTCGAAGGTCTCGGTGGTGAGCAGCCGACAGCCGGTCATCAAAGCGGCGAGCAGCCACCCGATGCCACCGATGTGGGTGAAGGGGAAGACGAGCGCCGACACGTCGTCGGCGCGGATGTCGAGACACTCGGACATGGCCAGTGCGGGCGCCATGACCGTGAGATCGCTGTGCGGCGCGCCCTTCGGATCCGCGGTGGTACCCGAGGTGTAGAAGAGCCACCGGATCGGCGCGTCCGACGACGTCGCGGGCAAGGGGTCGGGATCGGGGAGGCCACCGGGGTCGGCGTCGGGCAGTGCACGCTCGGCGATCAGCACCTGCATCCCCGGCCGGGCCGCCGCGATCTCCTCGGCCATCGCCGCGAAGTCGAAGCCCCGAAAGGAGGTGGGCACGACGAGCAGGGACGCCCCGCTCTGCTCGGTGATGAAGCCGACCTCGCGCCCGCGGTAGATGGGGATGATCGGGTTCTGGCGCGCACCGAGTCGTGCGAGGGCACCGACCAGGACCAGCGACTCGTTCCAGGTCGGGAGCTCCCAGCTCACCGCGGTGTCTCGACCGACCCCGTGCTCGGCGTGGAGACCGGCCGCGGCGCGGAGACACGCGTCGCGGTAGCCGGCGAAGGTGAGCTCGGCGCCGGTGTCCTCGTGGGCGAGCACCGCGTCGGGTGTGGCCGCGGCGCGGCGCTCGACGAGCTCCCAGAAGCTCGGCGCGCCGATCCAGCCCCGAGCGTCGACCCGCTGCGACAGATCGTCGACGAAGTCGGTCACGAGGCACCTTCCGACCAGAGCTGATCGGTGTAGCGATCGGTGCCGACGTCGGTCGCGACGAAGGGAGAGACCCACACCACCTGCCCCTTGCCGGCCGCGGACACCGCCTCGCCCTCCTTGGCGAAGATCGAGTCGAAGCTCGCGGTCGGCTCCTCGTCGAGGAAACACAACAGGAGGAGGCGCTCGACCGACCCTGCACGTGGCACGTCGCTCGGTGCGTCGCCGAGCAGCGGCAACGGGGAGAAGGCGAGCACCGAGGCCAGCGGCGAGCCCGGCGCCAAGGCGGGCAGGTGCTCTTCGCGGTACCACTTGCCGAGCTCCTCCACCGACACACCCTCGGCCGGATCGACGAAGACCGAGACGAGGCCCGGGAAGCGATGGTCGAGGGTGAGCTCACCGGGGACGCCGTCCGGGTCGCGCCGGTACTCCCACTCGAAGCGGTAGAGGCAGGTGTGGATGTGGTCGCGTTCGGTGAACATGCGACCCGAGGCGTGGAGCAGGTTCACCTGGTCGACCGCCCAGCGGCTCCATTCGTCGTGGTGGCCGGCGAGGACGTAGTAGAGCGCGAGGTAGCTGCCGATCTGGGGGTCGGGCACCAGGGGCTCGATCTGCCCTCCGGCGGTCGGGTAACGCAACTCCTTCAGGGGTGCCGTCGAGACGAACCGCCCGCCGGCGAAGTTGTACGCGCCGATCATGCAGCCCGCGTAGAAGTGGTCACGCTCGTACCAGCGGTTGTAGGCGACCTGATGACCGCGGTGGGGTTCGACCAACGTGTACAGCAAGGTCCCGATCCGGATCGGATCGTCCGAGGTTCCCCCCGATGCCGGCGTGGATCCTCCGCTCATGATGCGCGCACTCCGTTCGTCACGTGGCCCACCCGTTCGGCGAGGGCCGCCTTGTCCACCTTCATCATCGAGGTGAGCGGGAGCTCCGGCTCGACGATCACCCGGTCGGGTGCCTTGTAGTCGGCGAGCGTGCTGTGGCAGAGCTCGCGCAACTCGCCGAGCAGCTCCTCGGAGTCGAGCGGGACGCCGTCGTTCACCACGACGTAGGCCACTCCGATCTCGCCGAGCACCGGATCCGGGACGCCGACCACCGCAGCCTGCTCGACCCGTCGATGGGCGGTGAGCACCGACTCGACCTCGGCGGGGTAGACGTTGTAGCCGCCGCGGATGTAGAGCTCGTTCGCCCGGCCCGCCAGGTGGAGCCGGCCCTCCTCGTCGAGGCGGCCGAAGTCGCCGGTGGTCAGCCACCCGTCGGGCGAGAGCACCGCGGCGGTCGCGGCCTCGTCGAAGACGACGCCCGCTGCCCCCGCTCCCTTCGGCGGCCCTCCCCAGTAGCCCACCATCTGCCGCAGGGGAGCGGAGCCGGACCCGTCCCACCTCGCCGACGACGACCGGCGCACCGGTGTCGTCGACGATCTCGAGGCAGACCCCGGGTACCGGGCGGCCGACCGTGGTGGCGACCGCCTGGTCGGGGTCGCCGGGCGACGTGCCCGTTCCGAGCGAGGCCTCGGTCGAGGTGTACCGGACCACCACCGGTACGCCGAGTCGGGCCCGCATCTCCGCCACCAGCTCGGGAGGCACCCGCGACGCGCCGGTTCCCGCGACCCGGAGCGAGGAGAGGTCGGCGCGGGCAAGGTCGGGATGGGCGAGCACGAGCGCCCACTGGGTCGGCACCCCCTGGCCGACGGTGATCCGCTCGTCGTCCATCACCGAGATCGCCACCCCCGCCTTCCAGGGAGTCGGCGTGATCACCGTCGTGATCCCTTTCGCCAGCTCGTCCCAGATCCGGGTCATCGACCCGACGTGGGCGAACGGCAGGGGCGAGAGCCGCCGGTCACCCGGCGCGGAGAGAGCGTCGGTGCCGTCGGCCACCGCGCGCAGGGAGCGATGATCGAAGACCGCACCCTTCGGCAGGCCCGAGGTGCCGCTCGTCCAGACCACGGCGACCGGATCGGAGGGGTCGAGGCGGGCGGCCGGACCGAGCGGTGGCCTCGAGCGTGCGGCGACCACCTCCGAACGGGTGACCACCGACCCCGCGCCCGACGGGCGGCGCGCGCCGTTCTCCACCACGGTGACCGCCGGAGCAGTCCGAGCCAGTATCGAGCGCTGCTCCTCCGCGCCGAGTCGCAGGTTGATGCCCGAGGTGATCGCACCGAGTCGGAGCGCGGCCGCGTAGCAGACCATGTAGTCGATCGAGCTCGGAAGGAGAAGACAGACCACCGAGCCGCGGGCGACGCCGCGCTCGGTGAAGAGCGCGGCCACCCCGTCGGCGGCACGATCCCACTCGGCGAAGGTCAGCGCCTGGCGGCCCGACCCCGAGCTCGACGGCTCGACGTACGCCTCGACGTCGCGGTTGTCGGTGGCAGCGGCTCGGAAGAGGTCGACGACCGTCTCGAACGCACCAGAAATCTGACGGCCCGTCATATCGGCTGCCGACTGTAACAGGGCGCCTTCCGGGCGAGGAAAGGCCTCGCCTCCGGTTCGGCGCGAGCCTCAGAAGGTGAGGACGCCGCGGGCGAGCTTGCCTTCCTCCATGTCCTCGACGATCTCGCGGAACCCTTCCAACGGACGTTCCTCGGTGACCAGTTCGTCGAGCATCAGCTTGCCGTCGAGATAGAGCTCGACCATGAGCGGGATGTCGTAGTGAGGGCGCGACGACCCGTACCGGCAACCGAGCAGACCCCGGTCGACGTAGGCCAGCGCGTTCACGTCGACCGCGACCTCGGTCCCCTGTGGCGGAATGCCGATGGCGAGCGCGGTGCCACCCCAGTCGAGCGCGTCGAGCGCGTTGCGCAGGACGGCGGGATGCCCCACGCAGTCGAACGCCCAGGTCACTCCTCCGGTCCAGCCGAGCGCTCCCGACATGCGAGCCGGGCCCGGGGGGACGATCTCGCGGATCGCCGCGACCGCGTCGGTGTCCGAGGCGTCGACGAAGTGGGTCGCGCCGAACTGCCGGGCGAGCGGCTCCTTCGAGGCGATGGTGTCGATGGCGACGATGCGGCTCGCACCGGCGATGCGGAGTCCCTGGATCACGTTGAGCCCGACGCCCCCGACCCCGAAGACCGCCGCGGTCTCTCCCGGCTGCACCTTCGCCCGGTTGAGGACCGAGCCGACACCGGTCAGCACGCCGCACCCGATGAGCGACGCCGAGGTCAGTGGAACATCCTTGCTGATCTTGACCGCCTGGACCTCCTTCACGATGGTCGACTCGACGAAGACCGAGGTGGCCGCGAAGTTGGAGGCGGGCTCGCCCTTGAAGGTGAACGGCTGAGAGACGTTCCCGAGCGTCTTGATGCACCAGGTCGGATGGCCGGTGCTGCACGCACGGCAGTGACCGCAGCTGGCAATGGTGGCGATGGCCACGTGGTCGCCGGGCTTGACCGAGGTGACCTCGGAGCCGACCGCCTCGACCACCCCGGCGCCCTCGTGTCCGAGGACCGACGGGGCCTTCCAGGGAATGGTCCCGTTGATCACCGAGAGGTCGCTGTGGCAGACCCCGGCCGCGCCGATCGCCACCTTCACCTCGGTCGGACCGGGCTCGCCGATCTCCAGCTGATCGGTGACCTCGACGTCGTCACCGGTGTAGACGATGCCTCGCACTGCTTTCTCCTCTCGGTTCGAACGATTCGAACAGTGGTCGTCCTGGTCCGACCGTAGTCACGGTGCGGCGGCGAAGCGTTCGCGGAGCTCGCGCTTCAAGACCTTGCCACTGGCGTTGACCGGCAGGGCGTCGACGGTCTCGACCCCCCGGGGCACCTTGTAGTTGGCCAGGCGCTGACGCACCCAGGCGATGAGCTCGTCGTCGAGCGACGTGGGGCGGCGCCCGCTGCGGGCACCACCACCGCGAGACCCACCTCGCCCATCCGGCGGTCGGCGACCCCGACGACGGCGACCTCCCCGACCGCCGGGTGCTGGCGCAGCACCGCCTCGATCTCCGCCGGATAGACGTTGAACCCGCCCGAGACGTACATGTCCTTCAACCGGTCGGTGATCGCGACGTTGCCGGCCTCGTCCATCGTCCCGAGGTCACCGGTGTGGAGCCAGCCCTCCGCGTCGATGGTCGCTTCGGTCGCCTCGGGATCGTCGAAGTATCCCTGCATCACGTTGTACCCGCGCACCACGATCTCTCCGGTCTCCCCCTTCGGGCACTCCTCGCCCTCCGCGTCGACCACCTTGACCTCCACGTCGGGGATCGCCCGCCCCGAGGTCATGGCGATCACCTCGGCCGAGTCGCCACGCCGGCACATGGTCGCGGTGCCGGTGGCCTCGGTCAGCCCGTACGCGGTGAGCACCGTCTCGATGCCGAGCTCGGACCAGAGCCGCTCGACCAGCTCGACGGGAACCGCGGCCGCCCCGGTCACCACCAGCCGGAGAGTCGAGAGGTCGAACCTCTCGCGCTCGGGATGGTCGAGGATCGACTGGAAGACGGTCGGCGGCCCGGGCAGCACCGACACCTGTTCCTCCGCGATCCGGGCGAGCAGAAGGTCGACGTCGAAGACCGGTTCGGGGACCATCGTCGCCCCGGTCATCAGACAGGCCAGGATGCCCGCCTTGTAGCCGAAGGTGTGGAAGAACGGGTTGACGATGAGGTAGCGGTCACCCGCGCGCAGACCGACCACCTCCGACCAGGTCGCGAAGGTGCGCACCGACTGACCGTGGGTGGCCATCGCGCCCTTCGGGCGACCGGTGGTCCCCGAGGTGAAGATCAGGTCGGAGAGATCGCCGGCGTCGAGCGACGCCGCGCGTCCGGCGGCCACGTCCGCCCCGACCTCCTGCTCTCGACCGAGGAAGTCGGCCCAGCAGCTCGGTGGGAAGTTCGGCGCTGGGCCGGCGGTTCCGATCACCCTCGGATCGCAGCACGACCACCCGCTCCAGATCGGGCAGTTGCCGTCGGCCACCTGCGTCGGCGAGCATCCTCGGGTAGTCGGTGCCGAGGAATCCCTCGACGGTGAAGAGGAGGCGTGCCCGAGAGGCGCCGAGCACGAACGCGGCCTCGTCGCCTTTGAATCGGGTGTTGAGCGGCACCAGCACGGCGCCCGCACCCACCGCACCCAACGCGGCGACCATCCACTCGAAGCAGTTCGGCGCCCAGATCCCGATCCGGTCGCCGCGCTCGACGCCGGACGCCACCACCGCGCGCGAGGTGGCCGCGACATCCTCCGCCAACTGGTCGAACGTGACCCGGATCGCCGAGCCGTCCGGCCCGTTGCGGTCGACGACCGCCTCCGCCGGACCGAAGCGGGCCGCCGCGTCCGCGACCAGAGCCGGGATCGTCCCCCACTGCAGGTCGCCTCGCGGGTCGATCACATCTGACACGCCGTCAGGGTAGTGCAGTGCCCGAATACGGAAGTCGGAAGGGAAGACCCGGGCCGGCCGGTGCGCGGGCGTCGCTCGAGGCGCTTCAGGGGTGCTGGCTGCTCACCGAGACGACCTCGCCGGTCAGGTACGTCGAGTAGTCACTGGCGAGGAAGACGATGACGTTCGCCACCTCCCAGGTCTCCGCGCCGCGCCCGAACACCTCTTGGCGGCGAAGCTCCTCGAGCTCCTCGTCGGGCATCACCCGGTTGAGGAACGGGTGCAACGCGAGGCTCGGTGACACCGCGTTGACCCGCACACCGCGCGGCGCGGCTTCGACTGCGCTGCAGCGGGTCAGCGCCATCACTCCGGCCTTGGCCGCCGCGTAGTGCGCCTGGCCGGCCTGCGCCCGCCAGCCGAGGACCGAGGCGTTGTTCACGATCACCCCGCCCCCGGCAGCGTAGAGATGGCCGAGCGCGGCACGCGTACAGCGGAAGGTGCCGGTCAAGGTCACGTCGAGCACCGCCGACCACTGCTCGTCGGTCATCTCGACGACTTCGACCCGACCTCCGAGGCCCGCGTTGTTCACCGCCACGTCGAAGCGGCCGTGGCGCTCGACCGCGGCGTCGTAGAGATGGCGCACCTGCGCATCGTCGGTCACGTCGCAGGGGACGGCGAGAGGCCGTTCCCCGGCGAGCTCCGCCAACGCATCGGCCGCCTCCCCGAGCCTCCGTTCGTGCGCGTCGGAGACCACCACGGTCGCGCCCTCCTCGACACACCGCTTGGCGGTCGCGAAACCGATGCCGGTCCCCGCCGCGGCGGTCACCACCACGATCTTGCCGGAGAGCAGACCGTGACCCGGCGGCGGCTCGGGCACCTCGGGTGGCTGCGGCGCTTCGGTGGGCACTCCGGTCATCGAGTTGCTCCTCTCGCTTCGACCTTCGGTTCGCTCTTCGGCTCGGGCGGAAGTCCGAGCACGCGCTCGCCGATGATGTTCCGCTGGATCTCGTTCGAACCGCCGTAGATGGTCTCCGAACGGCTGAACAGGAAGGTCCGCTGGAGTTCGTCGAGCTCGTAGGGCTCCGACTCGAGCACGACCCCCGCCGGGCCTCTCAGATCGGTGGCAAGCTCACCGAACCGCTGGTGCCAGCTCGCCCAGTACAACTTGATGATCGAGGCCTCGGGCGGCGCGACCGGACCGTCGATCGCCGACAGGCTCCGTAGCGTGTTGTAGCGGAGGATCTCGAGCTCGCCGTAGGAGCGGGCCAGACGCTGGCGCACCAACGGATCGCCCGTCGCACCGCGCGCTCGGGCCACCTCGAGGAGGCGATCGAACTCGCGACGGAAGGTGAGCTGATGGCCGAGGAGGCCGACGCCTCGCTCGTAGGCGAGCGTGGCCAGCGCGACCCGCCACCCGTCGCCGCGCTCTCCGACCACGTTCTCGGCCGCAGTGCGCGCACCGTCGAAGAACACCTCGTTGAACTCCGAGGTCCTCGTGAGCTGTTCGATCGGACGGACCTCCACACCGGGTTGGCGCATGGGCACCAACAAGTAGGAAAGGCCGCGGTGGCGGGTCGAGCCGGGATCGCTCCGGCAGAGGACGAAGCACCAGTCGGCCTGGTGGGCAAGGGAGGTCCACACCTTCTGCCCGGTCACCACCCACTGGTCACCGTCGAGGACCGCCTTGGTCTGCACGTTGGCCAGGTCGCTCCCCGCATCGGGCTCGGAGTAGCCCTGACACCAGAGCTCGGTTCCCGCGAGGATCGGTGGAAGGAACCGGGCCCGTTGCGCGTCGGTCCCGTACTGGATGACGGTGGGACCGAGGAGTCCTTCGCCGAGCACGCTCACCCGTCCCGGCGCGCGTGCTCGCACGTACTCCTCGTTGAAGATCACCTGCCGGGCGACGCTCGCTCCACGACCCCCGAACTCGACCGGCCAGCCGAGACCGGTCCATCCGCCGGCCGCGAGCACTTTCTCCCAGGCCAGCCTCGTCTCGAACCCGTAGGTTTCGTCCCCCGATCCACCCCGGCCCCCGAGGGCGGCGAACTCACCGACCACGTGCTCCTCGAGCCAGGCGCGCACCTCCGCCCGGAAGGCTTCGTCCTCGGGTCGGTCTCGGAGGTCCATGGGAGTCGTGGGGTCGCGCTCGCCGCGGGTCGGCGGTAACGACCGTCGCGCGGCCGGGCCGACGTTACCGACATCGCGCGACCCGGCCCAATCCCGGTCCCGCGGATCGGGAACAGCCCCTCACACGGGAGCGTTGACATAGCTGGGCAGGGAGAACGGAGAAAAAGAGCGATGACAGAGCACAGCGGCCAGGCGGACACCAGAGTGGAACTGAGCGACGAGGAGTGGCGGGAGAGGCTCGGGCCCGAGCGCTACGCGGTCCTCCGGCAGGCGGCCACCGAGCCGGCCTGGTCCGGGGAGCTGCTCCACGTCGACGGGCAGGGCACCTTCACCTGCGCGGGTTGCGGCGCGGCCCTCTTCACGACCGACGACAAGTTCGAGTCGGGGACCGGTTGGCCGAGCTTCAACCGGGCGGTGGCCGAGGGCACGATCGAGGAGCACGAGGACCGCAGCTTCCTCATGCGGCGTACCGAGATCAACTGCGCCCGCTGCGGTGGCCATCTCGGCCACGTCTTCCCCGACGGGCCGGCGCCGACCGGTCTCCGCTACTGCGTCAACTCGCTCTCGCTCGAGTACGAGCGGGAGCCCGGGTCCGACTGAGCCCCGGCCGACAGGCGGTCCTCGAACAGCTCGAAGAGGTCACCGAGCGCCCGGGCTTCACGGCCACGCCCCGACCGAGCCAACAGCCGGTCGGCGTCGGCCAGGGCCTGGCAGGCCGCGAACACTTCGAACTTGGTCAGCCAGACCCCCACGTCGAACCGCGCGGGCGGTGCGCTCGTCGGGGTCTCCCCCACTCTCAGGCTCCGGTACGGACCGGCTCGTCCTCCGATCCGGTCGCGGCAGAGTCGGTGTCGTCGGCGGGACGCTGGCGTTCGATCCGGTGAACCTCCGCGGTCGCGAAGCGGAGGCTGGCGCCGACCTCGTCGGCCACGATCTCCACCTTGAACCTGCGATCGCCCTCCTCGGTCTCCCAGCTGCGCTGCTCCAGCCGCCCGCTCACCACCACCCGCATCCCCTTGGTCAAGCTGAGCGCGACGTTCTCGGCGAGCTCGCGCCAGGTCACCACGTCGAAGAACGAGGTGGCCTCGTCCCACTCCCCGGTCTCCCGGTTCTGCCACCGCCGGTTGACCGCGACCCCGAGGGTGGTGGTGGCCTGCCCCTCGCGGGTGTAGCGGATCTCGGGGTCCCGGGTCAGGTTCCCGGTGATGGTCGTCGCGCTCGCGGTGGTCATGGCAGCTCCTGTTCTGTCTGTTCGGTCGACGCCGTCTTCGGTCGACGCCGCGGAGCATGGAGGGGCCACCTTGCCGCGGCGCCTGCGGCGAGCTGGCCGCGGACCTTGCCGCCTACACTTCGGCCACCATGAGCGGAGCGAGCGCGGAACCGCGTGCGAGCTTCGGCGACGTCACCGTCGGTGAGCCGGCACCCGGTGTCGCCGAGATCGAGTGGCACCGACCGCCCGCCAACTTCTTCGACGTCGAGTTGTTGCGCGGGATCCTCGAAGGTCTGTCGTTCGCCGAGCGACACGGCTGTCGAGCGGCGGTCCTCGCCTCCGAGGGCAAGCACTTCTGCGGCGGCTTCGACTTCTCGGGGTCGGGAACGCCGCCGGGCGAGACCCTTGCGGCCCTCTACGGCCATGCGTACGAACTGGTCGCCGGGCCGCTGCCTCTGGTCGCCGCGGTGCAGGGTTCCGCGGTCGGAGGCGGCCTCGGCCTGGCGCTCGCCTGCGACCTGCGGGTCGCGTCACCTGCGACCCGGTTCTCTGCCAACTTCGCGCGGCTCGGTCTCCACCACGGCTTCGGGCTTTCGCTGACCCTCCCGGAGGTGGTCGGACCTCAGCGCGCGCTCGAGCTTCTCCTCACCGGACGACGGATCGACGGCGCCGAGGCCGAGGCCATCGGTCTCTGCGACCGCCTCGACGACGATCCGCGAGCGGGCGCCCGGCGCCTGGCGTCCGAACTGGCCGAGGTCGCGCCGCTCGCGGTGCGAGCCATCCGCGGCGACGCAGCGGGCGCGGATCGTCGACGGCTTCCGATCCGCGGTCGACCGTGAACGCGGTGAGCAGCTCCGGCTGATGGAGACCGACGACTTCGGCGAGGGTGTCGCGGCGATCCGACTGAGCGCCGAGCTCCGCGCTTCTCGGGCCGCTGACCCCTACGCGACGAGGTCCGACGCGAGCTCGGACCGCGTCGCGTCGCCGAGCACGGTGCCCGGGAGTCCCTCGGGATAGCCGGGATGGTCGATCGCGAGGACGGCCGGCCCCGCACGCAGCCGATCGGCGAGCCTCGCTCCGACCGGGAAGCGCACGTAGTGCACGGCGGAGGTGATGTCGTCGCGGGTGAGCGCGGCCTCGTGCTCCACCTCGGGTACCGAAGTGATCGACGCGGCGTCCGGCCCCTCCCCGATCCGCAGGACACACGACCCTTCGATCCCCACCAGGCGCGGGAGCCATGCACGAAGCGCCGCGTCGTCGGTCATCTCGACGAAGAGGGTCGCCGACAACTCGCCGTCCGAAGGCAGGAGCCGGTTGTACACGTCGAGCTCGTGCTGGATCTGCTGGTCGGTCGACATCCGCTCGGCCCGGGCCATCTCCTGTACTTGGAAGCGGATGGTCATCCGGTTCTCGAAGAGGAAGGTGACCAGCGGTCCGACACCGATCCGGCGTCGCTTCTTCACTTCGATGACCTCGCTTCGGAATTGCTCCCGCTCGCGCTCGTACGCGCGCTGGTCGGCGATGTCCTCGAGTTGCAGCGGTCCGGAGGTGGTCACCGTGTGCCTCCCTCTTCGGGGATCCCGTAGGCGCGTGCGAGCAGCTGGATCGGGTGGACCGGCTTGGTCCCGGTCTCCTGCTCGATCGAGCCGTTGGCCAGATGGCAGTCGCCGCACACCACCTCGTTCCCTGCGGCCTCCACCTCGCGCCGCAGCGGCGCGGCGACCTTCCGGGCGAGGTCGTAGTTCGCGGCCCGGTAGCCCCAGGTGCCGTCGATGCCCGAACAGCGCTGTACGAGCTCCGCGCGGATGCCGGCGAGCTTGAGCAGGTCGCGGCTCTTCAACCCGATCTGCAGCGCCTGATGGTGACAGGCGACGTGGTAGGTGACCCGGTCCGGGACCGCGCCGCTCTCCCGACCGGGGAAGGAGTCGTCGAAGCCGGACCCCTCCTTGCGAGCGAGCGCGACGAGGTGCTCGGCGGGCTCCACGGTGTGGGCCGCGACCAACTCGGCGTCGGCCGCCTGAGGAGTGTGGGCGAGGTAGACCGGGTAGTCCTTGCGCACGACGTACCCACAGGTCGGCTGCGCGACCACGACGTTCTTTCCGGCCCGCACCTCCTCGGCGAGCACCGCGACGTTGCGCGACGCGGCACGGGTGAACTCCTTGACGTTGCCGGAATGCAACCAGGGCGCACCGCAGCACTTGGTCCCCTCGGGCACCGAACAGGCGACTCCGTTGCGCTCGTAGACCTTGACCAGGTCCTGGCCGATGGCCGGCTCCATGTACTCGACGAAGCAGGTCGGGAAGACCGACACCGAGCCCTCCGCTCCCCCGGTGGCGGAGCCGCGCTGATCACCACCTGGCGGGCGACGCCGGAACCAGGTGGTGAACCGTTGCCGGGCGTAGGGCGGGAGCAGCCGGTCCGAGGCGATACCGACCGTCTTCTCCATCATCCGGCGCGGCAACGAGCCGCGGCCGCCGGTCATCGCATTGACCACCGGCGCGGCGACCGTCGACAACCGGCCCACCAAGTCGGTGCGCCCGAGGAATTGGTCGGTCGCCCGCTCGGTGAGCGATTCGCCTTTCGCGTGCCGGACGGCGTGCGCCCGCATCATCAAGCGCGGAAAATCGAGCTCCCATTCGTGAGGCGGGACATAGGGGCACTTCAAATAGCAGAGCTTGCACTGGTAGCACTCGTCGACGACGCGGTCCTGCTCGGCTGTGGTCATCGCGGCCACGTCCCCGTCGTGCCCGTCGACGGAGTCGAACAGGGTCGGGAACGACGGGCACAGGTTGAAGCACAGCCGGCAGCCGTGGCAGAGGTCGAAGACGCGCTCGAACTCGCCCCTCAGGTCCTCCTCGTCGAGGTACCTCGGGTTCTCGGGGTCGTAGGTGGTGGTCACCGGTCAGGCACTCCCGCGCGGCGCACGCGAATCCCGTCGCCGTCAGGTCGCGTCGAACGTGGTCGGTGTTCGATCAGGCGACTGACGCCAAACCCTCGGTGAAGCGCCCGGCGTGGCTCTTCTCGGCGCGGGCCAGCGTCTCGAACCACTCGGCGATCTCGTCGAAGCCCTCGTCGCGGGCGGTGCGTGCGAAACCGGGGTACATCTCGGTGTACTCGTAGGTCTCGCCTTCGACCGCCGACTTCAAGTTGTCCTCGGTCGGTCCCACCTTGGCGCCGGTGACCGGATCGCCGGTCTCGCGCAAGAAGTCGAAGTGGCCGAAGGCGTGACCGGTCTCACCCTCCGCGACCGACCGGAAGAGCGCGGCGACGTCGGGATACCCCTCGACGTCCGCCTTCTGCGCGAAATAGAGGTAGCGGCGGTTCGCCTGGCTCTCTCCGGCGAAGGCCGTCTTCAGGTTGTCCTCTGTCTTGGTGTCCTTGAGTGCTGGCATTCTCCTCATTGCTCCTTCTGGGTGGTGGGGGGTGTGACGGTGTTGCGAAGGTTCGGGGCGGTCGGATTCTGCTCGGCGAGCGCAGTGGTCGACCGGGCGCTCACGGTACCGGAGCCACGGCATGCAGCGCGTCGAGCACCGGCTCTCTCGCACCGCGACACGAGGGGCACAACCCGCGAAAGACGATCTCCGCCGAGCCCACTTCGAAGCCGAGCTCCGCGCCCTTCGGGATGCTCAACGGGGGGAACGACACCGCCAGGTCCCGCACGTTGCCACAGCGACGGCAGACCAGGTGGTGGTGGGGATCGTCGACGTTGGGGTCGAACCGGGTCATGCCGGTGCCGACGTCGAGCGAGTTGATCTCGCCGAGCTCGGTGAGATCGTGCAGCGTCTGATAGACGGTCTTGAGCGAGATCGTCTCCATCTCCTTGCTGACCGTGGCGTGGACCGACTCGGCCGACGGATGGGTCTCGTCGCCCTGGAGGGCCCGGAAGATGCAGAGCCGCTGCGCGGTCACCTTCCGACCGGTCGCACGGAACAGCTCGGCGAGGCTCTCGGGACTTTTCACGACCTCCACCATATCACCAATCGTTGGTTTTCAACAATCATTGTTAAAAAGGGGCCCGGGCGTCCTGTGGCAGGCTGGGCCCATGCCCGCGCGCAACGGTGCAGAGCAGGGCGCTTTCACCCGCGGGCGAGCGCTCGAGCGCCTGACCTCGGAGCGATTCGACGTGCTGGTCGTCGGCGGGGGCATCACCGGGGCAGGCGTGGCCCTCGACGCTGCCAGCCGAGGGCTGCGGACCGCCCTCGTCGAGAAGGACGACTTCGCCTCGGGGACCTCCTCCAAGTCGTCGAAGCTCGTCCACGGCGGCATCCGCTACCTGCAACAGCACGAGTACCGGCTGGTCTACGAGAACCTCGCCGAGCGCCAGCGACTGCTCGACAACGCGCCTCATCTGGTCACTCCGATCCCCTTTCTGATCCCGCTGTTCGGACGGGCGGGCGTGGTCAACCGTGGAGTCGCCCGCGCCTACCGCTCCGCGCTCTGGCTCTACGACCTGACCGGAGGGTTCCGCATCGGCAGGCGCCACCAGAAGATCTCGAAGGAAGAGGCGCTGTCGCACCTTCCCACGCTCCGCGCCGACCAGCTCCTCGAAGGCTTCCTCTACTGGGACGCACGCGCCGACGACGCCAGGTTGACCCTCACCGTCCTCCGGACCGCGGTCCTCGACTACGGCGCCGCGGCCGCGAATTACTGCCCGGTGGTCGCGTTCGAGCGCGGACCTGACGATCGGGTGTCCGGAGCTCGGGTCGAGCCGATCGGTGGAGAGCCCTTCACCATCCGCGCCTCGGTGGTGATCAACGCGGCCGGCGTCTGGGCCGACCAGGTGCGCTCACTCGACGAGGGAGCAGACCCCCACTCGATCCGCCCGGCCAAGGGGATCCACGTCACCGTGCCCTGTGAGGCCTTCCCCTGCGACATCGCGGCGGTGATCCCGGTCCGTCAGGACCACCGGTCGATCTTCGTCGTCTCGTGGGGCGAACAGGTCTACCTCGGCACGACCGACACCAGCTGGGACGGGCCGCTCGACGCGCCCGACTGCACGCCCGAGGACGTCGAGTACCTCCTCGACGCGGCCAACGCGGTCACGACGAAGGCGATCGGGCCCTCCGACATCACCGGCATCTGGTCGGGGCTCCGCCCGCTGCTCGCCCCGGTGGCCGGCAAGCGCGCGCCGAGCGAACGGACCGCCGACCTCTCGCGGCGCCACACGGTCCGGACCTCGCCGAGCGGCGTGGTGACCGTGACCGGCGGAAAGCTGACCACCTACCGCAAGATGGCCGAGGACACCGTCGACGCGGCGGTGTCGGTTCTCGGTGGCGGGCGCCGTCGGTGTGTGACGAAGAACCTGCGGCTCCGCGGCGCGCCGGTCGGCCAGGGAACCCACCGCGCCGAACGACCGGCCCGCTCGGGTGACCCCTCGCCCACCGACCCGGCCTCTTCGGCCGCCGCCCACCTCGCCGGCCGCTACGGAACCGAGACCCCGGCGGTGCTCGCGGTGGCCGATGGTCGTCCCGAGTTGCTCCAGTCGCTGGTGCCCGGTCTCCCCTACCTCGGCGCCGAGGCGCTCTATGCGGTACGAGCCGAGATGGCTCGCACCGTGGCCGACGTGCTCGACCGGAGGACGCGGGCGTCGCTTCGCGACGCGAGGGCCGCGGCGGCCGCTGCGCCGGCCGTCGCCGCGCTCATCGGGCCCGAGCTCGGATGGGACCACGCCCGCCTCGCGTCCGAGTCCACGTCGTACGCCGACGCGGTGCACGCCGCGCTGCGCCGGGCCGGCCTCGACGCGGACGTCCGCCGAGCGGCCGCGGCCTCCGGCCGCGGATCGGATCACGGGTGACACGACCCACTCCGGTCACTCCGATCGATGCGGACCACCGCGCGGTCCTCGACCACCTCGGCGGAGCGAAGGTGATGGTCGACGAGGCTCTGTGTCGCCGGCTCGACGAGGTGTGCGACACCGTTTCCACCGGCGAGGAGGACCGCGCGGAGGCCGGGCGCGACTGGTGGCCGCTCGCCATCTCGTGGGCCGCTGCCGGCCAGGTGCCGGCACGGCCGGCCGTGGTGGCAAAGCCCACCGACACCGCTCAGGTCGCCGCGGTCCTCGCGCTCTGTCACCAGGCACGCGTGCCGGTCACTGCGGCCGGGGGTCGCAGCGGTGTCTGTGGGGGTTCGGTGCCACTCTTCGGCGGCGTCGCCCTCGACCTCTGCGGTTTGGCCGGCCTGGCCGACCTCGACGCCGAGTCGCTCGTCGCCGACCTGCGGGCGGGGACCTTCGGGCCCGAGGTGGAGGCGGGCCTCCGCCGTCACGCCCTCACCCTCGGTCACTGGCCCCAGTCGATGGATCTCTCGACCGTGGGCGGATGGCTCGCCTGCCGCGGCGCAGGGCAGTACTCGAACCGCTACGGGAAGATCGAGGACATGGTGATCGGACTCGAGGTGGTCCTCGCCGACGGCCGCGTGGTGCGCACCGGTGGTTCCGGACCGCGCTCGGCGACCGGACCGGACCTCACCCAGATGTTCGTCGGCAGCGAAGGGGTCCTCGGGGTGATCACCGAAGCCCGCTTCCGGGTCCACCCGGTCCCCGAGGCGGAGGATCGGCGCGCCTTCGGCTTCCCCTCCTTCACCGAGGGACTCGATGCGTGCCGGCGCATCCTGCGGCGAGGCTGCGCGCCCGCGGTCCTCCGTCTCTACGACGCGACCGAGTCGGCCCGCTCGTTCGAACACCCCGACACGAACGTGCTGATCGTGCTCGACGAGGCGGACCCCGCACTCCTCGACGCCACGCTCGCGGTGGTCGACGACGAGTGCCGGGACGCGTCGACGCTCGACGTGGGGCTGGTCGCACGCTGGCTGGAGCACCGCAACGACGTGTCGGCGCTCGCGCCGCTGTGGCGATCGGGAATCGTGGTCGACACCGCCGAGGTCGCCGCGCGGTGGTCCGTCCTCCCCGACCTCTACCGGGCGGTCCTCGACGCGCTCCAACAGGTCGAGGGAACGCTCGTCGCGTCCTCGCACCAGAGCCACGCCTACACCGACGGCGCGTGCCTCTACTTCACCTTCGCCGGACGGCCGGCCGAGGACGGCTCCGAGCCGGAAGCGGGTGCCGCCCACTACTACGAGCGCGCGTGGGACGAGGTGACCCGAGTGACACTCGAAGCGGGGGGCGCGATCAGCCACCACCACGGAATCGGTCTCAACCGTGGGCGATTCCTCGGCGAGGCGCTCGGCGGAGGGTTCGCGGTCCTCTCCGCGCTGAAGCGCACGCTCGACCCGCACGGGATCCTCAACCCCGGCAAGCTCGGGCTGGAGAGTTCGTTCGGCCCGGTGGCCTGGCCGTGAGCGTCCTCGTCGTCGACGTCGGCACCTCCGGGGTACGCGGCGCGGTGGTGCGCCCCGACGCGTCGGTCGACCACATCCACCACGTGCCGGTCCTCCCGGCCGACCCCTCTCCCCGGCCTGGTCGAATTCGACCCGGTCGCCATGGCCGCCGCCGCCCTCGGCGTCGCCGCGCGCACCCTGGCGGAGGCGGGCGAGGTGGATGCGGTGGGGATCGCCAACCAGCGCGCCTCGACCATCGTCTGGGAACGAGAGACCGGCGTTCCGGTCGGGCCGGGCCTCGGTTGGCAGGACCTGCGGACGGTGGGTACCTGCCTCGAGCTCCAGGGTCAGGGGATCCGGGTCCCGCCGAACGCCTCGGCGACCAAGGTGGCCGCGCTGCTCGATACCGCCGACCCGGATCGATCGCGGGCCGAAAAGGGCGAGCTGGCCTTCGGGACGGTCGACACCTGGGTGGCCTGGACGCTCTCGGACGGACAGCTCCACGTGATGGACGCGTCGAACGCCGGGGTGACCGGGATGCTCCTCGCCGACGGCACGGGTTGGAATCGCAAGGTACTGGAGGCCCTCCGCATCCCCGAGGCGGTGCTGCCGGAGATCGTCGATTCCTCGGGAGCGATCGGCTCGGCCGGCGCGCTCGACGGCGCCCCGGTCATCGCCGGCCTCGCCGGTGATCAGCAGGCCTCGCTCATCGGCCAGGGTTGCACGCGGCCGGGCCAGGCCAAGGCGACCTTCGGTACCGGTGGGATGCTCGACCAGTGCCTCGGCCCCGACTCGCCGGGACGGTCGACGCGCGGGCCGGCCGGCACGATCCCGATCATCGCCTGGCGGCGCAAGGCGACGACCACCTGGGGGCTCGAAGCCATCATGCTGTCGGCCGGAACCTGCGTGGAGTGGTTGCGCGACGACCTCGGGGTCCTCGAGTCGGCCGAACAGTCGGCCGAGGTCGCCGCCCGGTGCGACGACACCGGCGACGTCTGGTTCGTCCCCGCGCTGCTCGGTCTCGGTACCCCGGTGTGGGACTTCGGTGCGCGAGGTACGGTGCTCGGCCTCACCCGCGGCAGCGGACGGCCCGAACTCGTGCGCGCGGTCCTCGAAGGCATCGCACACCGTGGCGCAGACCTGCTGTCGGCCGCCGAGTCCGACTCGGGCATGCCGGTCGACTCGTTGCGGATCGACGGCGGCATGTCCTCCAATCCGGTCTTCACCCGCGCGCTCGCCGAGGCGTGCGGGCGACCGATCGAGATCGCGCCGGTGGTCGAGGCGACCACCCTCGGCGCCGGATTCCTGGCGGGGATGGCGGTCGGCACCTGGTCCGGCGAGGACGACGTCGCCGTCGCCTATACGCCTCGGGAAGTCGTCGAGCCGTCCACCGGTGAGACGGTGCGTGAAGCCGCCCGGAGCCGCTGGCTCGAGGCACGCGGCCGTGCCGAACGGACCATCCCCGAGCTCTCCGCACTCGACTTCTGAGGTCCGAAAAGTTGCCGCCGAACAGGAAGAACGCATAGGGTGGGTGAACCGTCACGCTCGGCGGCGTGGCCGGCTCGGCCGCCGGAGGCAGGGGAAGCGGGGGTACCCATGAGCACTGGCATCGAGGCGGCCGAGCCGACGTCGGTCCCGTCGCACTCGCGAGCCGCGATCGACGAGGCGGTCGACCTGGCGCGACGGCTGCACGCCGCGCTCTCCGAAGTGCTGCTCGGGACGCCGGACGCCGTCACCACCGCGGTCGTGGCCGCGCTCTCGGGGAACCACCTGCTGATCGAAGACGTCCCCGGCGTCGGCAAGACCGTGCTCGCACGTGCGCTCGCGACTGCGCTCGGCGTCAAGCTCTCCCGCGTGCAGGGCCACCCGGACCTGCTCCCCTCGGACATCACCGGCGTGACCGTCTTCTCCCCCGAATCGGGCGCGTGGGAGTTCCGACCCGGACCAGTCTTCGGACACGTGGTGCTCCTCGACGAGATGAACCGCACGCCGCCTCGGACCCAGTCGGCTCTGCTCGAGGCCATGGAGGAGCAACAGGTGTCCGTCGACGGCGAGTCGTGGCCGCTGCCCCGGCCCCATCTGGTGGTCGGTACCCAGAACCCGATCGGACAGCTCGGCACCTACCCGCTGGTCGAGAGCCAGCTCGATCGCTTCGGCCTCTCCACCTCGATCGGTTACCCCGACGCGGAGGTCGAGACCCGACTCGTGCTCCACAACGGCGGGCGGTACGCACTCGATGTGCTGGCGCCGGTGTCGGACCCCACACGGTGGCAGCGCGCGATCAATGCCACCACCTCGGTACAGGTAGTGAACGCGGTCGCCGAGTACGCGGTCTCGCTCGTGCGCGCCACCCGCATCGTGGGGGCGGTGCGACTCGGGGCGAGCCCGCGTGCGGCGATCTCGCTGATCCGCAGCGCACAAGCCCATGCGGTGCTCCGCGGGAGACCCTACGTGACACCCCAGGACATCCAGGAGGTCGCGCCCTCCTGTCTCTCGCACCGGTTGATCGGAGACGGCGGGAGCATGGACGGACCGGACCTCGTCGCCCGCATCGTCGCCGAGGCGCCCGTCCCGACCACGTGACCAAGCGCCGACGGCTCGCCCGCGCGTCGCGGGAGGACCGTCCGCTCCGGCGACACCTCCACCCGGTCGGCTGGCTCGCCCCGGTGAGCGGCAGCGTCCTCGTGATGGCGGCCTGGGCCGGCGTCGCCCATTCGAGCGGATCGGGCTGGGTGCAGGCGGTGGGCGCGCTGCTCGCCGCAGTCCTCCTCGTCGGGATGGCTCGCGCCCGCGTTCGCCATCCGGGAGGCCACCGCGGTGTGCACGGCCAACCCGTCCGACGGCGAGGCGGGACGACCAACCTCCATCACCCTGGTCACCGACCGCCCGCTTCGGATCCGGCCGCTCCGGCCGACCGGTTCGCTCGCACGCGCCGGAGGACCCGTGCGCGGCCCGCGCACCGCCGAGGTGGAGCTCCTCCCCGCTCGTCGAGGCGTCCTCGATGAGGTGGCGGTGGAGCTCGCCACCTGTGCCCCGTTCGGGATTCTCTGGTGGGCGAAGGAGATCCGGGTACCCCTCGCCCGACCGTTGCACGTCGCCCCGAGGACGGGACGCCCGACCGCGGTCGAGTTCGGGAGGGACGATCCCCCAGGAGGCGCACCCGAGCGGGTGCCCGCCGGCAGTGGCGAGCCGCGCGGGGTACGGCCTTACGCCTCGGGCGATCCGCGCCGGCTGGTCCACTGGCCGGTGACCTCCCATGCCGGCACCCTGATGGTCCGCGAGAGCGAACGGCAGCGGGACGAACCGGTGACCGTCGACCTCGTCCTCTCCCGCGACGCCGACCGGGCGGAGACCGAAGCAGAGCGCGCGATGGCACAGGTCTCCGGTGTGCTGGAGGCGGGCCGGGACGTCGTCCTCGGGACCGACGAGGACGGCGGGCACGTGACCCGCTTCGTGCGGGACCGGATCGATCTCGGCCGGCGCCTCGCACGTGCGGTCCGCACCAGGAGAAGAGCGCCACCGCGCCGAGAGCGGTCGAGAAGAGCGACGATGACCCTCTGGCAACGGGTCGTCCAGGCCAACCGGCCGGGTCCACCCGAGCACTCGATCCCGTTCCGGATCGCCTCGGCGGCTGCGGTCTGCGTCGCTGCGGCCGCCTGCTGGAGCCAAGGAGAGCTCTCCGCGGCGATGTGTCTCTTCACCATCGCCGCCACCGTGGTCGGCAACGTCGTCAGCTACCGGCAGCGCGCCCACCCCTGGCCGGCGGTGAAGCCCGTCCTCGCGGCCTGCGCGGTCGGCGGGTTCGTCTGGTTCATCGCGACGGTCACCCACGACGCGACGCCCGGCGACATCACGACGGTGGAAGCACCGCTGGCCGTCCTCTTCGCGTGGGTTCTCAGCACCCACGCGTTCGACGTGCCCGCACGAAAGGACGTCGCATACTCGCTGGCCGGCTCTGCCGCGTTGCTGGCCGTCGCCGCAGCCCAGTCGGTCGACCTTTCCCTCGCCGGCTACGTGATCGCCTGGGCCGCCTGTGGTCTCTTCGGCCTCGTCGCGATGTGGCAGTCGATCGCGGAGATCCACGGCATTCCCTGGCGCGCGATCGCCATGTCCGCGATCGCGGTCGTCCTGGTCGGCGTGGCACTGGTCGCGGTCCTCCCTGCGCCACGGGTGTCGGCCTCTCTGATCTTCCCTTCCTCGTCTGTCGGGTCGAACGTCACCACTCCGAGCAACCTGACCGACGGCTCGGCCTCGCTGCCGGCCCACGCGGCGAGCCCTCGGGGTCGCACCGGCGTCGGCGGTTACCTCGGCTTCGCCAAGTCCCTCGACACCGGGGCACGGACCACGCTCGGCAACCAGGTGGTGATGCGAGTGCGTGCGAGCCGCCCGAACTTCTGGGTCGGCGAGACCTTCGACGAGTGGAACGGGCAGAGCTGGCTGCAGGCGGCCAACCCGGCCAAGGGACCGGCTGTGCCCGAGCTCCCTCCGGGATCGCCCTTCACCATCGCGCCGACCGCCGACGAGGCCGGCGCGCAGGTCGGTGGACCCCTCGACGTCCAGACCTTCTATCTTGCTCAGTCCGGACCCAACCTCGTCTTCCACGCAGACGAGGCAGAGCGGGTCTACATCGAATCGCGCACTCTGCTGCTCCCCGGGGACGGGACCATCGTCTCGTCGACGTCGATGGGAGCAGGAACCATCTATACCGTGGTCTCCGACGACAGCGAGGCGACCGGCGCCGAGCTGCGGCAGGCCACCCTTCCTGGCCAGGGTCCGCTCGCAGGGAGCAGCCTCGCTCCGTTCCTCGACCCGAACGAGCGCACGCACGACCTGCAGCTCCCCCATCCCTACCCACAGGTGGCCGCGCTCGCCCGCCAGATCACGGCCGGAGCCGCCACTTCGGCGAACAGCGGACCGCGGACCTACGACAGGGTCGAGGCGATCGAGTCGTGGATGTCGTCGCACGTGCGCTACACCACCGACATCCCGCCGTTGCCGCCCGGCGCCGACGCAGTCGACAGCTTCCTCTTCGGCTCACGGGAGGGGTACTGCGAGCAGATCTCGACGGCCACCGTCATCATGCTGCGCTCGCTCGGCATCCCCGCCCGCGAGGCGGTCGGCTACGTCCCCGGCTCCTACAACCCGATCACCGATCTCTACGACGTGGAGGCAAAGGACGCCCATGCGTGGGTGCAGGTCTGGTTCCCCGGCTACGGCTGGCAGGACTTCGACCCGACCGCGGTGGTGCCGCTCGCCAACCCTGCGCCGGGATCGGTGATCGCACATGCCGTCGCCAGGTCGCTCGCGAGCCTTCCCTGGATACCGATCGGCGCGGTGGTGCTGGTGATAGCCGCCGGGTGGGTGCTCGTGCGCCGGCGGAGCCACCGTCCCCCGACCTGGGCGCATCAGGTGGCGAGCGACCTCGCTCGCGGCGGAGCCAAACGAGGACTGCCGCGCCGAGCCGCCGAGACCTTCACCGCGTACGGCGAGCGCCTGGCCCGGGCCGACCCGGCCGACCACGACGCGCTGCTCGCGAACACCGCGCTCGTCGAGCGCTTGACCTACGGAGGTATCGAGCCGACCGCCGTCGAGCGCGCCGACGCGCTCGCCTTCGCACGGCGTTACCGGAGCACCGCGCGCGGAGGACGGGACCGGCACTCATCCGCTCAAGAGCGAGCGAGTGCCAGCGCCTCGTCGAAGGACGCCCCGGCCGCGAGCAGTGGCCGGTAGCCCATCAGCTGGCGCGGCTGACTGAACGCGAGCACGCCGGCGAGACGCTCTCCGCGGCGATAGAGGGCGACCAGCTTGCCTTCTTCGATGTTGCCGCTCACCACCACCACCTCGTCACCCGGGTCGGGGAGGCCGATCATCTGGATCTTGGTCTTGTACTGGTCCGACCAGAAGAAGGGAACCGGATCGTAGGGTGCCGCGCGCTCGACCCGCGAGCAGATTGCGGGCCGCGGCGGCACCGCTCTCGGCCGCGTGGGTCCAGTGCTCGACGCGAACCGTTCGATTCGAGGATCGGTGGAACCAGCGTGCGACGTCGCCGGCCCCGACCACTCGCTCGGCTGCGTGCAGGGTCTCCGAGCACACCACCCCGTCGTCGACGGTGAGACTCGAGCCGCGGAGCCACCCGACTTCGGGCTCGATGCCGATGCCGACGACGACCAGGTCGGCGGCAAGCTCGGTGTCGTCCGAGAGCCGCACGACGAGCGGTGCCGATCCGTCCGGGCCGGGGGTCACCTCCGCGACGCCGACCCCGGTCCTGATCTCCACCCCTTGTTCGCGATGGAGCAACGCACACGCGGTGCCCATCTCTTCGCCGAGCACTCGGGCCATCGGCGTCTCGAGCGCCTCGGCGACGGTCACCGTGGCGCCGAGCCCTCGGCAGGTCGCGGCCACCTCGAGACCGATGAATCCCGCGCCGATCACCACCACCCGTGCACCCTCTCCGGCTGCGGCGAGCCGCTCGCGGATGGCGAGGCAGTCGTCGAGCGTGCGCAGCGTGAAGACGCCCGCCACCCCGTCGGTGCCGGGCAGATGGCGAGCCCGCGCACCGGTCGCGACGATCAGTCCGTCGTAGGCGAGCTCGGACCCGTCCTCGAAGCCGACCACCCCGGCCTCGGTGTCGAGCGAGGCCGCGCGGTGGCCGAGGCGGAACTCGAGGCCGAGGGTGTCGAGCGCATCGGGGGCGTGGTGGTGGATCCGCTCGACGTCCCAGAGACCTGCGAGGAACTGCTTGGAGAGCGGCGGCCGGTCGTAGGGCGCGTGCCGCTCGTCGCCGACGATGATCACCGGTCCGGAGTGACCCTCGTGGCGGATCTCCTCAGCCGCGCGGAGCCCGGCGAGCGAGGCGCCGACCACCAGGACGGTGCCATCGGCGGAGAGCGGGTCTTGCATGGGCGGTCATCGTAGAGGGAACCGCCGATCGGCAAGGAATGTCAGTTGCCGAACATGGTCATCCACTGCTCGGGCGTCTGCAGCCGGAAGACGTAGTTGTGTGCACGGGTGTAGCCCATCGTCGCCGAGGGATCGGGCGAGTAGAGATGGCCCGGATAGAGGACCGTGTCATCGGGGACACGGGCGAGCCGGGTGGTCAGCGACTCGTACAGTGCGGCCGGGTCGCCGCCGGGCAGATCGGTCCGGCCGCACCCGTCGAGGAAGAGGGTGTCACCGGCCACCAGCTTCCCGTCGACGAGGAAGCACTGGCTCCCTGGCGTGTGTCCGGGGGTGTGGAGCAGGGTGATCGGGACCGTGCCGACGTTGACGACGTCGCCGCCGTGGTGAGTGGAGAGCTCGGACCCACCGACTCCCGTCGTGCGTTCGACCCAAGGTGCCTCGTCCGCCTGCACGTGGACCGGCACCCCGGTCAGCTCGACGAGCCGGACGATTCCCTCGATTCCCCAGCCCATCATCGCCCCGCCGATGTGATCGGGGTGGAAGTGGGTGGCGAGGGCACCGACACACTCCATTTCGTCTTCTCCGAGGATGGCAAGCAGCTCGTCGACCCCGTAGGCGGGGTCGACGACGAGTGCCTCCCCCGTCGAGCGATCGCCGATCAGGTAGACGAAATTGACCATCTGACGGGCCATCTGATCTCCTGCCGCGAAGTCGCGGCCTGCGAGCAGCTGGCGGAAGTAGAGACGCTCGTCGCGAGCGTCCGCGGATGAGTCGGCCATGGCATCACCTTAGGCAGCGACCCGCCGGGGCCACCCGTCCGGGTGGGCGTCGCATCGCTCGGTCGGACCCGGTGGTCCTACAGTGCACGTGCAGGCGGGCCGGGAGGATCTCGACCCCACGACGCGCGAAAGGTCACCCACCGTGCACGAGGCCGGCGACTCCATGCCGCAGTTCCGAACGGTCGCTGCGATGCTCCGGCACTGGGCAGCGGCGACTCCCGACGCCCCGATGCTCACGACGGGCGACGTCACCCTCAGCTGGGACGAGGTCTACGGAAGAGCGAAGAAGGTGAGTCGAGCGCTCGCGGCCGAGGGTGTCGGCCCGGGCGACCGGGTGGGGTTCCTCGACCGTAACGGAAGCGACTACTTCGAGGTCTTCTTCGGCTGTGCGTTGCTCGGCGCGGTCAGCGTGGCGGTCAACTGGCGTCTCGCACCGGGCGAGATGGCCGCCATCGTCGAGGACGCCGGCGCCACCCTGGTCTTCTTCGGAGCCGACTACGCCGGCGCGGCGAAGGAGATGGTGCCACTGGTCAGCTCGGTGCGCGCCTGGGTGCCGCTCGAGGGTTTCGCCGAGTGGCGCGATGCCGGAGGCTCCGGCGAAGCCGAGGACCCGGGCTTCGAGCCGCGGCCCGAGGACGTAGTGACCCAGCTCTACACCTCCGGGACGACCGGCCTGCCGAAGGGCGTCATGCTCTCGGCGTCCAACTTCTCGACGATCCTGGAGGTGGCCGACCAGGTCTTCGACATCGCACCGGACACCGTGTCCCTCGTGGCGATGCCGCTCTTCCACATCGGCGGAACCGGATGGGCGATCTCCGGGATGTCGCACGGCGGACATTCGGTCATCGTCCGCGACCTCGATCCGCGTCACCGTGTTGCGGGCCATCGAACAACACCGGGTGACCGAAGCGTTCCTCGTCCCCGCGGTGCTGATGATGCTGCTCGCCAGCCCCGATCTGGCGACCACCGACGTGAGCTCTCTCCGGACCATCTTCTACGGCGCGTCGCCGATCAGCGAGGACGTGCTCGTCCGATCGATGTCGGCTCTCGGTTGCGACTTCGCCCAGGTCTACGGTCTCACCGAGACGACCGGCGCGATCACCCGACTCATGCCGGCCGACCACGACCCTGCCGGACCCCGGGCCCATCTGCTTCGCTCCGCCGGCCGGCCCTTCGACCACGTGCAACTGCGGATTGTGGACGCGACGACCGGCGAGGAGCTGCCGGCCGGGGAGGTCGGTGAGGTCTGGACCCGATCCGACCAGAACATGCTCGGCTACTGGCAGAAACCCGAGGAGACCGGGTCGGTTCTGTCGGACGAGGGCTGGTTCCGCACCGGTGATGCGGGTTGGCTCGACGAGGACGGGTACCTCTTCCTGCACGATCGGATCAAGGACATGATCGTGTCGGGCGGCGAGAACATCTATCCGGCAGAGGTCGAGAACGCTCTACTCGCTCATCCTGACGTGGCCGACGCCGCGGTCATCGGGGTGCCCGACGAGCGGTGGGGAGAGACCGTGAAGGCGATCGTGGTCGCGGCGCCCGGGGCGACCGACGACCGCATCGCACTCGCCGCCGACGTCACCGCGGCGACGAGGGACCGGCTCGCGCACTACAAGTGCCCGACCTCGATCGATTTCGTCGACGCCCTCCCCCGGAACCCGTCGGGAAAGGTCTTGAAACGCGAGTTGCGCAAGCCCTACTGGCCCGAGGACGGGCGCAACATCCACTGAACCGCCGGCTCAAAAAAGACCGGGCGCGTCACCGTCGTTGTCGGACCCATCGCCACCGCCTGGTCCTGCCGATTGGTGGCAGGCCGTCGAGCTCCTCGATCTCGGTGGCGACGGACTCGTTCTTGCCGATGGCCTCGAGGCGGGGCACCAGCTCCTCGACCTGCATGCGGGTACGACGGAGCCGGCGATCCAGCTCGTCGACGATGCTGGTCGCCCGCTCGAGCTGCGCGACCAGCCGATCGACGTCCACGACGCCGGTCTCGAGCTCCTCGACGATGCCGTCGAGCTCGGCACCGGCGTCCGCGTAGGAGAGCTGCGAGACGTCGCTCGCCGAACCCGATCCTTCCTCGCGTCCTCCACGGTCACGCGTGGCCATCAACTCACTCCTTCGTCGTCGAGCGTCGAGAGACCCTCGTCGCTCCTGACGTCGGTCACCTCCGAGTCGATCGCCCCGTCGGTGAGCTGGGTGAGGAGGCGTGAACCGGGTCGTACCGACGAAACCGAACGCACGACCGATCCGTCTCGATCGCGAGTCACCGAGTAGCCGCGCTCGAGCTGGCGGTGGTAGTCGTACGCGGCGAGTAGCCGGCGCCACTGGGAAGTCCGCTGCTCCGCCGTCTCCAGCCTGCGGCCGGGAAGTGTCGCCAGGCGAGCGGATCGTGTCGAGAGGCTCTGCTCCTCTGTCTGCACGGCACGGCGAGCGCAACGTGCGACCGTCTCGGCTTTGGCGAGGAGATGATGGCTGTGGGTGTCGAGCTGACCCCTCGCCTCGCCGCGCAGGGTTCGTGCGAGATGGGCGAGCCGCTCACCATGACGCTCGAGCTGACCGCGAGAGCCGCTGGCGACCGCGCGGCGCTGCCGGCCGAGGAGACGCTCGGCGCGCTCGAGCCGCTCACGTGCGGCCCGCCCGACCACCAGGGCCGCCTCGAGCTCCGACCGCCAGAAGTCGGTCACGATGTGCGCGAGCTCCTGCCCGCACTCGGTGGGAGTGATGAACGAGCGGTTGGCCACCTCGTCCGCGACCGAGAGGTCTCCGGTGTGACCGATGCCGGTCCAGACCGGGACCCGACAGGTCGCGATCGCCCGTGCGACTTTCTCGTGGTCGAAAGCGCCGAGGTCGGCCTTGGATCCGCCGCCACGGACGACGACGATGAGATCGCACTCCGAAGATTGGAGCCGTTTGATCGCCGCGGCGATCGAGCCGGGAGCCTCCCTCCCTTGGACCTGGGTCCGTTTGGTGCGAACGGCGAACGCCATGCCCGAGTTCTCGAGCTGGCCGAGGAAGTCGCGTTGTCCCTCGGTCGACGGGCTGGCGACGAGGCCGATGCGGAGTGGCACCACCGGCACCGGAAGCCGCCGGTTGCGTTCGAAGAGCCCCTCGTCGACGAGGGCTTTGACCAAGCGGGCCCGCGCGGCGGCGACCTTGCCGAGCAGCGCGTCGGTGTCGAGGTCGGAGAGGATGAAACTGATGTCCCCGCGGGGCTTGTACAGCTGCACCTTGCCGCGCACCCGGACCACCAGGCCGGCATCGAGCGAGATCCCGAGGTTGTTGAGCTCCGCGCGGACGATGCGCCACCTGCTCGACCAACAGACCACTTTGAGGACGGGGGTGCTGTTGTCGTGGGCAACTGCCGGGTCGACGAGCTCGAGATAACAGTGACCGCTCGAGCTCACGTTGAACGAGCGCACCTCACCCGAAACCCACACTTCGCCGGGGATCGCCCGGGCGAGAGCGCGGTCGATCCTGCGGTAGAGGTCGCCGATGGAGAGCGCGTCGGGACCAGATCCGACCGTTGCAAGGCGTTGGCTCCGAGGTCCGACGACCATGGCGCCAGGTTAGAACCCGGGTGGCTCCGCGGCGGGTTTGGCCAGGTGGACGTCGCAACTGTGGGACCATGGTGGACGACGGTGAGCCGGCTGGGTGGCCGCGGTGCGAACCGATCGGGGGGTGACTCTCGAGCGGATGGTGTCGAGGAAGGTCGGGACTCCAGAGGGCAGGGTGCTGGCTAGCGGCCAGTCGGGGTGACCTGCAGGAAAGTGCCACAGAAAACAGACCGCCGATGGCACCGCCTCGTGCGGCGCACAGGTAAGGGTGAAACGGTGCGGTAAGAGCGCACCAGCGGTCGGGGTGACCCGGCCGGCTCGGTAAACCCCACCCGGAGCAAGGTCGAACAGGGGGACGGGTTGCCCGCCCGGTGCTCTTTTCGAGCACCTCCCCCGGGTAGACCGCTCAGATGGATGGCCACCCGACCCCGCGAGGGGTCGACAGAATCCCGCCTACAGGCCGGCTCACCGTCAAATCGGCTCGTGGCCTGCATGTTCAGCTGAGCTGAGCCACCCGCGTGCGCGTCCGCGTGCGCGACGGCCTTCCCGAGCGTCGAGTCGACGGCCACTCGGGTCCGGTCCTCGTCCTCTGGGAAGAGGTGCCCGTAGATGTCCAACGTCATGGTCGCCGAGGTGTGCCCGAGACGGTCTTGCACCGTCTTCACCGACTCGCCGTTCGCGATCAGTACCGAGGCGTAGTGGTGACGCAGGAGGTGATACCCCTCTCCTGTCGCGATGCCGAGCGGGCCTGCGGCCTTCTGCCACATGTCGGAGAAGGTCGTCCGCTTGATCGGTCCACCGCCGCCCGGCGGTGAACAACAGTCCATCTGGCCCCTCTCCATAGCGGGCCACATGCGTGCTCAGCTCGTCCACGACTATCTGCGGTAGGGGGATGGTCCGCGGCCGGTTGAGGCGGTCCTTCACGGGACCGAACACGGGCGTGTCACCCTCCCCCACTCCCACGAGCTGGCGGTCGACCACGACCCGGCGTTCGAGCCACTTCACCCGGTCTTTGGTGATTCCGAGAGCTTCAGAGTCGCAGCCCCGTGCCTGCCCCGAGCACGACCAGGGCGCGGTACTGGTCGGGTACGGCCTCGATGAGGCCGCCACCTTCTCGACGGACAACGGCTCGATGCGGCCGCGCTGAACTGGCGGGCGGTTGATGTTCTGGCACGGACTGGCGGCAAGGACGTGATCCGTAACCGCCGTCTTCGAAGATGGTGGACACCCAGGAGTAGATGACCTCGATGGTGGCAGGCGCCAAAGGCTTGCGATCCTCGGTCCCCTCATGGAGCACCTTTACCCACGTCTGTATGTGCGAGGGCTTGAACTTGGCGAGTGGACGGTCTCCGATGAATGGGTAGACATGACGACGCAGGTGCGTCTCTATCTGGGCCTTGGTTCCCGGCCGCTGTTGGATCTGATTAGCCCGCCACTCCTCGGCGTACTCCTTGAACGTGACCCTGCCGGCGTTGGGATCGATCCACCCCGAGCGGTTGATGTCTGTCTCGGCGTTGGAAAGCCAGGCGTTCGTGTCCGCCTTGGCGTCGAAGGTCTTGGCGTACCTTGGCCTTCCTGCCAGTAAGACGCCTGCCACCGCCCTGACGGCAGCTGGCGTGTCGATCCGAACGTGCGCTTGCTCACTCGCCTACCTGCTTCTTTGCAGAGGGAGAGGGGGGCGGGGAGGATGGCAATCACTGAAGCGATCAGGGGGGGAGAGGATCGCATCCGCTCTGGGGTTGTCCTTTCGCTATCTCCTCGAGGCTTCGGGGCGAGCTGCGCGAGCTGGGCCACCACGGTCTCTGGGCTTTTGGGGTCATCCTCCGGCTCGGTGCCGTCGCTCAGGCAGTTTGGGCACACGTCAGCCCTGAAGTCCAGAAGGAGAGGGAGACTTCCGCCACAGCTCCGCACCGAACTTGCCCCGGTTGTGCGTCAGCCGGGGCAGCGGGAGCCCGACGACAGGCACTGAAGAGGTACTGCAGTACTTGCCGAGACCGCCCAGGCCAGAACCCCGATCATGGGGGGGCCGAGGGGGTCCCGGGGGGACCGAAGGTGTCCTGACCCGCCCGAATGCTGCTGTGAACGAGTATTTCGCGTCATCAGCGATGGCCGTTGGGACCGATTGGCGCTCAGATAGCGAATGTTGTCGGAGTCGCTCACTAGAGACCGATGCATGTCTTCTTCGCACACGCTGCGACCTCGGCCCAGGACCACACCCAGGACGACCCGCGATATACAGTGATCGGGATTCGGGGGGGGGGAATTCCGCACTGTCGACGGCTGACATCGTGAACGTTGGCGGTCCACTCTGACCCCATCCGCCGAGCTATCTCCGGCGCTGAGACCAGGTCGTCTAATCCACCTTCCGGGGCTGCGGC
The DNA here is from genome assembly GCA_963741055.1 of uncultured Acidimicrobiales bacterium. Taxonomy (GTDB): domain Bacteria; phylum Actinomycetota; class Acidimicrobiia; order Acidimicrobiales; family RAAP-2; genus Bog-756. Next base: position 1,542 of record CAVUGU010000022.1, on the reverse strand, counting down.
CGAACTCTGCGGGCGTACGATGTTCATGATTGATCTTCCGTCAGACGGTCGAAGGCCCATACTAGCCACAGTGATACGTGCATCGCAGGCTAAGGGGGAGGCGAGGTGGAGAACCCGCTCGTGCGCTCCTCGACAAGCGCTCCCGCGAGGCCGGGACACTGCCGGCCAGAGCTACCGGCGGCGGGAGCTCGACGGTGCGACGAGTCCCGGCAGTGGGCCGCAGTCCGACCGCGTTGATTGGACTCGGCACGCCGGGACACGACTCCGCCGAGCTGATCCTCCGCCCCGAAGCGGCTTCATTTCTTCAGGGCATCGAGTCGCTGATCCGCCTCGCTGGCTCCGCAGCAGCACTTGTACCTAGGTCACCCTGCCGACCTCTTCGCTCGGCGCAGGTTGGCTCGCTCCCTCTCGGGGAGGGGGGGGGGGGGGGGGAGGAGGTGATGCCGCCCCACACAACGTTCATCTGCGGGTCGGCATGGCCGCCGGCAGGGAGTCGATGAGAACCGGGCACGAGACGCAGATGGCCTTCCCCGCTGCGTTGGATCTGTCGGTGAAGAACAGATCGAGCTCGACGCCACCGTGTGAGACGCCGGACGTGGTCCGCCAGTTGGCTGCCAGGTGGTAGACCTCCCGTGAGGTTCAGTTGGGCGACCCCGGCGGGTGGTGTCCCCGTCAGGGGAGACAGCCGACGCGGGTCCGAGGCGGGCGCGCAGCTCGGGTCAAATCTACCGACCCGGGCGCGGCAATCGCGGGGTCGCGGCGAAGGAGTCAACCGTCGCCCCGGACTAGGACCTAGATAGGCCGACGTAGCGCGGCGAGGGTCGCGTCGATGTCGACGCGGCGCGCTTGGGCGACGACGGGACCGGCGCTGGTGATCGGGTTCGATGGGCCGACGCAGGCGCTCGAGCGCGAGGTCGACTTCGATATTCGCTACGGCTTCCGGTTCCGTCCATCATGTCGGGAACCCCGGTGCCGCCCTGGTTCTTCGCCAGTCGGGCCGGCGTCTGCGTACGGTTCATCCTGCTCGAGGAGCTCGACGTTGGTGACCGGGTTGGCGGGGTAGGTGACGACCGAGCAGTCGTACAGCTCGTCGATGCGCGTGATGATGCGAGTCGTGAAGTCATCGTTCCAGGAGTCGTCGCCAACTCTGAAGCCAATACTCATTTCCCTGGTATCACCCCGAGCAATCGATAGGGCCAGTGCGTTGGCAACGTCGATTCTGCCGTCCATGCGGGCCGTCATCTGTAGCGCTTGTTTGGTGGCAACCAAAGTAAGTGTCCCAGCGCTGACCCGTGCCAAAGCGATTCCTTGGTGATTGAGGAGCAGACGGGCGTCACAGGATCTCAGACACTGGTCGAGCGCACCCGGCGCCACCTGCTCCTGAAAGACCCCGTAGGCATCGGCCACGTCATAGACAGTCGAGAACACTGTCGGCGTGCCGGTCAAGACGACGCAGTTGGCGTCGCCCGCGACGGTGGCCGTACCCCTCGTCGCCAGTGCGCTGGTCGAGGCGAGTCGGGCGCCAAACAAGCGGTTCTCGCG
>CAVUGU010000021.1:0-82037 GCA_963741055.1 uncultured Acidimicrobiales bacterium | reverse complement strand
CGAGCCTGGTACCCGAACCGACAGGCCGAGGGTCGTCGCCTGCGGATCGTGGGGCAACCGGTCGTCGTCGCCGGTTTCGGCGGGCTGTGCCTGCTCGCCGGCATGTTGCACCTCGCCTGAGGGCGGCCTCGCCTTGCCGCTCCCGACCTCATCGAGGCAGTGCTGCGCTCCGCCGACGCCCGCTGACGGCGAGCAGTGCGCCGGTGCAGAGCACCAGTGCCCCCGCGCCCTCCACGAAGATGGACAGTCCGGCGTAAGGGGCGTCGAAACCGTCGCGGAATCCGAACAGTCCGAACCACGCACTCGTGAGGAGACCGCCGATGGTCGCCACGAGGAACAGCGCCGACAAGATGGCGAGCGTCGGGCGGCGGGTCCATGCCAGCCCAGCAGCCAACACGAACCCGGTGACCGCCTGGCCGATGAACAGCGGACCGATCGTGGGGATGAAGCGGTACCCCGAGAGCCACAGATGCAGGTGGATGCCGGCGGATGCCGCGAGGAGCCCGGCACCGAGCCACATGGTGGCGTTGATCGCCCACCGGAGCCGAGCATTGGATCGTTGCGTGGTCGACGCCGACACCTCCGGCGCGACCGACGAACTATTGGCAGCCGTCACCATCGGTCGGTCCTCCGAAGTTGTCGCCGTCGGCGTCGCCACCTCCGCCTTGGGGAATGCACATGGTGGTCGTGGTCGTGGTGGGTAGGGGCGGGGGAGGAGGCTGTGTGGTCGGCGGCGGAGGAGGTTGCGTGGTCGCGGGCGGGGGAGGGGCGGTGGGCGAGGGCGTAGGGGTCGGGTTGGTGGCGACAGCGGGAGTGGGTGCAGCGCCAGATCCGCCGGCCTGAGATTGGGCCGTCGGGGGGGTGGAGGACGTTCCCGATCGCTTGTTGGACACGGTCGGCTGAGTGCTCGAGGGCAGGGGCGAGGTGGTGGACGAGGAGGTGGTCGACGTCCCCGAGTTCGCCCCGCCGTGATGGGACACCGAAGCCGGCTTGCCGGTATGGCTTGCGGACGCCGTCGTACCGCATGCTGCCGACAAGATGGCAACAGCTCCGATCATCCAGAGCACCCTCTTTGGCATCAGCTTCTCCTTCGCGGAGCGAGCCTCTTTTCGTCCACGGCTCGTCTCGTCGCGGAGGGATACGAGTCAGGCCGCGAGAGCGTTCAGAGGATCTTTTGCGGCATCGAGTCGCCTTGCGAGCGTCGTCCCGGGGCCGCCGGCACTGCGCCCAGGCTCGTCTCGGTCAGCTGGAGGTTTGAACCTGCTCGTGAAGCGGGCCCCTCTCGGAGTACGGTGTTGGAGTGGGGAAGTCGTTGGGGGTCATCGGCGCCGCGCTGGCGATACTCGTCGGAACGCTGGCGTTCGCCATCTCGAGCGCCACGAGCGCCCATGCCAGTGCGCCCACCGTCAGTCAGATCGTGTTGCAGGCACCGACGGCGTACAAACCGAAGGCTCCTGCCGGTGGGACGGACGACTATCACTGCACGTTGCTCAACCCTCACCTCAAGAAGAACGCCTTCATCACCTCGGTCGACTTCCAAGCCAACAGTCCCGAGGTGCATCACGAGATCACCTACGAGGTTCCGCCGGACCTCGCCGCTCAGGCCGAGGCCCAGAACGACGGCGGGAAGGGATGGACCTGCTTCGGTGAGTCCAGTCTGTCCGGGTCGGGCACCGGCAGCCTCGACGGCGGGACACCGTGGCTGACCGCCTGGGGCCCGGGCCACAACCTCTCGAAGGAGCCCGCGGGGACCGGCGCACCAATGCCCAAAGGCAGCCTGGTCATCGTCCAGGAGCACTACAACCTCCTGGTTGGGGACAAGCCGGTCCGCTCGAAGCTGACCATCTCGACGGTCCCCTCCACCACCCCGCTGCGGCCGCTTCGTCTTCAGCTGGCCGCGGCGCCGCCGGACGTGCCGTGTCCGCCGTCGGCTTCGGGCCCCATGTGCAACCGGTCAGCCGAACTGGCGAGCGTGGGACAGCGCTTCGGCGCCGACCAAGAGGGTTTGGTCGACGCGCTCGAAAGCTTTTGTGGTCACAATGCCGCCGATCCACCGGTGGGTGACACCACCAGCTGCACCTGGCCCATCTTCGGAAGGGGCAACATCGTGGAGCTTGCGGCGCACATGCACCTGCTCGGGGTCAGTATGAAGTTCGTGCTCGACCCCAACACGGCCAAGCAGAGAACGCTGCTCGACGTGTCCAACTACGACTTCCATTACCAGCGCGGCTACGTGCTCTCCAAGCCGGTTCCCGTAGGCCCCGGCGACAGTCTGGGCATCACCTGCACCTACGACCCCACCCGCGAGCAGGAGCTACCGATCCTGCGCAAGGTGCCGCCACACTTCGTCACCTGGGGCGACGGATCGACCGACGAGATGTGCCTCGGGCTGATGTTCATGACGCCCCCGACCACCGAAGCAGAGTCGACCGCTCTCTCCCACGCGTTCCCGTCGAGCGTCTGAACGTCGCCGGTTACTCGGTCTTCCGGGCCTCTCCGCCTCGACCGCCCTCCGGACCCAGCCTTTTCCACAGACGCACCTTGGCAATCGCACTCGGCCTCCCACGCGGAGAGGTGCACGGTCGCGCTGACCGCGAGCGGGCACGACGCATGGCAGGAGCACTGGCACAACCGGACGATCTCCTGATCCGTCGGCGGCTCGCCGGACTCGGACCACCAGTGGGGACAGCGTTGGTGGGCGTCTTCTGAGCACCGCTCGGTCACGGACAAGTCGGACGCAGGTGTCATCGAACGGATCCTCGGTCGGTGGGCCTCGAAAGGACCCTAGTCAATGTTCGGCGAGGTCCCGAATCGACGTATGCCGTTCGCAGTGGAGCGTCGAAACGGAAAGACCATGGCAGACGTCGAAGTGAGACGAACCGGAATGCGAGGTTCGCGAGAGCTAACGGACCCCGGCGAGGCGAAGTTGCCGTTTGACCTGAGCCGGCACCCGCTCGCGGGTTTCGGCACCCGACCAGAACCGGTGGTACCAATCAGCATCGAAATCGGCGAGAAGCGAGATCATCCGCGTGGCGATGTACCGCCACTGGCCGAGCTCGGCGAACGACGGAACGTATCCCCGGGTGAGCCGATCGCGGTGGGCCAGGGCGTGCATCCCCTTCACGTAGACGCGCCCGACGGCCCAGAATCGCGTCACCTCCTCTGACGACATGTTGAGCTCGCGTGCAATCGGCACGTCGTCGCCGCCGAGGCGGATCATGTCCCGAATGTGACCGACGAGGGGCACCAAGAGGTCGGTGTCCGCAGCGTGCTGGGCGGCACGCCTCCCTGTCCAACGCGGGGCGTGGGGATAGGCGCAGCTGGCAACCGGACACGTCACGATTGGATCATCGACCGGTGGACGGACTTCCTTTAGGCCCTGGCTGGCCGCCTGCCCCCGCTCGTTGGGCTGCCCCGTAGGCTCGGGCGAGCCCTACGCAGAAATCGGAGAAGGAGCCACCATGATCGAAGAGCTCGACGACATGCCCGATGGGGTGACCGGCTTCGAGACCAGCGGCAAGCTGCGTGCGGAGGACTATCGCGACGTGGTGCTACCCGCGCTGGAGCGCGCCGCATCGAATGGCGAGGTCCGGTTCCTGCTCGTGATGAAGGACTTCGACGGCATGTCGGGTGGCGCGCTCTGGCAGGACCTGAAGATGGGGTTCGAGCATCTCAAGTCCTGGAAGCGGATCGCGCTGGTCACCGACATCCCTTGGGTGACCCACCTGACCGCCCTGTTCGGTTGGATGACTCCCGGCGAGACACGGACCTTTCCGATGGCCGAACGGGACGCCGCTCTCACCTGGGTCGCTAGCTGAGCCCTCCGGTAGGGGCCGCGTCCCCGGAGGGTCGAGCCGGGTATTGCCGGAACGCGACCCGACGATTTCGACGATTGCGCCGCGGCCGGAGGAACGGGAGGACCGAGAGTCCGAAGGGGAGTACTTTGGAAGGTGGTGCGGGAGGTGCGGAGGTCGCGGAGCGGTCGTGGAGGAGTTCGCCGGATCGCCGCCCTCTGCGTTGCGCTCGCCGCGTTGATCCTTCCGATTCTGGCGCCGCCGGCTGCATCGGCCGGGGCGGCAGGTTGGTGGGCTCCTCCGCTCGGCAACCAGCCCTGGCAGTGGGAGCTGAGCCATCCCCTTCGGCTCACCAACGCCCGCGACATGGGAACCAACGATCGGTTGCCGAACGGCGCTCTGGCTCCCGCACCGGTGATCTACGACATCGACGCGATCATCAATCCGGCCTCGACGGTGGCGGCGCTGCACGCGATGAACAAACACGTCGTCTGCTACATCGAGGTCGGGGCCGCCGGCAATTACTACTCGGCCTCCGACGAGGGGATTCCGACGACCTACTTCGCCCAGCTCCAGAGCGAGGGAGAGTTCGGCGCCAAGGTGCCCGGGTACCCCGAGTACTACCTCAACATCGAGTCGCCGACGACACTCTCGATCATCGAGTCGATGATCGATCAGCAGTGCGCCGCCAAGCATTTCGACGCCGTCGAGACGGACATCGACGAGGAATACGACGACCCGAGTGGATTCTCGCTGACCAAGGCCGACGAAGAGCAGTACATGACCACGTTGGCCAGTTACATCCACTCACTCGGGCTCGGGTGGTGGATCAAGAACCCCGACGACACAGGGGACAGCTACGCGAAGGACATGGAGCCACTGGCGGACGCGGTGCTCACCGAGCAGTGCAACCAGTACGCATCGTGCGGGCTGCTCTCCTCGTACGTCGGTCACAAGGCCGTGTTCAACGCCGAGTACCGTCTCAAGCCGGCCAAGTTCTGCGCAGCCGACGATGCGCTGGGCTTCAACGGCGCGAAGTTCAACCTCGGACTGACCGGCGTCAGGAAGCCCTGCCGATAGCGGTGGTCCGGCGCGGCGTGCAGGCGCTGCGGTTCAGACCGAGGAGTTGGCGTTGGGCAGGGATGCCGAGGTCCACATGAGCCCGAGGCACATCTCGTCCGAGGAGCCGTCGCCCCACGTCACGAAGTGGGATGGCAGTTTTCGCAGCGCCGGGAGCTCCTGGGCGAGCGACGGATCGTAGGTACAGGTGATCCGCACCGTGTCCCCGGCCGTCACCGCGACGGGCTTGATGTTGTAGGCCCGCTGGTAGTGGAAGTTGTAGTCCGGCACGTCGAGGACGGTCTTCGCCTGCGGAGTGCCAGGATCGAGGACCATCTTGAAGCTCGCGCCGAGCAGGTGCATGTGAGCCTGGGCCCGGACGATGTAGCCGCTCTGGCCGACCGGCCAGTCGCAGGAGGTCGAGTCGCCGACCGGAGGATTCGCCGGGTTGCGGCCGCAGACGGCCTCGATGGTGTTCACGAAGTCGACCGCGCTCTGGCCGAAACGCTGTCCGAGATTGGCCAGCGAGGCCGAGCGCGTACAGAGCGGTCCGGTGACACCCGTCGGGCACGGGATATCCGGCGGAGCGGGCATCAGGCTGAGCTTGAGCGGCAGCAGCGGTGTGGATGCCGGAACCGTGTGGAGCACCATCGAGTTCTTGACGGGGCTGTCGCCGACCAAGAGGTTGTAGTGGACCTGAACGACGATCAGGCTGCCGGCAGGCAGGTAGATGCCGGTCCCCTTGGGCAGATCGTCCTCGCCGTGGCCGGGTGCCCAAGCGCTGAGCCACGGTGTGTTCGAGATCTGATCCAACCCGGTGCCGGGGATGGGCGACTCGCCGAAGCACGACCAACCCTTCCCGCCGGCGTTGTCGGCCTCGGCCTGTGCCGCGAGCGAGGGAGGGACCAGGAACAGGATGGCGTGGTGGTCCTCGGGGCTTCCCGGGAAGAACTGGCTCGAGACGATGTACGAGTCGCCGGTGACGTGCGGATTGAGGAGCGTGCAGTGGTAGTCGTCGGTCGCGCCCGCCGGAGCCTCGGGTGTGTAGGCCACTGCCTGGTCGAGCGTGATGTTGGTCACCGGTTGCGAGGACGCCCGGGCGGTCGCGCTCCAGGTGATCGCCACCAAGGCCGCGACGACCACCGCCAAGACGACCAGCAGCTTTCCCCCCGTGGGATGCGCACCAGGTCAGCGTACTCGGGCCGATTCAGCCGAGCAGCGTCGCGGTCAGCCGTTCGACAGGAGGCGGAGAGCTCGCGAAGAATTGCCGTGCCAGGCTGCCCTGCGCGCTCGAGCGCGCAGTACCCGTGGGCCAAGCACCAAGCCATGGCGGCCAGAGAATCGGTGTCCTGATCGGTTCGCCACCCGGCACGCTGGCTCATCGCGATCAGATGGCCGAGCGCAAGGAACAATCGGTCCTCGGCCACGCGGACCCGCGGATCTTCCGATCGCAGGAGGGCTCTTCGGCACATCACCTCGAAGCGAGCCGGGTGATCGGTCGCGAACTGGGCGTAGAGCTTGGCGACGGTGGCCACTTGGTCGGGGTCGTGTCCGGCGCGGAACGGCGCGGTGTTCATGACCTGGTCCGCCAGGAGTTGGAGACCCTCGACCGCGATGGCGGTGAACAGCCCCTCCTTGTCACCGAAGTAGTGCGCGGGTGCCGCCCAGGAAACCCCTACCCGCCGGGCCACTGCTCGGAGGCTCAGGCGGTCCGCTCCCTCCTCGTCGATGAGTTCGAGGGCGGCCTCGATGAGATCGCTCCGCAAGCCGCCTCCGTAGTGGGTGCCGACTGGACGACGTGTCCCGTCGTGTGGGCCGCCGGGGGCTTCGGGCTCCTCGGTCTCTGTTTCTCGCGGTCCTCGCTCGCATTCGACCACTCCCGGCTGTCCCGATACACCACATCTCCCTCCCGAGCGTTTGACGGTGTCAAACATTTCGCCGCGAAGACTCCCATCTGGGTGGGTCACGGACCGAACCAGCGTGCCCCCACGAACTGGCTCGGAGAGTGCTCGACCACGAGCAGACCTGCGATGATCTGTCGATGGCAGACGACGCGCTCCAGGTCGCGATCGCGCTCTTTCCAGGGTTCACCGCCCTCGACGCCGTCGGGCCCTACGAGGTGCTCCAGCGGGTGCCGAGCGTCGACGTGACCTTCGTCGGCCACCGGACCGGAGAGGTGCGCAGCGACAACGGGATGCTGGGTCTGGTCGCCGACGCGACCTTCGCCGAGGTGCCCCGTCCCGACGTGCTGGTCTTCCCCGGCGGAGTCGGGACCCGTCCGCTCACCAAGGACGACGAGGTGCTCGGCTGGGTGCACGAGGCGCATACCTCAACCCGGCTCACCACCTCGGTCTGTACCGGTTCCCTCGTCCTCGCGACGGCGGGGTTGCTCGAGGGGCTCACCGCGACCACCCACTGGTCCGCCTACGGCGAGCTTCAGGCGCTCGGTGCGGTGCCGGTCGACCAGCGGGTCGTCGAACACCTCGACCGGCGGATCGTCACCTCGGCCGGCGTCTCGAGCGGCATCGACATGGCGCTCCGCCTACTCGAGATCCTCTTCGATCGGACGGCAGGCGAGGCGGCCCAACTCATGATCGAGTACGACCCGCAACCACCTTTCGACCGCGGGTCGTTGGCGAAGGCGGACCAGACCGTTCTGACTCGGGTGGCCGAGTACGCGCACTCCCGTAAATAGGCGACGAAGACGACGCCGCGCATCAGGAAGGTCGCACGCCGGGCGGAGGGTCAGTGCGGAGTGGGCACCGTGCGTGGCTGCGATGGGGTGAGGAGCGCCTCGATGGACGCGGGGTCGACCGGCCGCGAGAAGAAGAAGCCCTGACCGGACTCGCAACGCTCGGCGCGAAGGATCTCGAGCTGCGAGTCGTCCTCGATCCCTTCGGCAAGAGTGGTCAGTCCGAGGGTCCTGCCGAGTTCGACGAGCGTGTGGACCAGAGCCGCCGAGTCGTGGCTGCCGTCCATCTCGGCGACGAACGACCGGTCGATCTTCAACACGTCGACCGGGAACTGACGGAGGTAGGCAAGCGACGAATACCCCGTCCCGAAGTCGTCGATGGCCAGCATGACCCCGATCTCCTTCAACCGGCGCAGCCGCGCGACGGTCGCGTTGGCGTCGCGCATGAGTGTCGATTCGGTGACCTCGATGACCAGAGAGGTCGGCTCCAGGCTGTTCCGCGCAAGCGCCGCCTTCACGTCCCCGACGAACGAATCGGTTTCGAGTTGTCGCATCGAGGCGTTCACCGACATGGTGATCCGATGGCCCTCTCGCTGCCAACGGGCGGCCTGGGCACAGGCCTCTTCGAGCACCCATCGTCCGACGTCCACGATCATCCCGTAGTCCTCGAGCACCGGGATGAAGTCGTTCGGCGGGATCACGCCCCGGGTCGGGTGCTGCCAGCGGATCAGAGCCTCGACCCCTTGGAGGTTGACGCTGTGCAGGTCGAAGATCGGCTGATACAGGAGGAAGAACTGTCCGGCCGCGAGGGCAGTGCCGAGATCCGACTTGAGCTCGAGGCGGTCGAGCGCCGCCGACTGCATCGCCGGCTCGAACAGGACGGCACAGTCCCTTCCGGCCGCCTTGGCCCGGTACAGGGCGATGTCGGCGTCGCGGAGCAGCTCGAGGGCCGAGTTGCGGTCGCCGGTTGCGATCCCGATGCTGGCGGTGACGGTGATCGGCATCCCTTCGAATCCCTCGACCTCGAAGGGCGTACGGAGTGACTCGCGAATGCGATCGGCCACGGTCAGCGGACCTCCGATCAGTGCGATGCCCTCGGTCAGGATCACGAACTCGTCCCCGCCGATCCGCCCCACGGTGTCACTCGCCCGTAGCAAGCGGGTGAAACGGTCGGCGACGGCCTTGAGGAGCTTGTCGCCGGTCTCGTGACCGAGCGAGTCGTTTGCGTCCTTGAAGTTGTCGACGTCGATGAAGTAGGCGGCGACCGGGTCACACACCCGCCGCGAGCGGATCAGCATCTGCTCGGCCCGGTCGAGGATCAGTTGGCGATTCGCCAGACCGGTCAGCGGGTCGTGCAGCGCCCGGTGCGCGAGCAGCGCCTCGAACTCCTTGCGCTCGGTGATGTCGCGCACGTTGGCGACGAAGCCGCCCACCGAGGGCCGATCGCGCAGGTCGGTGAGGACCGCCTCGACATCGCACCACGTGCCGTCCTTGCGCAACATGCGCGCGTGGAGATTGACCCCTTCCCTCTCCTCGTCCCGATCACCGAGCACGGTTCTCGCACGGTCGTGGTCGTCCGGATGCACGAAGTTGAGTGCCGGCTGGCCGGCCATCTCGTCCGGGTGGAGACCGAAGAGCTGGATGACCGCGGGGCTCGCATACGCGAGGATGCCCGTCTTGTCGATCACGATGGTCGCGTCGGAAGAGTTCTGGATGAGCGACCGGAACCGGTCCTCACTCAAACGGAGCGAGGCCTCGGCCTCTTCCTTCTGCTCCATCGTCACCCCGGCCATGCGGACGATGAACACGAGAACGAAGGCGCCCATCCCTGCGAGCGCATTGGACTGAGTGACGGTGAGCACGGTCGGCACCCAACCCTGGGTGATGTAGACCTGCGCGATCGTGATGCCGACCAGGCTCCAGAAGGCGGTGAGGCGCCACACCCGGGAGCCGTCGTGCGCCACGTTCTCGATGGCCAGGAAGGCGTAGGCCATGGTGAGCACCGATCCCCACCCGGTCAGGTAGATGACGACGGTCACCGCTGCGGCCTGCACGGCGATGCGGAGGTTGAGGCCGGTCCACCCGGGATAGTGGTGGTAGACGCCGTCGACGACGAGGTTGGAGAGCGGTATCGCGACGAAGACGAGGGCCCAGAGCCAGATCGGTTCTCGCACGACGAGGCCGAAATGCATGAGCACGACCAAGGTGACGAAGGCCGCCGGGCCCATGAGGTAGGCGAGGAGCGACGGATTCAACTTGACCGACAGTCGGTTCTTCGTGCGGCGCGCCGGTGTCGACCACGGGGCAGCAGGCAGTTGATCCGGCAGGTGCCCGGTGGTCTCCTCCGCGCGTCCGCCGTCGATGTACGACATTCCTGGCCCCTGGCTCTCCGGGTCTCGTCCCCTGGTCACTTGTCGACCGGTTCCGGACCCACCTTGAACCGCAGGGCTGGGACTCGAGCGTCGGCGAGGGCTCCTTTTCGAGGGACGGCCGAGCCCGGCTCCGGTTCGGCCAGGTCAGCCCGCTGACCTGCCATTTGGCCCGAACGACCGTTATACTTCCGGTGTTCGCAGTGCGCCCGTCGGAGCCAAACAGGGGGACGGCGACGGAGCGCCGGGGCGGCGAGATGCACAGGCCCTCAGCCGATGTCGCCGCGACGGGTACATGCCACCACGAAGGGGCCTCATGAAGAGTTGGGCGCAGGGATTGAAGCAGTGGGGGCTCTGGCTTCTCGGCGAAGGATCCTTGCCGGACTCGCGGGCCAGAAAGATGCTGGCGGGAACGCTCGCCGCGGTCGCAGTCCTGGTGGCTGCGGGGGTGCTCGCGGTGGGCGGGTCCTCCAAGACGAACACCGCCTCCCACAACTCGACCAACCTCGCGACCGCGGTCGGTTCCGGCTCCGCGGGAACCGATGATTCGAGTGACGATTCCTCGGGCTCGAGCGGTTCGGGAGGGACGACCTCCGGAAACACCTCCAAGTCCGGTCACTCCGGCCACTCCTCACGCGGCTCGCACACCCACGCGCGGACGCCACACTCGAGCACCAAGTCGACCCACTCGAAGACGACTCACACGCTGCCGTCGACCGGGTCGAACACTGCCGCGGGGAACTCGTCGCAGAACTACCTGCCGGCGATCATCTCGCTCGGTCAGTCACTTAACCCGCTCAGCGCGTCGCCACCACCTGTCAACCTGACACAACTCGCGGCGCCGAACGCGTCGTCCCCCGGATCCGCCCCGGCTGCCGCTGTCCCCGTCGCGCCTCCCACCGCTCCCTCCGCACCGATGGCGCTGAAGGCCACCGCCAACCGCGGTTGGTCGCGCGTGTCGTGGAGTCCCGTTTCCGACGGGGGTTCCGCGATCGTCGGCTACAACGTGTACACGGGAACGGCCCCGGGTGCGGAGCGTCTGGCTCCCTCCAACCGCACCTTGATCAGCGCGAACTCCAACTCCTACACCGTCCAGGGTCTCGCCGTCGGGCGGCCGTACTACTTCGTCGTGGTCGCGGTCAATGCGATCGGGTCGTCGCCGCGCTCCAACGAGGTGGCATGCGCTTCGTCGCCGGGGTACAAGCCGGTGGGGTCGTTGGCGACACCGGTCGTCGGGATGGCGTCCGACCCTGAGGGCAACGGGTACTGGCTGGCCAACTCCTACGGAGCCGTGTCCGCGCACGGACAGGCGACACAACTACGGCTCGACCTCCGGGTGGGAACTCGCCGCGCCGATCGATCAGATCGTGTCGACCCCCGACGGCAAGGGCTACTGGCTGGTCGGGAGCGACGGCGGCATCTTCGGCTTCGGCGACGCAGGTTTCTACGGGTCGATGAGCGGCAAGGCACTGAACTCGAACATCGTCGGGATGGCCCCGACTGCCGACGGCAAGGGCTACTGGCTGGTCGGAAGCGACGGTGGGATCTTCGCCTTCGGTGACGCGCCGGTACTTCGGCTCGCTCGGCGGTGTCTCGCTGGTGCACCCGGTGGTGGGGATCGCCGGAGACATCGCCACCGGCGGTTACTGGGAGGTGACCTCGAACGGCGCGGTCTCCGGGTACAACGCACCGTCCTTCGGTGCGATCGACGGTCAGCCACTTGCCCAGCCGGTGGTGGAACTGGTCGCCGCTCCGGACGGCCGCGGCTACTGGATCGTGTGCGCCGACGGCGGCATTTCCGCCTTCGGCTCCGCCGGGTTCCACGGCTCGACGGCGGGGGTGGGGCTCAGCGCGCCGATCGCCGGCATGGCCGCCGATCCGAGCACCGGCGGCTACTGGCTGGTCGGCTGGGACGGCGGGATCTTCTCCTTCGGAGCGCCCTTCCACGGAGCGGGCTGACCGACCCACCCAACCGGGTCGCGCAGGACCCGCCAGACCGAGGATCAGATCCGCGTCCAGGCCTCGGTGAGCACGTCGTGGAGGATCGAGGTCATCAGTTCGAACTCCTCCTCGCCGCAGATGAGTGGTGGTGCCAGCTGGACCACCGGATCACCGCGATCGTCGGCTCGGCAGATCAGGCCCGCGTCGTAGAGCGCGCCGGAGAGAAATCCGCGCAGGAGTCGCTCGGACTCCTCGTCGTCGAAGGTCTCGCGGGTTTCCTTGTCCTTGACCAGCTCGACGGCCCAGAAGTAGCCCGCACCGCGGATGTCACCGACGATGGGAAGTTCGGCCAGACGTTCGAGCGCCGCACGGAAGCGCGGCTCGTGGGAGCGGACGTGCTCGAGGACGTGGTCCTTCTCGAAGGCGTCGAGGTTGGCGAGCCCGACCGCGGTGCTCACCGGGTGCCCCGCGAAAGTGATCCCGTGGAGGAAGCTCGCGCCGTGCAGGAAGGGCTCGATCAGGCGGTCGCTCACCGCGAGCGCACCGAGTGGTGAGTAGCCGCTGGTGAGACCCTTGGCCATCGTGATCATGTCGGGGCGGTACTCGTACCGCTCGGCCCCGAACCAGTACCCGAGCCGCCCGAACCCGCAGATGACCTCGTCGGAGACCAACAGGACGCCGTAGCGGTCGCAGATCTCGCGGACCCGCTCGAAGTAGCCCGGTGGGGGAGGGAAGCATCCGCCGGCGTTCTGCACCGGCTCGAGGAAGACCGCCGCCACGGTCTCCGGCCCTTCGATGAGGATCGCCTGCTCGATGGTGTCGGCGGCCCATCGCCCGAACGCTTCGAGGTCGTCGGCGAAATACTTGGCCCGGTAGAAGTTGGTGTTGGGCACCTTGATCGCGCCGGGTACCAGAGGCTCGAAGGGGGTCTTGATGTTGGCGAGCCCGGTGATCGAGAGCGCGCCCATCGTCGTGCCGTGGTAGGCGATGTTCCGGCTGATCACCTTCACGCGGTCCGGTTGTCCGGTGAGGCGGAAGTACTGCCGTGCGAGCTTCCACGCCGACTCGACCGCCTCGGAGCCTCCGGTGGTGAAGAAGATCCGGTTGCAGTCGCCGGGTGTGATGGCGGACAGGCGATCCGCCAGCTCGACCGCGCCGGGGTGCGCGTAGCTCCAGACCGGAAAGTAGGCGAGCTCGCGGGCCTGACGGGCCGCGGCTTCCGCCAGGTCGCGGCGACCGTGGCCGATCTGGCTGGTGAAGAGGCCCGAGAGGCCGTCGAGGTAGCGCTTGCCGTGCTCGTCGTAGACCCACACACCTTCGCCGCGGACGATCACCGGTATTGCCGCGGCCCCGCCTTCGGTCATCCGGGTGAAGTGCATCCAGAGATGCCGCTGCGCGAGCTCTTGCAATTCGTCGGCCGGGCCGGTCATCGGGTCCCCCACGCGTAGGTCTGTTTGATCAGCTTGAGATACATGAACGTCTCGATGTCTCGCACCCCGGGGACGTTCCGGATGACGCCGTTCAGGAGCTCGATGACCGCGTCCTCGTCCTCGCAGACCAGTTCCACGAGGATGTCGAAGGAGCCGGCGCACATGACCACGTAATCGATCTTGTCGACCCCGGCGAGGCGCTCCGCGACCACCCGGACGTCGCCGTCCACCCTGATGCCGACCATCGCCTGGCTGCGGAAGCCCACCTGTAGGGGATCGGTGACGGCGACGATCTGGACGATCCCCGCCTCGCGCAACTTCTGAACCCGTTGGCGCACGGCCGCCTCGGACAAGCCGACCGCCTCGGCGATCGACCCGTAGGTGCGCCGCCCGTCTTGTTGGAGCTCCTCGACGATGGCCTTGTTCACCGAGTCGAGCAACCCGTTGGCGAATGGGGTCGGTGTCGGTGAGGTCATGGCCGTTTCGTCCCCGGTGGTGGCCGACCGCCAGACCTCCGTCCCCGGGCTCCTCACCGCCAGTTATAGCAAGTGAGCGTGGAGACCGGTCGGAAATTCGATGGAAATCGAAGTCGAATGGGGTGCGGAGCGAGAAAAAGCTTGTCGGGGCCGACCCCTTACTATGGCCCCAGGACGGACAACGAGACGCAGAGGAGACGACCGGCCGCCACGTGCCTGGTCCCGCCGGTCGACCAAGAGCCTTGGGAGGGACCGTGCCAGAGCAGCCGTCGGAGCAGGTTCCGGAGAGCCGGCGCCTCTCCAACTTCGTCGGCGGGGCGGCGGTGGAACCGGTCGACGGCGCCACCACGACGCTGATCGATCCGAGCACCGGTGAGCCCTATCTCGAGGCGCCGCTCTCGGGACCGCTCGACGTCGATGCCGCGATGCGAGCCGCGGCGGCTGCCTTCCCCGGCTGGCGGGACGCGACCCCCTCGGAGCGAAGTCTGGCGCTCTGGCGTATCGCCGACGCGCTCGAGGCCCGGGCGGACGAACTCGTCCGTGTCGAGAGCGAGAACACCGGTAAGCCGTTCGCACTCACCATGTCCGAGGAGTTGCCCCCGCTCGTCGACCAGGTCCGGTTCTTCGCCGGCGCGGCCCGGAACTTGGAGGGGCTGTCGGCCGGCGAATACCTGAGGGATCACACCTCCTACGTGCGTCGCGAGCCGATCGGCGTCTGCGCCGCGGTCACGCCGTGGAACTACCCGCTGATGATGGCGGTCTGGAAGTGGGCACCGGCGCTCGCTGCCGGCAACACGATGGTGCTCAAGCCGGCCGACACCACCCCCGCCTCGACCGTGCTGATGGCCGAGATCATGGCCGAGCATCTGCCTCCCGGCGTGCTCAACGTGGTCTGCGGCGATCGTGACACCGGTCGCTTGCTCGTCGAGCACCCGACTCCGGCCATGGTGTCGGTGACCGGCAGCGTTCGCGCCGGCATGGAGGTGGCCGCTGACGCGGCAGCCGGTGTCAAACGGGTCCACCTCGAGCTCGGCGGAAAAGCACCGGTGGTGGTGTTCGACGACGCGGACCTGGACGCCGCGGCGGCAGGGATCGCAGTGGCGGGCACCTTCAATGCCGGCCAGGATTGCACGGCGGCAACCAGGGTGCTCGCGGGTCCGACGGTCTACGACGAGTTCGTCGCCGCCCTCAGCGAGCGGATCCAGAGCCAGAAGGTCGGCGGAACCGATGTCGACGATGCCGACTTCGGCCCCCTCAACAGCGCTGCGCAGCTCGACCGACTGCGCGGCTACTTCGAGCGGCGGCCCTCCGGTGCCGAGGTGGTCACCGGAGGCACCCCGGTCGGCTCCCGCGGGTTCTGCTTCGCGCCTTCGGTGGTCGTCGGTCTCGGACAGGACGACGAGATGATCCAAGAGGAACTTTTCGGCCCGGTGGTCACCGTCCAGCGTTTCACCGACGAGAACCAGGCACTGGCTTGGGCGAACGGGGTTCGCTACGGGTTGGCGTCGAGCGTGTGGACCCGCGACCATGGCCGTGCGATGCGGATGGCGAAGGCGCTCGATTTCGGGTGTGTGTGGATCAACACCCACATCCCGATCGTCGCCGAGATGCCCCACGGCGGATTCAAGCGCTCAGGCTACGGAAAGGACCTGTCGATGTACGGCTTCGAGGACTACACGCGTATCAAGCACGTCATGAGCTACATCGGCGGCTGAAGGGGATGGCGGCGTGATCGTCGGGGTGCCGAGAGAGGTCATGGACAGTGAGTTCCGGGTCGCCATCTCCCCCGCAGGAGTGCGCGAGCTCACCAATGGCGGCCACCGGGTGCTCGTCGAGCACGCCGCGGGCGAAGGCTCGTCGATCCCCGACGACCACTTCGTCGCAACCGGAGCGACGATCGTGCCCGATGCGGCGGAGATCTGGTCCGCCTCGGACATGGTGCTGAAGGTCAAAGAACCCGCGCCCGAGGAGTACCCGTTCCTCGGTGCCCGTCGGGGGCAGGTGTTGTTCACCTATCTCCACCTCGCCGCCTCACGCAGCTGCACCGAGGCGCTGCTCGCCGCGGGCAACACCGCGATCGCCTACGAGACCGTGCGGACCGCCGACGGCTCGCTTCCCTTGCTCACTCCGATGAGCGAGGTCGCCGGCCGGATGGCCCCTCTGGTCGGTGCCCATCACCTGATGCGACCCGGCGGCGGGCGCGGCGTCCTGGTCTCGGGCATACCCGGTGTGCGGAGCGCGCGGATCGTGATCCTCGGAGGAGGAGTGGCGGGCATGGCGGCCGCAACCCTCGCAGTCGGGATGCACGCCGAGGTGTTCGTGCTCGACCGCAACCTCGAGCGCCTTCGTCAACTCGACCACCACTTCCGGGGCGCGCTCGAGACCATCGCGTCGAGCTCGCACGCGATCGAGGAGACCTGTCTCGGGGCCGACATCGTGATCGGCGCGGTGTTGCTGGTCGGAGCCAAGGCGCCCACGCTGGTGAGCGACGAGCTGGTCGAAGCGATGATCCCCGGGTCGGTGCTGGTCGACCTTTCGGTGGACCAAGGAGGGTGTTTCGAATCCTCGCGTCCGACCACCCACTCGCACCCTACCTTCGAGGCACACGGCTCGATCTTCTACTGCGTGGCCAACATGCCCGGGGCCGTGCCACACTCCTCGACCCACGCGCTGGTCAACGCCACGCTGCCCTACGTGTCGGAGATCGCGACCCTCGGCTGGAAGGAAGCGGCACGGGTCGACGCCGCGTTGGCCGAAGGGGTGAACATCTCCGACGGCGCGGTGGTCTACGAGCCGGTCGCGGCCGCGCACGGAATGAAAGCGGCGCTGCTCGCCGATGTCCTGCTCTGAGCTCAGCCGACGAGCACGCCGGGGTTGAGCACGCCGGCCGGGTCGAGCCGGTCCTTGACCGCCTCGAGCGACGCGGCGAACAGGTCGGGTCGCTGCCGGTCGTACCAGGGACGGTGGTCGCGGCCCACCGCGTGGTGGTGGGTGATCGTGCCGCCGGCCGCGAGGATCGCCTCGCTCGCCGCGTCCTTGATGCGCTGCCAGTCGGCCAGTTGACGTCCCGATCGGCTGGGTGCGACCACGGTGAAGTACGGCGCGGGGCCGTCGGGGTAGACGTGGGTGAACCGGCAGCTGACCGCCGGCGGAGGGTCGAGGGCGCCGCTGACCGCCTCGACGACCGCCCCGTGGAGGGTGTCGAACCCGGTCCAGGTGACCGCCGTTTCGAAGGTCTCCGCGATCCAACCCAGCCGAGCGACTGCGTCGCGGAGGTAGGGCGCCTTGAAGAACGCGCTGCGCCAGGTGCCGGCCGCGCCGTCGCCGGAGCTCGACCCGATGCCGGAGGGGGCCACCCCGCCGTGGTCGAGGCAGCACTCGAGCGCCGCGGCCGCGAGGCCGTCCACCGCGAAGACCGGCGATTCGAAGCCGACCAAGAGCACCGAGCGGCCGGCCGGGTCCATCCCCGCGGCTTCGGCCGGATCGAGCAGCCGGCAGTTGGAAGGGAAGAGGCCCGCCTGCACCACCGCGCGGGCAGCTCGCACCCCGGCGTCGAAGGTCGCGAAGCGGACTGCGGTGGCGGCCCGGTGGCGCGGCCGCTGCTGGAGACGGACCCACGCTTCGGTGATCACGCCGAGAACTCCCTCGGAACCGAGGAAGAGACGGTCCGGCGAGGGCCCCGCACCCGAGCCCGGTACTCGGCGAGTCTCGACCGTCCCGGTCGGCGTCACCACCCTGAGCGATTCCACGAAGTCGTCGATGTGGGTGTAGTTGGTCGCGTAGTGCCCGCCCGAGCGCGTCGCGATCCATCCGCCGAGCGTGCTGTGTTCGAACGACTGGGGGAAGTGCCGGAGGGTCAGTCCGGCGGGTCGCAACTCGTCCTCCAGGTCCGGCCCATAGGTGCCGGCACGGATACGAGCGGCACGGCTGACCGGGTCGATCTCCTCGACGCCGGACAGTCGGGTGAGATCGATCGACACGACTCCTTCGAACCGGTCGCGAACAGTGCCCCCCTCGACACCGCCGACGACCGACGAGCCACCGCCGAAGGGGACCGCAGCCACTCGCGCTCGCGAGCACCAGTCGAGAAGGTCGACCAACTCCCACTCGTTCCCCGGGCGGGCGACCAGGTCGGGTGCCGCCGAGACATCGCCCGACAGCGCGCGCACCACGTCGCGGAACGACTTCCCGTAGGTGTGGGACGCTCGCGAGCGCGGGTCGCTCTTGCAGATCCCGCTCAGCGAGTCCGGGGGCACGACCCGGACCGCGGGGAGTTCGAGCCCTTCGGGGTCGGGCACGTCGACGACGACCGGGGGACTCGCGTCGGGGAAGCGCGCGACCAGCGCAGTCGCCACGCCCTCGAGCTCGCCTCCGGTCACCGCGTCGGACTCCCATCCCCAGCCCCACCACGACCGGGCCCCGTGGGTCGTTCGGTCGGAGCGGCCGCTCACACCGGTACCACCGGGCGACCCGATCTTTCGCGCCGCAAGGCGAGCACCCGGCCTGCTTAGCACCGGGCGCCCACCGGCGCGCGACGGCCCGCCCGGAGCGAGGCGAGGTGGGGCGTCAGTGCACCTGGCGGTCGAGTCCCTCCCAGTAAGGGGCACGCAGCCGGAACTTCTGGAGCTTCCCGGTCGCAGTGCGCGGCAGGATCTCTCGGAACTCGACCTGCTTCGGACACTTGTACCCGGCGAGCACCTCTCGGCAGTGGGCGATGACGTGGTCCTCGGTCAGGGCCGCGCCGTCGGAGACCACGACGAGCGCGATCACCTTCTCGCCCCAGGTCTCGTCGGGGATGCCGATGACCGCGACCTCGGCGACCCCGGGGAGCGAGAAGATCGCGTCCTCCACTTCGATCGACGAGACGTTCTCCCCGCCGGTGATGATGACGTCCTTCTTGCGGTCGAGGATGCTCAGGTGTCCCTCCTCGTCGAGCTGTCCCCCGTCACCGGTGTGGAACCATCCGCCGGCCAGCGCCTGCTCGGACTCGGCGGGCTGGCGCCAGTACCCCTCCATGACCGTGTTCGACCGAGCCAGCACCTCACCGCTCGTGTCGACCCTCACCTCGGTGCCCACCGCAGGTGCACCCGCCCTCATCAGCTTCCGCGCCCGTTCGGCGGAGGGAAGGTCGTCCCACTCGGGTCGTCGCCGGTTGAAGGTGAGAACCGGTGCCGTCTCGGTGAGGCCGTAGAGCTGGATGAACTCCCAGCCGAGCTCCGACTCGATCCGCTCGATGGTGCGGCTCGGCGGCGGGGCACCGGCCACGACGATTCGTGTGACGTCGCGACCTGGCACCGCGCGGTCCCAGGTCGCCAGTGCGTCGAGCACGGCGTTGACCACCGCGGGCGCCGCGCAGAGAAGGGTGACGTCGCGCCGCTCGACGCGACGGAGGATCTCGGTGCCGTCGACCTTGCGCAGGACCACCTGCGGGCACGCCATCGCGACCGTCGCCCAGGGAGCTCCCCACCCGTTGGCGTGGAACATCGGCAGCGTGTGCAGATAGACGTCGCGGTCGGAGAGCTGCACGTGCCACCCGAAGACCGCTGCGTTCACCCAGCAGTTGCGGTGGGTCAGCTGCACACCTTTCGGGCGCGCGGTGGTCCCCGAGGTGTAGTTGATGGTCGCGGTGGCCCCCTCGTCGCTCTCCCACGGTCTCGGTTCGCCACCTCGGGGAAAGAGCAACGGATCGCTGTCGGTGCCGAGCACGAACCGGTGCGGCGCGCCGACCTCGGCGAGAGCCTCGTCGAGCTCGGGGTCGACGAGGAGCACCGAAGCGCCCGAATGGTCGACGATGTACGCGACCTCCGCCGGGGCCAGTCGGAAGTTGATCGGGACGAGGACCCGTCCCCAACCGCAGACGCCGAAGAACGAGGTGAGGAGCCGGGAGGAGTTCTGCGAGACGACCGCGACCCGCTCGCCTCGGCCCACTCCCAGCCGATCGAGGCCTGCCGCCTGTGCGCGGGCGCGCTCGGCCAGTTCCCGAAAGGTCACCGGGTCCCATGCCGCGGCCGGCTGGTCGGGTTCGTCGACGAGCGCGGTGCGGTCCGGGTACGCGAACTCCGCCCGGTCGAGGAAGTCACGGACGTTGAACTGAACGATCATCGGCCTCCCCCTGTCCGGCGTGCAGCGTCCCTATTGAAGCAAATCACGGGTCGGCGCCGGGCACTCCGACCCGGGCCGGGCGAGGTGACCTCGCCTAGTGTGAGGTGGTGAGCTCGCCACGGATCGCCGTCGGCCCGCGTCCGGGGTCGTTCGCCACCGACGCCGTCCACGATGCCGGCGGAACGGTGGTCGAGATCGGGGACAAGCCGGACGCAATCGTGTGGCTCGACCCTGCCGACGTCGCCGGTCTGGCGGGATGGCTGACCGAGGCCCCCGACGTCCGTTGGGTCCAACTGCCCTTCGCCGGTGTGGAGCCGGTCGCCGAGTACGGGCTGTTGGACGAAGCGCGCGCCTGGACGTGCGCGAAGGGTTCCTATGCCGAGCCGGTCGCGGAGCACGCCCTGCTCCTCGCGCTCGCCGGTCTCCGGTACCTGCCGACTCGAGTCGTCGCCCGCTCCTGGGGCAAGGCCGCAGGGACCAGCCTCTACGACGAGCGGGTCACCATCCTCGGAGGCGGGGGGATCACCGCCTCCTTGCTCGAGTTGCTCGCACCGTTCCGCGTGGAGGCGACCGTCGTGCGGCGACAGCCCGAGCCGGTGGCGGGTGCCGCACGGACGGTCTCGGTCGACGAGCTCGACGACGTCTTGTCCGAAGCCCTCGTCGTCTTCCTCGCGCTGGCGCTCACCCCTCAGACCACTCGGATCATCGGCGCGAAGCAGCTCGAGCGCATGGACGAGCGGGCCTGGCTCGTCAACGTCGCACGCGGGCGCCACGTGGACACCGACGCGCTGGTGGCCGCCCTCGACGCGGGAACCATCGCCGGTGCCGCGCTCGACGTGACCGATCCCGAGCCGCTGCCGGACGGCCACCCGCTGTGGGGTCGCACCAACTGCATCATCACCCCGCATACCGCCGACACCATCGAGATGGTCCGTCCGCTGCTGGCGGAGCGCATCCGGGCGAACGTGACCCGCTTCGCGACCGGCGAACCGCTGATCGGAGTCGTGGATCCGATCGCGGGTTACTGACCGATCCTGCACCGTCGCCGCTCCCGGCCCCGAGGTCGGCGTCACACCCTCGGTGCACGATGGGAACCAGGCAGCCGAGAAGGGATGCCCGACCGAGGAGGCTCCAGGTGGACGACGACCTGTTCGAAACACGTTGCGTGAGCGAGACGACCAGCTCACGACCGGCAGGCCACCCGCTCGCCCTTTTGCCGGAGCCACCGTCGGAGCAGGCAGCCGAGCCTGGTGCGGGTGCTTCGTTCACGATCGACTGTCGCGACTGCGCCCATCAGTCCTCGCCGATCTGCGAGGACTGCGTGGTGAGCTTCATCGTCGACCGCTCGCCCGAGGACGCGGTGGTGATCGACGCCGGTGAGGCCCGCGCGGTCCGGCTTCTCGAGGAGGCAGGTCTGGTCCCCGGCAGCCGCCACCGCCGAGTCGGCTGACTTCGCAGACGGGCCGTCCCGGCCCCCGCCTCGGGCCGCGCGACGATGGGACGTGCCCGGGCCGTCGTCGACCACCGAGATCCTGACGCAGCAGCGTGCGACCGACCTCCGTGACGAGCTGGTCCGTCTCGGACACGAGTCGGGGCTCGCGGCGGTCGGCATCGCCGAGGTCGAGGTGTTCGAGGACACCCGCGCCACGCTCGTGGAGCGCAAGCGGCGGGGTCTCGACGGGGGGATGCAGTTCACCTACCGAAACCCGGAGCGTTCGACCGACCCCCGCCGCATCCTGCCCGGTGCCCGCACGCTCGTCGTGGGCGCGTGGAGCTATCGGCGTCTCGAGGGCGACGCAGCGGAGGAGCGCGCCGGTGCACCCGCGGGCAGCGTGGCGCGCTACGCGCGTCGCGACCACTACGACTCGCTCCGTCAGGCGCTCTCCGTCGTCGCCCGACGTCTGTCGGATCTCGGGTGGCGTGCGACGGTGGTCTGCGACGACAACGCGCTCGTCGACAGGGCCGCGGCACATCGGGCCGGCATCGGCTGGTTCGGCAAGAACTCACTGCTGATGGTCGACGGGTTGGGATCGTGGTTCGTGCTCGGGACGGTCGTGACCGACGCGCCACTCCCGCCGGCGCAACCCGAGGAACGGAGGGCCCACGGTTCGGGCTGTGGCGCGTGCACCCGGTGCCTGCGCGCGTGCCCGACGGGCGCCTTGATCGCCCCCGGGGTCGTGGACGCCCGTCGCTGTCTCGCCTGGTTGGTCCAGGCCGAAGGGCCGTTCCCCGTGGAGTACCGCCGCGCGCTCGGCGACCGCGTCTACGGCTGCGACGCCTGCCAGGAGGTGTGCCCGATCAACCACCAGGCCGACCGAAGGGAGCCGCCCCCACCGGCCGAGCGCGACTCGCGCTCGCGGGTCGACCTGCTGGCTCTCCTCGCCTCGAGTGACGACGAGCTGCTCCGCGCGCACACGCGCTGGTACGTCCCGCGGCGAGACCCCCGATACCTCAGACGCAACGCGCTCGTCGCGCTCGGCAACGTCGGGAACGGGGACGACCCGGCGACTCGCAAGGCGCTCCGGCACTGGGCAGCGGTCGACGACCCGATGCTTGCCGAGCACGCACGCTGGGCCGCCGCACGTCTCGGCTGCGCAGAGCCAGAACCGACCCGGTGACCCACCTCCTCGTCACCAACGACTTCCCGCCGAAAGTCGGCGGCATCCAGTCGTACCTCTGGGAGCTCTGGCGGCGGCTCGACCCGGACTCCTTCGCCGTGCTCACCGCACGCTCCGATCCCGGCGCGGCCGCCTTCGACCGCGAGCAGGCGGCCCGCGGGATTCGGCATCGTTCGGGTCCCGAGCCGGGTGCTCGTCCCGACCCCCCGGCTGGCGGCTCGCATCCGCGCCGAGGTCGATCGGGTCGGGGCAGATCTGGTCGTCTTCGACCCCGCCTTTCCCCTCGCGGCGCTCGGCCCCCGGATCGGCGTCCCGTACTCCGTCGTCCTCCACGGCGCCGAGGTCGCCGTTCCCGGACGGGTGCCGGTCGGCCGGCAACTGGTCGCGCACCTGCTCCGCCAGAGCGTCCTCGCGATATCCGCAGGCTCCTACCCCGCGGCCGAGGCTCGGCGGGCGCTGCGGGGACGTGGGATGCCCCCGGTCGTCGAGATCCCCCCGGGGGTCGACCTCGACCGGTTCCGGCCGCTCACCCCCTCGGAGAAACACGACGCGCGGGAAAAACTCGGGCTGTCGACGGCGGGTCCCCTCGTCGTGAGCGTGAGCCGTCTGGTGCCGCGCAAGGGAATGGACGTCCTGATCGACGCCGCGGTCCGACTCCAGCCGGAGTTGCCCGACCTCCGCGTTGCGATCGCCGGGCGTGGCCGCGACGCCGACCGCCTGGCCGGCAGGATCGCCGAGCACCGCGCGCCGGTTCGCCTCCTCGGCGGGCTCGACGACACCGAGATCGCTGCCCTGGTCGGCGCCGCCGACGTGTTCGCCATGCTCTGCCGCAACCGCTGGCTCGGTCTCGAGCAGGAGGGCTTCGGGATCGTGTTCGTCGAGGCTGCGGCCGCAGGGGTTCCCCAGGTGGCCGGCGCCTCGGGCGGCGCGGGCGAGGCGGTCGTCGACGAGGTGACCGGCATCGTGCTCCGGCGCCCGACTCGGGTCGACGCCGCTGCACGTGCAATTTCGCGCCTGGTGCGAGACGACGAGCTGCGCTCCCGCATGTCGGTGGCCTCGCGGGCGCGGGCCGAAGGATCCTTCGACTACGACGTCCTCGCCCCTAGGCTGGCCGCCGCGCTCTCCGGCGTGGGAGGCTGAACACTCCCCCTTCCCACGTGGGAGGATCGAGGCGTCGGGCCAGGTCAACCGATACGACGAGGAGGGACGATCGTGGCCGAACAAGCCACCGAACGCATGGTCGTGTCGGCCACGCCGGAGCGGTGCTTCGCGGTCAGCGCCGATCTCGCCGCGTACCCGGAGTGGGCGGCGGACATCAAAGAGGTGACCGTCGACGAGCGCGACGAGCAAGGCCGGCCCAAGGTGGTCACCTTCCGGGCCGCGGCCTTCGGCCGCAGCACCAGCTACACCCTCTCCTACGACTACAGCCAGGCACCCGATGTCCTGGCGTGGGTGCAGGTTCGGGGTGACATCACCTCCAAGCTCGACGGCTGCTACGTGTTCAAGCCGACCACCGAGGGGGGGACCGAGGTCACCTACCACCTCGAGGTGGAGATGAAGGTGCCGCTCCCCGGGTTCATCAAGATGCGGGCCCAGAGCCGGATCATGTCGATCGCCCTCCGCGACCTGAAAGCCCGGGTCGAGTCGGACCGATGAGCGAGCCGCCGGCGCCGCGGCGGTAACCTGAGCCATGGAGTTTCGCCGGATCAACGGGCTCCCTCCCTACGTCTTCGCCACCATCAACGACCTGAAGGCCGAGGCCAGGAGGGTCGGACGGGACGTGATCGACCTCGGTTTCGGCAATCCGGACCTCCCCTCGCCGGACGTGGCGGTGGAGAAACTGGCCGAATCGGTCAGGAACCCGCGGAACCACCGCTACTCGGCGAGCCGCGGCATACCGAAGATCCGTCAGGCCATCGCCAATCTGTACCTTCGCAAGTTCGAGGTGGCCCTCGATCCCGACCGAGAGGTGGTCACCACCATCGGCGCGAAGGAGGGTCTCTCGCACCTGATGTGGGTGCTGATCGGGCCCGGCGACACGGCGCTCGTGCCGTCACCCTCCTACCCGATCCACATCTATGCACCGCTCTTCGCGGGTGCGGACGTTCGCAACGTCCGCCTCGACGCGCCGGGGACCGACTCGACGGGGAGCCCCGGGAAGGCCTTCTTCGACAATCTGCTCGAGGCGTGGGAGTCCACCTGGCCGAAGCCGCGGGTCGTCGTCCTCTCCTTCCCGCACAATCCGACCACCGAGTGTGTCGATCTGGAGTGGATGTCCCGCATCGTCGATTTCGCCCGCGAGCGCGACGTCGTGCTCGTCCACGACTTCGCCTATGCGGACATCGCCTTCGACGGGTACACGCCGCCGTCGATCCTGCAGGTGCCGGGCGCGAAGGAGGTCGCGGTCGAGCTCTACACGCTGACCAAGTCCTTCTCCATGGCCGGTTGGAGGGTGGGCTTCCTGGTGGGGAACGCCGACATCGTGCAGGCCCTGACCAAGCTCAAGAGCTACCTCGACTACGGGACGTTCCAGCCCATCCAGATCGCGGCGATCGTGGCGATGAACGAAGCGCCCGACTATCCGAAGGTGATCAACGAGACCTACCAGGCTCGGCGTGACGCGCTCTGCGACGGGCTCAACCGGATCGGCTGGTCGATCACGCCGCCGCGGGGGACGATGTTCGTCTGGGCGCCGATCCCCGAGCCCTATCGCGAGATGGGCTCGCTCGAGTTCTCCAAGTACTTGGTGCAAGAAGCCGACGTCGCGACCTCCCCAGGCGTGGGTTTCGGTCCGGGCGGGGACGACTACGTGCGGTTCGCCCTCATCGAGAACGAGAAGCGGATCAGCCAGGGGGTCCGGAACCTCCGGCGGGCGCTCACCCGCTTGCGCTGATCGGAGAGCCCGCGGCGCCCTGCGCTCCGCGGCTCCGGCTCGGACTCAGGGGAGTCCGGCCCCCGGCACGTCGACCTCCGCCTGTTCGATGCGACCGGCGAAGGTCGTGTTGACCACCGACTCGGTGCTGTCCGGAGCGGTCACCATGTAGAGCGTCTTGCCCTCCGGACCTCCGAGCATGCACGCGTAGCAGGTCTGGGAGGTGGTGACCCGGTCGACGATCTCACCTCCCTCGGCGATGAGCAGGCACTGCGGACCGATGGCGTTGGCCACCCAGACCCGGCCTTCCCCGTCGAGGCAGATGCCGTCGGGCGCGCACCACGAGAGGTCGGCCCACACCCGGCGGCCGTGGAGCTCGCCGTCGGGATCGAGGTCGAATGCGGTGAGGCGGGCCCGGAGCGTCTCGGCGATGATCATGGTCTTGCCGTCAGGAGTGATGACCGTCCCGTTCGGGAACGCCATGTCGGCGGCCGCCAGACAGACCGAGCCGTCGGGGTCCACCCGGATGAGCGGCGTCGTCGGCGCACCGGGCTCCTCGACGAGCGCGACCATCCCTTCCTCCTCGATGAAGCGGTCGAGATCGAAGCCGAAGTTGCCGACGAAGGCGTGCCCGTGACGGTCGACCACCATGTCGTTGCCGTGGAAGGTGGCCGCGGGCTTGAGATCACCGTGCTCGACCAGGCTCCCATCCGACTCGAGCCGCAACACGGTTCGCTCCTTGCGGGCGACGACCAGCAGTCGACCGTCGGGAAGCCAACCGAGTCCCGCCGGGCCGGTGGGTACCTCGACCTCCACTCGCACGTCGCCGTCGACCCCGGCCGACGACACCGTGCCCTGATAGAAGTCCGAATACCAGAGCCGGTCGTCGCGCCAGCGCGGGCACTCACCGAAGGAGAGCCCCTCTACGAAGGGACGGGCCTCGCGTGGAATCGAACGCGCTCACGCGATCCGGCTCGAGAACGTGGCACGGTGCGGTAGGCCGTAGCCGTCCCGACAGAACGCGATGACCGACGCCGCCACCGTGTCGGCGTCCTCGTCCCGTTCGAGCATCATCTTTCGAGCGAGGTGGGCGGTCACTCCGAAGATCGCGGTCGCCAAGACCAACGGATCCTCACGCCGGAGGAGCCCGGCGGTGACACCGGCGCTCACGTGGGGGAGCGCGTCGGCGACCAACTGGTCCTCGCCGTGGCGGACGACGGGTGCGAACCGCTCGTCGGAGCGTGCGAACTCCATCAACGCGAACAGATCGCGATGATCGCTCAGCCAGGTGAGGGTGGACCTGATGCCCTGCTCGATCCGACGGCCGGGGTCGTGCTCGCCGGCGATCGCGTCCCGCTCCGCCTGTCGCATCGATCGGAAGCCGTCCTCGAGGATGGCGGTCATCAGCTCGTCCTTCGACTCGAAGTACCAGTAGAAGACCCCCTTGCCCACGCCGATCGAATCCACGATCGCGGTGACCGGGGTCGTGTGGTACCCATCGGCTCGCGAACGCGTGCGCCGCGGCGTCCATCAGTTCTCGGCGTCGCCGAGCTCCCCTTGGTGTCAGCCGCCGTTCCCCCACCTGAGAGAACCTATGGGCGGTGGCGGTGATCGGTCAATGACCCGGCACCGAGCACCCACACGACGGGACGGGTTAGCGATCGGGTGTCGCAACGACCTCGGGTGCGTCGAAGGAAGCGCTCATCTGCCGAGCCGACGACGAGAAGAGTGCTCGCTTCGGGAGTCCGAGCGAGCGGAGCTCGTCGGCCATCGGGTGTTCCCCCAGGACCAGGCAGGCTCCGCCCGGACGTCCGCCGACTCCTCTCGTCGTCGTCGTCCATGAGGTTCGACGGAGGACCTGACCGTCGAACGAGTAGGTCGGAGGTGCCTTCGACGGGAGGACGAGCGGCCCGCCGCCGAAGACGGTGAGCGAGAGCACGTGGCGGCTCCCGTCGGCCAGTCGGGCGGTGACGCCGGTGTGACGGTCACCGGGTGCCGGTTCGTCGATGTCGATGGTCGTGACCCACTTGGGGAACCCCCAGATGTCGCGACCGGCCGCGCAGGTGAACGCTTGATCGACCGGAAGGCGGTGGATGTACGCGCCGAGGTCGCCACGGGCGAACTCGGAGAGACGTTCGAGGACGGAGGGGTTCGCTGCGGCGTCGTGACGACGGACGACGAAGCTGACGGCCACCTCGTGATAGGGGTCGAGATCGGTGTCGAGGTAACGGCAGACCGCGAGTGCCACCAGTGCGCGACCCGGTATCGGGCCGGTGACCTCGAGCCCGGTTGCGGCGATCAGTCGCTGTGCCGCCGCGGCCGGAACGAGGTACTGCACGCTCCACTGGCGCGCCGCACGCACCTCGACAGGGACGCCGATGGTCCGTCCGAGGACCGTCCAGGTGGGGCCTCCGGCATCGCCCGCCCGACCGGCGTCGCCGTTCTGGTCGGGCGCGTCCGACGGCGAGAGTGCCCACGAGTGCAGTCCACCACACGCGGGGATACCGTTGCTCAGTGGCCTACTGGGTGTTCAAGGCGTTGCTGAGTCCGGTCTTGTTCCTCCTCTGGCGGGTCAGGGTCGAAGGGCGCGAGCACGTCCCGATCCACGGCCCGGCGGTCCTCGCCGCCAACCACCAGTCCTTCTGCGACTCGTTCTTCCTGCCGCTCGTCCTCCGGCGCCGGGTCACCTACGTCGCCAAGGCCGAGTACTTCGACCGCTGGCGCACCGCGTGGTTCTTCCGGGCGGCCGGCCAGATCCCGATGAACCGCCAGGGCGGAGACGCATCGCAACGTGCGCTCGACACGGCGACGAGGGTGCTGACCGGCGGCGGACTGCTCGCGATCTACCCCGAAGGGACCCGGGCGCCCGACACCCGCCTTCACCGGGGGCACACCGGTGTGGCCCGCCTCGGGCTCGGTTGCGGCGTGCCGGTGATCCCCGTCGGCATCGTCGGCACCCGCGAGATCCAACCTCCGGGCAGCAGGTTCATGCGGCCGTTCCGTCGGGTCACCGTCCGATTCGGCGCTCCGCTCGCGTTCACCCGCGAGCACACCGGTTCGGGGACCTCCACGTCGAACGGCTCGCCCGCCGATCGAGCGGCGGGCGACGATCCCGCGATGCTCCGCGAGCTCACCGATTCACTGATGACGGAGATCGGCCGTCTCTCCGGCCAGGAGTACGTCGACGACTACGCGAGCAAGGGCCGAAGGAAGCCCGATCGTGATCCGACGCCCGGTGCCCGCCCCTCGGGTGGGCACGGTTGAGCACACCGGGCCGATCTCGTAATCCGGTGGAAACAATCCGTACACAGTCGAC
This sequence comes from uncultured Acidimicrobiales bacterium, assembly GCA_963741055.1. Classification (GTDB taxonomy): domain Bacteria; phylum Actinomycetota; class Acidimicrobiia; order Acidimicrobiales; family RAAP-2; genus Bog-756. The sequence goes on along the minus strand of CAVUGU010000021.1, from coordinate 53,368 downwards.
GCGTAGCCTGAAGCCGTGCCCAACTACCTGATCCGGTTGCGCCTGCCCGACCGGCCCGGAGCCCTCGGCGCAGTGGCCAGCCGCATCGGATCGGTGGGTGCCGACGTCGTGTCGATCGACATCCTCCAGCGCGACCACGGCGTCGTCATCGACGAGCTCGGGGTCGGCCTCGCCGGCGACCATCTGATCAATCTCCTGCACGACGAGATCCTCGAAGTCGACGGCGTGACCATCGAATCGGTCCGTGCGCTCGACGGTCCGATTCCGGACCGCTACGCGGAGCTCCTCGACGTGGCGACCGAGTTGTTCAAGCAGAGCTCCGCCTCCGATCTGCTCGAGCACCTCGTGGTCCGCGTCCGGCGAAGCCTCTTCGCCGCGTTCGCGGTGGTCCTCGACGCCTCCACATGCGGAGTCGTGATCTCCGACGGGAACCTGCCGGACCCCGAGAAGCTGGGCGCCATGGTGAAGGCGGTCGAAGCGGCGAGCGCGGAATCCGAGCGACCCTCTGAGGACGGCGACGCGGTGACCGACGAAGCCTTGGCGGTGGCGGTGTCGTCGATGGAGCGGTCGGGCACCGTCCTCGTCGTAGGACGCCGAGAGCCCTTGCTCCGCGACGGCGAACGCCAATGGATCTCGATCATGGCCGAGCTCGCCGACCACCGAGGAATCGAGCTCCGCTAGCTCTTCCTGGTCGAGGCCCAGCCACCCGAACGGTCGAGTGCACGGAGCCACGTCTCGTGCGCGGCGTCGGCCAGCTCACGCGGGACCACCGGACGGTGTGCCACCTCGCAGGTCCACAATTCCGCGAGTTCGTCGAGCGACGTCCAGGTTCCCTCGGCGAGTCCCGCCATGGTGGCGACGCCGAGGGCCGTGGTCTCCGTCGACACCGGGCGAAGGACCTCGAGACCGGTCTGGTCGGCCATCAGCTGGAGGAGGAGCGCCATCACCGAGGCCCCGCCGTCCACCCGGACGAGCGAGGGTGCGATGCCGGTGGCAGCCATCGCATCGAGGACGTCGCGCACCTGGAAGGCCATCGCCTCGACCATCGCCCGAGCCAGCTGGGCGCGACCGCTCCCGCGGCTGAGCCCGACGATCGTGCCGCGCGCGTCGGGGTCCCAGTCCGGGCTCCCGAGTCCGGTGAAGGCCGGTACCACGACGACGCCCTCGCTCGACGCCACCGAGTCGGCGAGCGGTTCGAGCTCCGCCATCTCCTCGAAGAGGCCGAGTCCGTCGCGCAACCACTGGGCACCCGCCCCGGACGCGAACACCGAACCCTCGAGCGCATAGGCGAACCCCCCGTCGCCCGCCGGCGGAGGTGCACCGTGATCGACCGTCGCCCCGCCGAGATCCCAGGCGACCGTGGTGATCAGGCCCTCGACCGGAGCGGGGCTCGAGGAGCCGGCGTTCATCAGGACGAAGCTGCCGGTTCCGATCGTGACCTTGGTCATGCCCGTCTCGAAACACGCCTGCCCGAAGAGCGCGGCGTGCTGGTCCCCGGCCATGGCCGAGACGGGCACTCCCGACAGCGCGGAGTCCGCTCCGAGGACCGACGACGCGATCGTGCCGAACCGGCCGCTCGAAGGGCCGACGTCGGGCAGGACCGACAGAGGGATGTCGAACAGCTGGCTCAGCTCGGCCGACCAGCGACGCTCGACGATGTCGTAGAGCATCGTCCGCGAGGCATTGGTGACGTCGGTGGCGAAGACGCCGCCGTCGGCTCCTCCGGTGAGGTTCCAGAGCACCCATGCATCCACCGTGCCGAGGGCGAGTCCCGAATCGAGCGCCACCCCTCCTTCACGGAGGAGCCATCGCATCTTCGTCGCCGAGAAGTACGGGTCGAGCACGAGCCCGGTCCGCTGCCGGACCAAGGGAAGGTGGCCTTCGTCCGCGAGCGCCTGACAGTCCGACGGCGGTCCGCCGGTCCTGCCACACGATCGCCCGAGCGAGCGGACGACCGCTCCGCTTGTCCCACGCCACGACCGTCTCGCGTTGATTGGTCACACCGAGCGCAGTCACCACCAGGTCGCGGTCGCCGAGACGGCCGGCGACCTCGCCGAGGGTGGCCTGCACGGTCGACCAGATCTCGTCGGGATCGTGCTCCACCCAACCGGGCTGCGGGAAGTACTGGGTGAGCTCGCGGTAGGCGAGGTCGACCACCCGCGCCCGTTGGTCGACGACGAGCGCCCGCACCCCGGTGGTGCCGGCGTCGACCGCCACCGTCACCGGTGCCCGCGAGGCCACGGATGGACTGTACCGAGCGCCGGCCGGGGCGGTCCGGGGTGCGGCCGTCCCGGCCCGATCAGGCCGCCGGTGAGAGGTCGCCGGATCCGACAAAAAGATCGTTGACAGGGGCGTAACTACACTGTTGTAATAGACCCACTATCTCGTACCCAGGGGGAGGGTGAACCACAACATCTTGTGTTTTTACTGCTGCCGTGCTGCTGCAAACCGGTAGAATGGAGGGCCTGGCAGCGGGTCTGCCTGACGTCCGAGTTGGTACCCGGCCCGGTGCGCTGACAGCGGGCCCGGCCCGCCGCACAACGCTTCCGAACTCGCAACACCCGCAGCGGAGCATCGAACCATCGACCACCGCACCATCGACCTACAGAGAGAGGACCGCTTCATGGCCATCGCACCGCAGCGAGTCGGGATCGGGATCCGCCGTCACTTCACCACGCCCGAGGTCCATCCGTACGACGAGGTCGATTGGGAACAGCGCGACGCCCGGATCACCAACTTCCGCGACGGATCGGTCGCCTTCGAGCAGACCGACGTCGAGGTTCCCGCGAGTTGGAGCCTGAACGCCACCAACATCCTCGCCCAGAAGTACTTCCGGGGGACCCCGAACACCCCCGAGCGCGAGCGCTCGCTGCGCCAGGTGTCCGATCGGGTCGTCGACACCATCACCGAGTGGGGGATCAAGGACGGCTACTTCGTCGACGACGAAGAGGCCGAAGCATTCCGTGCCGAGCTCAAGCACCTGATCGTCCACCAGATGGCCGCGTTCAACTCACCGGTGTGGTTCAACATCGGTGTCGAGGGAGTGCCGCAGCAGGGCTCCGCGTGTTTCATCCTCTCGGTCGAGGACACGATGGACTCGATCCTCAACTGGTACACCGAGGAAGGGATCATCTTCAAAGGAGGCTCCGGCGCGGGTGTCAACCTCTCGAAGATCAGGTCGTCGCAGGAGCTGTTGAAAGGTGGCGGCACCGCGTCGGGTCCGGTGAGCTTCATGCGGGGCGCCGACGCGTCGGCCGGCACCATCAAGTCGGGTGGCAAGACCCGCCGGGCGGCCAAGATGGTCATCCTCGACGTCGACCATCCGGACATCGAGGATTTCATCTGGTGCAAGACGATCGAGGAACGCAAGGCCCGAGTGCTCCGCGACGCGGGATTCGACATGGATCTCGACGGGAAGGACTCGGTCAGCCTGCAGTACCAGAACGCCAACAACTCGGTGCGGGTCACCGACGAGTTCATGGACGCGGTGGTCGAGGGGCGTGACTGGGCACTGACGACCCGTGGCACCGGTGACGCCGTCCGATGGGTTCCGGCGCGCGACCTCTTCCGGCAGATCGCCCATGCGGCATGGGAGTGCGCCGACCCCGGCATGCAGTTCGACACCACCATCAACCGCTGGAACACCGCGGCGAGCACCGGACGGATCAACGGATCCAACCCGTGTAGCGAGTACATGCACCTCGACAACTCGGCGTGCAATCTGGCCAGTCTCAACCTGATGAAGTTCCTCCACGAGGACTCCACCTTCGACGTCGAGGGCTTCCGTGCGGCGGTCGAGGTGATCTTCACTGCGCAGGAGATCATCGTGGGCAACGCGGACTACCCGACCGAGCGGATCAGCGACAACTCACGTCGTTTCCGCGAGCTCGGGATCGGATACGCCAACCTGGGCGCCCTCCTGATGGCACAGGGGCTTCCTTACGACTCCGACCAAGGGCGCGCCTGGGCGGCGGCGATCACCGCACTGATGACCGGCCACGCCTACGCGACGTCGGCGCGGACCGCGGCCCGTATGGGGCCGTTCGCCGGGTACCACGAGAACACCGAGCCGATGCTCGGGGTGCTCCGGATGCACCGCGACGCGGTCGCGGGGATCGACGAGGAGCAGGTCCCGACCGACCTGCTGTCGGCCGCGCAGGAAGCCTGGGATCTCGCGGTCGAGCTCGGCGAGCAATTCGGGGTGCGCAATTCGCAGGCGAGCGTCCTCGCGCCGACCGGGACCATCGGACTGCTGATGGACTGCGACACCACCGGGGTCGAGCCCGACCTCGGGTTGGTCAAGATCAAGAAGCTGGTGGGCGGCGGCACGATGTCCATCGTGAACCAGACGGTGCCGCGTGCGCTGACCCGTCTCGGCTACTCGCCGGACGAGATCGACGACATCATCACCTACATCGACCGTCACCACTCGATCGTCGGCGCACCGCATCTGGCGGCAGAGCACCTCGCGGTGTTCGCCTGCTCGATGGGTGAGAACACGATCCACTACCTCGGACACGTCCGGATGATGGGGGCGGTGCAGCCGTTCATCTCCGGGGCCATCTCGAAGACGGTCAACCTTCCCGAGGAGGTCACCGTCGAAGACGTCGAACAGCTCCACATCGACGCGTGGCGCATGGGCATCAAGGCCGTCGCCGTTTATCGCGACAACTGCAAGGTGGCCCAGCCGCTCTCGACCACACGAAAGGAAGGCGCCGAGTCCGGAGCCGGCGGCGATGCCGCTCCGCCGGGATCGGAGGCCGAGGCCCACGACCGCGAGCTCGCAGCCAAGATCGCCGAGCTCGAGGCGGCCCTCCTCCACGAGCAGGCCAGCTCGACCGTCGTCGTGGGCGCAGTACGGGAACGCCTGCCGCGCCGGCGGACATCTTCGACCTTCGCCTTCCGGGTGGCCGACTGCGAGGGGTACGTGACGGTCGGGGAGTACGAGGACGGGCGGCCGGGCGAGGTGTTCATGAAGGTCTCGAAGCAGGGCTCGACCCTCGCCGGGATCATGGACGCCTTCTCCATCTCGGTGAGCCTCGGGCTCCAGCACGGGGTGCCGCTCGCCACCTACGTGCGCAAGTACACCAACATGCGCTTCGAACCGGCCGGCATCACCGACGACCCGGACCTGCGGATCGCGACGAGCCTCGTCGACTACATCTTCCGCCGGTTGGCGGTCGACTACCTGTCACTCGAGGAGCGGCTCGAGCTCGGGGTGCTCTCGACCTCCGAGCGGATGCAGCCGACCCTGCCCGGAGTGGAGGAGCTCGCGACCACCTCGACCGGCGTGGTCGAGGCGGTCGACCCGGTCATCTCGACGGTCGTCGACGGGAGTGCACCCTCGTCGACCGGGTCGGCGATCCGTCAGGGACGACGGCGACTCGAGCTCCCTGCTCGCGAGATCGGAGCCTCGGGACGCCCCGTACTGCTACCAGTGCGGCAACATCATGCAGCGGGCGGGTTCCTGTTTCGTGTGTGGAAGCTGCGGCACCACGAGCGGCTGTTCGTAGCGACTTCGGCCGGCTGAGCTGTGGCAACCGCCACACCGGAAGCCCTGCCCGCCTAGTCACCGCGCATCGATCCGATGAACGACGCTTCGGGGACCGGGCCTCTCCACGCCGAGCACGAGCGCTCGGTGCATCGGCTGGCCGACTACGTGTACGGGACGATCTCGACGCTCGTGGCGGTCGCCGGTCTGACATTCGAGACCCACCCGCAGGCCCTCACCACCGCAGGGGTGATCGTCGTCGGTGCACTCGCGATCTGGTTCGCGCACACCTTGTCCCGCGTGGTGGTCAAGCCGTCCTGGCAGGAGCTGCGGGTGACTTGGTCCGACGTGCGGAGCGAGCTCGAGGGGTCGTGGCCGATCGTCTCGGCGGCGATCCCGGCGGTCCTCATCTTCGTGGTGGCCGGCTTCGGCGTCTGGTCGGTGCACGTGGCCTTCGTCCTCACCGACGTGGTCGGAGTGCTCGCCCTCGCGGTCGTCGGGGTCGGTACTGCCGGGAGTCGTGGAAGATCGCCTTTTCGGCGCACCCTGTACGTGACCGGGTTGGTCGCAGTCGGGGCGATCATCGTCATCCTCGAATCGGTCGTGCATTTCCTGTGAGTCGGGCCGAAGACCGGCCGCTCGGCGGTAGGCTGACGGCGATGGGGTCTCTTCCGGGCGAGCACGCGCGAAACGGCGAGCTGGGACGAAGCGCTCGACGGCACTCCGATCAGCGACGCCGAGCTCGAGGAGCTCGCGCTCGGCGCCGACCCCGAGGCACCCCTCGACGAGGACGCCGTCCCGATGGCGACCTTCCTCGGTCAGGGTCCTGGGCTGCTGCCGCAGTGGTACATGCCCTCGCCACTGGTGCGGTCCGGAGCACGGTGGCGCGTCCCGGTCGTGCTGGTGATCGTGGCCGCATTCGTGGTGATCGAGGCGCTCGGCCTCTGCAGCACCTTCGGCCAGCTGGTGCCCGCCTGAGCTCAGCGCGGACAGTGACGACGAAACTACGGGCCGTGCCCCGCGTTGCCTTTCGACGTCGGCGGCAGGCAAGATGGGTCGGAGCCAGCACGGAATCGAAGGTCGCACTCCAGGTCTGGTTGGGGACGTAGGCTCGAAACCTACGGAAAGAAGGGCAGAAAGATGTGGACGAGGCGAGTCCTGATTGCATCGGCAGCTGCGGCTGCCTCCTTGGTGGTAGCACCGACTGTGGCGGGCGCGGCCACGACCAACTGCTACAACAACTGCGCACCTCCGTCGATCTCGTCCAACTCGGTCGTGCCACCTTCGACGGCGTCGAGCAGCGCGCAGCCCACCACGGAACCGAGTTCGTCTGGATCGAGCACCAGCAGCCTTCCGTTCACCGGAGCGGACATCGAAGAGCTGGCGGTCATCGGTGCGGGCGCCGTGATCGTCGGTACGCTGCTCAACCGGCGTCGTCGCGCGCAGGCCTGAGCCTCCCGACCTCGACCTGACCCCCGGGCTCACCGCCTCTTCGCGGTGATGGTGCGCGCCCGAGCTGGTCAGTAACTCGCCGGCAGCAGCGGCGCGACCGACTGGAAGAAGAAGAACACCACGACCAGCCAGGTCAGGACTCCGAACCCGATCACCGCCGCCCGCCACGAGCGAGTCCGGGCGGCGCCCATCCACACCGCGATGGTGAGAGCGGCGACCAGGATGCCCCACCCGATGGCCACTCCCCAGTCCTTGGAGGGGCTGGCGCTCTCGGCGGCGACCGTCGTCGGCGTTCCGCTCGAGCCCAGCTGCTTGCCCTCGGCTTTGACACCTCGACGGGTCGCGGCGTCGACCGAAGGGGTCACCGGGTGCTTGGCGTTGACCAGGATGCTGGAGACGAGCGTCGCCTGCACGACCAGCCGCTGGCTCGCGCTGTAGCGCGGATTGCAGGTGGTGAGGGTGAGCTCGGGAGACTTGGTCGCGCCGACGACGGCGACGTCGTTGGGGCTCACCGCCTGGCTGCTGATCACGTGGTAAAGGAAGATGCCCTGCAAGGTGACCACGTTGATCGGGTCGCCGGGCACCAGTTCGTTCAGGTTGTAGAACGGGTGGAGGTAGGTGGTCCGGTGGCCGGCGATCGCGGCGTTTCCTTGCTGGCCCGGTAGCGGCGTCCCTGGATAGTGACCGGGACCCATCTCGAGCTGTGCCTCACCGGTCCCCTCGACGACCATCATCGACAGCCCGATCTTCGGGATCGAAATGTTCCCCACCGGTTGACCGACCGGCGGCGCCGAGACCGGCGGTGCGACCTTCAGTGGTTGGTTGGGCGCTTTGGTCGCTCGCAGGTGCACCCGCGGGATCACCGTGCCGGTGGTGCGCTGGGCCTCGCTGAACTGGCTCCGGAGGGTGGCTTGGCTGCGCGCGGTCTGCAATCCCGTACCCCACAGCAGGTACGGGATGAACAGCAGCACGAGCACGCCGGAGACCAGCAGCACTCGCCCGACTGTCATGCGCACAGTCGTGAAGGACATGCATCGATGGTACCGGCAACCCTGTGCGGTACTCAGTCGTGCTCACGGCCTGCGTGCCGCGATGCTCACGCGCAGTGGGCATGCCACCGCTCGGGCGATCCGCTCCGGTACCATCTCAAGCTCGTGTTTGCTCCCGTGACCACCCGATCGGTGGGGAGGGCGCGACGACGATCGACATCACGAGACGATGCCGCCGGTACGTGATCGGAGGCGGCGGCGCCGGAGGCGGCTGATCGCCCTCGGCGTACTCGTGGTGATCCTCGCCTGGGGCGCGCTGCTCGCGGCGAAGTCGTGGTCCGCCTATCACCACGACAAGGCCGGTCTCGCCGACCTGCAGTCGGTCCGCGCCCAGCTCAACCCCGGTCAGCTGACCGAGACGAGCACGGTCACCGCCCTCGACGCGGCACGGGGCGAATTCGACGCGGCGCACTCCGATCTCTCCTCGCCACTGTTCGCGCCGGTCACCGTCCTGCCGGTGATCGGCAGACAATTGCAGTCGGCTCGGGACCTCAGCTCGGCGGCCCAGTCCGTGTCGCAGGTCGGTGGGTCGTTCCTCTCACAAGTCCACGGAATCATCAACGAGCCCCACGGCGCCGGCCCGGAGCGGATCGCGTCGCTGCACCAGCTCGGTGCGCTCTCGCTCTCCGCGGAGTCCCAACTCGCGGCGGTGCAGACCGGGCCTTCGGATGCGCTGATCGGGCCACTCGCGTCCAAGCACGACGAGTTCGTCTCACAGCTCGACGACGCGAGGTCTCGGCTCACCAAGGCGGCCGCGGTGTCGGCGGTCGTCGCGACCATCCTGCAGGGTCCCCAGCAGTATCTGGTCCTCGCGTCCAACAATGCGGAGATGCGGGCGGGTTCGGGCGCGTTCCTCGAGGTCGGCCTCGCCAACACCGCAGACGGTTCGATCCACGTGGGGAACATGACTCCTTCGGGTTCGCTCACCCTTCCGCTCGGCGCGGTGAGCGTGGGCGGTGATCTGGAGCGGAACTGGGGATGGCTACGACCCGGTGTCGACTGGCGGAACCTCGGGGTCACTCCGCAGTTCGACGTGACCGGCCCGCTCGCCGCCCAGATGTGGCATGCCGAGACCGGTGAGCAGGTGGACGGAGTCATCGCGCTCGACGTCCAGGCCTTGCAGGAGCTGCTCACCGTGACCGGCCCGGTCACACTGCCGACCGGACAGACCATCGGTCCCGACAACGTGATCTCCTACGTGTTGCACGACCAGTACGCGGGCCTGACCGACAACTCGGCCGCTACCGGTCGCCAGGACGCGCTCGGTTCGCTCACCTCCGCGGTGCTCCAGGACCTCCAGGGGCAGTCGGTCGATCTGCACACCCTGGCCACCGCGGTGACCAGCGCGGTGGACGGTCGCCATCTGATGCTCTGGTCGAGCAATCCGAAGGCACAGGCCGCGTGGGAGGTGAGCGGAGTGAGCGGGAGCCTCACCCCGAACTCGCTCGCCGTCGCGGTGGTCAACCGGGGTGCGAACAAGCTCGACCAGTACCTGCCGGTTCACGTCGCGGTGGCCACCACTCCGTCGGGATCCGGCACGTCGGTCACCCTGACCGCGACCCTGAAGAACGTCACGCCGTCCGGATTGTCCCAGTACATCGCCGGTCCCTACCCCGGGGTGCCGGTCGACTACGGCGGCTACACCGGGTTGATCGCGGTCAACCTGCCGGCTGCGGCATCGAACATCACCATGACCGGCGCGGGTCCCCTCGCGGCGAAGAGTGCCGAGGGCCCGACCTGGCTGGTGGCGGCCCCGGTCACCATTCCAAAAGGCGCATCGTCCACCGTCGTCACCACCTTCCACCTCCCCGGATCACACGGGTCGATGCAGCTCGTTCCCTCTGCGCGCATTCCGGCGGAGCAATGGAGCGCGGGAGGCTCGTCCTTCGACGACAGCACCTCGCGCGCGATCAACTGGTGAGCGCGCGGCGGGCCCGTCCGCGGAGCCCGTGGTACTGCATCCGCAGCCGGGAGGCACCGGCACGCAGGTACTGGAGGTCGTGGATTCCGCCCGCAGGAAGGTCGGTGAAGCCCGGCGCCTTCGAGCGTGTCTCGAGTTGGTCGAGCACGACGGAGAGCGCGACGTCGGGAGCGAACCACTCTTCATAGGCGCCACGTGCGCGCTGACCCATCGCCGCGGCTTCGCCCTCGAAGTCGCGCAGTGCAGAGGGCAGCTCGTCGATCCGGTCCTCGGGCCACCGGAGGCAGAACTCGTCCCACTTCGGACCCGTCGGGGGGACCCACTGGTCGGAGATGACGACGGGAACTCGACCTGCGGCCAACGTCTCGTAGAGACGGATCGAAGAGGTTCCCATTCCGCGTGGGCAGAGGACGAACTTGGACCGGAAGAGTGTCTCGGCGAACGACTTGCGCCGCTCGTCGAAGCGGACCGACGACGGGTCGTAGAAGACGAAGCCTTCCGGGGCTTCGACGTGGATCCGGGGGTCCGACAGTCGGAGGATCGTCTCGCGGGCCCGGTGGGTCCGTCCCCCGACGAAGCTGGCGAGCAGATCCGGTTCGATCCGACCGGCGTCGACGTCGAGACGTGCGGCCGGATCGTTCACCCGGTAGTAGGCCCCGGCCACCTGCCACTGACGGGCGAAATGACTCGCCGGCATGCTCACGTAGATCCCCGGAAAGCGGCACCACGGGGTGTCGCGTTCGTTGTAGACGGCGACCTTGTGCGGGAAGCGGCGCGCGGTCTCGCTGGTCGCGATCTCGTCGAGCTTCCAGTCGCGCGGCAGCAGGTGGCAGTCGGGGAAGAGGACCAGGTCTGCATCGGCCGGGTCGTCCACCCCGACGTGGCCCCTTCGGTCACGCTGGTGGGCGAGCATCTCGATCATGGTCGGCACACACGAGTGCGCGAGGGGCGATCGAGTCCTTGCGAAGTGCACCTTCATGGTCGGTCGACGACTCTACGGTGCGCGGCGGTCAGGACTTGTGGGCGGTCAGCGGGGTGAGGCCGGTCCCGTCGACCTGGTCGACGGAGTTGGTGCCGGCGTAGACCTGGAGGGCGTGGAGGAAGGCGTTGCCCTCCTCGGTCGGTGACCACCAGGGCGGGATGCCCCCGCCGAAGTAGCCGCCGAAGTCGACCTCGGTCACCGAGATCTTGACCGCGGTGGCGAGCACCGGCGAGAAGGCGAAGAGCACCTCGTGGTCGCGATACTGGCCGACCTCGGTGGCGACGGTGCTCCAGCCGGTCCCGGGCTCGTCGACCGAGAGGGTGTAGTCGCGCACCCCGGTCGCGACCGACCCGGCCGACTGGGTGTCGACGACGATCCGGTTGATGGTGGAGGCGCTCGCCAGGGTGACGGTGAGCGAGGGGGTGGTGTCGCCGTCGCCAGAGGTCCAGCCGTTGCCGTAGCCGGCGGGCAGCCCGGCGATGGCCGCCGACGGGTTGCCGCTCGACGCCGTCGCCCTGGCGCCGGAGGTGGCCGCCGCGAGATCGGCCCCGAAGGTCTCGGTCGGGGAGACGGTCACGGTGTCACCCGCCGGATAGGCGAGGTAGGTGACCTGATCGCCGATCGGCAGGGCGTAAGGGGTCCCCGAGGTGACCGACACCGCGGTGCTCTCCCCGTACTCGGTGGTGACCGTCACCGGAATCGACCCGCCGCCCGGCACCGAGAAGGTGACCGTGCCGGTGCTCGAGAGCCCGTCGGACCACACCGCGTCGAGCCGGTCCGGGCTCGCCGCGTCGGGCCCGAAGAGGGCCTGGTAGGTCTGGGGCATCCCGGTCGAGGGCATCCCGAGGTAGGGGCGGGCGGCGATCTGGTTCGAGGTGGTCATCGCCGCGAGGGCGGCCGGCTTCACGTAGTCGTCGACGCTGCCCGCCTGGATGAGGGAGAAGCTCACCCCCCAGTTGCCCCAGTTGCCCTCGTCGTAGAAGTAGTTCCACACCGGGATCGAGAGCGCCTTTTGCCAGAGCATCGCCCGGGTCACGTCGTTGGCCTGGGCGAGGAAGTTGTAGTCGCCGTCGTTCCACCACCCGACCTCGGTGAACCAGAGCGGCTTGCCGGCGAGCAGACCTTCGAGCTGCTCGATCTGGGCGGGCTTGCCGTCCTCTTCGAAGGAGTCGTTCGAGCCGGTGTAGGGATGGATGGCCGCCACGTCCATGTCGGCGAGGCCGCCGGCCGCGACCAGCTGTTGCCACCAGCTGTAGGCGACGTCGATGGTCGAGCCGCCGATCACCGTCGAGGCGCTCCCCGGGAGCACCGACTTGACCGCGGCGTAGAACGGGGCGAGCACCTTGCTCACGTAGTCGGCCGCGTTCGACCACCCGGTGTTGTTCGACTCGTTCCACGGTTCCCACATGGTCACCGGGGCACATTGGCCGCACCCGGCCGGGACGGTGCTGTAGTGGCGGACGAGCGCCGCGATGTCCCCCTGCCAGTAGCCGCCGTTCACCAGCGCCGTCGAGAGCGAGTCGCCGTTGCTCACCTGCACCCAGTAGGTCACGTGGTCGGCGAGCGCGGTGGCGGCCGCCTGGTAGTAGGAGGTCGAGGCGTCGCTGAAGTCCATCGCGGACGACGAACAGGCCGCGGCGGTCGGGGCGGACGCCGAGCAGTTGGGGAGGAAGGTGGACCAGTTGACACTGGCTCCGCGGAAACCGTTGAGGCCGAGCTGCGAGTTGAGCGCGACTCCCCGCGGGTCGCTCGGCCCGCCGCCGCCGGCGCCGCTCGGCAGGGTGGCGAAGTCGAGGCCGTCGCCGGTCGCGCCGACCGTGTAGGGCAGACAGGTGGTGCCGAGCCGGGTCGGGGGCGAGGTCGAGGTGTCGAAGAGGGAGGCCTGCACGAGGTAGGGGCCGGGCACCTCGTCGGAGGCGGGCAGTGTGAGCGGGATCGACGCGAGCGACGAGGCGTTGGTCGGCAAGGAGAGGGTGGTTCCGGCCGGGACGCGCTCGGCGTCGAGCGAGGCGGTGTTCTCGACCGAGTATTGGAGCTGGAGGTGGGAGGCCTGCCCGCTCCACCACGAGTCGAAGGTGGCGTCGACCGAGGGGGTGGTGCCGGCGGCGAAGTAGTTGCCGGTTGCTCCGGTGGTGAGCCCGGCTCCCCACCCGAGGGTGTCGTAGGGGCGGTGGACCGCAGAGAGCTCGGCTTGCAGGGTCGGAAGCGGGATCGACGAGATGTTGTCGCCGGCGTCGTTGTAGACCGGGCCGCCTTGGAAGTAGAGGGTGGAGCCGACCAGGTAGAAGCCCCCGCTGCCGACTTGGAGGTTGCCGGCCAAGGTGGTGGTGGCGAGCAGGTCACCGCTGGGCGAGGTCGCCTCGAAGGTGTCCTTCGGGTCCGAGGTGTAGATGGTGCCGTCGGGTCCCTGCACCGCTTGACCGCCGTTCGAGAACTCGAACCCCGCCCCGGTGTGGGCGCCGTTCTGCTGGGTCACCGACGACCCGAACTTGGAGAGCACCGCCCCGCTCGGGCTCACCGTCTCGACGTAGCCACCTTGCGAGTAGAGGAAGTTGCCGTCGGACTCTTCGGTCACGTACCCGTCGTCGACCAAGGGGAACGAGCCGTCGACCGCTCCGGTCGAGAGGTCGAGGAGATCGCTCGACGAGGTGTTCTGCACGAGGCTCACCGCGAGTTCGAACCCCGACCCGGTGGTGATCCCGAACAGCCCTTCGGGACTGCCGTTGTGCGGGTCGACCGACCAGAGCAGCGAGCCGGTCGGCGAGAACTTGTCGACGATCTGTCCGTAGTTGCTCGAGAGGTAGATGTTGCCCGACGGGTCGACCACCGGCTGGGAGGGCTCCTTCGACGAGGCGAACGCGCCCGGCAGCGAGAACGAGCGGACGAGGCTCCCGGTCAAGGAGTAGGTGTCGAGTGCCGAGCCGGTGTTGACGTAGAGGTTGCTCGAGGTGGCCGCGAAGCTCGACACCCCGCCCGAGGGGGTGGCCACCGTCGTGGTCGGATCCGAGGGCAGGCTCGATTCGGGGCCGAGCACACCGCTCGGGTCGGGCGCGTCGCAGATCGGGCTCACCTCCGACGCGGCGGGCGCGGCGACCGAGCCGGGGATCTCCCGGGAGGGTGGCCCGGTGTCTCCCGGACCGGCGAGGCCGAACACCACGATGGGGATCGCCGCGACGATGGTCGTGGCGACTGCGAAAAAGGCCTTTCCGCCGAGGGGGCCCCCTCCGTCTGCCGGTTGCGAGCGCAGATCCGAAAGGATGCCGACCATTGTGTCCGCGCCGGGGAGCCAGCGCAGGTCGCCGCCGGAGCTTCGGACCTGGTGGGTTCCACTTCGCAGGGCGCAAGGCCTGCGGAAGAACCGATTTTGGAAGGAGGGGACCGGCCGTCAGGAGATGGCGATGGCCGGGTCGCTCAGACCGTCGCCGCTGGCCGAACCGTAGAAGCCTGCGCCGCCGAAGGCGAAGATGCCGCCGTCGGAGGCGACCAGCCAGTAGCCGTTGCCGTCGGGCGTCGACTGCATGCCGGTGATCGGCTTGTCGAGGACGAGCGAACCGGTCGAGCCGTAGAAGCCTGCGTCGCCGAAGGCGAAGATGCCGCCGTCGGAGGCCACCAGCCAGTACCCGTGTCCGTCGGGTGTGGCGGCCATCCCGACGATCGGCTTGTTGAGCACGAGCGAACCGGTCGAGCCGTAGAACGCTGCGTCCCCGAAGGCGAAGATGCCCCCGTCGGCCGCGACCAACCAGTACCCCTTGCCGTCCGGCGTCGATTCCATCCCGACGATCGGCTTGTTGAGCACGAGCGAACCGGTCGAGCCGTAGAACGCGGCGTCGCCGAAGGAGAAGACTCCTCCGTCCGAACCCACGAGCCAGTAGCCGTTGTCGTCGCCGGTGTCCGCCATCCCGACGATCGGCTTGTTGAGCACGAGCGATCCGGTCGAGCCGAAGAACCCTGCGTCGCCGAAGGTGAACACCCCGCCGGTGTCCGTGACCATCCGGTAGCCGTCACTGTCGGGCGTCGCCACCATGCCGACGACGGGTGCATCGGCGGTCGCGAGGGCCGACCCGTAGAAGGGCACCGATCCGAACGTGTAGATGTTCCCGTTGGTCGTGGCCACCCAGTAGCCCTGGTAGGTGGGCGCCTGTGCGGGGTGCTTCTGGCCGCCCTGACCCGGCGGCGATTCGGTCGTGGTCGTGGTCGTCGGCGGCGTCGTGGTGGTGGTGGTCGTCGTGGTGGTGGTGGTTGGCGGTGGTGGTGGGTCCTGTCCGGTCAGCGGGGTGAGGCCGGTCCCGTCGACCTGGTCGACGGTGTTGGTGCCGGCGTAGACCTGGAGGGCGTGGAGGAAGGCGTTGCCCTCCTCGGTCGGTGACCACCAGGGCGGGATGCCCCCGCCGAAGTAGCCGCCGAAGTCGACCTCGGTCACCGAGATCTTGACCGCGGTGGCGAGCACCGGCGAGAAGGCGAAGAGCACCTCGTGGTCGCGATACTGGCCGACCTCGGTGGCGACGGTGCTCCAGCCGGTCCCGGGCTCGTCGACCGAGAGGGTGTAGTCGCGCACGCCGGTCGCGACCGACCCGGCCGACTGGGTGTCGACGACGATCCGGTTGATGGTGGAGGCGCTCGCCAGGGTGACGGTGAGCGAGGGGGTGGTGTCGCCGTCGACCAGAGGTCCAGCCGTTGCCGTAGCCGGCGGGCAGCCCGGCGATGGCCGCCGACGGGTTGCCGCTCGACGCCGTCGCCCTGGCGCCGGAGGTGGCCGCCGCGAGATCGGCCCCGAAGGTCTCGGTCGGGGAGACGGTCACGGTGTCACCCGCCGGATAGGCGAGGTAGGTGACCTGATCGCCGATCGGCAGGGCGTAAGGGGTCCCCGAGGTGACCGACACCGCGGTGCTCTCCCCGTACTCGGTGGTGACCGTCACCGGAATCGACCCGCCGCCCGGCACCGAGAAGGTGACCGTGCCGGTGCTCGAGAGCCCGTCGGACCACACCGCGTCGAGCCGGTCCGGGCTCGCCCCGTCGGGCCCGAAGAGGGCCTGGTAGGTCTGGGGCATCCCGGTCGAGGGCATCCCGAGGTAGGGGCGGGCGGCGATCTGGTTCGAGGTGGTCATCGCCGCGAGGGCGGCCGGCTTCACGTAGTCGTCGACGCTGCCCGCCTGGATGAGGGAGAAGCTCACCCCCCAGTTGCCCCAGTTGCCCTCGTCGTAGAAGTAGTTCCACACCGGGATCGAGAGCGCCTTTTGCCAGAGCATCGCCCGGGTCACGTCGTTGGCCTGGGCGAGGAAGTTGTAGTCGCCGTCGTTCCACCACCCGACCTCGGTGAACCAGAGCGGCTTGCCGGCGAGCAGACCTTCGAGCTGGCTCGATCTGGGCGGGCTTGCCGTCCTCTTCGAAGGAGTCGTTCGAGCCGGTGTAGGGATGGATGGCCGCCACGTCCATGTCGGCGAGGCCGCCGGCCGCGACCAGCTGTTGCCACCAGCTGTAGGCGACGTCGATGGTCGAGCCGCCGATCACCGTCGAGGCGCTCCCCGGGAGCACCGACTTGACCGCGGCGTAGAACGGGGCGAGCACCTTGGTCACGTAGTCGGCCGCGTTCGACCACCCGGTGTTGTTCGACTCGTTCCACGGTTCCCACATGGTCACCGGGGCACATTGGCCGCACCCGGCCGGGACGGTGCTGTAGTGGCGGACGAGCGCCGCGATGTCCCCCTGCCAGTAGCCGCCGTTCACCAGCGCCGTCGAGAGCGAGTCGCCGTTGCTCACCTGCACCCAGTAGGTCACGTGGTCGGCGAGCGCGGTGGCGGCCGCCTGGTAGTAGGAGGTCGAGGCGTCGCTGAAGTCCATCGCGGACGACGAACAGGCCGCGGCGGTCGGGGCGGACGCCGAGCAGTTGGGGAGGAAGGTGGACCAGTTGACACTGGCTCCGCGAAAACCGTTGAGGCCGAGCTGCGAGTTGAGCGCGACTCCCCGCGGGTCGCTCGGCCCGCCGCCGCCGGCGCCGCTCGGCAGGGTGGCGAAGTCGAGGCCGTCGCCGGTCGCGCCGACCGTGTAGGGCAGGCAGGTGGTGCCGAGCCGGGTCGGGGGCGAGGTCGAGGTGTCGAAGAGGGAGGCCTGCACGAGGTAGGGGCCGGGCACCTCGTCGGAGGCGGGCAGTGTGAGCGGGATCGACGCGAGCGACGAGGCGTTGGTCGGCAAGGAGAGGGTGGTTCCGGCCGGGACGCGCTCGGCGTCGAGCGAGGCGGTGTTCTCGACCGAGTATTGGAGCTGGAGGTGGGAGGCCTGCCCGCTCCACCACGAGTCGAAGGTGGCGTCGACCGAGGGGGTGGTGCCGGCGGCGAAGTAGTTGCCGGTTGCTCCGGTGGTGAGCCCGGCTCCCCACCCGAGGGTGTCGTAGGGGCGGTGGACCGCAGAGAGCTCGGCTTGCAGGGTCGAAAGCGGGATCGACGAGATGTTGTCGCCGGCGTCGTTGTAGACCGGGCCGCCTTGGAAGTAGAGGGTGGAGCCGACCAGGTAGAAGCCCCCGCTGCCGACTTGGAGGTTGCCGGCCAAGGTGGTGGTGGCGAGCAGGTCACCGCTGGGCGAGGTCGCCTCGAAGGTGTCCTTCGGGTCCGAGGTGTAGATGGTGCCGTCGGGTCCCTGCACCGCTTGACCGCCGTTCGAGAACTCGAACCCCGCCCCGGTGTGCGCGCCGTTCTGCTGGGTCACCGACGACCCGAACTTGGAGAGCACCGCCCCGCTCGGGCTCACCGTCTCGACGTAGCCACCTTGCGAGTAGAGGAAGTTGCCGTCGGACTCTTCGGTCACGTACCCGTCGTCGACCAAGGGGAACGAGCCGTCGACCGCTCCGGTCGAGAGGTCGAGGAGATCGCTCGACGAGGTGTTCTGCACGAGGCTCACCGCGAGTTCGAACCCCGACCCGGTGGTGATCCCGAACAGCCCTTCGGGACTGCCGTTGTGCGGGTCGACCGACCAGAGCAGCGAGCCGGTCGGCGAGAACTTGTCGACGATCTGTCCGTAGTTGCTCGAGAGGTAGATGTCGCCCGACGGGTCGACCACCGGCTGGGAGGGCTCCTTCGACGAGGCGAACGCGCCCGGCAGCGAGAACGAGCGGACGAGGCTCCCGGTCAAGGAGTAGGTGTCGAGTGCCGAGCCGGTGTTGACGTAGAGGTTGCTCGAGGTGGCCGCGAAGCTCGACACCCCGCCCGAGGGGGTGGCCACCGTCGTGGTCGGATCCGAGGGCAGGCTCGATTCGGGGCCGAGCACACCGCTCGGGTCGGGCGCGTCGCAGATCGGGCTGACCTCCGACGCGGCGGGCGCGGCGACCGAGCCGGGGATCTGGGAGGAGGGCGCTGCGGCGTGCGCCGGGTCGGCGACGCCGGCAAGGGTCGGGACCACTGCGCACAGGACGGCGACCGATGCGAGCGTGTAGACCCGCTTCGGGCGTGACGCGGCAAACCGGCTTCCTGCCCACCCCACACCTGCCCATCGGCGGCCGGTCCGAGATCTTGAGGAAAAATTTCACTCAGAACGTCGACGCGGTGACCACTTCGAGTGCGACACCCCCCACACGCAGGTCCTCTGAACCACACTCGTCGCGGTACGATCCGAGGAGTGGCGACGCCCGAGGCGGCAGTGACCGACGGTCGTCTCCACGTCCTCCGGATCTCGAAGAGCGGGGTGGTCACCGCGTGGCGCGAGCGCGAGCGCCAGCTGCGCGCACGCGGCGTCGATCTCGTGCTCGTCACCGCGAACCGCTGGGAGGAGGGTGGGTCGCCGGTCCAGTTCGACCCCGCCGGTGACACCTTCGCCGTCGCGGTCCGCACCTTCGGACACCATCCCAACCTGTTCCTCTACGACCCTTTGGCGCTCTGGCGTCTGGTCGGATCGCGACGTTGGGACCTCATCGACCTGCACGAGGAGCCCTTCGGGCTGGCGGTGGCGGAGGTCCTCCTGATCCGGTGGTTTCGCGCTCGACACGTCCCTTACGTGGTCTCCTCCGCGCAGAACATCGAGAAGCGCTACCCGCCACCCTTCCGGTGGTTCGAGCGCGTTGCACTCCGCCACATGGCGGGGGCCTACACCTGCAACGCGGAAGCAGGCGCCATCCTCCGCCGCAAGGGCCTCCGCGGAGTGCACGTCGTCCTCCCGCTCGGAGTGGACGTCGAGCGGTTCACCTCGTCGTCGCGTCCGGCACCGGTCGGCACGTTGCACGTCGGCTTCGTCGGGCGGCTGATCCCTCACAAGGGTGTCGACGTCCTCCTCCGCGCCGTGGCGCCCGAACCCCGATTGCGGCTCGAGATCTTCGGGACCGGTCCCGAGGAGGAAGCTCTGCGTGCACTGGCGACGACGCTGCGCATCGAGGACCGGGTGAGCTTCCACGGCTTCGTCGACGAGGCGGACGTCCCGGAGGTCTACCGTCGCTTCGAGGTGCTGGCCGTTCCGTCGGTGCCGATGCCCGGCTGGATCGAGCAATTCGGACGGGTCGTCGTCGAGGCCCAGGCCTCGGGCGTGCCGGTCGTCGCCAGCGACAGCGGCGCGCTGCCCGACGTGGTCGGGGATTCCGGGCTGCTGGTGCCACCTCGGGACCCCGACGCGCTCCGCCGCGCACTGGTCCGATTCCTCGAGGAGCCCGGCTTGTGGGAGCGGCTGCACGCGGCCGGGCCGGCGGACGCGGCCCGGTGCTCGTGGTCGCGGGTCGCGGACGCCCAGGCGGATCTCTACCTGGCCGCAACCACCTCGCGGTAGAGCCCCTCGAGCCGGTCGACGTGGAGTTCGAGTGAGTAGAGCTCCTGTTGGCGCCGGCGCAGCACGCGTCCCATCTCGACACGCCGCCGCTCCGAGCCGGCCAGCTCGGTCAAGCCGGTCGCCGCTGCGCCCGGGTCGCCGGGGGGAAAGAGGATGCCGGAATCCGCGACGGTCTCGAGGTGGCCGCCACCGGCTGCCGCGACGACCGGCAGGCCGTGGGCCATCGCCTCGACCACCGAGAGGCCGAAGGGCTCCCCCGGGGCGGTCGCCAGGAGGATCGAGCTGCCGGCCAGCAGCGAGTCGGTGTCGCGGACCCGTCCGACGAACTCGACGCTGTCGGACACTCCGAGCTCGCCGGCAAGGCGAACCAGGCTTCCGGCCAGCTCGCCCGAGCCGGCGACGACGAGACGCCAACCCTGCTCGGCGAGGCGGCTCTGCGCCCAGGCCCGCAACCCGACGTCGGGCTCCTTCTCGGGAGCGAGACGCTGGAGCACGAGGACGACCGGGTTGTCGAGGGGCGCCTGGGGACGATCGGCGACTCCGTTCGGAATCAACTCGCTCGGTCCCGCGACCTGCTCCGCGACGAACCGGCTGATCGCGACGTCTCGTGCCAACGACCGGCTCGCCCACCGTGCGACCATCCGTGCCGCCGGTGAACTCCCGCGCTCGGCAGGGAAGTGCCGGGTGGCGACGATCGGCGCGCGCACGACGGGATGGACCAGCCATGCCGCGATCTCGGCCGCGGTCATGTGGACGTGCACCAGGTCGGCGTCGCGTCGGCCGAGCAGCGCGACGGCGGTGCCGGCGACGGTCCTCGCACCCCGGATGGCGACCTGCGGCGGCAGCTCGGACCTCATCCGTGCCGGCTCACCGCCGATGACGGTCACACGGTGCCCGCGGGAGGCGAGCGAGCTGCTCACCTCGCTGACGTAGCGCTCGACGCCGGCGTACTCGTCGCTCCGGACCACCTGGATGATGGTGAGCGGGCCCGCTCCGACCGGACCGGTTCCGCCGGCAGGGCTTCTGGACACGGAGCTCCTCTCGATGGGCGGATGGTGCACTCGTCGTGTCGATGCCCCTCCTATCATGCCTGCCGGTGCGCGTCGCGCTCGGTCTTCCCGCATTGCTCGCGCCGCGGCGGCGTCGAGCGGATCATGTGGGAGGCGGCGGCGTACCTCGCCTCTCGCCACGAGGTGATGGTGGTGGCGCGCGAGGTGGAGGACCTGCCCGAGGGCGTGACCCACGTTCCGGTGGCTGCGACCCGGTCGCTCGGGCCGCTCGACCCGGTGGCCTTCCGGTTCGCCGCGGCGAGGGCACTCGGCCACTGCCGAGCCGATGTGACCGTGGCCTACGGCAGTGAGTGCCCACCCTGCGACGTCTACGTGGTCAACAGTGTGCATCGGGCGTGGCTGGCACGGTCCGGCCCGGCGACGGTGCACGGCCGCCGGCTCCCACCGCAGTCCCGTTATCTGATGCCGCGCCACGTGGTGGGGCTGGCTCAAGAGCGGGTGTTCTACGGGAAAGCCCGCCACGGACACCTGGTGCCGGCGGCGGCGCAGGTGGCGAGCGACCTGGCGTCCCTCTACGGGTTGACCGACAATCCGGTCACCGTCATCCACAACGGGTTCTCCCCGGACGAGTTCTCGCCCGAGCGGCGTCACGAGCTCCGGGCGAAGGCGCGCGCCGAGCTCGGCTACGGGCCCGACGACGTGGTGTTGTTGATGGTGGCCAACGAGTGGCAGCGCAAGGGATTGGCGGTGGTGCTCTCCGCGATGGCGCGCCTCGACGACCGGTCGGTGCGCCTGCTGCTGGTCGGGCTCCTCACGCCTCAGCCCTTCGTCGACGCCCTGGGCGACCCATCGGTGCGCGACCGCGTCCAGTACCTGGGATCGTCGTCGGACGTGGGGCGCCAGCACGCCGCGGCCGACCTGTTCGTCATGCCGACCGAGTACGAGGCGTTCTCACTCGCCATCGTGGAGGCGTTGGCCAGTGGGGTACCCGTGCTGACCTCTTCGGTGCCGGGTGCGGGCGACGCGATCGTCGACGGTGTGAACGGCTTGCGCATGCGCGACCCCCATGACGTCGAGGAGCTGGTCGGCCTGTTGGGCCAAGGCATGGACCCCGAGGTGCGTGCCGCGTGGAGCCGGGCGGCGCCGGGCACCGTGACCCAGTACCGCTGGGACGCGCTGATGGGCTCGCTGGAGACGGTGTTGGAGGAGGTGGTCCGGACGAAGCGGGCGACAGGGGGTTGAACTGGGCCGCTCTCGGTCAGTCTCGCGATGAGGGCGAAGGTCGGACGGTTCGGCGCGAACCACCTGCCGCGTCGAGCGCGGCTTCTGCATGACAGGGCCCCGAACGGTAGAGCCGGAAGCGAAAGGCGGCGGCGCGGCCCCGTTCGCCCGAGAGCACGAGCGAGCGCGCGAACGACCCGACGAGAGCGCCGGCGCGGTACACCCACCAGCCCGCCGTTCCGTAGTGCTTGCGTACGTAGCGCTCGGCCGACGCGTGGAAGTGCGTCTCTCGCTCTTCTGCGTCGCCGCCTGTTCCGGCTCCCACGTGGTGGGCGTGCACGTCGGGACAGAGGGCGACATGCCATCCGAGGTCGTGGGCGCGTCGCTGCCAGTCGGTTTCCTCGGCATAGAGGAAGAACTGTTCGTCGAACGGACCGACCTCGGCGAGCGCCTCGGCGCGGAGCAAGAGGATCGAACCGATCAGGAAGTCGTTGCGGCGACGGAAGCGGCCGAGCCCCACCGCGTCGATCCATGGACCGAGCGGGGTGGGGAAGGGCCATCCCACTCGCATGTCGGTGTCGCTCGCCGGGTCCGACTGTGCCGGTGCGACGCAGGCAAGATCGTCTCGGGCATGGAGGAACCGGTGCAGAGCGCGGACTCCCGACGGATCGATGGACGCGTCGGGGTTGAGCAGCAAGAGGTCGGCGGACGGATTCGACCGCCTGGCCAATCCCACGTTCACCCCGCCCGCGAATCCGAGGTTGTGCGCGGGGTCGAGGTAGGTGGCGCGATGGCGGGTCGCGACCGCTCGCACCTCATGGTCCGAGGAGTTGTCGACGACGGTGACCGCGAAGTCCGCTCCGAGTCGGCGGAGGCACACCTCGAGCAACTCGGCAGCGCGGTACGCAACCACCAGTACCTCGATGTCGTCGGCCGCCATCAGGCTCGGGGCGCCGGTGGCGCGGTCAATGCCGGTAGGTGTACGCCTGGTAGGCCTCGACTTGGGAGTGGCGTGCACGGTTGAGGACGAGACCGAGCACGTGGCAATTGGTGGCCTCGAGGCGGTGGACCGTCCGTTCGAGCATGCCCCGGTCGGTGCGTCCCTCGGTGGCGACGACGATCGCCCCGTGCGCCAGACTGCCGACGATCGCGGTGTCGGGCACCGCGAGCACCGGCGGGGTGTCGATCAGCACGACGTCGGCCAGCAGGGGAAGCTGGTCGACGACCGGCTGCATCCCCGGGCTGCCGAAGAGCTCCGCCGGGTTGTCCAGGTAGGTACCGGCCGGAAGGACGTAGAGCCCCCTGATCCCGGTCTGGACCAGCATCGGGGAGATCGAGGTCTCCTTCGGTCGGGGTCGCCCGTTACCGGTCACACGCGGCGAAGCGAGGTCCGCTCCGGCCGAGCGGGTCGCACCCGTTGCGAGGTGGTCGTCCTCCTCGGGGGTCTTCCAGTTGGCCTGGATGACGTCCGCGAATCCGGGCAGGCCGTGCTCGATCCCGAAGATCTCTTCGATCCGGGGTCGCCGGAAGTCGCCGGAGACCACCACCACCTTGCTGCCGCTCATCGCCCACGCCGCGGCCAGGTTGGCGGCGACGAAGGTCTTGCCGTCGCCGGCCTCCGGGGAGGTGACGACGATGGTCGGGCACGGGTTTTCGCCGACGATCACCCGCAGACTGGTCCGGAGCTCGCGGACCGACTCCGCGAGGAGGGACTGGGGCGCCTGGACCAGGGCGATGGCCACCTTGCCGGATTTCACGTCCGAGTCCTGGGGGAGCTCGGCGAGCACCGGGGCCTCGGTGAGCGCCTCGAGTTCGGGGCTGGTGCGCAGGCGGGTGTCGAGCTGGTCGAGGACGAGGGCGATGCCACAACCGACGAGGAACCCGGCGAGGAGCCCGATCAGCGCGAGCTTCGCCGTCGAGATGCCGCTCGGCGTCGTCGGATGGCTGGCCGCGACCTCCACCGAGGCGTACGGCTCACCGACCTGGATGTTGGAGATCTCGGTCTCGAGGTTGCTGACCGTCGCCGTCAGCGAGGCGATCTGGGCGGTGGTGAGCGGGTTGGCCAGTGCGCCCGGCTCTGCCTGGAGCGCCGCGATCTCGGCCCGCTGCTGGTTGATCACCGTGGTGATCTTGTTGATCTGCGCCTGGGCGATCGCCTGCATCTGATCGGTGAACGCGGTCGAGTACGCCTTGGCCACGGCCTGCGCCCGGGCCGGGTCCGGATCCGACGCGGTGATGGTGAGTGCCCCCGAGACCGTGTCGACCGTGCCGGTGACGTCCGATGCCACCGCCGAGGCACCGGAGCCGCCGAGGATCTTGGCGGCCTCGGATTGGACCGCGGTGCTCCCGAGCTCCTGGACCGGGTCGGGGAAGGTGACCGGCGACGAGTTCTGTCCCGACGCCGCATTCGAGGTGCTGAGCTGCACCTGGGCGGACGACTGGTAGTTCGGCTTCGCGACCTTGGAGTAGCCGAGCGCGGCGGCGAGCGCGACGACCATGCTGACCAGGATGATCAGTTTCCGACGCCAAAGCGTCCCGAGGAATTGGTGGATGGTCAGCGGTGGCTCGCTTTCGACGACGGGCCCACGGCGGCCGGTCGGGGTCGCCGTACCCCGGATCGGGGAGGTATCCCTCTAATTGAGGATACGACCTGAGGGACCGTAAACGCAGTACACGATTCGCTCCGATCGATCGCTCCGACCGGGCCGGAGCGATCCGGCGGTGGTCATCGGTCGCCTCCGTGCCGGGCTCGGTCCATCACCGAGGCCATGGCAAGGGCTCTTTCGTGCCAGGAAGGGATAGGCGCCCGGTGTTGGTCGGGGGGGACGGCAGCACCCGGGGGGCCCGCCCCCTCGAGGGCCGCCAGGACGGCCGCCACGAAGGCGGACCGCTCGGCGACCACGATCGGTGGCCCGAGATGACGGAAACCGGCGACCGGCGTCGCCACCGTCGGCCGGCCGGCCGCCAGGCACTCGTAGGCCTTGATCGGGTCGAGGCTCTCGGTGAAGGCGTTGACCAGGTGGGGGACGATCAGCACGTCGGCGTGCTGGAGGTAGGCGGGGATCTCGGAGTAGGGACGCGGCCCGAGCACGTGCACGTTGCGGGGTTGACGGAGCTCGGAGGAGTGCAGGGAAGTGAGGCAGTCGGGCCCGAGCAG
Source organism: uncultured Acidimicrobiales bacterium (assembly GCA_963741055.1). Taxonomy (GTDB): domain Bacteria; phylum Actinomycetota; class Acidimicrobiia; order Acidimicrobiales; family RAAP-2; genus Bog-756. Next base: position 28,346 of record CAVUGU010000021.1, on the reverse strand, counting down.
CACGACCGAGACGTGAGGGGCCGCCTCGGCCAGCTCGAGGATCAGTGGGACGTCGACTCGCTCCTCGTGGAGCGTCCCCGCGTAGAGGACGACCGGCGCGGGCGGAGAGAATCGGGCCGGGGCCGGGGCCGGCTGAAGAGCTCGACGTCGACCGCGTTCGGGATCAGCTCCACCTTTCGGCTGTGGCCGCGCGACCGTTCGAGTGCCGGCGAGCACACGACCACCTCCTCGCTCCGCTCGAGGAGGAGCCGCTCGTCGTCCATCAGCCGTTCGAGCTGGCGCGGGGCGAGCGCGGTGAGCAGCCAGTCGTCGGTGATGTCGTAGACGACCGGCCATCCGGAGCGGACCGCGAACCGCGCGTAGGACGCGTCGTTGACCCAGACCAAAGGGGACGTCGAGACCGAGGACACGAATCGCGTGGAGGACCTGGCGCTCGAGCGACCGGTCCGCGAAAGGGCCGACGACCCGGGGGAGCCACTTCCTCGGCCGCAGCACGTGGATGCGTGGACCCACCTGCTCGAACTTGGGCTCGCCACGGATCGACCGCCGGTTTCGCAACTCGTGGACCACGTCGTGCGCGGGCGTGACGTAGAGCACTCGGAGCGACGGGTCGAGCTCGACCAGCTCGTCCACGAGGATCCGGATCCTCCGACGGACCTCACTCCAGCCTTCGAGTGAGCACACCACGACCGAGGAGGCGGTCGGCGAGGGTTCGTTGGTCATCGCGATGCTCTCGCTTCGGCTCTCGGTCGCCATGTCCGTTCCTCGATACCCGCTCCATGATGCGTGTTTGCAGCGCCGGCCTGCCGGCCCGGCCGCCGGAGGGTGGGGTGGTTACTACCGTCGACACAGGAGCCGTCGAGCTTGAGATCGAATGACGGGACCGCGATCGTGCAAGTCGTGGAGGGTACGCTTTTCTTTCCGCGGTAGCGGACGCCGCCGAGGTCAGATGAGCAAGAGCCCGACCAGATCACGATGATGAGTGCCCTTCGAACCCGCGGACTCGACCGCGTCGACCAGGTACGCGCGCAGCTGCGATCGCCCGGCGGGCGACGGCGAGTGGCGAGCGGCCTTCTCGTCTGGTTGGCGGTGGTGGCGGTGGCGGCAGTGGTCGGGGCCACGGTGGCGGGCCACGCCGAAGATCGGCCTCGCCGTCGGGGGCCTGGTGCTCGTGGCCGGCATCTTCGTCGCCGACCCGATCCTGCTCTGTGTCATCGTGCTGCCGGCCTCCATCCTGGTCCAGCGAGTGGGCGGTGCGAGCACCAACCTGAGCGTCGCCGACCTTCTCGTCTTCGTGGGCGGCTTGGTCAGCCTCTTCCACATCCGCTGGAAGGACGCCCGGTTCCTCAAGCAGTTCCTCTGGGGCATCGTCTGGTACCAAGCGGTCCTGGTCCTCGTGGTGGTCGACCACCCCAATCGCTACAACGTCATCGAGTGGTTCCACCGGCTCTCCTATGTGGCCGGCAGTGTGCTCGTCGGATGGGTGGTGGCCACCAACGGGCGCACCCGTCAGGCGTTCCGGCTGTTCCTCGCCGGCTCGGCCGTCCTCGCGGTCATCGCGATGGAGCACGCGGTGAAGATGCACTTCCAACCGGCCCAGTGGAGCGTCTATCAGAAGAACACCATCGGAGCCATCCTCTGGGTCGCGATCGTGATCGCCCAGATCCGTCCGGAGTGGTCGGGGCTCGGGAAGACCGAGGCGCGCATCGAGAAGTACCTCTGTGTCGGCGGCCTGCTCGCGTCCCAATCCCGGCAGTCGCTGATCCTTCTGTTTCTTGCGCTGGCGATCGCGGTGCTGCTCAACCCCGAGGTGCGGCGTCGGTCGAAGATGATCCTCGCCGGGGCCATCCCGGTCATCGTCGCGCTGTACTACAGCTTCTCGTATGCGGCGCGGACCGACGCCAAGTTCAACTCGGTTTCGATCAGGTTCGGGCAGATCGGAGCCGCGCTGCACGTCTTTCATCTCAGCCCGATCCTCGGCCTCGGCATGCGGTTCTACAACCTCCCGCAGTACGTGAGCGTCACGGCCCCACCCAATGTCTTCGTCGACAACCTGGTCTCGACCGGCATCGTGGGCTCGCTCGCCTTCCTCTACCTGGTCTACGCGACCCTGCGGACCCTGTTCCGGCTGCCGGCCTCCATCGGCACCCTCGGTCTGGTGATCCTGTTGGCGCATTACGTCGGAGGTCTGTTCGACACCTTCTGGATCGGCGCCCAGACCATTGCGCCCTTCCTCGTCGCCGGCGTCTGCCTCGGCATCACCGACCTCGCCCGGCTCCGGGGGGATCCCGTCGCGGGCGATCCGACCGCTGTCGACGTCGTCCGCGACACCATCATCGGCTTTCCGCCCGCCCGGGCACCGGACCGCACGCGAGACAAGGTCGGGGCGGCACGTCGCATGGCGGCTTCGGCGACGACCAGGATGGCGGCGCGGACCAAGCACACCGAGCACACCGAGTGGTCCGCCGTCGCCCCCGCGACGCTCGCGAACGGTTGAGCGATCCCTGTCCACGTCTGGTCTTCAATGCGCTCCCGCTCACCGCGTCGCCCGACGGGGTGTCGAGCTATATCCGCGGATTGCTCGGTGCGATCGGCTCCGAGGTCGACGCAGAGCTCGTAGCCGCGGTCCAACCCGAGGGCGTCGGCGAGCTGCCGTCGGGGGTCATCCCCCTGGTCAAGGGTGCCTCGAGGGGCGCCCGGCGTGCCGCGGCGGGAGCACTCGGCTTCGGCCCGGCCGCACTCGTGCACGGGCTCGACGTCGACCTGCCCTGGACCGGCCGGACGCTCACCGTCTCCACCGTCCACGATCTGGCCGTCTTCGACGTCCCGTGGGCGTTCCCCCGACAGCGGGCGATCGGCGAGCGCATGCTGGTGCGTCATGCGCTGCGCCGTGCCGACGCGGTCGTCGCGGTGTCCGCCTTCACCGCCGAGCGGGTGCGCGCCCTCCTCGGCAGAGAGGCCACGGTCGTCCACTCGGCCCCCGCCGTCCGAGCTCTCACCACCGGGCCGGACCGAGATCGACCGGGTCCGTGACCGCTACCGGCTGCCCGAACGGTTCGTGCTCCACGTCGGCAACATCGAGCCGCGCAAAGACGTGGGCACCCTCGCCGAGGCGTGTCGCCTGGCCTCGGTGCCGCTGGTGGTGACCGGTCGCGGCCTGTGGGGCCATCGCGCCCCGGAAGGCGTGTCGGCGGTCGGCCAAGTGCCGGCCTCGGACCTCCCCGGTCTCTATGGCGCGGCCACGATTGTGGGCTACGCCTCTCGGTACGAGGGGTTCGGGCTCCCGCCGATCGAGGCGATGGCGTGCGGCGCCGCGGTGGTCAGCACCCCCGTCCCGGCGGTGACCGAGGTCGCCGAGGACGCGGTGGCCACCTTCCGACCCGGCGACGTCGAGGGTCTGGCCGCCACCCTGCGCCGTCTTCTCGCCGACCCCGAAGAGCTGGCCGAGCTCGGTGCGCGAGGCCAGGAACGGGTACGCCCGCTCAGCTGGTCGAAGACCGCCGGGGCCACCGCAGAGCTCTACCGCTCGCTCGGGCTTCGGGTCTGATCGGAGGGTGAGGGCGCAGGCAGGCCCTCCGCGCCGCTCCTTCAGCCGGGCCGGCGACGCGCCGACAACACCGGAGTGCGTTCCGCCGTGGGCCGCGGACGGCCCTCCCTCCGAGACACCGCCTTCGTCGCGGCATCGCAGAGGTCGCGCTCCCTCGGCGCGTTCGAGGTGCCCGATCTGGCGGAGGTCGTCGTACCGAGGGAGCTCGTCGCGGACCTCTACGACCCGCACCTGGTCATCACCGCGCACTACGTCGGTACCGACCCGCGGTACCGGGAGCGTCACCCCATCTCGCTCGTCCGGGCAACGCTGGTCGCGCTGGTGTCCGCCGCACTGGCGGTGGCGCTCACCCTCGCCCTCACCCAACGCACGGTCGGCTCCGCCGACGTAACCGGCTCTCCGAGCGCTCCATCGCCCGTCGGTCGCCGGGTCCCCGCTGGCTTCGCCCCAAGTCGATCGCGTCGGCGACCGCGCCGCTCGGGCGCTGGCCGGCCCCGAAGCGAAGCCGAGCTCCCCGGCTGCTCAGCGGATCGGGTCGGGCCGGTGCCACACGCTCGCCGCCGTCGCGTCGTCGTCGACGTGCACGCGACCGTCGGCGGCGCTCCGGCGTACCGCGAGGGCGGCACGCGCCGCGGCCCGGGCGGCACGCCGATCGGTCGGTGAGCGCGGTCCGGCACGCAGCTGAACTGCACGAACGCGTGGTGACCCCTCTCCGTGGGCCGGCCCGGGACCAGCTTCAGTCGCTGCGGGATCGTGCCGATCACACGGTATGGGAGAGGAGGGGAGCGAATACCCGCTGTCCGGTGTCGTCACCGAGGACGTCGACACACCCGAATGGGCACCCCTTCCCGTTGCCCGTGCCGTCCCTCGACGACGAGCTGCCGGAGATCGATCCGGCCGACGCCGGGCTCCTCGCCGACCTCGACGAGCAGAACCTCGTCTTCTCCGAGGCGTACATCGGTCCCGAGCGCCGGCGGTTCGGGATTCGTCGCTCGCATCCGGCGGGCCTCGTTCGGCCAGCGGCGCTCGATGCTCCGCCTCGAGGTGCTCGTCGCCGCGGCCGCGCTCGTCCTGGTGATCGCCACCTTGATCCTGCCGGGGGGTGGGCCGGCGCCGCACGCAACCACCCCTCGAGAAGACGACCGCGTCGAGGTCGGCCGTCGCGCCCACCGGATCGCCCACCACCTCGCCGCGCGCCCTGCGCACTCCGTCGCACCGTCGCACCTTCGACGCCCCAACCTTCGACGAGCGCACCACCGTTGACCGCCACGCCCGCCGCGCCCGCCGCGGCGGCTCCGGCCGCTCCGCCGGCCACCACGACACCGACGACGGCTGCGCCCGCGCCGGCACCGTCGGCGGCACCCACCCCCACACAGCTCGGTGCTCAGGCACTCGCCCTGGTCCGCTACCCGTGGCAGTCGATCCCCGGCTACTCGATCCAGTTCCAGCCCATCAGTGACGCGCCCTCGCCCGGGTTCTACGGGAACACCCAGTTCACCTGGGGCCAGACCGGCGGGACCTCCACCCTCTACGTCTATCCGGGGGAGACGGCGTCGCAGCTGGCGGGGATCATCGCCTTCGAGATCGCCCACGAGGTCGACGCCGCGGCCGTCGAGCCCGAGGGCGGTGAGGCCCAGATCGAGAACATCCTCGGCATCCATCCGGCCAGCTGGGCACCCAACTGCGACTGCGCCGAGCAGAATTTCCTCTCCGGCTGGTACGCAGCGACCTTCTCCAACTACTGGTCCCCGGGAGTGGGCGACTGGAGTCAAGTCGCCCCTGAGCCGAGCGGCGCCGTGCTCACCGCCATCGAGCCGTGGCTGAATCCGAGCATCCCGTAGGCGATGCCGTGCGTACGACGCGAGCATCCCTGCTGTTACCGTTCGGTGGGCTGACGGCCGCCAACCCGCCCAGATCCCGGGCCGGCCGATCCCCATGAGCCGCATCACCCTTCTCCCGAGCTCGTACCCACCGGCACTCGGAGGTGTCGAGGAGCTGACCCGCCACCTCGCGCTCGCCCTCACCGCCGCCGGCGACGAGGTCGAGGTATGGACCGGTCAACCCGACGTTCGCGACCCCGAGACGGCCGAGATACGCGACGGCCTGGTGGTCCGCCGGTTGCCGATGCCGCTGCCGGCCACCAACTGGTCGTCGATCCGGCGCTCGGCCACCACCGGCGTCGACACGCTCGTCTCGCTGCGCAGCGCGGTAGCGGCCTTCCGCCCCGATGTGCTCCACGTGCAGTGCTTCGGGCCGAACGGTGTGTACGCCACCGCGCTCTCCCGCCTGACCGGCATCCCCCTCGTGATCACGCTGCAGGGGGAGACGCTCATGGACGACGCGGACATCTTCGAGATCTCGCGGGTGCTCCGGTTCTCGCTCCGTCGAGGGCTCCGGCGCGCGAAGGCGGTCACCGGCTGCTCGTCGTTCACCCTCGCCGATGCCGTCGCGCGCTTCGGCCTGACCAGGGGCTCGGGCCGGGTGGTGCCGAACGGCGTCGACCTGACCGAGGAGGGGTCGGCGTCGGTGCCGGCGAGCCTGGCCCGCCTCGGGAGGCCCTACCTGTTCGCGCTCGGCAGGGTGGTCGAGAAGAAGGGGTTCGACCTGTTGCTCGCCGCCTTCGCCGCCCTCGACGCCGCGCACCGCGACCGCATGGACGTGGTCCTCGCCGGCGAGGGGCCGGCCCTGCCGGGACTGCGCGCCCGGGCGGCGGAGCTCGGGATCGCCGGGCACGTCCACTTCGTCGGGCGTCTCGACCGCGGGGAGGTGGCGGGGGCGATGGCCGGCGCCGAGCTGTTGGCCGTGCCGAGCCGCCTCGAGCCCTTCGGCATCGTGATCCTCGAAGCGTGGCGGGCAGGCACCGCGGTGGTGGCGACCGACCGCGGCGGGCCCCCCGAGTTGATCGCCGACGGCGTCGACGGTGTCCTCGTCGATCCCTTCGATGCCACCGCCTTCACCCGGGCGCTCGCCTCCCTGGTGGACGAACCGGCGCGTCGCGGCGCGCTCGCGGGTGCGGGCCGGGCCCGGGTGGCGGCGTTCGACTGGCCACAGGTGGCCGAGCGGTACCGCGAGATCTACGCCGAGGTCGCGCCGGAGGCCGGCAACGCAGCGGAGACCCCGGTGGACGGTGGCGTTCACCCCGTCAGTCAGGGAGAATCGATCGGATGAATTCGAACGTCCCCGTGATCGACGGCGTGGCCGCCGGTTCGCTCCGGGCGCTCGGGACGCGCCTGGCGGCGGATCTCGCCACCAGTTGGTGCGCATCCTCGATCCGGGTGGGCGTCGACGTCGTCGCGGTCGCCGAGGTCGCCGAGTCGGTGGACGCACACGGGCACCGGTACTTGGAGCGGGTCTTCACGCCTCACGAGCTGGCCTCCTGTCGCAGCGGCGCAGACGACGGCTATGCGCCCGAGTCGCTGGCGGCGCGCTTTGCCGCGAAGGAGGCGGTGCTGAAGGTGCTCCGTCCGGTCGGCGCCCGCCCCGAGTGGCGTTCGATCGAGGTGCACCACGCCGACGCCGGGTGGTGCGAGGTGCGGCTCACCGGGCGGGCCGCGGATCTCGCCGCCCGGGCCGGCATCACCGACGTCGCGGTCAGCCTCTCGCACGAGCCGGCCGTCGCTGCCGCGGTGGCCGCCGCAGCGTGCCAGGTCGGCAACGAGGGGGAGGGGTGAGCATGGACGACACGATCCGCGAGGTTCTCGCCGAGTACGGACGCCTGGCGGTGGACGTCGGGTCGATCGACGACAACACCGACCTGTTCGGCGCGGGCATGACCTCGCACGCGAGCGTCAACGTGATGCTGGCGCTGGAGGACGCCTTCGACATCGAGTTCGCCGAGGAGATGCTGAAGAAGTCGACCTTCGAGTCGATCGCGGCCATCCGGATCCAGCGTGCTCGAGATGCAGGCGGCGTGAGGCGGCGATGACCCACACCGCCATCCCGGTCCCCGCCGCACCTGACTCGGACCAGCTGGTCGCCGCCATGGCCGAGATCGCCGTGCGGGTGGCCGAGCCGCTCGCCGACGAGGTGGACACCGACTCGCGCTTTCCCACCGAGTCGATCGACGCGCTGCGCGAGTCGAGACTCCTCTCGGCCCTCGTCCCCCGTGCGCAGGGTGGGACGGGCGCCACCATCGGGCACCTCTCGGAGGGAGTGATCTCGCTCGGCCGGCGGTGTGCCTCGACCGCGATGGTGGTCGCGATGCACCACATCCAGGTGGCCTGCCTGGTCCGCCACGGCCGGAGCGAATTGGTGCACCGCTACCTCGGTGAGCTGGTCGAGAAGCAGTACCTCCTCGCGTCCGCGACGACCGAGATCGGCACCGGCGGCGACGTCCGCCGAAGCGTCTGCGCGGTCGAGCCGACCGCGAGCGGCTTCCGCCTCGAGAAGCAGGCGCCGGTCATCTCCTACGGCGCCTTCGCCGACGCGGTGCTCGCGACCGCGCGCCGGGGCGAGGACAGTCCTCCGAGCGACCAGGTGCTGGTGCTCTGCACGCCGCCGGGTCTCGAGCTCGAGCAGACCGGCGAGTGGAACGCGCTCGGGTTCCGGGGCACGGCGAGCCCCGGGTTCGTGCTCCGGGCGACCGGCGAGGCGGGTGCGATCCTCGACGATCCCTACGGCGACATCTCGTCCCAGACCATGCTGCCGGTGAGCCACATCCTCTGGAGCTCGGTGTGGCTCGGCATCGCGACGGCCGCCATCGACCGGGCCCGGCGCTACGTGCAGGGCGAGGCGAGGAAGCATCCCGGCACGACGCCCACCGCTGCGTCACGGCTGGCGGAGGTCACTTCGGTGTACCAGAGCTTCGCCGACCTCCTGGGTGGGGCGGTCGCCCGCTACGAATCGGTGCAGGACGACCCCGATCAGCTCTCGTCGGTCGGCTTCGCCGTCGCGATGAACTCGCTCAAGGTCTCCTCTTCGACGCTCGTGGTCGACGTCGTCCGCGAGTGCATGTTGATCTGTGGGCTCGCCTCGTACCTGTTGGAGAGCCCCTACTGCCTCGGACGCCACCTGCGCGACGCGATGGGCGCGGCCCTGATGGTCAACAACGATCGGATCATGGGCAACAACGCGCAGCTCCTCCTCGTCCACCGGGGCGAGTGAGCGCCTTGGTCGCCGGTACCGCGGGCGAGGCGGCCGGGACCGGGCCGGATCGACCCGACCAGCCTTGGGACGAGTTCCGGGCGGGCCTTCTCGCCGAGGGTGTGCTCGTCGCGACCGGTGTCGACGGCGTCTACGGGCGCTCCGCCCGCTACGAATCGATCGCCGAGGCCGTCGACTCACTGGTGCTCCGGGTCGGCGCCGACGAGTCGGCCTCCTCGGTTCGGTTCCCACCGATCATGCCGTGGGCGACCTTCGAGCGGAACGGCTACCTCGAGTCGTTCCCCGATCAGATGGGCTCGATCCACACCTTCCGGGGGGACGAGCGCGCCCACGAGGAGCTGCTCGCCCGGACCGAGGCCCATCAGGACCGCGGACCACTGCTCGAGACGACCGACATGGTGCTCTGTCCCGCGGTGTGCCATCCGCTCTACCCGACCATGCCGGGGGTGCTCCCCGAAGGAGGTCGCCGGGTCGAGGTCTACGGGTACTGCTTCCGGCACGAACCGAGCACCGACCCCTTCCGGATGCAGGCGTTCCGGCAGCACGACTACGTCTACCTCGGCACCCCGGACGGCGCGCGCGACCACCGCGACCGGTGGATCGATCGGGGTCTCGACACGCTGTCGGGACTCGGCCTGCCGATCACGTCGGTCGTCGCCAACGACCCGTTCTTCGGGCGGCCCGGCCGGATGCTGGCGGCAAACCAGCGCAACGAGGAGCTCAAGTTCGAACTGGTCACCCCCGTCTTCCAGTCGGGGCGGCCGACGGCGATCTCCTCGTCGAACCGCCACCTCGACCACTTCGCCCGTCCCTTCGGCATCGAGACCCACGACGGCGAGGTCGCCCACACCTCGTGCTTCGGCTTCGGCGTGGACCGGATCACCCTCGCCCTGCTCGACCGGCACGGGCTCGACCCGGAGCATTGGGGCCAGGCGGTCCGCGCCCGGCTCTGGCCGTGACCGCGGCGGACGCGGACCGGCCGCTCGCCCGTTCGCTCTTCCCGCTCGACGCCGCAGACTTCCGGCCCGCATCCGCTGCACGCGGGGAACCGCACCTGGACCGAGACCAACTGCTACGTCGACGTCTGGATCGAGGTGCTCCACGCACTCGGTCTCGAGCCGTTGGCCGCGTCCGCGTTCACCCTGAGCGCGGGTTTCGAGGGCGACCAGTGGACCTTCTTCAAGTTCCCGCCCGAGGACCTCCGGAGAGTGTTCGGACTCGAGGTCGCCGAGCTCAACGTCTGGAAGCCGGTGCTCGATCACGTGCTCGAGCAGCTCGACCTCGGACGGTTGTGCACGGTCGAGGCCGACTCGTGGTTCCTCCCCGACACCCGGGGCGACTCCTACCACGAGGTTCACGTGAAGAGCACCGTGGTTCCCCAGATGGTCGACGTCGAAGGGCGTCGGCTCGGCTACTTCCACAACGCCGGCTACTTCGAGCTCGACGGGGACGACTTCGACGGGGTGTTCCAGCGGGGGAGCCACGCCGATCCCACCAAGCTTCCGCCCTATGTCGAGGTCATCCGGCATCGACCGGCTGCTCGACGACGACGCCGGGCTGGTCGGGCGCGCGGTCGAGCTCACCCGGGAGCACCTGGCACGCCGGGCCGGGGACAACCCGATCGCCGAGATGAGCGCCGGACTCCGCCGGGACCTGCCGTGGCTGGCCGGTGAGGACCTCGAGACCTTCCACCTCTACGCGTTCGGGACCTGCCGGCAGTGCGGGGCCAGCAACGAGTTGGCCGCGTCGTTCGTCGACTGGCTGAACGAGTACGACGGGCCGGGCACCGAGTCGGCGGCCGAGGACCTCCGTGCGGTCGCGGAGGGGGCGAAGGCGCTCCAGTTCGCGCTCGCCCGTGTGGCCCGTGGCCGCCGGGCCGATCTCGAGTCGATCCTCTCCCCGATGGCCGAGCGGTGGGAGCGGGCTCTTCGGCACCTTGGAGTGCCGGTATGGGCGCTGAACCCGACCTGTTGGCGTCGGCTGCCTGGGAGTGCGCGCCGACCTGGCCGGGGGAGGCCTCGGCGCCCGACGGTCTGGCGGAGCTCCCGTTGCGCTGGCTCCCGGCGAGTGTGCCCGGAACCGCGGCGGCCGCGCTGCGCGACGCGGGCCTTCCCGAGCCGACGCACCGTCGAGCTCGACGGCCGCGATTGGTGGTTCCGGTGCCGGGTCCCCTCGGGGGTGTCGGCCGGCGGTCCCTGCGTGCTCCGCCTCGACGGACTGGCGACCGTCGCGGACGTCTGGCTCGACGGGCGCCACCTGGCACACTCCGAGTCGATGTTCGCCCCGCTCCGGGTGCCGGTGGCGGAGTGTCACGACGGCAGCGAGCTCTGCATCCGGTTTGCCGCGCTCGCCCCGCTGCTCGCGGAGCGCCGTCCGCGGCCGCGATGGAAGTCCCCTTCGGTGACCGAGCAGAACCTGCGCTGGTTCCGCACCACCCTGCTCGGGCGTCAGTCCGGGTGGACGGTGACGCCCGCCCCGGTCGGACCGTGGCGGCCGGTCCGTCTCGAGCGTTCCGGTCCGACCGACCTGCTCGAGCGGCGGGTCGTCGCCGCGTGCGACGAGGGAGGCGGCGGCACGGTCTCGCTCTTCCTCGCGCTTCCCCGGCGAGCTCGAGGCTGGCGAGGTCACCGTCTCGGTGGGCGATACCGCGGTCGTCCTCCCGCTGCGCGAGGTCGAGGGCTACCGGGTCGCCGAGGGACGGGTCGTGCTCGAACGGGTCGAGCGCTGGTGGCCGCACACCCACGGCCCCCAACCCCTCTCGCCGGTCGCCGCCCGGGTCGCCGGCGAGGAGATCGACCTCGGCGCGGTCGGGTTCCGCACGATCGAGGTGGACACCTCCGGGGACGGGTTCGGGCTCGTCGTCAACGGCCTGCCGGTCTTCAGCCGGGGTGCCTGCTGGTACCCGCCGGACCCGGTCTCTCTGCTGAGCGGCGACGAGGAGACCGTCGCCACCTTGGAGCTCGCGCGCCGTGGCGGGATGAACATGCTGCGGGTCCCCGGCGGGACGGTCTACGAACGAGAAGCCTTCTTCGAGGCCTGTGACCGCCTCGGCCTCTTGGTCTGGCAGGACACCATGCTCGGGTTCCTCGACCCACCCGACGACGAGGCGTTCCTCGACAGCGGTGGTCGACGAGGTGACCACCGTGTTCGCCGCGGCGGCCGCCCATCCCTCGCTCGCGGTGCTCTGCGGTGGCCAAGAGCTCGAGGAGCAGCCCGCGATGCTCGGTCTCGATCGCGAACGGTGGGAGATCCCGCTCGTGACCAAGGTGGTCGCCGCGCTGGCGAGCAGCGTCGCACCGGGCGTGCCGTACCTGAGCTCCTCCCCGTCGGGCGGGCCCCTGCCGTTCCAGCCGGACCACGGGGTCAGCCACTACACCGGCGTCGGGGTGTTCGCTCGCGGTCTCGACGACCTTCGCCGAGCCGCGCCCCGGTTCGTGAGCGAAGGTCTCGCGTTCTCGATCCCTCCCGAGCCGACCAGCGTCGACCGCTACTGCGGCGGCGCGCGCCGCGCCGGGCACGACCCGTCGTGGAAGCGTGCCATCCACCACGACACCGGTGGCTCGTGGGACCTGGAGGACGTGCGCGACCACTACGTCCGGCGGTTCTTCGACGTCGACCCGGCGATGCTCCGCCGGACCGATCCCGAGCGCGCGCTCGATCTCGGTCGGGCATCGGTCGCCCATCTGATGGGCGAGGCGATGTGTGAATGGCGGCGGACCGGGTCGCCGTGTGCCGGCTTGCTGCTGGTGGGGCTCCGCGACCTTCGGATGGGGGCCGGCTGGGGCGTGCTCGACGCACGCGGTCGGCCGAAGGCCCCCTGGTTCACGCTCGCCCGTGCGGCGGCTCCGGTCGCGGTGTTGCTCACCGACGAAGGGCTGAACGGCCTCGCGCTGCACGTGGTCAACGACACCGCCGATCCGGTCGAGGGCGAGCTCACCGTCGAACTGGCCACCGCCCGTCATCGGGTCGAGGCGGCAGGTTGCCGGGTCGAGATCCACCCGCGAGGGACCGTCGAGGTCTCCGCCGACTCCCTCTTCACCGGGTTCCGCGATCTCGCGTACGCGTACCGGTTCGGACCGCGGGCCTACGAGGTGGTGACCGCCACCCTCGTCGACAACCAGGGTGGACGGCTGAGCCGAGCCGCCTACTTGCCCGGCGGTCTGATCCGGGCCCGGCTGGAGGATGTCGGGCTGTCGGCCGAACTCCACCACCTGGATTCACCCGACAACGGCCGTACTCCGTGGTCACTGACCATCTCGGCGCGTGAATTCGCGCAATTCGTGAGCATCGACGTTCCCGGTTTCGTACCCGAGGACTCGTGGTTCCATATCGCCCCCGGCGAGACGACGACGATCGATCTCACACCGGAACAGCCGTTCGAGGAGTCGACGCCCTCCGGCCACGTTCGTGCTCTCAACGCGGTCGCGAGCCGCGCGGATCGTGTGATCACCGAGACGACCGTGCCCATGCTGTTGTGCACAACTGTCAGTCCGTCTAGCATGACTTTCGCTCGGTGGTGGTGGAACTGGTGATGCCGAGCACTCTGGGTGGTCGTGGCGGACCGGGTGCCTAGAACAACCGGTGCAGGAAAGGGCAGGCCGGCTGGTATGGCGATCCTCGATCCCGAAGTTGATGAGGTCCTGCGGGCCGCGACGGCTCCGCTGCTCCTGGAGCAGCACGCCGGCGTTGCGGTCGAGCACACAGGGGCCGCGGCGACCCACTGGCGTCGCGCGTTCCGGCGGCTGCTCGCCGCCGACGTCATCGGTCTCGCGATCGCCTCTTTCCTCGGACCGTTGCTCGTTTCCTCGGTCTCCAACAATCCCGCCAGTGCCCCCGATCACGAATGGACGGTGTACGCCTTCAACCTGGCGGTCATCCCGTTGTTCATCGCGGTCTTCGCGGCGTACGGGCTCTATCGGGGGATCACCCGGCGCATCTCGAAGAGCATCTTCGCCGACCTCAGGAACATCCTCCACGCACTGATGATCAGCGGGTTCGCCTATGCGATCATCGGCTACGGCGCAAAGGTGACGTTCCACGATCAGTCCCTGAGCGTGGCCAAGATCGTGGCGATGTGCCTGGTGGCGCTCATGACCGTGCCGCTGTGTCGGGCGGTGGCCTTCGCACTGCTCGGCAGATCGGGGTACGCCACCGTCCCGGTGATCGTGGTCGGGACGGGCAAGCTCGCCCAGACGGTGGCGAGCCACCTGCGAGCGCACTCGAGCGTCCAGTTCGTCGGCTTCGTCGACGACAACCCCCTCGGTCGCCGCGACGTCCTCGGTGAGCTCGAGGACCTGCCGCGCCTGTGCCAGGAGTACGGGGTGGCGCGGGTGGTGGTCTGCTTCTCGCGGACCCACCCCGAACGCACCACCGAGATGCTGAAGGGGATGGCCGGAAAGGTCGGGGTGTCGATCGTTCCCCGCTACTACGAACTGATCACCGGCCGCTCGCACGTCGAAGATCTCTTCGGTCTCCCGATGCTCGACATCCCGCCGAGCTCGCTCAGCGGCGCGGCCCGCTTCCTCAAGCGGACCTTCGACCTGGTGGTCTCCTCGATCAGCCTGCTGTTGATCTCGCCGCTGCTCGTGGTCTGCGCGGTGCTGATCAAGCTGACCAGCCCCGGTTCGGTCTTCTTCCGCCAGGCGCGCACCGGTCGTGACGAAAAGACGTTCTTCGTCCTCAAGTTCCGGACCATGTACCGCGACGCAGAGGCTCGCCGGCACGAGGTCGACCACCTGAACGAGATGGACGGACCGCTCTTCAAGGTGACCAACGATCCGAGGGTCACCCGGGTCGGCCGCTTCCTGCGCCGGACCAGCCTCGACGAGATCCCTCAGCTGATCAACGTGTGGAAGGGCGACATGTCGCTGGTCGGCCCCCGCCCGTTCGCGGTGGCCGAGTCCGCGGAGATCGAGGGCTGGGCGCGCAAGCGTTTCGAGGTGCGCCCGGGGATGACCGGGCTCTGGCAGGTCTCGGGCCGCAACGAGCTCTCCCACCTCGAGCTGTGCCGCCTCGACTACCTCTATGTGGCGTCGTGGTCCTTCTGGTGGGATCTGCAGATCCTCTGGCAGACGCCGAGCACGGTCTTCAAAGGACGCGGCGCTTCCTGAGCCGCCTCGCACCCGGGTTCAGAGCCGGGCGCGCTCCTCTTCGATCACCTGGTTCATCCGTTCGATGAACATCGGGCGCGAGAAGCGCTCGGCGTGCGCCCGCAAGGAGTCGACCTCCCACTCCGAAGCGGCGAGCCGGGAGAGGGCCTCCGCGATCGCCTCGCCCGACGGTTGGTCGAAGAACACACCGGTCCGGCCCTCGACGATGGTGTCGAGGTAGCCGCCCCATCGCAGGGCGGCGGTCGGCTTGCCGAAGCCGGCGGCCTCGACCGGGGTGAGCCCGAAGTCCTCGTAGGACGCGGCGACGAGTCCCGAGCACGACCGGTAGAGCCAGCGCAGGGTCGAGTCGTCGACGCTGCCGAGCACCGTCACGTTCGACGGCGAGGACTGGGCGAGGCGCGCGACGCAGAGGACCGGTCCCGACGATGACCAGGCGCTGGTCTGCAAGACGGCCGAACGCGGCACACACCGCCTCGACGTTCTTGTAGGGGAGCAGGCGCGACACGCAGAGCGTGAAGCCCGGCTCTACGTGCTCGGGCGCCCGGGTCTCGCCCTCGGTGGGAAAGTCGACCGGTGGGTACACCACCTCTGCCTCGATCCCGTAGAGGGCGGCGATCCGGTCGCGCACCGCGCGCGAGTTGGCGAGGTAACGGTCCGCGGTCGAGGCCGCCTTCCGGTCCCACCGGCGGAGGAACGGCCCGAGCGACGCCACGACGACGGCCGCGGCCGCCCGCGAGGTTCCGGTCAGGTAGCGGTCGCTCGACTGGTAGAGCCAGCGCGCAGGAGTGTGGCAGTAGACGACCTTGCGTCCCGCGCACCGGCGCCCCGTGGGCCCAACCCGACGAGGAGCAGACGGTGACCTCGGCGTCGACCTCCAACCGCGAGAACGCCGGCGCGAGGAAGGGGAGGGCGAGACGGTGATGGTGACGGAGCAGTCCCACCCGGTCGATCGGAAGGGTGTGGACCGAGTGCCGTTCGAACTCGGGAAAGGTGGATTGCGGCTCGTAGAAAGAGGTGTACACCGGCGCGTCCGGCCATGCTGCCGCCAGCGCGGCCACCACTCGCTCGGCACCGCCTCGCTGGGTGAGGTAGTCGTGGACGAGCGCGAGGGGCGGCCGATCGCTCACCCGAAGGCGGCGGCCACTGCGGCGGTGTCGAGCAAGGTGTCGACCGAGGCGACCTTCCCGTCGGCGAGCTGCCAGATCTGCACCTCTTCCATGTCCACCTCCCGACCGAGCGGGCTGGTGAAGGCCACGTGGAGCCAGGTGATCACCAGATCGCCGTCGGACAGGATCGCCTTCAGGGTGAAGTCGGTGAAGTCGAGCTTGGCCAGCTCGGCGAAGAAGTCGGGAAGGCTCCGCTTGCCCTGGTAGACGCCGAACCAGGGAGCCGCCTCGCGGTCGGTGGCGTTGACCGCCCAGCGCACGTCCTTCGAGACCATTCCCATCACCGCGAGCAGGTCGCCGCGACCGAGGGCATCGGTGACCGCCCTGACGGTGTCGACGTTGGACCGCATCGGCTCTCCTCACGCTGGCGCAGCTGCTCGTCCGACCGGCACCGAGCGTAGGCCGCCGGCGGGTGGGTCCGGTCGATCCGGTGTCGAGTCGTGCACCGCCGGTCCGGGGGGCCACCGGTACACTCGCCCCGTTCGCGTCCTGTACGTCTGCACCGCCAACCTCTGCCGATCGCCGATGGCCGCGGCGTTGTTCGCACGCGAGACCGCCGGTTCCGGCGAGTCGGTCGAGACCTCTTCTGCGGGGATCCTTCCGGGAGGGCGTGCGGCACCGGGCGAGGTGGTCGAGGTCATGGGCACCTACGGCATCGACCTCTCCGGCCACCGGAGCCGGACGATCACACGCCGCAGTGGTCGCCGACGCGGATCTCCTGGTCGGAATGGGGCGCCGTCACGTCCGCGAGGCGGTCCTCCTCGACCCCGGCAGCTGGCCTCGGGCGTTCACTCTCAAGTCGCTCGTGCAGCGTGGCCGAGAGGTGGGGCCCCGAGCACCGGGCTCGGACCTCGCCTCGTGGCTGGACGCGGTCCACGACGGTCGAACCCGGACCGAGCTCGCTCATCGGTCGACGGTCGACGAGGTGGCCGATCCCTACGGCGGGCCGCTCAGCGGTTACCGGGCCACTGCGCGAGAGCTCTCCGAGCTCACCTCCGAGCTCGCCGACCTGCTCTGGCCGGGTCGCGCCGGCAAGGAGGACGATCCGCGAGGGTGATCGTCGAAAAAGGGGTGCGGCCGTCGTCGACTCGGCGCGAACATGGGCACGTGGGGGACTCCTTGCCGATGCGCGAGCTGCCCGGCGGCGGATGGGAGTTCCTGCTCGAGGATCCCTCGCTCTCCTTCATCAGGATCGACGAGCAGTCGCGACTCGACTTCGGCGGGACCGAGGTGGTGATCGGCGGCCCCTTCGTCGTACGGTCGGACGGGGTGATCCACCGTCTCGACCCGCGGCGCTCGGACGACCTCGGTCCGCTGCTCTCCCTGTTCCCCGGGTCGCTGCGGTGGCTCTGGACCTCCGCCGACGGCGTGCTGACCGCGGTCTTCGAGAACGGGGCAAGCCTGACCGTCGGCCCGGATCCCCTGCGCGAGGCGTGGTCGGTCGGGACGCTCTACTGTCCGCCGACCGGCGGCGTCTGACCGGCGGAGGCCCGCTCCTCCAGCAGCTCGGGGTGTCGCGCCTCGACCATCCGCCGCATACCGTCCTGCCAGTGGACCGTGGTCGTGCCGATCAGTTCGTGCATGCGGGTGAGGTCGATCTGCACGCTGTCGATGGTCTGTTCGGTCGGCGCGAACCGCGCCGGCACTCCGGTCAGCTCGGAGAGGTAGCCGCACCATTCCTCGATGCTGACCGCCTGGTCGCCTCCCCAGTTGACGGTGACCGCCGGCGTCGCAGCTGCGGCGAGGAGTTTCGGCACCATGGCGATGATGTCGTCCTCGTGGATCGGGTGGTAGACGCTCGGGGCGTCGAGATGGACCGGGATCTCCCCGCCCTGTCGCATCATCTCGAGATGAATTGCCGGCCACCCTCCCCGGTCACCGTAGGGAACCGACAGTCGGGCGATGGTCGTCGGCAACTCGTAGCGGTCGGCGGCGAAGCGTGCGGTCGCCTCGGCGGCGATCTTCGAGATGCTGTAGGTCCGCAGGAAGGGCCAGACGCCGTGGTTGTCGCCGAGCTCGTCGTCCTCTTTGAAGACGTGATGGCCCATCGGCTTGTAGACGCCGGTCGTCGAGCAGTGGAGGAAGGCCCGCGCCCCTCGGTGGTGCTCCATCAGCCAGGCGAGCCCCCCGCTGTTGGCGCGGAGGTCGCGCTCCCAGTTGTTCGACTTGGCGACGGCGAAGTTGACCACGTAGTCGGCGTCCTCGGGGAGCCCGGCCACGTCGCCGGCGGCGAGGTCGATCGGGACGCACCGGATCCCGGCCGCCTCGAGCCGGCGCTTCGCCTCCCCGTCCGAGAAGCGCGCGGCGCCGACCACCCGGTTGGTGCGGGCGAGGGCGAGGGCGACCGGCTCCGCGACCTGGCCGGTGACTCCGGTGACCACCACGGTCTTGCCCTCGAGGGGTGCAGTCGGCATGGTCCGGGCTCCTTCCGGGGAGTGGGCGCGACGGCGGCGGGATCCTACGACGGCGAGAGGCGAGCCGGAACCTCCTGTGGACACCGAAGCCCCAGGTGGGTCATACTGTCACTTCTGCCAGATTGCGTCGCTGAGCCACATTTTCCCTGGTCACCGGCGTGTCGCTCTGGCAGCTCGATCAGTAGACCCGACAGTACACAGGAAGTGACGTTCCCATGAGTGCCACCTGGCGCAAGCACGCAGCCTGCCAGGGCATCGATCCAGACGTCTTCTACCCCGTCTCCGACGAGGAGGCCGAAGAGGCAAAGGCGATCTGTGCGGTGTGCACCGTACGCGAGGCCTGCCTGGAGCACGCCCTCGCGCACCGGGAGCGCGAAGGCATCTGGGGTGGTACGACCGAGCGGGAGCGGCGCCGCATCCACCGGCAGCGCCGCAAGTCGGCCTGACCGGCCGCCCGAGCACATCGGATGTCCCCGCCGCGGAGCGGGGAGCGCTCGACGAAGCCGTCCGGCGCGTGCGGGTCGCCCTCCTCGACCACCGGCCGGCTGACGCGAGGGAGGAATCGGCCCGGGCACGGTTCCTGCTCGAACTCGACCGGCTCGAGCGACCCTTCGACGAGCACGCCGACCCGACCCACGTGACGGTGTCGGCCATCGTCGTCGGTCCCCGTGGGGTGGTGCTGCACCGGCACCGCCGTCTGCACCGCTGGCTCCAGCCGGGCGGCCACGTCGAGTCGGGGGAGTCGCCCGAACTGGCGGTCCTCCGCGAGGTGCGAGAGGAGACCGGGCTCCGCGTGCGGCACCGATCCGGATCGCCCTGCCTGATCCACGTCGACGTCCACGGCGCGGCCGACGACCACGTCCACCTGGATCTTCGCTACCTGGTCGACGCCGAGGACCGCGACCCGGAGCCCGATCCCGGCGAGAGCCCGGACGCGGCGTGGTTCTCCTGGGAGGATGCGGACAGACTGGCGGACGAGGCGCTGGTGGGCGCGCTGCGCTCGGCGCGCGCCGCGACCACCGCCGATCCGGACGACGAGGCAGAGGTGGATCGTGGCTGAACCCTTCGACACCCTCCTCGAGGTGCAGCGCCACGACACGACGCTCGATCAGCTGCGCCACCGACTCGAGACGCTCCCCGAGCGAGAGGCGCTGGCCGATCTCGGGCGTCGACGACGCGAGCTCGAGTCCGCCACTGCGGAGGTCCGTGCGCAGGTCGAGGACTTGACCGGCCGCCAGGAGGCACTCGAGGAACGGATCGCCGCGGCCGCGTCGCGCCGGCACGAGCTCGAACGCCGGATGCGCTCGGGCGAGGGCTTCGCGGCCCGCGACCTCGAGGCGATGGATCACGAGACCCAGCAGCTCGCTACCCGGCAGGCCCATTACGAGGAAGAGGAGATCGCCCTGCTCGAGGAGGAGGAGCCGCTCGACGAGGCTCTCGCCGGCCAGGTGGAGATGGAAGAGCGGCTCCGTGCCGAGGCGGAGCAGCTCGAGGCGGCCATCACCGAGGCCGAGACCGAGATCGGCAGGTCGCTCGTCGAGGAGGAAGCGGCCCGGGCAGAGGAGGCCGCGCGCCTCCCCGCGGACCTCTCCGAGCGGTACGAGCGGCTGCGGGCGCGACTCGGAGGCGTCGGCGCGGCGCGGCTGGTGGGGGACCACTGCGACGGCTGTCATCTCACCCTGCCCTCGGTGGACGTCGACCACATCCGCCATTTGCCCCCCGACGAGCTCGCGCTCTGCACCCAGTGCGACCGCATCCTCGTCCGTTGAGGATCGGTCGGTCGGACCGCGCATGCTGATCCTCCTCCGCCACGGCGAGTCGACCGGCAACGCAGAGGGACGGTTGCTCGGGAGGATCGACGCGCCGCTCACCGACCGAGGGCGCGTCCAAGCGCGGGCGCTCGCACCTTCGGTGGTGGGGGCGACGAGGCTGATCTCGAGCCCGCTGACACGTGCCCGCGAGACCGCCGAGGAGCTCCGGACCGGGCTCACGATCGAAGTCGACGAGCGGTGGGTCGAGCTCGACTACGGCGAGTACGACGGCCTCCCCCTGTCGAGCGTCCCCGCTTCGCTGTGGGCGACGTGGCGGAGCGACCCGGACTTCCGGCCGCCGGGCGGCGAGTCACTGGCGGACGTCGGGACGAGAGCCCGTGCCGCCTGCGAGGAGCTGTTCGCGGCCGACGGCGTGGGCGCGCGCGGAGAAGGTCGCGGTGGTGGTGGTGAGCCACGTCTCGCCGATCAAAGCGGCGACCTGCTGGGCGCTCGGCCTCGCCGACACGGGTGTGTGGCGGCTCTACCTCGCGACCGGCTCGGTCACCCGGATCGGATGGGGTCCGAGCGGGCCCGTGCTCGATCGCTACAACGAGGTCCCCTGGAGCGTGCCGGGCTGACCGTCGCGCCGGCGCGACTCGGCCGGATGTCACGGCCGGCTTCCGGTGACCTGATGGCCGTCGAGGTCGGGAAGGCGGTCGGTGACGAGACGGCCCCCCTTCATGATCGCCAGGAGTCGATCACGGTCCTCCAGGACCGAGATGTCCTCGATCGGGTCGCCGTCGACCACCAAGAGATCGGCCAGATTGCCGACCGCGAGCGTTCCGAGCTCGTGCCCGCGACCCATGAGCTCTGCACCATGCTTGGTCGCCCATCGGACCACGTCGATCGCCGGGATGCCGATCTGTTCGACGTAGTAGGTGAGCTCCTCGCCGTAGTGTCCGTGCGGGAAGAAGATCGCCCCGTAGTCGTCCCCGAGGACGAGGCGCATCCCCGCTGCGTTGGCCTTGGGCAGCACGGCGGCCATGGCCTCGAGATCCGACCGGAGCGAGTCGGTGAACCCGAGGGCCGCGCCGCCGGTCGCTTCGACGAGCCGAGAGGGGAAGAGCATCGACGGGACGACCGGGGTACCCGACGCCACGATCCGCTCGACGCACTCGTCGTCCATCCCGTCTCCGTGGTCGATCACGTCGATGCCGAGGTCGAGGGCCATCAGGATCGCCTCGCGGTTGGCGATGTGGCCACGCACCTTGGCTCCTCGCAGGTGGGCGGCCTCGATGCCGGCGGCGAGCTCGTCTCGCGTCATCTCGATGCGTTCTGCCGGACCCACCGTTCCGTGGCCTCCGGTCACGAACATCTTGATGATCTCGGCCCCTTCCTTGATCTCCTCGCGCACCGACCGCCGGAACTCGGCGGGGCCGTCGCTCCGCCGGATCGCGCCGAGGGCACCGATCTGCCATTCCGGCGGGAAGCTCTTGTCGCCCGCGTGCCCGGTCGTGCTGACGTCGCGGCTGCAGGGGACCAGCCGAGGTCCGTCGACCAGGCCTTCGGCGATGGCCACCTTCATCGACGCGTCGATCGCGTAGGGCGCGCCCGCGCTCACCGCGCTGGTGAAGCCCGATGCGAGCAGTCCCTCGAGGTTGGCCGCCGCGTGGACCGCCTGGAGCGCCATCGGCTCCTCGAGCCCGAAGGGTGCGGTGACCGACCCGAGCTCGTGGTAGGTCGCGTGGAAGTGGCAGTTGACCATGCCCGGCATGACCGCGCGTCCTTCGAGGTCGACCCACCGGTCGTCGGGGCGTGGGTCGGGGACCGGACCGGCACCCACCGCGGTGATGCGTTCGCCCTCGACGACCAGGTGGGCGCCGGTCGTCACCGAGTGGTCCCCGTCGAGGACACGGGCGCCGGTCAAGACGAGCCGGCTCACGGTTCGAGCACCACTTTGATGGCACCGCTCTCGCGGTCCGCGGCAACCCGGAACGCCTCGGCCGCGTCGTCGAGCGGGAAGCGGTGGGTGATGAGCACCGACGGGAGGTCGGGGGTGCGCTCGAGGAGGGAGATCGCGCGGTCGAACTCCGCTTCCTCGTGGTGGTGACCGTAGGCGAAGGCCGGAACGAGGGTGACCTCTTTCATCTGGATCCCGAGGCCGAGCGACACCGGTTCCCAGAAGGTGCCGAGGACCGCGACCGTGCCTCCCGGGCGTACCCGATCGATCGCCACGTCGATCGATCCCTGAGTTCCGGCGGCGTCGAAGACGACGTCGTACTCGCTTCCGGTCGCAGGTCGCGCGCCGAGGCGCACCCCGGCGTCGAAGCGATCGGACCGGTGCGCGAGGAGCTCGACCTCCGTGCCGTGCGCCCGGCTCGCGGCGATCGTGCACAGTCCGACCGGACCGGCGCCGATCACCAGCACCGTGGACCCCGATTCGACCCCGGCGCGGTGGATGCCGTGCAACGCGACGGCGAGTGGCTCGACCAGGCAGGCGTCTTCGACGCGCACACCGGCCGGGAGCGGTCGCGCGCACTGGGGCGCGACCCACGTGCGGTCCGCGAGCCCGCCGTCGCGGGACACTCCGTACAGGGTGCCGAGGACCCAGGCGCACTGCTGGTCGTCGCCGCCGAGGCATCGGGCGCAACGACCACAGGGGATCATCGGCCACACCGCGACCGGCGTGCCGTCGTCGAGGGTCCCCGAGAATTCGTGACCGATGGTCACCTCGGAGGGGCCGAGCGAGACCAGGTGGAGGTCGGAGCCGCAGATCCCCGACGCGGCCACCGAGACCGCGACGCCCTCACCCGGCGTATCGGGGACGGTGACGACACCGACCCCTTCGTTCCCGCGTCCGCACCGCGCGCACGTGCCGCATCTTGACGGAGCACAACTCGCGCCGCAAACGACCGGCGTCTCGGGTTCCCCTTCGACGGCCCGGCAGAGAGGTCTACAGTCTCGGCATGCACGACTCGGTGACGGTGCACGTCGACGCGCCGCCCGAGGCGGTCTGGGAGCTGGTGAGCGACGTCACCCGCATCGGGCGCTACAGCCCGGAGACCTTCGAGGCCGAGTGGCTCGACGGTGCAACCGGCCCGGCGGTCGGTGCCCGGTTCCGTGGCCACGTCAAGCGCAACGGGAAGGGTCCGATCTACTGGATCTCCTGCACGGTCGAGGTGTGCGAGCCCGAACGCGAGTTCGCGTTCGGTACCGGCGCGCCCGGGAAGGCGCTCAACGTCTGGCGCTACCGTCTCGAGCCGAGCGGTGACGGTACCGACGTCACCGAGTCGTTCCAGCTGGCCGACGTCTTCTGGTTGCGTCTCTACTGGGCGGTGCTCGGTTGGGCGCGCGGCCCGACCAACCGCAGGGGAATGCAGACCACCCTCGAACGAATGAAGGTCGAGCTCGAGGGTGACCGGGCCGAGTGACCGGAGCGGGCTCCCGATTCAGCGGGCGCCGTAGAAGCCGGCTCGACCGAACGCGAACACCCCGCCGTCCTCACCGACCAGCCAGTAACCCGGCGCCACCGGGTCGACCGCGACCCCGGCGATCGGGCTGTTGAGGGTCAGGCTGCCCGTCGAACCGTAGAAGCCCGCGTCACCGAAATTGAAGATCCCGCCGTCGGACGCCGCGAAGAGGTAGCCGCGCCCGTCGGGTGTGGCGCCCATGCCGATCACCGGCTGGTTGAGGACGAGGCTGCCGGTCGACCCGAAGAAGGGCGCATTGAACGCGAAGATCCCACCATCCGAAGCGACCAGCCAGTAGCCCCCTGAGGTGGGGTCGGCCGCCATCCCGACCACCGGCTTGTTGAGTGTCAACGCACCCGTCGATCCGAAGAAGCCCGCGTCACCGAAGGCGAAGACCCCGCCGTCCGAGGCCACCAGCCAGTAACCCTTGCCGTCCGGGGTGGGGGCGAGATCGACGACCGGTTGGTTGAGCGGCTGTCCGCCCATCGAGCCGTAGAAGCCCGCGTCACCGAAGGCGAAGGTCCCTCCGTCTGCGGCCACCAGCCAGTACCCCCTGCCGTCGGGGGTCGCCACGATATGGGTGATCGGTTGCACCAGATCGAGCCCGGAGGCATCGCCGTACGCGCCGGCATCACCGTGGAAGGTCACGGTGCCGTTGTTCCATGCGATCCAGTAGCCGCCACCGTCGGGTACGGCTGCGATCCCGACAGCCATCGCGCCGGGTGGCGGCGGTGGGAGCGTCTGGCCGACGTACTCCAGCACCGCGAGGACCCCATTGCCGCTGGGGTCGGCCAGCACGATGCCGCATGCGAGGAAACCCTGCGCGACCTGTGCAGGGGTCGGAGGACAGGCGGCAGCGGGATCGGGGGCAGTGAACGGGTTGGGAACGGTGATGGTGGTGGAGGCCGCTCCACTGGCGTCCGCGGAGAAATACTGCAGGTTCGGATCGATCTCGTTGTCGGATCCGGTCTGGAAGATCAGCGGGCTGAATTCGGTCGCCGCGATCGGATCGTTCGCCGGCCAGCCCGTGCAACGGAGCGAGATCCCCTCACCGGGGGTCACGTTCACGACCACGTCGGGATTTCCGTTGAAGGTGCAGTCCGGGCCGGCTTGACGGGGAGACCCCGGGTGGGGAACCGCCAGGTGCGCAGCGCGACCACCCACGGCGAGGGCGCGATCCGCGCTCGAGGCGATCACTTTGCCGAACGACCCGACGCCGACTGGGTGGCCGGCGGATGGCGCCGCTCCGGCCGAGCCCGCGGGCACCCCCACCACGAGAACCGTCGCGGCCAGACCGGCCAGGGCGACGAGGAGGCGCCTTCCGGTCCGACGTGCAACCGCTGTTGCCGTTCCGGCAGGCAACGCGTGCCGTCCTCCGCTCATCGTCCCCTCCTGGTCGCCGTCGCACCTTTCCGTGCGGTCGGCAGAAGGTAACAGAGTTCGGGCACGTGAGGTGGCGATTTTCGGTCTCGCCGGCAGCCGAGCCACGATCCGGAAATGAATGGCGCGAACGCGGCGTTGGCTAAAGGCAGCACCGTCGCGCAAACCGGGCCTTTTGGATTGCCGGCCACTCTACCTCAGCCGTCTGCCCCAGGGAGTTCACGTGAGCGAGACCCTCGCGAGTACCGCCAACTCGGACCTGCCTCTCGAACCCGACCCTCGACGCTGGTCGATCCTGGCCGTGGTGATCATCGCCCAGCTGATGGTGGTGCTCGATGCCTCCATCGTGACGATCGCGCTGCCTTCCGCTCAACGTTCGCTCCACATCTCGGTGGCCAATCGCCAGTGGGTGATCACCGCCTACACCCTTGCGTTCGGCGGCTTGCTCTTGCTCGGAGGCCGAATCGCCGACTTCGGAGGACGCAAGCGGATGTTCTTCTTCGGCCTGCTCGGGTTCGCGGCCGCATCCGCTCTCGGTGGTCTCGCGGCGAACCAGGCCATGCTCTTCGGGGCGCGTGCGCTCCAAGGTGCCTTCGCGGCGCTGATGGCGCCTGCCGCACTCTCGATCCTCACCATCACCTTCGAGCACGATGCAGGGGAGCGGGCGAAGGCGTTCGGCGCGTACGGCGCGGTGTCCGGTGCGGGCGGCGCGATCGGGGTCCTCGCCGGCGGTGTGCTCACCCAGTACGCGTCGTGGCGGTGGTGTCTGTTGGTCAACGTCCCGATCGCGCTGCTGGCGGCAGGTGCGGCGGTACGCGTGGTGCACGAGAGCCGCGCCGAGGGCACGACGCGTTACGACGTTCCCGGAGCGCTGCTCTCGACCTTGGGTCTGGTCAGCCTCGTCTACGGCTTCACCCGGGCGACCACCGACGGCTGGGCCTCCGCGCCCACGCTCGCCTTCCTCAGCGTCGCGGTCTGCCTGTTGGTGGCCTTCGTGGTGGTCGAAGCCCGCACGACCAACCCACTGCTCCCGCTGCGGGTGGTGGCCGAGCGGAACCGGGGTGGCTCGTTCCTGGCCTCGTTCCTGGTCGGCGCCGGGCTCTTCGCGATGTTCGTCTTCCTCAGCTTCTACATGCAGGGAGTGCTCCACTACTCCGCCCTCAAGGCCGGCATCGCGTTCCTCCCCTTCGCGGCCGGAATCGTCGTCGCGGCGGGCGCTTCCAGCGCGATCGTCCCCCGGATCGGACCGCGCGTCCCGATGGCCGGCGGCCTGCTGATCGGCGCGGTCGGGTTGGCCTGGCTCACCCAGATCGGAGTGCACACCTCGTACTGGGCGTACGTGTTCGGTCCCCAGGTCCTGATGAGCCTCGGTCTCGGTCTCTCGTTCCCGGCGTTCGCCAGCACGGCGCTGGTGAAGGTCCGAGAGAGCGACGCCGGCGTCGCGAGCGCGCTGGTGAACACCACCCAGCAAGTCGGCGGTTCCCTCGGCACCGCGTTGTTGAACACCGTCGCGGCCACCGCGACTGCGGCCTACCTCACGACCCATGGGCCGGCCTTCGCCGCGCAGGGCCTCGTCCACGGGTACTCGGTCGCGTTCGCGCTCGGCGCAGGGATGTTGCTACTCGCCGCCATCGTGAGTGCGGTCTTCGTGACCGGGGGCCCGAGGGAGGCCGCGGTGTCGACCGACGAACCCGCGCTGGCACTGGCCTAGGGCTTCCCTCACGGGCGAGCCGCGGAGCCGAGCTCCTCGAGGATCGAGTCGGCCGGGGACAGTCTCTCCATCTCGAGGCCGACTCGCCGGGCGGCACTTCGAAAAGAACCGTCGCTGCGGACCGACCTGGCCGAGGACGCGATCTGTGAGGCCATGAGCTCGATTGCAGGTCGGCGCCGACCGTCGTCTTCCCGACCGGCGTCGAGCATCACGCCCGCGCCCGAATCGGCGATGCGTCGCGCGTTCGCGAACTGGTCCCCGAAATGGGGGAGGATCACCATCGGCACACCCGCGGCGAGGGCGCCGAGAACGGTTCCCGAGCCGCCGTGGCAGACGACCAGCTGGGCTTCGGCGAGCACGTCGGCCTGGTCCACCCACTGTTCGACGTGCACGTTGGCGGGAACCGGCTCGAGAACCGAGGGGTCGACGCGCCCGACGGTGAACAGGACGCGGGCGTCGAGCTGGCCGACGGTCCGCAGCACCGAAGCGAATGCGGAGGGTGCGAACGACATCAACGGGATCACGCTCCCGAAGGTCACGTAGACGAGCGGTTGGTCCGATCGGTCCCACCAGTCGGGGAGTGGAGCGGGCGGTCGAGCCTCTCGTCCGCGCAACCGCCGAGTGTCCCCGAACGGCGAGCGATCGAGGGAAGGAGGGAAGGCCGTGAGGTAAGGAGACGTTCGGAGCTCGTCGACCATGCCCGCCCGATGGGATTCGAGCACGTCGGCGGCAACCTCGATCGATCCCCATTCGACATCGGCCAGGCTGATCGCGACCTGCACGCTCGGGATCAAGCGGGCCGCGGCGACGACCGCCGACGCGTACTCGCAGGGTTCGCGGAGCACGAGATCGGGGCGCCACTCGTCCGCGACTCGAGTCATCGTGGGCAGCATCGCCTCGGTCGCGAGCCGCCCGAACAAGTCGCGGTTGCCGAGGACCGAGGCCTCCTCGGGGGGGAGGACCGGCAGCGCCTCGCGGATCGGGGCGATCGCCGACTCGTTCGGCTCACCGCCCGCCACGAACCGATGACCCGCGCCCTCGACGAGATGTTGCAGTCCGGGGGTGGCGACGACCAGGGTCTCGTCGCCCCGGGCCAGTGCCGCGTCCAGCAGCGGGAGAAGGGGCCGAAAGTGCCCCGCACCGCCGAGGGAGCATGCGCCGAGGATCTTCATGACCGTCGGGTGCCGAGCTCGCCGACTCGACGCGACCTAGAGGACGCTCACGAGTAGGAGGAGGACGAGGCCGAAGACGATGACGCAGACCACGAGCAGCCGCAAGGCTTGATGCCGGGGTCGGAGGTCCTCGTCCTCGTCGTCTCCCCAATCCCAGAAATCGGGATCGTTGGGGTCCGGCGGTACCGGTCCGACGGGCGTGGGCATCTGGTTCGTCTCCCTGCGTTCCGAGTGAAGGTGTGCCTCAGCGTCCGGCGACGGGTGCGCCGCCGCACCGCTGTGAGAGCGCGCCGATGGTCACCCTGGCGATCGGTACCACGCCGGTCATGGTGAGCTCCCAGCGGGCCTGGCGCCCGAGCAGTACTTGCGTTGTAGATCGCGTCGATGACAAGACCCCGAGTACGCCGTTCACCACCTCGCTCCGGTCGCCGAAAAGGAGGTCCCCCGATGACCGCAGCCGCCACAGCGTAGAGCCCGACGCGGGTGGACCCGGGCCGCCTAGCGTTTGCCGCATGGCGGCGG
>CAVUGU010000020.1:0-110968 GCA_963741055.1 uncultured Acidimicrobiales bacterium | reverse complement strand
GCCTGTCGAGCCGCCGGTCATTCGCAGGAACCCGGCCGGCTGGCCGGCGCCGGTTGACAACCCGCATGCGCCGACCCGAGGGCCGTTCAGCCGGCCGGACCCCCCAGGTCCCGGAGCCCGAGCGCGAGGTCGTAGACGCGGCGCTTCGACACCCCGAGCACGGCCGCGACCTCGTCGACGGCTTCACGGGTCCGCGCCCCGGTCTGCAGTCGGTCGGAGAGCGCAGCCGCGATCGCCTCGTCGTCGACCTCTATCTCGTCGCGCTCGCTTCCTCCGACGACGATCACCACCTCCCCGCGAACCGCGGCGTCACCCGCCCACACGGCTGCGTCGGCCAGGTTGCCGCGCCAGATCTGCTCGTGGATCTTCGTGAGCTCGCGCACGATCGCAACAGGGCGGTCCGCGCCGCACACATCGGCGAGGTCGGCAAGGGTCTGCGCGACTCGGCCGGGCGCCTCGAAGAGGACGACGGTCCGCCGATCACCCGCGAGAGCTGCGAGCGCTTCCCGTCGCGACCTGCCGGACCGCGGGAGGAAGCCCTCGAAGGCGAACCTCCCCGCCGGAAATCCACTCACCGCGAGCGCACCGGTCACCGCGGAGGGGCCCGGCACCACCGACACACTGAGTCCTGCCTCGGCCACGGCTGCCACCACCCGCGCGCCAGGGTCCGAGACGAGCGGCATTCCTGCGTCGCTCACCAGTACGACGTTCTGACCACGGCGCAGCGCGTCGAGGACCTCGCCGATCCGGGCGTCCTCGTTGTGCGCGTGGAGAGAGCGCAACGTGGCTCCGGTGATACCGGCGTGGGAGAGCAAGCCGCGGGTGCGGCGGGTGTCCTCGCAGTAGAGGATGTCCGCGCCGGCGAGCGCTTCGACGGCTCGCGGGCTCAGGTCGGCGAGGTTGCCGATCGGAGTGCCGACGACCGTCAGCAGGCCGGAGCCGTCCGCGCGGCTCACCGCAGCTCCAACTGGTCACCCACCCGAAGCCCCCACCGCTCGAACGCACCGGCCTCTGCCTCGACGACCGACCGGCCGCCCCGTCTCGGCAGGGAGATCCGCCACGGCGGGAGCTGGGTCATCCCGACGACCACCATGTCCTTGTCGCAGAAGGCCACGTCGATCGGGAAGCGCATGCCGACCGTGTGCACCGCGCGGGTCCGCGGGAGGACGAGGGCACCCTCGTAGGCCTTGCGCCCGAGCAGCCCTCGCGACCGGGCGGTGAAGCCGTCGGCCACCTCGGCGCCGGCGAGGACGTCGCCGTCTCGCAGCAGCCAGGTCATCGGCCCGCTGGCCGGTCGGGCGCCATCACGAGTAACGTCTCCAGACCGTGTCCAAGCGAACCGTCAAGCGCAAGCTCCGCGCGAAGAAAAAGGCCAATCACGGCAAGAAGCCGAACTGCGGCCGAGGCTGAGCCGCGGCCGCCCGGCGAGACGGGCTCACGTGTCCGGTCGCCAGGCCGAACCGAGGCGATCGAGCACCCCGGACAGCGCGGACGGCCGGTCGGTGATGATCCCGTCGACGCCGAGTTCGCAGAGGTCTTCCATCTCGGCCTCCTCCTCGATGGTCCACACGTGGACCGCGATCCCCTGGCGGTGTGCCGCGTCCACGAACTGCCGGTCGACGAGGGTCACTCCGGCGTGGCTGGTGGGAACCTGCAGGGCCACGTGCCGCATCGGGGCCGGGGTCTCCCCGGAACGGACCGACTGGTAGAACATCGCGACACACGCGGTGCCGGCCGACGTCGGGATATCGGGAGCGAAGGACGAGAACGCCTCGGTCGCCGCGTCGTTGAACGAGGCGACGATCACGTCGTCGACCCGTCCGAAGCGGCGGAGCATGCCGGCGAGCTGCTGCTCGTAGGGCTCGACGGCTGGGGCGGTCTGTTTGATGTCCAGGTTGAGGAGCACTCCGTCGAACTCGTCGAGGACCTCCTCCAACAGGGCGATCCGGAAGCGCCGGTCGTCGGGTGCGAGGCCGCGGTAGGGGTAGGCATCGGGGTCCAGACCCGGGGTCACGTCGGCTCCCGGCACCCACCAGTACGCGTTGTCGAGCGACCGGACCTCTTCGGTGCTCAGCTCGGCGATCGCCCCGGTTCCCTCGGTGGTCCGGTCGACGGTCGCGTCGTGGCAGACCACGAGGTCGCCGTCCGCGGTCGCGTGCACGTCGAGCTCGATGCCCGTCGCTCCGGCGTCGAGCGCTGCTCGGATCGCGTACAGGGTCGACGAGGGCGCCTCCCACGCTCCGCCCTGGTGTGCGTAGGCGATGACACGCCGGTCGACCCACGCAGACGGCTTGGCCGTGTCCGACCAGGAGGTCACGGGAAGAACGGTAGCCTCTGCCCCGCCATGCTGGACCACGTGTTCGCCCAGCTCGTCGCCTCGCACCGACGTGCGCTCGAGGGTGCGCTCCTCCAGCGTCAGGCGGTCGAAGAGCGCTTCCAGGTCGACGTCTTCCTCGGCGACGTGAGCTTCGAGACCTCCTACAGCCTTCCCGGCGAGGAGCGGCCGGCAAGGATCCGGGTGGACACCAGTTTCGACTGGCCCACCTGGAGCCAGACCTCGTACCGCAGCTGGGCGATCGGAGAGGAGCCCGAGGAGCTCCCCGAGGTGCTCGTCGAGATCGCCTTCCGGGTCCAGGGCCTCGACGGCGTCCCCGATGTGGTCCCACTCCTCGACGTGCTGCCGAGTCACCTCGACGTGCTCGGCGCCGAGCCGGTTCTCCGGGGAGCGGCGACCGTCGAGCAGGTACTCATGGACGGCTCGCACGCGCAGGAGTGCGCGGTCGAGGTCAGCTACGAGGGCTCCTGCCAGATCGACGAGGGACTGCTCGACGACCCCGCGGGACTCGACGAGGCACTCGCTCCGCTCGGGCGCTCGATCGCGTCGGTGCTCGTGCGGCTCGCCGACCTGCCCTTCTCCTTCCGCCCGGAGGAGGGCAGTCCCGAGGAGGCGGGTTGAGGATCCGAGAGCCTGGGGAGGTCGAACGGTGAGCACCACCGACGTCGTGATCGATGCCTTCGAGAGGATTCGTGACGCGGTCTACCCCGCAGCCAACGGGCTCTCGCGCGAAGAGCTGGTGTGGCGCCCCGACGACGAGTCCAATCCGATCGCGTGGCTGGTCTGGCACCTCTCGCGCATCCAGGACGACCGGGTCGCGGCGCTCACCGGCCGCGAGCAGGTGTGGACCTCGAAGGGATGGGCCGAACGGTTCGCGCTCCCCCTGCCGATCTCCGACACCGGACTGGGCCACTCTCCCGAGGAGGTCGGCAAAGTCGTCGCCGACGCTCGATCCCTTCTCGGCTACTTCGAGGACGTCCATACGACGACCGTCTCGTACGTCGGATCACTGGACGAGGACGGCCTCGCCCGGGTGGTCGACCGCGACTGGGACCCCCCGGAGACCGTCGCGACACGCCTGATGGGCGTCGTCTCGGACGACCTGCAACACGTGGGCCAGGCGGCCTACGTGCGCGGCATCGTCACTCGTCGAGAGGCGGGCTGACTCAGTCGGCGAAGGTGAGGGTCCGCACCGGCGGGTTCGGTCGGCGGACGTTCTCGGGATACTTGAGCGCGTCGAACGCCGACACGAAACGGCGGACCGACTTCGGGAGCTGCACGAGCAGTCGCCCAGCCGGACGGAGATCGGGTGTGGCCAAGGCGATCACCATCGAGCAGTGGCCGACGGTCACCGACCGGACCCGCGGGTCGGCGCCCATGACGGCGGAGAGATAGAGCGCGATCGGGCAGTTGCGGTTACTCCTCGGTGTGCCGCGCACGCCGGAAGCCTCGAGTGACGACGCCACCTCGTCCGGGGTGGAACCCAGCCCCACCAGGAGATCGCCGACCTGCCGCTTCAGCTGTCGATACTCGCTCATTCGCTGCGCTCCGTGCCGAGTTCATCGTAGCTGCCCGGTTCGCCGCCGGTCCTACGAGGTCGAGACCTGCCTCGACGGGCAGAGGAACGGCCTCGTCCGGGCGCACCCACCCACCGAGCATCCGCAGCCCTCATACGACCAGCCCGGCCTCGCGGGCCAGCGCGCGGAGATCGGCGAGAGGGCGGGCGCCGACGTGGGAGATGACCTCGGCCGCGCAGAGACCCCCCAGCCGGGCGCACTCGGAAGGATCGAGCCCGTTGGTGATCCCGTAGAGGAATCCGGCTGCGAACAGGTCGCCCGCTCCGGTCGTGTCGACGATACCGTCGACCGGTGCGGCGGGCACCTCGACCGGGCCCGACGCGGCCACCACCACCGAGCCGGCAGCGCCACGGGTGAGCGCGGCGAGCACGCCGGTCTCCTCGACCGCCCGGACCGCCCCGTCGAAGTCGTCCGCACCGAAGAGCAACACGATCTCCTCTTCGTTGGCGAACACCATCTCGAGGTCGCCCTTCAACAGCTCGAGGAACTCGTCTCGGTGGTGCTCGACGCAGAACGGATCGGAGAGGCTCAACGCGACCGCGGCGTCGCTCGTGTGGGCGAGCGCGATCGCCTCGCGCATGGCGAACTTGGCTGACTCCTGCTCCCAGAGGTAGCCCTCGAGGTAGACGACCTGCGCCGCGCTCAGATGGCCGTCGTGGAGGTCGACCGCGCCGAAGTCCGACGCCACCCCGAGGTGGGTGGCCATGGTTCGCTCCGCGTCGGGCGTGACCAGCACCAGACAGTGGCCGGTGACCGATTCGTCGCCGGCCGGCGCCGGCCGCGGTTCGAAGGCCACGCCGATCGAGCGGATGTCGTGGGTGAAGGCGCGCCCCAACCCGTCGTCGGCGACTCTTCCGAGGAAGCCGACCCGACCACCGAGCGCGGCGATGCCGGCGGCTGTGTTGGCCGCGGATCCACCCGACGCCTCGGTGGTCGGCCCCATCGTGGCGTAGATCTGCTCCGATCGCTCCCGGTCGACGAGGGCCATGGTTCCCTTCACCAGTCCGAGGGCGGCGAGGTCCTCGTCCTTGGCGGACGTGAGCACGTCGACGAGCGCGTTGCCGATGGTGACGACGTCGATGCCGTCGTCGGCCGGGCCGGAGGAAGCGGTGTCCTGCACGCCGCGACGGTAGCCTCCCGGGGATGACCGGTACCGCTGACACCGACGACAACCCTCCCTACCGGCTCCCGCGCACTCTCGTCCCCCTCGCGTATCGGCTCGAGCTCACGCCCGACCTCGAGGCGGCACGCTTCTCCGGAGAGGTCGAGATCGACCTGACCGTGCGCGAGCCGACGACGACGGTCGTGCTCAACGCGGCCGAGCTGGAGATCGGCCGAGCCGAGCTCCTCCCCTCCGGGGGTGCGACCCCGCTCTCGCCCGTCTCGGTCGCACTCGACCCGGACGAAGAGCGGGCGACTCTCACCTTCGCCACACCGCTCGATCCGGGCGGGGCCACGCTGCGGCTCGGGTTCGAGGGCATCTTGAACGACAAGCTGCACGGTTTCTACCGCTCGACCTTCACCGACGACGCGGGCACCGAGCATGTGATCGCAACCACCCAGATGGAGTCCACCGACGCTCGACGCGCCTTTCCTTGCTTCGACGAGCCCGACCTGAAGGCGACCTTCGAGATCACCCTCGTGGTCGACGACTCGCTCGCCGCCTTCTCCAACGGAGCGGTCGTCGAAGAGAGCCCGGCACCCGGCGAGCGGCGGCGGGTCCGGTTCGCCCCGACCATGGTCATGTCGACCTACCTGGTCGCGTTCGTCGTCGGGCCGCTCGAGGCCACCGAGCCGCTCGACGTGGACGGGGTGCCGCTGCGCATCGTGCACCCACCGGGCAAGGAGCACCTGAGCGCGTTCGCACTCGAGGTCGGTGCACACGCGCTGCGCTTCTTCACCGACTACTTCGGGCTCCCTTACCCTGCGGACAAGCTCGACCTGGTGGCCATCCCCGACTTCGCCTTCGGAGCGATGGAGAACCTGGGATGCGTCACCTTCCGCGAATCGGTACTGCTGATCGACCCCGCCCAGGCCGCGAGGGTCGAGCTGGAGCGCGTCTGCGACGTGGTCTGCCACGAGATCGCGCACATGTGGTTCGGCGATCTGGTCACCATGCGCTGGTGGAACGGGATCTGGCTCAACGAGGCCTTCGCGACCTTCATGGAGGTGCTCGCGGTCGACGCGTTCCGACCGGAGTGGCAGCGCTGGGTGAGCTTCGGCGTCGAGCGCGAAGCGGCGATGGCGGTCGACGGGCTCCACACGACCCGGCCGGTCGAATTCCCGGTCGGGCGCCCGGAGGAGGCCCAGGGGATGTTCGACGTCCTCACCTACCAGAAGGGCGGGAGCGTGCTCCGCATGCTCGAGCAATTCCTCGGCGCCGAGGTGTTCCGCGACGGGATCCGCGACTACCTACGCACCCACGCCTACGCGAACACCGAGACCGCCGACCTTTGGGACGCCCTCGAGCGGTCGAGCGGTCGGGCGGTCCGCTCGATCATGACCACCTGGATCGACCAGGGTGGCTACCCGCTCGTCGAGGTCGCCGACGACGGCTCGCTCCACCAGTCCCCCTTCTCCTACCGGGGCGAGCCGGGTGGCGCGATCGGGTCGCACTGGCAGGTACCCATCCTCGTTCGCGACCTGGCGCCCCCAGGCGGGGCCACCGAGGCCGTCCTTCTCGAGGAGCCCGCCGCGAAGGCAGACCGAGGCAGCGGACAGCTGGTCAACGCGGGCGGTTCGGGTTACTACCGGGTCTCGTATCCCCCAGCGACGCTCGAGCGGTTGGCCACAGCGCTCGAGCAGCTCGCGCCGCTCGAGCGCTACAACCTGGTGTCGGACACCTGGGCGGCCGCGCTCGCCGGACAGTCACCGCTCGGGGACTTGCTCCGACTCGCCCGAGCCATGGCCGACGGCGGCGAGCGCGACCCGAGCGTCTGGTCGGTGGTGATCGGCGCGCTCGGACTCTTCGATCGGGTGGTCCCCGCGGCCGACCGGCCGACCCTCGAGGGGGCGACCCGTTCGCTCCTCGCCCCGCTCGAATCCGCCCTCGGGTGGGAACCCCGCGCCGACGACGGCGAGCGGACCCCGGCACTGCGAGCATCGGTGCTGCGAACCCTGGGCACGATCGGCGACGACCCGGCGATCAAGTCCGAGGCGGCCAAGCGGTTCGCCGCATCGGGGTCGAACTCGCTCCATCCCGACACCGAGTCGGCCGTTCTCGAGATCGTCGCCTCCGAGGGCGGGACCGAGGAGTTCGAGGCGTTCCTCGCGCACTACCGGAACCCGGCCAATCCGCAGCAGGAGATCCGGTACCTCTACGCGCTCGCCGGGTTCGACGACGTGGCGCTGGCTGCAGCGCACCTTCGAGCTCGCCATGGGTGAGGTTCGTACGCAGAACGCGCCCTTTTTGCTGCAGGCGCTCCTCGCCAACCGGGTCACCGGCCCTGCATCGTGGGCGAGGGTCACCGATCGGTGGGACCAACTCGTCGAGCGGTTCCCGGCGAACACGCTCCCGCGGATGCTCGAAGGCGTGCGGGCGCTCTGCACCCCGCCTTCGCTCGCCGAGGAGGTCACCGGGTTCGTCGAAGCCCATCCGCTGCCGGCCGGCGGGAAGACCGTCGACCAGATCCTCGAGCGACTCGCGGTGAACGTCGCCTTCGGCACTCGGGAGGCCGCCGGGCTGGCGGACGCGCTCCGCGAACGGGTGGGCGTCTCCCCCGCGTAGCCACGGTCCGGCCCGCGGCCGCACCCGGTTCCTAACCTGAAGCCGTGGAAATCGGCATCGCCGCCTCCGTCTTCGTCCTCGTCGCGCTCGCGGAGCTGCCGGACAAGACCATGATCGCCACCCTGATCATGGGGAGTCGTTACCGGCCGTTGCTGGTCTGGCTCGGAGCGAGCGCGGCGTTCGCGATCCACGCTGCGATCGCGGTGGCCGCGGGACAGCTGCTCCATCTGTTACCGCAGCGGTTGCTCCACGGGATCACCACGGTGCTCTTCGGCGCAGCCGCCGCCTACCTGCTCTTCGTACCCGAACGCCGAGAGGAGGAGCGGGGCGTCGAGGAGGCGGTCGAGCCGCGACGGTGGACGCGGACGACTGCAGCCGCTTTCGCGGTCATCTTCGTCGGCGAGTTCGGCGACCTCACTCAGATCCTCATCGCCAACCTCGCGGCAAGGGACCACCAACCGGCCGCGGTGTTCGTCGGGGCATTTCTCGGCCTTTCCTCGGTGGCGGCGCTCGGCGCCTTCACCGGTGCCGCGCTGCTCCGCGTCGTCCCGTTCGGAACCGTCCGCAAGGTGGGCGGTGTCGTGCTCGCGATCCTGACCGTCGTCTCACTGGTCACCCTGATCCGGGGATGACCAGAGGGGACCGGGTCGCCCTCGCTCCACGGCGTGGCCCCGGCGAGCCGGCCGCCGGTGGATCGCGATCAGATCGAGGGCTGAGTGGCCGGTGCCGCCTCGATGAGGAACTGGTACCCGAACAGGGTGGGCCAGAGGGCCAGGAGGAACTGGTCGACCAGCCGGACCAACCTCGACGGGCCGCCCTCGACGCCGAGCGCATCGAGCGGCAGCCCGACCGGCTCGATCCTCCGGACGGTGAAGCCTTCGCGCTCGATCAACTTCTTGATGCTGCGACGAGTGAAGAAACGGAGGTGGGTCGAGTCGAGGATGCCCCTTTGGTCGTAGTCGAACATCCCGAGGGTCACCCGAAAGCGCGGATACCAGTGGGCGATGTTCGGCACACAGAAGATCACCGTTCCGTCCGGAGCGAGGACGTCGCGGATCTGGTCCATCAACGCCGCCGGATCGGAGAGGTGCTCGAGAACGTCGGCAGCGAGCACCACGTCGAAGTCGGAGCCGACCTCGGGCGGGATGCCCTGGTTCAGGTCCGCCTTGAAGAACGCGCTGGTGCGCTCCCCGACTCCCTCGATCTCGGTGACGTCGACCCCGGTCACCTGGTGGCCCATCGCACGCAGGCGCTCGGCGAGCAGCCCGCTCGAGCACCCGAGGTCGAGGATCTTGCTCGGCGGCTTCGAGCTGAGCATCGTGGAGATCCGGCCGTGCGAGCTGTCCTCGCTCGGTTTGAGCTCGTACTCCTCTTTCAGCGCGATGCGGCTGCCGTCCCCGAAACCGGCCTTCTGCAATCGGTAGGCGACCACGTCCTTCGTGACGTCTGCCGCGTAGCCCATGCCGTCGACGTAGCAGATCTCGTCCCCGTAGTAGGTCGGGATCGGTACCTCTGCGATACGCATTCCGGCATCGTGGAGCTGGATGATGATCTGCGTGTCGAAGTTGAATCCGTCGGAGTTGAGCTCGTAGGGGATCTGCTTGAGCGCCTCGACCGAGTACGCCCGATATCCGCTGTGGAATTCGGAGAGCTCGGTCCCGAGCGCTGCGTTCTCGAAGCGGGAGAGGATCCGGTTCCCGACGTACTTGTAGAGCGGCATGCCGCCTTTGCGAGCGGCTCCTTTGATCATGATGCGGGAGCCGAACACTGCATCGGCCTCACCCGCGAGCAGCGGGGCGAGGATGTCGGGCAGCGACTCGGGCGCGTACTGGCCGTCGCCGTGGAGCATCACCACGAAATCGAGCCCGTGCTCGATGGCGACCTGGTAGCCGGCCTTCTGGTTGCCGCCGTACCCCAGGTTCTCCGGCTGTCGGATGAGCGTGATGGGCAGGTCGGACACCTGCTGGTACCCGAGACCGACCAGGTAGGTCGAGTCCTGGCTGTGGTCGTCGCTGACGATGACCTCTTCGATGTCCGGCCGGATCTCCTCGGGGATCCGGTCGAGCACCCTGGCAAGAGTCGATGCCGCGTTGTAGGCGACGACCAGTATCCCGATCCGCTTCTTGTGGTCGGCTCGCACCTGTACCCCCTCGAGTGTCCGCCACCATGCGTCCTCGACCCGAGCCCGGCCCGGGCCACGCATCGAACGACGACAGACCGCCAGTCCTCCCAACAGCCGGCCCCGACAAGCGTAGCCCCGCCGACCCGCAGAGGGGAAGTTGCGGCACGGTCGGTCACCGCCGACGCGCCGGGTGCGCGAGACCGCCCGTGGCCCCCACCACCTGGGTTGACAGGGAGCGAGGTCATCGGAATTTCACACGGGATCCGCCACGATCGACGAGACCTGCGCGTGACGGGCGAGCCTCGACGAGTGCTCGTGCCACCCTGCCAGAGCCAGGTCTGCGGCACGGCCGTGACCGACCGGAACCCCGCCCGTGGCAGGCTGGAGCGATGGACGCCGCGCATCCACGGGAACACCGACGTCGGCGAACGGCGGGCCCGGCGCGAGCGACTCCTCTCCCTCGGCCGCACCGCGAACGGATTCATGCCCGACGACGAGGGTGAGGCTCTCTTCCTCGCCGCCCTGCGAGCGGGCGCGGCCTTTCACCCCGCGACCTTCGTCGAGATCGGCGCCTGGTGCGGCAAGTCGACCGTCTACCTCGGCGCTGCCGCCGAGGAGACCGACGCGGTGCTGTTCAGCCTCGACCACCACCACGGATCCGAGGAGAACCAGGCCGGATGGGAGCACCACGACCCATCGCTGGTCGACCCGCGGACCGGCCGGATCGACACCCTCCCGTCCTGGCGACGGACCATCGACGACGCCGACCTCGAGCACTCGGTGGTCGGCCTGGTCGGTGACTCGTCGACGGTGAGCGGTCGGTGGCGCACACCGGTCGCCTTCTGCTTCATCGACGGCGGCCATGGCGCCGAACCCGCCTGGAACGACTACCGGGGATGGGCACCCTTCGTCTCCGAGGACGGCTGGCTCGCCATCCACGACGTCTTCGCCGACCCGGCCGACGGCGGCCGGCCCCCGTACGAGATCTGGCGCGCCGCGCTCGACTCCGGGGAGTTCGTCGAAGACGGCGAGTGCGGGTCCCTCCGGGTGCTCCGCCGAACCGGCTAGAGGGACCGCGCGTTGCAGCTCCGTCCGCGCTATCGACGGACCGGCGGTCATCGACCTCGACCACGTCGCCGAGAACCCGTCCACCGCGGTGCTCCGCCAGCGTTCGCGGCTCGCCGCGGTGCTCGTGGGCCTCTCCGACGAGGAATGGGCGGCACCGAGCCGGTGCCGCGGCTGGAGCGTCCAGGACGTGATCGAGCACCTGGTCGGCGTCAACCGCTACTGGGCACACTCGGTGACGGAAGGACTGAAGGGGACGCCGACCCGGCTGCTCACCGACTTCGATCCGGTGTCGGTCCCGGCCTCGATGGTCGACGCAGCGCGCGGTCGACCTCCATCGGCGACCCTCGACGCGTTCACGTCGACCAACGACCGTCTCACCGAGTTGTGGAGCTCACTCGACGAGGCCGAGTGGTCGACGGTCGCCGAGGCACCTCCCGGTCACCTCGCCCTCCGTGCAGTCGCCGTGCACGCACTCTGGGATTCCTGGATCCACGAACGCGACGTGTTGCTGCCCCTCTCGCGCGTCCAGCCGGTCGAAGCGGACGAGGTCGAGCTCACTCTGGCCTACGCCGCGGCGATCGGTCCTGCCTTCCGGGTCACCGCGACCGCGGAGGCGAGATCGGGCACGCTCGCCGTGATCGCGCACCATCCCGAGATCACCTTGCACGTCGACCAAGGCGAAGTGGTCCGGGTCCGTCGGGGGCTCCTTGCATCCTCGGCACCGACCGTCGAAGGCGACGCGGTCCGCCTCGCCGAGGGATTCAGTCGCCGCGGCCCACACGCCGGCGATCACCGACGAGGACCGCTGGCTGATCGCGGGACTGGAGGAGGCCTTCGACGACGGGTCGGCGCAACCGGCATCGGCGACGGCCCGCGACCCTCGCTAGCCGCGCGGGTCCGCGGCTCTGCTCAGCGGCTGCCCGGTGCGCCGTGGGCAGGGAGCGCGGGCTCGACCGGCGCCTCCGGAGCGGGCTCGGTGAGGTCGAGGTGGCTCGGGAGTCCCTCGCCGCGGAAGATTCCCGAGGCGGGAGTGGTC
Source organism: uncultured Acidimicrobiales bacterium (assembly GCA_963741055.1). GTDB lineage: Bacteria > Actinomycetota > Acidimicrobiia > Acidimicrobiales > RAAP-2 > Bog-756. Next base: position 99,103 of record CAVUGU010000020.1, on the reverse strand, counting down.
CGGCTCACCGCGTCGGCCGCGAGGATCATCGCGCCCGCGGTGTAAGAGGAGCGCTCGAGCGGCGGGTAGGTCGCCTCTTCGGGGTAGACCATGCCGGTCCAGTACGAGCCGTCGTCGTTGCGCAGGGCCTGGACCCAGGTGAGCAGCTCGAGGGCGGCGTCGTCGAGCCCGAGCCCGTCGAGCGTGAGGACGCATTCGGCCGTTTCGGCTGCCGTCACCCACTCGCCGGTGGACACGCACCGCACCCCGCGGCCCTCCATCACGAACGTCGACCACGAGTCGAGGATCTGGGACCGAGCCGCCCCACCGGTGACCGCGCCCGAGAGGACCGGGTAGTACCAGTCCATCGCGAACTCCACCTTCGGCGCGAACGCCTCGGGAGCATGGGCCACCGCGTGCGCGAGACGGCCCGCGGCCAGCTCCCAGTCGGGACGCTCCTGACCGAGTCGCTCGGCGATCGCGATCGCGCAACGGAGGCTGTGGTAGATCGAGGACGAACCGGTGAGCAGCGCGTACTCCTCCCGTCGTCCCGCAGGGTCGAGCGACCATCGGATGGACCCGTCGACCCGCTGCCAGCGCAGCACGAAGTCGACTCCGGCCTCGACCGCCGCCCAGAGCTTCTCGAGCGCGCCGAGGTCGCCGGTCGAGACGTAGCGGTGCCAGGCTCCCGTCGCCAGGTAGGCACAGACGTTGGTGTCGAGGCGCGGGTCCTTGACGCCGGTCGAGAGGTAGTAGTTGAACCAGCTGCCGTCGGGGAGCTGGGTGTCGAGGAGCCACTGGTAGGCGCGGTCGGCCTCGTCGTCCATGCCGCTGACGGTCAGCGCCATCGCGGCCTCGACGTGGTTCCACGGGTCGCAGTGCCCGCCCGGGAACCAGGGGATCATCCCGTCCGGACGCTGCAGGGCCGCGATCGACTCGGCGGTCGCGAGCACTTGCGACGCGCTCGAGGACGCCGGGAACCTCGGGGATCGATCTCACGGCTTCCTTCCTTGCCCGGCGCCGACGAGAACCCCGACGGGGCCCTCGGGACGATCGGGCGACGTTGCGACGGGCTTGACCAGGTAGACGACCAGGCTCTTGCCGACCAGCGGGTTGAGGACGCGCTCGGTGTAGCGGGTCACCTTGGGGGCCTTCTCGATGTCCCACACCAAAAGGCGGTGGTAGGCCGCGACGGCCGGATGGCGGTCGTTGGTGGGCCCGACCAGGCACCGCAGCCACCAGTACGGCGAGTGCAGTCCGTGCGCGTGGTGGCTGCCGGTCGGTACGAGACCGGCCGTGCGCAGACGCTCGACCAGCTCGCTGTGCCGGTAGATGCGCACGTGACCGCCGGGCACGTCGTGGTACGCGTCCGAGAGCGCCCAGTTGACGAACTCGGGACCGCACCGCGGCACGGTCACCGCCATGGTGCCGCCCGGACGCAGCACCCGGGCCAGCTCGCCCATCGCCGCGCCGTCCTCGGGGATGTGCTCGAGGATCTCCGAGGCGATCACCCGGTCGAAGCTGGCGGTGGCAAAAGGGAGGGCCAGTGCGTCACCTTGCACCGCGCCGACCCTTGCCTCGCGGGCGTCGATCTCACCGGCCACCGCCATCGCCCCGAGGGTGTCCTGCACCGAGCGCACCTCGTCCGCGCCCGCGTCGAGAGCCACCACTTCGGCGCCGAGCCTCGCGGCCTGGTAGGCGTGGCGGCCGAAGCCGCAGCCGAGGTCGAGGAGCCGGTCGCCCGGACGCACTCCGAGCCTTCCGTAGTCGACGGTCAACACGGCGATGCCTCGATCGTCGGGCGGGGCTGCACCCGGCGGGTGTCCTCGAGCAGTGCTCGGTACTGGTCAGCCGTGCCCGCCGCGGTCACTTCCCAGGTGAAGCGCCCGAGCACCCGTTCACGCCCCGCCGCACCGAGCCGGCGACGCAGCGCCTCGTCGTCGAGCAGCCGTCCGATCCCGGCGGCCAGTGCCCCCGGGTCGTCGGGGGGCACCAGCAGACCGGTCTCACCGTCGGTCCCGACCACCTCGGGCAGCGCGCCGCCGGTGGTCGCCACCAGCGCGACGCCACAGGCCATGGCCTCGATCGCCGGGAGGGAGAATCCTTCGTACAGGGAAGGGACCACCGCGACCTCGGCCTGCGCGTAGTGCCGGGCCAATTCCTCGTCGCTGATCCCCGAGACGCAGCGGACGATCGGTCCGAGGTCGAGACGGTCGATGGCCCGGGCCACCCGCCCGTCGGGACGCGGGTTGCCGATGACCACCAGCTCGATGTCGCGCTCGGTACGCAACTTCGCAACCGCCTCGAGAAGAGGCACCAGGCCCTTCAACGGGACGTCGGACGACGAGGTCACCATGATCCGGCCGGGCACCGGGTCGACGTCGGCCTTCGGACGGAAGACGGTGTGGTCGACCCCGACCGGCACCACCGTCATCGTGGCCGGGTCCACCCCCATCTGCGCCGCGATGTCCGCCTTCGACGACTCGGACACGGTGACCACCCGCGGAAGGGCGCGTGCCACCCGGACCTGCATGCGCAGGAACCCGAACCATCGCAACTGGGTGAAGTACTGCCACGGGTTCGACGCGTGGCTGAGCGCGAGTTGGCGGTCGACGGTGATCGGGTGGTGCAGCGTGGTGAGCATCGGCCAGCCGTCGTCGATCATCCCGAGGATGCCGTTGCCGAGGCACTGGTTGTCGTGGACCAGATCGAACGCATCGGGTCGAGCCGCCAGCAAGCGGCGGGCTCGCAGAGAGAAGGTCCACGGCTCGGGGAACCCGGCCGTGCACATCACTCCGAACTCGAGGGCGGCGATCGAGCTCGGATACGAATTGCGGAACTCGCGCGGATGCGGGATCCGGAACGGGTCCGGCTCGCGGTAGAGGTCGAGACTCGGCACCGGCGTGAACCCGACCCCCTCGTCGACCTCCGGCCAGGGCTGGCCGGCGAAGACTTCGACCGAGTGCCCGAGACGGGCCAGCTCGCGGGTCAGATGCCGCGTGTAGACCCCTTGGCCGCCGCAGCGAGGATTGCCCCGATAGACGAGGTAGGCGATGCGCAGCCCACCCTCCGCGGGTGGACGCGGGGTGATGCGCTCGGGGACCGGTGGAGGGGTGGAGGGACCTTTGACCTTGTGCCGCCGGAGCCCGAAGCTAGGCATGGAGCATCGGGGCGGGCGGGCACATGAAGTCCCGATCCTCTCTCGCCCCGCCGCTCCCGCGCAAACGAGGTTTGGCCCGATCTTCCCCACAGCCTGGGAAATCGTCGCCCCTCGCCTCAAGATAGGTCGCGTGCGGTGCCGATCTGATGAGGCCGGGTCCGTCGAGCGAGCCGCATTCGAGCTCCGGACCCGGCGCCCGCGTCCGGGGTCGAACGGGGCGCTCAAGATGCGGAGCCGGGCTGCCGATGGAAGTGCCGCCCGGCCTGCTGAGCGTGACCACCGTCACGCTCCGGGCCTGGCGCAATTTCGGGCCCGGTCCGGTCCGACCTCGGTCAGGAGCCGGTGTAGTGCCGGTCGGCGACCGCCAGCGCCTCATCGAGGATGGCGAGGCCCTCCTCGGTCTCCTCGGCGCTCACCGTGCAAGGCGGGACGACGTGGAGGCGGTTGTAGTTGGTGAAGGGCAGCAGGCCGCGCTCGCGGCACGCGGCGGCGAGCTCGTCCATCGCCGGAGAAGAGGACCCGTACGGGGCGAGCGGCTCCTTGGTGGCACGGTCGGTCACCAGCTCGAGTGCCCAGAACACGCCCAACCCGCGCACGTCCCCGACGACCGGATGGGAGACCGCGAGCTCGGCGAGCCCGGGCCCGAGCACGGTGGAGCCGATGGCCGCGGCGTGCTCGACGATCCTGCTCGCGTTCCATCAGGTCGATCGTCGCGACCGCGGCCGCGCAGGCGAGCGGGTGGCCGGAGTAGGTCAAGCCACCGGGATAGGGACGTTCGGCGAACGTCTCGACGACGGGAGCGGCGACGACCACTCCGCCGAGCGGCACGTAGCCCGAGTTGACCCCCTTGGCGAAGGTGATCAGATCGGGGGTGATCTCCCAGTGGTCGACCGCGAACCACTCACCGCACCGTCCGAAGCCGCACATCACCTCGTCCGCGATGAGCAGGATCCCGTGCCGGTCGCAGAGCGCTCGTACGCCCGAGAGGTAGCCCGGTGGCGGCGGCATGATCCCCGACGTGCCCGGGACGGTCTCCAAGATGATCGCCGCGATGGTCGACGGCCCCTCGAGAGCGATCACCTGATCGAGGTGGGCGAGGGCACGCGCCGACTCCTCCTCGAACGAGGTCGAGTGGAACGGGGAGCGGTAGAGGAAAGGGCCGAAGAAGTGCTCCACTCCCGCGGTCCCGGTGTCGCTCGGCCAGCGGCGGGCGTCGCCGGTGAGGTTGATCGCGGTCCCGGTCGCGCCGTGGTACGAGCGGTAGGTCGCGAGCACCTTCGGCCGCCCGGTGTGGAGGCGAGCCATCCGCACGGCATGCTCGACGGCTTCGGCTCCCGCGTTGGTGAAGAAGACCTTCGCCCCCTCCGCGAAGCGGGAGCGATCCACGATCCGGCGGGCCGCCTCGCTGCGCTGGTCGTTGGCATATTGAGGCGCGATCGTGCAGAGCCGGGCGGCCTGCTCGCGGATGGCCTCGACGACGACCGGATGCTGGTGGCCGATGTTGGTGTTGACCATCTGCGACGAGAAGTCGAGGTAGCGGTTGCCCTCGTAGTCCCAGACGTAGGACCCCTCCGCCCCGGCGAGCGGAAGCGGGTGGATACGCGACTGTGCCGACCACGAGTAGAAGACGTACGCGCGGTCGAGGTCGTAGATCTCGCGCCCTCGGTCGGGGTCGGCAACGATCTCGCCGGTGGTCGTCTTGTCCGCACGATCGGTCGAGGTCATCAGCGGCTCTCGGGGAATCCGAGGTCGATGCCACCGTGCGAAGGATCGAGCCAGCGACTGGTCACCACCTTGCCCCGGGTGAAGAAGTGGACGCCCTCGGTCCCGTGTGCGTGTGCGTCGCCGAAGAGCGAGGACTTCCACCCGCCGAACGAGTAGTAGGCCATCGGCACCGGGATCGGCACGTTGACACCGACCATCCCGACCTCGACCTCGCTCTGGAACCGGCGAGCCGCGCCTCCGTCGTTGGTGAAGATCGCGGTGCCGTTGCCGTAGGGGTTGGCGTTCACCAGCTCGAGCGCAGCCTCGTACGACGGGGCGCGCACGACCGAGAGGACGGGGCCGAAGATCTCGTCGGTGTAGAGCGACATGTTCGGGGTCACCCGGTCGAAGAGGGTCGGAGCGAGCCAGAACCCCGCCGGATCGCCGTCGATGGTGCCGGCCCGTCCGTCGACGACCAGCTCCGCGCCGGCGTCGGTTCCCGCCTCGAGGTAGGAGACCACCTTGTCGCGGTGAGCGGCGGTCACGAGCGGCCCCATATCGGCGTCACGCCGGCCGTCGCCGACCGACAGGCGCGCCATGCGCTCGGCGATGGCGGCGACCAGCCGGTCGCCGATCGGGTCGACGGCCACGACGACCGAGATGGCCATGCAACGCTCGCCCGCGGAGCCGAAGCCCGCGTTCACCGCCGCGTCGGCCGCCAGGTCGAGCTCGGCGTCGGGCAGCACCACCATGTGGTTCTTCGCCCCACCGAGCGCCTGCACCCGCTTGCCGGTCGCGGTGGCCCGTTCGTAGAGGGAACGCGCGACCGGCGTCGAACCGACGAAGGACACCGCCCGCACATCCGGGTGGTCGACGAGGGCGTCGACCGTCACCTTGTCACCGTGGACCACGTTGAAGACGCCGTCGGGGAGACCCGCCTCGGCCCAACGCGCCGCCATCCAGTTGGCGGCCGAGGGATCCTTCTCGCTCGGCTTGAGGATCACCGCGTTGCCCGAGGCGATGGCGATGGGCACGAACCAGCAGGGCACCATCACCGGAAAGTTGAACGGGCTCACCACCGCGACCACGCCGAGCGGCTGGCGGATCGAGTAGGTGTCGACCCCGGTCGAGACCGACTCGGAGAAGCCTCCCTTCAACAGGTGTGGGATCCCGCAGGCGAACTCGACGACCTCGAGCGCGCGGCGGACCTCCCCGGTGGCGTCGGCGAGGACCTTGCCGTGCTCGGCCGTCACCACCGACGCCAGCTCGGCCACCCTCGAGGCCATCAGCTCACGGAAGGCGAACAGCACCGCCGATCGTTGACTGAGCGAGGAGTGGCGCCAGGCCTCGAACGCTCCGCTCGCCGAGTCGACCGCCTCGGCCACCTCGGACGCAGTTGCGAAGTCGACGTAGCGGGCGACCCGACCGGTGGCCGGGTCGAAGATCTCCCCTCGGCGTCCGGAGCGCCCGGGTACGGGCCTCCCTGCGATCCAGTGCGGGAGGACCGTGATCGCCACGTCGCCGTCGGGGCTGGAGGTCGCTTCGGTGGACGGCGTCGCGGCTGTCGAGTGCGCACTTGCCACGTCGGGATTCTCCCCCACGGTCCGGCCCCCCGCCACCTTCAGGGCCGCTCACTCGAGAAGTAGTGTCGAAAGGCGATGGACCTCACCTACCCAGCGGAGGCCGAGGCGTTCCGCTCCGAGATCCGCGAGTGGCTGCAAGAGAACCTGCCCGAGGGATGGGGCACCCCCGGATTCTCGATGACCCGCGACGAGCGCCGGGCGTTCAACCACGAGTGGACGAAGAAGCTCTTCGACGGAGGCTGGATCTGTGCCTCGTGGCCGAAGGAGTACGGCGGCAAGGGTCTCTCGCTGATCGAATCGGTGGTGCTGAACGAGGAGTTCGCCCGGGCCGAGGCACCACTGCGGGCCGACTTCTTCGGCGACACCCTGGTCGGACCCACCATCCTCCAGTGGGGCTCCGAGGAGCAGAAGCAGGAGTTCATCCCCGGCATCCTCAACGGCTCCATCTCCTGGTGCCAAGGGTTCTCCGAGCCCGACGCCGGCAGCGACCTCGCCTCGCTCAAGACGAGGGCCGAGCTCGACGGCGACGAGTGGGTCGTCAGCGGGCAGAAGGTGTGGACCACCCAGGCGCAGTTCGCCGACTACATCTTCCTGCTCGCCCGCACCGACCCCGATGCCCCGAAGCACGCGGGCATCTCCTACCTGCTGGTGCCGATGAAGCAGCCGGGTATCGAGGTGCGTCCCATCGAGCAGGTCGACGGCAGCGCGGATTTCAACGAGGTCTTCTTCACCAACGCGCGTTGCCCGAGGAAGAACGTGGTCGGTGGCGAGAACAACGGCTGGAAGGTCGCGATGACCACGCTCGGCTTCGAGCGCGGGACCTCCGCCACGACCGGGTACCGCAGGTTCCAGCGCGAGCTCGAACAGATCGTCGACGTGGCCAAGAAGAACGGCCGCTCGACCGACCCGCTGATCCGTCAGCGGCTGGCGACGGCCTGGAGCAAGGTCAAGATCATGGAGATCAACGGGTACCGCACGCTCACCGACGCCCTCAACGGCACCCACCACACCGCCGCGCTCGGCGCCTGCAACAAGATGTTCTGGTCGGAGTTCCATCAAGCGACCATGGAACTGGCGATGGACGTCCTCGGTATGGACGGACAGATCCTCACCGGCGACCCCGGAGACGTGGTGGACGAGCGGCTGCGCAGGGGACGGGCCGACTACCCGGTCAGCACCCTGCAGGCGTCCTTCTTCTTCTCGCGCTCGGAGACCATCTGGGGCGGCACCGCCGAGATCCAACGCAACATCGTCGGCGAAAGGGTGCTCGGGCTCCCGAAGGAGCCGAAGGCCCCGGGCGGCTGATCGACCCCGGTCAGGCCGGACGGGCCAGGCTCGTCTCGGCCTCTTCGACCGCGCGGGCCTCGGTCGCGCGTGCTTCCTCGTCTCCCTCCCCGGCGCCGGCCGAGCGCTGTGCACTCTGGTGGTGCCAGAGGAGCACGCCCGCGGCGGCAACCGCCGACGCCGACCCGGCGAGCAGCGCGACCCTCGGGTCGGTCCACTGGGCGATCGCGCCGACCAGGGGGGCTCCGATCGGGGTGGTCCCGAGGAAGGCCATCGCATAGAGCGCCATCACCCGGCCGCGCATCTCGGGTTCGGAGGTCAGCTGCAAGGTTGCGTTGGCGGTCGCGATGAACCCGATGGAGGCCGCGCCCATCGCGACGATGCTCAGGCACGCGACGAGGAGGGTCGGCGACAGTGCCACGAGCGCGAGGAGGGCTCCGAGGGCCAGCGCGAGCACTTGCAGGAGCCGTGGCGTCGGCCTCGCGCGGTGGGCGGCGAACAGACCGCCGACGACCGCGCCGATCCCCATGCAAGAGGTGAGGAGCGAGTAGGCGCCCGCTCCCCCGCCGAAGGTGACCTTTGCCAGCAAGGCGAGCGTGACCGTGAAGTTGTAGACGAAGATCCCGATCAGCGCGACCGCGAGCAGCGTGTTCCGAAGCGTCGGGGTCCGCCACACGTACCGGAACCCCTCACGAACCTGCCCCCGGGCCCGCGTGACCGGTTCGGTGGGGCGCAACTCGGCGACCCGCATCATGGCGAGTCCGATCACCACCGCCACATAGGACGCCGCGTTGACGAAGAAGCAGACGCCCAAGCCGAAGAGGGTGATGATGATCCCGCCGATCGCCGGCCCGATCACCCGCGAGGCGTTCATGACCACCGAATTGAGGCTCACCGCGTTGGGCAGGTCGTCGCGCCCGACCATCTCGATCACGAACGACTGACGAGCAGGGTTGTCGAACAGGTTGACGACGCCGAGGAAGGAGGCGAGGAGGTAGACCTGCCAGAGCTGCACGGTTCCGCTCACCACCAGGATCCCGAGCACCAGTGCGAGCAGGCCGCCCGCGGTCTGGGTGGCGAACAACAACCGGCGCTTGTCGGCACGGTCGGCCACGAGACCGCCGAACGGGCCGAAGAAGAGCATCGGCACGAACTGCAATGCGACCACGACGCCCAGGTCGACGCCGCTGCCGGTCAGGTGGAGAACCAACCATGCCTGGGCCACCGACTGCATCCAGGTGCCCGACACCGAGATGAGCTGCGAGGTGAAGTAGAGCCGGTAGTTGCGGACCCGGAGCGAGTGGAAGGTCTGGCGCGCCGCGGCACGCACCGCGCTCACGGCTCCTCCCCCTCAGCCAGACGCTCGAGCAGCGTCGCCAACGCGCCGAGGGCGGCGCGCTCGTCGGGAGCGAGCACCTGGAGTCGCTGCAACAGGTAGGCGTCGCGGACCGAGCGGCGCTGGTCGAGCACCGCCCGTCCAGCCGGTGTCGCGGTCACCCTGGTCACTCGACGATCGCCCGGGTCGGCCTCCCGAGACACCAGGCTGCGCTCCTCGAGCGCCGCAATGATCGGGGTGAGCGACGGCGGCTGGACCGATTCGCGGAGTGCGAGCTCACCGAGGGTGGGTGACCCGAGCTGCTCGACGCTGGCGAGGGCCGAGGCCTGGGAGGGGCTCAGATCGCCCGGCGTCTGCTGACGCAAGCGACGGTGGAGACGGGTCACCGCGAGCCGGAGTCTCGAGGCCGTCTCGGCCTGGTCCACGTCGTCGTGGTTGGGGTCCGCCGCAGAGGCGACGATCGAGCGGGATCTCATGGCTCCAGTTTAGTTAGTTTGGCTAACTAATGCGACACGCCGAAAGCCGCCGGACAGAGAGGTTCGATCAGAGAGGCCCCGGGTGGGGTCCGATCGGTGTCCGCCAAGGCCGCCCGCGGCGCCCGGTCAGAAGCTCGGGACGTACCCTCCGCGGCCCATCGCCTCGCTGGTGAACGGATCCATCGTCTCGTCCACCCCGCCGCGCACCTCGGTGACCCACGCGAGCCGATCGCGGAGGATCCGCTCGACCCCACCCTGCAGCGTGGCGGAGCTGATGGCACACGAGCTGCAGGCACCCTGTAGCTGCACCTCGACGACTCCCTCGTCCACGTCGGCGGCGACCAGCACGAGATCGCCCCCGTCCGCCTGGACCGCCGGTCGCATGAGGTCGATGAGACCGGTGAGCGCGGAGAGGCGGCCGGCGCGCTCCTCGTCATCGAGCGCAGCCGGTGCCTCGGCACCGGTGCCAACCGGCTCTTCCCGCTCCCCGATCCCCTGTGGTTCGGATTCCACGCCTCGTCCTCCACTGACACGCTCGACCGGCTCCTACGAGCCGGGGTCTTCCACCATTCTGCCGCGCCGAGCCCGCGCACCGATCACCGCGACCGCCGAGGCTCGAGAAGGCGAGCCCCGCAGCTCCAATGGCCGGGCAGCGAGCACCTCGGGGGTTACGATGCATCGTGGCCGATGTGCGACCTCCCCTCGGACCGATCGGCTTCATCCTGCCGAACTTCCCGCAGGCATCGGATCCCTGGTCGGACGGATCGGATGCCATCGGCGAGCTCGAGACGGTCTGCCGCGACGCCGAGACACTCGGAGCCGACGCGCTGTGGGCGTGTGACCATCTCTTCTGGCCGGGTCCCAATCTCGAGTGCCTGACCTCGCTCGCGGTCGCCGCACGCGCCACCGACGCCGCCCGGATCGGATCGTGCGTCCTCCAACTCCCACTCCGCGACCCGCACCCGGTGGCCAAGCAGGCGTCGACACTGCAGGTGCTGAGCGGTGGTCGGATGATCCTCGGCGTGGGGGTCGGAAGCCACTCCGGCGAGTACGCGCTGGCAGGATCCGACTTCCACACCCGCGGTCGCCGGCTCGACCGGGCAATCGAACAAGTGCGTCGATCGTGGTCGACCGGAAAGACAGAAACGACCGATGCCGCGGCACCCGGCGACGGGTACCGCATGCTGCCGTCGCCGAACCAAGTCCCGATCTGGATCGGCGGTTCTTCGGAGGCGGCGCTCCGGCGGGCGGCGAAGTTGGGTGACGGGTGGATGCCGCTCTTCCTCGACCCCGACGAGTACGGATCCGCGCTCGACCGACTGGCCAAGGAAGTCGACCGCGCGGGCAGGCCCGCGGGCTCGGTGACGCCGGCCATGGTCCTGTTCGTCTCGTTGGACGACGACGAGGGTGAGGCCCTCCGGCGAGGTACCTCGTGGATGTCCTCGATGTACGGGATCCCGCCGAAGGCCTTCGAGCGCCACATCGTCGCGGGGAACGCCGAGGGCATCGCCCGATCGATCGCCGCGTACCGGCGGGCCGGTGCCGAACACGTCGTGGTCTACGTGACCGCCGACGAACCACTCGGGCAGTTCGAAGAGCTCGTCGCCTCGGTCCGTACGACGTCGGCCACGGGCTGATCGGGAGTCGATCTCGGTCATGGAGCGGACGGTACAGATCGCGGGCACCGCGATGACCCCGATGAACCGACGAGATCTGTCGGCGGAGGAGATGACCCACCAGGTGGTGAGGGGCGCCTTGACCGACGCCCGGGTCGGACCCGAGGAGATCGGGCTGGTGGTGTTCGCCAACGCGACCGCGGGACGGCTCCTCGACCAGCAGTGCATCAGAGGCCAGGCGTTCCTCCGGTCGGCCGGATTCCGTCACGCCGGAGTGGTCAACGTCGACAACTCGTGCGCGGGTGGTGCCTCCGCGCTCCACCTCTCGACCCTCGCCGCGCGCGGCGGGACCGGGCACGTGCTCGCGGTCGGGATCGAGAAGATGTGGACGGGCGATCGCGCCGCGACGTTGGCCGGCATCGAGGACGGGGTCCCGATGGTCGACCGCACGGCACTCCACCGCGACTTGGAGAACCCGTCGGGCTCCGTGCTGATGGGCCTCAACGCGCGTTGGGCCGCTTCGTACCTCGAGGAGAGGGGGGCGACCCTCGAGCAGGTTGCGGCCGCCACGGTCAAGGCCCGCCGGCACGGCTCCCTCAACCCGAACGCACAGTTCCAGTCCGAGGTCACCGTCGAGGAGGTGCTCACGTCGGCGACGATCGTCACGCCGCTGACCCGGCTGATGTGCTCTTCGTTCACCGACGGGGCGGCTGCTGCCGTGCTCACCGCGCAACCGCTGGTCGGCGCGCCCCGCATCCGCTCGACGACGGCGAGGTCCGGTGGCGGGGAGGTCGACTACCACGAGCGATTGACGGAGGCAGCGTCGGCCGCGTGGGACGAGTCGTCCGTCGACCCGAGTGAGATCGACGTCGTCGAGCTGCACGACGCGACCAGCCCCGAGGAGCTCTACGCCCTCGAGTCGCTCGGCTTCTTCAAGCCCGGGGACGCAGGCCCTGCGACGCTGGCCGGCGACACGACCCTTGGGGGCGACAAGGTGACGGTCAACCCGAGCGGCGGGCTGGTCAGCCGGGGCCATCCCCTCGCGGCCACCGGGATCGCTCAGGTGGTGGAGCTCGCCGCGCAGCTCCGCGGCGCCGGGGGCGCCCGGCAGGTGGACGGCGCACGATTGGCCATGGCGACCAACACCGGTGGCATGATCGGTACCGATGGAGGCACCACCGACGCGGCGTTCATCGGCATCCACGTGCTCGAGGCAGGTTGAGCCGGAGATGAGCGCGCCGTGATCGGGACCCGGGGCGGTGTGGTGACCGGTTGGGGCATCGCGGTGCCCGACAAGGTGGTCACCAACGACGACCTGTCCGTGATCATGGACACCAGCGACGAATGGATCCGCGAGCGGACCGGGATCCGCGAGCGGCGCATCGGTGGCACGACCTCACAGCTGGCGATCGACGCCGGCGTCGCCGCGCTCGAGCGTGCGGGTCGCCGTCCCGACGAGATCGACGGGGTCATCCTCGCCACCACCACACCCGACCAGATCGTGCCGGGCACCTCTGCAGCCGTACAGGACGGGATCGGCGTCCCCGCCGGGGCCTTCGACGTCAACGCGGCCTGCTCCGGGTTCGTCTACGCGTTGACGGTCGCCCACGGGCTCCTCGCGATCGGCGCCGAACGGCTCCTCGTGATCGGCTCGGAGACGCTCAGTCGCATCACCGACTGGGACGAGCGCACCGTCTCGGTGCTGGTCGGTGACGGAGCCGGCGCCATCGTGCTGGAGGCGGTGGACGGTCCCGGTCAACTTCTCTCGTGGAACCTGGGTGCGGACGGATCGCTGCGCCATCTCCTCAAGTGTGACCACGGCGGCTATCTCTACATGGACGGCAAGGAGATCTTCCGAAAGGCGGTTCGGGTGATCGTCGAGTCCGCCGAGCAGGCGATCGCGGAGGCCGGCCTCACCATCGACGACATCGACCTGGTGGTGCCCCACCAGGCGAACCTGCGCATCATCACCGCGGCCACCCAGCGTCTCGGGATCCCGGACGAGAAGGCCGTCGTGGTCATCGATCGCTACGGCAACACCTCCTCGGCGTCGATCCCTCTCGCCCTTGTCGACGCGCTCGAGACCGGCCGGCTGCGTGACGGAGGCCTGGTCCTGCTCACCGGGTTCGGAGGTGGCATGACCTGGGCGAGCGCGGTACTCCGCTGGGGAGGGTGATCGACCGAGTGGGTCCGCCGCTGGTGGTCCTCGCCGCCGGCCTTGCGCGGCGTTACGGCGGATGCAAGCCGCTCGCGCCCATCGGTCCTTCCGGCGAGCCGGTCGTCGACCTGCTGGCGAGCGACGCGGTCGGCGCGGGGTTCGGGCGCATCGTCCTCGTCCTCCATCCCGAAACCGGGCCGGCCGTCCGCTACCACGTGGAGCGGTGCTGGCCCGACTCGGTCCCGGTGGACTTCGCCGTCCAGCGCCTTCCGCTCGGCACCGTGCACGCGGTGCTCGCGGCCAAGGGTGTGGTCGGCGGGGATCGTGCCTTCGGCGTCGCCAATGCCGACGACGTCTACGGAGCGACGGCGATGCACGCGCTGGTGAGCCAGCTCGAGGGCAACGCCGGAGAGCACGTGCTGATCGGCTACCCGCTGTCGGCGACCGTGGTCTCCGACGACCCGGTCACCCGCGGGATCTGCGAGGTCGGGCCCGACGGGCTGCTGGTCGGTCTCACCGAGCGCCGGAAGGTCACCCGCGGAGGCGAAGGGGAGCCGTTCGTGGCTCACGACGGCCTCGAACCCGAGATCCTTCCGGCGTCACTCCCCTCTTCGGTCAACCTCTGGGGCTTCCAGCCGGGGATCTGGGACGTCTTCGCCAGAGCGATGAGCGCATCGGGCCTCGACGAGGACGCGCTCCTCGCCGAGGTTGCCGCCGGCGCGGAGGCGCCGAAGGCCGAGGTGCTGCTCCCCGAAGTGGTGTCGACCATGGTCCGGGAGGGAACCGGCCTACCGGTCCGGGTGGTGACCACCGAGTCGAAACTGATCGGGGTGACCCATGCCTCGGACCTGCCGATCGCGAGTGGCGAGCTCTCGAGGCAGGTGGCCCGGGGAGTCCGCCCCGCCCGGCTCTGGTCGACGCTGCGGTGACGACGGCGCACTCCTAGCGCCCACCGACAAGGGGCCTTGCGAGGATCCCCGACTCGAGCAGGTCGGCAGGTACGATGCGGTGGTGGCACGACTACCAGCGGCCCGTTCACGTGACCGGCGGGTAGAGGCCCTGGTGAGGAACGAAGCGGAGCCGCAGGTGTCGCTCGGCGACCCGTCGGAGAGCCGGCATCGGCCGGATCCGATCTTCGAAGAGGCCGTCCTCCGGCCGTTCACTTCGATGTCCCTTTCGGAGATCGCCGACTGGGCAGGCCTCCGGCACATCGAGGTCGTGGCCTGGCGTGACCACGACGATCCCGAAGCAGGCGGATCCGAGCTGCACGCCCACCGGATCCTCTCTGCCTGGTCGAGTGCCGGATTGAGCGTGGACATGATCACGTCGTCCGTCGTCGGCGCACCCGAGCGGATCGAGCGAGACGGTTACCGGGTGGCCCGCAGGAAGGGTCGCTACGCCATCTTCCCGGACACGGTGGCGGCGGGACTGGCCGGTCGGCTGGGTCGAGGTGACGGGCTGGTCGAGATCTGGAACGGAATGCCCTTCTTCTCCCCTTTGTGGGCGCGCTGCCCGCGGGTGGTCTTCTTGCACCACGTCCACGCCGAGATGTGGAACATGGTGCTGCCGCCGGGACTGGCGCGCCTCGGCAACCTGATCGAGCGTCGCGTGGCGCCCCCCGTCTACCGAAAGAGCCGGATCATCACGCTCTCGTCGTCCTCGAAGGCCGAGATCGTCCAACTGCTCAAGTTGCCGGCCGAAAACATCTCTGTCGTACCCCCAGGGGTCGAGCCCCGCTTCTCACCGGGGTCCGAGCGGTCCGAGTCGCCATTGGTGGTCGCGGTGGGAAGGCTGGTGCCGGTCAAGCGCTTCGAGCTGCTCATCGACGCCCTGCTCCAACTCAAACGACGGCACCCCGACCTCCGCGCGGTGATCGCGGGCGAGGGCTATGAGCGCCCGGCGCTCGAAGCACGCATCCGAGCGGGCAACGCGTCCGACTGGATCTCACTGCCCGGGTTCGTCGACGACGACGCCCTCGTCGAGCTCTATCAAAAGGCCTGGGTGGTGACGTCGAGCTCCCTCCGGGAAGGATGGGGAATGACCGTGACCGAGGCGGGAGCCTGCGAGACCCCCGCAGTGGTGTCACGGATCGGCGGTCACAAGGACGCGGTGACCGATCAGGAGTCGGGGGTCCTCTTCGACGACCCCGACGAGATGATCGATGCCCTCGACCTGCTCCTCACCGACGAGGTCGCCCGGAAGCGGCTCGGGATCGGTGCGTCCGATCACGCCGCCCGGTACCGATGGGACGCCACCGCTCGAGCGGTCCTCGCCGTCCTCGCTCTCGAAGCGGCGCGTCGACAAGGTCACACTCCGAAGCGCTGACCGCACGCTCCGCAGTCACCTGCTCCCTGAGTCAAGGTGGCCAGCCGTCCCGGGCCCGGGCCCGCGAGCGCCCGCCAGATGAGTTGGCTACAGTCGCGCCCGATGAGCCCGACGAGATGGAAGTGGATCGGTGTGATCGCCCTCGGCGTCATCGGCGTGCTCGCGTTCATCGTCGCGATTCTCTGGCTGTCCGAGCCCATCCACGAGCTCCCGGCCTTTCTCGGGGGCAAGAAGGGGCACGGGCACTACCAACGCAGGGGTGAGGCCCTGATCGTGTTCGCGATCGTGGTCCTTGCCGTCGCGGGCTACCTCGGCTACCGGCTCTCTCGCAGCAGCCGGACCGACGCCGCGCCGGCCGTACCGGCTGCGCCGACCGCACCGGCAGCCCCCGCCGCCACGGATTCGAGCACGTTGCTGGCCGCGCCGTCGACGCCCGCCGCGCCGACCTCGGAAGCGACCTCCTCGGAAACACCAACCGCACCACCCTCGGAAACGGCGACCGAGCCTCAGTAGGGCCGACGCCGAGGTAGTGCTTCTGAGGAGGGGGCCCTCAGGCCGGGAGTCGCCATGACTGACCAGATCGGACAGGGCGTCGAGGTCAGCGGCGCGCCGCTCGAGTCTCGTTACCGCTTACCGCTGAGGGAGCGGGTACGGGACCTGCTTTCGAACCCGCAGTTCGCAAAGCTCGCGAAGTACACCGCGGTCTCCGCCATCTCGGCACTCACCTCGTTGGTGCTGCTGACCCTCATCTACGGCGTCCTGCGACTGTGGGGCGAGGTCACCAGCGTCCTGGTCGCGAACATCCTGGCGGGCATCCCCTCGTATCTCCTCAACCGGCAGTGGGTCTGGGGAAAGGGTGGTCGGTCCCACCTCTGGCGCGAGGTCCTTCCGTTCTGGGTGGTCTCCATCACCGGAATCCTGTTCGCTCTCTTTACAGCCTCACTGGCGAGGAACTTCGCGCAAGCCCATCACCTCGATCACTTCCAGCGCACCGTCCTCGTCGTCGGCGCCAACGTGAGCGCCTTCGCCATCGTCTGGTTCCTCAAATTCCTCATCCTGAACCGGCTGTTCGCCCAGATCGCGGACGCGGAGCTCGGTCCGGAGGCGGAACCGGAGCACTAGGCCCGATCCGGAGAAACCCGCAGGTAGACGGGTCGCCGACCTCTCGGTTCCACCGGTTCGATTCGGGGCTTCGCGCCCGTGACGAAACGGGATCCGTCAGCTATCCTCTTCGCGGGGAGGGCGTCCTGGGTGCGTTGGCGCCCAGCGTGGGCCCGAGAAGGGGGGGCCACCGTGTCGGGCCTGCAGACCACAGCGTGTCGGACGGCGCGGAAATGGACGTCCGGGAAGAGTGCCCTCCTCGGCTGCCTGTCGTTCCAGGAGAGGTACTCGGATGCCAGCTGAAGAGCTCAGTCGCTCGCAGACCGCGGTCTTGGACCTCGACCGCCTCGAGCAGCAGGTCGACCGGCTGCACGAGGAGTACGTCGCCGGCAAGCCCTTTCCGCACATCGTGTTGGACCATTTCCTCGAGCCCAGTGCGGTCAGCGCGGCGATCGCCGAGTTCCCGTCGACCGAGCGGGAGGGGTGGAAGAACTACCTCCACACCAACGAGCGCAAGTACTCGAACACCCATCCCGAGACGTGGGGCCCGGCGCTTCGCGACATCTTGGCCGCCCTCAACTCGCCCCGGTTCCTCGCCTTCGTCTCCTCCCTGACCGGGATCGAGGATCTCATCCCCGATCCCACCCTCGAAGGCGGAGGGCTGCACCAATCCCTCCGGGGCGGCTACCTCAACATGCACGCCGATTTCACCGTGCACCCCCACGTCCAAGACTGGCGCCGCCGGGTCAACATCCTCGTCTATCTCAACGAATCGTGGCGACCCGAGTACGGAGGGCAGCTCGAGCTCTGGAGCACCGACATGAAGGAGTGCGTGAAGAAGGTCTCGCCCGAGGCGAACCGGGTGCTCATCTTCAACACCGACGTCGACTCGTACCACGGTCATCCCGAACCGATGGAGTGCCCCGAAGACGAAAGCCGGAAGTCTCTGGCGCTCTACTACTTCACCCGGGAGTCGGATCCGCTGGTCAGATCCACCAACTATCGGGCTCGGCCCGGCGACGGAGCCCGTTCGGTGACGATCTACCTCGACAAGCAGCTCCTGAAGGGATACGACTGGGCCAAGCGCCACCTCGGGCTCTCCGACGAGACCGCGAGCCGGGTGCTCGGCCTACGTGACTCCTTGCGCCGCCGACGGCGAGATTGATGGTCGATGCGCCACCCGCAGCGCCCGCCAGTGTCGCGGCTCTCGACGAAGAGGTAGTCAGCACAGACCTCCCGCGTCGGGGCGATCCTGTCGAGCAAGGACGCAAGCGCTTCGTCGTCGCGGTCTCCATCGGTCAGGCGCTCGCCGCGATCCCCTGTCTCTGGGTCCTGACCAGCCTCTGGACCGGCGGCGGCGGGCTGCGCAAGGTCGAGCCCGGGCAGTTCTACGACCTACAGGGACGGGCGATCCTCGCCGGTCACCTGTCGGTCCCCGCGCACAGCCTCGGGATCGAGGGCTTCGTCCACGACGGTCGGACGTACACCTACTTCGGCGTGTTCCCGTCACTGCTCCGTCTGCCCGTCCTCCTCGTCACCCACAGCCTCGACGACCGGATGACCGCCCCTTCGATCCTGCTGGCCTGGTTGGTGACCGGAGTGTTCGCCTCCCTCCTGCTCTGGCGGGTCCGGATCCTGCTCCGCGGGGCCGGCCCGGTCGGCACCGGCGAGGCCGTCTCCTACGGGTTCTTCAGTGCGGCACTCGGCGCCGGGTCGGTGCTCATCTACCTCGCGGCGACTCCGTTCGTGTACGACGAGGACTTGGCTTGGAGTGTCGCCCTGGCGGTCGCAGCACTGTTCGCACTGCTCGGTGTCGTGGAGCGGCCATCGGCGCGGCGGGTGTGGCTCGCCGGTTTCTTCGTCCTCTGCACCAATCTGAACCGCACCACGACCGGGTACGCCTGCGTGATCGGGGCGCTGTTGGTCGCCGGGTGGTTCGCCCTCGGGAGGTACGGCGCGGAGAACCGACGCTTCGCATGGCCGGTCGCGCTCGCCGGGCTGGTGCCGCTCGCGGTCAACTGCTTGATCAGCTATTTCAAGTTCGGTGCCTTCTTCGGCCTCCCATGGACCGAGCAGGTCTTTTACCAAGTGAACGCTCACCGCCGGTACTTCCTCGCTGCCAACGGCGGAGGTGCGTTCGGTCCCCAGTTCCTCCCGAGCACGATCACCGCCTACCTGCAGCCGTTCGGCATCCATCTCACCTCGGCGTTTCCCTTCGTCTCACTACCTACTGCCCCCGCTCGGACCTACGCGGGCGTCGTGTTCGACCTGACCTATCCGACCGCGAGCCTGCCCGCCTCGATGCCGCTCCTCTTCTTCCCGGCCTGTTGGGGGCTGGTCACCGCCTTCCGGCCCGGACCGGTCGGGCGCATCGCGCGCACCCGGCTCCTGCTGGTGGCAGCCGCCTCCGCGAGCGTGGGCGTTCTCGTCTTTGGTTACATCGCCAACCGCTACCTCGCGGAGTTCCTGCCGTTCCTCATCCTGGCCGCATCGATCGGTCTGGTCGACGTGTTGCGCCGCCTCAGCGGGCGCAGCCCCGGCGTCCGCGCCGCGGGCATCGCGGGGATCGGCGTGGTGGCCATCTATTCGATCGTCGCCAACGTCGCCATCGCGATCACCCCGAGCGCCTACTTCACGCCCAACCAGACCCGCGCCTTCGTGTCGGAACAGAACTCCCTGACACCGGGTGCGTTGGTCTCGAACGTCCGTCGGGGAACCATCCCTCCGTACTGGGCGCCGTCGGGGACCGTGTTCATCTCCGGCAACTGTGACGCGATGTACTGGTCGACCGGTTTCAGACTACGCGCACGATCCCGGGTCAGCAGATTCAACACATGACCTGGATTCCGGTCGCGGAGTCGGCGGCGAACCAGCACACCATTCGGATCCAGTTCACCCCGCAGTTCCAGCAGAGCATCCCGATCCTGACCTACGGGACGGCAACCCTGCTGCTGGAGCCGGGCGCCTCCGACCAAGCCCGGGTCGTCATCGAACAACCCGGCGCCGACGACCATTCCCTGGCCGTACCCCTACTGGCTCGCCGTTCGCCCATCCATCCAAGGGGACGTTGACCCTGACCGTCATCACCGACCCGAACCTCCACTCGCTCCAGGTCTACGCCAACAACACGCTCGTGCTCACCCACTACCTGGCCGGGAGCGGGCCGGCCGTCGTCCAGTCCACCGGCACGAACGGGCCGGACACCCTCGGTGTCGGAATCAGCTCCATACCGACGAACGACGCACGGCCGGCACTGGACCTCTGCCGGAGCGTGGCGGCGGGTCGGTGATCCACACTGACTGTCCGGTAGGCGCTTCACCACGTTGCGGTGAAGCGCACGACGCCGATCCTTGGGGCTGGTATGGCAAGCTGCAGAACTTCTGACAGGCGGATCGGAGGCGGGGAGTGAAACGAGAGGGATCGACCGAGGCTCCGCCCCGGCTGCCGGAAGGGAACGTCGCCGGGCACGCCGCGGCACGCCCCGCGTCGCGCGTGGTGTGGCGCCCCTACTGGGGCGACGTGGTCGGTGTGCTGTGGATCGTGGCTGCGGCCGGCCTGGCGCTGGTGCCCGTCATCGTGCACGGCCCGTACTTCGGCACGTTCGACACCCTTCGGACGAGCGGGATCCTCAATCAGCCGGGGTTCGTCGCCCACAACGCGGCACTTTCAGACCAGGCGGACGAGGTCGTGCCGTGGCTCACAGCGGCGTGGATCCAAGTTCACCATGGGTACCTGCCGCTGTGGGCTCACAACGAGGCACTGGGTCTGCCCTTGGCATTCAATTTCGGATCCGGTGCCTTCGGATTCTCCACCCTCCTGAGCTACCTCGCTCCGCTCAGAGCCGCCTACTGGGTTCAAACCGTGGTGAACCTGATCGTGGGTGGCACCGGGGCGTACTTCTTCGGGCGCGTGCTGCGGTGTCACCCGGTTGCCTGCGCCCTTGCCGGGACGACCTGGGTCCTGAGCGGACCGTTCTTCGGGTACCTGGGTCTACCGGACACCTCGGTCATGGCATGGGCGGGCTGGCAGTTCGCTGCCGCGCTGCTCATCGTGCGCGGCACCCGCCGGTACCGGTCCGTCGTTCTCTTCGCGGTGGCGTTCGCCTTCTCCATTCTGGCCGGCAACCCACAGATCGAGCTCGTGATCCTGCTGGCGCTCGGTGTCTTCCTCGCCGTCCTCCTCTTCTGTCGCACCGGTCGACTGGGCGAACGCGGCCCGATACGTCGTCCCCTCGTCGACTTGGTGGCGGCGTTCGTCGCCGGCGCAGCTCTTTGCGCACCTCTCACACTTCCCGGCCTGCAGCTGGCCACCACTTCGATCCGCAACGCGGCGCAATATGCCAGCGCCAATCCCGTCTCGCAGGTCTATGGCCTCGTCTTTCAGAGCTTTTGGGGTCAGCCCCTTCCGGGCAGCTTCGAAAACGCTCAGGGCCTTTTACCCAGCAGTGGGTCTGGGTCGGCGCGATCGCGTTCGGCCTGGCGGTCGTCGCCGCGGTGCGGCTCTGGCGACGGCCGGCGATCCTCGGCCTGGCCTTGGCGGCAACCGTCGCCTTGGGAGCCAGCGTGGTGGGGCCAGTCGACTCGTTGCTGAACACCCTCCCCTACATCGGGCACTCGTGGTGGTCCCGATCGTTGATCCCGTTGGCCTTTTGCGTCGCGATGCTGGCCGGAGTCGGCCTCGACGCGGTCCTGCGATCGTCGCAGCGGACCGCTCGCACGGCACTGGTCGTTTTCGCCGCGGTGGCTGCGATCCTCGGGCTTCTGTGGCTCGTCGGGCGTGGAACGCTACCTGCGCACGCAGCTCACGTGCGGGCCGACAGCTTCCTGCTGGCCCGTCGCGTGCACGGTGGTCGGGCTCGTCGCATTCGGGACGTTGGTCTGGGTGGGTCGCTCCAAGCAATGGTGGAGCGAAGGACGATCTCGTCGGCTCGTCATCGCCGTGGTTGCTGCATTGCTCGTGTGCCAGACCGCGTCGTTGATCGTCATCGACGCACCGTTGCAATCGTCGAGCCCGACGCCCTATCCGGTGACGACCAGCGTCGCCTCCTTGCAGCGCGCCGTCGGATCCTCGTTGGTGGGACTGGGTGCCGGTGGGCAGGACCAGCTCGGGTTGGGTCTCGGCCTCCCACCCGACACGAATCTCGTCTATGGGATCGACGAGTTCGCGGAGTACGACCCGATCGCACCGAACTCATGGTTCGAGACCTGGTACGCCAATGGCACCAAGCCCGGGTTGCGATCGTTTTACGACTTCATCCCGAGGATCAAAGACGCCACCGTGGCCCGACGGTACGGCATCTCCTACGTGCTCGAGTCGCGAAGCTCGGCTCCGCTGCCTGGCGGTGTGTTCGACACCTACATCGGGAACGAGAAGCTGTATCGAGTCCCGGACTCGTCGATCGCCACCTTGGTGTCCGCGCCGGCCTCCGGTTGGCCTGCGGTGGATGCCCCTGGAACCGGTACCTCGGTCAATTGGGTGAGCCCGTCGAAGCTTCGCGTGGTCACGGACTCGTCGTCGGAGCAGGTTCTCCGGCTTCGGGTCGCCTCCGTCCCCGGATGGAACGCCACGATCGACGGAAACCCTCTCCGACTCCAGCCCTTCCAGACCATGATGCTCCAGGTACGGGTTCCCCCGGGGCACCATGTCATCGAACTGAACTACTGGCCGCGCAAATTCACCGAGGGGATCGTGCTCGCCGCCGTGGCGGTGATCGTTCTGGTGGCGGTCGGCGTCGTCGGTCGCTGGAGGCGGCGGCAACCGGCTGCGGACAGAGCCCTCGATCATGCAGTTGTCGCGGACGCCGGCCACGCGGCGACTCGAGTCGAAGAGCCAGTCAACTCCTGACGCTCCACCGCGTCGTCGACAACCGTCGAATCAAGAGCGTCGTTGCTATCATCCTGAAGTGACGTGCGGTGAACCAACTGCCATCGGGCTTCCACCTGGCGCGCTGCTCGACGCCGCCGGGGAAGACGAGGCAAAGTACAGCAGCCGCAACGTCGTGGTCCGTCGGCTGATCGATCGATTGCTGGGTGAGATCCGATCGGCTTCGGGGTCGACCGAGGGGACCTGGGTCGACGTCGGCATCGGCGAAGGGCTCGCGCTGTCGGCCATGGGAGCCCGGGCCCGGCTGCTGGTCGGGGTCGAGTACCGGCACGACAAGTTGGCAACCGCGCTCGAGCGCATTTCCGAGTTGAGGGGAGTTCGGGCGGACGCCGGCATGCTGCCGTTAGCGAACGGAGGCGGCGACGTGGTCACCTGCCTCGAGGTCCTCGAGCATCTGGTGGCACCGGAGCGAGCAGTGGCCGAGCTTGCCCGCGTCTGCCGGGGCCACTGCGTGGTGTCCGTCCCGTGGGAGCCGTTCTTTCGCCTGGGCAATCTCTGCCGGGGAAAGGACATCGGACGCTGGGGTAACAACCCCGAGCACGTCCAGCAGTTCCGTCCGTCGACGCTCCGTCGGCTCCTCCGGGAGCACTTCGAGACGGTCGAAGTCAAGGGGTGCTTCCCTTGGCTCGTCGCCGTCGCCCGCCCCGCCGGCTCTAGAGGGTGAGGCCGGCGAGAGCGAACCGGTTCGATTGCGCCGGCAGAGCGGACCTCAGTCGGTCCGTTCCTCGACTTCGGACTCGATCGGCGACGACCCCGCACGAGCGGCACCTCGAGTGGTGAACTGGTAGACGAGAAGCTCTCCGAGTAGCCCGAACAGGATCAGCTGCACGGCGACCACCTCGAACATGACGCCGATGATCAGGGCGGGGTGGGTGCCGACGGGAAGTCCCATGACGTGGCGGATGAACATCCAGACGAGCAGAACGGTCCCGATGAGCCCGGCGAGCAAGCCCACCCCACCGAACAGATGGAACGGGCGGCGATTGTACGAGGTGATGAACTTCACCGTGACGAGGTCGAAGAGGCCTCTCCAGAAGCGGGCGATGCCGTACTTGGTCGTGCCATGCAGACGGGGATGGTGCTCGACCTCGACTTCGGTGATGGAGTAGCCCGCCCAAGCAGCGAGGACCGGTAGGTAGCGGTGGAGCTCGCCGTAGAGATCGACGGTATCGCCGACCTCACGTCGCATGACCTTGAGGCCACTGTTGAAGTCCTTACCCGGAACGCCGCTGACCCAGGAGGTGGTGGCGTTGTAGAGGCGAGACGTGTGCCGCTTCACGAACCGATCGTTGCGGGTGGCCCGCTGGCCGGTGACGAGGTCGTATCCCTCGTCGAGCTTTCGGAGGAGCGCGGGGAGCTCGCGGGGATCGTCCTGCCCATCGGCATCGATGGTGACGAGGACCTCGTTCACGGCGCGTTCGAATCCGATGGAAAGAGCGGCTGCCTTTCCCGCATTGCGTCGCAGCCGGACGCTCTGGAGGTGGGGATAGTGAGCGCAAAGCTCTCGCATCACGCGTGGCGTGCCGTCGGTGCTCCCGTCGTCGACGACGAGCACTTCGTACTCGATGCCCATCTCCTCGAGCACGTCGATCAGCGCGGGGACGGTCTCGACGAGATTCTCGGCTTCGTTCAACGCCGGCATCACCACTGACACGGAAGCCGCCGTCGAGCCGGCGTAGGTGATCCCGTCCGACACAGCCGCACGAGATGCACCGACCTGGCTCCCGCTCGTCACCTCTTCTGACTGACGGGTCAAACCGATCTCCTGGTCGCTCCGAACTCGCCCGCCGGTTCGGTCATCCGGAGGACCAACCAGCCGATTCCCGCTCCGGCCGCGTCCACCCCCACAAAGAGTACCCGGGCAAGGAGGGCGGCCGCGGCTGCAGGTCCCGAAGCCACTCCCGCCACAGCCACGAAGACTGCTTCTCGTACGCCGATCCCGCCGGGCGCAGGAGTGATGAACCCGATGATCCAGCTCACGACGGCGGCGAAGGCGACCCGCGCGATGGGCGGGTGGGGAACCAGGGATGCGGTGACCAGTGAGGTGGCCGCGGCAATGAGGACCCACACCGGCACGTAGGAGACAGCCAAGCGGAGACAACTCGTCCAGTTGGGCACGTCGACCTCCAGCGTCCGCCCCAACACCCGACCGACCAACCCCAGTAACCGGCGGCTGACCGCTGGGTGGATGAGGATGAGCCCAGCCGCTGCCACCAGGACGATCGGCCACCACGGCCCAGAGAGGGAGCCAGTGAGAAGTGCAATCGCGGCGAAGACGATCGCCGTCAGCGACGCCGCCAGATAACACCCGATCACCGACAACGCCACGCTCGAGTAGGCGACCGGGCGTTCGTACCCTTCGCGGTGGGCGAGCTCACTTCGACCCAGCATCGCCCAGACCGCACCCGGGATGTATTTGCCGGCCTCACCGACGAAGAACGCGCTGATCACTCGGTGAGATCGGCCTCTTTCGCCGCCGACAGTGACGATCGCGGCTCCCCAGCGCCAAGCCAGGATGTACATTCCGCCGATCGCGCAGACTGCAGCCGGTGCGAACAGCCAGAGCCGGGCGTGGCGAATAGCCCTGCTGACCTCTGTCCAGTTGCTCACCAGTAGATGGACGATGAAGGCCACGCAGAGCGCCACGAAGACGGTCGAGACGATGCGCACCAAGACCTTGCGGCGATTGGCACCACCACCCACGACCGAACCGTCCTTCACCGCCGGAGCCTAATCCAGCCAATAGCCACCCCCCAGGTCGGTGAGCGTCGGGTCCAGATGGCTCGGATCCTGCGATCGGGGCGGAGCGCGCTCCGACTCACTATTGCGGCTACTACACGGCACATCGCGGCTCAACCGGTCTCTGTCCGTGCGGATTTCGAACTCTGCCGGACCAGACTCTGGCAGAGCTTGGTGGGTGGCGAGGGCCGCGAGGCGTCGACCACGGAGAGGTACCCATTGCCCGCGCCGCTCGACGCTCCGGTCGTCATGATCACGGCCGGACCGCTGCCGGCGAGATAGTGCCCGATACCCCCACCTAGGCCGTTCACCGAGATCGAGTGCAGGTTGGGATCGGTCATGGACGGTGAGGGCGTACCGGCGGTGGAGCTGCACCCGCTGGGAGTTGGACACCGCTGGTGGCCACGTCACGTTAGGCGCACCGGCGTTGACCACTGCCAGGCGCACCCGGCCGACGCCGGTCGTCTGAAGGACCAAGGAGGTCGCGCCGTAGGTCATCAAGGTGACCGGAGGATCACCCGGTTGAGGCAGCTGAGCGAACGAAAGGTGCAGAGTGTGATTGATGCCAGGACCTTGTTCGACCACGTCCCAGGTTTCGTGCTGCAACTGCTGGCCGGGGACCGTCGCATAGGTGAAGCCGGTCGAGACGTACAGTCCGGTGCACCCGTCGACGGCGAAGAGGGTTCCCTCCGGGGCCCAGTAGGGCAGGGTCGGGCCCTGCCGCAGCAAGGACTGGACCGCGCCTGCGCCCAGTGACCGTTGAGCGGAGACGAACGACCGGCCCTGCGCGGGAGTCCAAAGGGCAGACGGGGTCAGCGCTGCGCCGATGTTGGCCCAGACCCCGAACAGGCCGACGACGCCGATGGCTGCGAAGACGGCACCACGTACCCGCGGGCTGCTTCGAGCGAGCCGGTGCCACAGATCGACGACGCCGACCAGGCTGGCGAAGATCAGGACGGGAAGGAAGTCCGCAAGATAGCGGTCCGCGATGTAGCCGTAGACCATCACGCCGGTCGCGGCTGCCGCGGCAGGGACCAGGAGCACCGCGGCAAGTCGAGCCCGGCCGATCGGCTTCGGTCGGAACGAGGCCACCAGGCCCCAGCAGGCCAGGAGGAAGGTCAGCGGCATCGACACGAGGACGCTCGCCGTCGGGTAGACCTGATCGAGGACGACGCCTCCGACAGCCGTGGGCGGCCCGGTCGGCAGCGTGACGTACGGAAATGCCGAGGTGAGGTGCAGCCCGTTCGGCGCGAAGTAGGCGGCGAGCGTAGACGGGAGGAAGTGAAGACCGAAGGTACTCCCGTTGACCGCCAAGAAGTGGGCCCGATGCGCGTTGACCTGCGTCCAGACCTGATCGGCCAGTGAGTACCCGAGGGGATTGCCGAATTTGGCCTCGTTCAATGCGACGACGAAGAGCAGGGGCACGATGCCGACACCCGCCAAGGGAATCGCCCATCTGCGATTCTCGTCGCCGCCGCGACCGATCGCGAACCAACCTGTCACGATCAGCGCGGCGAGGATGCACCCGTAGCCGGTCGAACCGCGATCCAGCGCAGCAGCGAGGACCAACGCACCGCTCGCGAGCACCCTGCCCCGGGTCGGGCGCTCGAGGACGCCGAGCAGCGCAAAGATTGCCCCGAGGGTCAGGGCCACGCTCCAGGCGAGGTCCTCGTCGGAGACCTTTGGCTCGGATGCCAGGTACATCAGCACCGAGCCCCCGGTGACCGCGGCGGCCACCAAGCCGCAGACACCTGCCTCGAGCCGGCCCAGCACCGCACTACCGCGCAGGAGGATTCTCACCCGCCAGAGCAGGAGCGAGGTGAACAGGCCGGTGACCACCCACGCGAGCAGCATCGACGGCGCGGTCAGCTTGCCGTCGAAGCTACTGGTGAGCGCCAGAAGCGGCATCCGCAGGAGTGACGGGAACAATCCGAAGTAGGTGTACTGACGACCGTCGTGGAGGAAGGCCTCGATCCCGATCGACCCGTTCGGGATGTAGAGGTGACCATGGAACATGGCACGGGCCTGCAGGTCGTAGAAGTTGTCGGGCGAGTACTGGCGGGTCGGATCGAGGTTCCCCGTCCAGAGGTCCCAGAGGATCCAGACGAACGGGATCGTGACCACCGCGAAGCCGATGACGACCGCCAGTGTGAAACGCCGCCGGTCTCGATCGCCGGGAGGGAGACGGTCAGGTCCTTCGGCACCGAGTGCTTCGGTGGGCTCGAGGACCGCAGTCTCCGGTGTCATCAGCTCGGTCCCCCTACCCACCACTCACGCCGGGGCGGTTCCGTGCGCAGCGTGCCCCTGCCGCTGCGGAAGCGAGAACGATAGCCGCCAGGGAGTTGCTCGGGGACGCGCCCGCCCAGAGCCGCTCACGCCGCCCCGGCGCGGCCGGGGGGATCAGCCCGGCCGCCTCGTCACTCCCCGAGGAACCAGTGAGACGCGCGCGAGGAGTACTCCGCACCGGTGCTCACCGCGCTCCCGAGACGGCGGAGGGCCCTCCGTCGCTGCTCAACGTTGCTCAACAGGTAGAGGCCAGCCAGGATCATGGCGACACCGAGGATGACCAGCGGCTTCAGATTGCTACCGGTGAAAGGCAACGACGCCGGAGCGGTGGTGGCGGTCGTGTCGCCTACCGCGTCGATCGTCGTGGCGGAAATCCCGGCAGGTGAGGTGTCGCCGGTGAACGGCAGCGCCGAGGTGGCCGCCGTGTGTGGTGGGGTCGTGGTGGGCGTCTTCGGAGCCGTGATCGGCGGCGAAGTGGTCGGCGGCGAAGTGGTCGGCGCCGAGGTGGTCGGGGGCGAGGTGGTCGGAGGCGACGTGGTGGTCGTGTCGCAGGTGTTGATCATCATCACGTGGCCGAACTCCCTGAGCCAGGGGCTCGGACCGACGAGAGCGTCGGCCTGAATGACGCCGCAGAAGTTGGAGGGGTACTTGACTTCGAGGACGGCGCCTGATCCTGCCGCGGCGATCTGGTATCCGACGACCGGCTGCGGGGGGATGTCCGGTTCGTTGACCCACAGCATCCAGTCGCAGTCCGGCTGCGTCGGCGGGCAGTACACCTTGATGGGTACCCGCATGGTGACCACTCCGTACGCGTTCCAGAACCGGATGCTCGGAAAATGGCCGACCGGAGTTGCAGCCGACGCGACCCCGGCGGTAACCAGCGCGCAACCGACCGCGACAAGGGCGGCGGCCGTTGCCGCAAGCCAGCGATTGGCTCTCCTCCTCCGGTTCAGCAATTCATGACCCCTGGTTGCCGTCAGGCCCTCCGCAGCCTGCGTCCCCCACTCGTGGTTGGCAACTTAGCGCCAGTCTTCCCCCCGAGCACCTTTTCTGCATCCCCAAAACTGGTGAGATTCCCTGGTCAGGGATGCTACTTCGTCAATTGTCAAGGGGTCTTGTCCGACAACGAGGAGCCACCGTCCGACGACGGTCCGTGGTCGAGTTTCGGTGACGCGGAAGGTCAGCGGATCGGGTCGTCGGCCCTGGTCGCAGGACCCTCGACGCCGCGTAGGATCGCCTCCACGGCATCGACCGCATCGTCGAGGGGAGTACCCGCCTCGATGACCAGGTCAGGAGCCTCTGGCACTTCGTAGGGGTCGTCCACTCCGGTGAAGGAGCCGATCCGACCGGAGGCCGCCTCGGCGTAGAGGCCTTTCGGATCGCGGGCCGCGCACAGATCGACCGGCGCCGCCATGTAGACCTCGGCGAAGGGGAGGTCGGCCCCTTCGTGGAGCTCCCGGGCCCGCTGGCGTGAGGAGGCATACGGGCTGATCAGCGCCACGATCGCGACCAGCCCCGCGTCGGCGAACAGGCACGCCACCTCCGCGGCCCGCCGCGCGTGCTCCTCGCGCTCCTCACGACGGAAGCCGAGATCCCCGCTCAGCCCGGTGCGGAGGTTGTCGCCGTCGAGGCGGTACGCACCACGCCCGGCGAGCACGAGCCGCTTCTCGAGGGCGGCCGCAACCGTCGACTTGCCCGACCCCGAGAGCCCGGTCAGCCAGACCGTCGCGCCACGCACTCCGAGGGCCTTCGCTCGCTCGGCGCGGGTGACCTGGCCGCTTTGCCAGGTGACGTTGGAGGGCGCCTTCGTCATCGCGAGCTCAGTCGGCCGCGAGCAACATGCCGGCGCCGACCGTCACATTCGAATCCTCGGCCGCGAGGATGAACGAGCCGGTCTGCCGGTTGCGCCGATAACTGTCGTAGAAGAGCGGCTGGGTGATCCGGAGGTTCACCCTTCCCACCTCGTTGAGCGTGAGCGACGTCGCTGTTTCGTCGCGATGGAGTGTGTTGACGTCGAGGCGGTAGTGGATGTCACGCACCACCGCCCGTACCCACCGGGTGGTGTGCTTGAGCGCGAAGAAATCGCCGGGTGCGACCGGCCGATCCGCCATCCAGCAGACCATCGCGTCGAGATCTTGGCCGACGTTCGGCTGGTTGTGCGGGCGGCAGATCATGTCCCCGCGGGAGACGTCGATGTCGTCGTCGAGCCGTAAGGTGACCGACATCGGCGAGTAGGCCTCCTCGAGCGGACCGTCGAAGGTGTCGATGCCCGCGACGGTGGTCGAAAGGCCCGAGGGGAGCACCGTCACCTCGTCGCCAGGCCGGAACACGCCACCCGCCACCCGGCCCGCGTAGCCGCGGTAGTCGGTGTGGCCCGAATTCTGTGGACGGACGACCCACTGGACCGGAAGGCGCGGGTCGATCAGGTTGCGGTCGGACGAGATGTAGACCTGCTCGAGGTAGTGCAGGAGCGACGCGCCCTCGTACCAGGGCATGTTGGCCGACCGCTGGACGACGTTGTCCCCCTGGAGCGCGGAGATCGGCACGAAGCTCAAGTCGGCGACGTCCAGACGACTGGCGAAGGCGGCGAACTCCTCGCGGATCGATTCGAAGACGTCGCGGTCGTAGCCGACCAGGTCCATCTTGTTCACGCAGAGAAGGAGGTGGGGCACCCGAAGCAGAGAGGCGAGGAAAGCGTGACGGCGGGTCTGCTCGACGATGCCCTTGCGGGCATCCACGAGCACGAGGGTGAGATCCGCGGTCGAGTTCCCGGTCACCATGTTGCGGGTGTACTGGATGTGACCGGGCGTGTCGGCGATGATGAACTTGCGCTTCGGGGTGGCGAAGTAGCGGTAGGCGACGTCGATGGTGATGCCCTGCTCGCGTTCCGCACGCAGTCCATCGGTCAAAAGCGCGAGGTCGGTGTAGTCGTCGCCCCGCTGCCGGCTGACCCGCTCCACGGACTCGAGCTGATCCTCGAAGATCGACTTCGAGTCGTAGAGCAACCGCCCGATGAGGGTGCTCTTCCCGTCGTCGACCGAACCCGCCGTGGCGAAGCGCAGCAACTCCATCAGAAGTAGCCCTCGCGCTTACGGTCTTCCATCGCCGCCTCGCTGGTACGGTCGTCTGCCCGGGTCGCACCCCGCTCGGTGAGCCGTGAGGCCGCCACCTCCGCGACGATGTCCACTGCGGTCGCCGCGACCGACTCGACCGCCCCCGTGCAGGTCATGTCGCCCACGGTGCGGTAGCGGACGGTCGCCTCGAAGACCTCCTCGTCGTCCCGGGGGGTGAGGTAGGGCCCGGTCGCGAGCAGCATGCCGTCGCGGCGGAACACCTCGCGGCGGTGCGAGTAGTAGATCTGCGGCAGCTCGATCTCCTCGTTGGCCACGTACTGCCAGATGTCGAGCTCGGTCCAGTCCGAGAGCGGGAAGACCCGGATGTGCTCGCCGGTGCGGTGGCGGCCGTTGTAGAGCGACCAGAGCTCGGGGCGCTGGTTCTTCGGGTCCCACTGGCCGAACTCGTCCCGGAAGGAGAACATCCGCTCCTTGGCCCTGGCCTTCTCCTCGTCCCGCCTGGCGCCTCCGAAGACCGCGTCGAAGCGGAACTCGCTGATCGCATCGAGCAGGGTCCTCGTCTGGAGGCGGTTGCGCGAGGGGTCCGGCCCGGACTCTTCGATCACCCTCCCGGCGTCGATCGACTCCTGCACCGAGGCCACGATGAGGGTGGCGCCGAGTTCGGCCACCGTCCGGTCGCGGAACTCGAGCACTTCGGGGAAGTTGTGCCCGGTGTCGACGTGCATGACGGGAAACGGGATGCGTGCAGGCCAGAAGGCCTTCTGCGCGAGGCGGAGCATCACCACCGAGTCCTTACCGCCCGAGAACAGCAGCACCGGCCGTTCGAACTCGGCCGCCACCTCACGGATCACATGGATCGAGGCGGCCTCGATGTTCTCGACCTGGGACAGCTGGTACTGACCCGACCCTGCGACCCCCGACCCCCTGTCCATGGAGCGTCGATACTATCCCATAACCCCTGGATTTCGGAAGGGGTCGTAGACTCGCTCGGAGGTGTGGCGACGGGCCACGCACGATCCGGGCCCAGCTCAGCGGGCCGGGGGGACGACGATGGGGCCGACAGGTGAACGACGCCGGATGCCGGCCACCGGCCCACCGCTCGAGCTCGTGATCCGCCCGGCGACCGACCGGGACGCCGCGGACGCGGCCGCGCTCCACGCCGACCAGATCGCCCAGGGCTTCCTTTCGGTGCTCGGTCCCTCCTTCCTCCGGCGCCTCTACCGGCGGATCGGACGAGCTCCGGACTCGTTCCTTCTGGTCGCGGACTCGAACGGGACCGTTGCGGGGTTCATCGCCGGATCGACCGACGTCGGCGCGCTCTACCGGAGCTTCCTCTTCCGCGACGGAATCGTGGCAGGGGCGTCGGCTGCGGGGGCGCTGCTCACCGGATGGCGCCGGGCACTCGACACGCTCGGTCACGCGAGATCGGAGAGCGCGGGCGTGGGGCGTGGGGCCGAACTGCTCGCGATCGCGGTCGATCCGTCACGGCACCGGCGCGGCACCGGCGCGCTGCTGGTCGACGCCTTCCTCGACGAGCTCGGTCTCCGTGGCTGCGATGCCGCGCACGTGGTGGTCGGCGCGGACAACGCCGCTGCGATCGCGCTCTACGAGCGCGCCGGCTTCCGGACCGCCGAGCGGTTCGAGCTGCACGCGGGCACCGAGTCGCTCCTCATGCAATGGGAGCGCGAGGGAGCTTCCTCGTCGGGCCCAGCAGTGCGATGAGCGGGACGCTCATCGCACTGGTTGCCTTCGCGGTGGCACTGGTGGTCACGCCGGTGGCCATCGTCGTCGCCCGGCGCACCGGTGTGGTCGACCAGCCCGGTGCCCTCAAACCCCAGACCGCGCCGGTCCCCTACCTCGGTGGAGTGGCGGTCTTCGCGGGGACCCTGGTCGGGGTATTGAGCGGACGCCCGAGCGTGCTCTGGCCGCTCGCAGGGGCGCTGTGCCTCGGCGTGGCCGACGACCGGTTCGACCTGCCGCCGCTCGTCCGTCTCGTGGGCCAGTTGGCGGTCGGCGGACTCGTCGCGGCCACCTGCCCACTCCACCTCCCCGGAGTGGTCGGCGCCCTCCTCCTCCTCGTCGCCACCGTGCTCGTGGTCAACGGCGTCAACCTCATCGACGGTCTCGACATGCTGGCCGCGGGTGTCGCGGCCGTCGGCGCCGGGGCCTTCGCGGCGATCCTTCACGGTCCGGGGCGCGAGCTCGGGATCGCCCTCGGCGCGGCACTGGTCGGCTTCCTCGCGTACAACCGCCCGCCGGCTCGGGTGTACCTCGGCGACGGTGGCTCCTACCTCCTCGGAACCGGCCTGGTCGTCCTCCTCGCCGAAGCCTGGGCGCCCGGGGTGGCACTCACCGTCGGTGTCGCGGCGCTGGCGCTGGTCGCCCTCCCGGTCGCCGAAGTGTGCTTCGCGGTGGTGCGCAGAGCGCGTGGACGACTGTCGCTGCTCGCCGGGGACCGCGGCCACCCCTACGACCGGCTGGTGAGCCGCGGATGGCCCGGTCCGGCCGCGAGCCTCGCGTACATCGCGATGGAGGCCCTGCTCGGTATCGGCGCGTGGGTGGCGGTTCGCGTCGGCGCCACCACTGCGGCCATCGCAGTGGACGTCGGCGCGGCGGTCCTTCTCACCGTGGCCGCCGGCCTCGTCGGGGCGCTGAGCCCCGACCAGGGGGCACGGGCATGAGCCGGATCTACCTGTCCCCTCCCGAAGTCGGACCCGAGGAGCGCCGAATGCTCCTCGAGGCCTTCGACTCGAACTGGATCGCTCCGGTCGGTCCCGACATCGGCGCGTTCGAGTCCGAGCTCGCCGAACGAGTCGGTGTCGGCCACGCCGTCGCCCTTTCCAGCGGCACCGCCGCGTTGCACCTCTGCCTGCTGTTGGCAGGGATCGGCCCGGGCGACGAGGTGCTCGTCCCCTCGTTCACCTTCGTCGCCACCGCGTCGGCCGTCGTCTACCTCGGCGGGAGCCCGGTGTTCGTGGACTCCTCGCCGTCGACCTGGAACATCGACCCGGACCTGGTGGAGGCCGAGCTCTCTCGCCGCGCTGCGAGGGGGCGACTGCCGGCCGCGATGGTGTCGGTCGACCTCTACGGTCAATCGGCCGACTACGACCGATTGGTGCCGCTCTGCTCCGAATACGGGATCCCCTTGATCGAGGACGCCGCAGAGGCGCTCGGTGCCACCTACCACGAGCGCCCCACCGGTTCGTTCGGCACTGCCGCGGTCTTCTCTTTCAACGGCAACAAGATCATCACCACGAGCGGTGGCGGGATGCTGGTGACCGACTCTGCCGAGATGGCCGAGCGGGCCCGCTTCCTCGCCACCCAGGCACGCGATCCGTTCCCCCACTACGAGCACTCGGCGCTCGGCTACAACTACCGGCTGAGCAACCTCCTGGCCGCGCTCGGCCGCGCCCAGCTGCGAGGTCTCGACCACCGCATCGAGCGACGGCGGGCCATCCACGAGCGCTACCGAAAGGCGCTCGGTGGGGTGGAGGGGATCGGGTTCATGCCGGTCGCCACCTACGGGGAACCCAATTGGTGGCTCACCTGCATCCTGGTGGACCCCGACGTGTTCGGCGCCGATCGCGAGCAGATCCGGCTCGCACTCGAGGAGGTCGACGTCGAGTCGCGACCGACCTGGAAGCCGCTGCATCTCCAGCCGGTGTTCGCAGGCGTGCCCACCATCGGAGGCGAGGTGTGTGCGGGCATCTTCGAACACGGCCTGTGTCTCCCGACCGGCTCCGCGCTCACCGAGGCGGAGATCGACCGGGTGGTCGAGACGGTGCTCGCCGTCCCGGGGTGATCCTCCACCGGGCTCCTGTCGAATCAGTTCAGGGAGAGGATGAAGGTAAGGCTCACCATCTGCTTGGGCTTGGTGTGCTCGAAGACGCCGATCGTGATGTGGTAGGTGCCGGGAACGTCCTTGGACTTCGGGGTGCCGGTGATCGTCCCGGTGGACCCGATCAGCTTGAGACCGTGCGGGAGCGGAGTGAGCTTCCTCCACTTGTACGGCGGAACCCCGTCAGCTGCGGAAAGGGTCGCCGAGTAGGCGGCTCCCCGTGTGGCAGCCGGCAAGGACATCGGGACGATGTGGAAGCCGGGCGGCGCCACGTAGGTGAAGACGTCCGCCGGCGAGGTCGAAGACGTCCCGCCGGGTGTGGTGGCCGTCACGTCGACTGCGCCGGATCCGGCCGGTGAGGTCGCGGTGATCGAGGTCGCGGAGTCGGCGGTGATCGTCGCCGCGTCGAGACCGAAGTCGACCGCGATCACGTTGCTCAAGTTGGTGCCGCTGATGGTGACCGAGGTCCCACCGGCCGCAGGGCCGCCGGTCGGAGTGATCGAAGTGACCGTCGGGGCCGGCGGGGGCGGCGGCGGCGTGGCCGTGGGGCAGGCGGTGGAGCTGAAGGTGCTGCCCGCGTCCTGCGCGGTGAACTTGTCGCCCGTACCGAGGACGTTGGTGAGGCCTCCCGTCCAGCTGCCCTTGCTCACTCCGTTGCCCTGGGCGAAGGCGACGAAGTTCCAGGCAGCGCCTCCCCCGGCGCAGTAGGTGTTGTCGGCGTAGGCGTTGTGCTGGTTGTTGGAGATGTTGTTCGGGACGGTGTAGCCCGCATAGGGATAGCTCGCGCCCGAGGGCCAAGGGACCGTCCCGGCACCCTTCGGTCCCCACGTCGAACCCGGCGTGGTCGCCGGCTCACTGAACAGCCCGTTGTAGCCGCAGAAGATCGACGTGGTGCAGTCCGCCCCGATGTCGCCCGGGGTGAAGTCGAAGACGTTGTCGTCCACCGAGACGTTCTGCGATTTCCAGCGGCAGTTGTCGACGTAGTCCGGGGTGGCGCTGCCGCTGCCGTTCGGGATGTGGGCGGCGCACGACGACAACGTGTAGGTGCCAGGGGCGACCAGCGTGCAGTACTGGTCGTTGCTGATGCCGCACGCTCGGTTGGAGTTCTCGTAGATGACGACGCCACTCCAGTTGTCGACGAAGCCGTTCCCCGAGACGTTGAACATGGGGCCGTAGTTCCCGGCCACCCGGCTGTCGCTCCCCGACTCCGAGATGTAGAGGGCCGGATCGGGGAAGCCACCGAGCCCCGGCGAAGGACCACCACCCCACGCGTTGTCGATCAGCGTGTTGTCGGTGATGTCCGCGTTGTAGCTGATCTCGTAGATGATGCCCTCGGCCCAGTTCGAAGCGATGTAGTTGCCGCTGATGTCGAACCCGGAGTTGTCGGTATCCGCCCAGATCCCGACGTCGCCGTTGCCGTGGACCCAGTTGTCGGCCACCGTGGCGCCAGCCGTGTTCCAGAACTTGCCGCCACCAGCGCAGCCGCAGGTCACCTGGGGGTCGGCCACGGTCCCGCTCGGGTCACTGGTCGTGCCCACATTGGCGGTCGTCACGTGGAACGTGAACGAGGTGGTCGAGGGAATCGAGGCAATCGTCCAGGTGCCGTTCAGGGCTGCTTTGGAGAGGTTGGTACACCACCCGGTGGAGCAGCCACCACCCACGATGATCGGGTTCCCGACCTTCAGATCCATCGGTGCCTTGGTGTTGATCGTCGCCACGTCACTCGTCACCGAGTAGGACGTGACGTAGGCGCCCTCGTCGTAGGTGCCGTTGGTGTCGTTGTAGCTGATCTCGTTGTCCGAGAGGGTGACATTGGTGGCCCCGCCGAAGGAAGAGAAGCCGTACTCGTCGTTCGCGCTGAGGCAATCGTGCTCCACCACGTCACCGCTACCGATGCCGACCCCTGCGCCGCCGTTGTGGATGATGGAGTCGTACGCGATGGTCCAGTTCGCTCCGCCGTTGTGGTTCACGACCATCTGCCCGGCCGGCGCGACGAAGTTCTCGATGGTCAAGTATTCGATGGTCACGTCCGACGCGTTCAGATCGAACGCCGAGTCGTTGACGTTCTGGCCGCTGATGACGGCCCCCGGGGCTCCGATGAAGGTGTCGCCACTAGCCGGCTGCCACTGGCTGAACTCCGAGGTCCCGAACGTGTGGGTCCCGGACGCCAGGTAGTAGGTGGTGTTCGCGCGCAGGGCCAGGCTGCCGTTGTTACCCGCGGGAACCGTCACCGACCCCGAAGGTGCCGTCGACGGTCCGGTCAGCTCGGAGGAGTCGGCGCCGCCGTTGCAGAGTTGCGTACCGGCCGGTGGAGCTGTGGGAGCGGTAGTGGCTCCGGCCGGCTCTTCGAGCGACGATCCCGAAGCCCGCGATCAGTACGCAGACGAGCGTTACGACGGATGCACGTTTCCTCATGTTGTTCCCCTCTTCGACGACACGGCTGCGGCGTTTTCCTTCAACAGCAAAAGATGATCGCCACAAGCCGCTGCATGCCGGCGACCGACTTCACCGAAGTGGTGGGTCGGGCCCGCTGTTCACGACCCGGGCGCGCGATTCGTCTCCCCACTACAAGTACCCGTTGCTGGCGGCAACGTATCAGCAGTGCAACCTTTTCGCCGCTCGGCCGCGTCCAGTTGCGCGCTTACGATCACGCTCCGTCGCAATCTGGACTTTGTGTGACATCCAACTTCGCTATGAAGCGGGAACCGCGCGTCGCCGTAACGCTTCGATGAACTTCTGCGTTACACGGCACACCGACCAAGAGCGCCACTTGGACTCGAGCGAAGTCGACCTCGAGTCGCGACCGACCTGGAGACCGCTCTAACTTCAGCTGGTCTTCGCGAGCACCGCTCACCATCGGTGACGAAGTAGGCGCGACGTCTTCGAACACGGTCTGTGGCTTTCGACCGGCTCCGCGGTCACCAAGGTCAAAGTGATGGGGGTCGTCGAGACGGTGCTCGCGGTCCCTCACCGATCCAACCAGGAGCCCCGCCGGATCAGTGCAGGACCAAGGTGAGCGTGGTGCTGACCGATTGCTTCGGCTTGGTGTGCTCGGTGACGCTGATGGTGATCTGGTAGGTACCGGGAGCGTCCTTCGCCTTCGGGATGCCGGAGAGCACACCGAATCGGTTGAACTTGAGCCCCTTCGGTGGCTTGGTGAGCTTCTTCCATTTGTAGGGCTGGATGCCGCCGGTTGCCTGCAGCGTCACCGAGTAGGCCACGCCGCGCGTGGCGTCGGGCAGCGAGGTGGTCACGATGTGGAAGCCGGGCGTCGTGTAGGTGTACCGGTCCACCGAAGAGGTGGCGGAGGTGCCCCCGAGTGTGGTGACGGTCACGTCGACGATCCCGCTGCCCGCCGGGGCGAGCACGGTCAACACGGAGTCGGAGTCAGATGTGATGGTTGCGGGGTTGGTCCCGAAACGGACCGCGTTCGCGCCACCGAGATTGGTGCCGGTGATGGTCACCGGGTTGGTACCGGTCGGAGGCCCTGAGGTCGGGCTCACCCCGGTGACAGTCGGCGCGGCCACGTAGGTGTACAGGTCGGCCGCGGAGGTTGCCGAGGTGCCGCCAACGGTCGTGACGGTCACGTCGACCGTGCCGCTGCCCGCCGGGGAGGTCGCGGTGATCGAAGTCGCGGAGTCGGCGGTGATGGCCGCCGGGTTCGATCCGAAGTCGACCGTCGTTGCCCCGGTGAGATTGGTGCCAGTGATGGTGACCGTGGTGGCTCCCGAAGCTGGGCCGGTGACCGGGGCGACCATGGTCACCGTCGGTGCGGGAACGTAGGTGTAGTGGTCGGCGGCCGAGGTGGCCGAAGATCCCCCGACCGTCGTGACCACGACGTCGACGGTGCCCGAACCGGACGGTGCGGTGGCCGTGATCGAGGTCGTCGAGTCGGCGGTGATGGCCGCTGCGATCCCCCCGAAGGTCACGTTGGTGGCTCCGGCGAGATTGGAGCCGTTGACCGTCACCACCGTGCCGACCGCAGTCGGCCCGGAACTCGGGCTGACCCCGCTGACGACGGGAGCGGGCACGTAGGTGAACAGGTCGGCGGGCGACGATCGCGGACGTGCCGCCGAGGGTGGCGACGGTGACGTCGACGGTGCCACTACCCGCCGGCGACGTCGCGGTGATCGAGGTCGAGGTGTTCGAGGTGATGACCGCGACCGCGCCACCGAAGTCGACGCTCATTGCGCCGCCGAGGTTGGTCCCGTTGATGGTCACGCTGGTGCCACCCGCAGTCGGACCCGAGGCCGGCACCACGCCGCTCACTGTCGGCGCGGGCACGTACGTGTAGAGGCTCGACGCCGAGGTCGCGGAAGTGCCGCCGGGAGTGGTCACGGTGACGTGTACCGTTCCGGCACCCGCGGGAGCGGTGGCGGTGATCGAGGTCGCGGTGTCGGCGCTCACGATCGCGGGATTCGATCCGAAGTCGACCGCGCTCGCTGCGGCGAGGTTGGTGCCGGAGATGGTGACGACGGTTCCGCCGGATGCCGGGCCGGTCACCGGGCTCACCCCGGTGACGGCGGGCGCAGCCGCGTAGGTGTACTCATCGGAGGAAGTAATCGGTGAAGTGCCCGCGGCAGTCGTCACCCGGACGTCGACGGTGCCGGTGCCGGCGGGCGCGGTCGCCGTGATCGACGTGGCGGTGTCCAGCGTCACCGTGGCGCTGGTGGCGCCGAACTTCACGCTCGTCTCGCCGGAGAGGTTGACCCCATCGATGGTCACGGTCGTCCCGCCCGCAGTCGGGCCGCTCGACGGCGTGACCGAAGTGACCGCCGGACCACTGGTGGCCGTGTAGGTGAACTTGTCGGCCGAGGAAGTCGCCGAGCTCCCGCCCGGGGTGGTGACGGTCACGTCAACAGTGCCGCTGCCCGCCGGGGAGGTCGCGGTGATCGATGTCGAGGTGTTCACCGTGAAGGTGGTCGCGGCGATCGTCCCGAACTTGACGCCCGACGCACCGGTGAAGTTGGTCCCGGTGACGGTGACCGACGTGCCACCACCGCTCGGACCGGAAGCCGGGCTGATCATGGTGACCGTCGGGGCCAAGGCGTAGGTGAACTGGTCGGCCGGCGAGGTCGCGGAGGTCCCGCCGGCGGTGGTGACGGTCACGTCGACGGTGCCGCTGCCGGCCGGCGAGGTCGCGGTGATCGAGGTGGCTGTGTCCGCCGTCACGCGTCGCTGTGTTCGCTCCGAAGTGCACCGCGATCGCCGAAGCCAGGTTTGTGCCGGTGATGGTGACGGAGGTCCCGCCAGCGGTTGGTCCCGATTGCGGGGAGATCCCCGTGACGCTCGGACCAGAGACAACCGTGTAGGTGAACCGGTCCGACGGGGAGGTCGCCGAGGTCCCTCCGCCGGTGGTGACTGTGACGTCGACGGTGCCGCTGCCGGCCGGCGAGGTCGCGGTGATCGAGGTGGCGTGTCGGCGGTGATCGTCGCCGGGTTGGAACCGAAATCGACCGCGGTCGCACTACCGAGGCCGGTACCGGTGATGGTCACGGGGGTCCCGCCAGCAGCCGGGCCCGACGTTGGCGAGATGCCGGTCACCACTGGAGTCACGAGGTAGGTGAACTGGTCGGATGGCGAGGTGGCCGAGGTTCCGCCTGGTGTGGTCACGGTCACGTGGACCGTGCCGCTCCCAGCGGGTGAATCGGCGGTGATCTCGGTGTCCGAGACGACGTTCACGCTGGTGGCCGCGTTCGAACCGAAGTCGACCGCGGTCGCGCCGGTGAAGCCGGTGCCGGTGATGGTCACCGGGGTGCCGCCACCGGGAGGTCCGCTATCGGGTGACCACCGAGGTGACTGACGGCGTGGAGGTCGGGGCGCTGACCGTGAGGCTCCAGCGTGCGGTGGGCGCCTGGTAGGGCGGGACGCAGCCGATGCCCAGTCCCGAGCAGCTGTTGGTGCTCGGGTAGGCGTCGAGGGTCGGTGTGGCCGAGGTGGTGCCGTTGGTGATCGAGGTCGAGGCGACGAACTCGGTCTCGTAGTCGTTGATCACCGTGCCGGGGCATCACCCGGGTTGATGGTGTAGGACGCCTGGATAGTCGGGAGCACGAGGGCGCTTCCGCCGGGCACGCTCGCCCCGGTGTTCAAGAAGGTCTCGATGTAGGGGTAGGTCGTCTTGTAGTTGCCGGTCATCTGGGCGGTGCACTCATTGGGGATGAAGCCCATGGCCGCGGTGCAGTACGAGACGGTGTACTTGCCGGTCACGTTCGAGTCGCCGCCCATCACCTTGAGCGAGCCCGGCACCAGGGTGAGCCCGGCCGGAACCGGCTGCATCGCCGAGTACTGGCCGACGTTGGTGACGGTGAGTCCCGAGTCGGTGAGGGGGATGATGGCCTGGGCGGGGGCGGAGGTCACGGTGACGGTGGCCCCGGGCGCAGTGCTCGGGTCGTTCGAGCGCGATCCCGTTGCCGGTGTCTTCGCTCACCCCGACCATGAGGCCGAACGTGCTGACGACGCCGCCCATGTAGTAGACGCCGCTCGCGGTCTGGAGGAAGGTCATGGTCGCGGTGGTGCAGGTCGACGGGGAGGCGGTCTCACAGATGGAGATGCTCCCGGTCTGGGTGCCGGTCGTCGTGACGTCGTAGGTCCAGGCTCCAGAGGACCCGCCGTCGGTCTGCTCGGGGGTGTACACCAAGAAGTTGGAGTTGAAGGTGATGGTCCCCGAGGCCGGCTGGGAGACCACGGTCAAGGTGCTCGGGTCGGCCGCCGGGCCGCCGGTCATCAGCGAGAGCACGTTGAACACGGAGTTCGGGGGCTGGGCGGTGGGCCCGGTCGAGGTCGACGAGCCGGTCCCGTAGGCGCCGGTGCCGTGCGCCATCGCCAGGGCCGAGTTGTAGGTGAACTGGTCGGCCGACGAGGTCGCGGAGGTGCCGGCCGAGTTGGTCACGGTGATGTCGACCGTGCCGGTGCCCGCCGGGGAGGTCACCGACAACGAGTCGAGCGAGTTCTCGAGGATGCTGGTACCCGCGGTCGAACCGAAGTCGACCGCGGTGACCCCCGAGAAGTTGGTGCCGGTGACGTTGACCACCGTGCCGCCGCCGGTCGGGCCCCCCGGTGGAGTGGCGACCGTCGTGACCCCGGTCACCGTCGGCTTGCCGGGGACATAGGTGTAGTGGTCGGCGGACGAGGTCGTCGAGCCGTTCGCCCCGTCGTAGACGATGATGTCGACCGTCGTGTTGGTGGGGGAGCCGACGAAGGCCGGGGAGACCACGGTCAGCTGGGTGCCCTTCACGACGTGGATGGAGGTCCCCGCCGGGTTGCAAGGCGAGGGTGGGAGGGTCGTGGGGCAGCTGGAGAAGTAGACCGCGGTGACGCTCGGTGAGGCCGTCGTGCCGAACCCGCTGCCGTTGACGGTCACGGTCGTCCCGCCGTTCATCGTGCCGCTCGTCGGGGAGACCGAGGTCACCGTCGGAGTGGCCGCGAAGGCCTCGGGCACTGCGATGATCCCGATTCCGGCCACCGCCACCAGCGAGGCCACGAGGGCCTTCGCCGCAGCTTTGGAGACCCAACGCGAACGAGAACCTTGCATCGATACAACCCCCCATGGAGAATGCGCGTAGCAGGAGACCGGCTACACACTTCCATCCCTTCCCCGCGAAGTGGTGGCTTTCACGCAATTTCTGTATTTGCGCGGGATTTCCGCGGGGTGCGGGACCTCGCTATCGGAACGGTTCAAACGGAAGCCCGCGTTACACATCGCGTCGACGGAGCCGACCCGATGTGCTGATCGACCGAAATCTTGACGTCAGTGCAGGACCAAGCTGATCGGGGTGCTCATTCACCGGAATTGTGACGGACGAGGGCGACGGTTCAAGCGGCGCCGGCGTTACACCGGGTTCGTGCGAACCAGACGAAGGATGCTCGATGCTCACCGAGGCGGTCGACCGTGTGGGCGAGACAATCATGGCCGTCCCCGGATCACCAGACGGGACCCGACGGCACCGGAAATTTCGTGACCCGCTTGGGCCGCCTCGGGAGCGAGGTGGCCCAAGCGGGTGTTACCTGCTGTTCAGGCGGCAACCACCGTGATGGTGAAGCTGGCTGTCGTCGTCACGACGTGCTTGGTCTTGACCGACCTGCCGCCGACGACAGCAACCGTGACGTACTTCTCGGTTGCGCTGAGGCTGAACGTGTAGGTGGCCGGCACCACCTTCAGGGGTGTTCCGGCGAGCACGCCGCCCTTGAACTTGAGCTTCTTGGGCGGCTTCACGATGGCCTTCCACTTGATCGTGGCTCCAGGCGCCGCACCGGACGTGTGGAACGTGATCGGCACGTAGGGAACTCCGATCGTGGCGTTTGGCAACGTCTGCGGCACGATCTGGAACCCCGGTGCCACGTAGGTGAAGTGATCGGCCGAGGAGGTCGCGGAAGTCCCTTCCGGTGTGGTCACTGTCACGTCGACCGTGCCGGTTCCGGCCGGGGAGGTGGCGGTGATCGAGGTGGCCGAGTCGGCGGTGATGGTCGCCGCATTGGATCCGAAGTCGACTGCGCTGGCGCCATCGAGGTTGGTCCCGGTGATGGTCACGCTGGTGCCGCCGCCGGTCGGGCCGCTGGTCGGATTGATGCTCGCTACAGACGGGCCGTTCGTATACGTGAACTCATCTGCCGGCGAGGTCGCGGAGGTCCCGCCGACCGTGGTGACCGTCACGTCGACCGTGCCGGTGCCGGCCGGGGAGGTGGCGGTGATCGAGGTCGCCGAGTCGGCGGTGATGGTCGCCGCGTTCGATCCGAAGTCGACTGCGCTGGCGCCACCGAGGTTGGTCCCGGTGATGGTCACGCTGGTGCCGCCGCCGGTCGGGCCGCTGGTCGGGCTGATCGAGGTCACCGTCGGTGCACCCACGTAGGTGAACTCATCGGCCGGCGAGGTCGCGGAGGTCCCGCCGACCGTGGTGACCGTCACGTCGACCGTGCCGCTGCCGGCCGGGGAGGTGGCGGTGATCGAGGTGGCCGAGTCGGCGGTGATGGTCGCCGCGTTCGATCCGAAGTCGACTGCGCTGGCGCCATCGAGGTTGGTCCCGGTGATGGTCACGCTGGTGCCGCCGCCGGTCGGGCCGCTGGTCGGATTGATGCTCGCTACAGACGGGCCGTTCGTATACGTGAACTCATCTGCCGGCGAGGTCGCGGAGGTGCCCCCGACCGTGGTGACCGTCACGTCGACCGTGCCGCTACCGGCCGGGGAGGTGGCGGTGATCGAGGTGGCCGAGTCGGCGGTGATGCGTCGCCGCGTTCGATCCGAAGTCGACCGCGCTGGCGCCACCGAGGTTGGTCCCGGTGATGGTCACGCTGGTGCCGCCGCCGGTCGGGCCGCTGGTCGGGCTGATCGAGGTCACCGTCGGTGCACCCACGTAGGTGAACTCATCGGCCGGCGAGGTCGCGGAGGTCCCGCCGACCGTGGTGACCGTCACGTCGACCGTGCCGGTTCCGGCCGGGGAGGTGGCGGTGATCGAGGTCGCCGAGTCGGCGGTGATGCGTCGCCGCGTTCGATCCGAAGTCGACTGCGCTGGCGCCACCGAGGTTGGTCCCGGTGATGGTCACGCTGGTGCCGCCGCCGGTCGGGCCGCTGGTCGGGTTGATCGAGGTCACCGTCGGTGCACCCACGTAGGTGAACTCATCGGCCGGCGAGGTCGCGGAGGTCCCGCCGACCGTGG
Organism: uncultured Acidimicrobiales bacterium; assembly: GCA_963741055.1. Taxonomy (GTDB): domain Bacteria; phylum Actinomycetota; class Acidimicrobiia; order Acidimicrobiales; family RAAP-2; genus Bog-756. The sequence goes on along the minus strand of CAVUGU010000020.1, from coordinate 54,911 downwards.
TGACCGTCACGTCGACCGTGCCGCTGCCGGCCGGCGAGGTCGCGGTGATCGAGGTCGCCGAGTCGGCGGTGATGCGTCGCCGCGTTGGATCCGAAGTCGACCGCGCTGGCGCCACCGAGGTTGGTCCCGGTGATGGTCACGCTGGTGCCGCCGCCGGTCGGGCCGCTGGTCGGGCTGATCGAGGTCACCGTCGGTGCAGCCACGTAGGTGAACTCATCGGCCGGCGAGGTGGCGGAGGTCCCGCCGACCGTGGTGACCGTCACGTCGACCGTGCCGCTGCCGGCCGGCGAGGTCGCGGTGATCGAGGTCGCCGAGTCGGCGGTGATGGTCGCCGCGTTCGATCCGAAGTCGACTGCGCTGGCGCCACCGAGGTTGGTCCCGGTGATGGTCACGCTGGTGCCGCCGCCGGTCGGGCCGCTGGTCGGGTTGATCGAGGTCACCGTCGGTGCACCCACGTAGGTGAACTCATCGGCCGGCGAGGTCGCGGAGGTCCCGCCGACCGTGGTCGACCGTCACGTCGACCGTGCCGCTGCCGGCCGGCGAGGTGGCGGTGATCGAGGTCGCCGAGTCGGCGGTGATCGTCGCCGCGTTCGATCCGAAGTCGACTGCGCTGGCGCCACCGAGGTTGGTCCCGGTGATGGTCACGCTGGTGCCGCCGCCGGTCGGGCCACTGGTCGGGCTGATCGAGGTCACGGTCGGTGCAGCCACGTACGTGAACTGATCAGAGGGCGAGGTCGATGAAGTCCCAGCGGGATTCGTCACCGTCACGTCGACCGTGCCGGAGCCGGCAGGCGAGGTGGCGGTGATCGAGGTGTTCGAGTTGACGGTGTAACTCGTGGCAGCGGTTCCGCCGAAGCTCACCGCCGTAGCACCGGTGAAGTTGGTCCCGGTGATGCTCACGCTGGTCCCGCCAGTCGTCGGGCCGGAATTCGGGCTGATGGAGGTCACTGTCGGCACCGTGAAGTAAGTGAATTGATCTGCCGGCGAAGTCGGAGAGGTTCCACCGGGAGTCGTCACGGTCACGTCGACTGTGCCGCTGCCGGCGGGCGAGGTGGCGGTGATGGAGGTGGCCGAGTCGGCGGTGATCGTCGCCGCGTTGGAGCCGAAGTCGACGGCGGTGGCTCCGGACAGATTCGCGCCGGAGATGGTCACACTGGTGCCGCCGGCTGTCGGGCCGCCCGAGGGGCTGATGGACGAAACGGTCGGACCGTTCGAGTAGCTGAATTGGTCCGCCGGCGAGGTCGCGGAGGTCCCGCCGACCGTCGTCACGGTCACGTCGACCGTACCGGTTCCTGCCGGGGAGGTGGCGGTGATCGAGGTCGCCGAGTCGGCGGTGATCGTCGCCGCGTTGGATCCGAAGTCGACTGCGGTGGCGCCACCGAGGTTGGTCCCGGTGATGGTCACGCTCGTGCCGCCGCCAGTCGGTCCAGCCGAGGGAGAGACATTGGTCACCGTCGGGGCGGGCACGTAGGTGAACTGGTCAGCCGGCGAAGTTGCGGAGGTCCCGTTCGGCTGTGGTCACCGTCACGTCGACCGTGCCGGTGCCGGCCGGCGAGGTGGCGGTGATCGAGGTGGCCGAGTCGGCGGTGATGGTCGCCGCGTTGGATGCCGAAGTCGACCGCGGTAGCTCCTGACAGGTTGGTGCCGGTGATGGTCACCGAGGTGCCGCCCCCGGCCGGGCCGGTCGTCGGACTGATGGAGGTCACCGTCGGGCTCGGGGCGACGACGGTGTCGGACCAGCGGGCCGCGGGCGCCTGATAAGGCGGCACGCAGCCGATGCCGATCCCCGAGCAATCGTTGATGCTCGGGTAGGCGTCGAGGACCGTCGTGGTGGTCTCCACGGTGTTATGTATCGTCGTCGAGGCGACGAACTCGGTCTCGTAGTCGTTGATCACCTGCCTGGGGCATCACCCGAGTTGATGGTGAACTGGGCGGAGATGGTCGGGAGCACGAGGGTGGAGCCCCCGGGGATGGTCGCAGCCGCGTTCAGGAAGGTCTCGATGTAGGGGTAGGTCGTCTTGTAGTTGCCGGTCATCTGGGCGGTGCACTCATTGGCAATGAAGCCCATCGCCGCCGTGCAGTAGGAGACGACGTACCTGTCGGTCACGTTCGAATCCCCGCCCTCCACCTTGAGCGAGCCGGGAACGAGGGTGGCTCCGGTCGGAAGGGGCTGGATGGCCGAGTACTGGCCGACGTTGACCACGGTGAAGCCCGAGTCGGTCGAGGGGATCAGGGCCTGCCCGGGAGCGGTGGTCACGGTGAACGTGCTCCCTGCTGTGCCGGAGGTCGGGGCGGAGACCCCGTTGCCCGTGTCCTCGGTCACCCCGACGCTCTCGCCGAGCGCGTTGATCACGTCGCCCATGTAGTAGCCGGTCTCGGACTGGAGGAACGTCATCGTCGCGGTCGTGCAGTTGGACGACGGATACGTGAAGCCGGTCTCGCAGATCGCGATGGACCCGGTCTGGGTGCCGGTCGTGGTGACGTCGTAAGTCCAGGCCCCCGAGGACCCACCATCGGTCTGGGCCGGGGTATAGGTCAAGAAGTTGGAGGAAAACGTGATGGTTCCCGACGCCGGCTGCGAGACGACGGTCAAAGTGCTCGGATCGACGGCCGGACCGCCGGTCATCAAATCGAGCACGTTGAAGACGTCGTTCGGCGGTTGCGAGGTGGTCTCCGTGGACGTCGAGGAGCCGGTGGCGTACGCACCGGTACCCGGCGCCATCGCGAGCGTCGAGTTGTACGTGAACTGGTCGGCCGACGAGGTCGCGGAGGTGCCGGCCGAGTTGGTCACCGTGATGTCGACGGTTCCGGTGCCCGCCGGCGAGGTCACCGAGAGCGAGTCGAGCGAGTTCTCGAGGATGTTGGTGCCCGCGGTGCCACCGAAGTGGACCGCGGTGACCCCGGAGAAGTTGGTGCCGGTGAGGGTCACCTCGGTACCGCCGGCGGTCGGGCCGCCCGGCGGGGTGGCGACCGTGGAGACCCCGGTCACCGTCGGCTTGACGGGGGAATAGGTGTAGTGGTCGGCGGACGAGGTCGTCGAGCCGTTCGCCCCGTCGTAGACGATGATGTCGACCGTCGTGTTGGTGGGGGAGCCGTCGTACTTCGGCGAGACCACGGTCAGTTGGCTGCCCTTCACGACGTGTGATGGAGGTCCCGGCCGGGTTGCAAGGCGAGGGCGGGAGGGTCGTGGGGCAGCTGGAGAAGTAGACCGCGGTGACGTTCGGTCGAGGCCGTCGTGCCGAACCCGGTGCCGTTGACCGTCACCGTCGTCCCGCCGGCGATGGTGCCGCTCGTCGGGGAGACCGAGGTCACCGTCGGGGTGGCCGCAAAGGCATCCGGTACGGCGACCACCGTCAGCCCGGCTGCGGCGATCAGCGAAGCGACCAATGCCTTCGCAAGAGTGGACAGCGACAACCAACGCGAGCGAGCTACACCCATCGATCCAAACCCCCCGGGATTCGTCGTGGCGGAAACAGCGTTTGTTGAAATCCGCCCAAAGACTTCCACAACCGAGGGTGGCGTGCTACCGATTTGCGTCGGTTTGTGACTCGGCCGCCGCATGTCGCCTCGGACGACCCCTCTCCTGCCGCGCTTGCGAAAGCGTTCACCCGGCTTCCACCCGACCTTCGGAGGGTTCGATCGCCCCCTCCCGCCCTGCCTGGCCTGGGACGGCGTGTCGTATGATTGGCGACATGGGAGCAACGGGGGGCCGTCCCGGCCCGGCTGCGGGCAAGCCGCGTGCGCTCGCCTTCTACCTGCCGCAATTCCACCCGATCCCCGAAAATGACGAGTGGTGGGGCCGAGGCTTCACCGAGTGGCTCAACGTCACCAAGGCGAAGCCGCTCTACCCCGGCCATCGCCAACCACACGTACCCACCGAGCTCGGGTACTACGACCTACGGGTTCCAGAAGTGCGAGAGGCACAGGCCGCGCTCGCCGCCGAGCACGGGATCCACGGTTTCGTCTACTACCACTACTGGTTCCACGGCCGCCGCCTGCTCGAGCGGCCCTTCGACGAGGTCCTCGCGTCGGGCTCCCCCGACTTCCCGTTCGCCTTGTGCTGGGCGAACGAAGAGTGGACCCGCAACTGGGACGCCCAGACCGGCGAGGTCCTGATGGCCCAGGAGTTCGGCGACGAGGACGACCTCGCCCACATCCGCTGGCTGTGCACCGCTTTCGCCGACGAGCGGTACATCAAGATCGACGGCCGGCCCCTGATGCTCATCTACCGGGCCGAGCAGCTGCCGAACGCCGCCCGGACCGCCGAGATCTGGCGGACCGAAGCGCAACGCCACGGATTCCCCGACCTCTATCTCTGCTGGGTCGAGAGTCACGGTCCCCCGCAGGGCGGGCCCGAGGCGTTCGGCCTCGACGCGACCGTCGGGTTCATGCCCCTCGAGGCCCGGCGCACGTTCGCTCCCACCGAGGCGTTCCGCGGGCACCGGATGGTCGACTACGTCGCCTCGTTCGAAGCGGAGCTCCGACGCCCTCCTCCTCCGTGGAAGCGATTCCCCTCGGTGATGGCGGGATGGGACAACACCCCGCGCCGGCGCTTCGGCGCGACGATCTACGAAGACGCGTCGCCCGAGGCCTACGAGAACTGGCTCCGACGCGCGGTGGCCTCGACCGCGGGGGTCCGCGAAGAGGAGAACTACCTCTTCATCCTCGCTTGGAACGAGTGGGCCGAAGGCAACCACCTCGAACCGGACGAGCACTTCGGACGGGCCTTCCTCGAGGCGACTCGCGCCGTGCTCCTCGATCCGCCGGGCACGAGCAACCAGCGCCGGGGCGAGCTCGCTGCCGCCGACGGCGAGGCGGGAGACCGAGAGCACTTCGAGTACGTCTACCCCTTCCGGCACGAGACCGCCCTCGCCCACGCGGCCGAGCTGGTCCGCGACCTTCGTCTCGGAGAGAAGAGTGCCGTGGTCGATCTCGGTGCAGGCACTGCCGTCATCAGCCACGTCCTCCGTGACGCCGGCGTCAACTACCACGGGGTCGAGGTCCACCCGAAGGCCGTCGAGCTCATGCAGAAAGCCGGCATCCCGGCGACCCAGTGCGATCTCACCGACGCCGGAGGGCTGCTCTCCGCGCTCGACGACATCGGCGACGTCGGCGCGTTCATGCTGCTCGACGTCATCGAGCACCTCGTGGAGCCCCAACAGCTCCTCTCCGCCCTCTCCACCTGGGCGCTGAAGCACGGAGAGCCCACCCTCGTGGCGTCGGTGCCCAACGCCACCCACTTCGACATGGGCCTCAGCCTGCTCTGCGGAAAGTGGGTCCCGAGCGAGCGGGGTCTGCTCGACAGCACCCATCTGCGCTTCTTCTCCGAGGTGACCCTCGAGCGACTCTTCGAGCGCTGCGGCTGGACGGTCGTCTCGCGAAACGACTTCAGCACCCTTCGCTCGGACCAGTACGACACCGCGCTGAACGACGGGCTTCCTCCCGAGATGATCGGCGCCCTGCACGTGCTCGCCGAGGCGACCAACCCGAGCGCCGCGGTCAAACAGTTCGTGTGGGCGCTCAAGCCGGTGCCCGTCCCCACCACTCCGGCCACCTTCCTCGATGCAGTCGGCGACGACGGCTCCGAGATGCTCGACGTCGACCCCGACGCACAGGATCCAGTGGAGCACGCGAGCCGGGCGGTGCGCCGATACCTGGTGTCGGTCGGTCTGGTCGCGAGCGAGACCAACCGGCGAGCGGCCCAACACCTCCGTTACGGGCTCGGCCCGCGTTGGAAGCGGGCGATCACGACGAGGATCGAACGCTCCCCACGGCTGAGAGCCACCTACAAGACGGTCCGGCGCCTGCTCCCGTGACCAACGCCGTGACCGGCGAGCGCCCCGATCCGTGGGTGCTGGTGATGGGGATGCACCGGAGCGGGACCTCGGCTCTGACCGGTGCGCTCGGCGCGACCGGGCTGCAGCTCTACCGACCCGACGATCGGGTCGAGTGGGCGGAGAGCAACCCCGAGCACTGGGAGAGCCTTTCGCTCACTCTCTACGACGAGGACCTGTTGGTCCGCTTCGACGGAAGTTGGGACGCCCCTCCGACCCTTCCCTCCGGGTGGGAGCGCGGATCCGAGGTGCCCGCCGTGGCCGACGCCACCAGGGTCATCGAGTCCGCCTACCCGGAAAGCGGGCCTTCGCTGTGGAAGGACCCGCGCCTCTGTCTCCTCCTCCCCTTCTGGCGCAATGTGCTGGCTCCCCCGCTGGCAGCCGTCTTCGTCTGGAGGTCGCCGATCGCGGTCGCCCGCTCGCTCCTCCACCGCGACCAGCTGCCCTTGTCCGACGGGCTCGCGCTCTGGGAGCGGTACAACCGTGCCGGCCTCGAGGCGCTCGACGGCGTCGAGACCTACGTCGTGAGCTACGAGTCGATCGTCGAGCGGCCGGAGGAACGCCTCGGCGAACTGCTCGACTGGCTCGGTTCGCTCGACCAGTTCGCGGGCACCCCACTGGAGTGGGATCCGGTGCCGGCTGCGGCGTCGATCGCCGAGGAGCTTCGTCACCACGCAGGGCGCGAGGACACCGACCCCGATCCCACCTGCCTGCCGGAGCAACTCGCGCTCGCCGAATATCTCGCCGCCTCGGCCGGCGGCCACCGTCCGTTCACGCCCAAGCTGCCCGGACCGGAGTCGCCGTGGACGACCTCGCTGCTCCAACTTCGCCAAAGATTGAGCACACCCAATCGAGAGCGCGACGCCGCGCTCGAGTCGCTCCGGCGGACCCGCCTCGATCTCGGAGGGAGGCTGGAGATCGCCCAACGCGACCTTGCAGGGACCCACTCGTCGACCAGCTGGCGGGTCACCGCGCCTCTCCGCGCGCTCGGCGCCTCGATCGCCAAGTGGCGCCGGCCTTCCTCGGGGTGACCATCTCCGCCCTGCTCGCTCAGCCGGCCGCAGTGTCAGTGGACGACGGAGAACGTTCCTGGAGGTCTTCGATCGGGTAACGGATGCCGAGGTTGCCGCGGGCTCCGTCCCACAGACCTCTGGCGATCACCGCGGTCCGTCGCAGACGGTCCTTCCGCTCTTTGAAGAGCGCGCGTCCGATCAGCTTGGCGAAACTTCGGGGGTAGCGACCGACCCGCCGCTTGACGTGCAGGTGGATCCAGAGCATGTTGCGCGCTTCGTAGTAGTACTTCCACATCGGGAGCGTGTCGCGCCTGCGGACCGCGTCGTGGTAGACGACTGCGTCCTTCGCCACCTCCCGCTCGTATCCCGCATCGGGGATCCGCGACTGGAGGTACTCGGTGTCCTCTGCCCACCAGAACAGGTCGGCTCGCGGCAGGCCGACCGTCTCGACGATCCGCCGCGAGATGAGGAATCCGCACCACGACGGCCAGACGCCATAGGAGCCGTCGGTCTGCTGCGAGACCGGGAAGACGAACGCGGTCGCCGGTGTCTTCGCCGCCTCGGTCCGGAGCCGCTCGAGGCAGTGCACTTCGGGTCGCATGTCGTCGTCGAGCGGCCAAGCCAGGTCGTAGCCGGAGGTGAGGAACTCCTCGAAAGCCTGCGCGTAACCGCCGGCAGGGCCGGTGTTGACCTCCGACCGCACCACCTTCACCGGCGGTGCTCCGTCGGAGGACGACACCTCGACCGGCGGCGTGCTCGCGTTGTCCACGACGAGGACGGCGTCCGGTGGCATGGACTGGCCCCCGATGGCTTCGAGGCATCGTCGCAGCGACTCGGGTGCGTTGTGGGAGAGGATCAGCGCCACGATCCGCAGGTCGGCTCCCTCCACCTCGACCTCGCCCTCAGGGACGGTGGGCCAGAACGAACCAGCCGGTCTCGTCACGGGCCGCGTCCACCACCAGGCCGGCGTCCTCGAACCAGGGCGCGAGCTCGCTCCAGACGTAGCGGTGCTCGACGGGGGCACTGAGGCGGTCGAAGGTGTCGAGGACGAGTCCGCGAAGGGGGCCGCCGCGGTACGCGTCCATCGGGAGGTTCGACAGCGCCGACACCTTCCGACGATCCCCGATCTCGCCGGGCACGACGAGGCCGTAGTAGAGGACGGCCGCGATGGGGGCGCTCACTGCCTTCAACACCCGGTGCGGGAGTCGGACCGTCACGGTCCGCAACGCAGCGGAGAGCCAGAGTCCGGCCGCACGGAGCCCTCGCTCGGAAGGACGACTGTAGAGATAGAGAAGGATCCTCCCTCCGGGGGCGAGATAGGTGAGGAGGCGTTCGAACCCGGCTCTTGGATCATCGAGGTGGTGAAGGACTCCGAGGCTCGAGATGAAGTCGAAGCTCGAGGGTGCGAAGGGGGCCTCGCGGAGGTCGGACTTGACGACCAGCACAGAAGGCAGGCTTCCGAGGTTCCTCACCGCCGCCTCGACCGCGGCGGAGCCGTCGAGTGCCGCCGTCGCCCCGAGGTGCTCGGCCAGAAAACGTGTGTAACGGCCCTTCCCACAACCTGCGTCGAGCCCGACTTTGCCGTCCAAGCTCGCGAAATCGAGGTCCTTGAAATAGACGCGCGCGTACTCCTCGTCCTCCTCGCGGACGTCGTCGAAGTTGGTCCACTCGAAGCCGAAACTGGCCAGGGTGCGCTCGGTCGACCCCGGACCGGGTCGCTCCTTCGAGCAATCGAGGTAGCCCTCATCCATCCCGAACCGGTGGCCCGAACCGCACACGATGCCGGCGCCGTCGGCTGCGACAGGTTTCCCGCACTTGGGGCACCGAAGCCGTTCCACGAGGACGTCCGGAATTACCTTGGATTCCTCCGTTGACACAGCTCCGACCTCGTATCCCGACACACTGACCCCCGGAGACTAATCAACGCCGAACGCGTGCCTCTCCAAGCCTCCGCAAACCGCCGGCTACTCGGTACCCGAGCCGGAGCGCAGGTGGCCGAATGAGGGCCAGAGAGAAAGGTCGAGCTCGGGCACCAGCCTCGCGAGGTCGGCCACGTCGGTCGCGTACAGCTCGACCAGTCGGTCGAGCGTGTCGGCGTCGAGGTCGAGATCGGGTCCGCGACCCGGATCAGGCGGCACGAGAAGGTGGTGTGTCGGCCGGTACGAGGGGTCGAGCCCGAGGAATCGGTAGGTCGCCTCGAGCTGTGCCGCCGGGTGCACGACGCAACGTTCGTACTGGAGCACCAGCACCCGCTCGGCGGGAACGTATCCGAGCAACCTTCGCAGCGGTTCCGCGTAGAAGCCGCGGTCGATCGCGTCGGAGACGTGCCACCCGACGTGCTCGCCACGGTGCTGGCGCGCGCCGCCGAGACTCTTGCGAAGGCGGTCGACCGGGTCCCTCAGGATCGCCAGCACCTTCGCTTCGGGAGCCGCCTCGACGAGCAGCGCCGGCACCCAGGGCTGGTCGAGATAGCCGGGCGTCCACTCGCCGGTGATGGTGCCCGGCCTCCGGGGGAACCACGCGTGGTACCGGAGGATCTCCTCGTGGCCGAAGGGCGCCGTCGAGAAGTGCGTGAGGTAGTGGCGGTCCATCGGCAGGTCCTCGCGGTGGAAGACCCCGGGATGATCCCTGATCAACCGGAACCACCACCGCGTCCCCGCCATCGCGACGCCGACGCCGACGAAGTCGGGCGGACCGGTCGTCTCTCCTGCTCGGGGCGCGGGCGGCTCGAGATCGAACCCCTCCTCCCACGGCAGGTAGCGGCCCATCCGGTGGCGCAGGTCCGCGCGCTGCTCGGGCGGAACCAGCTCGCGCACTCCGCGCGGCAGCCGTGCGAGCAGGTCGGCCAGGGTGTTGGACACCGTCACCGGAAGAGAGGAGAGCTCACGACGTCGGGTCGGTCCGCGGTGTTCAGGCGGCGAGCGCAGCGAAGTTCGGCCAGAGGGAGAGATCGAGGGTGGGCACGAGGGACACCAGGTCGACGACGTCGGCGCGGTAGAGGTCGACCAGGCGGCGGTGCGCCCCCCGGTCGAAGGGAAGCTTCGGACCCGAGACGTTGATCGCCCGGCGGAGCTCCGAAGGGGTGTGGTCGGGGAGCCCGAGGAAGCGGTAGGTCTCGGTCAGCTGGGTGACCGGGTCGTCGACACACTGCTCGTACTGCAGCACGAGGACCCGATCGCGGTCGATGTCGGCGAAGAGGCGTCGGAGCCCACGCGCGTAGAAACCCTGTCGCGTCGCGTCGGCAACCGCGGCCCCGCTGTCGGGGGCCCCCTGACGCAACCGGTAGGACAGACCCGACCGGAACCGATCGACCGGGTCGCGGAGGATGACCAGCACTTTGACCTCCGGGGCCGCGCGGGCGAGCAGGGGCGCCACCCACGGGTAACCGAGATAGTCGGGTGTCCATTCGCCGATGATCGTGCCGGGCCGGCGTGGGAACCACCCCCGGTAGCGGTCGATCTCTCGCCTGCCGAAGGGCGCCACCGCGAAGCGGGAGAAGTAGTGGAGCTCCTTTGGAATCCCGTCCATCGGCGAGACGCCGGGGTGGTCGACGATCAGGTCGTACCACCAGCTGGTCCCCGCTTTCTGGACGCCGACTCCGACGAAGTCCGGCGCACCGGTCTCGAGACCGGGTCCGGGAACCGGCGGCGTGAAGTCGAAGCCGTCCTCCCACGGGGCGAAGATCCCGACTCGGTGCAACAGCGCGCTCCGCGTCCTCGGCGAAAGCCTTCTGAAGGCCGCCGAGGCGACGCGCGGTGGGCGCATCGGGTCAGGATGCCACAGCGTCAGAAGCAGGGACAAGACCGTGACCAGGTTCGTTATCATGAGCGCTCGTGTGGGGGCCGGACAGCGCCGTCGCGCACCGGGCCGCCGAGCGTCGGCTGCGCCGCGAGCCGAGGTGAGGATGCCGGCTGATCTGTTGAGCGTCGTGATGCCGACCCGCAACCGACCCGAGCGTCTCTTGCGTGCCGCCGAGTCGGTCCTCTCCCAAGAGGCCGGCGACATCGAGCTCGTCGTGGTGGACGACGCCTCGACCGACGACACGCCGGAGGTCCTCGACCGGCTGGCCTGCGACGACCGGGTCACCGTCGTGCACAACGCCGAGTCCCTCGGTCCGGGCGGAAGTCGCAATCAGGGGATCGCGGCGTCACGCGGGAACCTGCTCGGCTTCTGCGACGACGACGACACCTGGCTCCCCGGCACCGCGACGGCCGTCCTCGCCGCGTTCGCCGACGACCAGGAGGTGGGCGTGCTCACCGGGTGGCATCGGGTCGTCCACGATCCCGACGGACGCACCGCCCTGTTCCGGGGACCGAGTCACTACGGCGCCGGACAGCTCGTCTGGTTCGACTTCGTCGGGGTCCCTTTCGGTGTGATCCGACGCGAGCTGTTCGAACCGGGCCTGGCCGTCGACCCGCAGCTGCCCTCCTGCGAGGACTGGGACCTCTGGTTGCGTTGCGCGCAGGTCCGGCCGATCCGGACCCTTCCCCGGGTGGTCTACGCCTACCACCAGCACGGCGGAACAAGAGTCACGAGGGAGGGCTCGGCCTTCTACATCGGGAGGCAGCGCTTCATACAGAAGCACGCCGAGTCCATGTCACCGGCGTGCCGGCTCTATCACGAGCTGGTCGCGGCACAGCTCACCGGCGGACGGAAGGGCGTTGCCGAGCAGCTCGGCGCGGAGTGGCGCACACCGCTCGGAGCCGGCCTCGCCGCCACCGTGCTCGCGGTGAGTGGGGCGGCGAGCTCGATCGGCACCCGCCGGCACGACCCCGGGTTGCCCGCGCGCGCACCGTGGCGCGGCTGCTCGGCGCGGGGCGGGAGACCCGGTGAACGCCAGGCGCCCGGTCCTGATCGTGGGGCTCCCCCGTTCGGGTACCACCTGGACACTCCGCGCGCTCACCTGTGCGGAAGGCACCCATGCGATCCTCGAGCCCGACAACGAGGACAAGTTCCCTGCGGCGATCCATGGAAAGCACAAGGTCGGCCGCTATCCGGTTCTCGCGCCGGGCGATTCGGCGCCGGCCTATCACCGGCTCTGGGAGTGGGTGCTGGGCGGGGCGCCGGAGGGCCGTCGCTCCCTGTTCGCGCGACGGCTGCTCGGGCCCGGAGCAGTGGAACGCATCCACCAGGGACGTCCGGATCCGGTCACCTGGCTCGCGTCGACCGTCGCGCGCGACCCGCGGGCACCCGACACGGGCGCCTCGCCCTGGGCGCGCTTCGTCGCCAAGTCCATCCACGCGCAGCTCGCGGTCGAATGGCTCGCCGACGAGTTCGACCTCGACGTCCTCCTGTTGCTCCGTCACCCGGCCAACGTGCTGGCGAGCTGGATGGAGAACAACCTGAAGGACTCGAGGAACTCGACCCTCGAGACCCGCGACGACATCCGAGAGCGCTACCTCGAGCCCTGGGGGGTTCCGCTCCCGGGTCCGGACCCGATCGAGCGGATGAGCTGGCGGATCGGGCTCCTTGCTGCCGCCATCGAGGACGCGCACCGCCGCCACCCCGAGTGGCAGATCCGCACCCACGAGGCCCTCTGCTCCGACATGCTCACCGAGTTCCGTTCGCTCTACGACGACCTCGGACTCGAGTGGACGCCCGCAACCGAGCAGTTCCTGCAGGGCCACAACACACCGGGGAGCGGCTTCGCCGTCAACCGGGTGGCCTCGGAGCTCTCGGACTCCTGGCAGCGCCGCCTCGACGACGCGCAGGTGAGCACCCTCCGGCGCGAGCTGGCCCGCTTCCCGATCACCACCTGGGGAGACGTGGACTTCGCGCGAGCCGAAAGCTGATCGGCCCCGGGGTCAGCTCTCCGACCCCGGCGAGGGCCGTGCGTAGTGCGCCACGTGTCCGGCACGGTCGAGCGGGAAGATCTCGGCCACCACCAGCCCGGCCTCCCCGGCGAGACGCTGCAGATCGGTGCGCCGGTAACCGTGGACTCCGACCCCGCGCAGGCCGTACCGGAGCTTGCGCAATTCGAGCCGCAGACCCGGCGAGGGAAACGAGCCGACGACGTGGGTGCCAGCCCGTCCCATGCGTTTGAGCAGCTCGCCCGGCAGAGCGACGTAGTCGAAGACGCCGAGTGCGACCGCGACGTCGTAGTCGTCGACGTCCTCGAGATCCTCCCAGCCGCCCTGCTCGACCTCGACCAGCCCTGGGAAGACCTCGGCCTGCTTTCGCGCGAGCTCGACCATCGCGTCGGCGGGGTCGATGCCGGTCACATGGATCCCTCTCGACGGCCAGAGGGGCGAACAGTGGCCCGCTCCCGCACCCGACGTCGAGGACCCGCTTCGCGCCTACCTCGACGCAGACCTCCACCGCGAGACGCAACCGATCGAAGAGGGGCCCTCGGCCGAGCACCCGCGCCACCGGCTCGCTCGAGTAGAAGGCGGCGAAGCGGCCGGCACGCCGTTGGAAGTAGGTCTCGAAATCACCGCTCGACATGAGCACACGCCTTGCTTCCGTATCGCTTGAGCACCTCTCCGAACACCTTTGCGATCCGACCGCGGCCCACCAGCTGCTTGGCGAGGGCGACGGAGCGGATCGACTTCGCGGACGGGAGGCTCGCCCCGAAGTCGTACGAATGGTAGTAGAGCACCGAAGTGCCGTCGGCGGCGCCGACCGCAGCGCGAACCGCTCCGAACGGCACCAGCCGCTGGTAACTGCCGCCGCCGATCGGAAAGCCACCGGTCGTGAGAACGGGCAGCTCGGCGACGGGAGAGGCGCCCCCCAGTCGATGGGTGTCGGAGACGTAGGAGAAACCGGCTTCGGCCAGCACATCCCGGAATCCCGCCAGCCCGAGTGCTCGTGGCACGTCGAAGCGCGGCGAGCGGAAACCGCGGACCTGCCGCTGGACACGGTCCTCGACCGTCTCTTTCCCGCGCCGCAGCCAGTCGAGCAGGGCGGTGCGCTCCTCGGGGAGGCGTCCGTGGTCCGGCCCGTGACTCGCGATCTCGTGGCCGGCCCCGACCAGCTCGGCCAGCTCGGTCTCGACCGCCGGCGCATAGTTGCCGACGACGAACAGGGTCAGTGTCGCATCGGGGTGCGGATCGAGCAGGGAGAGCAAGCCGGAAAGCCCGCTGCGGGCATCCGCCGGTCTGGTGATCGGCTGTCCGAGGACGGCCATCCCGTCGTAGAAGTCCTCGACGTCGACGGTGAGACAGGTCGCGGAGGTCACCGGGGTGCCCCCTCCAGCGTCGAGTAGGTGGCGCGCAGCCGCTGCAGCACCTGGTCCTCGGAGAAGCGTTCGACCACCCATTCGCGGCAGCGAGTCCCGAGGACCGCGCAACGGTCCGGGTCGGCGACCAACTCCCCCACCAGTCCTGTGAGCGCACCGAGGTCGCCGCGGGGCACCAGCAGCCCTGTCGCCGGATCGATGACCTCGCGAACTCCCCGGATGTCGTAGGCGGCGACCGCCTTGCCCATGGCTGCGGCCTCCATCGCGACCCTCGGGATGCCTTCACGGTAGGACGGCAGCACCACGAGCGTCGCCGACGCGAGGTACGGCCTCACGTCGTCGACCCCCCCGACGAAGGTCACGTCACCCGATTCCGTGGCCGCCTTCACCTCCGCGTCGGAGATCGCGTCGCTCTGGTCGTGCTCGAACGGCCCCACGTGGACGAATCGCGCGACGTCCGGAGAGCGCTCCCGCGAGGGCGATGAAGTCGCCACAACCCTTCTCCCTCACCAAGCGGCTGACCATGACCACGAGAGGGAGCTCGTCGGTGAGGACGGGGGCTACCGGCTCGAGGAACCGTTCCATCACGATCCCGTTTCCGACATAGGTCAGCTTGCGTGACGGGCAGACCCACGCATCCGGCAGCACGTCCTCGTCCTCGCGGCTCTGCAGCAGCACCTGGTTCGCCCACGAGCAACACCATCGTTCGAAGCACCAACCGAGCACGTTCGCGACGCGGGAGTTCCCCGCGAAGTACAGCGACCCGTGGATGGTGTAGATCGCGTGAGTACCGGCGAACCGCGCTGCGGGCAGCCCCAACATCGACGCCTTGGGGGTGTGGGTCTGCACGAAGTCGAAGCGCTCCCGGCGGAAGAGACGAACCAGGTCGCGGAATGAACGCGGCATCGGAGAGGGCGAACTCGCGTCGGATCGGCACTACCTCGACGGCCACCCCCGCCGGGGGATCGGCGTAGGGATCGCCGCTCACCACCGTCCACTCGACCTCGTCGAGCGACCGGAGTTGATTGGCGAGGAGGAGCCTCGCGGTAAGAGAGGTCGCGACCACCCGGGCGCCCCGCAGACGCGCCCGCGCGTCCCGGCTACCGCTGCCGGATGGCCTCCCTCGTTCCTCCCCGGTCACCGTCGGCACCGCGTCGGCCGTTGCATCAGTCCTCACGCTCGCCCCAAGGGCCCAACGTAGTTGGGGTTTCACCACCTCGGCTATGGCCTCGACGAGCGTCCGGGCGCGGGCAGCCACCGATCGAGCCAGGCCTGCAAGGCGAGTATGTCCCACAGCTCGTGCGCGAGGTCGCGACGACCGGCGAGGTGCTGGCGCCAGGCTCGTCGAACCGGAGCCGGGTCGAGCAGTCCCTGGCGCCGGAGCCGTCCTTCGTCCAACAGGTCCTCCGCCCAGGGGCGGAGAGGACCGCGCAGCATCGCGCCGATGGGAAACCCGAATCCCATCTTCGGCCGCTCGATGAGCTCGGCCGGGACGTGGCGGTAGAGGACCTGGCGGAGCAGCCACTTGGTGGTTCCCTCGCGCAGCTTCACGTCCGTCGGCAGACTCCATGCGAGCTCGAACACCCCACGGTCGAGAAAAGGAACCCGGGTCTCGAGCGAGACGGACATGGCTGCGCGGTCGAGCTTGGTGAGGATGTCGTCGGGAAGGTAGCCGACGAGATCGAGCCAGAGCATCTGCTCGGTGATGCTGTCGAGTACCGGCCACTCGTCGGGCCGCGACGCGATCGACACGGAACGCCCGGCGCCCAACACGATCGACTCGGCGTCGTCCCAGTAGGAGACGAGGGAGAAGTACGCGTCCTCGGGTCCCGAGGCCTCGAGGACCTTCCCCACCTTCGCCACCTTGAGCGAGGGGTTGCGGACCTCGGTCCGAGGCGCCACCGCCGCGGCCGCCCGAGCGGCGCCCTCTACCAGCGACGGAGGGAGATGACCGAGTGCCGAGCCGCTCACCCGCCGAAGGGGGGCGGGCAGCGCCGACGATCGCCGCCAGATGCGCTCGAGCCAGGCGTGGCGGTTGTAACCGGCGAACAGCTCGTCACCGCCGTCGCCGGAGAGGGCGACCGTGACCTCGCTGCGAGCGAGTGCCGAGACGAGATGCATCGGGACTTCGGAGACGTCCCCGAAGGGTTCGTCCCAGATGTCGGGCAACAGCGGCACCAGCGCGAGCGCCTCCGCCTCGGTGACCGCCAGCGGATGGTGCTCGGTGCCGAGGTGAGCGGCGACCGCCGCGGCCTCCGCCGACTCGTCGAAGGCCCGGTCGGCGTAGCCGACGGTGAAGGTCTTCACCGGTCGGTCGCTGTGTTGCTGCATGAGGGCGACCACCATGCTCGAGTCGATGCCGCCGGAGAGGAAGGCACCGACGGGAACGTCGGCGACCATCCGCGCCGCAACCGACTCCGAGAGCACCGCCTCCAGCCGGTCGGCCATTGCCTCGACCGGCCCGTCGAAAGGATCGCGGCGGGCCTCCTCCACCGCGCGATACGACGACCAATAAGTGCGGCTGTGGGGCGGGCTGCCGGGGGTCGACCCGGCATCGACCGTCGCGAGCTGGCCGGGGAGCAGCTTGGCGATCCCGCGGTAGATGGTGTGCGGAGCGGGGATGCAGTTGTGCCGGAGGTAGAGGGCGACCGCGTCGCGGTCGATCTCGACATCGAACCCCGGCAGCGCGCGAAGGGCCTTGAGCTCCGAGGCGAACGCCAATCGCCTCCCCACCCAGCCGTAGTAGAGGGGCTTCTCTCCGAAGCGATCGCGGAACAGGTGCAGCTCGTCGGCGGCGCGGTCCCAGAGGGCCGCGGCGAACATGCCCTCCACCGCGTCGAGCGCCCGCTCGAGGCCCCACTGCCCGACGGCCTCCACCAGCACTTCGGTGTCCGAACCACCACGGAACACGATGCCCTCGCCGGCCAGGCGATACCGGAGCTCGCGGTGGTTGTAGATCTCGCCGTTGTAGTTGAGCACCCATCGCCCGTCGGAAGACACCATCGGCTGGGCGCCGTGGCGGCCGAGTCCGACCACCGCGAGCCGTTGGTGACCGAAGAAGATCCCGTGATCGGGATCGCACCAGGCACCGCTTGCGTCGGGGCCCCGGTGGACCAGGGTTGCGCTCATGGCGTCGACCTGACGACGGAGCTCCTCGGGGTCGACCGAGCGGGTCGGGTCGAAGAGGCCGGCGATCCCGCACATCGCTCAGGTCTCCGTCGAAGCGGCAGGCGCAGGCCGTCGGCGGGCAGACGCCCCCTTGCCCCCCCCTGCTTCGACCATCACGAGATCATCGGCTCGACACTTTCGGGTGTCAAGCAGCGAGGGCAGCGCGGTCGCCGCCTGTTTGTCGCCCGCGAGCGTGTGTGGCAACCTGCGTCGTGCCCGGGGCCGCGTCGCGATGACTCTGCAAGATCGAGCGAGGAAGGCGTTCCTCCGCCTCCCCCCCGGCGCGCGCCGAACGGTGCTCCACGCGCTCGGCCGCTATGCGCCCTGGGAAGAAGGATTCGACCCGACTCCGCCGCCGCCGGCGCCCGGTGAGCGACCCGGGCCGCCCGACTTCGTGGGCATCGGCGTGCAGAAGGCGGGCACGACCTGGTGGTACGGGCTGATCCTGGCCCACCCCTCGGTGTGGTCCCGTCAGGGGTTCCACAAGGAGCGTCACTTCCTCGACCGGTACGGCACGATCCCCTTTGCCGCCGCGGACGTCGAGCGGTACCACGGCTGGTTCCCCCGCCGCGCGAACACCGTCGCGGGCGAATGGACACCCGACTACTTCTCCTTTCCCTGGGCGCCGCGACTCCTGCGGCGCGCCGCCCCCGACACCCGGCTGCTCCTCCTGCTCCGGGACCCCGTCGAGCGCTTCCGCTCCGGTCTCGCGCACCTCGACCGGATGGGCTCGCCACGCGACACGACCGCGGTGGTCGACGCGATCGAGCGTGGCTTCTACAACCGCCTCCTCGACGGTTGGCTCGCGGAATTCGACCGCGAACAGTTGCTCGTCCTCCAGTACGAGCGATGCGTCGCCGACCGCGAGACCGAGCTCGAGCGCACCTTCCGCCACCTCGGCCTCGAGCCGCGACCCCCGTCGCCCGAGCCGCGACCCTCCCGTGAGCGACCGGGGCCGAGGGCCGGCCTCGACGACGAGGTGCGCGAGCTCCTGGTCGATCTCTACGCTCCCGACGTCGCCGCGCTCGCCGCCCGCCTCCCCGACCTCGACCTGGCAGCTTGGCCCAACTTCGCCTATCTCGGGTCGGGCTCGGCGTCGCCGGGCTCGGTCGCCGGAGAGAACTCCCCGACCGAGCGCGCATAACGGGGGTTCTCGCCCATCCGCCCGAGGAGGCCGTCCCACAGTCCGTGCACGATGGCCGCGCGTTCGTCCCGGCCGGCGGCCCGCTGCAGGTGGCGCGCCGAGTAGGCCGCCTGCCAGACGTACCAGCTCGGCCGCCCGTGTCGTCGCACCAGAGCGAGCGAATTGCGCGAGTGGTAGTAGCGCCGCCAGGCCTCCGAGCCGTCGGTCGGGCGCCGTGCCTGCAGCGCGCGCTCTCTGCCCTCGTCGGTCTGTTGCTCCGCGACCTGCCGGGCGGCGACGTCATCGACCAGCACGTCGAACCCGGCTTCGCGCACCCTGCAGAAGAAGTCGAAGTCCTCGAGGCCGAAGAACCATTCGGCATCGGGGAGCACCTCCGCGTCGGCCACCGCTCTCGAAACGAGGGTCGCGCCCCAGCAGGCGACGTCGACCTGGGTGAGGTCGCTCGGCGCGCCGGCCTCGGGGACGACGTTGACCGTGTGGGTACCTCGGCCGACGAAGCGCCTCCCGTAGGCGACGACCGCTCCGACCGGTCGTCCCTCCGGATCACCCGAGCCGAGCCCCTCGACCCGTTCGACGAGAGCCCCGAGCCGCGGCGCGGGCAGTGCGAAGAGACTCACGTCGTCCTCGCAGAGGTAGGCCCATCGGGTGTCGGGGTCCGAGAAGGCCTCGAGCAGGCCGGCCCGGAAACCCCCTGCCGGTCCGAGGTTGACCGGAAGGCGGACCATCCGAACCCTCGCCTCGAGTTCCGGGTCGTCGAGCCCCCCGACCCCGTTGACGACCACCACGACCCGATCCGGAGCGAACCCTTCTACCTCGAGCAACGAGCGGGTCACTTCGCCGGCGAGCCGGGGGCGCATGTGGGTGAGGACCACCGCGGTCACCGACCGGGGAGGCGCGCGGTTCGGTTTCGGCCCGTCGGTCGCGTCCCGCGTCGTCGCACCTTCGTCGCCGGCGGTCGCCGTGCTCTCGTCGGCGGTCATCGCGCCCTCACCGACGGTAGGCTAACCGCCACGTTCGACCTGCTCGCGAGCGGTCGGCACACCGCACGGCAGGCTCGTCGGGCGGCGTAGGGGGCGTGGCGTGGAACTCGAGGGCACCGTGGCGAACGAGCGTGAGCGGGACGGACACGCACGCGCATGATCACCGTCGTGGTACCGGTGCGCGACGCGATGCCGTGGCTTCCCGCCCAGCTCGAAGCCCTCGCTGCCCAGGAAGGCGACCTCGAGTGGGAGGTCGTCGTCGCCGACAACGGATCGACCGATTCGAGCGTCGAGGTGGCACGCGAGTGGTCGGCACGCGACCCGAGGTTCCGGGTCGTCGACGCGTCGGCGCGCCTCGGCCCCGGGGCGGCGCGCAACATCGGCGTGGATGCGGCACGTGGGACGTTGCTCGCATTCTGCGACGCCGACGACCTCGTCTCGCCGGGCTGGCTGGCCGCAATTGCCGCGGCGTTGGAACGGGCCGACGTGGTGGCCGGCGTCTTCGACTTCTGTTCCCTCAACGGACGCGACCCGGTCGAGCCGAAACCGGCGGCGATGCGCCAGCTCGGCTTCCTTCCGGCGGGCATCGGCGCCAACCTCGCCGTTCGAAGGAGCGTCTTCGAGGAGGCCGGCGGCTTCGTCGAGGAGCTGTTCGTCGGCGAGGACGTCGACCTCTGCTGGCGGCTGCAGCTGCGCGGCTACCGCTTCGGGGTGGCAGACGACGCGGTGGTGGCGAAACGCGAGCATCCGGAGCCCGGTGGCGTCTTCCACCACGGGCTCACCTACGGGTGGAGCGCACCCGAGCTCTACCGGCGCCATCGCGCGGAGGGGGCCAGGCCCGACCTGGTCGGTGCCGCCCGGTCGTGGGCCTGGCTGGCCGTCCACCTCCCCTCTGCCACCCGGGCGGGGTCGATGCGGAACCAGTGGGTCCACGCGGCGGGTATGCGCATCGGGCGTTTGCAAGCGTCCGCGAGGTTGCGCGTGTTCTTCCCCTGAACCCGGGACGACGCCGCTCTTCAGGCCTTGGCCAAGGCGGCGATCGGGGTCAGCTCACCTTCCAGTTGGCGCCGACGTAGACGGGCGAGAACACCATGACGCCTTCCGGAAGGCTCGGCAGGTCCGGTCCCATCACCTCGAAGGAGGTCACCGGCCGCCACGGCAGCAGCGGCTTCCCCTTCCCTCGGAGATGGCCGGACATGGCCGGCCAGAGCGAGTAGCGGCCCTTGCCGAGCGGAAGGTGGCGCAGCACGCAGCGGACCTCGAAGTCGCCTGCGGGAAACGATCCGCTGTGGCGGACGATGAACATGGGGAAGGCGGTGCCCTGCGACACGCCGATGAAGAAGTTCGCGTCGAAGGCCTCGGGGGAGTTGAGGGTGAGTCGGATCTCGACGTCCTCCTCGGAGCGCACCTGGCCGCCGTCGGCCGCGTTGATGTCCACCTTCAGCACCTGCACCACGCCTTCGTTGGAGGTGGCGAGCGCCGCGTTCTGCTCGACCGCGGCGCGGTACTTGGTGACCACCTGTTTGGTCGGCCCTGCCGCCTGCACCACCGCGTCGGCCAGCCAGATCGCCCGCTCGCACGACGCCTCGACCGACGCGAGATCGTGGGAGACGTAGATGCAGGGTGGTGCCGTTCCTGACCACCTCGCCGATCCGTCGCAGGCATTTCTGCTGGAAGTTGGCGTCACCGACCGAGAGCACCTCGTCG
This sequence comes from uncultured Acidimicrobiales bacterium, assembly GCA_963741055.1. Classification (GTDB taxonomy): domain Bacteria; phylum Actinomycetota; class Acidimicrobiia; order Acidimicrobiales; family RAAP-2; genus Bog-756. The sequence goes on along the minus strand of CAVUGU010000020.1, from coordinate 33,888 downwards.
ACCAAGAAGATGTCCGGCTCGAGAAACGCGGCGATGGAGAAGCCGAGCCGCATCTGCATGCCCATCGAATAGAACTTGACCTGCCGGTCGATGGCATCGGAGAGCTCGGCGAACTCGACGATCTCGTCGAAGCGCTGCCGGATGGCCGCCCGGGACATTCCGAGCACGGTGCCGTAGAGGAAGACGTTCTCCCGACCGGTCAGCTCCGGCTGGATCCCGCTGGTCACGCCGAGCAGCGCGCCGATCCGCCCCGCCACCGAGCACCGGCCGGCCGTCTGGTAGGTCACCTGGCTGATGATCTTGAGCAGCGTGGTCTTGCCGGAACCGTTGATCCCGACCAGCGCCATGCGTCCCCCCGGGCTCCACCTCCAGGTTGACGTCCTTCAGGACCCAGCGGTACTCGTGGCGGCCGCGCTTTCCGATCGACTTCCCGAACCGCTTCATCTGGTCGTAGAACTTGGGGACCGTCCGGTCGGCGCGGAACCTCTTCCAGACGTGCTCGACCTGGATGGTGCCGTCGGCAAGCGCTAGGCAATGTCGGCAAAGTTCACCTCCAGCCGCTTGAAGAGCCGATAGCCGAAGACCAGGTAGAGAGCCGCCCCGATGGTGGCCGCGGCGACGATCGGCCAGTCGGGGTACTGACCGAGGAGCATCGTTCGGCGGGCGTTGTCGATCACCGGGCCGAGCGGGTTGAAGAAGCCGTAGACGATCTGGAGGTTGATGGTGAACCCACCCACCCAGTGGGCGGCGTGCACGACGTGGCCGTTCTGGATCACCGCGTGCACGTGGCTGCCGCCCGCGATGTGGTAGTTGGTCGGGATCTTCGAGTAGGGCCAGATCACCGGCGTCAGGAACAGGCCGAGCGAGATGATGATCGGCAGCACCTGCACCAGGTCGCGCATCTGGATGACCATGCTCGAGATGGCCAGTGTGATTCCGGCGGCGAAGACGATCTCGACGACCATGAACAGGGGAACGAACAAGGTGGTCAGAGCCGGCGCACGTCCGAAGATGACGAACAGCAGGGCCAGCGGGATCCACGAGACGACGGTGTTCACGGCGCTCAGCAGCATCATCTCGAGGGTGAAGCACTCCCTCGGGAACTGGGTCTTCGCCAGCAGGGCCTTGTTGGTCAGGAGCGCGTTGCCGCCGTTGCCGAGGGCGGTCGAGAAGAAGCTCCAGCACAGGATGCCGACGAAGGCGAACAGCGCGTAGGGCAGGCCCTCGCTGCCGAACGCCTTCACCTTCGAGAACACGACCGTGAAGATCACCAGGGTGGGCACCGGGGTGATCAGGGCCCAGGTGACGCCGAGGGTCGCCTGCTTGTACTGGGAGCGGAAGTCGCGTTCGGCCAGCGTGTAGATGATCTCTCGATGCGCCCACAGCGACCGGGCCGAGTCGACGAAGCGGACCTTGTGGGTGTAGAGGAGCTCGTCGGGCGGCTCGTCGGGAATCGCCGAGAGATCGGTGAGCACGAGGGTGCCACCGCCTGAATAGTCAGGACTCGTCATCGGACGAAACTACCCCCCTCGGCCGCCACAGAGCCGGCGGCGCCTCCCCAACGCGGACAATAAGGGTATCGCAGGTCACAGCGTTTGGGCCACCTCGGAGTGGGTGATCGCGCCGGTAACATCTGGCCGTGACGGCACGAGGGGAGCCAGACACTCCGGGGTCGACCAGCCAGGTCCGCGTGCTGCTGGCGATCAAGACCCTCGGGCCGGGGGGTGCCGAGCATCTCCTCGCCGACCTGGTCGGCGGCCGTGGGGACGACGCCTTCGAGTACGAGGTGGCCCACGTGCTGGCCGATGCAGACACCCTTGCGCCGGTCATCCGATCGCAAGGAGTCCCGGTCCATTCGCTCGGGGCGACCTCCAACCTCGACTGGCGCTGGCTGCCCGCGTTCCGGAGGCTGCTCGTCGCCGGCGAATTCGACATCGTCCACTTCCATCTCCCGATGACCGCCGCGCTCGGCCGCCCGGTGGTCGCCACCTTGCCGAGGGACAAACAGCCGATCACCCTCTACACCGAGCACAGTTTGTGGAACAAGGTGTCCCCGCTGGTCAAAGCGCTCAACGGGGCGACGATCTCGCGAGACCGCGGACTGATCGCCGTCTCCGATGCCGCATTCGACGCGCTCCCCCATCGGTTGCAGGGACACGCGCAGGTGGTGGTACACGGGGTCGACCTCTCGGCGTCGCGCGCCATGGCCGATCAGCGCGACCACCTACGGGCGGCCATCCGCAGCGAGCTCGAAATCCCCTCCGGCGATCTGCTCGCGGTGACCGTGGCCGGCCTGCGCGCGGAGAAGGGCTACGACGTGTTGCTCCAAACCGCGCATCTGCTCGGCGATCGCGAGGTGCCCATCCGGTTCGTGGCGGCCGGCAGCGGGCCGCTCGAGGAGGAGCTGGCGGCGCGCCGGCGCCAGCTCGGGCTCGACGGCCGGTTCCGCTTCCTCGGCCACCGCGACGACACCTTGGCGCTGATGACCGCCGCCGACGTCGTGGTGCTGCCCTCCCACCAGGAAGGACTGCCCGTCGTGCTGATGGAGGCGACCAGCGTGGGCGCCCCGATCGTGGCGACCGCGGTCGGGGGCGTCCCGCAGGTGATCACCGACGACGTGAACGGACTGGTCGTGCCGCCGGGCCGACCGGATCTCCTCGCCGACGCGCTCGAGCGGCTGTCGGCCGACCGCGGGGTTCGCGAACGGTTGGGCAAGCAGGCGGCAGCCGACAGCACCCGTTTCGACATCGCCCGCGCCCGCAGCGAGATCGAGACCCTCTACCGCCGGGCCCTCGGGCGGCGATCCTGAGCTCAGGGGAGAGGTCGGGTCACCGCGAGACGCGTCGTGCGAGACGGGCGATCTGCTCCTCGACGACGTCACTCTGGAACCGCTGGAGGAAGAGCGCGTGCGCACGCTCGGTGATGTCCGCGCGGAGGGCATCGTCGCCGAGCAGACGTGCACATGCAGCCGCGAGCGCGGGCGCCGTATCGCCGAGCAAGAGGTGGACCCCGTCCTCGACTCCCAACCCTTCGGCTCCGAGGCTGGTCGACACCACCGGAACCCGGTGGGCGAACGCCTCGAGGATCTTGAGCCGGGTCCCGCTCCCGTAGCGGACCGGGACGACGACCAGGTCGGCCTTCGCCAGCTCGTCCGCGATCTCGGGGACGCGACCGACGAGGGACACCCGGGGCGGGTCGTCGAGCTCTGCGAGGTCGGGATGGTGCTTGCCGACCAGACGGACGCGGGCGTCGGGCACGATGGCTCGCAGCGCGGGGGCGACCTCCTCGGCCAGCCACCTGGCGGCTGCGACGTTGGCCGGGTAGGTGAGCAGACCCTGGAAGAGGACGACCGGTGCCGGGTTCACCGTGATCCGCCCGACCGGTCGCTCGACCAGGGGATAGCCGTTCGGGATGACCGCCGCCCCCGCGACGCCGTGGGCGCGGGCGCGCTCGGCGTCGAGTTGGCTGCAGACGACGACCGCCGAGGACTTCCGGCCGATCCGCCGGTGGAGGCTCCGCCACCGGCGCATCTCCTCTTCGGCGACGGCAACCGACGCGACCTGCCGCAGCCGCTGTTCGGGAGAGGAACCGGGCGGTCGTGGCACCGCCAGACGGGCCGCGATCTTCTGGTCCTCGAGATCGTCGAGATCGACGACGACGGGCTGGCCGGGCTCGCCGGCGAGCACCCACGAGCGGGCCCCGAAGACCCAGATCAGGTCGTGGTCCGACCCGCGGTGGGCGGCAAGTGCCCGCTCCACCTCGTCGCGATCCCGCCAGGGCAGGCCGATCGGCATCGACGGTCGCACCAACGTGGACGTGAGACCGAGCGCGCGCGGAGTCCGATTGTCGTAGCCCAGTCGAACTGCCGACGCGAGACCGAAGTGGTCGTCGGCGGGATCGAAATCCGAGCGGAACTTCGAGACCACCGACACCAGTTCGGTCGGTCCGTTCCGGAGCAGGCCGCGCAGCACCATCGCCAGCCGAAGCCGAGAGCCCGTGTCGCCCGGCCACGGCCAGTCACCTGCGATCACCAGCGTCCTCATCGACGTCCCCCGCCGTCGGCGGAGGGCCGTCGAGCCCGGCGCTGCGGTAGGTGCCCTCCTTCGAGCGCACGATGGTAGTGGAGCAGGCGTCGTCGACCTGCCTGGTAGGGTCTCGCCGCCGTGAGGGCAGGCGACGGCAGGGGGCCCGTGCGATGACCGAGCGAAACAACGACCGTTCGAGCCGCGGCACCGATGCCGAACATCCGGTGGAGGTGGCTCCACTCGTCCTCCATGTCATCCCGACGCGGCGCGCACGTGGCGCCCAGCGGGAGGCCCGTGCGCTCGCCGACCACCTCGACCGGCCGGGCATCCGGCGTCACCGGGTCCTGAGCCTCTTCGACGGGCCGGGCGACGTCGTCGCCGATCTCGCACTCGATCATCCCGGCGGCGACAATCCGGCGGTCGGCTTCGATCCGCGTCTCGTGCTGGCTCTTCGCCGGTTCCTCCTCCACCTGGCGCCGGCGCTCGTCGTGGCCCACGGGAGCGAGCCCCTCAAGTACCTGGTCCCCGCCCTGGCGGGCCGGCGTCAGCCCCTCGCCTATTACGCGATCGGGACCTACTCCGGATCGGGACGGCGTCTCCAGCTCGACCTGTGGCGCTCGCTCGTCCGACGGGCCGACGTGGTGGCGGCCGAAGGCGAGGAGGTGGCCGACGAGTGCGTCGAACGCTTCGGCGTGCCGTCCGACCGGGTCCAGCTCGCCCCGAACGGCCGCGACCCGGCGGTGTTCCATCCGGCACCTGACCCGGTCGGTGCCGCTCCCCCGCTTCTCACCTTCGTCGGTGCGCTCACCGCGGGGAAGCGACCCGACAAGTTCATCGAGTTGGCTGCCGCCCTGCGTGCGCGGGACGCGGTCTTCGAGGCCGAGGTGATCGGGGACGGGGTGCTCCGCGACGAGCTGCGTGAACCCGCGCGCGCCGCGCGAGTCGAGCTGGTCGGACTCCGACAGGACGTGGCGGAGCGTTTGCGCCGCGCGGACGTGTTCGTCTTCCCGAGCGCGCCCGCCGGCGAAGGGATGCCCGGCGTATTGATCGAAGCCGGGCTTTCCGGTCTGCCCACCGTGGCGACCGCAGTGCCCGGTGTCGCGTCCATCGTGAAGGACGGTGAGACCGGATTCGTGGTCGAGGTCGACGATGTCGACGCGATGGTCGCGGCCACGGACCGCCTGCTCGCCGACCCCGATTTGCGTTCGAAGATGGGACGCGCCGCGCGCGAGCACTGTCTCGCCCACTTCAGCCTCGACGCGGTCGCGGCGCGATGGCTCTCACTGCTCGAGCCGCTCCTCGAGCAGCCCCCGCGCTCGGGGTCGGGCCGCATGAGGCGCGGGTAGCCTTCCCCTGATGACGATCGAGGACGCCGGGTGACCGTCGAGCCTGCGGCCAAGCCCGCCGGAACCCGTCCGCCGAACCCTCTGAGGGACCCGAAGCGACCGCGCGACTGGGCGAAGCTGTACGGATCCTCCCTCCTCAGCGCGCGCCAGAACCCGAGCTTCGCCGACCTCGAGACCTTCTGCCTGTTCATCGGCTACTCGCGCAGCGGCGCCACCCTGATCGGCACCATGCTCAACGCGCACCGCGAGGTGGTCATGGCCCACGAGCTCGACGCAGTGAACCTGGTCCGGCACCATTTCACCCGTCCGCAGCTCTTCTCGCTGCTGACTCCGCCGCGACCAGACCTTCGGCTCGATGGGCCGGTTCTGGTCGGGCTACCAGTACGAGGTTCCGGGACAGCACCAGGGCACCTACGAACGGTTGCGAGTGCTCGGGGACAAGCGGGCCCGCTCGACGGCCCTCCTGATCGCCCGGCGCCCCGAGTTGCTCGACCGGATCCGACGGACGGTGAAGGTTCCCTTGCGGCTGGTGCACGTCACCCGCAACCCGTTCGACAACATCGTGACCGAGTCCCGCCGGCACAAGCTCTCGCTCGAACAGGGCACCGCCTGGTACGAGCAGAGCTGCGAGGCGGTGGCCAAGGTCCGGTCGATGCTCGACCCCTCCGAGCTCCTCGACATCCACTACGAGACCTTCGCGGCAAGCCCTGCCGACTCCCTCGCCGAGCTCTGCCGCTTCATCGGCGTCGAACCAGACCCGGCCTATCTGGCAGCCTGCGCAGGCTTGGTGTGGCCGAGCACCAACCGGACCCGTGACACGGTCGAATGGTCGCCAGAGGAGCGAGCCGGTGTCGAACGACTCATCGATCGCTTCGAGCTCCTCAGCCCCTACAGCTTCGACGATTGAACGAGGACGCCTGCACGAGCGGCGCCCGGCCGCGCGGTCATCGGTGCACGGGATCGGGTGCCGCGACCGGATTGGCGGCCAGCCGCTCCGCTTCCCTTTGTTTCGCGGCCGCGTGTTCGAGCAGCGCTCGGAGCTGCAATCGATCCTTCCGGCGCAGCTCCCAAGGGTACCGAGGTGGCGCACCCTTCGGCCCTCGTGGAATGCAGAACAGCACCAAGAAGAAGGGCAGAAGCATCACCCGCTCGCGTTCGATGAGACCAAGGTTGCCGAGCGCTGCGAAGGTGTAGATGAACGCAGCGCTGTAGACGAGGCACATCATCACGTAGGGACGGGCGAAGGTCACCCGGGGAAGGATCCGCAGCTGCCGGAGGGAAGCCAAGATGATGACGACGATCATCAGGTTCTCCAGTCCCGCGACGCGTTGGGAGTTCCCGTGCGCCTTGATCACCAGTGGGTTGAAGAGCACCTCGTAGACGTCGCGAGGAAAAGTGGCGGGATCGGACGAGTACGGGACACCCGAACTGCCGAAACCGAGACCGCTCCCCGCCGAATTGTTGGCGCTCACCTGGCTGAGCGAGAGCGTCCCGCCGTGGAGGTAGTGGACGGTGAGGAACCACGAGATGACCACGAGCGCGCCGAGGAAGGCGAGCGAAGCAGCCCGCCGTATCCCGCCCAGTTTTCGTCGAACCGATTCAGAAGGGACCATCATCCCGACCGCGAAGCCGCTCAAAACGAGCAGCAGTTCGTTCGGTCGGATGTAGTACCCGATGATCACCCCGGGGATCACCAGTGCGATCGCCCCGCGCTGGTGGGCAAACAGCTTTGCGGCCCCGTAGGCGGTCAGCCCGAGGCCGAGCATCATGATCGATTCCTTGCTCACGTCAGAGGTCCAGAAGACCAGAGAGGGCAGAAAGAAGACCAGCACCGCGTAGCGATGCGTGTTTGCCCGAGGGAACGTGGTGGTGAAGGCCCGGTAGAAGCAGATCGCGCCGATGAACGAAAGAAAGCTGAACACGAGGAAGGTCGCGGTCAGGTTGATACCGACGATCGCCATGACGATGCCGGTGGCGATGCTGACCGAACCGTCGTTGACGATCTGGCGCACGTTCGCGCCGGCCAGCGAGAAGTCGAAGTGCCGGAAGTTCGGCGCAAGCGTCGCGCCCACGTGGGTGTAACGAGTCCAGTCGGCGATTCCGTGGTAGACGTGATCGACGACCCAGATCTGAAGTGGTGCGGAAAGAAGGTGCACCGCCAGCGCGATGGTCAGCACCTTCAGCAACCACGGGTCCTGCTCGGCATGTGCGACCCGCTGGATAATCATCCGACCAAGTCCGAACAGCAACAGTCCCACCACGAGCGCGACACCCGGGTTCGAACCGAGCTGGACGGCGTACTGCATCGGCTGCAGTCAGGCCTGGATCAGGCCTGGGACTGAGTAGCAGCAGCCGTCGGCGAGAGGTCCGCCACCGGATCGGGGTTCGGATCGGGATTCGGCTGAACCTCCTGCCCCGGCACGCCCAGGGGGCTGGTGTGTGCGTGGCGGATGTCATGCCGCGAGATCCGGACGTTGGTGAGCACGACGCCGAGGATTGGTGCCTCCATCCTGCGAAGCAGTTCCCCGGCACGCCTCGCGTCGTCGTAGGTCGTCTCCCAGCACTCGCCGACCAGCAGAGCGACGTCGACGGCGTGCGAAAGCGCCTCGGCGTGATGGACGGCGAGAAGGGGAGGTGCCTCTACCACGATCACGTCCGCCACCGGACGGGCCGCTGCGATCACCGCGGGAGCCCGGGTCACCAACTGACCGCTGTTCTCCACGAAGTCGCTCAGCGGGAGACGGAAGACGTTCTCGATCCTCGAGGATTCGAGTCGCGACTCGATGTCCTCGGGCCGGATCTCACCGGTGACGGCACCGGTCGGCACGCCCTGCCGGCCGGTGCCGAGCTCGGCCGTGCTGATGACGACCGCCCGTTGACCCGCTTCGGCGTAGACCGCGGCGAAGTTCGCGGCGACTTGTGGGCGTGAAGGCTCGGTGCCGGCGGAGATGACGAGCACGACCTGGCGTTTGCCCAACCCCTGGGTTGGTGAGCCCACGGCCTCGTCGACTGCGCCGCCGTTCGGGGACGGGGTGCTCCTCCCGTTGCCGCCGGTGGGGACGGGGCTACCGAGGCCCATTCCCATTCCGCTCGCGAGCAGGGCGTCGATGCCGGTCGACTGGACGGCCTTCGGCGCGAGCGGTTCGAAGAGCACCGACATCCGGAGCATCCGGTACGCCTCGGCACCGACCGACTCGGGCTCTCCGACCACGTCGAGGTCTCGGGGCCGCTTGCTCCTGGACTTCGCATCACCGGGAATCTCTGCGATGACCGGGTACCCGAAGGTGGACTCCGCACGCTCGCGGCTGCGGATCCTCTTGTCGAGCAGCTCCCGCACGAGGACGATCAGGGCGGCGAGCAGGAGTCCGACAGCCAACCCGACGAGTCCACGGACCTTCTTGCTCGAGGTGATGCTCGACTTCTTGACGGCCCGGTTGAGGACGGGCGACGGCGGGTTGAGCACCTGGTAACCGATCGACTGGGTGGTGACGTCGGCACCCGAGCCGCCTCTCGTCGGTTTCTGCGAAGCGAGGTTGACGAGGTAGTCGCCGAGCTGCTTCTCGTAGATCGTGACGAGGGTGATCGCGGCCCAAGGAGTATTCCCCTGGGCGGCGAGAACCGCAGGCGACGTCTGCACGCCTCGCTTGGTGACAGCTCCAAGGGGCCGCGCGGAGAGCATGAGCGCCATCATCTCCGAAGTGCTACTGAGTCCGAAGGCCTGCAGTGTGGCGCTGCGAACGGCTGTGCTGGCGGCGTAGAACTCCACCTGCGTGTTGGTCACGCCTCCGCCGAGGACCCCCTGCGCACCACCCGGTGAGGCGCCGACGGTCGTCACCGCACTCCACTTGAATCCGGTCAGGCTGCCTTTTGCGGCCTTGGGGCTGACCGGGATCAACACCGCCACGACCGCGCCCAGGATCCCGAGGGCGATCAGAAGGCGCCAGCTACGGCGTAATGCCCCCAAGTAGTCGATTGGCTCCATCGATCTCCCGTCCCCTGCCCAAGGTAGGGACAATCTTACACTCGGGGTCCCCCTTGCGAATAGTCACCAAACACCGCAAACGGGCGGAAGTTGCCAGGTCGCGAGGAGTGTGTCCGACCTCCGGTTCGCAGCAGCGCAAGCCGTTCGAAGTGGCCGCAGAGCCGGCTCCGCTCGGCTCGAAACCGGTCGGCTTGAGGGGATCGTCTGTCTCGCCGCTCGAACGTCGGGGAGGCGCGGACCCGAAGACATCGCCAAGAGGACCACTCGCCGCGGTGGGAGCACGCCGCTCCGCGACTTCTCGCGTAGGCCCCTCGGCCCAGCTCTGAAAGTCCGGGCAATCCCCAATATTGGGGATGGTCAGTCTGTAGACCCCTCTATAAGGTCATCAGCGCGTCCGCGCTGCCATCGAGGGAGGCCTGTGGCGGTGCCCAGTAGGTGATGAAAGAATGGTGGCTGAGCAGGAGCGTGGCGCTCGGCCCGGTCGGGCGTCACCACAGGGGGCGACGTGGAGACCAGGGGGAGGATCCCGGCAAGCTGGTGCCGGACGGGGGGACGTGAGGGGCACGCGCAGTTGAGTGCAACGAGCGCTGCGGGCGGGCGGCACTGATTGGTTGGGGGGCTGTCGGATGGAAGTGCCTGTGTCACCAGATGAACTCGTAGCGGACGACTCACCGGCCGGGTCGGCACCCTCGGCTCACGAAGGCCGCGCCAACGTCGCGGTCCGCGCGAGCCGCATCCGCTCTCGCCTGGTCTTCGTCATGCTCGACGCGCTCTGCGTCGTCGCCGGTTACGGCCTCGCGGAGATCACCTACTTCCGCGACAAGCCGCCTGCGCACTACTGGCTGCACTTCATCACCTTCGTCGGGGTCGCGCTCGTCGCCACGATCACGGCCAACCACTTCTTCGGTCTCTACGGCCGCATGTGGCGTCATGCCGGAGCCGACGAGGCGCGCCAGCTCGTGCTGTCGGCGACCGTCGTCGCTTGCGTGCTCGTTGCCTTGTATCCACTCGGGCACCGGGCCAGGTTCGAGGTCGTCCCGGTGATCGTCATCGTGGTCGGCTGCATGTTCACCACTGCCGGAATGGGTCTGCTCCGCTTCCATTCGCGCCTGTTCGCCTGGCAGCGCGGTTCGCGCAGGGTCGGTTTGAGGGTGGCAGTCGTCGGCAGTCGCGACGCAGGTGCCGCGGCGATCCGCGAAATGCTGCGCAGCCCAGGAGCGGGACTGGTGCCGGTCGCGGTGTTCGACGACGACGCCAGGGCACACGGCCTCTCCATGCTGGGCGTCCCGGTCGTCGGATCGATCGACGACATCCCGGCGTCGACCAGTCGGTACACCCTCCAACAGGTCCTGCTCACCATCCCCAACCCACCGCCCGAGCTCGTCGAGCGAGTTCTGCAGGCCTGCGAGCGGTCAGGCCTCACCATGAAGGTGCTTCCCGGTGTGAGCAACCTGGTCAACGGAACCGGGCACGAGACCTCGACCCCGCTGCGAGAGGCGCGCGAGCCGCGGATCGAGGACCTGCTCGGTCGGACACCGGTCCCCATCGACCTCGATACCGTCCGACGTTCCCTCACCGACCGGCGGGTGCTGGTGACCGGAGCAGGAGGTTCGATCGGTTCGGAGATCTGCCGCCAGGTCGCCGAGCTCGAGCCGGCCCAGCTGGTGCTCCTCGACCACGACGAGACCCACCTGCACGACACGGTGGCGACGCTTCCCATCCAGTGCGAGCAGGTCCTCGTCGACGTGACCGATCGGTCCGCGGTCTTCGACGCGTTCACTCGCTACCGCCCCGAAGTGGTCTTCCACGCAGCCGCACACAAGCACGTCCCGGTGCTCGAGGACCACCCGATCGAGGCAGCGCAGACCAACGTGTTCGGCACGCTGCACGTGGTCGACGCGGCCGTCGAGGTCGGCGCCCAGCGGTTCGTGCAGATCTCGACCGACAAGGCGGTGCGCCCCTCGAGCGTGATGGGTGCGTCGAAGCATCTGGCCGAACAGATCGTTCTCTCGCGAGCTCCGCTCGGGGCCTCCTACTGCACCGTTCGGTTCGGCAACGTGCTCGGGAGCCGTGGGAGCGTCATCCCGACCTTCGCCCGTCAGATCGCGAACGGCGGTCCGGTCACGGTGACCGACCCGCGCATGACCCGGTTCTTCATGAGCGTCGAAGAAGCGGTCCAGCTGGTCCTCGAGTCATCGGTGCTCTCCGACGGGGGTGGCGAGATCTTCATGCTCGAGATGGGAGACCCGGTCCGCATCCTCGACCTGGCAGAGCGGATGATCCGGCTGTCGGGCTACCAGGTCGACGTCGACATCCGGATCGACGTCATCGGCATCCGTCCGGGAGAGAAGCTCGACGAGGAACTCCGCCGTCCGGAAGAGGAGATCCTCACCACGTACCATCCGTACATCAACCAGCTGATCCCGATCACCGCCCCGCCCGAGGAGTTCGCCAGCCGGCTCGAGCAGCTCCAGGCCGCGACCGCGGGTCGGAACGCCGCCGAGGTCCGGGAACTGCTCTTCGACCACCCACCGACCGCGGTGGCGGACGATCTGGACGAAGAAGGCGTCCTCGAATTGGTGAGCGTCGCCAACAGCCCGAACGGCCACCTGAGCAACGGGCAGGCCTCCGAGGGTTCGGGCCACACGAGCGCCAATGGAAACGGCACGGCGACGGCGAACGGCACGTCGGTCGGGAGCACGGAGCACGTCCCGGCATGACTCCGGATCCGGGCGCGGGGTGAGCCCCGGCACTCGGCCCACCAAGCTCGTCGTCGTCGGCCAGGGCTACGTCGGGCTTCCACTGGCCTTGCGCGCGGTCGAGGTCGGGTTCACCGTCGTCGGCTTCGAGACGGACGCCGATCGGGTCAAGCGACTTGCGGCGGGCTCCTCCTACGTGGGCGACGTCAGCGACGAGCAGCTCGCGGCCGCGGTCGGTTCCGGACGCTACGAGCCGACGGACGATCCCGAACTCCTCGCGGGCTTCGACGTCGCGGTGATCGACGTCCCCACCCCACTGCAGGAGGGGATCCCGAACCTCGCGTACGTCGAGGAGGCGGCGGCAACGGTCGGCGCGCACCTGAGGACCGGCTGCACGGTCGTGTTGGAGTCGACCAGCTACCCCGGGACGACCGAAGAGCTGGTCGCACCGATTCTCGAGGAGGCGTCCGGACTGGTCGCCGGGCGCGAGTTCCACCTCGGCTACAGCCCCGAGCGCATCGACCCCGGCAACCTCGAGTGGCGGCTCGAGAACACCCCGAAGGTCGTCTCCGGCATCGACGAAGCCTCTCGCCAGGCCGTGCAGTCCTTCTACGACCGGATCGTGGAGCGGACCATCGCGGTGTCGGGCACCCGAGAGGCCGAGCTCACCAAGCTGCTCGAGAACACCTTCCGTCACGTGAACATCGCCCTCGTCAACGAGCTGGCGATGTTCGCCGCCGATCTGGACATCGACGTCTGGGAGGCCATCGACGCTGCTTCGAGCAAGCCGTTCGGGTATCTCCGCTTCACGCCCGGTCCCGGCGTCGGCGGACACTGCCTCCCCATCGACCCGAGCTACCTCTCGTGGAAGGTTCGCCGCAGCCTCGGCCAGTCCTTCCGCTTCGTCGAGCTGGCGAACGACGTGAACGAGCACATGCCCGACTACGTGGTGCGCCGACTCCTCCTCGCCCTCAACCAGCGGGGCCGGACCGTGAAGGGATCCCGCATCCTCTTGCTCGGCCTTGCGTACAAGCGCAACACGGGTGACGCCCGCGAAGCGCCCGGCACCGCGATCGCCCAGTCCCTCGCCGCGCTCGGTGCGAGCGTCAGGGTCGCCGATCCGCACCTGACGAGCGCCTCGGTCCCCTATCCGCTCGTCGAACTGAACGCCGAGGAGCTCGAGCGCGCCGATGCGACGGTGCTGGTGACCGATCACGACGCGTTCGACTACGACCTGGTCGCCGAACGAGCGTCCTACGTGCTCGACACCCGGAACCGCCTGCGTGGGCCGGCCGTCGAGCGTCTCTGAGCCGACCGCGCCGGCTCCAGGACGTAGACGATGAAAGTGCTGGTCACAGGCGGTGCAGGCTTCATCGGCGCCAACCTCTGCAAGTCGCTCGCCGCCGAGTCCGCGATCGACCAGGTCGTCGCGCTCGACGACCTGTCGACCGGGAGGAAGGAGAACCTGGCCGCAGTCGCCGACGTCGAGCTCGTCGAGGGGTCGATCCTCGACGGGGCGCTCCTCGACACCCTCTTCGACGGCGTCGACGCGGTGGTCCACCTGGCCGCGCGCCCGTCGGTCCCGCGATCGCTCGCCGACCCCATGGCGACACACGCGGTCAACGTCGACGGCACCATGGAGGTGCTCGAGGCGGCACGCCGGCACGGACGGCCCCAGCTGATCGTCGCCTCGTCCTCGTCGGTCTACGGCGCGAACCCGGCACTGCCCAAACGGGAAGACATGGCGACGCTGCCGGTCAGCCCGTATGCGGCGAGCAAGCTCGCCGCGGAGTCGGCCTCGCTCGCCTACGGCCACTCGTTCGACCTCCCGGTCCTCGCCTTCCGCTTCTTCAACGTCTTCGGTCCGCTGCAACCCGCCGATCACGCCTATGCAGCGGTGGTGCCGACCTTCGTCGCCGCCGCCCTCCGGAACGAGCCCCTCCCGGTACACGGCGACGGCCGCCAGACCCGCGATTTCACCTTCGTCGGCAGCGTCGTCGCGGTACTGACCGAGGCGCTCGTCGCGTCGGATCTCCGACCCACAGCCGGTGAACCTGGCATTCGGGACCCGGGTGTCGCTGCTCGAGCTCATCGACCGGCTCGAAGCGGTGGTCGGCCGCCGGCTCGAGCGCCGCCACACCGAGCCACGGCCAGGGGACGTCCGCGACTCGCAGGCCGACCAGTCGCGGCTCCGGGCGCTCTTTCCCGACGTCGAACCGGTTCCCCTCGAAGAGGGGCTCCGCGCCACCGTCGAGTGGTTCGAGGTGCATGCTGGTCGCTGAGATGAGCACGGCCGACCAATCCCAGCCGGACTGGGCCGACCTCCCGGGCAGGAAGGAGACCTTCGTCGGCGCGCTCCTCGTCGGATGGTCGGTCCTCGGGGGAATCGCCATCGCGGCCCATCCGGAGAAGAACGTGATCGACCGGTGGGGCTTTCAGTGGATCGTGAGCTCGCTCCACTCGACCACCTACTCGCGGATCACCGACCTGGGTTCGCCGGCGGTCCTCGCGATCGGGTCGGCCCTCGCCGCGCTGGTCTGTCTCCGCCGCGACTGGCGCCGGGCCGTGGCCTGCGTCGCCGGACCGCTGCTCTGCGCGCTCGCCGTCGAGTACGCCTTCAAGCCGTTGGTGGGACGGCACTTCGAAGGAGTGCTCAGCTATCCCTCCGGGAACGTCGCCGATCTCACCGCCGTGGCGACGGCCTGGGTGGTCGCGGTACCCACCCGGGTGCGCCCGGTGTTGGTGGTGCTCGCAGCGGCAGCGGTGGCGGCGATGTGCGCCGCGGTGATCGGCCTGCGCTGGCATCTACCGACCGACGCGTTGGCCGGAGTGGTCCTCGGAGTCGGCGTCGTCCTCCTGGTGGACGGCGTCCTGCATCTCCGGTCGGGGCGGCTTCCTCCGGGTGACGCCCGAGGTGAACGAGACAACGTTCGACAGCCCGATCTCGCCTCCCGGATGTGAATTCCGGGTGACGTGGCGGCGTGGCCGGCTCTCCTCAACCTTGAGGAGTCTTCGTTGCGGAGCACGCCCTCTGGGATAGGATGGCTAGGCGTAGGGATGCACCGCGGGGCAAGGCCTTGTGCCGTTGTGGAGAACGGGCGGTGTATGGGGGATCCATGGCGACCGACCTGCACAGCGACCCGAGTCGGGGTGCGCCAAACGGCGCGCCGGCCCGCACCGTCGCCCACGTCAACCTCGGCTCGGCGGACAGCAAGGGTCCGTCCTCCGACCCGGTCCACCTCCTCGAGTCCGCGCTGGCCCGTCTGGAACAGACCGTCCGGTCGAACGACCAGATCTGTCCCTTCGCACTGACCCGCATCGCGATCGCGTTCGGGCCCGACGCAGAGGCCGTCACGACGAGGTCGCTCGGGGAACGCCTGGCGCGCTCGCTCGCCTTCGGACTCGCGAGCGAGCCCAGCGACGCACGGGCCCGCGGTGGGAGCGAACGGTCCGGGCGACACCGCGCACCTTCCGCATCGACCGGAGGACCACTCCGCCGGAGGGGCGACAGCCGCAGAGCGACCGCGGTGGTCACGGTGGACCGTCTCTTCGAAGACGAGAGCCGTCACCAGCCGAGGGAGGGGACCAAAGAGAGCACCCCCTCCATTCCGGTGGGAGCTCCGTGGCTCCGGCACCGCACGGTCGTGCACTACCCGTCGAGCAGCCGCTCGTCGCACGGACGGCACGACCAGACCGCCGATTCCCGTCACGGAGGGCGAGCGGGAACGCTCCTCGTAGTCGACCCGAACCCTTCGACCCCAGGAACCCCGGGGCTCGCAGCACAAGCCGCGGTAGCGACGAGCGAACGGCTGGGTTTCCGAGCGGAGGCGGTCGCATCCAAACCCGACGAACCGTTCGATCTCGCACTCATCGAGGCCGACCTCGATCTGGTGGTGCTGGTCGTCGGGACCGAACCGGCGGGTCAGGTGGCCGCCTGGTCGGAAAGCACCTGGTGCGTTCCCGCACGGCTCACTGCCGGCTTCGCGTCGCTCGGGATCGACGTGCTCACCGTCAGCGCCGGGGCCGGTGCCGCTGCGCTGATCGGCTGCTATGAGCAGGGAGCCACCATCCTGTTCGACTTGGACGAGCTCCCTGCGGAGCTGACCGTCCGACGCCGCCACCTCGGTCCCCACCGGTCGGGTGGCCTCGACTCCAACGCCGGTCGGCTGCCCCACCGCGTCGAGGGGCTGCTCCAACTCACCGCCAGCGAGCGGCGGGTGCTCTTCTATCTGACGAGCGGTATGTCGGCGCAAGACATCGCCGACATCCAGGTGGTGTCGCTCACTACCGTACGGAGCCACATCCGTTCGATTCTCCGCAAGCTCGGGGTCCGCAGCCAGCTCGCCGCGGTGGTGTGCGCCAACAGCCGAGACCTCGGGAGGATCCAACCGTTGATCGGTATCGTCGAACGCGGACCCGCGCCCAGGAGCTCGGCCTGAAAGGCGATGAGCCGCGGCTCCTCAGGTCGTCGGGAGACCGGCCAGTCCACCTTCTTCCAGACGTCGGAGTAGCTCGTACTCGGGCTCGAGCCGCAGCCGGAGCTTCGCCTCCTGTGCGTCGGTGAGCGGCGAGCGGGTGCCGCCCACTCGGGCCCGACGTACTTCGAGGGTCAACCCGAGCCGGCGACCGAGCGTGGCCAATCCTTCGTCGAAGGTCTTGGTGAACAAGACGCTCGAGCATCCCCCGATGCGGTCGACGGCCTCCGACAGGTCGAGGCGCGAGGAGAAGGTCGCGATCTGGTTGAGCAGGTCCCGCTCGGGCACTCGCTCGAGGAACTGGTCGAACCCTCCCGCGACCCATCGCCGCTGGTGGTTGCCCACCCGACCCGGGGTATCGGGCGCATCGCCGACCACCAGGTAGTCGTAGAGCGATCGGACCCGATCGACCGGGTCTCGGAGGACGGTGACGGTGAAGGTGTGTCGCCGAAGTGGTTGCTCGTCTGCGGAGCGGTGCGAGCGGCCGAAGAAGTAGGCGCCTTCGGCGAGAAGGCGACGGGAGTTCGACGCGAATGCGTAACTGCCGCTGATGGCGCGCGGCAGCCTCGAGTGAGTGATGCGCCACCAGACGTCCATGGGATCCTCTCCACCGAGCCCGAGGAAGCTCAGGTAGAGGCTCGTCCCCGCGGTCTTGCGAACGTGATAGCAGTAGACCCGTTTGGAACCGTCGGGGAACTCGTAGGACGCGGCGAGCCGTCGGTAGGTCGGGTCCTCGCGACGCATCTCCCATCCATCTCGGAGGTCGCGCACCGCTCGGCGCACCGCAACCTCGGTTCGGAACCTCACACCGCGGCGAGGCGCCAACCGGCCTCCGGGTTGGTGGGCCCGGTCCGTCGACTCAGGCTCGGGTACCACGGACCGCCACCCTACTGTGCCGCACCCAGGTACGACCCGGCCTGTCCGGCAGGGCCGCGCCCCGCGGACCGGAGCATCGATCCCGCTCGAGTTCGATCGTGCATACTTGTCACCCTCATGCGCCCGCTGACGTGGCACGACGACCAGCACCTCGAGATCGGCGAGCTGACCTTCGCGTTGTCGCTCGACCCTGCGGTCTTCAACTCGTCGCGCTCGGCGCTCGAGAGCTTCGTGCTCCTGAAGAACCGGGGAATGGTCGAAGCATTCGTGGCGCGCGCTCCGGAGCGGGTTGAACGGATCGTCGAGCTCGGGATCTTCAAAGGCGGAAGCATCGCCCTTTATTCCGAGATGTTCCAGCCCAAGGCGTTGGTCGGAATCGAGCTCCACCAGCATCGGGTCCCCGCGCTCGACGAATACATCTCGGGTCGTTCCCTCGAGAACCGTATCCACCTCTTCTTTGGGACGAGCCAGAGCGATCGCACTCGGATCGGTCCCATCTTGGAATCGTGCTTCGGCGGCGAACCGCTCGACTTGGTGGTCGATGACGGCTCCCATCGGTACGAGCACACCAGGGCGTCTCTCAACCTGCTGCTGCCGCGGATGCGACCCGGCGGGCTCTACGTGATCGAGGACTGGGGATGGGCACACTGGCCCGGCGAGCACTGGCAGCACTCGAACAATCAGTTCGCGAAGGAGCGGAACCCGCTGACCAAACTGATCTTCGAGCTGGTGATGACGGCCGAGACCGATCCCGGGTTGATCTCCGAGGTCGATCTCACCAACAAGTGCGCATTCATCACCCGAGGGGCCGACCCCGTGCCCAGCACGGACTTCGACATCTCGACCAGCTATCTCACGGCCGGCAGGAAACTCCTCCACCGCCCCGCCGTCTCGCTCGACTTGCCAAACCGCTACGAGGTGCGGCGGTGGCTGCGGCGCCACGACCCCCGCCGGCGTGGAGGGCGCGAGGTACGTTGAAGGGCACCGACGTCGTCGCTTGGGTGAGCCGCGTCGACACGGCGTAGGTCGAATCGATCCACTACCCTTTCTTTCCGATGGAGGGGGGGACGGGGACGTTAGTCGGTGCTTCCCCGCGGAGCACCGGCCCTCAACGCTTAGGAGACGAGCCGGGGTCCGCTCCTGGCGATCGTCCGTTTCGTCCGGACGTCGAAGGTCTCCGCGCGGTCGCCGTACTTCTGGTCGTCCTCTATCACGCCGGTGTTCCTGTCATCAGCGGAGGTTATGTCGGCGTCGACGTCTTCTTCGTCATCTCCGGCTTCGTGATCACCGGCCTTCTCCTCAGGGAACGACAGCGTACCGACCGCACCTCCTTCACTCATTTCTATGCCCGCCGGAGTCGCAGGATCCTTCCTGCGGCATGCCTCGTCATTCTGATTTCGGTTGCCGCCACCTTTTTGTTCGTTGGTTCGGGCGAAGGCGTTCTCACCGCTGACGACGGTCGTTGGGCGGCGGCTTTCTTGTCGAACTTCCACTTCCAGAGCCTCGGGACCGACTATCTCGCCTCGGTTCGAGCGCCCTCGCCCCTTCTCAACTACTGGTCGCTCTCGGTAGAAGAGCAGTTCTACCTTGTCTACCCGGCGCTCTTCGCGTTGGTCGCGAGCCTTCGTGGTCTGTTCACGCTCCGTTTGCGGATGGCTGTCATGCTCGCAGTCGTCATCGTGCTCTCGTTCGCCTATTCGGTGATCGAGACGGCGGCCAATCCGAGTAACGCTTACTTCTCGCCGGTGACGCGCGCCTGGGAGCTCGCACTCGGGGCTCTGGTCGCAACCTTGACGGCGGACTTGAGAAGGCTTCCGACACGGTTCGCCGTTTGGCTTTCCTGGATAGGCCTGACCGCCATTGTCGTGTCGGCATGCGTCTTCGGTGCCCACACTCCCTACCCTGGCTCGCTCGTCGCGATCCCAGTGGTCGGCGCGGCATTGGTCATCGGAGGGGGTGTGGTCGCAGCACGCACGGGCGCCGAATCGATTCTCGGTACCCGATCGTTCCGATGGCTTGGAAAGCGTTCCTACTCCCTCTACCTCGTGCACTGGCCGATCCTCGTCATCGCTGCCTATGCGCTCGAGCGGCAGACGTTGCCAGTGTGGGCGAACCTGCTGCTTGTCGGAGCGTCGCTCGTCGTTGCGACTCTGCTCTTTCACAGCGTCGAAAATCCCATTCGTCACTGGAGACTGCCGTCGGGGAAGACCATTGCAATGGGACTCTCGCTGATCATCGCCACCATCCTCATCCTGACGCTGGCCGTCCGTGGGGGCGATCAAGGGCCCTATGACCCGCTGGTTACGCCGGCCGCGAGCAGCGCCACCGTCCGCAGTCAGGTCGAGGAGGCGACGAGGATCCGAGAGCTCCCTCGCTCACTCGAACCGCCCGTCTCGATCGGATCGCCGGACTGGGGTGGGAAGTTCGAGTCCGACAAGTGTGAAGCCTCTTTCAGCCAAAGCAGCGTCGCGATCTGCTCCTTGGGAGACGTGAACAGCAAGAGGCTGATGGTTGTCTATGGCGACTCACATGCGCAGATGTGGATACCCGCGTTCGAGTGGATCGCTTCGAAGGCCCACTTCAAGCTGGTGGTGCTCTCGAAGACGTACTGTCCCGCCGAGCCCATTGCCGTCGCGAACCCCGGGACCAAAGCGGGTTCGAATTCCTCTTGCAACGTATGGCACCAGTGGGCTGCACAGGTGATCCGAAAGCTCGATCCCGACCTGCTCGTCATGACCCAGGCAAGCGTCATCTATGCCCCGCCTCCCGGGGACGGAGTGGTCCAGCATTCGATGTCGGCCTCCGAGTGGCGAGCAGGTCTGGTGAGCATGTTCCAGTCTCTCCAAGACCCGAAGACGAAAGAGGTCCTGCTTGGCAGCACACCGAGGATGGCGCAGCCTGGTCAAGCTTGCCTCGACGCACATCAGCGTGACGTGCAGGCGTGCTCCTTACCCACGCAGGCTGCCATCCCGCCGCTGAACCGGGTCGAGCAATCGACGGCCACCGCGCAGGGCGTCCGGTACATCGACCCGATACCTTGGTTCTGCGATTCGACCTGCCCGGCAGTGATCGGGCACTTCAGCGTCTACTTGGACACCATCCATATCAACGCGACCTTTGCCCGGTACCTCGAGCAGGTGCTCGCGCAGTCGCTCGGACTTGCGACGGGCACGCTTGCGGCGAGGAGTCACTGAGTTCGCCGAGGACGACGGCGATGCCGTTGAGGCTGGCGCGAGGACCCCGACCATCGCTCGCGGACCACGGGAGAACGGCAGCGACCAACGCGTAGCTCCCGATCGACAAAGGGACGTTCGACCTCGGATTTTTGCGACCCGGAGCCCGACTCGGCACCGGAACGCGAGTGTCATAATGGGACATGGCTGTCGGCCAAGGAGGGGCTCCGACCCCACAGCGCGCGGCCACCTCGGAGTATGCGACCGGAGACGGGGTCACCGGTGCGGTCAAGCTGATCGTCTGGGACCTCGACGACACCCTCTGGTCCGGCACCCTCAGCGAAGGCGAGGTCGCCCTCGACCCCTCTCGGGCCGAGCTGATCCGTTCGCTCAACCGGCGCGGCATCGTGAACGCCATCTGCTCCAACAACGATGAAGAAGCCGCACGCGCGGTGCTGGACGAGTCGGGCCTCCTCGACGAGTTCGTGTTCGCCCGGATCGGCTGGACACCGAAGGGTCCGCGGGTCGCCGGTATCATCGAAGACGCCCAACTCCGCCCCGAGAACGTCCTCTTCATCGACGATCTCGCCCTCAACCGCCGCGAGGTCCGCCACTTCTCGCCGGGCATCCAGACCGCAGGGCCCGAGATCAGCGAAAACTTGCTCTCGCTTCCCGAGCTCGCCGGCAAGGACGATCGCGGACTCACCAGACTCGAGCAGTACCGCGTCCTCGAACGCAAGCTCGCCGACCGTGCTCGGAGCGACGACGGGAACGAGTCGTTTCTCTGGTCGTGCGACATACGGATCGGGATCTTCCGTGACGGTCGCGGACGAGGCGGGGCGCCTCTACGAGTTGGTGACGCGCACTCACCAGCTCAACTTCACCAAGCGTCGACCGAGCCGGGAGGATTTCGTGGCCATGCTCGCCGACCCCCGGTTCGACACCGGCTACGTGCGGGTTCGCGACCGCTACGGCGACTACGGGATCTGCGGTTTCTTCTCCGTGAACCGCGACGACGCAACAGTGATCGACCTCCTCTTTTCCTGCCGGGTCCTCCACATGGGCGTCGAGCAGTGGGTCTACGACCACCTCGGTCGCCCGCCGCTCACCGTGGTCGGTGAGGTCGCCTCCTCGCTCGAAGGATCGGCGGAATGGATCGAACTCGACCCCGCCGGGTTCGACGTCGACCGAGAGGTCAACCGACACGGCTCGGATGGCCCTCTGGCGTCGGAGCGGGTGCTGATCGTCGGGGGATGCGACCTCACGACGACGGCCCAGTATCTCGGGGGGGACATCACCACCCACTTCGCACACAACGGACCGACCGGCGCCTTCATCCACGTCGGGCACACCGAACTGCTGCGACAGTCGGCGTCGGGCATCACGGAGAGCGCCCGAGCGGTGGTCGACCGCATCCCGTTTGTCGATCAGGACGCCTACTCCTCCCCGGCCGTGGTGGATCCGGACTACGACGTCCTCGTCTTGAGCGTGCTGACCGACTACACCCAGGGCCTCTACCGGCACCGTCGACTCGGGCTGGTCGTGCCGTGGTACCAGTGTCATCTCGACGTGACGAACGAGGCCCTCTGGCCGTGGATCCTGAAACGCTATGCGAGAGAGGGGGTCGATCGCGAGTTCCTCACCTGGTTCGCCGCGGAGTTCGAGCCGCTCGGCGGGATCACCCCCGAACGGTTCGCCGACAACGTCCGTTGGCTGTCCGGTGAGGTCCCCCGGCAGGCGCGGATCATCTTCCTGAACGGCACCGAGATCCCGCTCCACGACCCTCGTGAGCCCGACCGTGATCTGCGCCACAAGGCCATGAACGACGCGCTCGACTCGACGGTCGCCGAGCTCGAGAACGCGAACGTCTGTGACGTTCGCACGCTGGTGGCGGGCGCCGACGACCTTGCCGGCAACCTTCGCCACTATCGGCGGCACGTGTACCTGCGGATGGCGGAGGAGATCCGCGCATCGGCCAGTCTCGGGCTTCGAGTCGAGCACCAACCACTGCACACGCGAGCTGCGAGGAGTCTCTGGCAGTACGCCGGCCGGCGAAAGATCCAGATCCGGCGTCTACGAAAGCGACTGCGCCGACCTACTGAAGTGTCACCGAAAGGGGGGCCGAGGTAAATGGCCGACTACAAAGCCGACGAGCACTGGTCCGAAGTCGCCGACAAAGCCGCCCGACGCAGCAAGCGGGGGCGGCTGGTCGCCGGGGACGACGCGCCCTACTACCGCTACAAGCGCCGGCTGTTCCTCGAGAAGTTCCTCACTCAGATTCCGACCGAGGGCCGATCCATCCTCGAGGTCGGCTGCGGCCCGGGTGGCAATCTCGGCGAGCTGTCGAAACGCCACCCTCGACGCCTGGCAGGGAGCGATGTCGCACCGGCGATGGTGGAGGCCGCAAGGGACACCTACGGAGCGGAAGGCGTCGAAGTCGTGCAGATCGACGGCAAGACGCTCCCCTTCGCCAACGAGGAGTTCGACGTCAGTTTCACTGCGACGGTCCTCATGCACAATCCCGATTCCACCATGGTGCAGATCGTCGACGAGATGTGTCGGATCACCCGCTCGAGCGTCTACCTGATCGAGGACACCTTTCCCGCTCCGTCCAATCCCTCACCGAAGGCGCCCACCGAGGGTACCGACAAGGGAATCGGCGACTACGGCAGCTTCTTTTCGCGCTCCCCGGGGACTACGCGGACGCCTCCGCGAGGAACGGGTTCGTCCTGAAGGACACCCAGTTCCTGCACACGTTCGTCAGTCATGCCATGTTCACCTTTCTGAGGACGAGACTGGACCGAGGACGCACGTCGGAAGGCGAAGGATTCTCCCGTCTTCACTGGGGATTGGAGACGTCACTCCAACCGCTGACCCGGCAACTCGATCGGATCATCCTCCGGCCCGCGGGCGAGTTGACGCTGATGCGGTTCGACCGGATGTCGTGAGCGACCCGACGACCTCTCGGATCCGATCCCGCGCCACCTTCGACTCGTAGCGCTCCTCGAACAAGCCCCGGGCTGCGTCGACGAGCCGACGGCGGAAGTCGAGATCGTTGCAAAGCCTCGCGCAGGCCTCGGCGAACGACTCGGGTCGATCGGCCAGAACAAGATGGACGCCGTCGACTGCCGCAAGGCCTTCGGCGCCGAGCGGCGTCGACACGACCGGTACCCGGTGGGCGAAGGCCTCGAGGATCTTCAGTCTCGTCCCGCTTCCCATCCGCAGCGGAACGACCACCAGGTCGGCTCTGCCCAGTTCGGGCTCCATCCGCGGGACCTTTCCCACCACGGTGACGAGGGGTGGTTCGGCGAGGGTGTCGACGCTCCCCGTGGTCTTCCCGACGATTCGGATCTGAAGGTCCGGGAGCTTCGTCCGGATGGCAGGCGCCAACTCCTCCACCAGCCAGCGGGCACCGTCGACGTTCGGCGCGTAGTCGAAGGTCCCCTGAAGGAGCAGTGTGGGCGGACGGCAGTGGAACGTCGTGGCCGGCCGGATGATCGGGTCGCTCGTAGGTATTGGGGACGACGTCGCAGTTTTCAACGCCGAACAGTGGAACATCCGTCTCGGAAGCCAGCACGACCCGGTCGACCTCTGACGCGACCGATCGCTGAAACCTGGACCAGTCCGCAGCGTTGATCCTGGCCTGGGCCACCGCCGCCGCACGCCGAAGACGAGCGACGGCGTCGTGGGCAGGCCGCTTCCCGAGGAGGTCCGCCCGTTGGCGCTCCTTCACGTCCGCGAGATCGCAGACGTCCACCACGGTGGGCCCGAGCCTCGGACGCCCCAACCACTGATAGCTCGTCGCAGAACTGAGCCACACCAGGTCGTAGGACGAAGCCCGCCAGGAATCGAACACGTGACGAGGATTCTGGTTCCCGTTTCGGAAGGCGACCTCGAGAGGAAGGTCCCTACGTGCCAGGCTCACCAGCCGCCGAGCCGGGGTGTCGCCGGACGGACCGAGCGGCACCATGCAGATCCTCGAGATGCCGAACTCCGGAGGGACCGACTCCTGCGCCTGGCGTGCGTCGTAGAAGCAGAACAGGTCCACCTTGCCCATCTCGGAGAGCGCCCTGATGGTGTTCGCCATGCGAAGGTGGCTCCCGGTGGTCGGAGGCCAGGGGAAGGCGTCGCCGACCATCAAGAATCTCAACTCTCTGGCTCCCACGTCGGCCTCACCACCCCTCCTCGGCGAGAGTGAAAGTTAGCCGCGCCGATGCGGGGAGACGATCGGTGTCGAGAGGTCGAATCGAGGGGCACGGGTAGGCTGAAGGGAGGGAGCACCGATGGATCGCACGCACAGGTTCGCAATCGCCCTCGCCCTCAACGCGGGGCTGGTGATCGTTCAGGCAGGCTTCGCAGCGGCCGCACACTCGACCGGCCTGCTCGCCGACGCCGGCCACAACCTGGTCGACGCGGGCGCTCTCGCGCTGTCGCTGGTCGCGGTGCGGCTCGCCCTGCGTCCTGCGAGTGCCGCCCGCACGTACGGCAACCACCGCGCGACCATCCTCGCCGCGTTGGCCAACGCGTCGCTCGTCGCGGTGGTGACGGTGCTCATCGTGATCGAGAGCGTGCACCGGTTCGGACATCCCGAACCGGTCCGAGCGGGGATCGTGGTGGTGGTGGCCTCGCTCGGTCTCGTCGTCAACGGCATCGCGATGCTGGTGCTCCGCGACCGCTCGCGCGACCTGAACGTCCGGGCGGCCGTCCTGCACATGGGCGGTGACGCGCTCGCCTCGCTCGCGGTCGTGCTCGGTGCGGCAATCCTCCTCGTCGAGCCCAGCGCGACGTGGCTCGACCCGGTCTCGGCGCTGGTGGTCGCGGCGATCATCGTGGTGCAGGCGACCCGGATCCTGGTCGGCAGCGTGGCCATCCTCCTCGAATCCACCCCTGCCGACCTCGACCTCTCCGAGCTGACCACCGCGATGTCCGCGGTGCCCGGTGTCGGCGAAGTGCACGACCTGCACGTGTGGAGCCTCTCGAGCGAGATGCGGGTGCTGTCCGCGCACGTGGTACTGACCGGTCACCCGACTCTCGAGGAGGCCCAACAGGTCGGCGATCAGGTGAAAGTCACCATCGCCGCACCCTTCGGCATCTCCCACAGCACGCTCGAGCTCGAGTGCGAACGGTGCAACGACGAAGTCGACGACCCGTGCCAGATGGAGCCGCATCATTCGCACGCCGCGGTGGTCCACCGGCACTGAGGAGGGAACACGCCCGCACCGTGGCGAGTGGGCGCGACCGGTACGGACGCGACGCAGCCCCAAGTAACCGGGCGGCCGGAACCGACCCAGCTCCTTGGGGCCACGTGCATGGTGAGACCAGCTCCGCCCTTGCCGAGTCGTGTCGGACAACTCGAAGGGCACCCGATCGCTCCGCCCGCGAGGGCACAACGACCTGTTCCCCGGACCACCGCGCCGGTCACCTACGGCCCTGTCACTCGTGCGAACTGATTCCGTCGTGTGGTCTTGCAACCCTACGCCGGACCTTGTCCACCCTCGTTTTCAGGGCTTCAGCTTCCGAACAATTGACACTGTGAAGCGCGCCGGTTTGCGGGTCAAGAGGATCCCGCGAAATCCCGATCTTATCCTCCGTATTTTTCGGCAATCCGCAGACAGCCACGCGATGTCCACCACTTCGTGCCCAAGATGTCCACCGTTCTTCCCCAAGTGCGGAGGGAAGGAAGCCCCGGAAGTAGAGTCGCGAGCCCGCGGAAGGGAGGGAGCGAGCGCTCCGCGACGAGATGTCCAGAGGTCGACGGCCACGATGAGCGCACGCGAAGGGGGACGCGCCAGGGGCGCGCGGGCTGCTCCTCGGGCTGGTGGTGGCGCTCACCCTCGCCCCGGCGGCAGTCGCGGCGCTCGCTGCCTCGACCTCACCCGAGGCGCGCGGCGCCTCGAGCCGGACGCCCGACCAGCTGGCGGCGCCCGGTCCGTTCACCCCGCCGCTGAGTCCCGACCCCTTCACGCCGGGTGTTGCGGTCTCGTCGGGCGAGGACGAGTCCGACCCGTACCTCCTGGTGGCCGACGGCCGCTACTTCCTCTACACGAGCGGCGTGCCGGGACTGCTCAACGTGCCGGTCGCCACGAGCACCGACTTCGAGTCGTGGAGCCCGGTGCAAGACGTCCTCCCCGCGCTTCCGGCATGGGCGACGCCGGGGTACACCTGGGCGCCGGACGTGCACCGCTTCGGGTCGACCTGGGAGCTGTACTTCACCGCAATGCTGCGCGGCTGGTCTCCGCCGACCGAGTGCATCGGCAGCGCGTCGGGGACGTCGCCGCGGGGGCCCTTCGTTGCACGGGCCACTCCTTTGATCTGTCAACTCGGCCTCGGAGGTTCGATCGACCCGCGCGTCTTCACCGACTCGTCGGGGGCGCACTGGATGCTCTGGAAGTCCGACCAGAACATCGGTGGCGCGTCGACCCCGACCATGCTCTGGTCACAGCCGCTCAGCGCGGACGGGCTCACCCTCACCGGGCGACCGAGCCTGCTCATGGAGCCCGACGAGGCCTGGCAAGGGAGCATCGTCGAGGCACCACAGATGGTCGAGGTCGACCGCGCGTACTGGGTCTTCTACTCGGGGAACTGGTTCAACCAGCCCGCCTACGCGATCGGTGCGGCACGGTGTGCCGGCCCCACCGGTCCCTGCGCGGACACCTCGACGCTGCCCCTGCTCGGCTCCAACGCGCAGGGCCTGGGGCCAGGAGAGGAGTCCGTCTTCGAGGACGCGTCCGGTCTCTGGCTCCTCTACAGCCCGTGGCACTCTCTCGCGCCGAAACCCGACTTCCCCCCACGACCGGTCTTCATCGCGAGGATCGGGCTGCTCCGGAGGGGGCCCTACCTGGCGGCCTGGGAGCCGCCTCCGAGCCTCGGCCTCCTCGACGGCGAGGTGGTCTGGTCAGGCACCCCGTAGACGGGCGAGCTCCGCGGCCACGGCCTTCCCGTCGGCCTGCCCCCGGGTGGCCTTCATCACCTGCCCGGTGAAGAAGCCGGTCAGCTTGTCGGCCTTCTCTCCGCCCTCGCGGTAACGAGCCCACTCGTCGGGGTGCGCGGCGATCACCTCGGCGACCGTGGCCGCCAGCGAGTCCTCCGACATCGCCTCGAAGCCCCGGGCGGCCGCGAGCGCTTCGGGGTCGCCTCCTCCGGCCTCGAGGAGGTCGGAGAGCACCACTTTCGCCTGGGTCGCCGACAGGCTCCCCTCGTGCTCCATGGTGAGCAGGGCCAAGAAGGCGTCGGGGTCGAGGCGGCGGGCCGCTTCGGGCTCTCTCGCCGCCTCGTTGGCGGTGCGGGCGAGGGCGAGCGCCGAGGGCACCCCTCCGGCGACCGCGGCCACCACCAGGTCGTCGAGGGAATGCTCGACGACGGTCCCCACTTGCTGGAGCTGGGCGTCGCGCGCGGCACCGTCCGCTTCGAGGAGTTCGACCAGGCGCTGGCGCCGGGCCGCGGGGAGCAGCCCCAAGGTGTCGCCGACCGCGGTCACCCACTCGGCGGAGGGCACCAGGGGGACCAGGTCGGGCTCGAGGAAGTAGCGGTAGTCGTAGGCCTCCTCCTTCGAGCGGAGGGCGACCGTCCGCCCGGCGTCCTCGTCCCAGTGCCGAGTCTGCTGCTCCACCGCTTCCCCGGCCTCGAGGAGCGCGATCTGGCGGTCGGCCTCGTAGTCGACGGCGCGGCCGAGCGAGTGCACCGAGTTCAGGTTCTTGATCTCGCACCGGGTGCCGAGCACGTCGCTCCCCGACCGGCGGACCGAGACGTTGGCGTCGACCCGCATCGAGCCCTCCTCCATCTTCCCGTCCGACGCGCCCGAGCCGACGAGGATGCCCCGCAGCTCACGCACGTACTCCCGAGCCTCTGCCGCCGAGGAGATGTCGGGTTCGCTCACGATCTCGACCAGCGGGACGCCCGAGCGGTTGTAGTCGACGAGCGAGTAGTCGGCGCCGTGGATGCGCCCCGAGGAGCCGGCGTGGGTGGTCTTTCCGGTGTCCTCCTCCATGTGGGCGCGCACGATGCCGACGCGGGAGCCACCGGGGAGATCGAGGAAGCCCCCCACGTTGAGCGGCTCGTCGTACTGGCTGATCTGGTAGTCCTTCGCCATGTCCGGATAGAAGTAGTTCTTCCGGTGGAAGGTGGAGGGCCGGACCTCGCAGTGGAGTGCGGTGCCGATGGCCATGGCCAGCTCGACCGCCTTCTGGTTGAGGACCGGCAAGGAGCCGGGCAGCCCGAGGCACACCGGGCAGATGTTGGTGTTGGGTTCCGATCCGAAGGTGTTCGGGCACCCGCAGAAGAGCTTGGTGGCGGTCTTCAGCTCGGAGTGGACCTCGAGCCCGACCACCATCTCCCAGCCCGGCTTCATCGGGCGCTTCTCCGGGCGAGGACCGGCGCGGCGGACTCGGGAGCCACCGCCTCGAGGGCTGCCGCCACCCGGAAGACCACTCCTTCGGCGAGTGCCGGCCCGAGCACCTGCACCCCGACCGGCAAGCCGTCGTCGCCGGTGCCGAAGGGAACCGAGACGGCGGGGTGGCCGGCCAGGTTGGAGGGGACGGTGCACACGTCGGAGAGGTACATCGCGTAGGGGTCGCCGGTCTTTTCGCCGAGGGCGAACGCGGTGGTCGGCGTGGTCGGGCCGAGGAGCACGTCGTAGCGCGAGTAGGCGGTCGCGAACCCCTCGATGATCCGAGTCCGGACCCGCAGCGCCTGGTTGTAGTACGCGTCCACGTACCCCGCGGAGAGCACGTAGGTCCCGAGCATGATGCGCCGCTTGACCTCCGCCCCGAAGCCGGCGGTCCGGGTGGCGGTGTTCATCGCCGCGGTGTCGGGCGCGTCGACTCGCAGGCCGTAGCGCACCCCGTCGTAGCGGGCGAGATTGGAGGAGGCCTCGCCGGGCGCGATGAGGTAGTAGGCCGATAGGCCGAGGGTCACCTCGGGAACCGAGACCTCTTCGACCCGCGCGCCGGCCGCCGCGAGCGCGTCGGCCGCCTCACGCACCCGGGCCGCGATATCGGGATCAGCCGTGTCGAGGAGCTCGGTGAGCACGCCGACCCCGAGTCCGTCGACCCCGTCCTCGATGCCCGAGAGGACCGACGGGATCGGCTGGTCGAGCGACGTCGAGTCGCAGGGATCGTGGCCGCCGATCACGTCGAAGAGCAGCGCGGCGTCGGCGACCGAGGTCGCGAGCGGGCCGATCTGGTCGAGCGAGCTGGCGAACGCGACCAGGCCGTAGCGGGAGACCGCACCGTAGGTCGGCTTCATCCCCACCACCCCGCAGAGCGCGGCCGGCTGGCGGATCGAGCCGCCGGTGTCGGAGCCGAGCGCGAGCGGCACGAAACCGGCCGCCACCGCCGCGGCGGAGCCGCCCGAAGAGCCGCCCGGGACCCGCCCGGTGTCGTGGGGGTTGTAGGTCGGTCCGAAGGCCGACGCCTCGGTCGAGGAGCCCATGGCGAACTCGTCCATGTTGGTCTTGCCGACCAGGACCGCTCCGGCCCTGGCCAGCCGAGTGACGACCGTCGCGTCGTAGGGAGGGCGCCAGCCCTCGAGGATCCGGGACGAGCAGCTCGTCGGCACCCCCCGGGTGCAGAGGTTGTCCTTCAAGGCGACCGGCACACCGGCGAGCGGGCCCGGATCCTCGCCCCTCGCCACCTGAGCGTCGACGGCGCGGGCCCGGGCACGGGCCTCGTCGGCGGTCACCAGGTTGAAGGCGTGGATCTGCTCCTCTCCCGCCTCGATCGCAGCGAGGTGCTCCTCCACCACGTCCGAAGCGCGGCGGACCCCGGTGCGCACCGAAGACGCCAGGTCGGCGGCCGTCCGTTTCGCGTTCACGGTGCCTCCCCGAGGATCGGGGGCACTCGGAAGCGATGGTCCTCGACGGACGGGGCCTGCCCGAGCACCTCCTCGCGGTCGAGGACCGGACGGAGCTGATCGGGCCGGAGCACGTTGGTCAGCGCGAGCGGATGCGCAGTTCGCTCGACCCCGGCCAGGTCGAGCGCGGCCACGTCGGCCGCGTGGTCGAGCACGTCCGCCAGCTGTCCGGTGAAGAGCTCGAGCTCCTCCTCGCTCAACTCGAGACGAGCGAGCGAGGCGACGTGGGCCACGTCCTCGCGGGTGATGCGGTGCGGTTCCGCCATCAAGCGGCGACGGCCCCGGGGCCGCCCAGCACCTGGTCCGCGAAGGCCACCACCCGCTCTTCGATGAGCGGAGCGTCCCAGTCGAGAGTCGCGACGTGGTAGCTGCGCTCGAGGAAGACCCGCTCCATCGGGCCACCGACGCTGGCCTCGAGCACGTCGCCCGACACCGGTGCGACCACGTGGTCTTCTCGGCTGGAGAGCAGGAGGGTCGGACAGGTGATCGAGCCGAGGGCGGGATACACCTCGTCCACGCCGTCGAAGAGCGAGAGGAGCGCGGCGAGCGGCGTCCCCTTGTAGGCGGCCTCGTAGGAGCCGACCTTTGCGATGTCCGAGCCGATCCCGTCGAGCACTTCGGTGCCCTGATCGAGGAGCTGGCCGATCGCCTCTCGAAACTCCGGCGCCGGTGGGTCGACGAACGGGTTCACCACCGCGATGCCCGCCACGTCGACGTGGCGCTCGGCCAGCCAGCACGCGAGCGTTCCGCCCATCGAGAGGCCGGCCACCGCGACCCGCTCGCAGCGCGACGCGAGCAACTCGTACGCCAGATCGGCTCCCTTCGACCAGTCCGACCAGCGGGTCGGCACCATGTCCTCGATCGAGGTGCCGTGGCCCGCCAGCAACGGGAGGTCGACGGTGAAGCCGGCCGCGGCCAGGGCCTCGGCGAGCGGCCTCATCGACTGCGGGTTGCCGGTGAAGCCGTGCAGCACGAGAACGCCGTGCGAGCCGCCGGCGGACGTCCACGGCTCGCAACCAGGGAGGATCGGAGCAGTCACGGGTGGTGATGCTACCAACCGGCCTGGCCGGGCAACCCCTCGACGGCGCCTCTTCGAACCACGTCGTGGCCCCCAAGGCCGACAGGGGCCGGTTGGTAGAGTCGGCGCACCGACGACCCCGAACCGCAAGGAGCAGCATCGCAATGCCCACCTATCCCTTCCTCTCCGACGAGTGGCTCGCCGAGGCGCGGACCATCCGCGCCGAGTACGAGGGCAGCGGTGCCATCGACCACGACATCCGGATGAACCTGGTCGTGGTCGAGGTCCCCTTCGGCGACGGCACCATCGACGCGCACGCCGACACGAGCAGCGGCGAGCTCGTCCTCGACGACGGCCACATCGATCCGGTCGACCTCACGGTCACCGTCGGCTACGACATCGCTCGCGAGATCCTCGTCGAGGGCAATCCGCAGGCCGGTCTGCAGGCGTTCATGCAGGGGAAGATCAAGGTGGAGGGGGACATCGCGAAGCTGATGGCGCTCCAGACGGTCACCCCGGACCCGTCGACGGCCGAGATGGCCGCCCGGATCCAGGCCATCACCAGCTGAGCCCGCGACCCTCTGGTACCGCCAGTCGGGGATCGGCCAGCCTCAGTGGGCCGCGGCCACCTCGTCGCTGGTGCCCCGGGCTTCGCGGGGCGTGTCGCGGACGAAGAATCCGCAGGCCATCGCGACCGCCGCCACGATCGCGCCGACCGCGTAGGCGCGGTGGAACGAAGCGAGACCGCCCGCGCCCCCGTGCGCGGTGGCCTGCACGGTGACCATTACCTGGATGCCTGCCACGATGCCGATCTGGCTGATGAGCAGTTGAGCCGCGCTCATCACCCCGAGCTGGTCGGGTGCGATCTCGTTCGAGGCCGAGGCCATGGTCGAGGGTGTCGAGATCCCGTTGCCCAGCCCGGAGAGGACCAGGGCGACGACGATCACCGCCACCGAGGGGTAGGCACCGACCTGGGTGAAGACGACCATCGAGGCGAGGACGCAGGCGGCGCCCGCGACGGTCGACCACCGCTCCCCCACCTTGACCGCGGCGTACCCCGCGATGGGCGCGGACAACGAGAACATGAGCGGGCGTGCCGTCGAGAGCAGACCGGCCGCGGTCTCGCTATAGCCGTAGACGCTCTCCATGAGGATGGGGAAGACGAAGAACCCACCCATGTAGGCGAAGCCGACCGACGTACGTGATGCGAGAGGGAAGACGAAGTTGGAACGCCGGAAGTAACGCAGCGGGATGAGCGGGTTCGGTGCGCGGTGCTCGTGGAGCACGAAGGCGACCGCGAGGACCACGCTGAGCGCGAAGAGCGCGATCGTCTTCGGCGAGGCGAATCCCCAGGAGGGAGCGAGATTGAGCGCGAGGAGTCCCGCGACCACCGATCCGGAGAGGGTCGCCGAACCGGCCCAGTCGAGCTCGCGCCAGTGGCTCGTCTTTTCGGAGGCTTCTTCCGGCGATTTGCGAGAGGGGGCTTCGACGCGCGACCGGTCGCGCGCCGGCAGGACGACGATCGCCAGCACCGCGGCGATCGCCATGAGCGGGAGCTCGCCCCAGAAGAGGGCGCGCCATCCGTAGTACTGGATGATCGGGGCACCGATGGTCACCCCGAGCACGGGGCCGCCCGCGCCGACGAGCGCCCACCACCCCATTGCCTTGACTCGGTCCTCGTGCGAGAACTCCTGGAGCACCAGCGCCATCGACGCGGCGCCGGTCGCCGCACCTTGCACCCCGTCGAGCAGGCGTGCGGCAATCAGCACCCCGGCAGTCGGGGCGGACGCGGTGAGCACCACGCTGACCGCCGCGCCGAACAGGCCGGCGAGGTAGAGGCGCTTGTAGCCGCGCAGGTCGCCGAGCTTGCCGAGGATCGGCGCCGCGACCCCGAAGGCGAGCAGCGGCCCGGTGGAGGTCCAGGTGAGTGTCGAGACGGTGGTGTGGAGCTCGTGGGCGACCTTGGGCAGCGCCACCACGAAGACGGTGAAGGTGATGTTGACCGACAGCAGACCTGCGAGCACGGTCCAGAGGACCCACCACTGGTACCGGTCGGAGCCCGCGACGCGGTCGCGGACGCGCCGGTGGAAGAGGACCGGCCAGGGGATCGAGATGCCACCGTCGCCGCCCGAGCCGGTACCCGACAGGAGCGCCTCGGCCTCCCGCTCCTCCTCGGCGTCGAACGTCTCCTCTCCGGGATGAGCGGGCCCGACGACCCGGGACACGGTCAGGCGCCGAGCCGGTGCATCTCCGCCTGGAGCTCCGCCACGGTCCAGCGGCCGTCCTTGTCGACCGAGTCGGTCATCGTCCACGGCTGGAAGAGGCGCACCTGTCCGCCTTGGACGAAGAAGACCTTGCCGGAGGAAGGACAGTTCTCGGTGGCCAGGTAGGCGACGAGCGGCGAGATGTTGGACGGGTCCCAGGTGTCGAAGACCGACGCATCCG
>CAVUGU010000019.1:0-38082 GCA_963741055.1 uncultured Acidimicrobiales bacterium | reverse complement strand
AACATTCGGGCGAAGTCGGACAGCCGCTCGACGACCGAGGGGACGACCGTCGACATGCCACCGCGTCGTCGTTCTCGCCGAGAATGCTTACGCTCGCAACAGTCGTGCCAGATCCGTGCCAGATGCAGTGGCAAAAGTGGTGACGAACGGGCGCGAACGGTTACCAATGGCAACTGCGAACACCGCCCTTGACCAGGGCAATCGAGGTGAAGGGCTGGTGGGCGTTGGGCGACTTGAACGCCCGACCTCAGCCGTGTGAAGGCTGCGCTCTGACCAACTGAGCTAAACGCCCGAACCGAGTATCGCTGCCAACGACTTCAGCAGGGACCAGTGGGACATGGTAGCCCTGGCTCCCCGTCGTCAGGCCGCAGGGCGGAAGGCTCACGCAGCCAGAGAGCCGGGGAACGGCGCCAGCTTGTCGAAGCCGAGTGCTTGCTCCAGGGCGGCCGCAGAACGGAGCACGACCAGATCGCCGTGCTGAGGACCGACCAACTGGATGCCGACCGGCAAGCCGAGCGAGGTGGTGCCGGCACAGACGGTCGCGGCCGGCGAGCGCGTCATGTTGAACGGATAGGTGAGCTTGACCCAGTTGTAGTCCTCCTTCCCGTTGATCAGCGCCGATCCGCCGAGGCTCCGCGGCGGCGGTGCCGCGGCCACGGTGGGCGTCATCAGAAGACGGACGTTCGCGGAACAACTCGACCAGGCGGACGTTGAGCAGATGGCAGGCGTCCTCGGCCTTCACCATGTCGACCGCACTCGTCTTGGCGGCACCGTCGATGACCATCCGCAGGATCGGATCCACCTCCTCCCAGGCCGGTGTGCCCCGGATGGCGCCATGGGTTCGGAGGTTGTACGCGCCGGTCAGCACGAGCCAGTCGTCGATCGGGTCCCTCTCGAAAACGGTGTCCACCTCGACGATCTCGGTACCGAGCGACGCCATGACCTCCACCGCCCGAGCACAGATCGCGCGAACCTCGTCGTCGATCTCTGCGTAACCGAGCGTCGGCGACCACGCGACCCGCCGCGGTGGCCGTGGGTCCTCGAGCACCGCCAGCCACGGCGCCTCGGGACGCGGCAGCGAGCGCAGATCGCTCGGATCCGGTCCGACCACGACGTCGAGCGCCGCCACCACGTCGGAGAGTCGGCGAGCCATCGGCCCCTTCGTCGAGAGGTGATGCCAATCGGGCGGCGTTTCGCCACCGCTCGGAACCCGGCCGAGCGACGGCTTCATGCCAGATAGGCCACAGCACGACGACGGGATGCGGATCGATCCGCCTCCGTCGGATCCGGTGGCCAGCGGCACCATGCCGGCTGCGATCGCCGCGGCGCTCCCACCGGACGAGCCGCCCGCGGTGTGCTCGAGGTTCCAGGGGTTCACCGTCGGCCCGAAGACGACGTTGTCGGTGTCCGCCTTCCACCCGAGCTCTGGTGTGTTGGTCTTGCCGACCACCACGCACCCCGCGGCCACCAGGCGCGCGACCAGAGCCGAGTTGGCGCTCTCCGGCCCACCGGCGGCAAAGGCCTTCGAGCCGCGTGTGGTGATGTAACCCGCGGCGTCCTCCAGGTCCTTGACGCCGATCGGAATCCCGGCAAAAGGCCCCGGGTCCACTCCGGACGCGATCCGGTCGTCGACAACTGTCGCGGCGGAACGCGCCCCTTCGGCGTCCACCGCGACGAACGCATTGATCGTCGGGTTGTGCGCCTCGATCTGCTCGAGCGCGTGGCCGACCACGTCGCTCGCGCTGAGCTCACCCTCGCGCACTCGGCGCGCCAGCCCGATCACTGACTCGGTCCGGAAGTCCACCGCGCCCGACCGTACCGGCAACCCCCGTGCCCGACAAGCCACCAGAAATCCCCACGAGGCCCCTTGCCGAAGAGGACGACGTTTCGACAGGAGCATCTCCCTCCGAGCAGTCTGGTCCGGTGACCCGAGACGGAGCATCAAGGATCCGCGACGTCGTGCTGGACCACGTCGCGCACGCCGTCCCACGCTGGCAGGACGTCTGGGGCCGGTACGCCGCCGATCTCGGTGCACGATGGAGCTCGGGTGGCGAGTCGATCGGGTTCGCTCCCGCGCAGCTTCGGTTCGGGAACGGGGCGCGGATCGAGCTCCTCATGCCCCACGACGCCGAGGTGAACGACTTTCTCCGTCGTTTCCTGGCACGTCACGGACCGGGACCTCACCACCTGACCTTCAAGGTCCCGAATCTCGCCGCGGCACTCGAGGAGAGCGAGCGCTTCGGGCTCGAGCCGCTCAACGTCGACACCAGCGACCCTCTGTGGATGGAGGCGTTCCTCCATCCGAAGCAGGCATCCGGCATCGTCGTTCAGCTCGCAGAGGCACCGTCGAGCTGGGACAGTCCTGCCCCGCCCGATTTCCCGACGGCTCTCCGCCGGCTCAAGGACGGGTCCGGACCGGTCGGCGCGGCCGCGCTCGACCGGGTGGCCCATGCGGTCGCCGATCTCGAGGCCGCGACCGCGCTCTTCGGCGGCCTTCTCGGCGGCGAGATCCTGGAGGAGGGAGCCGGACCTGGCCACCGCTTCGTGGACCTCACCTGGGGATCTCCTCTCGTCCTCCGTCTGCTCACCCCGATGGACGGGCCCGGCGCGTCGGACCTTGCACGGTGGCTCGGCGATCGCCCGGGTCGTCTCCATCACCTGGCGTTGAGCGTCGACGAGCCCTGACGCCGTTCCCGGAGCCTCCGAAGCCACTGCGGATCTTGCTGCGTTGGCGGACGAAAGGCTCGGTGCCGCCTGGTGGGAGATCCCGCCCGCTGGCAACCTCGGGCTCCGCCTTCTCCTCTCGCCTTCGAGCCGATAGGTCGAAGTCTGTCGATTCTGGCCGGAGCCCGCGAATTTCGCGCCGTCGCGCGCCCCGTTAGCCTTTCCGGCGTGGCCGAAACCGACGACCAGAACGGCTCCCCTGCTCCTGACGGCACCAAGGAGGACCGACGGGCCGCGGTGCTCGCGGCCCGGGGCGAGCGAGCGCGGACCCGGCGGTCGATGGACAAGATCGATGAGCGCGAGCGACGCTTCTCGTTCGCCGCGGCCGGCCTTGCGGCGGTCTTCGGTATCGCGGTGTACGTCGCGGAAACCTCCAACCCCCACTTCCGGCTCGCCAAGAACCAGCTGACCCCCCAGACCACGCTCGTACTGGGGCTCGGTGCCGCCGCCCTGCTCCTCATCACCACTTTCATCGGCCGCAGGGCGCTGATCGGGTTCGTGGCGCTGTTCACTTTCCTCGCCTTCGGGACGCAGTACTTCCTCGGGGTCCCCTTCCTCGCGCTCGCCATCTGGCTGCTCTACCGCTCTTTCAAGATCCAGCGGGAAGCCTCGGCGGCGGCACGTGCGACACCAACAGAGAGCCCCTCGGGACGAGCGACAACGGCCCGCTCCTCGGGCAAGCCGACCCCGGCGAGCCGCGGTTCGCGCTCGAAGTCGAAAGCGATGCCAGAGGGGAACAAGCGCTACACGCCGAAACGACCTCCGCCCCCAGCACCGAAGCCATCGCGGCGCGAGCGGAAGGCGTCCCAGTCGAAGGAGTGAGTCGAGCTCAGGTCGGATCCGCGAGCAGCGCGGAGCGCAACAGCTCGAGGATCTCGGCCCGACGCCGAACGAGCGAACGTGCAGTCGGCTCTTCGCCGAACGCCCGCAAGACCTCGACCTCGGTGACCATTCCGATGACCGTCGAGTAGATCGCCAGCAACAGCAGTCGCGGCTCGTGACGCCGCATGTGACCGGCGTCCATCTCGGACTCGAGGAACTCCGATGCCCTGCGAACGAGGGGATCCATCGCCGACACGAACCGGGTCGAGGCGGGGGTCCCGAGCCGGCTCACCTCACGAACCAGCCCCAGCAGCTCCGGGCGCCTCGCGGCCAGCGAGAACACCGAACGGACCACGGCCTCCACCCGGGCCCAGCCGGTGCCCGCCGTCTCGAGGGCGCCCTCCATGGCGGCGGAGAGCTCCACGACGCTCCGGTCGATGACCGCCTCGAGGAGAACCTCCTTCGAGGGGAACCAGTAGAGGATGGTCTGCTTTCGCACCTCGAGGCCGAGCGCGAGTGCGTCGAGCGAGGAGGCGTCGTAACCGCGGGTGGCGAAAGTGGTGAGCGCCGCGTCGAGGATGCGCTCGGGGGTGCTGCTCCCCTCACCCGCGACAGCCCCCACGACCGCCTGACCGGACCTGCCGAGGCCCACGCCGGCCCTGTCCGCCCGATCGACCTCCGGCTCTCGACCCGTCCACTTACCATATGGTAGACAGATTCAGTGACGATCCGCGAGGTCCTGGCCACCAGGCGGTTCTTCATCACTGGCGGCACCGGGTTTCTCGGTACCGCCCTGGTGGAGCGTCTCCTTCGGACCGTTCCCGACTGCGAGGTCGTCCTCCTGATCCGACCTGGTCGCCGCGCAACCCCGCTGCAGCGTGCGACCCGGGAGATCCTGAGGAACGACTGCTTCGATCGGCTCCGGGCCGAACGCGGGGACCGCTTCGACGCCGAGATCGCGGCGCGGGTCTCCGCCGTCGCCGGTGACGTCGGTGAGGACGGGCTCGACCTCGACGAGGACGGTCTCCGGAGCCTCTCCGAATGCGGCGTCGTCGTGCACTCCGCGGCAACCGTGAGCTTCGACGCGCCACTCGACACAGCGGTCGAGGTGAACCTCCTCGGGCCGTCCCGGGTGGCGGCTGCCGTGGTGGCCGCACGCGAACTGGCCGCCGCCGAAGGGCGGAACGGGCCGGTCCATTTCCTCCCGGTCTCGACCGCGTACGTCGCGGGCACCCACCAAGGCGAGGCACGCGAGGAGCTCCTCGAGTCCGGACGTTTCCGGGTCGAAGTGGATTGGCGCGAGGAAGTGACGGCCGCTCGCCGCCAGCGCGGCGACATCGAGGCCGAGTCACGAAGGAGCGAGTCGCTCGCACGCTACGCGAAAGAAGCCCGTACCGAGCTCGGACCGGCCGGAATGCACCTCCTCGCGCGTCGCGCCGAGCAGGTGCGCGAGAACTGGGTCAAGCGCCAGATGGTCGACCTCGGGCGAGCCCGCGCCCAGTCCCTGGGGTGGCCCGACGCCTATCCCTATACCAAGGCTCTCGGAGAGATCGCGCTCGTCTCGCAGTTCGGAGACGTTCTGCCGATGACCATCATCCGTCCCTCGATCATCGAATCGGCCCTTGCGGAGCCCCGTCCGGGATGGATTCGAGGGTTCCGGATGGCCGAACCGATCATCGTGTCCTACGCGCGCGGACTGCTCCGCGAGTTCCCCGGTGTCCCCGAGGGGATCACCGACGTGATTCCGGTCGACCTCGTTGTCGCGGCCGTTCTGGCAGTGGCGGCAGAGCGACTCGGCTGCTCCGTCGGAGCACACGGCCCCCGACGTGATCCATGTGGCATCCGGCGTGAGGAACCCGCTCCGGTACGGACGCCTCGTCGAGCTCGTCCAGGGTTGGTTCCGCGAGCACCCCGTCTACGACAACCAGGGTCAGCCGATCGTGGTGCCCGAATGGTCGTTCCCAGGGCGGGGAAGGGTGCAGCGCCAGCTCACCCGGGCGAGCAAGGCGATGGAGCTCGCCGAGCGAGTCGCCGCCTCCCTCCCGATCCGCGGTCGGCAGGCCGAGTGGATGAGCGCGCTCGAGGAACGCCACCTGCTCGCCGATCGTGCGCTCGGGTACGTGGAGCTCTACGGCGCCTATGCCGAGACCGAGGCCCTCTACCGCGTCGATCGGCTCCTCGCGCTCTGGGACCGGATGGAAGAGAGCGACCGGCAGCCCTACTGCCTGGACCCGGCGGCAGTCGACTGGGCGTACTACGTGCGTGAGGTCCACCTCCCCTCGGTGATCGAGCACGCTCGGGTCCGCACCTCCCCCACTCGGGCTCCCCAGACCGATCGCCCGGCCCGCGCCCGCGCGGCCATTCTCTCCGCCGACCGCCACCTGGCTGCCTTCGACCTCGAGAACACCATGATCGCCTCCAACGTGGTCGACTCCTACGCGTGGCTCGCGTCGCGCCACCTCACCGCGTCCGAGCGGTCCGGCTTCGTCGCCGACCTGGTCCGCGAGGCGCCGTCGTTGCTCGCGCTCGACCGGCGCGACCGGGGTGACTTCCTCCGCTCCTTCTACCGCCGCTACGAAGGAGCGCCGGTCGAACGGCTACGAGCGGACGCAGGGGAGCTCTTCTCCGACCTCCTGCTCGCCAAGTCGTTCCCCGCGGCGATCGCACGGGTCCGGCGCCATCGTGCGCTCGGACACCGCACCCTGCTGATCACCGGTGCGCTCGATCTGGTCGTCGAGCCGCTCCGGCCGCTGTTCGACGACATCATCTGCGCGCGACTCGGCGAGTCGAACGGCAGGTACACCGGTCAGCTCGTCGAGCTCCCGCCGATCGGCGAGGCCCGCGCCCTGGTCCTTGCCGACTACGCGGAGGCAGAGGGCCTCGAGCTCGAGCAGTCGATGGCCTACGCGGACTCCGCGAGCGATCTCCCGATGCTCGAAGCGGTCGGGTTCCCGGTCGCGGTCAACCCCGAAGCGAAGCTCGCGGCGATCGCTCGCCGACGCGGTTGGCACGTCGAGCACTGGGAGAAGGAGGGTCGAGGCGCGCGGTCCCCGCTTCCGCTCGGGCCTCTCGATCGCCGCTCGCCGCGGCCGGATCCCTCGCCCCGTGTCGCGGCATTTGCGGATTCGGTCCGCCGCCTCACCCGTGGGGCCTCACGATGAAGGCGCTCGTCTTCGAACGCAACCTGCCGCGCTTTGCCGCCTCACGTGCGGCGTCTCTTCTCGGCTCGGGTCGCGGCGCGACCATCGGACCCCTTCGCCTGCTCGACGCCGATCCGCCGGACCGACCCGCTCCCGACTGGCATCGGGTCCGGCCGCTCCTCTCGGGCATCTGCGGCTCCGATCTGGCCACCGTCGACGGCCGCAGCTCGCGCTACTTCGAGGATCTGGTCAGCTTCCCCTTCGTGCCCGGCCACGAGGTCGCCGGTACGGTCGAAAGCGATGCGACCGACCACGCCGGCCGACCGCTCGGGCCCGGAGCCCGTGTGGTCGTCGAACCGGTGCTCGGCTGCGCACCGAGGGCCATCGAACCCCGTTGCCCCGAGTGCGCGGGGGGACATA
Organism: uncultured Acidimicrobiales bacterium; assembly: GCA_963741055.1. Classification (GTDB taxonomy): domain Bacteria; phylum Actinomycetota; class Acidimicrobiia; order Acidimicrobiales; family RAAP-2; genus Bog-756. The sequence goes on along the minus strand of CAVUGU010000019.1, from coordinate 30,976 downwards.
CCGGGCTCTGCGAGAACGTGGCCTTCGGCGAACTCTCGCCGGGTTTGCAGACCGGGTACTGCGCCGACACCGGCGGCGGCTGGTCCACCGCGGGGCTCGTCGCGCACTCCTCGCAGCTTCACGTGGTACCCGACTCGTTCGCCGACGAGGATGCGGTCCTCGTCGAACCCACAGCTTGTGCGGTCCACGCGGCCCTGTCGGCCGAGATCGAACCCGAGAGCCTGGTGGCAGTCGTCGGCGCCGGCACGCTCGGGCTCCTGACCGTCGCCGCGCTCGATCGGCTGGTGCGGCCCTCGACGCCGTTGACGCTCGTCGTCGGCGCGAAGCACGCCGAACAGCGCCGGCTCGCCGAGTCGCTCGGTGGTGACGTCGTGGTCGACCCCGATCACCTGGCCCGTACGGTCCGGCGGCGCGCCGGCTCCCTCGTCCTCGGCGGGCGTCTGACCGGCGGCGCGGACATGGTGTTCGACTGCGTGGGCTCGGCCGAGTCGCTCGAGGCCGCGCTCACCATGGTCCGACCGAAGGGAAAGGTCGTGCTGGTCGGGATGCCGGGCAGGGTCTCGGTCGACCTGGCACCTCTGTGGCACCGCGAGCTCAGCCTGGTCGGTGCGTACGCCTACGGTGCGGAATCGACCGCACCACCACGGCGCAGCTTCGAGCTCGCCTTCGAGCTGGTCGCCGCGGCCGGACTCGGCTCACTCGTCTCGGCCTCCTACCCACTCGAGCGTTACGGGGAGGCCCTCGCCCACGCGGGCGCGGCCGGCCGCCGCGGTGCAGTGAAGGTGGTCTTCGATCTGCGCGACCGGAAAGGAGTTCGATGAGCCCGAGACCGGGGTTCGTGCTGGAGGTCGATCGCTCCACACCTCCGACCTTGTTCTGGCACGGGGAGCGGTTCGCGCTGGAGCGCCTGCCGGAGGGAAGCCGGGTGGTCTACGCGCCGGAGCCTCTCGATCCGCTCGAAGATCCACGTGGCGCGATCCGCGCTGCGCTCAGCCACCCACTCGGCGACGCCGAGCCCCTCCCTTCCCTGCTGCGCGCCGGCATGAAGCTCACCATCGCGTTCGACGACATCTCCCTTCCGCTCCCCCCGATGGAACGGCCCGACAACCGCCAGCTGGTCATCGAGGAGGTGCTCGAGATGGCCGCGGCAGCAGGGGTCGACGACGTCGAACTGATCGTCGCGCTCGCGCTGCACCGCCGGATGACCGAGAGCGAGCTTCGCCACGCGCTCGGCGACCGCGTGTACGACGCGTTCGCGCCGAACGGACTGCTCACCCAGCACGACGCCGAAGACCCGTCGGCTCTCGTCCATCTCGGCCTCACCGACCAGGGAGAGGACGTCGAGATCAACCGCCGAGCGGCGGAGAGCGACCTGTTGGTCTACGTGAACATCAACCTGGTCGCGATGGACGGCGGGCACAAGAGCGTGGCGACCGGGCCTCGCCAGCTACCGGAGCCTCCGGCACCACCACAACCCGAAGACCATGCAGCAGAGCCGCTCCTTCATGGACCAGCACCGATCGGAGCTGCATTCGTCCAACTGGCGGATGGGCCGGCTGATCGCCGCCTCGGGCGTCAAGGTGTTCCAGATCGAGACCACCTTGAACAACGACCCGTTCCCTCCGCCCTTTGCGTTCCTCCAAAAGCGCGAGTGGGAGTGGGGGGTCCGCGACCGCGCGACCTTCCTCGGCGCGTCGAAGGCGCTCGACCGGACGCCGGCCCCCTATGCCCGGAGGATCCTCCACTCGGTCCTCGCTCCCCACCGGTTGACCTCGGTGCAGGCCGGCGAGGTCGAGGCCGTCCACGCGAGGACCACCGAGCACATCTGGTGCCAGCAGGGGGTGGCGGTCGAAGGGCAGACCGACGTCGTGACCATGGGACTCCCCTACGTCGGCCCCTACAACGTCAACTCGATCCTCAACCCGATCCTCGTGGCGTGCCTCGGGCTCGGGTACTTCTTCAACCTCTACCGAGGCAAGCCCGTGGTGCGCGAGAACGGGGTGCTGATCATGACCCATCCCACTCCGTGGGAGTTCCACCCGGTTCACCATCCGAGCTACATCGATTTCTTCGAGCAGGTGCTGACCGAGACGACCGATCCTGTCGAGATGTCGGAGCGGTTCGAGGAGTCCTTCGCCACCGATCCCTGGTACGTCCACCTCTACCGGACCGGTCACGCCTACCACGGCGTCCACCCGTTCTACATGTGGTACTGGTGTGCGCACGCGCTGCAACACCTGGGCTCGGTGATCGTGGTCGGAGGTGACCCGGCGGCGGTGCATCGCCTCGGGTTCCGGGCCGCGTCGACCCTCGCCGACGCACTGGAGATGGCGACCGACGTGGTCGGGCCCGCGCCGACCGTCACCCACCTCCACGTCCCACCCATACTCATGGCCGACGTGCAGTGAACCTCGCCCACCGCTCGTCGGCCACGCTCCGGTCCCCTCGCGTGGTCCGCCGCGACGCGAGGCTCGGCACTGCGCGAGGAGAGGGAGGACCACGCGACCCGCGCGGTGCTCCGGCGGCTCCGACCCGCCGCGCTCGCCGGCCGGGTCGGTCGAAGTGGCTTCCCCTTCACCGCTCCGAGCTGGCCGGGGTCGGTGCCGAGATCCACTCCCACACCCGAAGTGGGTCTCCACTACGACAGTGACTGGTCGCGGCGCTATCCGGCGCGACTCGTCCGCGCGATGATCCTCGACAACGTCACCAAGCCGGTGGCACGGTTCGTCGCCGACCCGCTGGTCCGTGGGACCGACGAGCTCCGCGGACTCGAAGCGCCGGTGATCTTCGCGGCCAACCACGCGAGCCACGTCGACGCTCCGCTGCTCCTCACCTGCCTGCCTCTCCGCTTCCGGCATCGGACCGCGGTCGCGGCGGCCGCCGACTACTTCTTCGACCGCCGCTGGAAGGCGCACACCTGGTCGCTCCTGCTCGCGACCTTCCCGATCGAACGCGCGAAGGTCAACCGGCGCTCCGCGGAGCTCGCGACCGAGCTGCTCGCCGACGACTGGAACCTGGTGATCTTCCCCGAGGGTGGACGGTCACCGGACGGCTGGGCACAGGCCTTTCGCGGAGGTGCCGCGTACCTGGCGGTGCGCACCGGCCGGCCGATCGTCCCCGTACACATCGACGGGACCCGGCACATCCTGCCGAAGGGCAGGACCACCGTTCACCGCACGAAGACGACGGTCACCTTCGGCGAACCACTCTGGCCCGAAGAGGGAGAGGACGCCCGCAAGCTCGGCGCGCGCCTCGGATCGTCCATCGCGGTCCTCGCCGCGGAGATCGAGAGCGACTGGTGGACCGCCCGACGCCTGCACGCCGACGAGCGCATCCCCGCGTTGCAAGGTCCGGTGGCCTCACCGTGGCGCCGTTCGTGGGAGCTCCCCCCGGATCCGGTCCGCGCCGATACGGCGGAGCCACCCGAGTGGCCACTTCACCGCCGCTGAGGCGGTCAGCGGCGGAGGATCCGTTCGAACACCCGTCCCCGTCCGTTCGCCGACGAGGCCCGCACCCGTTCCGCGTGCAAGGCCGACTCCTCGGTGTCGTCGAGCGGCTGGAGGTTCACGTCCCCGCCGCGTGCGTCGAGCGCCCAGGTGAGCAGCACGTCGGCGAGGGCGGTGTTGCGGGCGAGGAGCGGGCCGTGCAGGTAGGTCCCGAGGATCCGGCCCGACCACGCGCCCTCGGTCCCTGAGCCGTCGCCGTTGCCGACGCCGCGGACCACTCGTGCCAGCGGCGTCGACCCCGAGCCGACGGTGGTGACGCCGCCGTGGTTCTCGAAGCCGTTGAGCACCGGGAGACCCTTTCCGCCGTCCGCGCGTGGGCCGGCCGGCAACACCTCGGCGAGCAACTCGCCGACGGCGCGCCGGCCCGAACCCTTGGCCGACACCACGTCGAGCAGACCGAGCCCGGCGCGCTCCCTGCCGGCCGCGTCGGGGAAGCTCCGGCCGAGGAGCTGGTAGCCGGCGCACACGCCGAGGACCACCGCACCGCCCGCCGCGGCCTCGGTCAGCGTCCCGTCCTCGTGAAGGAGATCGGCCGCCCGTACCTCGGGCGCGTCCTCGCCGCCCCCGAGGCAGTAGATATCTGCCTCGGGCAGGCGCGCACTCGACAGCGCGCCCAACAACTCCACTTCGAGACCGCGCCATGCCGCACGTCGCGCCAGCACGGTGCCATTGCCACCGTCGCCGTAGGTGCCGAGGAGGTCCGGGTAGACGACGGCGATGGTGAGGGCCTTGCCGCGGCCAGATGCGCTCACAGCCGGCGGCGGAGGTCGGCGAAGGCGGTGTAGTTGCCGAGGAAGTCGACCGAACCGTCGGGAGTCGCCGCGGCGGCCCGGTCGAGCGCGTCGAGCGGATCGGCCACCACCACGTGATCGACCTCCGCGTAGTGGAGGCGCACCGCGAGATCGAGACGCCGGTCACCGGTGGCGACCACGGTACGGCCCGCGCAGTCGCTCGAATGGCACGTCCCAGAGCCAGCTCGGATCGAGCCCGTCGGCGGTCCGCGCGTTGATGGCGACCGCCACCGCAGCCGGACGCGACCGGCTCCTCGTCGAGCAGATCGAAGACCGCCGTCCATCCGGCCGGGTTCTTCGCAAGGAGGAGTCGGACCGGGCGACCTCTCCGGCGCGCCACCGAAAAGCGGCCGGCGACCTCCTCGACCGCCGCAACGTGCGCCACGATCGGGTCGAGCTCGGCCATCGAGGGGGATTCACCGGTCGACCGCGGCTCGAGCATCGAGATGGCGGCAATGGCGGCCATCAGCGCGTTGGCCCGGTTGAACTGTCCGGGTAGGCCGAGGTCGAGTCGGCGCCGCGCGCCGTCCGCGAGGACGAGCTCGTCCCCCTCGAGCCACGCCACCGGTTCGGGACGCGCGAAGTCGCACCGCTCACACGCCCACTTTCCGCCGTCGCCGAAGTCGATCTGGCCGCCGCAGGCGGGACACCCCACCGCGTCGTCGCGCCAGACCTGTCCCGCGCCCACCCAGCGGACGCGGTGGGCTGCCTGCGCGGCCCAAGCCACCATCGGGTCGTCCGCATTCGCCACCACCACCGGTCCCTGGCCTCGCTCGTCGGGTCCGGACGCGCCGAGTGCGGTGCGCCATCGCTCGACCAGCATCCTCACCTCGGCGATCCGGTCGAGCTGGTCCCGCGAGAGATTGAGGAGCACCACCACTTCGGGTTCACCTCCCTCGACCAGCTGGCCGAGGTAGCTCTCGTCGACCTCGAGCACCGCGATCTGCGCCCGCGGCGACGCGACGAGCGCCGCGACGTGGCCCGCCGGCATGTTGGCCCCGGTCGCATTGGTGGCGACCGCCCCGCAGGACGCGCCCTCGAGTGCGGCGACGAGCATCCGGGTCACCGTCGTCTTCCCGTTGGTGCCGGTCACCAGGGCGACCGCGCGACCCTGGGCCAGGTTCTCGAGGAGGTGCGGGTCGACGAGCAATCCGGCGCGGCCGCCGACGACGGTGCCACTCCCCCGCGCGAGGAGGCGGGACAGGCGGTTGCCGGTGCGCACCGCCGCCGCGGCGAGCGCCGCGCGCGCCGGAAGCGCGCTCTCGGCCCGCTCGGCCCGGACCGTCACGCCGAGGGTCGGGTGCGCGCGAGCTCGTCGGGAGTCGGAGCCCGGCCGGTGTGCGCTTCGGGCGGCAGGAGATCGGCGATCGCGGCCATCAACACCTCGGTGTCGGCCACCGCGTCGGTGTGACCGAGCTCGACTTCGCTGACCCACCACGACGCTCACCTGCCGCGGATGCAGGAGTGTGGTCATGTCGGGCAGCTTGGCCGAGCGGGGCCAGACCTGTTCGGTTCCGAAGAGGCCGACCGGGACGACCGGAGCGCCGGTCTCCGTGGCCAGGCGTGCGGTGCCCGTTCGGCCCTTCAGGACCGGGTCGAAGAAGGCCTCACCGCGTGGGATGGTCCCTTGGGGCAACACGATGACCGCCTCACCGGCGCGGAGAGAGGCGGCCGCCGCGCGCATCGGCTCACCCGACCGGCTCCCGCGGTCGACCGGGATCCCGCCGAGCGCCCGCGCCAGCTGGCCGACCACCGGCGCGTCGAAGATCTCCTGCTTGGCGAGGAAGCGCACCGGCCGCCCCATCCGCGACGCGACGACTGCGAGGGCGGCGACGTCGAAATAGCTCCGATGGTTGGACGCGATGAGGACCGGGCCGCGGGCCGGGATGTGCTCGACTCCGCGGATGTCGAAGCGCGCATAGGGGAACATTCCCGGCCGGACGAAGGGACGGACGACGTGGTACGGCTCGAGCCCGAGCAACGAAGGGACGCCCGGCGCACGGTCCCAATGGTCGAGCGGCCAGCGCAGCGCCACGGCCACCGCGACCAGTCTCAGATCGGGGTTGACCGGGTGGGGATGGCCCACCGAGTGAAAGAGCGGCAGGTCGAAGACGCTGTCGGAGTAGGCATACGAGGCGCGCAACTCGCAGCCGTGATCGGCGGCCCACTGGCCGGCTGCGGCGCGCTTGCCCACCCCCCAGACGAAGCCGCCGTCGAGCCTGCCCGTGTACCGCCCGTCGGACTCCTCGTAGCGGGTGGCGATCACCCCGTCGAAACCGAGGGCGTGGGCGAGCGGGAGTCACCAGGTCGGAGGGCGAAGTCGTGGCGAGGACGAGCGGACGACCCGCCTGCCGGTGGGTCGCGAGGGTCTCGAGCGCGAACGGCTGGACGAGGTCGACGAGCGCTTCGACCGCCCGCTTGCCGGCCCGACGGGTCCCGTCCGCCGAGCGGCCTCTCATCACCGTCGCGGCGGCCCGGGCCAGTGCGATGAAGGGTACCGACTCCCCGAAGACGTCGTAGAGCCGGTAGAGCAACCGGTCACCGGGCAGGTGCCGGCCTTCGTCGATGACCCCTTCGGCCTCCATCGCGTCGTGGAAGACCGGCCCGCTCGCCGAGCGGATGAGCGTGCGGTCGAGGTCGACGAAGACGGCACCCCGCTGCTCGCTCATGCGCTCACGCTACCAATCGCCTTTCGCGCCGCTCGGTGGGCACGGCGCGCATTCGGGCCCAGACGCGGCGAAGGGACCGCCGGGGGGGAGGCGGTCCCTTCACTCTGACTCAACAAGGAAAGGAGGGGGAATCCTTAGATCCTGTGGTCGTGCGTCCATCGTAGAACGATCGCGAGCAATCAGTCAAGCAGCTAATATCGATAGCTGCTATCATCTGGAGCGATGGAGCTCCGGCATCTCCAGGCGCTGACCGCGATCAGCGACCACGGCACGTTCTCGGCGGCGGCCGAACACCTCGGCACCGTGCAGTCGAACGTCTCCGCCCACGTGGCCCGCCTCGAGCGAGAGCTCGGCGCACCGATGATCGACCGCTCCGACGGGAAACTGACCGAGGAGGGCCTGGCGGTGGTGGCAAGGGCGCGACGGGTCCTCTCGGAGATCGACGCCCTGGTCGCCGACGTCGCGGCGTGCAAGGACGAGGTCGCGGGCACCGTGCGGGTCGGCATGATCGGCACGACCGCTCGTTGGCTGGTCCCGCGGCTCATGGACGCCGCCCGTCAGCGCCACCCGAAGCTCCGGCTGGTGGTCGTCGAGGGCAACACCACCGGGCTCGAGCCCCAGCTCGCCGGTGGCCAGCTCGACCTCGCGGTCTTGAACCTCCCGGTACCCGGACGCGACCTGGTGGCTCGTCCGCTGTTCGAAGAGGACCTGATGCTGGCGGTGACCGTGGATCACCCGATGGCCCAGGTAGGCCGTCGGCTCACCATCGAAGACCTTGCCGATCTGGAGCTGCTCCTCCCTCTGCCGGGTACCGCGTTCCGCGACGAGCTCGACGCGGCCGTCCGACCTCTCGGGATCACCCTTCTCCCGGCCGCGGAGATCGACGGGCTCCGTACCATCGCCTCACTGGCCTTCGAGGGCTACGGCCCGGCCATCCTGCCCGCGACCGCCATCCCGGCACTGCTCCACGACCGGGTCCGCGCCCTTCCGGTGGAGGGCCTTCCCCGGCGCCGGGTCGGGGTCGCCCAACGGAGCCGCGGTCTGCCGTCCGCGCCGAGCCGAGCGCTCCTCGAGCTCCTCGAGTTGGTGGTCTCGCTTCCCGCGCGCGTGCCGCAGGGTCTGCACCTGCCCGGTTGAGCGGGGCTCAGCCGAGATCCGGAGCTTTCGGATCTCGCCACATGCGCCAGATCGGAGGGCTACCCGACACCTGGACTTCCCCGATGACCTCGAACCCCGCGCGCGCGTAGAACGGGACGTTGCGTTCTTTCGACGACTCGAGATAGGCCGGCACTCCTTCCTCGTCCGCCCGCGCCAGCGCGTCACGCAGCAAGGTCGAACCGATCCCCTTCCCTTGCATCGAGGGCTCGGTCCCGAGCGTGGCGAGGTACCAGTGAGGCTCCTTCGGGTGGAGGCCGTCGACCTCGAAGAGCAGCTGGAAGGCACGGTGGACGTGGGTGCTCGCGAGGAACGGAGCCGTCGGCAGCAACTGCAGGAGCTCGAGGAGCGGGTGGCGCACCCGATCCGGAGGGCCCCAGAGCGCGGCTCCGAGCCAGCCATCGGTCGTGTACACGTGACCTTCGGGCAGGTACTGGCGGCGTAGCTGGATGCCGAAGAAGGAACGCAGGCCGCGTGCTCGCCGGCCCGACCCTGCGAACATGAAGTTGGCGATCGGATCATCCTCGAACGACCGCACCAGCATCGCCACCACAGCCGGGGCGTCCGCCGAGACTGCGTTGCGGACCTTCCACCCCTCCGAGGGATCGCCGGCTTCGCTCACGCGGCGATCGTACCGATTGCGCGCATCGGACCGAGGCTCAGTTGAAGGCGGGGTCCGGCGGGTACCCCGACACGACCGAAAGCGCACCACCTTGGCGTCGCAGGACCCGACGCCACAGCCCCTCGGGGTCCGCCGAGATCGGATCGCGGGCTTCCGCTTGGATCACATACCACGATCCCTGGTCGATCTCCTCTTCGAGCTGCTCCGAATCCCATCCTGCGTAACCCGAGAAGAGCCGCGCCCCGACGATCGCCGGCTGCGAGTCGCTCGGGTCCGAACCGAGGTCCACCGTCCCGACCGGCTGGTCGGCGTCGACGAGCTCCCGCCATCCTGCCGGTCTGGCGGCGTCGTCCCCCGCCGCGTCGCGCGAGGTCAGGCGCACCAGGCCGATGAGTGCGTTGCGGGCGACCGGGCCGCCCGCGAACAGCTCGGCGGGCGGCGTCGCCAGGTCGTGCCACTGCGGCAGCACCCGATCGACACGGACTCCGCCCGGGCGGTCGATCACCACGCCCAGTGCGCCGTGGTCACCGTGATCGAGGACGAGCAGCACGCTGCGAGAGAAGTTGGGATCGGCCAGGCGGGGCGTCGCGACCAGAAGGTGGCCGGCGAGCGACTCCGGAGGCACCCCACCTCCGAAGGGTTCGAACGCGCTGAACGGCTCGATCGGCATCCGACGATGATGGCCCACCGAGGGGGCCCGAGTGGCGACGGAGGGCCGGGTCGGTGAGGCTCTCCCTATGGCACTCGTCTCCCTCGAATCCGTCCGGCCGCACGTCAGCCTCGTCACGCTCGACAACCCCGCGCGGCTCAACTCGATGTCGTTCGCCCTCGTGACCGACCTCTACGCCGCGCTCGACGAGGTGGCTGCGGACAACGACTGCCGAGTGGTGGTCCTCACCGGGGCGGGAAGGGCCTTCTGCTCGGGGCTCGAGCTCGAGCAGGCCGGCCTCCCACCGGGCACCGACGATCTCGGGCGCAACCGAATGGGGATGCGCGCGATGGAGTTCATGGGGGGCACGGTGCCTGCCATGCGGGCGATTCCCCAGCCGATCATCGCGGCGGTCAAGGGACCGGCGTACGGGGGTGGGATGTGCCTCACCCTCGGCGCGGACATCCGGCTCGCGGGCGACTCGGCCGTCTTCTGTGCGGCTGGGATCAACAACGGCCTCTCGGGCACCGAGCTCGGTGTGAGCTGGCTGCTCCCTCGAGCGGTCGGCAGCTCCCACTCGGCTGAGATGCTCCTCACCGGCAAGTTGGTCGGCGCCGAGGAGGCGATGCGCATCGGACTCGTCTCGCGGGTGGTGCCCGACGCCGAGGTTCTCGACACCGCGTTCGAGATGGCCGAGGCGATGTGCGCCTTCAGCCCCTTCGGGCTCGAGCAGACGAAGGACACCCTCTGGGCCTCGCTCGAGGTCGGGAGCCTCCAGACTGCGGTCGACCTGGAGAACCGCACCCAGCTGCTCGCCGGACACACCGGCAACCTCACTGAAGCCTCGGCCGCCTTCCGCGAGAAGCGCCGCCCCGTCTACACCGAATAACGGAGCTGACCATGGCGAAGCGGCGCCGGCGCGCACGCGGGGCCCGGACCGTGGGCGAACTCCCGGGGACGGCCCGCGAGCACTGGCGGGAGGACGGGACGGCCAAGTCCCGCTTCGCCGACGAGGACGAGGCCAACCGAGCCTCCCTCCGGCTCCGGCTCGAACACGGTGCCGACCTCGACCCGTACGAGTGCAGCTTCTGCCACGGCTGGCACCTCGGCGGCCGACGGAAGTGAGCACCCGCAGATCGCGACGAGGACACGACGGTAACGTCATCCGCATGGAATCGGCCGCCTCGACGGGGACGCTCGAGGCGGCGGCGGCCGACGGGGACGCGACCGGGCTCGTCCGGACGCTCAGCGCGACCGTCTTCCTCCAGTGGCTCGGTGCGTCGGCGATCATCCCGATGCTGCCGGTGTTCGTCCGCCGGCTCGGCGGCTCGGACGTCGACGCCGGAGTGGTGATGGCCTCCTTCTTCGCCGCGCAGGTCCTGCTGCAGTACCCGACGGGACGCCTTGCCGACCGCATCGGCCGGCGACCGGTGCTGATCGCGGGGTTGCTGCTCTTCGGTGCCGCGAGCGTCGGCTTCCTCGCGCCGATCACGCCGGCCGACGCGGTCCTCCTCCGCGCGCTGCAAGGAGCCGGTGCCGGGGCAGCCGGCGTCGCCTCCCTCGCGATGATCTCCGGATCGGTCGCGCTCGAGCGGCGCGGTCGCGCCTTCGCGGCCGTCTACGGCGGAGAGATCGCGGGCCTGGCCGTCGGGCCGCTGGTCGGAAGCGTGATCGGCGCTCGCTCGATGTGGATCGTCTTCCTCGGCTCGGCCGTGCTCTCGATCGTGGCGTCGGTCGCGGCGATGCGCATCACCAACCCCGACCGCGGAAGGGTCGGTCGAGAGGGGACGTCCTGGGCGCGAGCGCACGACCGTCTCGTCGTCGGTCGTGCGGCGGCCGGCGCGTTGCTCGCCGGCTCGTCCCTCGGCCTCACCACCGGGGTCTACGAGATCTGCTGGACCCTCCTCCTCGTCTCGAAGGGGGCGTCCGGACTCGAGATCGGGATCTCGTGGACCCTCTTCGCGGTCCCCTTCGTGGCCGTCTCGAAGCCGAGCGGGTGGCTGGCCGATCACGTCGACCGACGAGTGCTCGTCGTCGGGGGCATCGGGTCCTCGGCGCTGCTCTGCGCGTCGTATCCGTTCATCCCGAGCGTGCCCGTGCTGGTCGTCCTCGGCGCGACCGAGGCGATGAGCTTCGCCGCGGCCCTTCCTGCGATGCAGTCACTGCTCACTCAAGGCGCGGACCCCGCGCAGGTCGGTCGCCTCCAAGGGCTCTTCGCCACCGGGCAGACCGCGTGTACGGCCGTTGCCGCAGCGGCCGCCGGCGCGGCGTTCGCGGCAGCCACGTGGCTGCCGTTCGTGGCGGTGGCGGCGCTCGTCCTCACCGTCTTGTCGCTCACCTGGCTGGTGTGGCGGCCGGTCAGTGGCCACGTGCGTGACGCGAGCGACGAAGCCTGGTCCTCCGAGCCGATCCCCTGCCCCGAAGGCGCGGCCGACCAGCTGGTCGTTCAGCGGGTGCCCGCGTGGATCGACGCGGTCCAGCGACCGGTCATGGGCACCGAGCAGACCGCGGTCGCCGCCCGCAGCAGCCAGTCGAGGACGTCCGCATCGGTCGTACCGGCAGGGACGAGCGCCACCAACCCTCGGCGGGGATGATCCTGGGTGATCCGCCACCCCTCGGGGAGCGGGACCCCGAGATCACGGAGTCGCCACGCCAGTCGTGAGCCGACTGCGTGCTGGAGCCCGACGGTGGTCGGCTTGACAGTGCCGTCCGCCTGGCGTCGCCCGGGTAGCCAGGTGGCCGTCGGGACGTGGTGGGTCGAACCGCCGAGGAACGCGAACGGTCCCGGCGGTGGCGGTTCGTCTTCCTCTTCGATGATCGGCCGGAGGTTGATCCAGCCGGTCCCCCGGGCCACCACCTCGGCCATCTGCGCGAGAAGCGCGGGGTCGTCGTGAGCGGTGAACTCGATCTCGAGCGGTCGGCTGCGGGTCACGTCTGGAGCTCGAGGACCGCATCGGCGAGCCCCTCGAGCTCGCCACGCCACGAAGCCGGTGGCACGAGCGGCCTGACCACGAACTTCGAGAAGCCGACCGAGACGAAGCGCTCCAGCGTCCAGCGCAAGGCCTCGAGTCCCTCCGGGATGACCTGATCGGGGTCGACTCCCTTCCGGGTGGCCGCGACCAGCCGGCGAGCGTCGGCCGCGAGGGGGCCCGGAGAGTACGCGAGGGAGACGCCGAAGTGTTCGGCGCTGATCTCGCGGCCGGCTCGTGTGGCGGCCTTCTCGACCTCCACCCGTCCGCGTGCGGCCTCGTCGGGGGTGCAGGTCGAGGGAAGCCAACCGTCGGCCAGGCGCCCGCAGCGCTCGAGCGCAGCGGGTGCCATCCCGCCGGTCCAGAACTCGAGCGGTTGCTGGAGAGGAAGCGGGGCCGCGACCACCTCGTCGAGATCGAACCGATCGCCTTTGTGGGTGACCGTCTCGCCGGCGAAGAGGCGGCGAAGCAACGGAAGTGCCTCGTCCATCACCGCGCCCCGGTCGCCCGGAGCGACCCCGACCGCCGCGACCTCGGGCCCGCGGGGCAGGCCGGGGACGAAGGTGAGCAGCAGCCTTCCCTCGGAGAGCACGTCGAGCGTGGCCAGCTCCTTCGCCAGCCGGACCAGGTTCCGGCCCGGAAGGAGCATGGTGGTCCCGATCTTGAGATGCGGGTTGCGGGCCGCGGCGAAGGACATCGCGACCAGTGGGTCGGGGGTCGGGGCGGTGAGGATCTCCGGCAGCCAGATCGAGTCGAACCCGAGTGTGCCGAGATCGTCGACCAGCCCCGCGAACTCGCCCGCGTCGGACGCCGCGACGAGGCCGGTGCCGACACCGATGCGGATCTTCACCCGGCCACCAGCGGGTCGCCGTCGAAAGTGTCGATGGTCGCGAACTGCTCGACCGGCTCGCGGCGCAACTTGGTCGGGCGGTGGACGGGTCGTCCGAGCGCGAGCACGCCGGCGACGAGGTGCGAGTCCGGGACGTGGAGCAGCCGGCGGACCGAGTCGGCGTGCCGCACGACCATGGTGGTCATCACCCCGGCGAGGTCTTCCTCTTGCGCGGCGAGGAGGATGCTCCAGGCGAACGGGTAGATCGACGCGCCGCCGACCATCGTGTAGGGACCCGCGCCACGGTCGACGGTGGCGAGCCGGGTCAGATCGGCGAGGAGCACCAACATGGCCGGGACTCGGTCGAAGTGCTCGGCAAAGCCGCCCGGACCTTCCCCCGCCGCAGCCGCGACCTCGCGAGCTCCGCCGATCGCCCGTTCCTCGAGCGCCCGGTCGGTGATCACGGCCCAGGGGGTCAGTCCGGCACCGACCTGGGCGAGGTACTCGTACCAACCAGGCAGGTAGGCGTCCCTCATCGCCCGCCGGAGGCTCGGGTCCTTGACCACGACGACCCTCCATGCCTGCCGGTTGCCGCCGTTCGGTGCGAACCGGGCGGTGTCGAGGATGCGGTAGAGGGTCTCGTCGGAGACCGCCGCCTCCTCGAATTCACGCACCGCGCCGGTCGTGCGGAGTGCCGCCAGAAGCTCCATCACTGAGACGGTAGCGGTCCGGCGAGCCAGCCTCAGAGGATCTCGAGGATCGCGTCCGCCGAGCTCACCGAGAGTCCGGGTCCCGGCTCGACGTTGAGCGTGGTCACCACCCCGTCGTCGAGCACCATCGCGTAGCGCTGGGAACGAGTGCCGAGACCGAAGCCGGTCCCGTCCAACTCGAGGCCGACCGCCTTGGTGAACTCCCCGTTGCCGTCGGCCAGCATGAGCACCGAGTCGCCCACGTGCTGTGCCTCGCCCCAGGCGCCCATCACGAAGGGGTCGTTGACCGAGATGCAGGCGACCGTGTCGACGCCCTTCTCCTTCAACTGATCGTGTCGGACCACGAAGCTCGGAAGGTGGAAGTCCGAGCAGGTCGGGGTGAAGGCACCGGGGACCGCGAAGAGCACCACCCTGCCCGAACCGAGCACGTCGGCAGTCTGGACGGGCTTCGGCCCGTCGAGACCGGGGGTCATCACCCGGACGTCCGGGATCCTTTCACCGACGGCGATGGTCACGCGGGACTCCTTTGTTCGTGGGCAGAGGTTGGACGCTGACGCTGCCCGCGCAGCCTATTGGCGCGAGGACGTCCGACGACCGCGGCTCGGTACCTGTTCGGTCGGCCCGATCTCGGCCTCACCGAGTCCCGAGCCGTGCCAGCACCGAGGTGCCGAAGGCGTCGATCGCCTCCAGCTGTTCGTCGCGCGACTCACCGGGGAGCGCGACGCTCACCCACCCGACACCCAGCTTCTCGAGCTCCGCGATCGAACCGAGGACGGCACTTGGGTCGATGTGCCCCGACACCCCCATGGTGAGTCCCTCGGGGATGTAGGCCACGGTGAGCGGTTGGGTCCTCCCGATCGAGCGTGCGAACTCGTCGGCGTACCCGAGCGCGTCCGCCAGCGCATCGAGGCCCTCCATCGGCGCGGTGCGAGTTCGAGGGGCCGCGCGGCCGGGGAGCGGGAACGGGCACCACCCGTCGGCGAGCTCGACCGCCCGGCGGATCGCCCGGCGACTGTTCCCTCCGATCCAGAGCGGCGGGTGCGGGCGTTGCACCGGGGTGGGCAGCATGGTGTTCCCCGACTGCCCGGAATCCCGAGCCGTCGAAGGTCACGCTCTCGCCCGACCAGGCCAGTCGCATGGCTGCGATCGCCTGGTCGGTCCGGTCGTTGCGGTCGTCGAAGGACGCGCCGACCGCCTCGAACTCCGCCTCGAGATAGCCGACTCCGATACCGAGGATGACCCGCCCGCCGCTCAACACGTCGAGGGACGCGACGCCCTTCGCCACGAGGAAAGGATTCCGGTAGGCGATGATCAACAGGTTGGTGTGGAGGCGGATGGTCCGGGTCGACGCGGCGGCCATCGAGAGCACCACCAGCGGATCGAGCGAATGGTGACCGCCGTGGGCGAGCCAGGCGTCCCCGGGGAAGGGGTGGTCGGTGGTGTAGACCGCCGAGAACCCGGCCGCCTCCGCCGCGGCCGCCAGCTCACCGACCGCGCCGGGTGCGAGGAATTCCTCGGCACGGTCGACCCGGTGGGTCGGGAGCCCGTAGGAGACGAGCACGCTCCCCCTCAGATCCGACGTCCGAAGGCGGCGACGCCCGGCATCCACCGAGGAAGGCGAAGGACTCGCTCCGCCCGGGTCGACCGCCGCGTGGACGCTGGCGGCCGTCGCGCGGGTCTCGCCGTCCACGTCGAGGACGTAGCCCACCTGGAAGGAGGTCCGGGTCAGCGCGCCGACCGTCATCCCGACGTCGACCATCTCCCCGAATCGGACCGGGCGGAGGTACGAGAGGTAGAGCTCGAGCACCGTGAAGTTCACTCCTTCGTCCTGCACCTCACGGTAGGGATGGCCCGCGGCATCGATGAACGCGGCGCGCGCCTCCTCGAGGTAGGCGGCGTACGCGCCGTGATGGATGACTCCCATGGCGTCGGTCTCGGCGAAGCGGGTGACCACCCGGTGGACGAACTGGCACGCCGAGCGATCGGTGGGAGGGGCCAGGGACAGACGCACCAGCCGAGACGCTACTGCCGAGTCGGCGACTCCTCGGGTTGGTTCCACTCGATCCATCCGGTGCCCGTGCGGCCGTCGTCGGTGACGAAGCGTGCGAACGCACGGGGGAAGCGGCTGGTGCGGCCGTCGGGCGCGACGAGGAGCAGGGGACCGAACGCGACCGGCACGATGGTGACCTCGAGGCCGGCGGGTTCGATTCGCGCCCGTGCACCGGTCGGCATGCCCCATGCTCCGAGCTCTTCGTGCACGGTCGCGGCGCTCACCGGTTGGACCCCGTCGCCGGGAGACTGCACGTATCCGAACCCCACAGGCTGACCGGGGATGCGGATGTCGGCCAGGTGGAGCCGGGTACCGTCGTCGAGCCGCGCGGCCGCCCAGCACCAGCCGAACGCCCACCAATCACGCACGCCCCAGGAGTGGTCGCGCTGACCGTGGCTCCTGATGGAGAACGACTCGTCCCCGACCGTGAGCTCGCCCGCGACGTTGCAGGGGACCTCGTAGCGCGTGGTCATCAG
This sequence comes from uncultured Acidimicrobiales bacterium, assembly GCA_963741055.1. Taxonomy (GTDB): domain Bacteria; phylum Actinomycetota; class Acidimicrobiia; order Acidimicrobiales; family RAAP-2; genus Bog-756. Next base: position 14,550 of record CAVUGU010000019.1, on the reverse strand, counting down.
GTAGTGGTACGGGGACCCGTCCGTCGTCCATTCGAGGTCGAACCCGATGTCGGTCGTCTCTCCGATGTCGCCGCGGTAGACGGCGGCCGGCTCGGAGTGCGACCGAGCGGGCACGTTGCCGCGCACCGTGAGCTTGGCGAGTGGCACCTCGACCACGGCAGCGACCTCGAAGCCGCGCGCGGCGAGCTCGAGACCGCTCCCCTCGCCGATCGGCAGGTCGTAGGCGACCGACGCGACGACCGGCCGGTCCGGGCCGACCACCATCGCGGTCCACCAGGTCACCCCGAGGTTCGGGTAGAGCCCGATCCGCAGATAGCCGGCCACCGATCCGTCCTCCGCGACGAAGTCGAGATAGTGCGACTCGTTCCAGAGGGTCTCCGGGTCCGCCGGGTGGCGCTGCTCGTCGGCGGGGTCGACCGCGTGGTCCGAGGGATCCTCGACCGACATCTCAGGAACCGGTGGTCACCTGGACGTGGAGCCGGGGATACGCAGCGCCGAGCTCGGGACCGAGCCCGGCGGCGGTCGTCGACTCCCCGAAGTCGTAGCGGAGCTGCGCGGTGACGACCTGATCGATGAGCGGCCAGGCGGTGGGTGGGTACCCGTCGGGCGGCGAGCAGCCGTCGGTCGCCAGCTGGAGGAGCGCGGGAGGGACCGGGAGGTGCAGATCCTGCACGGCGGCAACCACTCCACCGTGGCCGTGGTTGACCGTGCAGATGTCGTCGAAGACGTTGTGGCCGTACCCGTCGACGACGACGAGTGCCTTGTGGCCGGCCACCGACTGGTAGAAGGTCCGCACCGTCGAGGTGGGAACCGTCCGGTCGGCGCTCCCCGACACCATCAGCGAAGGAACCGGGACCTTCGGCGGGGACGCAGGCACCCCGGCGAGCGCGACCCAGCCGCGGACCGAGGGATCGGCCGCGGCCACCTGCACCGCAGTCCCACCCCCCGCCGAGTGCCCCAGGGCGCCGACCTCCGAGGTCTTCACGTGACCGGTGAGCAAGGACCCCGGAGTGCGCGAGAGCTGCTCTACGTACCGGAGCGCCGCGAGCTGCTCGGGCACGTCTGCCGGCGTGGCGACGCTGGCCTTGCCGGCGATCACCGCACCGAGATCGCGATCGATCTGATCCGGCGCGACGACCACCATGCCCCATGTCGCGAGATGCGCGGTGAGGAACGTCGACTGCTCGGGGTAGCCGCCGTAGCCGTGACTGAACAGCACCACCGGGAACGCGCCCGAGGCGACCGGTACCCCTTGGTAGGCGTCTTCGGTGACACCGTCCGCGAACGATGCGGGGATGAGGTTGCGGATCGCCGGTGACACCCAGGTGCGCAAGTGGTAGGTGTAGGGGCTCCGGCCGGTCACGCTCGACTTCGGGGCCGGATACCAGACGACCACCGGGTCACCCGCGACCACGTAGTGGACGGTCCCCGCCCCATAGGGGCCGGACGTCGCGAACTCGGTCGTGGCGCCCTTCGGATTGCCGGCTGCCGAAGAGGATCCACAGGCGGCCGAACCCAGGGCGACCAACGTCACCGTCGTCAGTGCCGACAACCGCTTCCCCACCGGCGCGTGACCAACGATCCCCATCGGGCGCCGACGCGAGGCGCGCGCCCTCGACGGCGATTCGGATGCACGCTCCCCCATGGTTCGGCCGACCGTAGCAGTCCGGCCGACGGAACTCTGGGGTCCAGAATCCCCCGGGGTGCGCGTGCTCCTCACCGGCGCGGGGCTATCGTTTCGGGATTCGGGCGGCGAGGCGATGCGGAATGAGACGACTCCTCCGGGCGACGGCTTGCACTTCTCTCGCCGTCGTCGGTCTGGTGGCGGCCCCGCTGCTCTCCTCGGGCACCGCGCGGGCGGCGTCGTACCCGTCGGTCAACGTGCAGCCTTCGCCTGCACCGGCATTCGACGGCGACGCGCCCGATCCGAACATCGTGCTCGACGGGTCGACCTACTACGCGTTCACCACCGGGACCGGGCTCGGGAACCACCTCCAAGCCCTCATCGACACTTCGGGATCTCCCCTCGGGGGATGGCGTTCCTACACCGGTCTCCCCTTCGGTTCGTCCGCCTTGCCGGTCGTGCCGTCATGGGAACAGGTGAACACCCAGACCTCCCCCGGCGTCTTCTTCTGGCACGGTCGATGGATCATGTTCTACGACGCCGCGACCGCAGGTCACGCCGGCGACGTCGGCTTCAACTGCGTGTCGGTCGCGACCGCGGCCTCGCTCTCCCCCACCCCGGTCTTCGTCGACCACTCGACCGGACCCCTCGTGTGCCAGTCGGGCCTCGGCGGTGCGATCGACCCGAGCCCCTTCGTCGACCCGCAGACCGGGATCCCCTACCTGGTCTGGAAGTCAAACGACGGCGGCTCCCTCGAGCCGGCACGCATCTGGGCGCAGCAACTCAGCTCCAACGGCACGGGCCTGGTCGGCGGTCCGGTCCAGCTCATGTTCCAGGACACCGCGGCCTATCCGTGGGAGACCACCATCGAGAACCCGGACATGGTCGAGGTCGGAGGGACCTACTTCCTCCTCTTTTCGACCGGCATCTGGGACACGCCGTCGTACTCGGAGACCTTCGCGACCTGCAACGGTCCGCTCGGGCCCTGCGCCCAACCGGCGGCGGGACCGTTCCTCCAGAGCTACGGGGACGCGGCGGGACCGGGAGGAGGCTCGTTCTTCCAGACCGCGTCGGGTAGTTGGATGCTGGCCTACGCGGCGTGGCAGCCCGGCTGCACGAACTACTCGTGCGGCGGGGCGCGGCGGCTCTTCGTCGCACCCGCCACCTTCTCCAACTCGTCGCTCCCCGCCCCGGTCACCGGCATCGCGTCGGCGTCCTCGGTCGCCGGTTACTGGCTCACCGACGCGCAAGGTGGGGTTTCGCCTCACGGAAGCGCCGTGGACTACGGGTCGATGTACGGGCAGCCGCTCAACGCCGCAGTCGAGCACATCGTCGCGACGCCGGACGGCCGGGGGTACTGGCTGGTCGCGGCCGACGGCGGGACCTTCGCCTTCGGCGACGCCGGCTTCTACGGGTCGATGGGCGGTCAGCACCTCAACGCCCCAGTGGTCGACATCACGCCGACTCGCGACGGCCGGGGGTACTGGCTGGTCGCCTCCGACGGCGGGGTGTTCGCCTTCGGCGACGCGACGTTCCACGGGTCGATGGGCGGTCAGCACCTCAACGAGCCGGTGGTGGGCGCGAGCTCCGACGACGCGAGCGGCGGCTACTGGCTGGTGGCCGCCGACGGAGGGGTCTTCGCCTTCGGCGCGCCGTTCTACGGCTCGACCGGGAGCATCGTCCTCGACCAGCCGGTCAACGGGATGGCGCCGACCGCGGACGACTCGGGTTACTGGTTCGTCGCCGCGGACGGAGGGATCTTCGCGTTCGGTGACGCGCCCTTCCGTGGGTCGATGGGCGGCATCCCGCTCGCGGCACCGGTAGTGGGCATGGCCGCCGACACGTCGAGCGACGGCTACTGGCTGGCCGGCTCCGACGGCGGGGTCTTCGCGTTCGGCTGCGCCGTTCTACGGCGCCGACTGAGCGCGCCGATCCGACGCGTCGCCACGGAGCTATGGCGTGAACCAACCTCCGACGTCGACGATGACGTTGGCCGAGCCGCTCGCGTTGTAGATGCTGAGCCCACCGGACGAGGAGAGCTTGGCGATCACCAGGTTGGGGACGGTCTCCCCAGCCGTGAAGTTCAAATCGGAAGCGAGGGGTCTCGCGGTGCCGGCCGGCCAGACCGTGAGGAAGCTCTGCGCGGTGGCGCCGGTCGCCGTCACGTTTGCGACGACTGCGGCTGCACCGCTCGGGATGCCCCCGTTTCCGGTCACCTGGACTCCGAGGGTGCCAGCCCCTCCGAGCGTCATCCCCGTGCACTGGGTCGTGTTCCCGCTCCTCGTGTCACAGATCCGGGCAGGGGCGACCGGAGCGAAGTACCCAGTGGTGGTCGACGAGTAGTACCCGTCCACGTCGACGATGGCGTTCACCGAACCCGACGCGTTGTAGAGGGCGAGTGCCCCCGAAGAGGAGAGCGGCATGATCACCCGGTTGGGGACGGTCTCCCCGGCGGTGAAGTTCAAGTTGGAGGCGAGCGGGCGGGTGGTCGCACCGGCCGCATAGGCGGTCAGGAAGCTCGGGCGGTCGGCCCGGTCGCGGTCACGTTGGCGACCACCGCGGTGGCCCCGGCGGGCACCCCGCCGTTGCCGGTCACCTGGACCGAGAGATTCCCGCCGGCCGAGAGGGTCTGTCCCGCACAAGGCGTGGTGTTGGAGCTTCGCGTGTCACAGATCCGGTCCGGGGTGAGCGAGGTGAAGCCCTGTCCGCTGAACCCGGTCCGTAATAGCCGTCCACGTCGACCAGGGCGTTGACGGTGCCCGAGGCGTTGTAGAGGTCGATCGCCCCGGTGGAGGAGAGCGGCACGGTGACCAGGTTGGGGACGGTCTGTCCGGCGCTGAAGTTGAGGTTGGAGGCGAGCGGTCGGGTGGTGCCGTCCGGGTAGGCGGTCAGGAAGCTCTGGGCGGTGGCTCCGGTCGCCGTCACGTTGGCGACCACCGCGGTGGCTCCCGCGGGCACCCCGCCGTTGCCGGTCACCTGGACCACCAAGGTCCCGCCCGCCGAGAGGGTCTTCCCCGAGCATTGAGTCGTGTTCCCCGAGCGGGTGTCGCAGATCCGGGCCGGGGTGACCGGGAAGTACGGGGCCGGCATCAGCTCGGTGAGCGGTGCCGACGCTGCACCGGTGCCTTCGGCGTTGGTCGCGGAGACGGTGAACGAGTAGCCGTGTCCCGGCGTGAGACCGGTGATGGGTGTGCTGGTTGCCGGCGGGCTACCGGAGACCGTCACGGGAGACAGGGTCGTCGAGGTGGTGGTGTCGGTGATCGCGACCGTGTACGAGGTGATCGGGCTGGCACCGGGGGCCGGCGCACCCCACGACAGCGTCGCCTGCCCGACTCCGAGCGACGCGGCGAGGTTCGATCGGTTCTCCGGGATCGATCGGAACCGTGACCCAGGTGTCGGAGAGCGCGGTGCCGGTGTCGTCGAGCCCCCCGAAGAGGACCAGCTGGCCGGCGCCGGTGTCATCGGTCATCACGTCGTCGCTCCGCGTGGACGGGAGGACCGGAGGGGTTTGCGCGGTCCAGTTGCCCGAGGCGAAGGTCCACTCGTCGCCGAGGGTGTTCTGCGAGTTGTCGAGCCCCCCGAAGAGGACGACGTTCCCACTCGTCGAGTCGTAGGCCATCGCGGAGAAAGCCCGCGCGCTCGGTGCACTCGACGGGATCACCTGGCTCCAGGTGGTGCCGGAGTAGGTCCAGGTGTCACCGAGCGTGTTCGAGTTCACGTCGAGCCCGCCGAAGAGCACCGCTTGGTTGGATGCCGAATCGAAGGCCATCGACGCGTCGGACCGGGCCGGTGGGGTCAGTCCGGTCCAGGACGTTCCGCTCGCGGTCCAGGTGTCTCCCAGAGGTGTTCACGTTCGGGTCGAGCCCGCCGAAGAGGACGAACTGGCTGCTGGCGGTGTCGTAGACCATCGAGGTGTCGCTTCGCGCCGAGGGGAGCGCGGCGGTGGTCTGCGCGGTCCAACTGAGCGTGGACGCGTTGTAGGTCCATTCGTCCCCGAGGGTGTTCGAAGAAGTATCGAGCCCGCCGAAGAGGACCACCTGATTCGTCGACGGGTCGTAGCCCATCGCGGCGTAGGACCTCGCCGGTGGAGGTGCCGAGGGCGAGACCGGTGCCCACCCGGACCCGTTGAACTCCCAGGTGTCGTCGAGGGTGTTCAGGCCGGTGGAGTCGAGTCCACCGAAGAGCACCACCGCGTTGACCGCGGAGTCGTAGGCCATGGCTGCGTCGGAACGAGCCCGCGGCTTGGTGCCGAGGGTGAGCTTCTGCCAGTTGTTGACCGTCGAAGACCCAGGTGTCCTGCTGCACCGTCCCCGACTCGAGAATCCCCCCGAAGAGGACGGGCTTCTCCGAGCGACGAGTCGTAGGCCATCATGGCGTCCGAGCGCGCCTGGGGTGTGTGAAGCCGGGGCCAAGCTTCGACCAGCTGGTGCCGTTGAACGTCCCAGGTGTCGCCGAGCGTGTTCGAGTTCGTATCCAAGCCGCCGAAGAGCACGACCTCGCCGATGGCCGCGTCGTAGACCATCGAGGCGTAGCTGCGCGTCCAGTGGGTCCCGGACCGGTGATCTGCTTCCAGGTCGAACCGGTCTCGACCCAGGTGTCGCCGAGGGTGTTGCCGTTGACGTCGAGACCCCCGAAGATCACCAGCTGGTTGGTCGCCGAGTCGTAGGCCGAGGCGTAGTCGCTCCGGGCCGGGGGTCCCATCGGCGTCCAGGTCGTGCCGTTGAAGGTCCAGGTGTCCCCGAGGGTGTTCGAAGAGGTGTCGAGGCCGCCGAAGAGCACCAGCTCGCCGAGGGTGGGGTCGTAGGTGAGCGAGGCGTCCGAGCGCGGACCGGGGGTGACCGGCGGTGAGAGCTCGGTCCAGGTCGTCCCGTTGTAGACCCATGTGTCGCCGAGCACGTTCGAGTTCACGTCCAGCCCACCGAAGAGGACCAGCTGGCCACTCGCCTGGTCATAGGCCATCGAGGCGAAGCTCCGGGCCGAAGGTGACTTGGTCGGGACCTTCTGGATCCAGTTGGTGCCGTTGTAGACCCAGGTGTCCGCGAGCGGCGTGATGCCGTCCGAAGCCAGCCCACCGAAGAGGACCGGACCGCCGAGGGCGGGGTCGTTCGCCATCGCATAATCGCTCCGGGCCGGCGGCGTCGCCGCCACCCAGGTGATGCCGTTCGACAGCCAGGTGTCGCCGAGGGTGTTGCCGTTCACGTCCAGACCGCCGAAGAGGACCAGTTCGCTCGTCGCCGCGTCGTAGGCCAATGCCGCGCTGCTGCGACCCGGAGGCGACACGGAGCTCGGGACATTGGTCCAGGTCGTCCCGTTGAAGGTATAGGTGTCCGCGAGGGTCGTCGTCGCCGAGATGCCACCGAAGAGGACCAGCTCGCCGCTCGCTCCGACGCGGGGTCGAAGGCCATCGCGGCATCGGAGCGGGCCGACGGGGAAGCCGACGGGGAGGCTTGTGTCCACGTCGTCCCGTTGAAGGTCCAGGTTTCGGAGAGCGGGGTCGAGCTGGCGTCGAGCCCGCCGAAGAGCACCACGTTGCCGGTTGCCGTGTCATAGGCCATCGAGGCATCGGACCTCGGCGAAGGGCTTTGGGAGGGAGTGAGGGTGGTCCAGGTCGTCCCGTTGAAGGCGTAGGTGTCGCCGAGCGGCGTACCGCTCGTGGACACCCCACCGAACAGGACGAGCTCGCCGCTCGCTCCGAGCGTGGGGTCGAAGGCCATCGAGGCGAAGGCTCGCGGTGACGGGCTCGTCGTCGGGCTGAGCGCAGTCCAGGTCGTGCCGTTGTAGGCCCAGGTGTCGGCGAGCGCCGAGCTATCCGAGGAACTGGTGAGGCCGCCGAAGAGCACGATCTCGCTGAGGGCGGGGTCGTAGGCCATGGCGTAGTCGCTTCGGGCGCTCGGGCTGGAGGCGGGAGTGGCCTGGCTCCACGTCGTTCCGTTTCCGGTCCAGGTGTCCGCGAGCACCGTGGTGCCGTCGGAGGCCAGACCGCCGAAGAGGACCACCTTTCCGAGCCCGGGGTCGTAGACCATCGAGGCGTCGCTGCGTGCGGCGGGATTGAGCGGCGACCACATGGGTACGGAGCTTGCGGCCCGCGCCGGGGTCACGCTCACCACCAGGGTTGCCAGCACCGCACACACCGCCACCGCAATCGGCGCGGTCCGCCTCATCCACCTCATGTCGACCCGCACTTGCCTGTCTGCCCCCCAAAGGACCTGCGTCGCCCAACGAGCCTGCGCCAGCAGGGAAGAAGCATGTCACGAATGGTGTGGTGCCGTCACGGCGGCGAGCCGGAAAGTCGCCGGTCACCCGTGCGAAAGCCACTCCACGCGTCCACGGAAATGCACCGGGTAGCGTTGTGCCGGCGGATCGGCGGTCGGGCGCGCCGACGCCCGCCGTAACCTGGATCCCGATCAGAGCCGTGGCGCAGGAGACACATGTGACGGTGGCCGGCAACTTCGACGGCGTACAACGGAACGACCGATGTGCTCCGTCGCCCGATGGGTGCGGCCCTGACTCCCCCGTGACGTCCTGACCGATGGTCTACGTCCTTTCCCTCCTGTCGGCGCTGTCCAACGCGCTGGCCAGCATCCTCCAGCGCATGGGAGTCGAGAACGCGCCCGAGGACTCGACACTCAAGCTCAGCCTTCTCACCCACGCGCTCCGTCGGGGGGTCTGGCTGCTCGGGTTCGCATTCATCATCGCCACGTTCCTCATGCAGGCCGTCGCCCTCCACCTCGGGGACCTGAGCCAGGTCCAGCCGATCCTCACCCTCGAGCTCCCGTTCCTCGTGCTGCTGCTCGCAACCTGGTTCCGGTTCGGCATCGGTGCGCGTGAATGGATCGGATGTCTCGCAGCCGCAGGAGGGCTCGCCGGGTTCCTCGCGTTCGCGCAGCCCGGCGGCGGCAACTCGATCCCGTCGAACTTCGACTGGATCATCGCTGGTTCGGTGTGCGCAGGCGCGATCACCGTCACAGTTCTCCTTGCGCTTCGTGGCCCTCGATGGTGGCGGGCGGCGATGTTCGGTGCCGCCGGCGCGATCGGGTTCGCCTTCACTGCCTCACTGATCAAACGGGTCGGCGACTTCGTCGCGGCGGACTGGACACAGATGTTCGTGCACTGGCAGACCTACGCTCTTGCTCTCTTCGGCGTCGGTTCGCTCTTCCTCGCGCAGAATGCGTTTCACGCCGGACCGATCGCGGCCTCGCAGACCGCGCTCGTCCTGGTCGATCCGCTGGCGAGCATCGCCTTCGGCATCGGTCTCTACGACGACAACCTTCGCACCGCGGGGATCTACGGGCCCCTCGAGGCACTGTCCCTGTTGGTGATGTTCGTCGGTGCCGCCTCACTCGCCCACTCCCGGCTGATCTCGGGCATGAAGGGTGACGACGAGCGGTTCTCGGAGATGCTCTCGCTCCGATCACGATCGAGGCGACTGGTCGAGGCCGTCCAGGACCAGGTGACCCCCGAGCAGCTGGACCAGCTCGCGCCCGAGGTCGTCGAGCAGCTCCCCCGCGAAGCGATCGAGCACATCCGCTCGGAGTAAGGCCGGGCCGAGCCACCGGCGGCCGGGGCCGGATCCTCCACGAGATCGTCAGACCGGTGGCGACGACGCGTCGGACGACCCTCGATAGTGTGCCCGCCACGCAATCCGATCCGAGGAAAGGCCAGGCTGGATCCGTGGAGGTCCTCGCCCACTATCTACCCCAGTTCCATCCGATCCCCGAAAACGACGAGTGGTGGGGAACCGGCTTCACAGAGTGGACCAACGTCACGAAGGCCCGTCCCTTCTTCCGCGGACATGTCCAGCCGCATCTCCCCTCGGACCTCGGTTTCTACGATTTGCGAGTTCCCGAAGTACGCGAGGCCCAGGCCGACCTCGCGCGGACCCACCGGGTAACGGGCTTCTGCTACTGGCACTACTGGTTCGCGGGACGTCTGCTCCTCCAACGGCCCTTCGAAGAGGTCCTTGCCAGCCGGCGTCCCGAGTTCCCCTTCTGCATCTCCTGGGCCAACCAGTCGTGGTCGGGGATCTGGCACGGGGCGCCGAACCAGATCCTGATGGAGCAGACCTATCCGGGACCCGAAGACGACCAGGCCCACTTCGACTACCTGCTCCGCGCCTTCGAAGACGACCGGTACATCACCGTCGGCGGCCGCCCGTTGCTGTTCATCTACAAGCCTGGCGATCTCCCCCACCCGGCTCGGTTCGTCGAAGAGTGGAACGCGATGGCGGAGAAGGCGGGCTTCAAAGGCCTCTACCTGGTGGCCTCGCTCGGCGAATCCCCTTACCTGTCCCACCACGAGGACGGGTTCGACGCAGCCGTCTACTACCAGTTCCCCTTCGCCATCACCTTCGCCCGCCGGCGTCGCGACGAGTTGATGTCGTGGGGTGTGGTCAAGGGGCCGCGCCGATACGCCTACACCGAGCAGTTCCTCGAGCTTCCCTCGGATCTCGCCGGTCCGGTCTTCCCCTGCGTCTATCCGAACTGGGACAACACGCCGCGGTCGGGGCGGAGGGGGCTGGTCGCCACCGATCCGACACCCGAGCGTTTCGGCAACCACGTGCGTCGAGCCCTCGAGGTCGCGGGATCGAACCCGCCGGGCGAGGAGATCCTGATGATCAAGTCGTGGAACGAGTGGGCCGAGGGCAACTACCTCGAACCCGACTCCGAGACCGGCCAGGCGCGCCTCGAGATGCTCGCGCGAGAGGTGGCGCGATACGAACGCACCAAGGCCACCGGGGACGCCGCGCCGACCACTCGTTGAGGAGCCTTCCTTCGATTTGGTGGCCTCTTGCCGCGTACCTCGAGGCAAGTTGACGTGAGATGCCCCAGGCACGACCGAGCTCTCCGATCGACACCCCCTGGTCGAGGGCGACCGCGAAGATCTTCAGTCGAGCCTTGTGACGGCAGCGGTTCACTTCGCTGAGCGCGTCCTGGATGGTCTGGCGCGATTGCGCTGAGGAGTGGCGGATGACCGAGGCACATCGTTTCCCGCTCGACCTTCTGCAACGCGCCGGATCATCTGCTCTGCTCTTCGCAACTCCTCGCGAGCTGAGGCCAGGATGAGCTCCTCGGCGCTCCGTACGGCCTCGCGCTCGAGTCGGTTCACGGCTCCATCTGCGAAGTCGATCCTCGCTGTCCGTGATCGTCCCCAACCCGTCTTGCGGCAGCCGGTCCGGTACCTTCGGGTCGTGCCGTCTCCGTCGTCGGGGACCGGCTGGATAGGCTGAGCGCCGCGACAGCCCGGTGGTCTCGGGCCGGAGGGACCGACGATGATCACGCACCTCGGGGAACGATCTTCCGCCAGGCGACGACGGCAATCGCTCGCGGCTCGGGTCCGGACGTCCACGGTCGCCCTTTTTGGCTCGCTCCTCCTCGCGGGACTCTTCGGCGGCAATTCGCCGGCCGCCTCGGGGACACCGCTCCCCGCGACCGTCGAAGCATGGATCTACCCCGCGAGTCTCGGCCAACCCGCATGCGACGTCCCGGCCGAGCTCGCGGCACTCTCCTCCGATCCGATCGCACTGCTCAAACCCGAGTACCTGAACGTGAGCGGCGGTGGCAAGATCCGCACCGAAACCGCGGCCCAACTGCCCTGCAATGGGTACAGTCCGGCCAATCTCGCGGAGGTCCGCTCCGCCGCGAGCCGCGTCTACGTGACGGTCTCGTCGGGTTCGCGCCCGACGAAGTCACTCCTCGCCAGTCCCGCCAAAGAAGCCGCGGCCCTCTCGAACATCGAGTCCTTCGTCGCCTCGAACCAGTTGGATGGTGTCGATCTCGACTTCGAACCGAACACTTGGACGTCGACCATGTGGTCCGCGTACACGGGTTTCGTTCGGGACCTGGTCAACGCACTCACCCCGGCAGGGCGGGCAGTCGAGGTCGACCTCGAACCCTTCACGACGACTCCCTTCGACGCAGAGCGCTACGCAGACGTGGCCTCGGCCGGAGCGCATCTGGTGGTGATGGCCTACGACCACGAGTTCGACCTGCCGTGCGCCCCGATCAGCCCCTATGCCTGGCTCGAACAGGTGGTCACCTATGCGCAGAGCCAAGTGGCGCCATCCGATCTCACCATCGGACTCCCCGCTTACGGTTACACGACGCCGAACTGCAAGAGGGTCACGCACGTCACCTCGAACGTCGCCTACGTCACCATGCGGAACCTCCCGGGCTTTCCGACCACCCCCTCGGCCGTCGAGAGCCTCCGTGACCCGAGTTCCGGAGAGATCCGATGGGAGGCGGGAGGTGAGTTCCACGACTACGTCGATGCCACGGCGCTCAACGCCAAGCTGCAGACAGTCGAGAACATGGGCGTGACCGACATCTCGGTGTGGAGCCTCGGCGGCGAGCCCTGGTTCACCGGGAATCCGGGTTGAGCCGGCCAGAAGACCGACCCGAGAGGCTGCAGCGGCGTGTCCTACTTCCAGGCCATCGTGATCGGAATCCTCCAAGGGGTCACTGAGCTCTTCCCGGTCTCGAGTCTCGGTCACAGCGTCCTGATTCCGGGGTTGATCGGCTGGAACGATCTGGTGAGCGATGAATCGGCAAAGGAATCGCTGTATCTCGCCTTCATCGTCGGACTGCACGTGGCGACCGCGGGCGCTCTGCTGGTCTTCTTCTGGCGCGACTGGATCCGGATCATCGCCGGGTTCTTCCGGACCCTCCGGACTCGTCGGATCGAGACGCCCGACGAACGGATGGCGTGGCTCCTCGGCCTCGCGACCATTCCGGTCGGCCTGACCGGCCTCCTGTTCGAGCACACCTTTCGGACCATCTTCGCCAAGCCGGAGGCGGCAGCCTTCTTCTTGATGATCAACGGGCTCATCCTGAGTGGTGCCGAGTTGCTGCGACGGCGCCGGACCGGGCGTGACTCGGCCCATCCGTTCGCAACCGCACCGGCGACCCAGAAGCTCGCGACCCTCTCGCTGCCGTCCGGGGTCGCGATCGGGGCCACGCAGATCCTCGCCTTGTTCGCGGGCATCAGTCGCTCCGGAGTGACCATGGCTGCAGGATTGCTCAGGGGTCTCGATCACGAGGAGGCCGCCCGGTTCTCGTTCCTTCTTGCGACACCGGTGATCCTCGCGGCCGGAGTACTAAAGATCCCCGACCTGTTCGGTCCGCTGGGCAACGGAGTGCGGGGTCAGATCCTCGCCGGAAGCGCAGCGGCGGCCGTGTCGGCGTACCTCTCGGTCCGGTTCCTCCTGCGCTGGTTCGAGACCCGCACTCTCTGGCCGTTCGCGATCTACTGCCTGCTCTTCGGCGGTGCATGCGCGGCCTACTTCTCGTGAGGGTGTGTCGCCAGGGATGAGAGGGTCTCTCGGGCCGGTGGTCCGGGCCCGGTTCGGCGACCAGCGTGCGGCTCAGCCGCCACCAGCTGCTTTGATCACCGCGAGCGTCTCCTCGATGCCCTTCTTCGCCGTGTCGCTGCGAAACCCGATCTCCTTTCGCGCCTCGTCACCAGAGAGCCTCTTCGAAGATCGAGATCCTTCGCGGTCGTAGCGTCCAGGTCTCGGTGAGCTCGGTCCCGTCGTCCGACACGGCGAACGTGTCGCGCGACTTGCCCGGGTCGGCGGTTCGGCGACCACCCAGGCGAATTCCTTACCGCGGTCGGCGACCACCGCCTCGCAGCGCGTCTCCCAGCTCTGCTGCGGGCGCTCGTTCCGGCCGGTGAACCTGGCGCCGAGCCGCGGCCCATCGCCTTCGTCCCCCCGACGGCCTTGCAGACCGGGCTCCACTCGCCCATGCGGGTCACGTCGGACACCGAGTCGTCGACCTCGTCGGGAAAACGATCGACCGCGATCGAACGGGAATGTCGAAGAGGCTCCATGCGGTCAGTATGGCCGAGGGGTCCGAAGGCGTCCAAGTCAGAGCTCACTCGCCGTCGAGTCGGCGGGAGGTGGTAGCGGCGGGCCCGCGCTGATGTGCGGTGCCCCGCAAGAGCAGGGGCACGCCCACCGTCTGTGCTCCGACGAGCGTCAGGCGCTGGCAGGACTGCTGGCTGTCGAAGTTGAAGCAGGTCTCGATCAGCGAGACGAACGACCCGTCCGAAGTTGTTGCGAGTAGCTGATGCTCATTTGGCCCTACTGAAAAGTACGCCTTCCTGCAGATGCTCGCTGCCGTTGCTGCCCCCCACTGGACATTTGGTCACAAACGCGGTGGAGGAGGTGTAAGTGAGGAGGTCCTGGGACGCCCCGCCCTTCTAATGGTCGGTGACAGTTGGGTCGTGCTCACCCGCCGCTGACACGAGCATCAGCACGGGCGAGGACTTGTCGACGTTCTTGACGATGAGAACTGCAAACCGCTGGACCCCTGACCCGTCGCGGAGTGGTTTCCTGCGCATGACGCGCCGCCGCCCGACCCACCGACTCCCAGCGAGAGCGGCGGCACGTCGATCTGATTCACGCGGTTCGCGTCGGTGGACTCACCCGGGGCGCCGGGGATGTTCGGCGACATTTGCACGCCCGAGACGTCGATGTGGGCGGTGGTGGAGGCGGCTGCGGACGGGGTTGGCGAATGGCGGTTGAGCGGGTCGTCGGTCACGCTCGACTGACCGACCGTCCTGAGAGCCGGTTGGACCTGGGGGACCCTGGGAGTTCCATGAGATCTGGCTCGCACTTCCGGGCGCGTCGGTCCCGTCACACCCACGTCGATCCGCTTTCCCGATCGGGGGCATCCGTAGTGGTGGTGGCTCCGGTACTTCGCCAGCGGTGAACACCGTCGTCGCCCCGACCACGACGACCGCTGTGGCTACCACGCGATGGCCGGCGGCGCCGCCTCTTCCTGATTCTGGTAGGTTTGCTCCTTTTCCGGTCGTGAGCGGCCCGGAGCAGGCGGCCCCGGCGTCGCAGACAGTGGACTAGGTCATTGTCGGCGAGTTGGTGGGTCAAATCAACGAATCACCCGGTGACGACCGCCGAAATGGCATGG
>CAVUGU010000018.1:0-112500 GCA_963741055.1 uncultured Acidimicrobiales bacterium | reverse complement strand
TCGGGGGCGAACCGACCGACCCGGACGCGGAAAGCGAAGGAGGGACGCAGGAGGGTAGGTGAGCCCAGGCGTTGGTTGTCCTGGGGTAAGCGTGTAGGAGGAGGTCCAGGCAAATCCGGGCCTCACACACTCCGAGACGCGATGCCGAGCCACACCAGGCGAAGTCACTGATCCCATGCTGCCGAGAAAAGCTTCTAGCGAGCTGACACGGAACCCGTACCCCAAACCGACACAGGTGGGCGGGTAGAGAATACCAAGGCGATCGGGAGAACTGTGGTTAAGGAACTCGGCAAAATACCTCCGTAACTTCGGGAGAAGGAGGGCCCCAATAGGGTGACGGACTTCGCGTCCCGAGTCTGAAGGGGCCGCAGAGAATAGGGGAAAGCGACTGTTTACTAAAAACACAGGAGCGTGCGAAGTCGTAAGACGATGTATACGCTCTGACGCCTGCCCGGTGCCGGAAGGTTACGGGGAAGGGTTAGCCCTCGGGCGAAGCTCTGAACCTAAGCCCCGGTAAACGGCGGCCGTAACTATAACGGTTAGTACTTCAACCTGGCCGTTGAAAAACCCCGCTATATGCTGGAACATCCGAGTATCCGGCGGTACTCGTCCATTGTCGCAACCGTCTCGTACGGTGGCGTCGTGGGCAGTGAAAATCCGTCCGGTGCGGACAATCAGCAGGAAACTGCCATTCCATGCTTGGTGCTCGAACCCTCCTGGATTGTTGGATTTGTGGATGGTGAGGGCTGCTTCTCGGTTTCGGTACATCGTTGTCAACAGATGCACCGGCACGGTGGCTGGCAGCTTCAACCAAGTTTCCACGTCTATCAAGCACCGGGATCATCGTGACGTTCTCGACGCATTAATCGCGGCCTTTCGGCTGTGGGCGAGTGCGTGTCGAAGGGTCCATGAAAATCGTGCGGTCTATGCGTACGCGGTCGAATCCCTACGGGATCTGAGAGACTGCGGTCCTTCCGTTCTTTGAGCGTTATCCACTCGATCGCGAAACGTGGAGATTTCGCTAGCCTTCGCCCAGATTGTTCGATCGATGCGAAGACGAGAGCATCTCAGGAGAGACGGGTTCGAGCGCATTGTTCGCCTTGCCTACGGTATGAATGCCAACGGTAAGCAGCGTTCGAGAAGCATGGCGGAAGTCCTGGCAGGATCCTCAGAGACTGCACGCGGGGCTCTCTGATCGACGAGATCAGAGACGAAGATACAGTCCGACCCTCATGGCGACATGGGAGCCAGGCAGAAATGACCTGGCCGCTCAATCTGGACCCAGTTAATGTCCGGTATTGAGTAGTAACAAAAGTGCCTAAGGTAGCGAAATTCCTTGTCGGGTAAGTTCCGACCTGCACGAATGGCGTAACGACTTTCCTACTGTCTCAACCACAGACCCGGCGAAATTGAAGTACGAGTAAAGATGCTCGTTAGCTGCATCAGGACGGAAAGACCCCGTGGACCTTTACTACAGCTTGCTGTTGAGTTTTAGTACATATTGTGTAGGATAGGTGGGAGACTTTGAAGCGGTGGCGCCAGCTACCGTGGAGTCATCCTTGAAATACCACCCTTTATGTGCCGGAACCCTAACCTCGGTCCGTAATCCGGATCAGGGACAGCGTCAGGTGGGTAGTTTGACTGGGGCGGTCGCCTCCTAAAACGTAACGGAGGCGCCCAAAGGTTCCCTCAGGCTGGTTGGCAATCAGCCGTCGAGTGCAATGGCACAAGGGAGCTTGACTGCGAGACCTACAAGTCGAGCAGGTGCGAAAGCAGGGCATAGTGATCCAGCGGTTGCTTGTGGAAGCGCCGTTGCTCAACGGATAAAAGGTACCCCGGGGATAACAGGCTCATCTTCCCCAAGAGTCCATATCGACGGGAAGGTTTGGCACCTCGATGTCGGCTCGTCGCATCCTGGGGCTGAAGCCGGTCCCAAGGGTTGGGCTGTTCGCCCATTAAAGCGGTACGCGAGCTGGGTTTAGAACGTCGTGAGACAGTTCGGTCCCTATCCGATGCAGCCGTAGGAGATTTGAGGAAGGCTATCCCTAGTACGAGAGGACCGGGATGGACGAAGCTCTCGTGTGTCAGTTGTCCTGCCAAGGGCACTGCTGATTTGCGACCTTCGGGTGGGATAAGCGCTGAAAGCATCTAAGCGCGAAGCTCGTTCCAAGATGAAATCTCCCACAGGGTCAACCTGGTAAGGCCCGTGGCCAGACGACCACGTTGATAGGCCGGAAGTGTAAGTGCGGCAACGCATTCAGCTGACCGGTACTAATCGGCCGAGGGCTTGGGAACTTTGCTCGTGCTCGCTATGGAACGCTCAGGGTGACTGTCGGTCATACCCTGCCCGCATCGACCGAATGGCGGTCGTGCGAGCGAAGAGCGCACGGTTTCCGGTGGCCATAGCGGCGGAGAGACACCCGTTCCCATTCCGAACACGGAAGTTAAGCCCGCCTGCGCCGATGGTACTTGGGGGGTGGCCCCCTGGGAGAGTAGGACGCCGCCGGGATTTCTCTCGACAATGCCCCCGCGATGCGGGGGCATTGTCGCGTCCGGGTTCAGGGCAGCGCGGTCGCCGATGGCGAAGTCAGCGACGGAGCAAAAGTCGGTTCAGAGGAGCCCTGCTCCGAGGCTCTCTCCCGGACGGACACCAGGTGGGCACGCGAAGACTCCGCTCGTGGTGTGCACGAGGTACTGATCGAGCGCATCGTTCTCGGAGAGACGCTGTTGGATGGGGACGAACTGGACGCGTGGGTCCTTCTGGAAGCAGACGAAGAACAGACCTGCGTCGAGCTCACCGGTGACCGGGTCGATTCCGTCGGCGAAGCTGTAACCGCGGCGCAGGATGGCCTGGCCGCCGTTCGTGGCCGGTGACGCCACCCGGATGTGGGCGCTGTCGGGGATCACCAGCTCGCCGTCGGCGGTGAGGGCATTGAGGTCGACCGGCTGGTCCTCGTGCGTACCTCCGAGTGGCGCCCCCGACACCTTCATCCGACCGATCGTGCGCTCTTGCTCCTCGACGGTGCTCCGGTCCCACTGCTCGAGGTGGATGCGAACCCGTCTCGCGACCAGGTACGAACCGCCGACCATCCACTGTTGGTCGCCACCGTGGTCGACCCACACGATCCGGCGCATCGCCGCGTCGTCGCTCGGATCGGGGTTGGCGGTCCCGTCGTGGAAGCCGAGCAGGTTGCGCGGTGTGGGTTGTCCGGCACCCGGCGCGGCAGTGCGGCCGAAGCCGGACTGAACGAAGCGCAAGGTGGCGGTGCCGAGCGCCAGACGGCTGAGGTTGTGGATCGCGTGGAAGGCCACCTGGGGGTCGTCCGCACAGGCCTGGACGCAGAGGTCGCCGCCGCTCGTGCCGGCGTCGAGCTGATCGCCGGCAAATGGCGGAAGTTCGGCCAACGCCGCCGGTCGTAAGGAGGCGAGCCCGAAGCGTCCGTCGAAGAGACCCGGTCCGAACCCGACGGTGAGGGTCAGGCGAGACGGTCCGAGACCGACTGCCTCGCCGGTGTCGACCGGGGGAGCGAAGGACCCACCCTCTCCGGCGAGTGGTTCTCCGGCGGTGAGTCGCGTCGCCGCGTCGGTCCACACGGTGAGGAGGGCAGCCACCGCTGCGAGGTCCGGCGCGGTGAGGTCGTAGGTCGCAAAGACCATCCGGGCCTGCTCGGGAGTCACGATGCCGGCCTGGTGGGCTCCGTGGAACGGGACGGTCGAGGAGGAGTCGGCTGGCGGCGACGTCGCTCCGGACGTTGCGGCCGCGGCCACACCAGGAGTCGCGGCACCGGCCAGCAGGGCTGCCGATGCGAGCCCTGATCCGGCGAGCAGCTGACGGCGGGAGATCGAGATGCCCCGGTCATGGGATTCCTGCGCGCCGGCGCCGGCTCGGGAGGCGGGATTCTTCGAGGTCATGACGGGTAGGCCGCGGGCTGGCGCGTCCCGTAGGGAACGAGAGTCGCGGCGAGCTTCGAGAGGGCGGCTGCGGTGGCGTCGACTGTTTGGGTGAGCGCGCGTTGTTCGCCCGCGCCGATGGCCGAGTCGACCACCTGGGTGGGCGGTCCGAGCGCCGTGACCTGCGAGGACAGTGTGTGGAAGTCGCTTCTCACCGAAGCGGTCAGCGCCGGGCGCGACCGTGGTGCCGAGGGGTGTGATCGAGTCGAAGGCCTCGTCGGCGGCGCTCACGGTCGCGGCGATGTCGACGGCGTCGTCATGTGAATAGAGCTCTTCGCGTCCCGGAATGGCCCAATCGGCTGCCCACCCGAGCTCGGCGACCGCGGTGGTCCCGATCGCCTCTGGGTCGAGCTCGTCGCGAGCGAGCAGGTACTCGGCGACCGGTGCTTGGCCCGCGAGGGCCGAGGCGTCAGCGGATGCGTCCCCGCCCGAGGTCCACAGGTCGCGCTCGACCGCATGCAGACCGGCGAACGTCTGGCCCGGCCTCACTTCGGAGGCCAGCTCGTCGAGCGTCGAGGCGTTGACCGAGTTGTCCTGTTCGAGCAGGCGAAAGTGGTCGTAGTCCGCCTGCGCGGCGAGCTCTGCCTGACGGGCGCCTGCGAGATCGCCGCTCTCGACCCTCGACTGCAGTGAGTCGACATCGCTCGCGAACGCGGCCGCGTCGGTGACGATCTGGTCGTGGAAGGTCTTTCTGGTCTGGGCGAGTGCCGCCGGCGAGAGCGCGGCGACGTCCGAAGTTGGGTGGCCGGTTTCCGCTTTCGGGTGCGAGGCGCCGGCCGACACGCCACACGACGTGGCGACGATCCCGAGCAGGAGCGCGGCGATCCAGCTCATTCGGCGTACTCCGTCGTTCGGCGGTGCGTCGGTGAGGTGCGTTCCGGTCGATCCGGTCCACGTTCGGTTGGTCGGCTCCACGTTCCGGACCAGGGTAGAAGACCCCTCGTCCTGCGTGGCAGCGGGCCGCGAGGAGTGCAAGGCGCGGCGATTCGAGCAAGACCCGCAGAACTACAGTGACGTCATGGCACCCCGCACTCCCTCTGGTTCGCCGCGCCCGCGACGAACCCAGCAACAGGGGAGTCGCTCGCAGGGTTCCGCTCGACGAAACGACCGATCGGGAGGAGCCGAGGGCCGATCCGGTGGGCGAGCAGATGCGCGCGGCGGACGCGGGACCGCCGCTGCCCGATCGCGCGGCACCGGTGCGAGGGGGGCTCCTCCCACAGCGAAGCCCACCGGCAGGCGTTCGGCCGGCAGCTCCGGTCGAAATGCGAGCAGCGGATCGCGACGCTCCGCGGAGGGCGGCGATCGCCGGTCCGATCAAAGGCGGCCACGACGGGAAGGCGGGCAGTCCGGAAGTGGCCGACAAGACGACCGACAAGAACGAACTGGTGTCCGGGGGACGAGTCGACCTCGCGCCTCGGGCGGGGCTCCCGGCCGCAATACACAGAGCCGGGGCGCACAGAGCCGGGGTGCACCGGGTCGCGGTCCACAGAGCCGCCGACAACAGAGCTCGGGCCGGCAGGGCAGCAGAGGGACTGGGCCAGCAGGGACCGAGCGGCAGGGACCGGACCAGCAGGGACCGGACAGCGGGGACCGGGCCAGATCACCGCAAGGTCGTGACGACGTGGCGCGCGCGGGCTGGGGGAGCGTTGCGCGCCACGGGGCTCGAGCGGTCCGCGAGGGACCGAGCGCGACGCCGCCCACCGGAACAGCTACCCCGAGCCGACGTGGAGCAGCAGAGGAGTTCGTACCGGAACGCTTCGTGCGTACCGATCGCCCACCTGCCGGTGGCGGTCGCGAACGCTCGCTGCACCCTCCGGCCAACCGGGTCCATCAGCCCGCCGCGTTGCCGGCCGATCTGCTCGGGGAGCTCGCCTCGGCGGCGGGTCCCGACTGGAACCACCTGCGCGAGCGGGTCACCGAGCGGATGACCTCGGCGATCGGCGCGTACGAACGCGGTCGCTACCGCGACGCGTCGAGGATGTTGCGGACGGTCGTGGACGCGGTGCCCGATGCGCCCTCGGCGCGCGAGCTGCTCGGACTGAGCCAGTACCAGCAGAGCTACTGGAGGGCGGCGCGCACCAACCTCGAGGCGTACGCCCGCCTGTCGGGCTCGGTCGACCAGCATCCGGTTCGGATGGACTGCGAGCGGGCGCTCGGCCGCCATCGTCGGGTCGAAGCGCTCTACGACGAGCTCCGCCGGGGCTCCCCCGATCCCGAGGTGCTCGCCGAGGGTCGGATGGTGCTCGCGGGGGATCGTGCAGACCGCGGTGACCTGGCCGGGGCGATCGCCCTGCTGACCGGCGCCGGCGCGGGTCGGCCGGTGCGGAACCCCGCCGAACGCCATCTGCGGCAGTGGTACGTCCTCGGCGATCTGATGGAGCGATCGGGGGAGCTCTCCCGGGCCCGCGAGCTCTTCCAGCGGATCGACGCCTCCGAACCCGACGCCTACGACGTGAGAGACCGCCTCGACGCGCTCGGTCGTCCGACCCGGCACCGCTCGGCGTCGAAACGGCCCCGCGGCGGCCGTTAGGCTTTTCGGATGGATCTCGAAAAGCTGCTCGGCGACGAGGCGGATTCGCTTCTCAACCACACCGCGAAGGCGTTCCCGGCGGAGAACCTCCTCCTACCGGGGCCCGATCACCTCGACCGGATCTTCATCGACTCGGACCGGCCCTCGACGGTGCTCCGCAACCTCGGGACCGTCTACAACAAGGGACGACTCGCCGGGACCGGCTATCTCTCGATCCTCCCGGTGGACCAGGGGATCGAGCACTCGGCTGCGGCGAGTTTCTCCAAGTACCCGGCGTACTTCGATCCGGCGAAGCTCTGCGACCTCGCCATCGCGGCGGACTGCAATGCGATCGCCACCACCCTCGGAGGACTCGGGATCGTGTCGCGCCGCTACGTCCACCGCATCCCCTTCATCGTGAAGCTCAACCACAACGACTTCCTCAACTACCCGAACACCTATGACCAGGTGATGTTCGGTAGCGTGCGCCAGGCAGCCGATCTCGGTGCAGTGGGGGTGGGCGCAACCATCTACTACGGCTCGGAGCTCGCGGACCGCCAGATCGTCGAGGTCTCGAAGGCCTTCGCCGAAGCGCACCGGCACGGCATGTTCACGGTGCTCTGGACCTACCTCCGCAACGCTGCCTTCAAGCAGGGCGACACCGACTACCACCTCTCGGCGGACCTCACCGGACAGGCCAACCATCTCGGCGTGACCATCGAGGCCGACATCATCAAACAGAAGCAGGCCGAGAACAACGGCGGCTACAACGCGCTCAAGTTCGGCCGCACCGATCCGCTCGTCTACAGCCAGCTGACCACCGACAATCCGATCGACCTGACACGCTGGCAGGTGGTCAATTGCTACGCCGGGCGAATCCCGATGATCAACTCGGGAGGCGACTCGAAGGGCGCGGACGACCTGGCGGACGCAGTCCGGACCGCGGTCATCAACAAGCGGGCGGGTGGATCCGGCCTCATCGTGGGGCGCAAGTCCTTCTCCCGTCCGACCGACGAAGGCGCGGCCCTGATCCACGCCGTCCAGGACGTCTACCTCGACTCCTCGGTGACCATCGCCTGACCGATCACCGGCCGGCTGCCGGGGGCCCGCGATCGGGGCGTCGCGGACGGTAGACTGCGGCAGAGGACGCATTACGAAACGTCCCGGCGCCTACGGGAGCGCCGGTATTCGCGACCGACACCGAGGCGCTCCCCGGCGATCGGGCGCGGACGAGCAGCGCGAAGAGGAGCAGGGTGTCCGACACCACCACCGAACACAAGTCCCATGAGCTGCTTCACCGCGTGGTCATCCGATTCGCCGGCGACTCCGGCGACGGGATGCAACTGACCGGGGACCGCTTCACGACCACCTCGGCTCTTCTCGGCAACGATCTCGCCACCTTCCCCGACTTCCCCGCGGAGATCCGCGCTCCGGCGGGGACCCTGGCCGGTGTGTCGGCTTTCCAGATCCACATCTCGGATCACGAGATCTCGACTCCCGGCGACTCGCCGAACGTGCTGGTGGCGATGAACCCGGCTGCGCTCAAGGCCAACCTGAGCGCCCTTCCGAAGGGCGCCACGATCATCGTCAACGTCGACGCCTTCGAGGAGCGCAACCTGGCAAAGGCCGGGTACGACACCAACCCGTTGGAGGACGGCACCCTCGCGGCCTACACCGTCTACGAGGTCCCGATGACCTCCATCACCACCGAGGTCAGCAAGGATGCGGGCGTCAAGCCGCGCGACGCCGAGCGTTCGAAGAACTTCTTCGCCCTCGGCCTCGTCAGCTGGCTCTACACCCGGCCGATCGATCCCACCATCGAGTGGATCGAGCAGAAGTTCGCCGGCAAGCCGCTGGTGCTCGAGGCCAACCAGCGCGCCTTCAAGGCCGGCTACCACTTCGGCGAGACGGCCGAGTTGTTCGAGTCCTCCTACGAGGTCAAGCCGGCGGTCCTCGAAGCCGGCGAGTACGTCAACATCACCGGCAACACCGCGACCGCCTGGGGGCTGATCGCGGCTTCGGTCCGCAGTGGGCTGCCGCTCTTCCTCGGCACCTACCCGATCACCCCGGCGTCGGACATCCTCCACGAGCTCTCGAAGCACAAGCAGTTCGGCGTGCGCACCTTCCAGGCCGAGGACGAGATCTCCGGCATCGGGGCGGCACTCGGCGCAGCGTTCGGCGGGGGACTCGGGGTCACCACCACGTCGGGACCGGGGATCGACCTGAAGTCGGAGACCATGGGACTGGCGATCAGCCTCGAGCTGCCACTGGTCATCATCGACATCCAGCGCGGCGGCCCCTCGACCGGACTGCCGACGAAGACCGAGCAGGCCGACCTGTTGCACGCGATGTACGGCCGTCACGGTGAGGCGCCCCTGCCGATCATCGCGGCGAAGTCCCCTTCGCACTGCTTCTTCGCGGCGCTCGAGGCGGTTCGCCTGGCAGTCACCTACCGCACGCCGGTGATCCTGTTGTCCGACGGCTACCTGGCCAACGGCGCCGAGCCCTGGAAGCTCCCCGACGTCGGCGACCTGCCGCTGATCGATCCGGGCTTCGCCACCGCGCCCAACCACACCGGAGACGACGGCACGGAGGTCTTCTGGCCCTACGTCCGGGACGAAGAGACGCTGGCCCGACCGTGGGCGCCGCCCGGGGTCGCCGGACTCGAACACCGGATCGGGGGTCTCGAGAAGGCCGACGGCTCGGGCAACGTCGCCTACGACGGCCCGAACCACGAGAAGATGACTCGCCTTCGTGCAGCCAAGATCGCCGGGATCGCGCGCGACATCCCACTCACCGAGCTCGACGACCCGGACGGCGCGGAGGTGCTGGTCATCGGATGGGGCTCGACCTACGGCGCGATTGCAGCGGGCGTCGAGCGGGTGCGGGCCCGCGGGCTCAAGGCCGCACAGGCGCATCTCGTCCATCTCAATCCGTTCCCGCCCGACCTCGGTGAGATCGTCCGCCGCTACCGGCGGGTGCTCGTCCCCGAGGTGAACATGGGCCAGCTGAGCCGCCTGCTACGCGCCGAGTTCCTGGTCGACGCGGTCTCCTTCACCCAGATCCAGGGCGTCCCCTTCCGAGCCGCGGCCATGGAGGGCGCGATCGTCGGACAGATCGAATCGCTCGCCGCGCTCTCCGACGGCGGCGACACCCGACGCGACGGGGCGGTGGCCCGATGACCGACGTCGTCGACACCGGGGCGCAGTCCGTGCCGGTCCCGGTCACCTCACGGAAGGACTGGACCTCCGACCAGGAGGTCCGTTGGTGCCCCGGCTGCGGCGACTACTCGATCCTGGCGGCGGTGCAGATGCTGATGCCCGAGCTCGGAGTGCGGCGCGAGGACACCGTCTTCCTCTCCGGAATCGGCTGCGCGGCACGACTGCCGTACTACATGAACACCTACGGGATGCACTCGATCCACGGGCGAGCGCCCGCAATCGCAACCGGCCTGGCGACGACCCGTCCCGACCTCGACGTCTGGGTGGTGACCGGTGACGGGGACGCCTTGTCGATCGGCGGCAACCACCTGATCCACGCGCTCCGCCGCAACGTGAACCTGACCATCCTGCTCTTCAACAACCAGATCTACGGGTTGACCAAGGGGCAGTACTCACCGACCTCCGAGGTGGCCAAGGTCACCAAGTCGACGCCTTTCGGCTCGCTCGAGCAGCCCTTCAACCCCTTGAGCCTGGCGCTCGGGGCCGAGGCCACCTTCGTCGCGCGCACCCACGACATGGACCGGAAGCACATGATGGAGACCTTCCGGCGCGCCCACGCCCACCGTGGTGCCTCCTTCGTCGAGATCTACCAGAACTGCAACGTCTTCAACGACGGCGCCTTCGAGGAGATCACCGGCAAGGAGCACCGGGCGGACATGCTGATCCCCCTGGTGCACGGGGAGCCGATCCGTTTCGGCGCGGAGGGCGAGCACGGCGTCGTGCTCCACCGCGACGGCTCGGTCGAAGTCGTCGCGGTCGCGGACGTCGGAGAGTCGGCGCTGCTCGTGCACGACGAGCACCGCGAGAACCCCGGGCTCGCCTTCCAGCTGAGCCGCCTCTCGAGGGGACCCTACGAGCCGACCCCGATCGGCGTCTTCCGCGACGTCGGTCGACCGGACTACGGGGCACAGATGGCCGAGCAGATCGCGACCGCGACGGATCGCCGCGGAGCCGGCGATCTCGCCACTCTGCTCCGCTCGGGATCGACCTGGACGGTCGACACCAACGGTTCGGCGGACCACGCCGAGGAGTGAGTGGGAGC
Organism: uncultured Acidimicrobiales bacterium; assembly: GCA_963741055.1. Lineage (GTDB taxonomy): Bacteria > Actinomycetota > Acidimicrobiia > Acidimicrobiales > RAAP-2 > Bog-756. The sequence continues at coordinate 101,777 of CAVUGU010000018.1, read as the reverse complement.
TCGACTCGGGCGACCGGGTCGTTCGTGGCGATGCTCCGCGGCATCAACCTCGGGAATCACAACCGGATGAAGATGGAGGACCTGTGCGCCCTCGTGACCGGTCTCGGGTACGAGGATCCGCGCACCTACCTGCAGAGTGGGAACGTCGTCTTCCGTGGGCGCGGTCGGGCGGAGTCGGCGGCTGAGGCGCTCGAGGACGCGATCACCCGTGAACTCGGTCTGTCGGTGCCGGTCGTGGCACGGAGCGCCAAACAGCTCCAGCGGGTCGTCGACACCAACCCGATGATCGCCGCCGGCGAGGACCCGTCGAAGTTGCACGTGACCTTCCTGTCCAAGCGGCCGTCCGCCGACCGGCTGCGCAAAGTGGGTGCCAGCAAGGTCGCCGGCCGCGGTGACCGCTTCGAAGTCGCGGGTGCCGAGGTCTTCCTCCACTGCCCCTCGGGGTACGGCACCACCTCCTACGACAACGCCTTTTTCGAGCGCAACCTGGGGACGGTCGCGACCACTCGGAACTGGCGCACCGTTTGCGCACTGGCGGAGATGGCGGCCTGAATCGAATCGCTCGCACCGCCGGCTGCGCGGGTCGGCCGGTCAGCCGTTGTTGCCGGGTGCCGAGTAGGTCGCGTAGTCCCCGTCACCGTTGAGCACCATGCAGAAGCTCTGGTCCGAACAGGACACCGTCGTCGGGTCACCGGTGTACTGGGTCGCTGCGGGGAGGACCCGGGCCGGCGCGGACCAAGAGCCGCCGTCCCACTGGAGCACCGACCCGGACTCGTCCGCGGCCATGCAGAAGGTCGCGGTCGGACAGGAGATCGAGTCGAGGCCGCCTTGCGGATCGATCGTCTGCGGAGGCGTCCAGGGCTGGCCCGGTTGGTCGACCCAGAGGTCGGCGCCGCTCACGATGGCGCAGAGCGTCGTCGTCGGGCAGCCGATGGCAGCCGCCTGTGGTCCACCCGCCGCTCCAGGGGGCAGCGAGGTGGTCCAGGGCGACGGCTCCTGTGACCAACCGTTGCCGTCCCAGTCGAGCACCGACGTCCCGACCACCGCCCGGCACATCGAGGAGGTGGGGCAGGTGATCCCGACGAGACCTCGCTCGTAGAGCGAGACCCCGTTGGTGCCGAAGGTGCTCGGGTCGACCCAGCTCCCGTCCACCAGTGAGGCCGCATGGCCGGTGTTGTCGACCGCCGCGCAGAACGTCGGGTCGGCACAGGTCACCGCGGCATCGCGTGCGCCGGCCTGTCCCGCACCGGGGTCGGCGGGGTTGCCCTGCAGGATGGCGGTGGAGGTGGGGAGTGGAGAAGGAGGGGACCAGTCGGTCCCTTCTCCGGTGCTCACGTGGTCCGACCCGTCGACGATCACGCAGAGGGGTCCACCGGTGCAGGCGATCGACGGCAGGAGCGGCGCCGTCGGCTGCCCGGTCACCGGCGCCGGAAAGTAGACCGAGGGGTCGGACCAGGCGGCGCCGTCCCACGAGACGGTGGTCCCGGACCCGGCGGTCCCGAGCGCGTCGGCGTCGTTCGCGCCACCTCCGGCCCCGACGCAGAAGGTGTCGGAGATGCACGACACCGAGGTGAAGCCGCCTCCCGGCGGCAACGTGGTGAGCGGCGCGCTCCACCCGGGCACCGGGGTGACCGGCGACGGCGAGGTGGTCGGGACTGCAGAGACGGCCGGAGTGGTGGGAGTGGTCGAGGTCGCCGAGGAGGGGGTGGCCGAGTCGGGGGCTGGGCTCTTCGGATGGAGGATGACCGGACGGGTGGCCGAAGGCGTGGCGCAAGAGGCCGCCAGCAGGGCGACGAGCACGACGCACGCTCCCACCAGCCGGTGGGTCGTCCTCCCCACCCTCGCGTGTGTCCGGCCGCCGTTTCCGAAGAGGGAGACCGCCATTTCCGAGGAGGGAGAGTAGCGCCCACCCCTCCCCAAAAGGGGTCATTCCCCGCCGGCTACCCGGAAGCGGCTACCCGGAAGGGCTACTCGGAAGGGGCTACCCGGGGAGAGAGAGGGGCCTGAAGACCATCCCGGTGCGCGGCTTCGGACGGAAGTAGGTGGTCTTCGGCGGCATCCGGCGCCCGGCGTGGGCGAATTCGGCGATCTTCTCGACCGACACCGGCCGGATGAGCACGGCCGCCTGGGCCTCCTCGTTCTCGACCGCGGCCACCGCGTCCTGCCATGAGTTGGCGAAGGAGAGCTCGTGGTCGGGCAGCTCGGCGATCACCAATGCCACCATCGACGAGTCGAGGTCCGCGCCCGCTGCCTCGGGCGTACCGTCCTTGGGGCTGAGCAGCCACGCGCCGGACGGCAGGACGAGTGCGAGCGACTCGGACTCGCCCAACGCGGCGAGGGTGCGCCCGTCGCACTCGCCGGCCCGGGTGACGTCGAACCAGGAGGAGAAGGCGTCGACCAGGTCGAGCCCGTCGGGGAGTCCCGACAGGACGCGGTGGATCGGCCCGACCTCGAGCTGCTCGGCGCTGAGCTCGACGACGAGTGCCATCACCGCGTCGGCGCCCTCGGCGTCGGCGGTTTCCGAGAGGAAGGTGCGCGAGGTCTCGTAGCGATGGTGACCGTCCGCGACCACCACCGGGGCGGCCGCGACCGCCGCTCGCACCGCGTCCACGATCGCAGGGTCCTCGATCCGCCAGAGCTCGTGGTGCACCTTGTCGTCGTCGGTCGCCTCGAGGTCGGGCGGCCGGTCCTGGACGAAGTAATCGGTGAGGCCCGGCTGGAGGGAGAGGCCCCAGATCGGAGAGGTGTTGACCCGGGTGGTCCGTAACAGGTCGAGGCGGTCGCTCTTGGCCTTCGGCAGGGTCTGCTCGTGGGGGAGGATCGAGGCGGCGCTTGCCTCGTCGACGCCGAGCGCGCCGATCACCCCGTTGGTCGCATGACCCTCGGGGGAGGTCATCCGGTAGGCGTAGAAGGAAGGGGTGGCGTCGCGGACCAGGATCCCGTCGTCCTGCCACTGCGCCAGCAGATGGGCGGCGTTCTCGTAGCGATCGAGACCCGAGCGCGAGTCGGGTTCGGGAAGTTCGACCCGGACCGAATTCGCACTGTGCCGCTCGGCGAGCTGGGCACGTTCGTCCGGTGCGATGACGTCGTAAGGGGGCGCGATCACCATGGAGAGATCGGCACGCGACGCGTCGTAGCGCAGTCCGCAGAACGGATCGAAGCGAGGCATGGGCACTGCGTAGCACATCGCCGGAGCCGACCTCGCGCCGGACGCGTCCCGCGTGGCGCGAGCGTGACAGAAGCGCTGGTGGCATACGCCGGCTCCGCGCAGCCGCGATCGGATCGCGGCCCTTCAGGCGTTCCGGGCGACCAGGTCTGCCAGCGCCTTCGCGCCGGCCGGCTCGAGGTGGACCTGGTCCGCCGCGAACCAGGTCGGATGCCCGGCCGAGAGCGCGTTCCAGTCGGCGAGCACCGCGACCCCGGGATGGCTGGCGACACCGGCGGCGAGCACCGCGTTGACCGAGGTGGCCCAGCTCCGTGGCACGTTCACGTTCACGAAGACCACGCGCTTCACCCCGTTCGCAGCCTGCATCATCGCGTCGAACTCCGCGGCCGTCACCGCACCGTTGGTCCCGAGGGCGACCACCAGCACCTCGCCGAGGGTGCCGGCCGCCCGATCTGCTGCCACCAGCTGTACGCCGTCGGAGAACTGGAGGTTGACCTCCCCGTTCACGTGGACTCCGGGGAGATCCGCCTCGAGGTCGGGGGCGGCGTCGAGGAGGACCGAGTCACCGACCACCGTGACCGGTCCACTCACCTCGCTCGCGGACGGCGTGCCGGCCGCTGCGACGGGTGCACGGGCCGCGTTCGAGGAAGAGGAGCGTGCCGGCGTGGCCCGAACGGCGAGCCCGACTCCGAGCAAGGCGAGCAGGAGTCCGATCACCACCGCGCCGATGACCCGGTCGGACCTGCTGATGCCGGACACCACGCCAGTCTGGTCCGACCGCCCCTTCGAGGATGGTCACCGGCTGGCCGGTGCAGGCCCCGAAGGGGCGAGCGAGACCTCTCGGCGGTCACCGATGCCGGTGACCTCTCCGACCGACCACACCACGAGCGCGGCAGCCGAGTAGACGACGCCGAGGACCCAACCGCCGTCCAGCGACCGGACTCGTAGGCGATACCGGTCGTCGCCGAACCGATCGCACCACCGAGGAGAGGACCGCGCACAACGAGCCCCCGGAGACCCACCGCTCGAACCCGAGGTCCGCCAGCCGCCCGCTGAACGTGGCTGCGAGGGCCCCGGCTGCCCCGAGGAGGCCGAATCCTGTGACGACAGCGTAAAGGTCCGGCGCCCCTGCGCTCGATCCGGCGCGGGCCGACCCGGGCGCGGGGGGCCTCGTAGACTTCGATGCTGTGGAAGGTCACGCCGGCACGGGAGAGCACCTGGCGGCTGTCCCGGCAACTGCGGCACGTGAACCTCTCGAAGAGCACCTCGACCGCGTCCTCACCGTCCCCAACCTGGTCACGCTGGTCCGGCTGCTCTGCATCCCCCTCTTCCTCTGGCTGCTGTTCGGCGCGCACCGCCAAGTCGGGTCCGCATTCCTCCTCGGCGCGCTCGGTGCGACCGACTGGGTCGACGGTTTCGTCGCGCGCCGCTACCACCAGGTGTCCACCCTCGGGAAGGTGATCGACCCGGTCGCCGACCGTTTGCTGGTGATCACCTCGGTGGTCGCGATCACCGTCTACGGGGCGGTCCCCGTCTGGTTCGGCGTGGCGACCCTCGCCCGAGAGCTGCTGGTGTCGGGTGCGGTCCTGTTGCTCGCCTCGCTCGGTGCCGCGCGCATGGACGTCATCTGGGTGGGCAAGGCGGGTACGTTCGCGCTGATGTTCGCGTACCCCGCGTTCCTTCTCAGCTACGGCTCGGCGAGCTGGCAGGTCCCCTTCCGCGCGTTCGCATGGTTCGCGGGCATCGGTGGCCTCACCCTCGCCTGGATCGCCGCGTTCTCGTACCTTCCGGCCGCGCGCCACGCGCTCGCCGCCGGACGAGGTGCCCGGAATGAGGAGGCGAGCCGATGAAGGCGGTCATCATGGCGGGAGGCGAGGGGACCCGACTGCGTCCGCTCACCTCCAACCAACCGAAACCGATGCTCCCGATGGCCAACATCCCGATGATGGAGCACGTGGTCAACCTCCTCCGTCAGCACGGGTTCGAGGACGTGGTGGTGACGGTGGCCTTCATGGCCAACGCGATCCGGACCTACTTCGGCGACGGTTCGGAGTTCGGGGTGCGCATGGTCTACGCGACCGAGCCGACGCCGCTCGGGACGGCCGGCTCGGTGCTGAACGCACGCGACGAGCTCGACGAGCGCTTTCTGGTCATCTCCGGGGACGTCCTCACCGACTTGGACCTGAGCGCCCTGGTGGCGTTCCACGCCGATCGGGGAGGCCTCGCCACCCTCGCCCTGAAGGCCGTCGACAACCCGCTCGAGTTCGGGATCGTCATCACCCGGCCCGACGGCTCGATCGAGCGGTTCCTCGAAAAGCCCACCTGGGGCCAGGTCTTCAGCGACACCATCAACACGGGGATCTACGTGCTCGAGCCGGAGATCTTCGACTTCATCCCCGAAGGACGTCCCGTCGACTTCTCCGGCGACTCGTTCCCCGCCGCGCTCGCCGCGGGGGAGCGGCTGTTCGGCTACGTCGCCGAGGGCTACTGGGAGGACGTGGGCACTCTCGAGGCCTACCTGAAGGCCCACCAGGACATCCTCGGCCAGCGGGTGCACGTCGACATCGAAGGGTTCCAGCTGCGACCGGGAGTGTGGATCGGCAAGGGTGCGGAGATCGACCCGAGCGTCGACCTCGAAGGTCCTGCGGTGGTGGGAGACAACTGCGTGATCGGCGCCGGGGCGCGACTCGGCGAGTACTGCACGGTCGGCCGCAACCTCCGGATCGGCGACAACGTGATCCTCCAGCGGTCGGTGGTGCACGACAACACCTACCTGGGCTCGGGGGTCCGGCTCGAGGGGAGCGTCCTCGGCCGCGGGTCCGACCTGCGAGAGGGCGTGCGCTGCGAGGAAGGAGCCGTGCTCGGCGACGAGTGCTTCGTCGGTGCCCACGCGGAGATCAAGGCCGGGGTGAAGATCTACCCGTTCAAGACCGTCGAGGCGGGCGCGATCGTCAACTCGTCGATCGTCTGGGAGTCGCGGGGCGCGCGCATGCTCTTCGGCCGCGACGGCGTCCAGGGCCTGGCGAACGTGGACATCAGCCCCGAGCTGGCGGTGCGCCTCTCGATGGCGTGGGCGTCGACCTTCGAGAAGGGCGCCACCATCACCTCTTCGCGCGACACCAGCCGCGCCGCTCGGGTGCTCAAGCGGGCGGTGATGGTCGGCTGCAACGCGGCCGGCATCAACGTGGACGACCTCGAGGCGGCCACCGTGCCGGTGACCCGTTTCCAGGTCTCGTCGTCGGCGAGCAAGGCCGGAGTGACGGTGCGGCTCGCTCCGGACGACCCGCAATCGGTCATCCTGCGCTTCTTCGACAGCGAAGGCATCGACGTGGACGAGGCGACCCAGCGCAAGATCGAACGGGTCTACCACCGCGAGGACTTCCGCAGGGTCCTCGCCCGCGAGATCGGCGACATCGGGTTCCCGCCCCGCTCGCTCGACTTCTACACCGCCGCGCTCATCGACTCGGTCGACCTGGAGAGCGTGCGGCGAGCCGGCCTCAAGCTGGTACTCGACTACTCCTTCGGGACCACCAGCTTCGTGATGCCCTACCTGCTGGCCAAGCTCGAATCAGAGGTGCTGGTCGTCAATCCGTACGCCAACACCGCGAACGTTCTGACCTTCGACCTCCAGGCGAGCGCTGGCCGAGTGTCCGAACTGGTGCAGGCCTCCGGTGCCGACCTCGGCGCGGTCTTCGATCCGGGTGGCGAGTACGTGTCCATCGTGGACGACCGCGGTCATGTGCTTTCGAACGAAGAGGCGCTCCTCGTGATCCTCACCCTGGTCACCGAAGCCCAACCCGGTGCGCGTGTCGCGCTTCCCGTCGCGGCGAGCAGCGCGGCGGAGGAGATCTGCCGGAAGGCAGGGGCCGAGATCGTCTGGACCAAGCTGTCCGCGTCGCACCTGATGGAAGTCGCGCGCTCCGAGAAGGTCACCCTCGCGGCCAGCCAGTCCGGAGGTTTCATCTTCCCCCACTTCCTCCCTGCGTTCGACGGCGCCGCGACCATGGTCAACCTGATGGCGATGCTCACCGCGACCGGACGGTCCCTCTCGGAGCTGGTGGCCGAGTTGCCGGCCGTGCACATCGCCCACCAGGCCGTGCACACCCCGTGGGAGCAGAAGGGGATGGTCATGCGGACCCTGGTCGAGCGGACCCAAGGGCGCGAGCTGGTGTTGGTCGACGGCGTCAAGATCCTCGAAGACGACGGCTGGGCCCTGGTGCTCCCCGACCCCGAAGAGCCGATCACCCACGTCTGGGCGGAGGCGCCGACCGACGAGGAGGCCGGCGCCCGCGTCCAGGAGTACGCGGTCCGACTCGAACAGCTGCTCCGCTGAGCTCTCCTCGCCCGGTCCGGCTGCGGCGCACTCTGCCGTCGATCGGCACCGCCGGTTTGGTCTCGGGTAGGGTCCGCAGCCATGAACGTTCCCGACGATCTGCGGTATTCGTCCGATCACGAGTGGGCTCGGTCGGTCGGAGACCGTGTGAAGGTCGGCATCACCGACTACGCGCAGGACGCGCTCGGCGACGTGGTGTTCGTACAGCTTCCGACGACGGGTACCGCAGTCGAGGCCGGCGGCGTGCTCGGGGAGGTCGAGTCGACCAAGTCGGTGTCGGAGATCTACGCGCCGGTGGGAGGCGAAGTCGTCGCGGTCAACGCGGCCCTCTCCGACGCACCGGAGACGCTCAACGCGGACCCCTACGGCGAGGGCTGGATCTGCGAGATCCGGCCCTCGGACCCGGCCGCGGTGAACTCGCTGCTCGACCCGGACGGCTACCGGCAATTGACCGACGGTTGAGTCGGCCGGAACGAACAGGACCAGCGGGTCTGCAGATGGGAGCGGCTACCGTAATTGGGGTGTTCTGCCACAACTGCGGTCACCGAAATCCGGAGGGCGTCAACTTCTGCTCGTCCTGCGGAGCCGCGCTGGTGACCTCCCCGCCGGACACGTCGGTCGACGTCAATCCGATCGACACCAGCGACGAGGACGTCGAAGCTCCGACCGGGCTCATCGAGCTCCCCCGCGGGGTCCGGATGCTCGTGGTCAAACGGGGCTCGGACGAGGGTGTCCGGTTCGTGCTCGAATCCGACGTGACCAGTGCCGGCCGGCATCCCGAGAGCGACATCTTCCTCGACGACATCACGGTCTCCCGCCGCCACGCAGAATTCGTGACCCGCGATCAGATCACGACGGTCCGGGACGTCGGGTCGCTCAACGGGACCTACGTCAACCGCGAGCGGATCGACGAAGCCCAGCTCAAGAGCGGCGACGAGGTCCAGATCGGCAAGTTCAAGCTGCTCTTCCTGGTGGCCCCGGGCGAATGAGCTCGCAACGGGTGGTTCTCGTCGAAGGTCGGAGGGGCCGGTGAGCTCGAGGTCGTACCTCTCGATCGGAGACGTGCTCACCCTTCTCCGCCAGGAGTTTCCCGACGTCACCATCTCGAAGATCCGGTTCCTCGAAAGCCAGGGTCTGGTCAATCCGGAACGGACGCCGTCGGGCTACCGGAAGTTCTACGAGCACGACGTCGAGCGACTCCGCTGGGTACTGCGACAACAACGCGAGAACTTCCTTCCGCTCAAGGTGATCAAGGATCGGCTGGACGACGACGCGAACGGTGCGGGTGGTGCAGAGACACCCGCGGCGGCGGGAGCGCCGAAGGCCGACGAAAGTGCGGAACCCGCGGCGCGTGCGCGGTCGGCCAGTCGAGAGGAGCCGGTGCTCGTCGGGCAGCGCTCCACCTCGGCGGCGAGCGCGGCGAGCGCGTCGGCGACCTCGGCGAGCGAACGCGGCGCGCCCGCGAGTGGCGCGAGCCTGCCGGGGATCGACAGCACCGGTCATCCGTCGCGTACGAGTCGCAGCCCTGCTGCCGTGCGCGCCGAGCAGACCGGTTGCCGGTACGCCAGCGGAGCGACGCGGCAGCGCGGGTCCCACCGGACCGCCCGGCGGAACCCCATCGTCCCGCAGCTCCCGATCTGGCCGAAGCGAAGCGTCCGGTGTCGCGTGCGCCCCGTCCCGAGGCGGCGAGCACCACCGACGCGGACCCGCGCCGGTCGGGAGCGTCACGAGCGAGTGCGGCGACCGCGCCGGCGAGCCCGCCCCCGGCGCCTCCTCGCCCCGACGTCGGCGGCGTGAGCCTCTCCCTCGAGGAGCTCTCTGCCGCGTGCGGCCTCGACGAAGAGGTGCTCCGCGAGCTGCAGGAGTACGGGCTGTTGACCGCGACACCGGTTGCCGGGCTCGACTACTTCGACCAGGAGGCGCTCGCCGTGGCGACGGTGGCAGCAGGGTTGGCCCGGTTCGGGGTCGAGCCGCGCCACCTGCGGCTCTACAAGAACGCCGCCGACCGGGAGGCCGGGTTCGTGGAGCAGATCGTGCTACCGCTGGTCAGGCAGCGGAACCCCGACGCGCGGGCGAAGGCGCACCAGACCGCCGAGGAGCTCGCCGGCCTGGGCCAGCAGCTGCGTGCGTCCCTCCTTCGGGTCGCGCTCCGAGGTCTCCTCGACGGGTGAAACACCGGGTAGCTGGCACGCCGCTCCGGTCGCGTGCCACGGCCCGTTCGACCGCGGGCGGGCGCCGGATCGCTGTACGCACGCAGGCGTGCGCCGAGTAAGTTTGGTCCATGGTCGAGGTGCGGCTGCGGGCGGTGCGTGTGGACCTCCAGTCCAATACGCCGGTCCTGCTGCTCCAGGAGTCCGACGGGCTGGGTCGGACGCTCCCGATCTTCATCGGGGCGCCCGAGGCCACCGCGATCGCGTTCGCACTGCAAGGCATGGACACCCCGCGTCCGATGACCCACGACCTCATCCGCGATCTTCTCGAAGCGCTCGACGCCGACGTGGTCCGGGTGGTGGTGACCGAGCTCAAGTCCGCGACCTACTTCGCGGAGATCGTCCTTCGTGCCGGTGACCGCGAGCTCGCGGTCTCCTCGCGTCCCTCCGACGCGGTGGCCGTGGCCGTCCGCACCGCCACGCCGCTCTTCGTCGCCGACGACCTGATGGACGCCGAGGGGATCATGCTCGCGGTGGACGAGGAGGACGACGAGGAGGCGGGGTCCGACGAGGAGCCGACCAATCCCGAGGAGCTGGTCGGTGAGTTCCGCAACTTCCTCGACTCGATCCGCCCCGAGGACTTCTCGCCCTGATCCCTCTCGACAGGAGGCGGGGCGCAGTGATCGCCTCGCTCTTCCTCGGGGGCGCGGTACTCGCCGCGTGCTCGAACGGGACGACGACATCGGGCCCGCCGCGGGCGCCTGGCACCTCCACGACGGGCGCTGCGGCGTCGACGACCACCGTGGCGGTCTCGCGGTCGACCGCGGCGAGCAGCACGACCGAGCCGAGCCTGTCGCAGTGTCCGGCGAAGGACCTGGTCGGCATCGATCGCGGGCAGCTCGGGCGCCGCGGGCACCATCGAAGTCACCCTCTCGCTGCGGAGCACGGCTTCGAGTGCCTGCATCCTCGTCGGATACCCCGGGCTGGCTCTGCTCGGACCGGGTGGTGCCGCGCTCCCGACGACGGTGATCCGAAAGGGCGCCTACAGCTTCACCGCCATGGCGCCGGCGGCCGTGCGGCTCACCACCGGTCAGTCGGCCGAGTTCAACCTCGGGTACTCCGACGTCCCGGTCGGCACCGAGACGAGCTGCCCGACGGCGACCGCGCTCGAGGTGACACCCCCCGACAACGACGACCATCTGACGATCGTCGCCTCCCTGGCACCGTGCGGGCGGGGCACGCTCGTCGTCTCACCGGTGTTCGCCGCCGCCCAGTCCACGACCGAATCGACCGCGCCGTCTTCCTGAGCGCCTCGGGAACTGCCGAGAAGCCTTATTTCGACGGCGAGACCAGGATCCTGCCCCGCACCGAGGCTTCGAGGATCGACGCGAGCGCCGCTTGGAGGTGGTCGAGATCGACCTCCTGTTCGACCACCGCCTCCAGCTGACCACGCGGGAAGCGGGCCGCGATCTCGTTCCAGACGCCGCGACGCACGGCGAGCGGTGTCTGGACGCTGTCGACCCCGATCAACGAGACGTTGCGGACGATGAACGGGAAGACGGTCGTCTCGAGGACGCTCCCCGCAGTCAGGCCGCTCGCCGCGACTGCGCCTCCGTAGCGGATGGCTCGCAGCACCGCGGCGAGGGTGGCGCCGCCCACGCAGTCGACGGCGGCGGCCCACCGCTCGGTACCGAGGGTCCGACCGCCGTCGCCGGTGAGCGCGTCGCGTCCGATGACCTCCGACGCACCGAGACCGAGGAGGTACTCGCGCTCGGCGGTCTTTCCGGTGCTCGCGACGACCTCGTAACCGCGCGCCGCACAGAGCAGCACCGCCATGCTCCCGACCCCGCCCGACGCGCCGGTCACGAGGAGCGGTCCGTCGGCGGCTCGGACCCCGAACGCCTCGAGCCGGTCGAGCGAGAGGGCCGCGGTGAACCCGGCGGTCCCCACGATCGCGGCGTCACGTGGGCTGAGACCCCGTGGCAGAGGCACCACCCACGACGCCAGGCACCCGTGCGAACTCGGCGAAGCCGCCGTGACGGGCCACACCGAGGTCGTAGCCGTGGACGATCACTTCGCTGCCGATCGCGACGGTCGAATCGTCCGATGCGGTCACGGTGCCGACCAGGTCCACCCCGGGGACGAGCGGCGAGATCCGGGCGACCCGGTTGCCCGGCTGGGTGGTCATGGCGTCCTTGTAGTTGACCGACGACCATTCGACCCGGACGGTCACCTCGCCGGCCGGCAGGTCGCTCGCTCCGAGGTCGCGGACCCCCGACTCGACATCCTCTCCGTCGCGGGTCACCACGAAGGCCCGGAACTCGTCGGCGGAACTCGGCGGCGGCCGGCGCAGTCCGATCGGTCGGGTGAGCACCGCTCATTCCGGTACCGTAGCCAGCCGATGAGCGGCGACGACGAGACCGCCTTCGGTTGGTGGCCGTCGCAGTGGACCGCCGCGGAAGTCGCCGCCGGACGGGTCTCGCGCAGCGGGCTGGCCGTCGCCGACCACACGGTCTACTGGTGCGAGAGCCGTCCGTCCGAGGGCGGCCGGCAAGTGGTGGTCGGGTCGAGGACCGGGCCGCCCCGCCGAGGATCTCTCGCCACCCGAGGTGAGCGTCCGCAGCAGGGTCCACGAGTACGGGGGCGCTGCCGCCACCATCGCGGGTTCGACCCTCTACTACGTCGACCAGGCCGACCAACGCTGGTACCGGAGTGCGCTCGAACCGGCGGGCACCCCCGAACCCCTCACCCCCGACGGCGGCACCACGAGCCGCCGCTTCGCGGACGGACGCCCGACCGCGAGCGGGCGGTGGCTGATCAGCGTCGAGGAGCTCCACGACGGCGCGACCTCGCACGCGCTGGTGGCGGTCGCGACCGACGGCTCCGGAAGAGTCGAGGTCCTCGACGAGAGCTCGGACTTCGTCGCGGCGCCACGGCCCTCCCCGGACGGATCCCGTCTCGCCTGGATCGCCTGGGACCATCCGTCGATGCCCTGGGACCGGTCCGAGCTGCGGGTCGCGGTGATCGAGGAGAGCGCCGAGGGAATCGTGCTCCGATCGCCGGTGACCGTGGCCGGGGGAGCCGGACGATCGGTCGGACAGCCGCACTGGTGCCGGGACGGCGCCCTGGTCTTCGTCGACGACCGCAGTGGCTGGTGGTTGCCGAACCGGCTGCCGCCGGACGGGTCGGACCCTGTCGAGCTGGTCCACCTCGAAGCCGAGTTCCACGCCCCCGACTGGATCCTCGGACAGAGCACCATCGCCGAGCTCGAGGACGGGACCCTTCTCTGTCGCTGCCGCCGCTCCGGGTCGGACTCGCTGGTGCGGCTCGCTCCCGGCCCCGGCGGAGCGGACGCCCCGGGGTGGACGCTGACGACGCTCGAGCAACCGTGCGTGTCCCTCGCGGGGGTGGCCGCGGCCGACGACGGGTCGAACGCCTACGTGCTCGGCGCCACGCCCTCCGAGGCGCATTGCGTGCTCGAGCTCTCGCTCGGGGGGCGGGAGGCACCTCGCCGGATCTCCGCGGGTCCGGGCCGCCGGCACGATCCGCGCACCATCTCGGTGGCGAGGCCCTACGTCGCAGCCGCGGGTCGGCGCCGTGTGCCGGGGCAGGTGTTCGCGCCGACGTCGCCGGACATCGAAGCGGAGGTTCCGCCGCCCCTCGTCGTCTTCTGCCACGGCGGACCGACCGGTTCGTTCGAGCCGGGCTTCGACCCGGTGGTCCAGTTCTTCACCAGCAGGGGGCTCGCGGTCGCCGGCGTCGACTACCGGGGGAGCAGCGGCTACGGCCGCGAGTACCGGGAGCGTCTCGCCGGCGAATGGGGCGTCGCCGACGTCGAGGACTGTGCGGCGTTCGCGCAGGCGCTGGCAACCGAGGGCCTCGTCGACGGGACCCGGATGGCGATCCGAGGGACGAGCGCCGGTGGTCTGACCGCGCTCGGCGCCCTGGTCCGGACCGATCTCTTCGCGGGGGCGGCGTCGTGGTACGGCGTCACCGATCTCGAGTCGCTCGCCGCTGACACCCACGACTTCGAGTCGCGCTACCTCGATTCGCTCGTCGGCCCGTGGCCCGGCGCGTCCGCTCGCTACCGGGAGCGCTCGCCGATCCACCATGCGGACCGGGTCAGCGGTCGGGTCCTGCTCCTCCAGGGTGCAGAGGACCCGGTCGTGCCGCCGGACCAGTCGGTCCGGTTCGCCGAGATGCTCGGCGAGCACGGAGTCGACTGCCGACTGGTGGTCTTCGAGGGCGAGTCCCACGGCTTCCGCTCGGCCGCGACGATCGAGGCGTGCCTCGACGAGGAACTCGCGTTCTACCAGACGCTCTTCCGCCGTTGACACGTCCGCTTTCGTGGACTTTCGCGGTGGTACCCTCGGTGGTGCCGTACGACGGCCGGCAGCGCCGCTCGGCGAGGCCAAAACCGGACGTCCGCTCACACCGAGGAGCCCCCGAACGGTGAACCCGCAGGTCCGTGAAGTGACCCGCGACGCGGCGGCACGCACTCGCCGAACCCTCCGGCGTCTCTCGCCGCAATGGCGGGACGTCGTGCTCTACGGGGCCTCCGCGATCTTCGCCGCGGTCACCGCGGTCGCCGTCAGCATCCCGCTCTATCGCCAGTGGGGTCAGATGGCGGTGGGGCCCTACGCGGCCGCGACGGCCATCGCCGCGTTCGCCGCGTGGCGGTGGTCGGCGTCGAGGTCGGGAGCCGGAGACGGACCGGCCGAGCGGGCAAGGCGACGCTCGCGTGCCGCCAGGATCGTGGCGTTCTTCGTCGTGCTCTTCGGCGCGACCCTGGTCCCGCTCTCGCTCGAGGTGGTCTGGCGGTCGGAGGGGAACGCCGCGGAGCACGTCCAGCCCGAGGTGGTGGTGGTCGAGCGCGCGGGAGCCCGTGTCGCCCACGGCAAGACGCCCTACCGGGTGATCGACCGCAACGGCCACATCCTGATCCACCAGAGCGACGTCCCGGTCTACGAGCTCTACTACCCCTACCTCCCTGGAATGATCATCTTCGGCCTCTCCAGCGGGAGCACCGTCGAGGCGAGCCTCACCGACGCGCGGATCCAGTTCCTCGTCTTCTCGGTCCTGATCACCCTCTTCGCGTTGAGCCGCCTCCGACCCTCGACCGACGCACGCACCCGAGCGTTCCAGACCCTCACCGTCCTGCCGACCGCGGCCCTGCCGTTCGCGACCGGAGGAGACGACATGCCGGTCGTCGCGCTGATGCTGGCAGGTCTCGTCGCGCTACAGCGTCGAAGACCGGTGTTGGCCGGGCTCGCACTCGGCGCCGCGTCGTCCCTCAAGTTCACCGCCTGGCCGCTGGTGGTCTTCGCGCTCTGGGCGGCATTCGACCGGAGCTCTCGGCGCGCGGTCGGTCGTTACGCACTGGGCGTCGCCGCGGTCGTCGCGCCGGTCGTGCTGCCCGTCGCGTTCTCCAACCTGTCGGCGTTCGTCGACAACGTCGTCCGGTTCCCGCTCGGCTTGGCCGGCGTCTCGTCGCCGGCCGCGAGCGCGTTGCCCGGGCACATCCTGGTGTCCGCGTTTCCGGGCATCCACCGGCCCTATCTGGTGGTGGTCGGAGTGGTCGGCGGTGTCGTGCTCGTCCGCCATCTGCTCCGACACCCACCTCGCGATCCAGTCCGGAGTGGCGGCACTGACCGGGTGGGTGATGCTGGTGGCCATCCTGCTCGCACCCGCGACGCGGGTCGGGTACCTCCTCTACCCGATCAACCTGTTCGTCTGGGCGTGGATGTTCGGACAAGCCGAGGTGCCCGCGATCGGGGGTGAGGTCGCGGCCGACGGGGGCGAGACCGGCGCGACGGTCGACGACCGGGTCGAGTGCGACTCAGTTCTCGTCGTCAGGGAGCTGGAAGAGTTCCACCGAATACGGCGTGATGCCGGCCGCGGTCGTCGGCGAGACCACGACGCCGACCTCCCAGTAGAAGCCGTCGCCGCTGCCGCGCTTCGCCAACACTTCGGTGCCGCTCCCACTGCGGGTGCCCGCACCCACGTAGGTCACCTGCCAACCGAGCTTCGGAAGGAGGTTGTGGAAGGCGTCCACCAACTGAGGCGGTGCGAGGGTCCCGCTGGTGAAGGAGACGGTCCGGTCGAATTGACCGCTGTTCTGATCGGAGTTGAGGGTGCTCCGGACGGAGCTGCCGGCGGGGACGGCCAGGTTGCCGAGGATGTCGGCAGGAGGTTCACCCGAAGAGACGATCGAGTGGAGGGCGGAGGTCGCCGGCGTGAGGGGCACCACGGTCCCTCCGGGGATGGTGACCGAGCGCAAGGTCTCCGTCGGTGACGAACCGGTGACCAGGGCCGAGGCGAGGACGCCGGCCAACAGGATGAAGACGGCGATGCCGAGGATGACCAGGGCCGGACCTCGCCCCGACACCGCTTGGTAGGTGCGGTGTTCCGGGTCGACCGGCTCGGCATCCGACGGAGGTGCGTCGGGTGCGTCAGTGAGATCCGGTGTGGCACCGACCATGAACGACACATGCTACCGGGCCGCGCGTCGGCCCTTCTGATCGGGGCGCACGTGGGTACACTCCCGAGAGCCCGGCGAGTCGCCTTGCTGCGGAGAGGCGGAGGGAGAGTGCGATGGGGGTGGGTCGAGGAGATCCTCGCGGACTCGGTCGGATCGACGCGGCCCCGGTGGTGAGCCGGCGGGCGTTCCTCACCACGGCGATGGCCGGCGCGACCGGTGTCGCGCTCGCCGCGTGCGGCGGGGGTTCGTCCTCACCGACCACGACGGCCGGGACCACCTCTGCCAAGTCCGCCCGCGGTGTCGGGATCCCGCCGAACCCGAAGGCACCCCTCGGCTCGGACCAGCTGCCCGAGGTCGACCACATCGTGGTGGTGATGATGGAGAACCACTCCTTCGACAACATCCTCGGCGCGCTCGGTCGCGGCGACGTGCTCGCCCGCACCTCGGCCGGGGTTCCCGACGCGACCAATCCCGACGGCCAGGGACACCTGATCCGCTCCTTTCACATGCCGACTCCCTGCCAGCTCGACGGAAAGCCCTCCCAGGACTGGAACGCCTCGCACACCCAGTACGCGAACGGCACCAACCAGGGGTTCGTCGTGAGCAGCTCGGGACCGGTCGCGATGGGCTACTTCACCCCGGCGGACCTTCCCTTCACCAACTCGCTCGCGTCGACCTACCCGATCGGCGACCGCTATTTCTGCTCGGTCCTCGCCCAGACCTACCCCAACCGCCGCTACCTGATGGCCGCCACCTCGCTCGGGCAGGTGGGCGACACGTACACGACCGCCCTCCCGCCCAACGGGACCATCTTCGACTCCCTCGACCGCCACGGGATCTCCTGGAAGAACTACTACTCGAACCTCCCCTCCTCGTGGTCGTTCATCGGACTCGCGTCGCTGCCCTCGAACAAGGCGGGTCTCGCCCACATCTCGGACTTCTACGCGGACTGTGCGTCGGGGAACCTGCCTGCGTTCTCCCTCGTCGACCCCGACTTCAACATGTCCTCCGAGGAGAACCCCCAGGACGTCCAGTACGGCGACGTGTTCCTCTCCAAGGTGGTGGACGCGGTGACGGCCGGCCCCAAGTGGGCCAAGACGTTGCTCATCTGGAACTACGACGAGCACGGCGGCTACTACGACCACGTGCCGCCTCCCGCGGCGG
The DNA here is from genome assembly GCA_963741055.1 of uncultured Acidimicrobiales bacterium. Taxonomy (GTDB): domain Bacteria; phylum Actinomycetota; class Acidimicrobiia; order Acidimicrobiales; family RAAP-2; genus Bog-756. The sequence goes on along the minus strand of CAVUGU010000018.1, from coordinate 84,483 downwards.
TGATCCCCGACGACGTCGCGCCGATGCTGTCGACCGGCCAGGTGCCCGGCGCGTTCGATCGCCTCGGGTTCCGGGTGCCTGCCGGCGTGGTGAGCCCCTATTCGCGTCCGAACCACGTCTCCCACACCGTCTACGACCACACCTCGGTGCTCCGCACCGTCGAGATCAAGTGGAACCTCCCCGCGCTCACCCGTCGCGACGCGGCGGCGAACGACTTGCTCGACATGGTCGACTTCCACTCGCCGCCGGCCTTCCTCCATCCACCTCGACTTCACGCCCCCGCGGACCCGGCACTGAAGGCGTCGTGCACGGTTTCGGGGGCCGGCACCATCCCGCCACCGAGCGCGGTGGTCGCGGCCAGTTGACGTCCTGTTGAAGCCCGTTTGACCAGGGAGTCCGCGCGCAGGGAACACGCTGGGTCACCCTCCGTGAAACAATTCACGGGATATTTACAATTGGCAATTCATCCCGCACAATGACTGAGCACTGACGGACCTTCGGGATCCGTCAAGAGGAGGGGTACCCGAGCCGCTCATGCGGTTCGGATCCTGCGAAATCGGGGGGGTAGTGGCCGGGTCGGAAGACCCGGCCACTGTCATCCGGCGGGCTGTTGCGCGAACCGGTCGGTCGTGCCCGCCTCGGTCCAGCCGAACGGATCGAGTGGACCGTGGCCTCTGCCGAGTCGCCAGAGGGTCGCGCCCTCGAGTGCTCTGCGGACGAACGCCTTGGCGTCGACGACGGCGCGGTGCGGCTCCAGGCCGCGAGCGAGGAGCGCGGCGACGGCGGCGGACAAGGTGCAGCCGGTGCCGTGGGTGTTGACGGTTTCGACGCGAGGCCCCTCGAGCACGGTCGACACCCCGCGCGCCCCGTCGAAGAGGACGTCGGGCACGACGGAAGGCCGAGCCGCGTCGGAAGCGTGCTCGACCCCCGGAAGGTGACCTCCCTTGACCAGCACCCACGCCGCTCCCATGCGGTGGATGTCCTTCGCGAGCTCGATCATTCCGCCGGTGTCGCGGATCGATGCCGGGTCCTCGCCCGCGAGGATCGCGGCCTCGAAGAGATTGGGCGTGGCCACCAGGGCCTCGGGCAGCAGCTCGCGCCGGTAGGCGTCGACGGTCTCCCCGGTCACGAGCGTCCGGCCGGTCGACGCCACGAGCACCGGGTCCACGACGAGACGGGGAAGGGTCCCCGCACCGGCACGCGCGGCGACCACGCCGACCACCTCGGGCGTCCCGAGGAGACCGGTCTTGACCGCCGCGACCGGCAGGTCGTCGAGGACCGCCGCGATCTGCGCCTCGACCATCTCGGGCGGGAGACGGTGGACCTCGACGACCGACTCGGTGTTCTGGGCGGTCACCGCGGTGATCGCGGTCACACCGAAGACACCGAGCGCGCTCATCGCTTTGAGATCGGCCTGGATTCCGGCTCCCGCACCGGAGTCGGAGCCGGCGACGGTCAGTGCGACCGGGGGACCGGCCTCCCCGCTCACGTCCCGATCATCCCGGTGAAGCTGGTCGAGGCCTGCCCGTGCAGGCGCCGGGTGATCCTTCCGGCCTCCCAGGCGGCGCGCCCCGCGCGCACCGCGTCCTTCATGGCGAGTGCCATGAGGGCCGGCCGCTCGGCGCGGGTGACCGACGAGGCCACCAGTACCGCATCGCACCCGAGCTCCATCGCCTGACAGGCGTCGGAGGCCGTGCCGATGCCGGCGTCGAGCACCACCGGAACCGCGGCCTGTTCGGTGATCAGGGCGATGTTGTGCGGATTGAGGATGCCGAGGCCACTGCCGATCGGCGCGCCGAGCGGCATCACGGCGGCACACCCGGCCTGCTCGAGACGGCGTGCGAGGACGGGGTCGTCGGTGCAGTAGGGGAGGACCACGAACCCGTCGTCGACCAGTCGCTCGGCAGCCGGCAAGAGCTCGACCGGATCGGGGAGCAGGGTGCGGTCGTCACCGATCACCTCGAGCTTCACCCAGTCGGTCTCGAAGGCCTCACGGGCGAGTTGGGCGGTCAGCACCGCCTCGGCCGCGGTCAGGCATCCTGCGGTGTTGGGGAGCACCCGGATGCCGAGGCCGTGCAGGAGGTCGACCAGCGAGTGCCGGGTGGTGGGGTCGACACGTCGCACCGCGATCGTGGCGAGCGAGGTCTCGGAGGCGACGAGGGCTTCCCGCAAGGCCTCCGGACTGGACATCCCGCCGGTGCCGAGCAGGAGGCGCGAAGCAACGTCGGTCCCGGCGACCGTGAAGCCGGAGGGAGCCGTGTCCGAGGAGGCCGCCGCAGTGTCGGTTGCCATCGGGCCCACGGTACCGCCGGTTCCACGGCCGACCGTCGAGGCGGCTAACCCCCGGCGGCCGCGGTCACGATCTCGATCCGGTCGCCGTCGCGGACCGAGGTGTACGCCCAAGTGCTCCTCGGCACGACTTCACCGTTGCGGGCGACCGCGACGCCCTTCGGCGTGGCGCACCACTCGTCGACCAGGTCGGCGATGCTCGACTCCGGCGACGTCTCCCACGTCGCGCCGTTGACCGTCAGAGAGGTCACCGCACACCCTCGGTCTTTTCGCCGGCCATCGAGACGGGCGAGCGGCGCACACGCTCCCGGTCTCCGAAGCGATCGGGGGAGAACGGAGCGAAGAGCGCATCGAGCCGTTCCGAGCGATCGGCACCCGGCAGCAGCTCGAGGATTCGTTCCGCGGTGAGCGGCGCCAGCAGGATGCCGTGGCGGTAGTGGCCGGTGGCCACCAGCAGGCCTGCGATCGGCGTCTCACCGACGAGCGGACCGTTGTCGGGCGAGCCGGGACGGAGCCCGGTGGTCGTCTCGAGCAGCTCGTACTCGTCGACGACGGGCACGATCCGACGTGCGGAGTCGAGGAGCTCGAGGACGGCGCCGGCCTGCACGCTCAGGTCGAACCCCTTCTCCTCGACGGTCGCGCCCACGACGAGGGTGCCGTCGGCCCGTGGGACGAGATAGCACGAGCGACCGTGGACGAGGCCGCGGACGGTCCGACGGAGCCGCGGGCTGTCGCCGGCACCGAGCCGGAGGGTGAGCCCCTTCACCGGGCGGACCGGTGGTCGGAGGTCTTCGGGCAGTCCGGGGAGCTCACCGGAGCGGCACCCGGCAGCAGAGCACGACCGAGTGGGCCGAGCGCTGCTCGCCCGAGCGGAGGGAGACGCCGGTCAGCCGTCCGTACTCGACGCAGAGACCGGAGACCTCGTCCCGGATCATCGAGACGCCGCTCGCCTCGCACGCGACCTCGAGCGCAACGGCGAGCGCCCGGTTGTCGACCTGATGATCGTCTCCGAGCTCGGCGCCGCCGCAGACACCGGCCGCGAGGAGCGGCTCGGCTGCTCGGCACTCGGCAGCCGAGAGTCGTCGCGCCCGGAGCTCGAGCGCGTGCTGGAAGCGGAGCAGCCGGTCGGTGGCGTCACGGTCGGAAGGGTCGGCGGCCACGAGCAGCATTCCGAGCGGTGTGTAGTGGACGCTCCGGCCGGACGCCGCCTCGAGCTCGCTCGCAAAGGTCGGCCAGGCGCGTGCGGCGGCGAGGTTGAGCGCGACCAGCTCCTCTTCGCCGAAGTGAGCCTCGGAGACCGGTGCCAGCATGCCTGCCGCCGCCCAGGTCGCCCCGCGTCCGGGTGCGGGGTCGACGAGGGTCACCGTCAATCCGGCGACGGCCGACCTCCATGCGATCGAGAGCCCGATGACCCCGGCTCCCACCACGAGGAGGTCATCGGATGGATCCGGCGCCACCCGCTCATGCTACGGGCGCGTCACCCCTGCAACGCGTGCCGGCCGGTGGGCCGGATCCGGCGAAACCGGGGTATACACTTTTCGGACCGCGCAGGGCCAGCGTCGTCCCAGCCGGGTTGATCCCTTTCCCGTTGGAGCGACTCGATGACCACCGACGACGGCACCCTCAAGAACCCGTGCCACCGTGCCGCCCCGCGTCCCCCTTCCGAGGGCCTCTACGACCCGCGCTTCGAGCACGACGCCTGCGGGGTGGCCTTCGTGGCCGATCTCCAGGGCCGCCGCTCCCACCAGCTCGTGCTCGAGGCGATCTCGGCGCTCGAGCACCTCGCACACCGGGGGGCGACCGGCAGCGAGGAGGACAGCGGCGACGGCGCGGGCATCCTGGTCCAGGTCCCGCACGAGTTCTACGCAGCCGTGGTCCCCTTCGACCTGCCCGAGCCGGGCGGGTACGCGACGGGACTCGCCTTCCTCTCGCGTGATCCGCAGGCCGCGGAGAGCGCCCGGAACGCGGTCGAGAAGCTCGCCGACGACCAGGGGCTCACCGTGCTCGGGTGGCGGGACCTCCCGGTCGACGACTCCTCGCTCGGGTCGGTCTCGAACGCCGCACGCCCGGCGATGCACCAGATCTTCGTGGCGGGCAAGCCCGGGGTGCGGATCGACGGTCCCGACCGCGCCCTCGCGCTCGACCGCCTCGCGTTCGTGCTGCGCAAGCGTGCCGAGCACCAGGTCGAGGCGTGCTACTTCGCGTCGCTCTCCGCGAGGACCATCACCTACAAGGGGATGCTGACCTCTCACCAGCTTGCCCAGTTCTTCCCGGACCTCTCCGACGAGCGCCTGGTGAGCGGCCTCGCCCTCGTCCACTCGCGGTTCTCGACCAACACCTTCCCCTCGTGGCCGCTCGCGCACCCCTACCGGTACCTCGCCCACAACGGCGAGATCAACACCCTGGCCGGCAACCGCAACTGGATGCGTGCCCGAGAGGCACTGCTCCGCACCGACCTCATCCCCGAACTCTCGCGCGCCTATCCGATCGTGACGACCGGTGCGAGCGACTCCGCCTCTTTCGACGAGGTCCTCGAGCTGCTCCATCTCGGCGGCCGGCCCATCCATCACGCGGTGCTGATGATGATCCCCGAGGCGTGGGAGAACCACCGCACCATGGACCCCGCCCGTCGCGCCTTCTACCGGTTCCACTCGGCCCTGATGGAGCCCTGGGACGGCCCGGCCTCGGTCGCCTTCACCGACGGGACGGTCATCGGGGCGGTCCTCGACCGCAACGGACTCCGCCCTTCCCGCTACTGGGTCACCGACGACGGTCTCGTGGTCATGGCGAGCGAGGTCGGGGTGCTCGACATCGCACCGGAGAAGGTGGTCCGAAAGGGCCGGCTCCAGCCCGGCCGGATGTTCCTCGTCGACACCTCGCAGGGCCGGATCGTCGACGACGACGAGATCAAGGCGACCCTCGCCGCCGAGCACCCCTATGGGCAGTGGCTGGAGGAGGGCCAGATCAACCTGGACGACCTCCCGCCCAGAAGCATGCTCACGCCGCAGCACGCCTCGGTCATCGGGCGACAGCGGCTCTTCGGCTACACCAACGAGGAGCTCCGCCTCATCCTCGAGCCGATGGCGCGCACCGGCATCGAGCCGCTCGGCTCGATGGGTACCGACGCGGCCATCGCGGTGCTGTCGGAACGTCCGCGGCTGATCTACGACTACTTCACCCAGTTGTTCGCCCAGGTGACCAACCCGCCGCTCGACGCGATCCGCGAGGAGCTGGTGACCTCGCTCCAATCGACCCTCGGGCCCGAAGGGAACCTGCTCGAGGCGACCCCGGCATCGTGCCGCCAGATCGTCCTCCCCATGCCGGTGATCGACAACGACGACCTGGCGAAGCTGCTCTACGTCAACGAGGACGGCAGCACCCCGGGATTCCGGGCGTTCGCCATCGACGGGCTCTTCGAGGTCGACGGCGGCGGCGACGCACTGCGCGCCGCGCTCGAGGACGTGCGGAGCCGGGTCAGTACCGCCATCGCGGAGGGCGCCGACGTGATCGTGCTGTCGGACCGCAACTCGACGGCCGAGCTCGCACCGATCCCGTCCCTGCTGCTGGTCGCGGCCGTCCACCATCACCTGGTCCGCGAGCGCACCCGCACCCAGGTGGGTCTCGTCGTCGAGTCGGGGGACGCGCGTGAGGTCCACCACATGGCGCTGCTGAAGGGGTTCGGAGCGGCGGCGATCAATCCCTACCTGGCCTTCGAGACCCTCGACGACATGATCGCGTCGGGCCTCCTTTCAGGGGTGACCCCTCGCCAGGCTCAGCGCAACTACATCAAGGCGGCCTCGAAGGGGATCATCAAGGTGATGTCCAAGATGGGCATCTCGACGGTCGCCTCCTACACCGGCGCCCAGGTGTTCGAGGCGGTCGGCCTCGCCGAGGAGGTCATCGACGAGTACTTCACCGGGACGGTGTCGCGGATCGGCGGCGTCGGCCTCGACGTGCTGGCGAAAGAGGTGGCCCTCCGCCACCGCACGGCCAACTTCGACCGGCCGGGTGAGCTCGCCCACCGAGAGCGCGAAGTGGGCGGCGAGTACCAGTGGCGCCGCGAGGGGGAGATCCACCTCTTCAACCCGCGCACCGTCTTCAAGCTGCAGCACGCGACCCGGGCCAAGCGCTACGAGGTGTTCAAGGAGTACACCGAGGCGGTGGACGACCAGAGCCGCGCCCTCGCGACCCTGCGCGGTCTGATGCGACTCAAGAGCGGGGTGCTGGCGCCGGTCCCGATCGACGAGGTCGAACCGGTCTCCGCGATCGTCGCCCGGTTCTCGACCGGTGCGATGTCCTACGGCTCGATCTCCTCGGAGGCGCACGAGACGCTGGCCATCGCCATGAACCGACTCGGCGGGCGGTCGAACACCGGCGAAGGCGGCGAGGACCCCGACCGCTACACGCCCGATCCGAACGGTGACCTCCGCCGCAGCGCGATCAAGCAGGTGGCCTCGGGCCGGTTCGGGGTCACCTTGGAGTACCTGGTGAACTCCGACGACATCCAGATCAAGATCGCCCAGGGCGCGAAGCCGGGCGAAGGGGGTCAGCTCCCCGGGGCCAAGATCTATCCCTGGATCGCGGCCACCCGATTCTCGACGCCGGGCGTCGGGCTGATCTCGCCGCCTCCGCACCACGACATCTACTCGATCGAGGACATCGCGCAGCTCATCCACGATTTGAAGTCGGCCAATCCGAGGGCACGGGTGCACGTGAAGCTGGTGGCCGAAGTGGGCGTCGGCACGGTCGCGGCCGGGGTGGCCAAGGCCCACTCGGACGTGGTGCTCATCTCGGGCCACGACGGGGGGACCGGAGCGGCACCGCTCACCTCGCTCAAGCACGCGGGCGTGCCCTGGGAGCTGGGGCTCGCCGAGACCCAGCAGACCTTGGTCGCCAACGACCTGCGGGATCGCATCGTCGTCCAAGTCGACGGGCAGATGAAGACCGGTCGCGACGTGGTGATCGGCGCGCTCCTCGGCGCGGAGGAGTTCGGGTTCGCCACCGCACCCCTGGTGGTGTCGGGCTGCATCATGATGCGCGTCTGCCACCTCGACACCTGCCCGGTCGGGATCGCCACCCAGAACCCCAAGTTGCGGGAGCGCTTCAGCGGCCAGCCGGAATTCGTCGAGACCTTCTTCGAGTACATCGCGGAGGAGGTCCGTGAGCACCTCGCCGCGCTCGGCCTCCGTTCGATCGACGAGGCGGTGGGACGGGTCGACCTGCTGGACACCACCGACGCGGTCGGCCACTGGAAGGCCGACGGCCTCGATCTCTCCCCGATCCTCGTCGATCCGCAGGCGCGTCCGGGCTCGGCGCGGCGGTGTGTCAACGAGCAGGACCACGGTCTCGACCGCGCGCTCGATCACGCGTTCCTCGAGCAGTGCCGGGTGGCGATCGAAGAGGGCACGCCGGTGCGCGCGCAGCTGCGCATCCGCAACGTCGACCGGACCGTCGGCACCCTGCTCGGCCACGAGATCGCCCTCCGCCACGGCGGCGCCGGCCTGCCCGACGGGACGATCGACCTGACCTTCACCGGCTCGGCCGGACAGAGCTTCGGTGCCTTCGTCCCCCGGGGCGTGACCCTGCGCCTCCACGGCGATGCCAACGACTACCTCGGCAAGGGGCTCTCGGGCGGGCGCATCGTCGTCCGGCCGCCGGAGGGCTCACCGTTCGCCGCGGAGGAGAACATCGTCGCGGGCAACGTCATCCTCTACGGCGCCACCGCTGGCGACGTCTTCCTACGAGGACAGGTGGGCGAGCGGTTCTGCGTCCGCAACTCCGGCGCGATCGCGGTGGTCGAAGGGGTCGGCGACCACGCCTGCGAGTACATGACCGGGGGACGAGTGGTCGTGCTCGGGCCGACCGGTCGGAATTTCGGTGCCGGGATGTCGGGTGGGATGGCCTTCGTCTGGGATCCCGACGGCCGCCTCGCCGGTACCTACAACGGAGAGGGGGTGGACCTCGAGCCGGTCTCCGCCGAGGACCGGGTCTGGCTCGAGGACCGGGTGACGCTGCATCGCGACGAGACCGGCTCGACGGTGGCCGAACGCCTCCTCGACAATTGGATCGTCGCTTCGGAGCAGTTCGTGACCGTGATGCCGAAGGACTACCGGCGGGTGCTCGAGGCGACCGAGCGCGCGGTCGCCGAAGGCCGGTCGGTCGAGGAGGCGGTGATGGAGGCGGCCCATGGGTGACCTGACCGGCTTCTTGAAGTACCGCCGTGCCCTGCCGCCCCGCCGGCCGGTGCCCATCCGCTTGCGCGACTGGAGAGAGGTGTACGAGCCCTTTCCCGAAGAGGCCGCGGAGCGGCAAGCCGCGCGCTGCATGGACTGCGGGATCCCCTTCTGCCACGAGGGATGCCCGCTCGGAAATCTGATCCCGGAGTGGAACGACCTCGTCTACCACCGCGACTGGTCCGAGGCGATCGAGCGGCTGCACGCCACCAACAACTTTCCCGAATTCACCGGCCGGCTGTGTCCGGCGCCCTGCGAGGGTTCTTGCGTCCTCGGGATCAACTCCGATCCGGTGACCATCGAGCGCATCGAGTACGAGATCGCCGAGCGCGCCTGGAGCGAAGGATGGGTGGAGCCGGTCGCGCCGGTCGCGTCCACCGGCAAGCAGGTGGGGGTGGTCGGCTCGGGCCCGGCGGGTCTCGCCGCCGCACAGCAGCTCCGGCGTGCGGGCCACCGGGTGGTGGTCTTCGAGCGGGCGGAGAAACCCGGCGGCTTGCTCCGTTACGGGATCCCGGAATTCAAGATGGAAAAGGCGGTCCTCGACCGGCGTCTCGGCCAGCTCGAGGCCGAGGGCGTCGAGTTTCGCTGCGGGGTGTCGGTCGGACCGTGCGCGCCCGAGGTGCGTCGCGCCATGGCGGCCAACGCGACGGTGGTCACCGCCACGTCGCTCGTGACCGAGTTCGACGCGGTCGTGCTCGCCGGGGGTGCGACCCTGCCGCGGGACCTCCCGGTTCCCGGGCGCGAGCTCGGGGGCATCCACCCGGCCATGGACTACCTGAAGCCCTCCAACATGGTCCGCGAAGGCCTGCTCGACTCGACCCCCATTTCGGCGGCGGGGAAGCACGTGGTCATCATCGGTGGCGGCGACACCGGGGCGGACTGCCTCGGCACCGTGCACCGCCAGGGGGCCCTCGGCGTCCACCAGCTCGAGATCCTGCCGGCGCCGCCCACCGAACGGACCGTCGACAACCCGTGGCCGACCTGGCCGCTCATCTTCCGAACCTCGGCCGCACACGAAGAGGGTGGGGATCGGGTCTTCTCGGTGACGACGACCGAATTCGTGGACGACGGCAACGGACAGGTCACCGCACTCCGTTGCCGGCAGGTCGAGACCGCGACCGGCGACGACGGGCGGCCCCGCTTCGTCGAGATCGAGGGCTCGGACATCGAGCTGCCCTGCCAGCTGGTCCTGCTGGCTCTCGGCTTCGTCGGTGCGGAGCAGGACGGACCGGTCGCCGAGCTCGGCCTCGAGCTCGATCCGCGGGGGAGTGTGGCCGCGGACTCCGACTGGTCGACCAACGTCGACGGGGTCTTCGTCTGCGGGGACATGACTCGCGGCCAGAGCCTCATCGTCTGGGCGATCGCCGAGGGACGGTCGGCGGCCTCCGCGGTCGACCGCTACCTGATGGGAACCACCTCGCTTCCCGCGCCGCTCGTGCCGGGGCAGCTCGCTCTGCGCTGACGGTCTGCGCTGACCGTGGGCGACTGACCGTGGGCGACCTCGATGCCGACACCGCGGTCCGGGAGATCGGTGAGGGGCGCTTCGAGGCGGACCTCCACGCCGACTGGGAGATCTGGGGTCCGATGGGCGGTTACGTCGCGGCCTGCGCCCTCCGGGCCGCCGGCACCGCGAGCGGCCAACCCCGGCCGGCCGCCTTCTCCTGCCACTACCTCGGGCGTCGCACGATTCGCCCCGGTCGAGCTCCTCGTCGTGCCCCGCCGGGCCGGACGGAACGCGAGCTCCCACCGGGTGGAGGTGACCCAGGAGGGCCGGCCGATCCTCGACGCGATGGTCTGGAGCGCGGGAGACGGCACCGAGGGGCTGGTGCACGACGAGACCGTGCCCCCCGAGGTCCCCGACCCGGACGATCTGGCCACCTTCGAAGAGCTGGCCCCGGGACAGTCGCGGGCGACCTACCCGTTCTGGCAGAACCTGCAGTCGAAGCCGATCGACTTCGAGCCCGAGTGGCCACCGACGGGACCGAGGCCGGCTCGCTGGCGCGAGTGGCTGCGCTTCACCCCGACCGCGACGTTCGACGACCCGTGGGTCGACGCGGCGCGGAGTGTGATCCTGGTCGACCTCCCGAGTTGGCCCTCCGCGCACCGCCCCCACGCCTGGACCGAACCACGCTTCATCGCGCCGAGCCTCGACCTGCACGTGTCGTTTCAGTCGCCGACGGCCGGCGAGGAGTGGTTGCTCTGCGACGGGGAGGCACCGTTGTCGTCCGAGGGGCTGTTCGCCTGGCGCGCCCAGCTGTGGTCACCGAGCGGTCGGCTCCACGCGAGCGGCGGCGGGCAGTGTCTCTATCGACCGCTGCCCGACTGACTCCAGCCCAGGATCGAGCGCAGAGCCGTCACCGCGCGGCGATCTCGCAGAGAGCGTCGGCGACGAATCGCGGTTCGGTGATCATCAGATCGTGACCGGTGTCGACCTGCCAGAGGCGTCCCTCTCTCCGCGCGCTCTCGATCATCTCCGGGTCGCGGGTGGAGATGGTCGACTCACAGACGACGTGGAATTGCGGGATCGCCGAGAAGGCTTCCGCGTCGGAGAGACGGAGCTTCTGTTCGAAGCACTTCCAGGGATGTCCGGTGAGTCGTGCATCGGCCCATGCCCGGTCCTCCGGATCGTCGATGCCGTAGAACGCCGCGGCGCCGGCGGCGGGCAGGAGCACCAACTCGACCCCGTCCACGGTCTCGCCCATCGGACGGGTCACCTCGATCACCGGTCCGGCGACGTCGACCAGCGATTGGCCGTTCTCGGGGTTGGCCGCGTCCAGGAAGACGAGCTTTCCGACCCGATCGGCGGCACGGTCGGCCGCGCCGGTGACCACCATCCCGCCGTAGCTGTGACCGACCAGGATCACCTCGCGAAGGTCCCAGTAAGAGAGGAGCGCGGCGACGTCATCGATGTGGAAGTCGAGATCGACCTCGGGTGACAGCGACGCAGACCGCTCGGCGAGGCCGGTCAAGGACGGCGCGAAGACCTCGTGCCCCTCACGCTCGAGGAGCCGCTTCACCTTGGCGTAGCACCAGCCCCCGTGTCCGCCGCCGTGCACCAGCACAAAGGACGCCATCGCGCTGCTCCTGGTTGGTTCGGGACCGGTGGGACCGCGTGGTGGGCGCGGCCGGTCAGAAGGGGAGTGCGCCGGCCTGCGCGGTCAGCAACTCGTCGAAGAGTGCCCGGCACGACGCCTCGTCAGGTGGCGAGAGGGGGTCGCGCCGGACGGCCTCGAACGCGGGCGCCGGGTCGCCGGTGAGCGCTGCCTTCACCACCAGGTCCTGCAACTCGATCTGGGTCTTCATGAACTCGGCGATCGGTTCGAGGATCGGTGGCATCTCTTCGGGGACGATCCCCTCGGCGCCGACGGTCGCCGGCACCTCGACGATCGCGCCCTCGGGCAGGTTCGGCACCGCGCCGTGGTTGGGGACGTTGACCGCGTTGATGTGGCGCTCGTCACCCGTCCAGAGGGCCCCGACGACCGGGAAGACCTCTTCCGCGGAACGTCCGGACCGGTGCATCGGGACGTGGGACTCCCCATTCCCGTAGCGGGTGACCAACCGCCCGACACGGGCCATCAGGTCCCGGTGGTAGTAGACGGGCACCGGATGCCACCCGGCCACCTCACGTGCGAACGGGACGTACTCGCCGATGTGGCTGTCGACCGAGCACGGGAGAACGCCGTACTCGCGGAACATGTGGGCGACCAGTGGCGCGTACATCTGCTCGACCGCAATGTCGACCCACGGGACCCGCACCAGCTGTCGGGCCGCCGCGGTCACCGGTGGCGGGAAGTCGAAGAACCGCCGCTGCCAGATTCGGCGCAGCCTCGGATAGAGGTCTTCGCCGGTGTCGGACCGGCGGATCTCGGTGAAGAAGGTGAAGTGGTTGATCCCCGACGCCTTGGCGGCGATCTTCTTCTTCGGGAGACGCAGCAGTCCGGCGATCCGCGCGACGCCGCCGGCGAATTCGTGGCACATGCCGACGTTCTTCACGGTGGTGGCGGTGTTGATCGCCAACGTCACTCGGCTGAGGGGGTTGGTGAGGTTGACCAGGAAGGCGTCGGGGCAGTACGTGGCGATGTCGTCGCAGACGCCGAGGATGGTCTTGATCGAGCGCAGGGAGTGGAAGACCGCGCCGGGCCCCCCGTTCTCCCCGGTGATCTGGGTCGAGCCGTGGCGGCAGGGGATCTCGTAGTCCTCCACCCAACGCGGCCAGCGGTCGATCTCGGCGCTGGTGAGGCAGAAGTCGGCGCCGGTGAGTGCCTCGGCCGGGTCGAGGGAGCTCTCGATCCGGATCGGGCTCCCGTTTCGCTCGTTCACCCGGTCCGCGAAGCGCCGCGCGGCCGCGAGACGACCGGGGTCCACGTCGTGGAGCATCATCGTCGCGCCGCGCACCCGGCGGGTGTTGATCGCGTCGAGGACCATCACCGGCCCGAACGACATGCCGCCCGCCCCGACGAGGCAGATCTTCGGTCCCGTTGCGTCGGCCATGCTCTCCCCTTCGGTGACTGGGCGAATCCCGAGCGATCGTACCGGCACTGGTACCCGTGACGGCGACCGGAGGGTCGCCGGCCCTACCCCGGCAGTGGGGCCGGCACCTCGCCGGGGAGGTAGCTCACGGTGAGAAGGGCGGTTGCGACCAATGCGTCGTCGACGCCCACCGTCGTGCAGCCGGACTTCGACGACTCCTTGCTGGCGACCGGAACGAAGCACCGTGGCCTCGGCACGGAGTGGTCCGGCGGTCGCTCCCGAGAGGTAACTCGAGCGCGACGCTCGAAGTGACCACCGGCCGTTGCCCGGCGCGGACCGCCGCATACGCTCCGGCTCGATCGGCGAGAGAAGCGACCAGTCCGCCGTGCACCGCGCCGCTCGGCCCGCGCATCGAGTCGACGATGTCGAGCTCGACCACATGACGGCCGTCGACGTCGTAACTGCGGTGCGGGAGTTCATCGAGGAGCGGGCATCCCATCGACATGGGCGGACATGGTAGGCCTAGAGTGCTCCGGCAATGACGCTCGAACGCGACGCTGTCCGGCTCGACGGTCGTGTGGCGGTGGTCACCGGCGGCGGGTCCGGTATCGGCCGGGGCATTGCGGGTGGTTTTGCCGCGTTCGGCGCACAGGTGGTGATCTGGGAGCAGGATCCCTCGAGTTGTGCGGAGGCGGCAGCCGAGGTCGGCGGGATCGGGATGACCGTCGACGTACGCGAGCCCGAGCAGGTCGACGACGCGCTCGACCCGGACCGTGGACGAAGTCGGACCGGTGCGAATCCTCGTCAACAACGCGGGTGGCGTCTTCGCAGTGCCCTTCCTCGAGAGCCGCGAAAAGGGATGGGACGCCCTCTACCGGGCCAACCTGCGCCATGTGATGCTGTGCACCCAGCGCGTCGCGAGGTCGATGGTGGCGGCCAAGAACGGCGGGAGCATCATCAACGTGACCTCGATCGAGGGGTGGCGCGCCGCGCCCGGCTATGCGGCGTACGCCGCGGCGAAGGCGGGGGTCATCAACTTCACCAAGACGGTCGCGCTGGAGTTCGCGCCGCTCGGCATCCGAGTCAACGCTTTGGCACCGGACATCACGCTCACCGAGGGGCTGGTGTCGGTCGCGCCGCCTTCCTCGCTCGGGCGCTTCGGGCACGTCGTGCCCATGGGCCGGGCCGGCCACGTCGACGAGATGGCAGGTGCTGCCGTCTTCCTCGGGTCGGACCTCTCGAGCTACGTGACCGGCCAGACGCTCCACGTGGACGGCGGTACCCAGGCGGCCGGCGGCTGGTACCACCACCCCGAGACGGGTGACTACCTGCTCGGGCCCCCCTGAACCGGGCAGTCCGGCCCGGAGCGTCACTCGAGCGGCCTGCGGCCCGACCACTCAGTGTGAGAATCCGCGGGCGGGGCACCTGGGAATTCGCGTGTGACCGCCGCACCGGGTGGTGTCGATTTCCACCGGGCATCGGTCATCGCTACATTGCGCCGGTCTGATCACAGGCGTCACCGCCGGCCTGCCCTCACCGAGGCAGGGATCGATCTTCCCGATTCCCTCTTTCGGTGCTCCGCGCGAGCCGGCCTACAAGGAGAGCTCGACGCACATACCCGTCTACACCCGGACGTAAACACCCGCTAGCACACCCGGCTTGTTGAGCGAGGCCGTACCACCCTTCCCGGTGCTCGGCTGGGGCGTTGAATGCATCGATGTGGGGTCCACCCAACCAAAAGAGAGTCGGACTGCGCGCCGCGCGGTTTGACCGACCAAGGAAAGGTCACCCACATTGCTTCCCATTCGTTCGTCGCGCCGCGCGCGCGTCGCCAACTGTTCAGTAACCACGGAGGTCCACCCGTCTCGGGCGAGACACCTCACCCGACGGCTCGCCGCCTTGTCTGCGGTACTCGCCGTCCCGTTCGGACTCCTCGCCACGAGCAGCGTCGCATCGGCGGCACTGCCCACCGGCGCAGGCATGGTCCTCAACGCACCCATTGTCGCCGCGGCGGCCACGCCCGACGCCGGCGGCTACTGGGAGACCGGATCCGACGGGGGCATCTTCGCCTTCGGAGACGCCGGGTTCTACGGCTCGACCGGTTCGTTGCACCTCAACAAGCCGATCGTCGGCATGGCCTCCACGCCGAACGGCCACGGCTACTGGCTGGTCGCCGCCGACGGCGGGATCTTCGCCTTCGGAGACGCCGGGTTCTACGGCTCGACCGGTTCGATCGTCCTCAACCAGCCGATCGTCGCCATGGCCTCGACCCCCGACGGCCACGGCTACTGGCTGGTCGCTTCCGACGGGGGCATCTTCGCGTTCGGCGATGCCCGCTTCGAGGGGTCCGCGAGCGGGATGTCACCGACCAGCGCGATCGTCGGTGCCGCGCCGACCCGAGACGGTGGCGGGTATTGGATCGCCGCTGCCGACGGTTCGGTCTACGCGTTCGGCGATGCCCCCTTCGAAGGGAACGCACCTGCGGACAATCTGGTGGTCGGCATCTCGTCGCGTGGCAACGGTTACCGACTGGCCGCGGCTGACGGCGGGGTGTTCGCGTTCGACGGAGCACGTTTCGACGGCTCCCTCGGAGGCCAGCCCCTCAACAAGCCGGTGATCGGCCTCTCGTCCGGTCCGAACGGGTATCTCCTCGTCGCCTCCGACGGCGGGGTGTTCACCTTCGGTGGGTTCGAGTACGACGGCTCTCTCGGAGGGAGCACCGTCTACAGCCCGCCGCCGCTCTTCTTCTTCCCGGCCATCGATCTGGTCACGCCATTCCAGATGAGTGCGTGGGACAAGGTGAACATGTGCGAGGAGGGCGGCAACTGGAACGTGGACGGCCCCCTCTTCAGCGGAGGGCTGGGATTCACCCACGCCAACTGGAACCAGTTCAACACGTTCGGCTTCCCGTCGGACGCGGCGGACGCGACGCCCGAACAGCAGGTCCGGGTGGCGGTTGCCTTCGCCGCTTACTACTGGGGGAACCCCAACGCGGCTCCCGACCAGAACGGCTGCGGCGGAGGGTACTGAGCGACTCACCGTGCCACACCGGCGCAGGCGTCGGTGTGGCACGGTGTGACCGGTGCCGTCCTACGACCGAATCGCTCGCTTCTACGACGCAGTGATGGACGACCCGGCGCCCCGTGCCGACCGGGTCACGCGCTCCATCGAGCGGTACCGCCCCGGGGCGCGCTCGCTTCTCGAACTGGGGTGCGGAACCGGATCGATCCTTGCCCGGCTGGCGAAGGTTCCTTCCCTCACCGGCCTCGATCGCTCCCCGGCGATGCTCGCCGCGGCCAGGGAGAAGGTCCCGACCGCCCGATTCGTCGAGGGTGACATGAGCTCCTTCGATCTCGGCGAGCGGTTCGACGTGGTGATCAGCGTCTTCGACTCGATCAACCACCTGGTCGACTTCGACGCCTGGCGCGCGACCTTCGACAGAGTCCATGCGCACCTCACCGACGGTGGGCTCTTCGTGTTCGACGTGAACACGATGGGCGAGTTGCGGCGCCTCGGAGCCGACGAGCCCTGGGTTCTCGACTTCGAGGACGGGGTCATGATCATGGACGTGTCCTACGCCGAGGACGGCGCCGACGCCGGCATCTCCGAGTGGGAGATCCGGATCTTCGAGCGAGCGGGCCCGAGCACCGACCGGTACGTCCTCCACCACGAACGGATCGGTGAGCTCGCGGTGAGCCTCGAGCGCCTGAAGTCGGCGTTGGCGGAGCGGTTCGAGCTGCTCGAGGAGGGGACCAAGGAAGACCGGGCCCCGACCGACGAGTCGGTCAAGGCGTACTTCGCCTACCGGCGACGTCCCTAGCTCACTTCTTCGTCCGCGGTACGACCGCTGCATCGGAGCCGGGGAAGAACAGGTCCTCGTGGCCCGTGTCGCCCCACCGCACCACGTAGGGCGGCTCGCCGTTCGCGTGGCGCACCTCGAGCACCTCGCAGTCCCGGTTCGGCTGCCCTGCCCGCCGCCCACCGATGACGATCCGGTCACCGACTTTCGCGCGCATGGCACCTCCTTGGTCGGGTTCTGTTGGCTCTCTCCATGCTCGTCCTGCTGGCCATCGGCATGCAAGAGGCGAAGACGCTTCGCCTGTCGATCAGGTGGGTCGGGTCGCCCCGACCAGATCGGGCCAGTCCGCGTCGTCGACTCGGACCACCGCGCCGGTATGGGGTGCGTCGATCATCTCGCCCGCGCCGACGTAGAGCCCCACGTGCCCGACCCCGAAAGGACCGCTACCGAAGAAGACCAGGTCGCCGGGGAGCACGTTCCCATCCGCCGGCACCGGAGGGCCGGCGTCGAACTGCTCCTGTGCGGTCCGTGGAAGGGCGACACCGGCCGACTGGTAGGCGGCCTGGGTCAGGCCCGAGCAGTCGAAGCCGCCCGGTCCGGTCCCGCCCCATCGGTAGGGCCGTCCGAGCTCGCCGGCCGCGAAGGTCAGGGCGGCGACCACCGTTGCGGAGACGCCGGGATCGGCGCCGACGGCGAGCGCGAGGGTGAGCGCCGTGTCCACGTAGGTCGTCGAGTGGTTGTACGCGAGCACTGCAGCCGGCAACGAGGCCGGCGAGCCGGCTCCGTCGCTACAGAGCAGGTTGGCCGCGGTGTAGACGGCATCCACCGGGTCGTAGGGAGACGGCGGCCGAGCGCCGCCGGGGCCCACCGTCGCGTAGGCGGCGAACGTGGCCGGTTCGAACTGCATCGGACCCTCCGCACCCGCTGCGTTGGACCCGGACGCGACGCCCGGAGCGCTCAACTGGCCGTTGTCGGACTCGACCGTGCCGATCGCTGCGAGCACCGCCCAGGGGAGCCCGGGGCAGGTCGCGGCAGCCTGTTCGTAGAGCATCACCCAGGTCGCGGGGATTGCCGACCCCGAGCCGGTTGCCGGGGTGCCCGGCGCCGGATCGGCCGGCGCGGCGACCACTGCGACGAGCGTGCCGAGGAGCACCGCCAACGCCACCGCGCCGGCGATCGCAGCGGAAAGGAGCTTGCCCACCGTGCTCTCCGTACCTTGGTCCGGACGAAGTGAGCACCGGGCTCAGAAGGGCGCGGTCCCCGCCACGTTGGCAACGAGCGAACCGCTCCGGTCTGCGCAGTCCACCACCTCGTGGTGCCGCGGGCAAGGCCTGCCCGCGTGGGAACCCGGCTCGGTATGCTCGTTCCGCCGCAATTGCGGACGAACTGACCGGCGGGAACAGGGGAGACCGATCGTGCTCAGCACCATGCAAGACGGACCGCTGCTCGTGAGCGGGATCCTCCGTCACGGACAACAGATCTACGGCGACAGCGTGGTGATCACGGTCACCGCACCGACCGGAGAGGGGATCGAGGCGGGCTTCGGCGAAGTGGCGGAGCGCGCCGAACGTCTTGCGAACGCGCTCTCGCGCCTCGGGATCGGGGACTCGGACCGGGTGGGCACCTTCCTCTGGAACAACCAGACCCATCTCGAGGCGTACTTCGCGGTGCCGGGGATGGGGGCGGTGTTGCACACCCTCAACCTTCGGCTCCCTCCCGAGCAACTCGCCTTCGTGATCAACCACGCCGAGGACCGGGTGATCCTCGTCGACGGCACCCTCGCCCCACTGCTCGCTCGGGTGCGGGACCAGCTCTCGAGCGTCAAACACGTGGTCATGGTCGGCCCGGGCGACGACACCGGACTCGGCGAGGTGCTTTCGTACGAAGAACTGGTCGGGGCCGAGGAGCCCGGCTACGACTGGCCGGAGTTCGACGAACGGAACGCCGCGTCCATGTGCTACACGTCCGGGACGACCGGTGACCCGAAGGGGGTCGTCTACTCGCACCGGTCGACCTACCTGCACGCGCTGGGTGTGAGCTCGGGCGCCGCACTCGGCACCACTCAGTACGACCGGGTGCTACTGATCGTCCCGATGTTCCACGTGAACGCCTGGGGAGCGCCCTACGCCGCCTTCCTCGGTGGCACCGATCTGCTCATGCCTCAGATGTTCCTGCAGGCCGAGCCCCTCAGTGCGATCATCGCCCGCCATCGCCCGACCTACTCGGCAGGAGTGCCGACCATCTGGAGCGACTTGTTGCGCTACACCCGGGACCACCAGGTCGACCTCTCCTCGTTGCGCCAGATCACCGCCGGCGGCGCCGCGGTCCCCCGTCAACTCATCGAGGGCTTCCGCGACGAGCTCGGTATCGAGCTGGTCCAGGGCTGGGGGATGACCGAGACCAGCCCGATGTGCGCGTTGGCCAAGCCGCCGAAGGGTGTCCCCCCGGAGGAGGAGATCGTCTGGCGCTCGAAGACCGGACGGATCGTGCCCGGTGTCGAGGTACGGGTGGCGGCCGAGGACGGTTCGATCCTGCCGAACGACGGGGTCTCGATCGGGGAGTTCGAGGTACGCGGCCCGTGGATCACCGCCTCCTACTTCAAGAATCCCGCGCCGGACCGCTTCCACGACGGTTGGCTCCGGACCGGTGACATCGGGACCCTCGACGGGCGCGGGTTCATGCAGATCAGCTGACCGGACCAAGGACGTGATCAAGTCGGGTGGCGAGTGGATCTCCTCGGTCGAGCTGGAGAACCAGGTCATGGCCCACCCCCAGGTGCTCGAAGCCGCGGTGATCGCGGTGCCCGACGAACGCTGGAGCGAGCGGCCGCTCGTGGCGGTCGTGCTCCAGGAAGGGTCCACCGTCTCGGCGGACGAGCTGGTTGCCTTCCTCACCGAGCGGGTGACCCGGTGGTGGCTGCCCGAGCGTTGGACCTTCGTCGAAGAGGTCCCGAAGACGAGTGTCGGGAAGTTCGACAAGAAGGTGCTGCGGGCGCGCCACGCCGAGGGTGGCTTCGAGATCGTCGAGGTCGTGGTCTCGACGGGTCGCTGACGGTGGGCGCCGACTTGGCGGACCTCGCCGATCGGCTCGGTGGCATCGCCGAGGAGCTCGCCGAGCTCGCGCTCGATCGATTGCGCGAGGCGGCCTCCTCGGTTCGGGACGGGGGCGCACCCGATCCCCAGCTCACCGCCGAGGAGAAACGGATCACCAGGGCCCGCCGCGCGGTCGAGAAGGCCGCGGTCCTGTTGGCCGGCCGGCCCGATCCCGACGACCACCCCTGATCGCACCGGACCCGGGCGAGGCGTCAGCCGACGACCGTCACCGCGATGACCACCGGTGGCAACGCGACGTGGGCGCTCGTCTCGAGCTCGAACCGGAGGTCGTAGGTGCCGGCGCTCGTTCCGGTGACCGTCAGCGTCTGCGTGGGACCGGTGCCCGCGCTGCAGGCCGCGACCTCCCCGAACTGCCCGTCGGAGGGTGACACCGTGAGGCCGGCACCCGAGGCGGTCCAGTCGACCGCCGTGCCGGAGGTTCCCGCCCGGTCGAGCCCGAGCTGCACGGTGGTCGGACGGCCGGCTGCGACCGTGACCGCGCCGGCGGGGGAGGAGTCACCCACGGCGGGAAGACGGCCCGAGGAGAACGAGGGCGGTGGGTTCCCCTCTCCCGCGGCCCAGCGGGTGTCGGGTCTCGCGGACAGGGTGAAGGCCATCGTCCCGCCGCTCCGGAGGATCGATCCCGGGACCCACGGGCTGACCCAGTCGCCGTTCGCGCCGTGCGACGAGTCCGCGGACTTGGATACACAGCGTGGCGCCGACACCGCGGCCGCCACTCCGCTCACCCGCAAACGACTTACGTACGGCGTGTCGGCCGAGGCAGCCGGGGCGTGCTCGACCAGGGTCTTGCCGTCGGAAAGGGTGAGCACGGTGTCGGGGAAGAGCGGGCTGGCCAGCGCAAGGTCGGCCGACCCGGGAGTCACCGGGTAGAGGCCGATCGCCGCCCACACGTACCACGACGAGATCGCGCCGAGGTCGTCGTTGCCGGGTTCGTCGACCGGCGCGTCGGCGTACTGCGTGTTCACGATGGCCCGGACCACCCCCTGGGTCCGAGAAGGCGCGCCGAAGTAGTCGAACTCCCAAGGCGTCCCGAGGTTCGGCTCGTTGCCCGACCAGTCGTAGGGCAGGTAGCGGGAGGCGTTGAGCTGGCCGAAGAAGGTGTCGAGGTCGGCCGTCGCGTCGGCGTCCCCGCCCATCAGCGAGGCCAGCCCGCCGAGGTCCTCTGGGACCGACCAGGTGTACTGGATGGCGTTCCCCTCCTCGAACCCGTTCTCGCCGCCCGGCTCGAACTCGGAGGTCTGGAAGGCCGGTCCGGAGGGAAAGGTGCCGTCGGCGTTTCGAGCACCGAGGTATCCGGTCGCGGGATCGAAGAGGTACTCCCAATTGTGGGCGCGGCTCGCCATCGACTGCGCGAGCGCGTGGTCCCCGAGCGCAGAGGCGAGCTCGGAGATCGAGAAGTCGTCGATCGCGTACTCGAGCGTTGCCGACGCGCCGTCGGTGTAGGTGATCGAACCGAGGTCGAGCGATCCCGCGTCCACGTAGTGCTGGCTCTGGTAGGTGTCGAGGTACTGGCGTTCGATCTCGAGGCCGTGGTTGCTCTCGGCTTCGGTCGCACCCTTGACCATGGCACGCAGAGCGGCCTTCGTGTCGAAATCGTGCACACCGAACGCGTAGGCCGCAGCGATGATCGGATCCGCCGAGTCGCCGTTCATCTGGTTGGCGTCACCGTCGGGAATGGCCCACTTGGGGAGCCACCCGCCTTGTTCGGCGTCGTCGACGAGCGACTGGACCATGTCGGCGACACGTCCCGGGGCGAGCACGGCCAAGAGCTCGATCTCTGATCGGTAGATGTCCCATTCGGAGAAGTTGGAGTACGCCAGACGGCTTCCGGCCGAGTGCACCCGACCGTCGTCGCCTCGATACTCGCCGGAGTCGTCGCTCGTCACGCTCGGAAAGAGCAGCGAGTGATAGAGCGCGGTGTAGAAGATCCTCTGTTCGGTGGGGGTGCCACCGCCGACCCGGATCTTGCCGAGGAGGGAATTCCACTGCTCCTGCGCCGCGGTCTCGACTTTGTGGAGTGACCACCCGGGATCCTCGTGTCCGAGGTTGGCGAGGGCGCCGGTCGTGCTGACGTAGGAGATCCCCACCTTCATGAGAACGACCGGGTTCGAGGTGGTATCGAAGGTGACCCACGCGCCGCAGGCCGCGCCCGCGCAGGCGCTCGAGCCGGCGGAGACCGCGGAACCGTCCCAGGTTCCGTGTGCGGCGAAGGCCCGGTCGAACTTCGCCGCGAAGTAGAGCGTGTAGTTGCTACCCGTCCCGCAGAACTGTCCGGCCGTCACCTCTCCGGTGAGCTCCTCTCCTCCCACCACGTGCACGTCGGAGGAGACGATGGTGTTGGTTCCGCCGGCCACCTTGAAGAGGACGTTGGACTGCGTGCCGTGCGGAAAGGTGAATTGGGAGAGGCCGGTTCGGGTGGTGACCGCGAGCTCGGTGGTGACCCCGCCTGCGGTGGCCCGGTAGCGCCCGGGGGAGGCCTGCTCGTCCCCGTGGGGCAAGGCTTCGGTGTCGCCTTCGACCTCGGCGTCGAAAGGCCCGACGGTCGGGAGGATCGGCACGTCGCCGTATCCGGTGCACCCGGTGCCGCTCAAGTTGGTGAGGCCGAAGCCGGCGATCCGACCGTCCGAGTAGGAGTACCCGCCGCCGGCGCCGGCCGAGTTGGGCACGGTCTCCGGACTCCACTGGATCATCCCGAACGGGAGGTCCGCCCCGGGAAACTCGCCGATCGCGCCCTGGGCGGTGCCGGAGCCGGTGCCGTCCAGCGGACGGACCAGGGCGGCCGGATCGGCGACGAGCCCCGACCCGGTCTTGCGCCGTCGAAGCGGCCGCGACCCCTGGGTGGGCCAGCCCGGAGCCTGCGAGCAGGAGCGTTGCGAGCAACACCACCGAGGCCAGGCCGAGTCGGCGCCGGTGGGCCGCTCGCATCATGCCGGGACGGTAGCGGAACCGTCGCCGCCGAGAGGGGGTGGATCCTGCGGGTCACCGTGAGTTGGCGGGACCGGTGAGCTCGGTCCGAAAGGAGGGGTCCTCGGGTGGTTTCCGAAAGGAGTCGGCTCGGGGGCTGGAGGCCCCAAGCGGGGAGCCCGGAGGTACCTGTCCCTTCCGAGTAGTGATGTATATCGACGTATATATACATCACCACCCCGGAGACAACGTGGCCCACAGGCCCTCATTCGCCGATCGACTTTCGGTGGGCTCGTCGACGAATTGGCCTGTCAGCGGGTGGGAGTCGCTGACCCGGGCCTCTAACCTCCGCCGACCCCCCTGGCCACCGCCCACGACCAGCCATCGCCGGCCCACCGGCGACCCGGCCGTCAGGCGCCGAGCTGGTTGAGGGCGTCGATCAGCTGACGGAGCCGCCCGTAGCTGACCCGGTCGAAGCGGAAGGCGATCCGTGCAAGGTCGAGCTCGTCGGCGTCGTTGCGCTCGGGTGGCAGGGGTTTGGTGTGCCGGATGACCCCGGAGGCGACGATGTCGGAGAAGCGGCGGTTGAGGTCGGCCAGCTCGGAGCGGGTGGGCGCGGTCACCAGCCGGATGACCAGCAGGTCGCCCACCCAGCGACACGAGCGGTAATTCCGGTAGAAGCCGAGCAGTTCGTCCCGGGCGCTCGTGACGTCGTCGGTGATGAAGAAGAAGGCGTGGTCCGCGGGAGAGACGAGCCCTCGCGGTTCGACCTCGTCGTTCAAGAACCGCGTCCACCCTTCCCAATAGGTCCCCCCGGGAACGTCGAGCATCACCACCGGGGCCGGCTCCGCCTTACCGGTCTGCAGCAGGGTGAGGAGCTCGTAGCCCTCGTCGAGCGTGCCGAACCCGCCGGGCAGCACCACGTAGCCGTCGGACTCCTTGATCAGCATCAGCTTGCGGGTGAAGAAGTAGCGCATCTCGACGAGCTTCGGGTCCTGTGCGATGAAGGGGTTCGCGCCCTGCTCGTGGGGGAGACGGATGTTCACCCCGATCGACTGCTCGCGGCCTGCGCCCTCCATGCCCGCCGCCATGATCCCGGGGCCCGCTCCGGTCACCACCATCCACCCGGCATCGGCCATGGCGGCAGCGAGGTCGCGGGCCTGGTTGTAGGCGGGATGGTCGGCCTCGGTGCGTGCCGAACCGAAGATGGTCACCTTCATCCTCTTCCGGTACGGGCGGAAGATGCGAAAAGCCTCCGCCATCTCGGCCAGTGCGGAATCGGCGAGCTTCAGGTCGATCACCTCGGTGCCCTCGCCGGCGAGTCCCGCCACCGTGGTGAGCATCGAGCGGTAGAGACGGCGCTGGGCGGTGGACGCGCCGCTCGACTCGAGATCGGCGGCGAGCTGCCCGGTCACCTCGGCGAGGGCGCGGCGCTCTGCCTCGGTCGCCTCCTGTGAACGGTTCGGGGCCGCCGTGGACCGTTCGGGATCCGATCCGCCCGGTGGTGTCACCATCTCAGCTGGTCGCTGCGAGTGCGTGCCCGGCTGGAGCGTCGACCCTGCCGTAGAGGGTTGTCCGCTGCGCGAGGGTACCGCCCGAGCGGCGTGACGATGGCCGCGAACGCGTCGGCGTCCATCATCTGTCCGTGCTCGGCGCCGGCCGCACGGGAGATGTTCTCGTCGAGCAGGGTCCCGCCGAGGTCGTTGACCCCGGCGAGGAGGACCTGGCGGACACCGTCGGCTCCGAGCTTGACCCAGCTCGCCTGGATGTTGTCGATCGCGCCGCGGTAGGCGATCCGCCCGACCGCGTGCATGAGGAGCGTCTCCCGGAAGGTCGGTCCACGCCGCGAGCC
This sequence comes from uncultured Acidimicrobiales bacterium, assembly GCA_963741055.1. Taxonomy (GTDB): domain Bacteria; phylum Actinomycetota; class Acidimicrobiia; order Acidimicrobiales; family RAAP-2; genus Bog-756. The sequence goes on along the minus strand of CAVUGU010000018.1, from coordinate 59,823 downwards.
GCGCCGAAGATAGATCGGTGCGGCCATGTGCACGAAGGGGAGCGGCACGAATTCGGTGAACCCGCCGGTCTCCTTCTGGAGCTCACGCGTCGCCAGCAGGTGGCGTGCCCACGAGCGCGGCTGCTCGACCGCGCCGAACATGATGGTGACGTTTGAACGAAGCCCGACCTGGTGCGCGATCCGGTGGGCCTCGAGCCACTCTCCGGTGGTGATCTTGTCCGGGCAGAGCACTTCGCGCACCGGATCGTCGAGAATCTCGGCCGCGGTCCCGGGCAGCGTCTTCAGGCCGGCGTCACGCAGACGCACCAGATACTCGGAGAGGGTGGTGCCCGAACGTCGAGCCCCTTCGGTGACCTCGAGCGCGGTGAAGCCGTGGATGTGGATGGTCGGCGAGGCTTCGCGCACCGCGGCGATCACCTCGAGGTAGTAGTCGCCGTCGAATGAGGGGTGGATGCCTCCCTGCAGGCATACCTCGGTGGCACCGAGGGTCTCGGCCTCGCGTACCCGTTCGGTGATGTCGGAGAGTTCGAGCAGGTAGGGCGCGCCGCGCAGGTTGAGCGAGAGCGGACCCTTGGAGAAAGCGCAGAAGCGGCACTTGAAAGTGCAGACGTTGGTGTAGTTGATGTTGCGGTTGGAGACGTAGGTGACCTCGTCGCCGACGATCTCTCTGCGGAGGTGGTCGGCCACCTCCGCGACTTCGACGACCTCTCGGCCGCGGGCGCCGAACAAGGTGACGAGATCGTCCTCGCCGGGCTCGTCACCCTCGAGCACGCGGGCAAGCACCTCGGTCACCGCCCCCTTGCTCAGGGAACGATCGGCACTGCGACCCTCGAAACCACGGGCCGGACCGAGAAGGTGGGGTGGGGGAGTGTCGGCCCCCGAACACCAAGCGTGGTCGCGGCCGAGGCCTTCGGCGTCCGATGCGTCGAGGACAGGGAAGCGCATCGCGTCGTCGAGCCAACGGGACGGGTCGAGCGCGAACTCCGGGTAGAGGGTGAGGCGGGGCGCGAGGACGTGACCGCACGCCTCGGTCTCCTCACCAAGCCGGTCGAGGGCCGGCCAGGCGCGTTCGGGGTTCACGTGGTCGACGGTCAGCGGCGAGACGCCGCCCCAGTCGTCGATTCCGGACGCGACCAGCGCGCCGAGATCATCGGAGAGGTTGGGCGGTGCCTGGAGGTGGATCTCGGGAGGGAGGAGGATCCGAGCGGCTGCCACCGTCCAGAGGAATTCCTCGCTCGGACAGTGAGGCGAGAGGTGCATCGCCGTGCCGGGCTTCGGGAGGAAGTTCTGCACGATCACTTCCTGGACGTGGCCGTGACGCCCGTAGCTCGCCGCGATGGCCTCCAGTGTCGCGACCCGGTCGGCACGCGACTCGCCGATGCCGACCAGCAGCCCTGTGGTGAACGGGACCTGCCGTTCGCCCGCAGTCTCGAGGGTCGCAAGACGCCGTTCCGGTGTCTTGTCCGGGGCGTGGCGGTGCGCGTCCAGGTCCGGGTTGAGCGACTCGAGCATCATTCCCTGGCTCGCGGTCACCTCGCGGAGGCGAGCCAGGTCGTCGCCGGCGAGCGCGCCTGCGTTGGCGTGGGGCAGGAGGCCGGTCGCTTCGACCACCGCCCGGCAGGCTGCGAGCAGGTAGTCGACGGTGGAGTGGTACCCGTGATCGTCGAGCCAGCTGCGAGCGGCCGGGTAGCGGTCCTCAGGGCATTCCCCGAGGGTGAAGAGCGCCTCGTGACAGCCGGCCCGACGCCCCGCGCGCGATGTCGAGGACCTCGTCGAGGGAGAGGTAGGGCGAGGCGACCCGCGCCGGGGCCTTGGCGAAGGTGCAGTAACCGCAGCGATCCCGGCAGAGCATGGTGAGCGGGATGAAGACCTTCGGGGAGAAGGTGGTCCGGTTGCCGTGCGCCGTATCGCGGATACGACGGGCCCGTTCTTGGATCGAGGCGAGGTCGGCGCCGAGCAGCTCGTGGGGGGGCATCCGCGACACCTTATCGGAGGGCCTTCGCGCCCCGGCCGTGGACAACGAAGGTCAATTTCCGGGCAAAGCGGTGTCGCCCACTGCCTCCGCGTCGGCCAACCACACCACTTCCTCAGCGGTGACCCGTGCCGCGGGAACGTCGTCGCCGGCGATCACGCGGCGGAGTGCGTCCCGCTTGGTCGGGCCCGACACGGTGAAGACGACCAGGCGTCCGCGCGCGATCGCAGGGAGGGTGAGGGTGATCCGGTCGTGGGGGTTGGCCACATTGGTGTCACGAGTCGCGACGACCAGAGGACCCGAATCGCCGATGTCCAACGCGGCCGAATGGGGGAAGAGCGATGCGCAGTGACCGTCGGGACCGAGGCCGAGGTGGACGAGGTCGAGACGGTCGAGCGCGCTGACCTCACGGTCGTACGCCGCGGCGGCCTCGTCGGGCGGTCCACCCCGGTACATCGGGTGATCGGAGCGCACCGGCCCCACCGCACCGAGGAGCGAGTCGACGCCGAGACGGTGGTTGGAGTCGGGGTCGTCGAGCGGCACGCACCGCTCGTCCCCCCAGTAGGTGTCGACGGACGACCAGGGCCCGGGTGACCCACCGGTCGGACCCGGACCCGCCCGGGCGGCGAGGGCGCGGTAACAAGCCTCGGCGGTCGGGCCTCCCGAGAGGAACAAGTTCATGCCCTCGGGCGGGAGCGCGGCGAGCCGCGCCGCCACCAGTTCGGCGAACGCGTCGGGGACCGAGTCGACCTGCCGGAAGGTGCCCTGCACGGTTCCTACTGGGGAACGGGGGAGATCCGGTCGAGCCGTTTCGGCTCGAGGTCGAGCGCCGGGTTGCGCCATTGGTCCCCGCTCCGCTCGACCAGCAGGTCGGCCATGTGCGGCCCCCAGGTACCCGCCGGGTAGAAGTGCATCGCGCCGCCCGGTTCCGACCAGGCCTTCAAATAGGGGTCGACGATGCGCCAGGCTTGGAGGACTTCGTCCGACCGGATGAAGAGGGTCGCGTCGCCGACCATCGCGTCGTGGATCAGACGCTCGTAACCGTCGGCGGCCTCCGAGCCCCCGAACGCCTCCGCGTAGGTGAAGTCCATCGCGACCGAGCGGACGTGGAACTTCTCGCCGGGCACCTTCGCGCCGAATTCGAGACTGATCCCCTCGTCGGGCTGGATCCGGAGGATCAACGCGTTGGGGCGCAGGTCGCGCGCGCCCTGCTGGTCGAAGAGGAGGAAGGGGACCCGGTGGAAGGTGAGGACGACCTCGGTGACCCGTGCGGGCAGTCGCTTGCCGGTGCGCACGAAGATCGGCACTCCCGCCCAGCGCCAGTTCTCGACCCGCAGACGGAGCGCGACAAAGGTTTCGGTCTGGCTGTCGTGTGCCACGTCCTCCTCTTGGCGATAGGCGACGACGGGTTCGCCGTCGATGGTCCCCGCGGTGTACTGCCCTCGTACCGCCTTGTCGACCGCCTCGTCGGGGGTCGGGATGTCGACGGCCTGCAACAGCTTGACCTTCTCGTCGCGGATCCGGTCGGCCTCGCTGCTCGTGGGCGACTCCATCATGGTCAGCGCGAGGACCTGCATCACGTGGTTCTGGACGATGTCCCGCAGCGCTCCGGCCGTCTCGTAGAACCCCCCGCGATGCTCGACGCCGAGGCTCTCGGCGACGGTCACCTGTACTTGCTCGACGTATCGACGATTCCAGAGAGGTTCGAAGATCGCGTTGGCGAAGCGCAGTGCGAGCAGGTTCTGCACCGTCTCCTTCCCCATGTAGTGGTCGATGCGGTAGATCTGGCTCTCCTCGAACGAGGAGTGCATCTGGTTGTCGAGCTCGATCGCGCTCTTCAGATCGTGGCCGAAGGGCTTCTCGACCACCACGCGGGTGAACCCGCCCTCGAGCGGCTGCGCGCAGCCGTGCTCGCCGAGGGCCTCGGCCACCAGACCGAAGACGCTCGGGACGGTGGCGAGGTAGTAGATGCGATTCCCGCTGGTCTGGTCGACCTCGTCGGCCTCGTCGAGGATGACCTTCAGCTGAGCGAACGTGTCCGGATGGTGGTATTCGCCCGACACGTAGCGGAACCGCTTGGTGAGCTGCTTTCCACTTGGTCCCGCCGTCCGGGGTGGCCGCGGCGACCTGCTCTCGGAACTCCTCGTCGCTCCACTTGGTGCGAGCCACGCCGGTCAGCGAGAACCCTGCGTCGAGCACTCCGTGGTCGGCGAGGCGGGCGAGCGCCGGCAGGATCTTGCGATGGGTGAGGTCACCGGACGCGCCGAAGATGACCATGGCCACCGGCGGCGCCTTGGAGAGGGCAGGTGTCGGGCGGTGGGCGCGGTGTCCCGAGGGTGGGGCGCTCATCGTGGGGTGGAGGTCTCGCCCCCGAGGGTGCCCTTCGTCGTGGTGAACGCGTGACCGCCGAACTGGTTGCGAAGCGCTGCCACCAGGCGGAGCCCGAACGCGTCCTTCTTCGTCGAGGCGAACCGCGCGAACAGCGCCGAGGAGATCACCGGTGCCGAGACCCCTCGGTCGATGGCCTCGATCGCCGTCCATCGTCCCTCGCCCGAGTCGACCACAACGCCCTCGACCTGGTCGAAACCAGCGCCGGGCCGCAGCGCCCGCTCGGTGAGCTCGAGGAGCCAACTCCGCACGACCGAACCGAACCGCCAGATCGAGGCGATCTCGTGGAGGTCGAGGTCGAACTCGTGCGCCTCGGACATGACCTCGAAGCCCTCCGCGTACGCCTCCATCAGGCCGTACTCGATGCCGTTGTGGACCATCTTGACGAAGTGGCCGGCACCCGGCGGGCCGACGTGGGCGTACCCACCCTCGGGTGCGAGGGCGAGGAAGATCGGCTCGGCGATCGCCACGGCTTCCTTGGTGCCGCCGACCATCAGGCAGTAGCCCTCGTTCAGGCCCCAGATCCCGCCCGAGGTGCCGGCGTCGACCAGGGCGATCCCCGAGGTTCGCCAGCTGCTCGACCAGTGGAGCGGTCTCCTTGTAATTGGAGTTCCCTCCGTCGATCACCACGTCGCCGCGCTCGAAGAGGCCCGCCAGCGTGGTGATGGTCGAGTTGGTCGGCTCACCGGCGGGGACCATCACCCAGGCCACCCGCGGTGGGTCGAGTTTGGAGGCGAGCTCCTCCAGGGTCGCGACCGGTTTGGCGCCGAACGTGGCGACCGCGTTGCGGGCCTTTTCGGAGAGGTCGAATGCGACGACCTGGTGTCCGTGTTCGACGAGCCGCTGGCTCATGTTCGCGCCCATCTTGCCGAGACCGACCATGCCGACCTTCATGGCGTTCCTCCTCTGCGTTGGCGAGCGCCGGCCTAACCGCGGGCCAGCGCACCCGCCTTGTCGGACAGTAACTGCATGAGCTCGTCGAACGAGGCGCTGAACGAGGCGACTCCCTCGTTCTCGAGCACCTGGGCCACGTCGGCCATGTCGATGCCGACTCGGCGAGCCGGTCGAGGTGTGCTCGCGCCTCGTCCACCGCGGTGTCGACCGTGCGCGCGACCGTGCCGTGGTCGAGGAAGTCGGCGATCGTCCCGTCCGGCATGGTGTTCACCGTGTCCGGACCGATCAAGGTGTCGACGTAGGCGAGATCCGGGTAGGCGGGGTTCTTGGTCGAGGTCGACGCCCACAGCGGCCGCTGGACTCGCGCACCGCGGGCGGCGAGCGCCTCCCAGCGCGGTCCGGAGAAGCGTTCGACGAAGAGCGCGTAGGCCAGCTTGGCCTGCGCCACCGCGGCCTTGCCCCGCAGCTCGAGGACACCGGGGCCCGAGCCTCCGGAAGCCGCCGCCTCGAGACGCTTGTCGACCTCGGTGTCGACCCTGCTCACGAAGAACGACGCCACGCTCGCGACCGCGGAGAGGTCGGTGGCGCCCGAGCTCACGTACTGCTCGAGGCCGGAGAAGTACGCCTCGATCACCTCGTCGTAGCGGGGGATGCTGAAGATGAGTGTGACGTTGATGCTCTTGCCCTCGGCGATCATCTGGCGGATCGCCGGGACTCCCTCCTCGGTCCCAGGGATCTTGACGAAGAGGTTCGGCCGGTCGATCCGCGCGTGGAGCGAGCGAGCCGCCTCGATCGTCTTGTCGGTCTCGTGGGCGAGGTCCGGAGCCACCTCGACCGAGACGAAGCCGTCGCTCCCGCCCGAGGAGTCGTAGAGCGGGCGCAGCAAGGTGAGCGCGGACGTGACGTCGTCGACGACCAGGTCCCAGTAGACGTCCTCGATCGACACCGAGCCGGCCAGTTTGCGGAACTCCTCGTCGTAGGTGTCCTGACCGGAGATCGCCTTGGCGAAGATGGTGGGGTTCGAGGTCACCCCCCGGATGCCCTTCGCCACCAGGTCGGCCAAGGTGCCGTCCTGCAGCCAGTCACGGCGCAGGTTGTCGAGCCACGGGCTCTGGCCCTGGCGCTCGTAGAGATCCTGCAAGGTGGTCACGGCACTCCCTTCTCCAAAGATCGCCCGTGCCGGCCTGCCGATGGCCCGCCCGGACCCCGCCGGCTCACCGGGTGGTCACCGGTCCCGCCGCGAGCAGAGCGCGCGCTCGCTCCACGACGTGTTGCGGATTGAAGCCGAACTCGTCCAATACCCGATCGCCGGGCGCGGACGCACCGAAGTGGTCGATGCCGACGCTCGCGTCCACGTAGCGCTCCCAACCGAAGGTGGTCGCCGCCTCCACCGAGAGGCGTGGAATACCGCGGCGGGAGGATCCGGTCCCGGTACGAAGGGGGCTCCTCGGCGAACAGCTCCCACGACGGGAAGGACACGACCCGGACCGCGGTCCCCTCGGCCTCGAGCAGATCGGCTGCCTGAAGGCACACGTGGACCTCGCTGCCGGTGCCGACCAGTACGAGCTCGGGGTCCCTCGCCGCCGATTCGCGGAGAACGTACGCACCGCGGTGAACCCCTTCGGCGGCCCGCTCGACGGTCTCGGCCAGGACGGGGAGGGACTGGCGGGAGAGGATCAGCGCGGTCGGGCCGTCGTGATCGACCGCGATGCGCCAGGCCTGGACCGTCTCGTTCGCATCGGCCGGCCGGATGACCCGCAGGTTGGGCATGGCCCGCACCGCCGCGAGCTGCTCGATCGGCTGGTGGGTCGGGCCGTCCTGGCCCAGCCCGATCGAATCGTGGGTCCACGAATAGACGACGTGCACGTTGGAGACCGCGGCGACGCGCACCGCGCCGCGCATGTAGTCGGAGAAGACGAAGAAGGTGCCCCCGACCGGGAGGATCCCGCCGTGGGCCGCCATGCCGGTCATCACTCCGGCCATCCCGTGCTCGCGGATGCCGTAGTGGACCAGATCGCCTCCCGGCCGCGCGACGGACTGGGCGACGGCTCCGTCCATTGCCATCCCGGTGTTGCCGGTCAGGTCCGCGCTTCCCGGTACGAGGCCGGGGATGACCTCGCCGGTGGCGTCGAGGCAGGCCTTGATCGCGCGGCGGGTCGCGAGTGGCCCGTCGTCCGGCTCGAAGCTGGGCAACTTCGCCTCCCACCCGGGCATCCCGTGACCGGCTTGCGCGGCCTGCCACCGGGCTTTGTCACCGTCCCAGCGCGAGAAGCGCTCGACCCACTCTGCGTGCACCCGCTCACCGCGCGGAATGCAACGCCGGTAGAGCTCGAGCACCTCATCGGGCACCCAGAAGGTCTCGTCGGCCGGGAGACCGAGGATCCGCTTCGTCTCTTCGATCTCCTCCTCGGGGAAGGGGTCCCCGTGCGCCTTGGCGGTGTCGGTGAGATGAGGTGAGGGGTAGCCGATGTGGCTCCGCAGGATGATCAGCGAGGGCATGTCGTCGACCGCTCTTGCCCGCTCGAGCGCGGCCTCGAGCGTCGCGAGGTCGTTGGCGGCCTCCCCGAGATCCTCGACCGACCACCCGTACGCGGTGAAACGACCGGCGACGTCGTCGGAGTAGGAGAGCTCGGTCGGTCCGTCGATGGTGATGTGGTTGTCGTCGTAGACGTAGACCAACCGCCCGAGCCCGAGGTGGCCCGCGAGCGAGGCGGCTTCGTGGGAGATCCCCTCCTCGAGGCAGCCGTCGCCCGCGATCACGTACGTATGGTGATCGCACACCTCGGGGCCGAAGTTGGTGCGCAACCACCGTTCGGCGATCCCCATCCCGACTCCGTTGGCGAAGCCCTGTCCGAGTGGGCCGGTGGTGACCTCGACCCCGAAGGTCTGATGGAGCTCGGGATGGCCGGGTGTCTTCGATTCCCACTGCCGGAACGATCGGAGGTCGTCGAGCGTGAGCCCGTAGCCGGTGAGGTAGAGCATCGAGTAGAGGAGGATCGAGGCGTGGCCGTTCGAGAGCACGAATCGATCGCGGTCGGGCCAGTGGGGGTCCGACGGGTCGTGGCGCAGGATCCGGGTGAACAGCACGTGGGCGAGCGGGGCGAGTGCCATCGCCGTACCCGGGTGACCCGAGTTCGCCGCGCGCGGGGCATCCATCGCCAGTCCCCGGATCACGTTGATGCCGAGTTGGTCGAGATCGGGGGACGGATGAGGCGGCGAGGAGGGGGACTCGCTCATCGAGGCAACCCTACCGGGCGGGGCCGGCAGTGGTCACACCTCCGGAGGGGCTCAGCGATCGTGGAACAAGGCGATCGACGACGAGAAGCTGTGGAGGAAATTGCTACCTCCTACCGGTCCGATCTCACCGGCCGCGAAGAATCCTCCGAGCGGGACAGGACCGACCTCGCGCTCGAAGGTGAGCACGTCGTGATGGGGCGTGTCGAACATTCGTGAGCCTCGTCCGTTGCACGAGAACATCAGTGCGGCCGAGGCCTTTCGTCCGCGGAGCAGGGCCCGGAGATCGCGATGAGCGGACTCGGCGTCACGGAGGTGGAAGCGAATGGTGGCGCCGAGGGGGATGCGGTCGTTGACCGCCACCGCCCCGCTCGACCGGTCGACACCGACCACGTTGCGCACCAGGAAGTCACCGGGGCCGGGCTCGCTGATCCGATCGTCGACGAGACGGCCGACGAAGAGACCGTTGCCCTCGATGCCCGCGACGTCGACGGGCTCGAGACCGTCCTTGATCTCGTCGACCATCCGCTCCATGGCCGGTTTGCCCGCGATCTCGTAGATGATGTTGCGATCCGAGCGGGTGACCGTGAGCAGTCGTCCGTAGGGCCGACAACCCTGGGAGAGCACGGTCTCGACGGCGACACCGGGCCCGATGAGAACGGCGGTGGCACCTTTGGTCACGACGCGGTCGCGCACGACGAGCCGACTCGCGCCCGGCCCACGGCCGGCCGAAGCGTTGCCGCCGACGACCGGCACCCCCGGCATCCGCTCCGCGAACCAGGTGAGGAACTCCTCGGTCGGGAAGGTGAACGGGTCACCGATCAACACCAGCGCGCGGGGCTCGAGGGCGATCTGGTCGGGCCACCCTTCGAAATGCCACTCGTCGTCGGACAACCGCATCGCGGTCAGCGAGAGCTGCAACAGCGGCCCGACCCGTCCGGCCCACAGGCTGACGGCCGGTGTCTCCTCGATCTCGGCACCGCGCCCGAGCACCGACTCGGCTGCGCACCCGACGATGGCGAGGGGATGAAGTACCGCGTCGAGGGTCGCCGCGATGTCCTCGAGTGCGCCGGCGTGCGGACGGGTCGCGTTGACCACCACCAGATCGGGTCGGTCGCCGATCGCCTCCAGCACCGTGCCGGCGACCTCGCCGGTCGCCTGGGCGGCGATGGGATGCTCGGAGAGCGCGCTCGCGAAGCCGGCCTCGGCCATCCCACCAGTAGACCACCAGCCCGGCCGAGGGCTGGAGGTAGCGTCGAGAGGTGGCCGACCAGCGGATCCAGGTGCCCCCCAACTGCGAGCTCACGCTCGGCATGCGGTGCGTCGAAAAGTCGGTCCCCGGTCGCACGGTCTGGCAGATGTGGGCGGACGAACGTTTCGCCAATCCGGCCGGGATCATCCAGGGGGGGTTCCTCGGTGCGATGGCCGACTCGGCGATGGGGTCCGCGGTGATCACCTTCGCCGGCGCGTCGGCGCGCCGGGTGGTCGCGGTCAACCTCGAGGCGAAGACCACCTTCGTGTCCGCTGCTCGGGTGGGCACCCTGCTCGAGTGCACCGCTTCGGTGCTCGCCGGCGGCTCGCGGGTCGTGTTCGCGGAGGCCGAGGTGGTCGATGGAGACGGGGACCTCGTGGCGCGTGCGAGTTCCACCTTTCTGTTGACCGATCGCGAGTGAGCACCCCCTCGCAGCAGTGCTGCCTATAGTTGTGCGATTCGATCGTCACCGACGGTTGCGGCCGGTGCGGATCGGTCCGGCGGTTTCCGTCCCGGGGGACGGGTACAAACAAGAGGCGAAGGAGGACTGTGACCCCAGCCCGCAGTTCCCGGCCAAAAGGACTCACCGGACTCCGCGCGACGGGATCCGAGACCGTCCAGCTGGTCATCGACTACATCAAGCAGGAGACGCTCGACCCCCTCAAGGGACTCGGGCGCTACGTCCTCTTCGGTGTGGCGGGCGCGGTCTGCCTCTCGATCGCCCTCGTCGTGCTCGCGATCGCACTGTTGCGGTTGCTCCAGGGCGAGACCGGCAGCACCTTTTCGGGAAACCTGTCGTGGGTGCCGTACGTGATCTGCACGATCGCGGTGGTGGGCGTCGCCGCGCTGGCGGTGTGGTCGGTCACCCGGGGCCAGAATCGCACCGTAGAGAAGCTGGAGGACGAGTGATGAGTGTGCCGACCGAACGCATCACCCGCGACCAGATCGAGGCCAAGTTCCGCGAATTGACCGGCGACGTCGACGAGGAGATCTCCTCCGCTCGCTCCCAGGCGGTGACCGTGGCGCTCGCGGTCGGCGTCGCGGTGGTGGCGGTGATCTTCCTCATCGGCCGGCGCGCCGGTCGGCGCCGGTCGGCGGTCGTCGAGGTCCGACGGATCTGACCCGATGGACTCAATCCTGAATTTCCTCCAGTTGAAGGCCTTCGGTCGGGGGCTTCGCGGCTATCACACGGCGTGGATCGTGGTCGGAGTCGCGATCTGGATGCTCAAGCGTGCCCTCAACCAGAACGACGTGGTCTATCGCACGAAGCTCAAGCCGGGAGAGCAACTGCTCATCCGGACCGCGACCAAGCGGGCCGGACCCGACGGCAGCTGACCGAGTGGCCGGCGCCGAGGAGCGGAGCCTCCTTCGGGACGGAGACAAGGTCCTTCTGATCGACAACAAGGATCGCCGGTACCTGCTCACCCTTCGGAGCGGGACCTCCTTCCACACCCACGCCGGCATCGTCGTCCACGACGACCTGATCGGACGACCGGAGGGGTCGTCGATCGCTGCGAGCACCGGTCGGCGGTTCGTGGCGGTCCGGCCGACGCTCTCGGATCTCATCTTGAAGATGCCGAGGGGCGCGCAAGTCATCTATCCGAAGGACCTGGGCTCGATCCTGATGGAAGCCGACATCGGTCCGGGGATGCGGGTCCTCGAATCGGGCGTCGGATCGGGCGCCCTCTCCATGGCGCTGCTCCGCGCGGGCGCAGATGTGGTCGGCTATGAGCTCCGCGACGACTTCGCCGCGCGCGCTTCCCGCAACGTGACGGACCTGCTCGGTGAGACCGGGCGGTACCGGGTCGAGATCAAGAACGTCTACGACGGCATCGCCGCCCGCGGTCTCGACCGCATCCTGCTCGACGTTCCCGAGCCCTGGCGGGTCCTCGACCACGCGGCGGAGGCGATGCGATCCGGTGGGATCCTCTGCGCCTACCTTCCGACGATCAACCAGACGAGCGAGCTCCGCTACGCGATCGGGCGCAGCCCGTTCGGCCTGGCGCGGACGGTGGAGATCCTCCAGCGCACCTGGCACGTGGAGCCCCGGTCGGTGCGTCCGGACCACCGGATGGTCGGGCACACCGGGTTCCTCACGACCGCTCGGCTGCTCCTCGGGGAGCCAGAGGATCCGTCGAAGCGGTGATAACCGGCCGAAACCCGCCGGGTCAGCTCTGTTCGATGAAGATGCACTCGCCCGGGCACTCCTCGGCGGCCTCGACGACGGCGTCTTCCAGTTCTTCGGGCACCGCGGCCATCCCCGCCGAGCCGCCGGGTTCGTTGCGGACGTCGGAACCCTCCTTCACGTAGGCGAGTCCGTCGTCGAGCAGGGTGAAGACGGCCGGCGCGATCTCCTCGCACAGTCCGTCGCCGGTGCAGAGATCCTGGTCGATCCAGACCTTCATCGGTGATCGTGGCTCCTAGGCTCGGTGCGGGTCCCCAACACGGCGCGCCACCGCGCCGAAGGGTTCGTCTCCGGTCGGTAGGGGTACCGTCTCTGGCCCCCATCGTACCCGCGCAAACGCCCAGTCTAGCTGACGCTTCGTCAGATCTGCGAGCTGGAGGCCGCGCCCAGGCCGATGACATGGCGCATCGTCGGCGAGGCGCCGGTGTAGGGTCGCCACAGAGGCCTGCGACGTGCGAAGGAGGTGGTCGCGACGGCTGATCACGACGGGCGGGAAGGACCTCGCACCGGACGCGGCGCCGACGACGACCTCGAGTCGTTGCGGATCCGTGTGCACGCGGCAGAAGAAGAGGTCACCATCCTGCGGCGCCGCCTGCAGGAGAGCCCGCGTCGGGTCCAGGCGCTCGAGGAGAAGCTGCTCGAGACCAAGGGACAGCTGGCCCAGGCGATCTCCCAGAACGAGAAGCTCACCTTCACCCTGCAGACCGCCAAGGAACACGTGGCGAACCTGCGCGAGGAGGTCGAGAAGCTCACCCAGCCACCCGCCGCCTACGGCACCTACCTCGGGTCGAACGACGACGGCACCGTCGACGTCTTCTCGGGGGGGCGCAAGATGCGGGTCGCGCTCCATCCCGATATCGACGTCGACCGGCTCGATCGGGGCAACGAAGTCGTCCTCAACGAGTCGCTCAACGTGATCCTCGCCCGCAAGGGCGAGGGCTCCGGCGAAGTGGTCGTGTTGAAGGAACTCCTCGAGGAGGGCAATCGCGCCATCGTCTTCGGGCGCGCCGACGAGGAGCGGGTCGCCGAGCTCGCCGACTCCCTGCTCGGAGTCCGACTCCGAGCCGGCGACACCGTGCTCATGGAGACCCGAACCGGCCTCCTCATCGAGAAGCTCGATCGCCCCGAGGTCGAAGAGCTGGTCCTCGAAGAGGTGCCCGACGTCACTTACGCCGACGTCGGCGGGCTCGACGAGCAGATCGAGGCGATCACCGACGCGGTCGAGCTGCCCTACCTCCACCGGGAGCTCTACGCGGAGCACCGGCTGCCCGCACCGAAGGGGATCCTGCTCTACGGGCCCCCTGGCTGCGGCAAGACCCTCATCGCCAAGGCGGTGGCCAACTCGTTGGCGAAGAAGGTCGCCGAGGTGACCGGCAACACCAACGCACGGAGCTACTTCCTCAACATCAAGGGACCGGAGCTTCTCAACAAGTACGTCGGCGAGACCGAGCGCCAGATCCGCCTGGTGTTCCAGCGGGCCCGTGAGAAGTCCGAGGAAGGCGTGCCGGTCATCGTCTTCTTCGACGAGATGGACTCGCTGTTCCGCACCCGTGGGACCGGCATCAGCTCGGACATGGAGTCGACCATCGTCCCTCAGTTGCTCGCCGAGATCGACGGCGTCGAGACGCTGCGTGACGTGATCGTCATCGGGGCCAGCAACCGCGAGGACCTGATCGACCCGGCGATCCTCCGCCCCGGCCGCCTCGACGTCAAGATCCGGATCGAGCGGCCGAACGAGACCGCCGCCGCGCAGATCTTCTCCCGCTACCTCACCCCGGACCTCCCGCTCGACGCCGGCGAGGTACGAACCCTCGGTGGCGGAGATCCGGCAAAGGCCACCCAGGCGATGATCGAGTCGACGGTCGCCGAGATGTACCGCGAGGGCGAGGAGAACCGGTTCCTCGAGGTCACCTACCAGAACGGCGACAAGGAGACCCTCTACTACCGCGACTTCTCGTCCGGTGCGATGATCGAGAACATCGTGCGTCGCGCGAAGAAGCTCGCGATCAAGCGGGCCATCGCGGACGAGGGCAGGGGTATACGGACCGAGGACCTGCTCGACTCGATCCGGCAGGAGTACAAGGAGAACGAGGATCTGCCCAACACCACCAACCCCGACGACTGGGCGAAGATCTCGGGGAAGAAGGGGGAGCGGATCGTGTACATCCGCACCCTCATCAATGACGAGGACGAGACCAAGGGTGGGCGCTCCATCGAGCGAGTGGGCACCGGTCAGTATCTCTGAGCAGAGTCCGGGATAGGGTCGGCTGCATGGCCATCCCCAAGGTCTGCGGCATCGAGACCGAGTACGGCATCCAGGTGGTCAACGGCGACCCCAACCCGATCGCCGCCTCCTCGGTCCTCATCAACGCCTACGCGCGCGACGTGGCCCGCCAGCAGACCGGGTGGGACTTCGAGGACGAGGCACCGGGCAACGACGCCCGGGGGTTCGCCCGGGAGGGGGCGATGCCGCCGCAGGTCGAGACCCACCTGGTCAACACCGTGCTGACCAACGGGGCCCGCTACTACGTCGACCACGCGCACCCCGAGTTCTCGACCCCCGAATGCCGCGACGCGCTCGAGTGTGTCCGCTACGACCGCGCAGGCGAGGTGGTCCTCATCCGGTCGATGGAGGCCGCGGACCAGTCGCTCCGCGACGACAGCCACGTCGTCGTCTACAAGAACAACTCCGACGGCAAGGGCAATTCCTACGGCACCCACGAGAACTACCTGATGGACCGCGCGGTGCCGTTCACCCGCATCGTGGCCGGGATCACCCCGCACCTCGTCACCCGGCAGATCTTCGCCGGCGCGGGGAAGGTCGGGACCGAGACGGCGTCCCACGACGGAGGGCCGTCGACTTCCAGATCTCACAGCGGGCCGAGTTCTTCGAGGAGCAGGTCGGCCTCGAGACCACCTTGAAGCGGCCGATCGTCAACACCCGCGACGAACCGCACGCCGATCCGCACCGCTACCGGCGCCTCCACGTGATCGTCGGCGACGCCAATCTGGCCGAGGTGGCCACCTTCCTCAAGGTGGGCACCACCTCGGTCGTGCTCGCGATGATCGAGGACGACATCTCCGGCGACCGCAGTCTCGTGCTCGCCGACCCGGTCATCGCGATGCACCAGGCGGCGCTCGACCGCTCGATGACCAAGCCACTGGCGATGGCCGACGGCACGACGGCGACCGCGCTGGCCATCCAGTGGGAGCTCTTCTCGCTGGCCCGAAAGTACGCAGACGACCAGGGTCTCGAGTGCCTCGGCGACCCCGCCGTCGGCGAGGCGGTGCTGGCGCGCTGGGAGAGCGTTCTCCACGGACTCGAGACCGATCCGATGTCCCTCTCCCGCCAGCTCGACTGGGTGGCCAAGCTCCAGTTGATCGAGGCCTACCGCGAGCGCCACGGCTGCGAGTGGGGCGATCACCGTCTGGCGGCGCTCGATCTGCAGTACCACGACCTCCGGCCGTCGCGTTCGCTTTTCGCACGGCTGGACACCGAACGGTTGGTCGATCCGACCGACGTCACCGCGGCCGTCTCCGACCCGCCCCGCGACACTCGTGCTTGGTTCCGGGGCGAGTGCCTGAAGAAGTGGCCGGGCGCGGTGGCCACCGCCAACTGGGATTCTCTGGTGTTCGACCTGGGAGTCGACCCCTTACGCCGCGTCCCTATGATGGATCCACTGAAGGGTACGGCCGAACATGTCGAAGAACTGTTGCAGGAGTGTGCGAGCCCGTCCGAGCTTCTGGACCGGCTGAGCGGCTAGGGAGATAGGGATGGCAGAACGCGAACAGAAGAAGAAGAGCGCGCCTGAGCGGTCCGACGACGTCGTCGAGGAGGTTCCCGCGACCTCCGCGACCGGCGAAAAGCTGAAGGCCGAGCTCGACGACCTCCTCGACGAGATCGACGAGGTCTTGGAGGACAACGCCGAGGAGTTCGTGCGCAACTACGTGCAAAAGGGCGGCGAGTAGCCGGGTGTCCCTGCCGTTCTTCCCGACGACGGAGGATCCGGGGCCCGACTTCGCTGCTCTCATCCGGCGGCTTCAGGTGGCGGTCCCTCCGCCCGCCCCGGAAACGGGCGGCTTCGCGCCCTTCGTCGGCAAGCCGGCCGCGGAGCGGATTCCACACGGTACGACGGTCGCCGCGCTCCGTTTCGCCGAGGGCGTGGTGATGGCCGGCGACCGGCGTGCGACCGAAGGGAACGTGATCGCCCACCGCGCGATGGAGAAGGTGTTCCCCGCCGACCGCTACTCGGCGGTGGCCATCGCGGGTGCGGCCGGGCCGGCGGTGGAGATGGTGCGCTTGTTCCAGACCCAGCTCGAGCACTACGAGAAGGTCGAGGGCGTGGTGCTGAGCCTCGAGGGCAAGGCCAACCAGCTGAGCCAGATGGTGCGGGAGCATCTCCCGCTGGCGATGCAGGGGCTGGTGGTCGTACCCCTGTTCGCGGGCTACGACCTCACCCGTGGGACCGGCCGGATCTTCACCTACGACGTGACCGGCGGCCACTACGAGGAGACCGAGTTCAACGCGACCGGCTCCGGTGGGCGGGACGCCCGCACCACCATCAAACTCGGCTACCGGGTCGGGACTGGGTCGTGACGAAGCGGTCGAGCTCGCGATCGAGGCGCTCTACGAAGCGGCCGACGAGGACGCGGCGACCGGAGGCCCCGACCTCATTCGCGGGATCTACCCACTGGTTGCCACGGTCACCTCGGAGGGATTCGTCGCCGTCTCGGAGGACGAGGTGGCCGAGCGGTTCTCCGCGCTGATCGATCGCCGCCGAGCCGAGGGGCGCCAGCCATGACCATGCCCTACTACGTGGCGCCCGAGCAGGTGATGAAGGACCGGGCCGAGTACGCCCAAAAGGGCATCGCCCGCGGGCGCTCGCTGGTCGCCAGCACCTACGACCTCGGGATCGCCATCGTTGCCGACAACCCGTCGCGCTCGCTCCACAAGATCAGCGAGATCTACGACCGGATCGCGTTCGCCGGCGTGGGCAAGTACAACGAGTTCGACCAGCTCCGAGTCTCCGGGATTCGCCACGCCGACACCAAGGGGTACGCCTACAGCCGCGAGGACGTCGAAGCCCGCTCGCTCGCCAATCTCTACGCGCAGTACCTCGGTCAGGTCTTCACCCACGAGCTGAAGCCGCTCGAGGTCGAGATTCTGGTCGCCGAGCTCGGGAACGGGATGCGCGGTCCGCAGCTCTACCACATCGCCTACGAGGGGACCATCACCGACGAGGACCGCTACGCGGTGCTCGGGGGAGAAACCGAGGCGATCGCGCAGCGTCTCGAGGAGCAGTGGTCCGAGCGGTGGACGCTCGCGGAGGCGCTCCGCGCCGCCGTCGGAGCGCTGGCCGGACCCGAACGCACCCTCGGACCCGCCGAGCTCGAGGTCGCCGTGCTCGCCGAGGACACCGGTCGTCGCGCCTTTCGCCGCTTGATGACCGCGGAGCTCGAAACCCTGCTCGCCTGACGCGAACCGGCCGGTCGCGGGCGAATCCGGTTGGGATGCGGTTTCCCACGGTACCGTGGGTGTGATGGACCGGCGCATCTACGGCCTGGAGAACGAGTACGGGGTGACTTGCACGCTCCGCGGTCAGCGCCGCCTCAGCCCCGACGAGGTCGCGCGCTACCTCTTCCGCCGGGTGGTCAGCTGGGGGAGGTCGTCGAACGTCTTCTTGGAGAACGGCGCGCGTCTCTACCTCGACGTCGGGAGCCACCCCGAGTACGCGACCCCCGAGTGCGACGACGTCGCCGAGCTCGTCGCGCACGACAAGGCGGGGGAGTGGATCCTCTCCTCACTGGTGGAGGGCGCGGAGGCGCGGCTGCGGGAGGAGGGGATCCGGGGCGACATCTACCTCTTCAAGAACAACACCGACTCGGCCGGCAACTCCTACGGGTGCCACGAGAACTACCTCACCAGTCGTCGCGACGACTTCGCCCACTACACCGAGGTCCTGATCCCCTTCCTCGTGAGCCGACAGGCCTTCGCTGGCGCCGGCAAGGTCCTCCAGACCGCGCGTGGCGCGGTGTTCTGTCTCAGCCAGCGTGCCGAGCACATCTGGGAGGGCGTCTCCTCGGCGACCACTCGGAGCCGTCCGATCATCAACACCCGCGACGAACCTCATGCGGACGCGGAGAAGTACCGCCGCCTCCACGTGATCGTGGGGGACTCCAACATGAGCGAGTACGCGACCTTCTTGAAGGTCGGATCCACCAGCATCGTGCTCCGGATGCTCGAGGACCCCTCGACGGTGATGCGCGACCTGACCCTCGAGAACCCCATCCGTGCGATCCGAGAGATCAGCCACGACATCACCTGCCGGCGCCCGGTGCGCCTGGCCAACGGGCGGGAGATGAGCGCCCTCGACATCCAGGGCGAGTACCTGCAGCGGGCCATCCGCTACCGCGACCGCCAGGGGCTCTCGCCTCAGGAGGACCGGGCCCTCGAGATGTGGCAACACTGCCTGAAGGGACTGGAGGCCGATCCGCTCTCGCTCCACCGCGAGTGCGACTGGGTGGCGAAGTACCGCCTGATCGACCGCTACCGGGCGCGGCACCGCCTCTCGTTGCACAACCCGACGGTCTCCTACCTCGACCTGCAGTACCACGACGTGGACCGCACCCGGGGCCTCTACTACCGACTGCAGCACCACGATGAGCTCGACCGCATCTGCGACGACGACGAGATCATCACCGCGATGTCCACCCCTCCGCAGACGACTCGGGCCCGCCTCCGCGGCGAGTTCGTGAAGAAGGCGAAGGAGCGCCGGCGCGACTTCACGGTCGACTGGGTCCACCTGAAGCTCAACGACCAGGCTCAGCGGACCGTGCTGCTGAAGGACCCCTTCAAGGCGAAAGAAGAGCGCGTCGAGAAGCTGATCGCCGGGCTCTGAGCGCCTGCGGCGAC
The DNA here is from genome assembly GCA_963741055.1 of uncultured Acidimicrobiales bacterium. Taxonomy (GTDB): domain Bacteria; phylum Actinomycetota; class Acidimicrobiia; order Acidimicrobiales; family RAAP-2; genus Bog-756. The sequence goes on along the minus strand of CAVUGU010000018.1, from coordinate 40,985 downwards.
GGTTCGGTCGGAGAGCGGGTGGGATAGCTTAAGCGGCCGGTGGGCCTCGACCGCATCCCTGCAGCCGTCGAGGTCACCGACCGAGAGATCCCCCGCAGGCTCGGTCCGCCTCGGTCGGTGCCGTCGATACCGATCCCGGTGCCCTCGCTGCCCCCGCGGCCGGTGCCCTCGCTCCCCGGCTTCGAGACCGACGACGCCCCGCATTCGAGGCCGTGGAGGTGGCTCGCCGAGTGGCTGGCAGTCGTCGTGTTGGCACTCGTGCTCGCCGCCGGCGTCCGCGAGTACGCCCTCCAGCTCTTCTACATCCCCTCCGGCTCGATGCTGCCCACCTTGCAGATCGGGGACCGCATCGTCGTCGACAAGCTCGCGTACCGGTTCGAGCCGGTCCGGCGCGGCGACGTGGTGGTCTTCTCGCGTCCTCCGCTCGAGGACGCCGACTACCAGGATCTGGTGAAGCGGGTGATCGGACTGCCGGGCGAGACCCTCTCGCTGGCCGGCGGCCACGTGTACGTCGACGGACGGCTCCTCGAGGAGCCGTGGTTGCCCCGGCCGGCGCCCCCGACCACGCCCAGCCCGGCCGATGCGCCATTCAGCCTCGCGCATCCCTTCACCGTGCCCGCCGGCGAGTACTTCGTCATGGGTGACGACCGGACCGACTCCGAGGACAGCCGTTTCTTCGGACCGATCCCGCGCGATCTCATCGTCGGCAAGATGGCCTTCGTGGCCTGGCCGGTCGACGACGACGGCTGGCTGGTCGTCCTCTCGGCCGCCGCAGTGGTGCTGCTGGTCGCCCTCGCCGTGGTCAATCGGCCACGGCGCCACGTCGTCCCTCGTCAGGCCCCTGCGCAGGATGTTTCTCCGCGCGATCTGCCCCAGGAGGGCGCTCGGAACGCCGTACACTCGCGGACGTGACGTTCCTCAGCCCGGCCAAGTTGCTGGTGATCCTCGTGGTCGTCCTGGTGGTGCTCGGACCGGACAAGCTCCCGAAGGTCGCGAGACAGATCGGCGGACTCTGGGGGGACTTCCGCAAGCTGCGCCATCGACTCGAGTCGGAGGTGAGAGGCACCTTTCCCGACATGCCCTCCACCGAGAAGATCAGCCAGGTGGTTCGATCGCCGATCTCCTTCCTCGACAACCTCGCCGACGAGCACGCAAGTGAGCAGGCGACGACCGCGACGGCGAACGGAGCGGCCCCGGCTGAATCGAACGGGACCGCGTCGCGCGCCTCACCCGAAGAGAACGGGGTCGACGACTCGCGTCCGGTGCGCAACAGCGCTCCGGTGCCGCCGCCCTCGGGCGATCGCGTCGTGCACCAGGTACGCCGAACCGGGCGGGTCGAGCTACCCGACGATCCCGGAATGAACTGACCCACTCGACGATGTTTCGTAGCGAGCGAGCCTGCAGCTCCGGGGGACCATGGCCATCTCCTTGAGGCGCCGGGGCGAAACCCGCCCGCAACCCAACTCGATGACCCTCGTCGAGCATCTCGGCGAGCTTCGCCGGAGGGTGTTGATCTGCGCGGCGGCCTTCCTGGTCGGGGGGACGGTGTGCTTCCTCGTCTACAACTCGATCCTGGCCTTCTTGAAGCATCCGTACTGCGAGGTGGCCCCCGGCCACTGCGGCTTCTACATCACCGGTCCGCTCGACGGTTTGGCGCTGCGGGTCAAGATCGCCGCCTACGCCGGTGCCTTCCTCGCGTCGCCCATCCTGCTGTGGGAGTTGTGGCGCTTCATCACCCCGGGGCTCAACCCGAAGGAGAAGAAGTACGCCATTCCCTTCATCGTGGCGTCGATCACCCTCTTCGCACTCGGTTGCCTGGTGGCCTTCGTGACCTTTCCCCATGCCCTCCGGTGGCTCGACAGCATCGGCGGCCCGAGCCTGACCGAGATCTACGACCCGACGAAGTACCTGAGCCTGATCGTGCTCCTGATGGTCGTGTTCGGGCTGATGTTCGAATTCCCGGTGCTGTTGGTCTCCCTCGAGGTCGCCGGTGTGTTGACGCCCCAGAAGCTCTCGTCGTGGCGCCGGTGGGCGATCGTGCTCATCGTGGTGGTGGCCGGCGTGGTCACCCCGAGCTCCGATCCCTTCTCGATGATCGCGCTGGCGGTGCCCCTGTACCTGTTCTACGAGTTGTCGATCCTGGTCGGGAAGCTCATCAGGCGATGAGCCAGGGGGGCTCCCGGGGACCCGCCCGGGGCGCCCCGCGACGAGCGGCGGACCAGGTGCGAGCCGCCTTCGCACGAACGCTCGGGTACACGCCCGACCCGTTCCAGATGCAGGCGATGGATGCGCTCGACCGTGACGAGTCGGTGCTGGTGTCGGCACCGACCGGCTCGGGCAAGACGCTGGTCGCCGACTACGCGGCGGCGCGGGCCCTCGCCGCGGGGGGCAAGACCTTCTACACGACTCCGATCAAGGCCCTCTCCAACCAGAAGTACGCCGAGCTCGCGGTCCGCTACGGAGCCGACCGGGTGGGGCTGCTGACCGGTGACGTCTCCCACCAGCCGACGGCCCCGATCGTGGTGATGACCACCGAGGTCCTTCGCAACATGCTCTTCTCCCGCTCGAGCCTCCTCGACGATCTCGCGGTGGTCGTCCTCGACGAGGTCCACTACCTGGAGGACCCCTACCGCGGCTCGGTGTGGGAGGAGGTGCTGGTGCTCACGCCACCCGAGGTGGTCTTCGTGAGCCTCTCGGCCACCGTCTCCAACGCGGTCGACTTCGGGGCGTGGCTGACCTCGGTGCGCGGCCCGACCGAGGTGGTCCTCGAGACCCACCGTCCGGTGACCCTCCACCACCACTTCGCGTTCGCCGAGCGAGGCCGCGACGAGCTGACGGTGATCCCGCTGCTGCGCAAGGGTGGACCCAATCCCGACGGGCTCCTTCTCGACCAGCGCCGGAAGCGCAACCCTCGCCACCGGTTCCGCACTCCGCGCCGCGTCGAGGTGGTCGAGTACCTCGGGTCGGCGGGCATGTTGCCGGCGATCTCCTTCATCTTCTCGAGGGCCGCCTGCGACGACGCGACCCGCCAGTGCCTCGAGGCAGGAGTCCGTCTCACCACTTCGGAGGAGCGCCGGCGCATCCGCGCGCTGACCGAGGAGGCGGTCGAGCGTTTGAGCGACGACGACCTGGCGACCCTCGGGTACGGACCCTGGTCGGCGGCACTCGAGGCGGGCGTCGCACCGCACCACGCCGGACTGGTTCCGGCCTTCCGCCAGGCGGTCGAACGCTGCTTCGCCGAGGGGCTGCTCAAGGTGGTGTTCGCGACCGAGACCCTTGCGCTCGGGATCAACATGCCGGCGAGAACGGTGGTCGTCGAGCGGTTCGCCAAGTTCCGGGGCGCCGACACCTCTGCGCTGACCTCGGGCGAGTACCGGCAGCTGACCGGAAGGGCCGGTCGGAGAGGCATCGACACCGTGGGTCACGCCTTCGTCCTCTGGTCGAGCGCGATCACCTTCCGGCAGGTGGCGACCACCGCGACCGCGCCCCCTCCCGACCTGGTCTCGTCCTTCCACCCCACCTACAACCTCGCGGTCAACCTGGTGCGCCGTTGGTCGCGCGAGAGGCCCATGCCCTCCTCGCCGCGTCGTACGGGCAATGGCAGGCGGCACCGGGTTCCGAGTCGCTCGTGGCCCAACTCGACCGCCGCCTGGCGATCCTGTCGGATCGCGGTTTCGTCGAGGAGTGGCGGCTCACCGCGGCCGGTGAGACCTTGGCCGGCATCTACCACGAATCGGACCTGCTTGGTGGCCGAGGCGCTGCGGCAGGGGCTCTTCGACGCGGCCGACCCGGCGGTCCTCACCGCGGTGGCCTCGGCGATCGTCTTCGAGAGCCGGCGGAAGGAGGAGCAGGTGGCTCCGCCGCGCGAGCGCGAGGTGCTCGGACGGCTCGACGCGCTCGAGTCGATGGCCGCCGAGTTGCGCGCCGACGAGCGGCGAGTCGGTGTGCGCCGGACCCGGCGGCCCGACCCGGGGCTCTGCCGTGCGGTGCTCGGCTGGGTACGCGGGGCGACTCTCGACGCCGTGCTGCGAGACGCCGAGGTGGCCCCCGGCGACTTCGTGCGCAACGTCCGTCAGCTGATCGACCTGGTCCGCCAGATCGCCCAGGTGGCCGGCTCGGAAGGCACCCGCCGCGACGCCGAGCTGGCGGTGGCGCTGCTCCGGCGAGGTGTGGTCGGGGCCGGCGAACCGTCGCCGGGAGGGTCCGCCACCGACCCGACAGCCCCGTCCTAGTGTGATCGGGGCATGTTCCCCTATGCCGTCGAGCACTTCACCGCCGAGGAACAAGACGTCCTCCGCCGGTACGTCACCAATCTCGACCGGCCGGTGTTCGCCCTGGTCAACCTGCCCGAAGTGGTCAAAGGAGCCCTCTTCGCCCGTTACTCACGCTCTCCGAAGAGCCTCCGGCGGCTGTTCCTCGACGAGTTCGTCGACGAGCTCGACATCAGCGGCGACGCCTCGGTCGACGCGACGGTCGGGATGCGACGCGCGGTCGACCTCTACGAGCGGGTGTTCAACGAGTACGGGGACGATTCGGTGGCTCAGCTCGGCGGGGTGCATCTTGCGTGCGAGCAGTGTTCGAACCTGTTGACCAAGGTGCTCGAGTGGGGACGGCTGATGGCCTATCTCGAGCAGTCGACCCGGTACATCGCGTACAACAACCGCCTCGACACCGGTCACTACCGCTACTACCGCGACCCGGCGGTGCTCGACTCGCAGATCGGCGCCCGCTACGTGGGCGGGATGGACCGGATGTTCGACACCTACGGCCAGCTCCTCGAGGAGTCGCAGAGCTTCCTCTCGCTCCGCCACCCGCGCGCGCCGGGCGATACCGACATCGTGCACCGTCGCGCGGTCAAGGCGAAGGCGCTCGACGCGGTGCGCGGGCTGCTCCCGGCGGGGTCGCTCTCGAACGTCGGCATCTTCGGGACCGGCCAGTCCTACGAGCTGTTGCTCCTCCGCATGCGGGTCCATCCGCTGCCCGAGGCGCGCGCCTACGCGGAGATGATGCTCGAGGAGTTGCGCAAGGTGATCCCGTCGTTCTTGCAACGGGTCGACCGGCCGGACCGAGGCGGCGCGTGGTCCTCTTATCTCGAACGAACCGGCGCGGAGACCGCTCGGGTGGTCGGTGAGCTCTTCCCCGATCTGCTCGCTGCGCCCGAGCGCCCGCCGAGTGGGCCGTCGGGTCGGCCTTCGGTCACCTTGGTCGACTTCGATCCCGAGGGGGAAGAGAAGGTCCTGACCGCGATCTGTGCGCCGCTCCTCGGCTGCTCGGAGGAAGAAGTCGCAGGTAGAGTGGCTCGTCTCGGCGCCGAGGAGCGGCGGGCGCTCCTTGCGGCCTACGTCGGTGAACGGACCAACCGCCGGCACCGACCAGGTCGTGCCTTCGAACGAACCTCGTACCGGTTCGAGGTGGTCAGCGACTACGGCGCGTTCCGCGACCTCCAGCGCCACCGGATGCTCACCATCGAGTGGCAGCCACTCGGCAGCGCGCTCGGCTACGACGTCCCAGAGGTCGTCGAGGAAGCCGGCCTCACCTCGCGCTTCGTCGCCTCGGTCGATCGCTCGCGCGAGCTGCACGACGCGCTGCGTCCGCACTTCCCGTCGCAGTGCGCGTACGCGCTCGCGCTGGCGTTCCGCGTGCGCTACTCGATGCAGATGAACGCGCGCGAGGCGATGCACCTGATCGAGCTTCGCTCCGGCTCGCAAGGCCATCCGGCCTATCGCTGGGTCGCCCAGGAGATGCACCGCTTGATCGCGGAGGTGGCTGGTCACCGTCTGCTCGCGGAGGCCATGTCCCACGTCGACACCGACGCCGCGGAGCTCGGGAGGATCGGTGCGGAGCGGCGCGCCGAGGAACGCCGGAACTCGATGTCGGTTGCGGGAAATCCTCTACGATCCTGACCAGGGCGGTTGTGCGAAGCTCCTGGTGACAACCGCAGTTTCGCGCTTGACGGGGGACCGGAACGATGGCCTATCGTGCCCCCAGTCCCAGTCGCCCCACAGGGCCGACCACCCCAGTCTGATCGGGTGGAACGTCTGAGGGGGGGACGCTGTGAGAGGCGGAGGAGGCCCAGGGGTTCGAGTAGAAAACGCTCCCCCGAGACCGGCGGCGCACACCGGAGGTAACGGGGGAGTGGTGCCAAAGACCCCTGGGTCCGACCCGCCTTCGGGCGGGGGGAGGGGCCCCTTCACAGCGGGCACCAAGGGAAGCCCGACCCGTGCTGACGCCGGGCCGTCGCACCGTTCCGTAGCGACTCCCGGTAGGGTGCGCGGCTGCGAGAGTCGTGCCTTCCGGCGACACGACGAGGCATGAACTGTTCGCGACGCGCAGCGTCTATGCTCCCGCCCAATTCACCACCGAGGGACCGAGATGTCACAGGAACTCGACGAAGTCGAAGGACCCGAAGAGCTCATCGAAGGCGATCTCGACGAGCTCGCGGACGACGACGACCTGATCGCGGAGGACGGACTCGCCCTCCCTGACGAGGAGGACGACGACGTCGCCGAGGTCGACGAGGAAGAGGACGTGCTCCCCGACCTCGAGCCGGCAGCCGCCGCCGCCCCCGCCGCCGCACCGGCAAAGACCGGCGCCGGCGAGGAGTCCGAGGAGGACGAGGAGGAGGAGCCCGACGACGAGGACGTCGAGGCGAGCCTCGACACGATCCTCAAGGAACGGCTGGTCGTCGAAGAGGTCGAGGACGACGAGGAGACCCCTGAGCCCGAGGATCGGACCGGCGACACCCTCGAGCGGGTTCTGCCCAAGCAGCCCGGCGAGTTCGTCTGCCGCTCGTGCTTCCTCGTGAAGCATCCGAACCAGCTCGCGGACCGCAAGAAGATGCTCTGCCGCGACTGCGTGTGAGGAGCCCGGCGTGTCGGAGTCACCAGACGACCGACCGCGGGAGCCGGCGCTCAACGAACGCCTGCTCGACCTGTTCGTCTTCGTCCCGGCCGGCATCGTGGCAACGGCCATCGACGAGCTCCCGAAGCTCGCAGCCCGAGGAAGGGAGCAGCTCGGCGTCCACGTCTCCTCGGCGAGGGCCGTCGGTCACTACGCAATGCGCTCCGGCCGCCGCCGCCTCCGCCAAGGGCCGGCCGGCCTGTTCTTCCCCCCTGAGGTGACCCGGCCCGGTCCCCGCACGGTCGTGCGGGCGGTGCCGGGGGAGTCCCCCCGTCGCGACCGCACCGGCGCGGACCCCGCTCGTCCGTGGTCCAACGGGCAGGTGCCTTCGGCCTCGACCTTGTCGATCCCGGGCTTCGACAGCCTCTCCGCGTCCCAGGTCGTCCAACGCCTCGACGGGTTGACCCGTGAGGAGCTGGTGTCGGTGCGCGCCTACGAGAGCGCGACCCGCGGGCGGCGAACGATCCTCAACCGGGTCGACCAGCTCCTCGACGAGCGGTCCTGACCGGAGCCCGATCATCCGCGACGATCGGAGTTCCCCGCCGGGGGAGGTACGGAACGCCTCGACGGCAGACCTACCGGCGCTGCGGGCGCTCCTCGCCGCGTTCGTGACCGAGCTCACCCCGAGACGGGGCGTCACGCTCCTCCTCGAGCCCGGCATCCAGACGGCTTCGGACCTCGCCACCGGTGAGACGTTGACCAAGGTGCTCGCCGATCCGGACCAGCGGGTGGCGGTGGCCGGTGCCGCCGGCGCACCGGTGGCCTTCGTGCTCTGCCGCCTCGCGACGAGCGAGGCGGGCCGCCTTCGGGGGGTGATCGACGCGTGCTACGTCGGGCCCGACTCGCGAGGGAAGGGGCTCGGCAGGCTGCTGATGGAGGACGCGCTCGGGTGGTTCACGAATCGTGGCTGCGACGGGGTCGACGGCACCGCGTTCCCCGGCGACCGCCAGGCGAAGAGCTTCTTCGAGGCGGCCGGATTCAAGGCACGGATGCTGGTCATGCACCGCCCGCTCGGCTGAGCGTTCAGGAGGCGCGCCGTCCTTGGCCGGCCCGTGCCGCCACCGGACGGCGAGGCCCGGGCGGCGGTGGGATCGGAATGCCGAGGAGCCGGGCGAGCTCCGGCACGTAGCCGGAGGCCTTGCGGGCGAGGGCGAGCACGCTTTCGTCGGCACTCGGCCGGTATCCCGGCCGGCTTGACCGAGCGGCGTACCGGGGTATCGACGACGACCTCGAGCAACGCCACCCACTCTTCGACCGGTGCTTCGGCGCGCATGGCCGTCCCGGCAGCATCGGCCAGCCGGACCGCGAGCTCGGCGGGGATGCGCGCGGCCGGCTCGGGCGGCTTGACCGACGCCCGCAACGCGTCGAGCACCCTGCCCTCGTCGAGGGAGGTGGTGATCCGCTCGATCCAACGGGTCCGCAGCGCGGTCACCCGTTCGTCGAGCGCGTTGCGCAGCGCGGTCGCCATTTCGGTGCCCTCCTCGTCGAGGCTCACCGTCGAGGCGGAGGCGACGATCGAGCGCAGCTCGCGGAGGGGCACGTCCTTGCCGGCATTGCGCGCCACCGACGCACGGTCCTTCCAGGTGGCGAGGTTGACCACCGGTCGGAGCTCCTCGGCCAGTGCGAGGAGAGGACCCGGTGTGACCTCGGGACGGCCCTCGGCGCGGGCCCGGGCGTTCTGTTCCTCGATCGCCTGGCGGACCGCCGGGATCCCGCCGCGCAGCAGCTGTTCGGCGACCGGGAGCTGCTCCGGCTTGAGGGTGGCGAGTGCCGCGTTGCGGTAGGTGGTCGACGGGGCCGGGCGACGGGTGCGCCCGCGGGCCGGCGCGTCCTGGGAACCGGTCCGTGCGGGGCCGCTCCGCCGCCGGTCGCCCCGGTCGCCGTCGCGTGCGGAACCCGCGTCGCGGCCCCGGCTGCCTTCGGGCCCGCGGCGGGCGGCGCCTTCGCGACGTGGGGGGCCTTCACGGCGAGGCCGTCGGCTCTCGCCCCGGCCGTCGGGCCCGCCCTCCCGTCGCCGTCGAGACGAGGGCGCGAGGACCACGTTGACATCGGGACCACGCTTCGGAGAGCCGAGCACCTCGATCCGCTCGGCGGACCGACCGTCCGTCTTGGTCTTCAACGGAAGGAGCGCGGTCACCGTCGTTCCGTCGAGCGTCGTCTCCACCTCGGCGCGGAGCACCGCTCCCACCCCGGCGCCCGCCGGGACCAGAGCTGGCGTCGACGGTGCCCTTCGGTTGCTTCGCGCCGGCGGCGCGCCAGGTCCAGATCCCGTCCGACGACTGACTGGTGAGCTCGACTTCGATGCGGTGGGCCATTCCGAGGCGACAGGCTACTGCCGCAGCCAGCGTGCACGTGGAGAGAGCATGATCGGTGAGACCGGGGCCTCCGCCGCGGTAAGAAGGACCTAAGAAACGCCCGTTTCCCAGGATTTGTGCGCCTGCGGTCGCCCTACGATGGGACGACGAGGGGTGGTTGTCTCCCGACCCGGTCACCGGTCGGCGCGGACGGTGACACCGGGGGATGTTGCGACGGTCGAGGAGACAGGAATGGACCAATCCGAAGCCGACACGCCGCAGCGACCCGAGGGACCACGAGACCCTGGACGGCGACCCGGGCACGCCGAACGCGATCCGGGGCATCCGATTTCCTCCCCCCCGAATGGCGCGAGTCCCCGCCGGAGCCGCCGACGGTGGGGGAGGACGAGAGCGGCCCGGAGAGCTCGTTCCACGCCGGTACCGGTCCGATGGCTCCCAGCTGGTCCCGCGATCTCTCGCCGCCGCGCCGGTTGAAGAAGGCCCTCGGGCGCGAACGACGGGTCGGGGGATGGGTGTGGCCGGTCGTCTCGTTGCTGGCCGCCTTGCTCGGCGCGGTGATCGGGGGCGGGATCGTCGCGGCGTCGAACTCAGCCAACACGACCACGTCGGTCAAGGAGATCGCAGCGGGCCCGGCGCTGCTCAACGGGACGACCAACATCGAAACGGTCATCGACAAGGTCCTCCCCTCGGTGGTCTCCATCGATGCCACGTCGGGTGCATCCGCGTTCGGGAACGAAGACCAAGGGACCGGGATGATCATCACGCCGAGCGGCCAGGTGATCACCAACAATCACGTCATCGCCGGTGCGACCTCGATCACCGTCACGCTGTGGGGTGCGACCAAACCGATGCCGGCAACTCTGGTCGACACCGATCCCACCAACGACATCGCGCTGCTCCAGATCACCGGCGCCTCGAACCTTCCGACCGTCTCCTACGGTGACTCCGACGACGTGCAGGTGGGGGACGGGGTGGTCGCCATCGGCAACGCACTCGGGCTCTCCGCCGGTTCGCCGACGGTGACCCAGGGGATCATCTCGGCGACCGGTCGCACCGTCCAGGCGAGTGATGCGAGCGGGACGGTGACCGAGACACTCACCAACATGTTCCAGACCGACGCCGCGATCAATCCGGGCAACTCGGGTGGACCGCTCGTGGACAGCTCGGGCAAGGTGATCGGGATGAACACTGCGGTGGCGTCGAGCGGCACCAGCCAGGCCCAGAACATCGGGTTCGCCATCCCCGCCAACAAGATCTCCCAGCTGCTCCCGAAGCTCCGGGCCAAGTCCATCAGCAACGCGACGCAGAACGGATCGGGGTATCTCGGCGTCTTCATCGAGACGCTCACTCCCGAGCTGCGCTCCGCGTACAACTTCGTGCCCAGCGAGGGCGCGGTGGTCACCGAGGTCACGAGCGGCTCACCGGCCGACGTCGCCGGGATCGAACAAGGTGACGTGATCGTCTCGATCAACGGCCAGGCGGTCACCAGCGCGGACCAGCTGACGACGACCATCCAGGACGACACCCCGGGGACCATGGTCACCATCGGTCTCTACCGGGGATCGACGCAGATGACGGTCACCGTCACCCTGGGGAAGAGCCCTCCGGCGTCCGGCGGTTGAGCGGCCGGGTGTTCCACGCACTGCTTCGGGCAGCAGGCGCCTAGCGTGGACCAGTCGGTGGCGGCCGGGTAGCGACGGAGGTCTGACGTGACAGGAACCCACACGGTTCACTCCGGTTGGATCGAGGCACTGGCCGCGCCACGCCCGGAGCCGGCCCGGGAGGGACGGCTCCCGAGGCAGAGGACCTGCGCCGGATCCTCGAGACCGCGACCACGGTCCCCGACCACGGAGGGCTGCGGCCGTGGCGGTTCGCGGTCATCACCGACTCCGGCCGGCACCAGTTGGGTGACGCGCTGGTCGCCGGGCTCCACGAGCTGCGCGGCAAGGACCTTCCCGAGGCGATGGTCGAGAAGATGCGGCGCAAGGCCTTCGCCGCGCCCTGCACGATCGCGGTGATCGCGTCGCCGGACCCGGGCTCCAACGTGCCGGTGTGGGAGCAGGTGGCCTCCGCCTCGTGCACCGGCTACGCGCTGGTCCTCGGCGCCACCGCACTCGGCTTCGGCGCGGTGTGGAAGAGCGCCTCGGTCCTCGAGACGTCCCCGGTCCGTCGTCTGTTCGACCTCGGGGACGACGAGGATCTCCTCGGGTGGGTCAACATGGGAACCCCCAGACCGGCGGGGGAGCGGCGCACGACCGCGTGACCCCGAACCGGCCGACCTCGAGCAGCTGGTGACCGAGATCGGCGAGGGGCCGGACCCGCTGCACTGAGCAGAGCACCGGCAGCGTTGCGGCGGGGGAGTGCCTCAGAACCCCCAGTTGGCGAGCGGCGGACCGAGCCCCGCCTCGCGCGCGCAGGTGCCGCAGAGGTCCATGCGCCGCGCGCCGGGACGATCGGATGCGGCGACCCTTCGCCAGCCGTAGCGGCGGGCCTCTTCGAGACAGGCCGACTCGGACCACCGCGGGGAGGTCCGTGCACCACACCTGCCACAGGTGCGGAAGTAGACCTCGTCGTCGAAGTCGATCCGCGCGTCGTCGAACTCGTCGTCGAGGTCGCCGAACGCCTCGAACAGCTCTTCGTAGGGCAGATCGTCCATGGGTCGCGCTCCGCACGTGAGGTTACCGCTCGACTCGGCACCACCGATCGGGACCCGACGAGGAGGTCGGACCGGCGAAGCCGGAGTGTCTACACTTCTTGCGTGTCGAGGAAACGCGACGGCGTCGTCCGCGCGATGGAGCGACTCATCGAAGCGGACCAGGAAGTCCGCCGCCACCTGGTCGTCGCCGAACGGGTGCTCAAACGTGGCATCACCCGCCTCGAAGCCGGAGAGGAGATCTCCTCGGCCCTCGCCGGGACCCGGGCTGCCGATCACCGCCAAGACATCAACGATGCGCTCGAGACGCTGGCCCTTGCCCGCCACGACCTGCGCATCGCGGTGCTCGCGGCCGGTCTGGACGAGGGAATGAGCCTGAGCGAGGTCGCCCGCGGATTCGGGATCTCGCGACAGCTGGTCCAGCGCCTGGCGAAGGAGAACGGTCTGGCGCCCTGAGCTTGCGGCAGAGCCCGAGCCAAGAGCGACGCGTCAGGACGACTGTGGAAGAAAGGTACGACGGAGGCGATCCGTACGTCGACGGGTCAGACCGTGACGTTCGCTCATCCGGCGCAGTTCGTCGAGGAGCGCAACGTCCCCGTCGCTCATCTCGACCGCACGCAGGTGCCACGCGAACCGCACCCGACGACGGCGACGGTGGAGACGCGGAAGCTCGAGAGGCGCAGGGCAGTGCGTGCTCATCCTTCGGTTCTTCGACCAGCGCGCACGGCGCCTTGAGCGAAGATCTGAATTCGGTGCTCGGACCGGGCAGAGGATCGGGCGCGCTCTGACCCGATGTCAGTTTCAACTTGCCGCCATGTCACGCCCGTCGTTGGCGCTCTCCTGCAGCAATCTCATCGTTCGAACCAGGCGCACGATCCGGGTCCGCGTGGCCTCACGCAGCAGCGGATCCTCGACCGTCGTGACCTCGTCGTGCAGGCCTCGAGCCACCCCGTAGAGGGCGGCGACGATCTCCTCCACCTGGTCGACCGGGATCCGAAGCCGGACCGTCTCGTCGTCGCCCATGGTGCCCCCAGTCGTTCCGGACTACCGCCGGCTGACAACGACACCGGCCACGGAACCCCCGCTGATCAGCATATTTCGTCAAATGCACCAAAACGCATTCGTGCTGCAGGGAGCCACACGCTGCGTGGGGACCGGCCGTCGAGCGGGAAGTGGTCGGAAGCCGCCGCGACGGGTCCCGACTCCGCTCGGCCTCTTCAGACCTAAACCGCCGATAATGTATATTATGTCAAGTCAGACCCAGAAGAACCCGAGGTCATCCGAGGTGCGGCGCGCCGTGAGCCTCGAAACCCCTCTCGATCGGCCCGGTAGCGTGGGCTCGCAGTCCGGGGTGCGAGGTGCGCAGGTGGACGACGGCGATCTCGAACGGTTCGTGGAGGCGCAATCCGCCAGCTACGAACGCGCGCTGGCCGAGCTGCGAGCCGGCAGCAAACGGAGCCACTGGATGTGGTTCGTCTTCCCTCAGCTCCGAGGGCTGGGCCGGAGCGCCACGGCCCACCGCTACGGCCTGGAGTCACTGGACGAAGCGGCCCGGTACCTCGCCCACCCGGTTCTCGGGCCGCGCCTTCGCGAGTGCACGGAGGCGGTCAACCAAGTGACCGGGAGGCCCGCCGCCGAGATCTTCGGCTTTCCGGACGATCTCAAGTTCCACTCCTCGATGACCCTTTTCCACCTGGCGGACCCTTCGGATCCGGGGTTCGAGACGGCTCTCCGGACGTACTTCGACGGGCAGGAGGACCGGGGCACCCTCGAGCTCCTCGGGAGGGCCTGAGCCCTGCGCCGTTCAGACGAGCTCGTAGGCGGCGGGATCGGGAGCCTTCATGACCTTCCGGAAGTGGTCGAACGACCACGGCCAGACCATCGGGAGGCCCCGGTCGTCCAAGTACCAGCTGCGACAGCCGGTCACCCAGACGGTGTTCCGCGAGGCCTCGTCGCGGGCCCGCTCGAACTCGTCGAGCGCGGCGTGGGTCGCGGCGACCTCGCGGCACTCTTCGCTGCGTACCAGTTCGACCAGCTGGAGGATGTACGCGAGTTGGAGCTCGGCCACCTCGATCAGCGAGTAGTTGCCCACCGGTCCGTTCGGACCGTTGAGCATGTAGAAGTTGGGGAAGTCGGGGATCGAGATCGAGAGGTACGCGGAGGGCCGAGGGTCCCAGGCCTTCTCGAGGGAGACTCCCCCGCGACCGAGCACCTCCATCGGACGCATGAACGCATCGACCTTGAAGCCGGTCGCCAGCACCAGCACGTCGAGTTCGTGCAGCCGGCCGTCGTTGGTGCGCACCCCGCCCGGCTCGACGCGGGCGATGCCCTCGGTCACCAGTTCGGCGTTTCGACGCTGGATGGCGTCGTAGAAGTCCGGTGAGATCACGAGACGTTTGCACGCCGCCCGGTAGCTGGGGCGGAGACGCTCGCGCAGGTCGGGGTCGTGCACGTTCTCCTCGAGGTTCTCCAGACAGAGCTGCTCGATGAACTTCAAGGCGTCGGAGTCCACGTCCACCACGGCATGTCCGAAGTGGTCGAACATGTCCTTCGTGCGCTGCCGAGCCTCGCTCAGGGCGTCGGGATCGCTCCGAAGGACGGCGCGCTCCTCGGTCGTGTAGGTCGGATTCTCCTGCGGCATGATCCACTGCGCGGTGCGCTGGAAGAGAGAGAGGTGCTCGACCCGGTCGACGACGGCGGACGTGATCTGCACGGCTGTGGACCCGGTGCCGATGATGCCGAGGCGCGCCCCGTCGAGCTTCGCGGAGTGGTCCCAGCGGGCGCTGTGAAAGACCGACCCCTCGAAGCGCTCGAGGCCTTCGATCTCGGGGTACTTCGGATGATGGAGGACGCCGGTCGCGGCGATGACCACGTCGACCTCGTCCCGGTGACCGGAGGCCGTGGTGATCTGCCAGCGGCCTTCCACGAATTCACAGCGGGTGACCTCGTCTCCGAAGCGGACGCGAGGGAGGACGCCGTACTGCTCGGCAACCCGTTCGAAGTAGGCCTCGATCTCCTCGCCGGGCGAGAAGCGGCGACTCCATTCGGGCCACAGCGCGAACGAGTACGAGTAGAGATGGGACGGCACGTCGCACGAGAGGCCCGGATAGGTGTTCTCGCGCCAGGTGCCTCCGACCCGGTCGCCCTTCTCGTAGACGGTGAAATCGCCGAGACCCGACTCGGACAGCTTGACCGCGGTGAGGATCCCCGCCATCCCGGCCCCGATGACCGCACAGCGCAGCGGCCGCGACCTCCCCTCCATGCCCTCAGTTGAGCACAGTTGGCCCCCGACATGGACTTCTCGCTGGTCAGATCGGCAGCGTCGACAACCGGCTGTCACACTGTGCCGGTGCGGGAGTGGGTGAAAGGGTCGCCGTTCAGCGCGGCGCTCGGCGCCGAGCTCGTCGAGTCGACCGAGGAGGGTTACCGCTTCCTGTCGCTCCACCGCGAGGTGAACTCGAATCCCAGCGGAGTACTCCACGGTGGGCGCGCCGCGTCGCTCGCCACCCGATGACGACCGCCTACGCCACGGCCGCCGTGCTCTGCGAGCCGCGTCGGCTGGAACGGCGCCAGGTTCCGCTGCCCGAGGTCGGCGAGGAGGACGGACTCCTCCGAGTCGAGGCGTGTGGGCTCTGTGGGACCGACCACGAGGAGTACACCGGGCATCTCCGGGCTCCGTTCGAGTTCGTGCCCGGTCACGAGGTGGTCGGTGTCGTCGAGCAGGCCGGACCGGCCGCGCTCGAGCGGTGGGGAGTCGCCATCGGGGACCGGGTCGCGGTCGAGGTGTTCCTCTCGTGCCGGACGTGCGAAGCGTGCCGGTCGGGTGCCTACCGCCTCTGCGAACGGCACGGGGTCGCCCACACCGTCGGCTTCGTCGACGCAGCGACACCTCCCGGTCTCTGGGGTGGTTACGCCACCCACCTGTACCTCTCTTCCGACTCGCTCCTCGTCCCGATCCCCGACGGGCTCGACCCGGTCCTCGCGACCGCCTTCAACCCGCTCGGCGCCGGGCTCCGCTGGGCGGTGGAGGTCGCAGGTACCCGACCCGGCGACGTGGTCGCGGTACTCGGTCCGGGCATCCGCGGTCTCTCGTGCTGCGCCGCGGCCAAATCGGCGGGGGCGGCGTTCGTGATGGTCACCGGTGTCGGCCCGCGTGACGCGGACCGCCTCGCACTTGCGCCGGCGTTCGGCGCCGATCTGGCCGTCGACGTCTCGACCGACGATCCCGTACGGTCGCTGCGCAAGGCGACCGGCGGCTTCGCCGATGTGGTGGTGGACGTGACCGCCAAGGCGGAGCGCGCACCGGGTCAGGCGCTCCAGCTCGCGCGGTCGGGCGGCACGGTCGTCCTCGCCGGAACCCGGGGTGCGAACGCGTCCTGCCCTGGGTTCGATCCGGATCTCGTGGTCTACAAAGAGCTCCGCGTGCTCGGGGCGCTCGGTGTCGACTCGGCGTCCTACCACGCCGCACTCGAGCTGCTCGCGGCGGATGCCTACCCGTTCGCCGCGCTCCCCCGGCGGGTCGCCGGCTTCGACCGGCTCGGAGAGCTGCTCGCGACCCTCGCGGGTGAACGGGATGGCGAGCTCCCCGTCCACGCGGTCTTCTCGCCGACGGCCTGAGGGTCTCCTCGGCTCGGTCGGACTTTCGAGGGACGCAACGAGCCTTTGCACGAGGTCGACGGATCTTCGAAGCAACCGGGCCTACACGGGTGCGCCGTCGACGTGAGTGTCGGCCGACGCGGGGCCGCAGAGCCACCGGTGAGTAAGATCGAGAGCGCGAACGGCCACCTCGCTGGTGCCCGAGACCGAGGAGGAAGCGATGCCAGAGGTTGTGAAGAGCCCGCGACACCATACGTTCGACTCTCCCGATGACGAGCGCCTCCATCGCAAGCAGCGCCTCGCAGCGGCCTTCCGGCTCTTCTCGCTCTACGGCTTCGACGAAGGGGTAGCGGGCCACATCACCGCGCGGGATCCCGAACGACTCGACCATTTCTGGGTCAATCCTTTCGGGGTCTACTTCGGTCACATCCGGGTGTCGGATCTGATTCTCGTCAACGACAAAGGCGACGTCGTCGAGGGCGACAAGCCGGTCAACAAGGCCGCCTTCGTGATCCACTCGCAGGTGCACGCGGCCCGGCCCGACGTCGTCTCTGCTGCGCACGCCCACTCGATGTACGGGAAGACCTGGTCCGCGATGGGTCGCAAGCTCGAGCCGCTCACCCAGGACG
The DNA here is from genome assembly GCA_963741055.1 of uncultured Acidimicrobiales bacterium. GTDB lineage: Bacteria > Actinomycetota > Acidimicrobiia > Acidimicrobiales > RAAP-2 > Bog-756. Next base: position 23,892 of record CAVUGU010000018.1, on the reverse strand, counting down.
TCTGCGCCTTCTACGAGGACCACGGCCTCTTCGACGACTACACCGGCGTCGTGCTCGATCTGGAGGAAGGGAAGCGCCTCGCACATGCGCTCGGCGACAGCAAGGCAGTCATCCTCCGCAACCACGGCCTACTCACCGTCGGGGAGACGGTCGATGAGGCCGCGTGGTGGTTCATCTCCATGGAGCGCTCCTGCCAGGCCCAGTTGATGGCGTCGGCTGCGGGGACCCCGGTGCTGATCGAGGAGGAGAACGCCCGCCTCACCGCGACGCAGGTCGGCTCGCATCTGGCCGGCTGGTACAGCTTCCAGCCACTCTTCGACCGCATGGTGCGGGAACAGCCAGACTTCCTCGAGTAAGCCGTCCTGATCGACGGAGACGGAATCAGACCAGAGGGGCGAAGCCCTCAAGCTCGGTGAACGCCAGGCCGATTCACCGAGACAATGGCTTCCCTCGATGCGTCCTGGCCGATCGACCCCTGGCGAGACGGCTCTGACGCGCCGGAGGGCCCCACTCTCGGAGGCGAGGAGAGCGAGGAGGAGCCCCGGGGACACTTTCCCGATTCCGCGTGGGCGCGCATCCGCGCCGGGTGGCCCGGGGCGGCCTGGGTAGAGAACCCGAAGCTCCGGCGGTTCCAGGGTTCCGAACTTCTGATCGTCCTGGCGATCTTTCCTCTCGGGGCGATCGTGTCCGCGCTGATCGTGCTGATCCAGCAGCTCCAGGCGCATCAATCGATCGCCAACAACTCCACTGCCCCCATCAGCGGCGCCTGGCTGGCGGCTGGCCTGGGAGCGCTCGCCTACATGACCCAGCTGGCCGCTCCGGCCTTGGTCATCTACCTGCTGACCCGTTCACGCGAGGGGATCGAATCCATCAATCTCGGTGGCCGACGGCTGCGGATGGACCTTGCGCTCCTGCTTCCGGTCTTCATCGTCGTGCAGTTCATCCCGCAGAACGTGGGCAACCATCTCCTGAGCGCGCTCCACATTCACGGTTTTGCTCTCTGCCCCCGGTTCCGGAGCGGCCATCCCCTCCGCTCCCCTGATGGCCACGATGGTCGTGATCGCTGTCACTGCGGGCATCGTCGAGGAGATCGTCGTCCTCGGGTATCTGGTTCGGCGTCTCGAACAGCGTGGATACAGCGCGACGACCATCGTGCTCATCGCCGTAGGAGTCCGAGTCGCGTACCACCTGTATTACGGCTGGGACGTCCTCCCGATCGTGCTGTGGGCCTTCGCCAGCGTCGTGGTGTACCTACGGATTCGTCGCTTGCTTCCCTTCATCGTGTGCCACGTGATGTGGGACATCGCCGTCCCGCTCAAGGCCCTCTACCCCGGTTTCTATTCGGCGATGGCCGAAGTGGTGTTCCTCGCGGCAGTAGTCGTGATGGCCGTCTGGATCCGCTGGATTCCCGACGAGGACCGGAGACAACTTGCGGCCCAAGCAGTGCCGGAGGTGAACACGGCCTGGCTTGCCACGCCTTCGGGCTGGTATCCCGATCCGGCGCTCCACTACGAGTGGCGGTACTGGGACGGTCGAGGCTGGACGGCCCACGTCTCGAGTAGCGGGACGATCAGGAGCGATCCGATCAGCTGATCAGACGTCCGGCGGCCGACGGCGCCACCGGCGGCGCCTACGTCACTCCCGTGCGTCGAAGGTGGGTACCAACTTGCGCGCAGCCCGAGCCTCGTCGACACGACGGACCGGCGTGTGGTGGGGGAATTCCGCCATCCAACCCTTCTCCTCGGTCGACGCCTCGCGGGCGATCCGTTCGAGTGAGTCCGCGAGTGCCTCGAGCGTCTGGGGGCTCTCGGTCTCGGTCGGCTCGATCATCAAGGCTTCCTCGACGATGAGGGGGAAGTAGACGGTCGGAGCGTGGAATCCCTCCTCGAGGAGACGCTTCGCGACGTCGAGAGCACGTACGCCGCTCGACTGCTTGAGGGAACGTGCGGAGAGCACCGCCTCGTGCATGCAAGGGCGGTCGAAGGGTACGTCGTAGGTTCCGCTCAGACGTGTGCGGATCCAGTTGGCGTTCAACACCGCGATCTGTGCGATCTGCTTCAGCCCGTCCCCTCCGCAGGCGAGGATGTACGCGAGCGCACGGGCGAGGACCAACGCGTTGCCGTGCCAGGTGTGCACCCGGCCGATCGACCGTTCGGGCCGGGTCCACTCGAACCTCGGCGCGTCCTCGCTCCCGCCGATTCGGGTCGGACGGGGACCTGGGAGGAACGGCACGAGCCGCTCGGCCACCGCAACCGGTCCCGCTCCCGGCCCTCCCCCGCCGTGGGGGGTAGCGAAGGTCTTGTGCAGGTTCATGTGAACGATGTCGAAGCCCATGTCCCCCGGCCGCACCACCCCGAGGATGGCGTTCAGGTTGGCGCCGTCGTAGTAGAGCAGCCCCCCGACCTCGTGCACGGCGGCCGCGATCGCGGTGATGTCCTCTTCGAAGAGCCCGAGCGTGTTGGGGTTGGTGAGCATGATCCCGGCGACGTCCTCGTCGAGGACGGAGCGGAGCGCCTCCATGTCGACGCAGCCGCGTCGGTCGCTCGGCACGGTCAGCACCTCGTAGCCGCCGAGGGTCACCGACGCGGGGTTGGTCCCGTGCGCCGAGTCCGGAATGATCACTTTGTGCCGCACCGATCCCTGCGCCTCGTGCCAAGCCCGCATCAGCAGCAATCCGGTCAACTCCCCTGCCGCGCCGGCCGCAGGCTGGAGGGTGGCCGCGGCCATGCCGGTGATCTCGCAGAGGGCTTCTTCGAGCTCGACGAGGAGCGCCACCCAACCCTGGGTGAGCGAGGCAGGAGCGGCGGGGTGCACGCCGGCCAGGCCGGGCAGGCGGGCCACCTCGTCGCAGACCTTCGGGTTGTACTTCATCGTGCACGACCCGAGCGGGTAGGCCCCGAGGTCGACCGAGAACTGCCGGTGCGAGAGACGGGTGAAGTGCCCGACGAGGTCGCGTTCGGACACTTCGGCCAATCCGACCGGCGCGGCGCGGCGATGGGACTCGGGGACCAGCTCCTCGTCGGGCAGCGGAGGAACGCCGGTGGTGCGGAACGAGGACGCGGTCCGGCCCGGTCGGGAGAGCTCGAAGAGAGTCGGCTCTGCGTCCCGCCCCATGATCGGAGCGCTGGCCGCCTTGCCACCCGGCGCTCCGCCCATCACATCGTCCCCGGCCCCGGCTCGTCACGCGACCGCCTTGGTGAGCGACGTCACGAAGGCGTCGATCTCCTCGCGGGTCCGCCGCTCGGTCACCGCGACCAGCAAGCCGAACTCCCCGCCCTCGACGGCGCCTTCGAGCGAGATCCCCGCGAGGAACCCTTCGTCGGCCATCCGCTCGATCACGGTCGAAGCCGGGAGCGGGAGGCGCACCGCGAACTCGCGCAGGACCGGTGCGCTCGCGAACGGCTCGAACCGGTCCGACCCGACCAGCTGGTCACGCGTGTAGCGGGTTCCTTGCGCGCACCGTCGGGCCACCTCGGCGAGCCCGGAGGTGCCCAGCCACCCGAGCTGGATGGCCGCCGTGACCGCCATCAAGGTCTGGTTGGTGCAGACGTTGGAGGTCGCCTTCTCACGCCGGATGTCCTGCTCCCTCGCCCGCAGGGTGGTGACGTACCGCGCGCCGGCCCTCGACGTCGACGGTCTCCCCGACCAGGCGGCCGGGAAGGCGTCGCACGTGCGCCGCGTCACAGGCGAACAACCCGAGGTAGGGCCCGCCGAAGCCGAGGGAGGTGCCGAACATCTGCCCCTCCCCCACCACGATGTTCGCCCCCCACTCCCCTGCCGACTTGAGCAGTCCGGCCGCGACCGGGTCGGCGCCGACCACGAGCAACGCCCCGGTTCGATCACAGAGGCGGCGTGCAGCGGCCAGGTCCTCCAGGCACCCGAGGTAATTGGGATAGGCGACCAGGACGGCGCCGGGCGGTTCGTCGGCCGTCTCGGGGTCGGGCCAGACGGTCGTCCCGTCGGCCAACCGCGCGGTCACCAGGCGGTGGCCGGTTCCCACGGCGAAGGTCTCCAGCATCTGGCGCCAGTGGGGATGGACTCCCTCGGAGAGCCAGACGGTCTGACGCCCGGTTGCAGCGGTGGCCAGGTTGACCGCCTCCACCGCCGCAGTTCCGCCGTCGTAGAGCGAAGCGTTTGCGACCGGCAACCCGGCGAGGCGGGCGATCATCGTCTGGAACTCGAAGACCGCCTGGAGGACGCCCTGTGCCACTTCGGGCTGGTACGGGGTGTACGACGTGACGAACTCCGAGCGTCCGGCGAGTGCGCGGGTGACCGCGGGGATCTCGTGGTCGTAGGCGCCACCGCCCGCAAAGCAGACCAACCGGTCCGAGCGCGCCCGGTTGGCGGCAGCGAGGGACTCCATGTGCGCGAGCACGTCGGGCTCCCCGACACCGTCGGCCAGCTCGAGGGCGCGCTGGAGCCGGATAGCGGACGGCACCACGTCGAAGAGCTCCTCGAGCGAGGAGAGTCCGAGGAAGGCGAGCATGCTCGCCACCTCCTCTTCGGTGTGGGGTACGTAGTTGCCCACTCGATGTCTCCTCGATGATCGATCTGTCTCAGCGCTCGCGGCGCTACTCCACGGCGGCCGAGGCGAACTGGCCGGCCCGCACGAACGGTGTGGGCACGAGGGTCGCCGGCAGCACCCGTCCACGCTGGTCGATCTCGACCGTCATCCCGGTCTTCGGGTCGAGGTCGGTCCCGAGGAAGGCGAGCGCGATCCCGTGTCCGAGCATCGGAGAGTAGTTGCCGCTGGTGACCGACCCGGCCGGCTGGTCGTTCCTCGCCACTTCGGATCCGGCTCGGGGTGGCTGCCGGCCGTCGCTGGCCAGCCCGAAGAGCCGTCTCCGCACACCTCGTTCGCGTTCGGCCTCGAGGGCCGCACGGCCTCGGAAGGCGGGTTTCTCCCACCCGACGACCCATCCGAGGCCTGCTTGGAGAGGCGTGATCCCCGGGCCGAGCTCGTGGCCGTGGAGGGGCAACGCGGCTTCGAGCCGGAGCGTGTCGCGGGCACCGAGGCCGGCGGGACGGATGCCCGTCCCGAGCAGCGCCGACCAGAGCGCTGGTGCCACCTCGGCCGGCACGGCGCACTCGACGCCGTCCTCGCCGGTGTAGCCGGTCCCGGCCACCAGACAGGGCGCTCCGCCCCACTCGAAGGGCGCGACGTGGAACCTCTCGACCTCGGCGGCCTCCGGCACGATCTGTGCGAGCCGAACTCGAGCGTTCGGTCCCTGGACGGCGAGTACGCAACGGTCGGCGGTCGTGTCGATTCCCCCGGTGGCGTCGCGGACCCGGGCCGTGTTCGAGGCGTTCGGCATGACGTCGAACCGGTCCTCACCGAGCCACCAGACGATCACGTCGTCGAGGACCGAGGCGTCCTCTTCGCCGAGTAGGTGCGAGTACTGGGCCCGACCCGGCGCCACCTTGCGCAGATCGTTGCTGAGCGCGACCTGCAACTGCTCGAAGCTCCCCGGAGCGTCCAGGCGGACGGTGCCAAGATGGCTCACGTCGAAGACCACGGCGTCCTCGCGGCAGGCGCGATGCTCGGCCAGCGTCCCGTCCGGATAGGACAGCGGCATCTCCCAGCCGCCGAACTCGACCAGCTTTGCACCGAGCTCGCGGTGGGCCCCGATCAGGGCGGTGTGCCGGAGCGTCCCCTCGCCCTCTCGACCTGACGTGCCACTCACAGGCCTGGTGGCGTCGCTCACGCCGAAAGGATACTGGCGGGTCCGATCAGGCGGAGCGGGCGACGGCCCCGCGCCCCGACCCGTCCCCGGCGAGGCCGTACTTCGCCAGCAGCGCGAGCGTGTCCCGTTGGTAGAGGACGGTCACTCTCACCTCCGGATAGAGCTCACCGAGCCGGCGGATCTTGCCGTTCTTCTTGGTGACGAGCCGTTGGTTGAGAGTGGTCAGCTCCACGAACAGCCCGGGATTGGGCAGCCAGAAATCCGGTCGGAACGCGGCGGTCGGTCGGCCCGAGCGATCCCACTCGAGAACGAACTCGACCGGTTCGTACTCCCAGGCGACGTTGTAGAAGTCGAGGATGCGCGCGAAGCGCTCTTCGCTCTCGTGCGCGAACGGTGGGCTGACTGCGTCGGACTTGCGCTTCGACAGCGAAAGCTGGGAGCTCAATTGCCGGCGGCCTCCGAGGAGGTTCGAGAGCCGGCGGCCGGGTGCCGAGTCGGGTCCACCGATTCGCCCCGGTCGATGGCGACGATCGCCGCGTCGAGCTCGGAGACCACCCCCGAGAGCGGGAGCACGTTGAACACGCCTTGGCCCCCTGCCAGCAGGTCGACCAGGTCGCCGTCGGAGCGGGCGAGGATCGACCGGCTGTCCGCGAGGACGAGCTGTGCCGAGGCGAGGTCCTCACCCAGATCGCCGCGCAGGCACTCGACCGCCTGGCGCGCCTGGCGCAGCTTCAGCCCGGCATCGAGGAGGCGCTTGATCACCTTGAGCTCGAGCACGTCGCCGTAGGAGTAGCGCCGCTGGCTCCCGCTGCCCGTCGCGTCCGCAATGGAGGGACGCAGCAGACCGGTGCGGGCCCAGTAGTCCAGTTGCCGATAGGTGATGCCGACCAACGAGCACACTTGTGAACCGCGGAAGCCTTCGGCCGCTACCGAGGCTCGATCCTCTCCAGCCATCGCCAGTCCTCCACCTCGAGCAAAGGTTGACCTCAACTCGAACCCTCTGGTCAACGTGCAGGTCCAGGGTATCACACCTTCGTAACTACGCGGATGTGAGCCCTTCGGGGGCCCCCGGCCGACCGAGCCAGCCGGGCCGGCCAAGGGGTGATTTGGAGGCCCCGCCCACGCGGAGCATGATCGGACCGTGAGTGTGGTGAGGATCAACGCGATCACCGTGCGGGAGGGCTCGGGAGACGAACTGGCCCGCCGGTTCGCCGCCAGAGCCGGCGCGGTGGACGACGCGGACGGCTTCGAAGGCTTCGAGCTGCTGCGGCCGACCGACCAACGCGACGTGTGGCTGGTGGTCACCCGTTGGCGCGACGAGGACGCGTTCGCGGCGTGGGTGAGCTCGCCCGCGTTCGCGCACGGCCACCGTGGTGACGGCGGTGCGGACCGCTCCACCGGCGACAGCGGCGAGGAGTCGCCTCCTTCGCCACCGGTCGGGGTGCACAGCGAGCTCTGGTCGTACGACGTCGTCGACCTGCCGCCACCGCGATGAGCGACGACGCGTCCGACGCGGGGTCAGACGTCCCGCTCCACCGCCGGTCGATCGTGTACGAAGCCTTCGAGGAGGGCGAGGACCTTCGAGTGCGTGGCCGGCTCGAGGACGTGCGGCCCTGGGCGGACGGCGAGCGTTCGGTCTCCCTCGTCCACGACATGAGCCTTTCGGTCACGGTTCGGGTCGAGGACATGACCATCACCCGAGCTACCGCCGAGATGCGGGTCTTCCCGCACGCCGAGTGCCCCGCGATCCTCGAGGCCTTCGAGGGACTTGTCGGGCTCGGCGTGGCACGCGGCTACACCCGCGCGGTGCAAGAGCGGTTCGGCGGACCGCAGGGCTGCTCCCATCTCGAGCACCTTGCGCGCTCCCTCGGTCCGGTGGTCGTGCAGGCGGTGACCTCGAGGCGAGCGCGCGCACTCGGTCGTGGCGAGACGCCTGATCTGCTCTCGGGCGCTGCGACGCCGTGGGCGCGAGACACCTGTCACGTCTGGGCCGAGGGCGGCGTCGCAGAACAGAAGCTGGCCGCCGGATGGCGGCCGGGAATCGGGCCGTATCCCGCGCAGCCGGTCGAGGTGATCCGCGACGCGGACCGCTGAGGGAGTGCGGGTCCGGACCCGGTACCGCGGTGGACGAGGCTGGGCGTGGACGATCGGAGCGGTCGCGTTCGCCTCGACGGCGTGCACGAGTACCGGGACCGCGATCACCACACCGTTCGACACCGTGCCGCCGGTGCTCCAGCACGGTCCGGTCGACGAGGTCAAGGCGATCGGCGTGAACGGGCTCGGCACGGTGCTCGCCAACGGACAGGGCCTCACGCTCTACATGTTCGCCAACGATCGGCGAGGAACGCCGTCGCGGTGCTATCAGATCTGCGCGGTGCAGTGGCCGCCCCTTGTGCTCACCGCCGGTACCACCCGCCCGATCGCGGGACCGGGCGTTCGGTCCTCGCTCCTCGGAACCGCACCGCGTACCGACGGGACCACCCAGGTCACCTACAACGGGTGGCCGCTCTATCTCTGGCCGCCGGATCGTGTCCCGGGTAAGGCGACCGGTCAGGCTCTGACCAATGCGGGGGGCCGGTGGTACGTCCTTCGCCCGGACGGCCAGCCGCTCATCACGCCCTGAGCGTCCTGTTCGGGCAGCGGACATGATGACCAGGTGCCCACGGTTCCCGACACTCGGCTCGCGGTGGTCGATCAACTCGACCAATTCGTTCCTCTCGATCAACTCGACCAACTCGGTCCTCTCGATCGGCTCGGTCGGGTCCGCGCTCTCCGTCCTCTCGGTCGGGTCGTTCGGCTCCTTCCTGGCGATCGGGTCGTTTCTCAGTGCCGGCTCGGTCCTCTCGGCGGGCTCGGTGCTCTCGGTCCTCTCCGCAGGCTCGGCGCTCGGGGTGCGGAGCGCCGGTCGCGGGCTCGATGATCACTCGGTCGGCCCACCGAGCCAGCCGCGCCGCCGGAAGTAGTAGAGGAGCGCCGCAGCAGCCACGACTTCGAGTCCGACCGCGAACACGTAGAAGGGCACTCTTCCGGTGATGTGCCCCACCAGGTACCCGAAGTTCTGACCGAACCAGCCGGTGAGGAAGCTCAGCGGGAGGAAGACCGTGGCGATGATGGTCAGCTGTTTCATCACGACGTTGAGGCGGTTGGACACCGTCGAGAGGTGGGTGTCCATGACGCCGCTCAGAAGGTCGCGGTAGCCGTCCAACAGATCGCTGATCCGGATCAGGTGGTCGTAGACGTCCCGGAGGTAGCGGAGACTGTTTTCGTTCACTCCCGGCAGCTCGATGACTCCGGCGGTGATGCCAGCGAATGCGTCGCGCTCGGGCGTGATCACCTTCCGCACGCCGATCAGGGACCGCTTCATGCTGAACAAGGTCCCGAGCTGTGCCTCGGTCGGCCGGACCAGCACTGCGTCCTCCAAGTCGTCGATCTGGTTGTCGAAGCCGTCGAGCATCGGGAAGAAGCTGTCGACCAGTTCGTCGATCACGACGTAGATCACCGCGATCTGGGGCGGCACCGTCACCGCACCGGTGCGATGTTCGAGACGGGTGCGGGCATCGTCCATCGCCCCGCAGTGACCATGGTGGATGGTGACGACGAAATGCTCGGCGATGAGGAAGTGCACCTCTTCGGTCCCGAACCCCTGGCCGGCGGCACCGTAGGCGACCAGGTAGGTGAACGTGCCATAGTCGTCGACCTTCGGCCGCTGTCCGAACTGCTCGATGTCCTTGAGGGCCAGCTGATGCACGTGGAAGACGTCGGTCAGGAGACCCACGGTCTCTTCGTCCACGCTGTCGAGATCGAGCCAGAAGAACTGCCCTGCATCGACCAGTTGACCAACCGACGCCACCGTCGCCGCAGACGTCGTCCCGTCGGAGAAGATCCGGCCGTCCATGGCCCGAGTCTGCCCGTCCGCGGGACCGAGAATGTGGATGCGCCAGGCGGCTCCGTTGCCGACGGGGCTCAGTCGATCCGGGCCAGATTCCTCTTGAACCGGCGTCCGTTCTCGACGTACTCGGCGGCGGATGCCTGAATGAGCAGGAGGCTGGAACGATCAGGGCGGATGGTCGCCGGCACACCGATCGCGAGCGAACCCGACGGCACGACCATCTGGTTGGGAACGACCGCGTTCGCACCGACGGTGGCTCCGCGCTCCACCACCGCGTGGTGGAGCACCACCGAGCCCGAGCCCACCAGGCAGTCGTCCTCGAGGGTGCATCCCTCCAGATGGGCGAGGTGCCCGATCACGCAACCGTCACCCACCCGAGTGGGAAAGCCGGGTCCGGCGTGGACCACCGATCCGTCCTGGATGGAACTTCGAGCGCCGATCACGATGGTTCCGTAGTCGCCCCGGAGCACCGCGCTCGGCCAGACCGATGACTCGGCGCCGAGGGTGACGTCGCCGATGACCACTGCATCGGGATGGACGTAGGCATCGGGATGCACCGTGGGCTCGAGGTCGTCGAGTCGGTAGATGGCCATGGCGTGACCATAGGCAGCACGGTCCTCGCTCTGCGAGCCGGGCGTACCGACTCGAGCAGGTGGCGCAGGTTCACGCTTCCGGGCCCCACCTAAGATGGCGACCCGACGAGGGACGATTGCAAGGAGTTCCACCATGGGTGAACCGGCAGTGGGCGACCACCCGGTCTTCGACGCCGACAACCACTACTACGAAGCAGAGGATGCGTTCACCCGGCACCTCGATCCGACGCTCGGGCCGCGGGTCATCCAGTGGTGCGAGATCGACGGACGCCGCTATCACGTGCTCGGTGGGCGGGTGAACCACGCGGTGACCAACCCGACGTTCGATCCGGTGGCCCTGCCCGGTGCGCTGCACGACTACTTCCGTGGCAACCCCGGACGACGTGGGCCGCTGGAGTTCCTCTCACGTCGTGAACCGATTCGTGCCGCCTACCGGAGCCCGGGCGCACGGCTCGCCACGCTCGACGAGCAGGGGCTCGACGGATGCCTCCTCTTTCCCACCCTCGGAATGATCTACGAGGAGCCGCTCTCGGAGGATCCATGGGCGGTCTGCCGGCTCTTCTCCGCGTTCAACCGCTGGCTGGAAGAGGAGTGGACCTTCAACGTGGCCGATCGCATCTATGCGGCTCCCTACCTCACTCTGGCCGACCCCGCCTGGGCTGCCGAGGAGCTTGCCTGGGCACTCGATCGCGGTGCGCGGCTGGTGGTCATGCGACCCGCGGCGCCACGGACGGCGGAGGGAAGACGGAGCCCCTTCGATCCGGTCTTCGACGGGTTCTGGTCGCTCGCCAACGACGCGGGCATCACCGTCGTCGTCCATGCCGGCGACGGTGGGGTCTCGTCGAACGGATACGCGAAGGACGGCTTCGCCGCGACCTTCTCCGGCGGTTGGAAGCCGTCGATCAAGGGTTTCGCCATCGAGCAGGCGATCCGGGACTATCTCCTGACGATCATCTTCGACGACCACTTCCACCGATTTCCCAATCTGCGGATCGCCTCCGTGGAGAACGGCGCCCAGTACCTGCCCGATCTCTTCAAGAAGGTCCGCTCGACCGCCAACAAGATGCCCGGCTACTGGAAGGACGACCCGATCGAAACCTTCCGCCGACACGTCTGGATCAATCCGTTCTGGGAGGACGACGTGTACGAGGTGGTCGAGCACATGGGCCCCTCACGCGTGATCTTCGGCTCGGACTGGCCGCACATCGAAGCGTTGCCCGAGCCGCTCGACTACCTGCGCGAGGTGAAGGATCTCGACGACGCCGATCGCCGGCTCGTCCTCAATGACAACGTCAGGGAGCTGACGACCCTCCGGCCGACCTGAGGGTCAGTGCCGACCTCGTCCGCGCGACTTCCGGGCACCCTTCCCGTGGTGGGTGACGTGATGGGTCTCTTCCCGCCGGGCCTCTTCTCGCTGGTAGTTCCGACGGCTCCGCCCGACGAACCCGCCGGCGACCATCACCACCAGGACGATCGCCAACAGGATCCAGATGATCAGCATGCTCGCTCCATTCCGAGTCCCTCCCGCCCGACCGCCTGGGAAAGGAACAGCCGCAGATTATGCCGACGGATCCCGCACTGCCATGTCGGCCTCACGGTGGCGGGCGACCCTCAGGCCGACGACTGAGTTCTCCAGTAGGTGGCGAGCACCCTGGCCTTCGCGGCTTCGAACTCGGCGTCGCTCAGCGCTCCGGCCTGCCAGAGGCAGGCGAGCCGCATGAGGTCCTCGGACACCCGGGGCTGCGCGGGCCCTCCCCGTCGGCCGCCCAGTCGGCCCCTTGTCCGTACGGGAGGCGTTCTCGGGCGTCTGTGACCTGCGCTCGTTGAGGGTCCGACGGTGCTTCGTCACCCTGCGGTCGTCCACAATTTCCTATCGGAGGGCCGACCGCCCGACTTGAGGGTCTCGGGAGGCCGAGACCGAAAGCCGAGGTCGGCCCGGTACCATGGCTCCCTTCGGTCGCCGCACCTCGGAGGAGAACCAACCCATGCGCCGCCGGATGCTCAAGTCCAAGATCCACCGGGCAACGGTGACCGACGCCGACCTCAACTACGTCGGCTCGATCAGCATCGGACCGGACCTCCTCGAGGCCGCCGACATCCTCGAGCACGAGCAGGTCACCGTGCTCGACGTCGACAACGGCGCCCGGTTCGAGACCTACGCGATCAGGGGCGAGACGGGCGAGATCTGCCTGAACGGTGCGGCGGCGCGGCCTGGTACACGTGGGCGACACCGTCATCCTCCTCACCTACGGGGAGTACGACGAGGTAGAGGTCGTCGAGCACCACCCACGGGTCGTGCACGTCGACGCCAAGAACCAGGCCGTCCCGAACGCCTGACCTGACACCGGAGAGGTCCAGAGCACCGATTCCCTCAGGACAGCTCGGCGCCGTCGTCGCGACGCAGGTCCCTCTTCTCCATCACGTCGAGGATGCGGCGATGGACGTGGACCAGACCGCTCCTCGCATTCGGCGATGTCGCGAGCCAGTTCCTCGAGCTCGGGCATCCCACCGGGAAAGAGGTCTTCGCGGGCACCCCGTTTGGCCTTCTGGCTCATCATGTCCCATGCCGCCGGTCCCCCCCGTTCGGAGGTGAGGGACCATGCGCTGTGGATGGCCTCGTTCCGACGCCGCCGATAGGCGTTCGCGCTCCGCCGCCATGCTCGGAACAAGGCGAGCTCCTCGGCGGTCGCCTCCCCGTAGGCGGCGAGCAGCGCTTCGGTCGTCTCCCACACGTTCTCGACGCGTTGGCCGGCGACCACCGCACGGGCGAGTGACTCGTGGGGCTGCCGACGAGTCCCATCAGCATGAAGCCCGAGCCGATCTCGATCAGCGACCAGTTCGCAGCGACTCGACCGATCGCGCGGTGCAATTGGTCCTCGTCCGCCCGGGCTCGCCGTTCGGCGGCGTCGGTGCGCGCCTTGCCCGAGAAACGCAGGAAGCGGTGGCCACCTCCGAAAGGGATGATCCCCCGGAATTGGCGCTTCTTCGGCTGGCGATGATCGCGTCCTGGGTGCGCAGAGGGAAGGGGGCCAACCTCGTCGCCGAGGTCGTGTCGTTCCGGTGTCGTCGGCGACACGGTCGGTTCGAGCACAGGCCCACGCTAATCGCGGGTATCCGCTCGGTTCCTGCGCTCTCTCGTGGCTATTGGACGGTGCGGACTCGCCGCCCGAGTCGGACCAGTGCCCGCTCGAGCTCCGACTCGCGGGTCCGTCGTTGCAGGTCTGCCTGAGCGAGCTGATCGGCCGTCGGAGGAGTGCGACCGGTCGGCAGAAGACGCTGAGCCTCGACGGCGAACAGCAGACCCCGGAGCTCTTCGGCCGCGTCGTGGCTCGCAGTGCGAGCTTCCTCGTCGGGACCCCGGGCGCTTGCTCCGTCGAGCATCCGTGCCGCTTCACCCACCTTGGCCCGGATCGCCTCGTGGGTGGCCGCATCGGCGTCCGCCGGTTCGGAGAGCAGGAGATCGCGGGCGGCAACCGCACTGTCGAGAGCCGTCCTCGCCGACGGCAGCCAGGCGCTGTTGGCGCGACGACGTCGCCGCCCAGCGACGAGGACACCGATGAGCAGCGCGAGCACCAGCGCCGCAGCCACCGCGATGACGACGAGCACCCAGGTGTCCGAGGACGTGGAGTGGGTCTTCGGCAGGGTCGTGGTCGTCGTCGAGGTGGACGAGGTGGCAGGAACCGTCGTGGTCGGGCGAGACCGGCGTGGTCCGGGTCGTCGGAGGGCTGGTCGAGCTCGTCGTGGTCGTGGGCGCGGTCGTGGTTGTCGTCGTAGTGGGGGCGCTCGTGGTTGTCGTGGGATCGGTCGACGCCCAGGTGGGAGGCGAGGGTGCGGCCACGAGGAGAGCGGCACTGACAAACAGGCCCACCAGGAGGGGGGCACGCCGGAACAGGCGAGGGGAGGTTGCGGAGAAGCGCGCCGCTCGCGCACATTGCTTGGACGCACTGTTCATGAGTCCGCACCTTTCCGAGCCGAGGCGCCCGGCGGCCATGCTAACGACCGCGAGTCCGCAACCGCTGTTACCGAAGGTTCCCGCCGCAAAGCGAAAGGGTGGGACCCGTCGGTCCCACCCTTTCTCGCAACCCCCCCGGGTGCAGCCTTGGGCCGAGAGCGAGACGGCGGATACCTCGCTCGACCGACCCATGTGCGGCACAGGAGTTATCGGCACCTTGGACGCGATGCTTGACCCCCTAGGGTGTCCGCCACCACCATTTTCCTCGGCTCGTCCGGGCCGCGTCGGGAGCCTCAGGTACTCCGGGCACGCAGCCGCTGGAGGCCGTCGTAGGCCGCGTACTTGTAGGCGTCGGTCCGCGTCGGAAAGTTGAAGGTGGTATCGATGAACTCGTCGATGATCCCGCCCTTGTGGAGCACCGCCTGCGCCACGTGGATGAGCTCGGTCGCCTCTTCTCCCAGGATGTGTGCTCCGAGCAGCGCCGTCGCGCTCCGGCTCCAACTGGGCTTAACCTGACGCCGTGCCCAAGGTCGCGATCGGACGCGGCGATCGTCCGCCCGGGCACCGGTCCCAGTGAGCGGATCGGACGCGACTGCGGGCCCACGCCGTGTGCTGTGCGTCGAGGGGACCGGGTCGTGCACCGGCGGGGCCGAAATGATGCTCGACGAGCTGGTCCATCGTGTCGACACCGGGCGTTTCAGCGTGGTCGTCGCATCGTTGAAGCAAGGACCGTGGCCAAATCGCCTTCGCGAGGAGGGCATCCGCGTCTCCGTGGTGCCCCAGACCCGTTGGCGTGATCTTCGCAACGTCTTCCGGGTCGTCCGAGAGCTGGCCGAGGTCGTTCGTCGCGAGCAGATCGAACTGGTGCACGCGAGCGGGAGTGCCCCGTTGCTCTTTGCCACCTTGGCCGCCAAGCGGGCGCGAGTCCCTGTGGTGTGGATGGTGTTCGATCCACTGTCGGGTCTGTCGAAGCGCCGTCTCTATACCGCCCGGCGCCGCGCGATCGCTCATTTGGTCGGGGCGCTCCACCCCGACTTCGTGATCTTCGGTACCGACCGTGCGGAGGAGGGAACGCCGTTGCGGCGTTCGACCCCCACCGAGGAGATCCTCCCGGGTATCGACCTCTCGCGCCATACGAACATCGACGGCGACGGGAACCGGGCGCGGCGTGAGCTGGGGATCGACCAAGGTGCGCCGCTGCTCGCGATGTTCGGACGCTTGACCTACCTGAAGTCCCAGACCGAGTTGCTCCGCGCGATGGGACGCATCGCCGAAGTTCATCCGAAGGTGCGGGCGGTCATCTGTGGGAGCGAGAGCGACCGCCAATACGCCGCCCGGGTGCGCGCGCTGCGCGCCGAACTCGGCCTCGAAGAACGGGTGCTGCTGCCGGGCTTCGTGACCGACCAGCTGAAGGACGACATCACAGCGGCAGCCGACCTGGTGGTACACCTGGCCAAGCGCGAGTCCTTCGGGTTGGCCGTCGTCGAGTCTCAGGCCGCGGGGAAGGCCGTCGTCGCGTTCGACGCGAGCGGGCCACGCTCGCTGATCGATGACGGAATGACCGGAGCACTCGTGCCGGTCGACGACGTCGAACGACTTGCGTTGGTGATCTCCGAACTGCTCGGAGACCCGGCTCGACGAGCGGCCATGGGAGCCGCGGGGGCTGCGGCGGCTCGGGCGCATCCGATCGAGGGGATGGTCGAGCGGATCGAGGCCGTTTGGGACCGCGTGCTCGGTGACGGGCGTGCCGAAGGCGAGACGGACCGGCCGGGCTGACCCGCGATGGCATGCCGATGGACCGGTCTCGCTCCCCCCTCGGGAAGGTGTTCCACGCGCCATACGATGGATGGCTGTGCTGCCGCAATCCCCAGACGTCTGCTCCGAGTGAGGGCGTGAGAGCGATCGTGGAAGAAACGCACGCGGCGGCCACGCCTGGGCCGGTCACCGATGAAGAGGAATACGCCGATCGGCGGCAGGATGCTCGATCCCGTCAGGTACGTGTTCCTCCGGAGCCCGACCTCATTTCAGCACCGAGTGCTCCATGCTCTCGGCAGGCAGGCACCCTGGGCATCCGGCGCTGCGCCCCTTGCCCCACCTCCTCCCGAGGGCATGCGGACCGGTCCACCGGACTTTGTCGGCATCGGAGCGGCCAAGTCCGGTACCACGTGGTGGTTCAGCCTGCTCATGTCCCATCCCGAGATCCACGTCGAGTACGAGAAGGAGCTCAACTACTTCAACGACCAATTCCTCAAACGACTCGACGCGGGGAAGGTGACGCTGGCGGATGCCGAGGCCTACCGCGACTGGTTTCCGAAGCCGGACGGCACCATCACCGGCGAGTGGACCCCGCACTATGCGTTCGCCTACCGGCTTCCACCCGTGCTACGCGCAGCCGCTCCTGGGGCGAAGCTGCTCGTGATGCTGCGCGACCCGGTGGAGCGGTACCGTTCGGACCTGTCGCGTCAGATGCCGTCAAAGGCCCGCGAGCGCCTTCGGTACCGATCGATCGCCAACAGCATGTACGCGAACGTCCTCCGGCCGTGGGAGGAGGCCTACGCCCCGGAGGATTTGCTCGTGCTGCAGTTCGAGGCCTGCCTCCGATCTCCCGCCGAGTATCTGGGTGAGACGTTCCGCTTCCTCGGTGTCGACGATTCGTTCCGCCCATCGGAGATCCGTATGCCGATCAATACCTCGAAGTCGAAGGTCGGACTCGACCCCTTCGTCGTGCAGCAGCTGGTTCGTCTCTACTCGCCGGACGTCCTGCGCCTGGTGGCGGAGCGCCCCACGATCGACTTGTCGCTGTGGCCGAACTTCGCTCACCTGGCGGATCCGCCGGCCTTCCCCGCGCCTTCCATCTGACCTCGAGATGCTCGGCAGCGTGAGGCGAGGTGTGCTTCGCGGGAGCCGGCCCACCCCCCGGACCGGGAGCCGGGCGGCGGAACCCCGCTCGACCGGTCAGAGGGGAACGGCCTGCCCGGATAAACGGATCGACCCGAGCTCGCGTTACAAGTCCCCGGACCGCGAGGAGGATCCGGGGTTCCGCAGGACCGACGAGCAATCCAAACTTGGCCTATTTCACCGGATTGGCCGTCGCGGTGAAGTCCACCGGATCGCGCAGGACCTTCGGTGCCAGCGCACCACCGCTGCTGACCGGCAGGAGGGTCCGCCGAAACTAGGTCGAGCCCTCCCCCTCATTCCGTCTCTGTAGCGCGTTCACGAGCTTGCGCCAGCCCTTGGCCATCTGCTGCCCCTTCCAGGCTTGCGCTTCCGTCACTCCCGCCGCCGCCTCCCGCAGACGTGATGGCGGATCCGCCGCAGGAGCGGGCGCAGCACCCTGGGTCTCGGACTCCTGGTCGGGATCGCTGTCGGCCGGGGTCATCACTCCCGAGACTACCCAGGCTGGTGATCCGCCTCCTCGAGTGCCGGTCCGGACAGCGGAATCGCCCCACCTACTGGGCTTCGGGGGCTTCGGGCCGCACGGTGTCGGCACGTTCTTGATGGTCCCGACGGAAGATCCTCACTGGCCGACGCGGTAGTGAAGGTGAACGACTCCCCTACCGGAGCGGCGCTCGTCGACCAGTTGAAGATCGAGGCGCCCGTGTCTGGGGAGAGCGTGTTTCCCGCCTCCCAGCACGACCGGCCAGAAGAACAAGTGACATTCGTCCACCAAGCCCGCCTCGAACGCTTGAGCAGCGAGATCGGCTCCGCCCACCGTCAGATCTCGAGTTTCGCCAACCTTCATCTGCCGAATCGCCTCGACGTTGAACTCCCGCTCGACCGTGGTCCGGTCGCTCGACACCGATGCCAGAGTCTTCGAGAAGACGACCTTGTCGGCCGCTCGCCACATGTCGGTGAAGTCAACGATCCAGGGTGGCTGGTCAGCGACGGGTGCGGTCTCCCAGTAGACCATCGCCTCATACATCCGTCGTCCGTAGAGATAGGTGCCGACGGGGCGCTGAAGGTCGTTGATGAAGCTGAAGTACTCCTCATCAGGGGGACCCCAGTCGATGCGACCGTCTCGGTCTTCGCTGTAACCGTCGAGTGACGCGTTCGCGATGTAGATGAGCTTGGCCATGGTGCGCCTCCGAGCGGGACGTCGACCGAAGATAGTTCGCAAGGACGCTCCGGAACGGACGGATTGATACCATCTGTACGCCAGGCTCACACCGTCGGAGGGTTGCGCCATGGAAGCCGCCGAGGAGCACAACGTCGAGGTCGTCCGGCGCTACTTCGACAAATGCAAGAACGGCGAACTGGACGATTCACCCAAGACGCTCGCCGATGACGTCGTCCACTACTTCCTTCCCGAGAGCTACGACACGATCAGGAGCTCCGAGCACCTTGCGCGGTTTTGGCGCTCGTTCAAGCGGAGGCTCGACCCAACCTGGCGGATCGACGAGATCATTGCCTCCGGCGACGTGGTGGTGAGCGAGTGGAGCTGCCGTTGGCGGCCGCCCGGTAGTACTCAATGGGTGATGTCCCGCGGAACCGAGTGGTACTTGATCCGCGACGGGATGATCTCGGAAGTGCGTGCCTACTTCAACGATGGCATCGCCGACAGCGAGATTGCGGATTTCCCCTACCTCGAGCGTGGCTATCTGACCGGCTCGTAGCCCTGCTCCCGCTCGGCTAAGAATCCGCCCCGCCGGGCTCCTCCCCGGGCTGCATCATGTACACCTGGATCCGACGGATGAGCCCGTCGTCAGCCAGGTCGAAGACGAGCACCTCGGGGAACGCCATCTTTTCTCCCGCGTGGACACAGGACTCGGTGATCTCGGCGTAGACCACGCCCTCGGTGCTCACAACCCGCTCAGGGGTGAGCCGATACTCCGGGAGGCTCGAGACCACCCGATCCAAGTATGCGACGTATTCCGTTTTCGACGGAACGACGTCACAATACGGACCGATTCTTTCGAAGTCACCGTCGGTCAGCGTTGCTGCAAGCCCAGACCAGTCCTGTTCGTCCAACGCGGCCAGGTATCGCTCCACCGACGCTGCCATTGGGGTGATGATTGCACACTCGATCCGGATGACGACGAGAGATCATCCGCAGTCGATCAGGAGCAGGGGTGCGCTGTCGGCATCACGCCAATGTGCGTGCCGAGAGCCTCGCTCGGCCCGCGTCCGGCCCTCCCTCTCGTTGCGTATACAACTAGTACGGCCTCCGATTGGATCACGTCGGTCTTTGCGACCGTGCAAGCTGGTGCCATGTCCGTCCAGTACGAGCTCGACACCGATCATGTCGTTCGAATTGTCATCGACCGCCCCGAAAGGCGAAACGCCCTCGACCTACTCCACTTCGCCGAGCTTGCCGCTGCCTGGGGCCGCTTCGATGCCGATCCGGACGCGTGGGTGGCCATCGTCACCGGGGTCCCTGGTTCCTTCTGCTCTGGTGCGGACCTTCGGGACTTCATCCCGCTCGCTCAGCGCCTGACCGCCGAGGGTCGTAGTGAGCATCGGGGCATCCCGCTGTCGGTCGGGACCGATGCGGTGCTCCTCACGCTCGAGATCTACAAACCGATCATCGCTGCCGTCGACGGGCCGTGCCTGGCCGGCGGCATGGACCTTCTCGGCGGCACTGACATTCGCCTCGCCACGCCGAATGCGACTTTCGGGCTTCCAGAGCCCAGGCGCGGGTTGATCGCGGACGGCGGTACCACGGCCCGACTCCCTCGGCAGATCGGCTGGCCCGCGGCGATGGAGTTGCTCCTCACTGGCCGGACCGTCAGCGCGGAGCGGGCTCTCGAGCTCGGTCTTCTCAACGAAGTGGTGCCCGCCGACCAACTCGGGGATCGAGCAAGCATGTGGGCTGGCGAGATCGCCGCGAACGCGCCACTGGCCGTGCAGGCGACCAAGGAAGCGGTGTTGCGTGGTCTCTCGGCGCCCAACGGACTCGCCGGCGCGTACGAGATCGAGGCTCGGATCGGACGTCGTCTGCTCCAGACCGAGGATGTCACCGAAGGCCTCAGCGCTTTCCTCGAGAAACGCCCACCGCAGTGGCGCGGACGGTGACAGCAGGAAACAATGACCCCGATGGTTATCGCCGACGATCGATTTGCGTTGCGAGAAGTGGGTGGGACGGTTGCCGTGCCTGGCGGTCGATACACCTCCCAGGACTTCTTCGACCTCGAGATGGACCGTCTGTGGCCTCGCGTCTGGCAGGTGGCGTGCCGCGAGGAGGAAATCCCCGGCACGGGTGATTTCCTCGAGTACGTGATCGGGGACCAGTCGATCCTCGTCGTGCGTACCGCCGAAGAAGACATCAAGGCGTACTTCAACACCTGTCCGCATCGTGGCACCCGCCTCGCATCGGGCGTCGGCAGCTTTGCCACATCCCAGATCCGCTGCCCCTACCACGGGTGGCGTTGGAGCCTCGAAGGCCAGATCTCGGAGGTGGTCGATCGCGACGACTTCCCTCAAACGATGACCGACGACTTGGTCTGCCTCGGCGAGGTGCAGGTAGGTCGATGGGGCGGGTTCGTCTTCGTCAACATGGACCCGAACTGCGAACCCTTCGATTCCTTCCTTGGCGCCATCCCGGAACGCTACGCGACCTACCGGTTTCACAACCTCCGGTTCCGCTCGTACCGGACGATCGTTTTCGAGTGCAACTGGAAGGCGGCAGTTGACGCCTTCAACGAGAGCTACCACCCCCAGGCTCTCCATCCACAGATGCTGACTTGGTTCAACGACACCCTGTTCACCTACGACCAGATCGGAAAACACAGCTGCTACTACGTCCCGGACGAGCGCATGAGGGAGGCGGGGCCGAGCCCGCGGTTAGGCATCCAGCGCGAGGAGGTCAACCCCGCGGAGGTGCTCGCCGAGCGTATCGACGCGGTCGCCGGTCTCTTCCCCCGTGAGGACCAAGCGGTCCTCGAGGATCTCAAGAAGAACGGTCCGCCTCCCGGGAAGAGCATCGGGAAGGTGTTCGACGAGCTCCGGCTCAACGCCATGCGCCGCCGCGGGATCGACGTCGAGGGCCTCACCGATAGGGACCTTCGCGGTTCCGGAACGATCCACCTGTTCCCGAACCTCCTTGGTCCGATCACCCATGGGAACGCGACGATCTACCGTGCAAGGCCGAACGGCCTCGATCCAGACAGCACGCTGCTCGATTACTGGGCTCTCGAGTGGGTGCCGCTCGAGAAAGAGGCAAGACCCATCGAGCGCAAGTTCTACGAGGACTGGACTGAAAAGGACTGGGGCCCTATCAACAACCAGGATTTCGGCAACCTGATCAGGGTTACTCGGGGTATGAAGTCTCGGGGTTTCCGCGGCGCCCTTCTCAACCCGGTGCAGGAGGCCAACCTGATCCACCACCACCAGGTGCTCGATCACTACCTCTCGGAGTGAGGCGACCAGTCATCATGCTGGTCTGACGCCGCGCTTGGTCACCGTCGTATCGCGGAGCGGACGCGCCTGGCAGGCAAGCCTGATGTTCATGCCCGCGTAGAACGAGCGTCCCTCGAAGAGTTTGAGCGCACCGAGTTCGAGCGGCGCAGGAGTCTCGAAGGCATCCGAGTCGTTCACCTCGATCCAGCATGCCGTGCATTCCGCGTGTCCATGACAGACGGTCGGCCAGTGGTACCCGGCCCTCTCGGCCGCCTTCATGAGAGGCTCACCCTCCCCCACCTCGATGACGACGTCCGACGGCGAGACTCGCACCCTCGTGACAGGTTCCGAATCGGTCACAGCGGAGTCCCCATGGGAGCCATCGAGGAGGTCGGAGCCGAGCCGGGAGACATTTTGGTCACGACAGGCTCGTCTCCACCCGGTCATTATCCTGGATGACGTGGCCCGCCGGCCGACCCCGGAGTGTGTTCAGGCACTCAGGTCCCGGGGCGTCTGAGGCCTGCTCCCGACGCTCCACCCTTCCCCTCTCTTTGCGGCGTACCTCCCGACGACTCTGCGTGGCGCCGCATGATCTACGACTTCATCCTGCCACCGCAAAAAGGTGCCATACGCCCGGCACGCCCTTCAGCTGGTGTGCTCCCCGATCCTCGAACTCGATGCCCGAACCGGCCACCAAATCCTTGACGGTTGAGGAGACCACGACCTCCCGAGGGCCTGCGATGGCCGACACCCTCTGCCCGAGGTGAACGGCGATGCCGCCAACATCGGCGCCGCGGCGTTCTATCTCTCCGGTGTGCAACCCAGCCCGGATATCGACCCCGAGTCGAGTCCCTCCTTCGCGAATGGCCAGCGCCGCCTTGATCGCCCGGGCGGGTCCGTCGAAGGTCGCGAGGAAGCCGTCCCCGGTCGTCTTTATCTCTTTGCCTGCGAAGCGTGTGAGCTGCCGGCGAACCATGGTGTCGTGTGCGTCGAGCAGCTCAGTCCAAGGTCGGTCCCCCGAACGAGCAGCCATCGCGGTCGAGTCGACGATGTCGGTGAAGAGGATCGTCGCCAGGACCCGGTCGTCGGTGGGCTCGATGCGCTCCCCGGTCAGGAACTCTTGGATCTCACCAACCAGCGCTTCGGCATCCTGCTCCCACGGGTAGTGGTCGGTGCCTTCCAGCTCCACCAGTCGCGCCCCCGAGATCTTGGTCGCGGCGTAGCGGCCATAGTCGATGTTGACCCAGGTCTCGTCGCGGCGGTGCAAGACCAATGTGGGCACGTTGATGGTCGACAACACGGGACGAATGTCGATCTCCGTGTTCACGCTGAGCAAGGCGACGGCTAGGGCGGGACTGCAGGCTGCTCGGAAGTACCGCCCATACCACTCCATAGCCGCTTGGTTCCCCGTCAAACTTGGAGTGACGAACTCGACACCACTTCCATCTGGGGTTCCCCACGTCTCGGCCATGGTGTCCTTCACCAAGTCCCAGAACTCAGGTGTCCACGCCCAGGGACACTCGTCATCAGCCATTCCGATGATGAACGGGCTGAACATCACCAACGCGGAGGTGCGCTCCGGGAAGGTGGCAGCAAAGACCGCACACGTCGCAGCGCCCTCTGAGCCTCCGAGCAACGCGGCCCGTTCGATGCCGACCGCGTCCATGACCGCCCGGATGTCGTCCATCCGGTCCTCCATGGTCGGCACACCAGTCATCGGGTCCGAAGAGCCCGTGCCCCGCTTGTCGAACAGCACCAGGCGGCAGAACGAAGAGAGCCGTTCATAGAACCGTGCAATGGTCGGGTTGCTCCACGAGAACTCGGCGTGGGAGCACCAGCTGTTGGCAAAAATCAGGTCAAACGGGCCTTCGCCGAGCACTTCGTAGGCGATGTGGACACCGTCACGAGTCTTGGCATAGCGAGTTTCGGGTACTTCTGACACGGTCACAGTCTGCCAACCACTGATACACGGTGCTCGATTGAGGGTCTTGAGGTCACCATGTCCAGTTGGGAACCTCACGGATCGGATCTAGCTCGGCGTCGATCTCCGCCCACGAGTTCTGCTGCGCCACCTCCGCGCCGAACTCCAGATGTGATCGCACCGCTTCTCGGAAGGACTCGTCGTCGGGAAGACCTGCCTCGTCGAGCGCCTCCAGGTAGAGGGTCACAAAGCGTGACTTCTGCTCGTCACTGATGTGCAAGTGCCGGTGAGTGTCGATGAGGTACTGAAATCCGAGCTGCTGGCTGAATCGGTCGGGACCTCCAAATGACTCCGCGGTGAACCACGTCAAGTGGTCAACGTGGGTCGGGACCTTCTCGGTGAACAGTGTCCTCCCGAGGAGCGGATCGGCAAGGACCTTGTCGTAGAAGATGTCTTCGAGGCGGTGAAGGGCCTCGTCTCCCCCGGCATGGTCGTAGAGCGTCTCCATTGAGTCACCT